>NZ_JACHMH010000001.1:3807500-5111250 GCF_014204915.1 Crossiella cryophila
GGAGGGGAGTGAAAGAGTACCTGAAACCGTGTGCTTACAATCCGTCAGAGCCTTCGGGTGATGGCGTGCCTTTTGAAGAATGAGCCTGCGAGTTAGTGGTGCGTGGCGAGGTTAACCCGTGTGGGGTAGCCGTAGCGAAAGCGAGTCTGAATAGGGCGAAATAGTCGCGTGCTCTAGACCCGAAGCGGAGTGATCTACCCATGGCCAGGGTGAAGCGACGGTAAGACGTCGTGGAGGCCCGAACCCACCAGGGTTGAAAACCTGGGGGATGAGCTGTGGGTAGGGGTGAAAGGCCAATCAAACTCCGTGATAGCTGGTTCTCCCCGAAATGCATTTAGGTGCAGCGTCACATGTTTCACGCCGGAGGTAGAGCTACTGGATGGTCTAGGGGGCCTACAAGCTTACTGAAATCAGCCAAACTCCGAATGCCGGTGTGTGAAGTGTGGCAGTGAGACTGCGGGGGATAAGCTTCGTAGTCGAGAGGGAAACAGCCCAGAACACCGGCTAAGGCCCCTAAGTGTGCGCTAAGTGGGAAAGGATGTGGGGTCGCTCAGACAACCAGGAGGTTGGCTTAGAAGCAGCCACCCTTTAAAGAGTGCGTAATAGCTCACTGGTCAAGTGGTTCCGCGCCGACAATGTAGCGGGGCTTAAGCGTACCGCCGAAGCCGTGTCATTCACACTATAGATCGGCTCCCGGGCTTGAACCGGGTGTCTAGTCGTGTGGATGGGTAGGGGAGCGTCGTGCATCCAGGGAAGCAGCCGCGTGAGCGAGTTGTGGAGGGTGTGCGAGTGAGAATGCAGGCATGAGTAGCGATTGCAGAGTGAGAACCTCTGCCGCCGGATGACCAAGGGTTCCTGGGCCAGGTTAATCCGCCCAGGGTAAGTCGGGACCTAAGGCGAGGCCGACAGGCGTAGTCGATGGACAACGGGTTGATATTCCCGTACCCGTGTGGATGCGCCCATGGTGAGGCGAGGGATACTAACCACCCGAGCGAAGTGGATCCTTCGGGAGAAACTGAGTGAGCGTGGGACCTGATCTCGTAGTAGTCAAGCGATGGGGTGACGCAGGAAGGTAGCTCCGCCAGTGAGTGGTAGTACTGGTGTAAGCGTGTAGGCCGGGTGATAGGCAAATCCGTCATCCATTAAGGCTGAGACGTGATGCGTAGCCGATTGAGGCGAAGTAGAGTGATCCTATGCTGCCGAGAAAAGCCTCTAGTGAGTGTTCACGCGGCCCGTACCCCAAACCGACACAGGTGGTCAGGTAGAGAATACCGAGGCGTTCGGGTGAACTGTGGTTAAGGAACTCGGCAAAATGCCCCCGTAACTTCGGGAGAAGGGGGGCCCGCTGACTTGAAGCTCTTTACGGGCTAGGGTTGGTTGGCCGCAGAGACCAGGGAGAAGCGACTGTTTACTAAAAACACAGGTCCGTGCGAAGTCGCAAGACGATGTATACGGACTGACGCCTGCCCGGTGCTGGAACGTTAAGGGGACCGGTTAGTCACACTTGTGTGGCGAAGCTGAGAACTTAAGCGCCAGTAAACGGCGGTGGTAACTATAACCATCCTAAGGTAGCGAAATTCCTTGTCGGGTAAGTTCCGACCTGCACGAATGGCGTAACGACTTCTCCGCTGTCTCAACCACAGGCCCGGTGAAATTGCATTACGAGTAAAGATGCTCGTTACGCGCGGCAGGACGGAAAGACCCCGGGACCTTTACTATAGCTTGGTATTGGTGTTTGGTTCGGCTTGTGTAGGATAGGTGGGAGACTGTGAAGCTGCGACGCTAGTTGTGGTGGAGTCATCGTTGAAATACCACTCTGGTCGTACTGGATATCTAACCTCGGACCGTGATCCGGTTCAGGGACAGTGCCTGGTGGGTAGTTTAACTGGGGCGGTTGCCTCCCAAAGGGTAACGGAGGCGCCCAAAGGTTCCCTCAGCCTGGTTGGCAATCAGGTGTTGAGTGTAAGTGCACAAGGGAGCTTGACTGTGAGACTGACGGGTCGAGCAGGGACGAAAGTCGGGACTAGTGATCCGGCACTGGCTTGTGGAAGCGGTGTCGCTCAACGGATAAAAGGTACCCCGGGGATAACAGGCTGATCTTGCCCAAGAGTCCATATCGACGGCATGGTTTGGCACCTCGATGTCGGCTCGTCGCATCCTGGGGCTGGAGTAGGTCCCAAGGGTTGGGCTGTTCGCCCATTAAAGCGGCACGCGAGCTGGGTTTAGAACGTCGTGAGACAGTTCGGTCCCTATCCGCCGCGCGCGTTGGAGACTTGAGGAAGGCTGTCCCTAGTACGAGAGGACCGGGACGGACGAACCTCTGGTGTGCCAGTTGTTCTGCCAAGGGCATGGCTGGTTGGCTACGTTCGGAAGGGATAACCGCTGAAGGCATCTAAGCGGGAAGCCTGTTTCGAGATGAGGTCTCCCACCCTCTTGAAGGGTTAAGGCCCCCTATAGACGATGGGGTTGATAGGCCCGAGATGGAAGCCTAGTAATAGGTGGAGTTGACGGGTACTAATAGGCCGAGGGCTTGCTCACAAAGTTGCTACGCGTCCACTGTGTGGTTCTGAAAGAACCAACCTGGCACACCTGAGTGTGTGTTGATGGTTTGTGTTTTTTCATAGTGTTTCGGTGGTTATGGCGGAGGGGAAACGCCCGGTCCCATTCCGAACCCGGAAGCTAAGTCCTCCAGCGCCGATGGTACTGCATGCGTGAGCGTGTGGGAGAGTAGGACGCCGCCGAACTAAATTTGAGAAGGCTTCCGGCCTCGTGGGTTCGCCCCGGGGCCGGAAGCTTTTTCGCATTTTGGCGTTGTTCAGTGCCCTTTAGTGCATTGAATTCATTGACCGAAAATCGCAGAGTGCATGTTGCACATTGCCGGTCAAGGGTGCCGTTGTCACCCGATCAGGTCGACAGTTCTGGCGGCTATTACTACAGTGGTCCGGTCCCTGCATATCCGCCGCATTAGTCGACAGCGGGAGCAATGGCCGCGCGAACGTTCCGTGTGCTGACCACGACGACCCTGGTCGGGTTGTCGTTGCTGGTGGTCGTCACCAGTTCGGGGATCTTGTCCCCCTGGGCGTCGATGATCACGGACAAGGCGTTTCAGCTGGTAGCGGCCTTGTTCGCAGTGTTCGGGTACTCCTGGACCGCTCGGGGGCGGACCGGGGTGGGCCGGCGGTGGCGGAACTGGATGGCCGCGGCGAGCGTCGGGCTGGCCTTCGGGCTGGCGGCGCTGACCGTGGGCTCGATGGTCGGGATGACCCGGACAATCGCGATTGTCGCCTCGGCCGCCTTTGTCATCGCGCCATTGCTGTCCATGGCCGGCGTGGTCGAACTGGCCCGCGGCGAGCATTCCGAGGTGGCCGCGCCGGTGGCACGGCGGCGCTACGGCGGGGCGATGCTGCTGGTGGACGCGCTGATCATCCTCGGCTCGCTGGCCTTCCTGTTCTGGGTGGCCTCGGCCATCCCCAGCGGGGCGCCGCGCTCCTGGTTCAGCAGTGGTCCCGGCATGATCACCCTGCTGGTGCACCCGGCCGCCTATGTGGTGCTGCTCGGCGTGGTCGCCACCCTGTCCCGGGTCCGGCAGACCGCGCGGCAGCTCCCGGTGGTCTTCCTCAGCGTGGCCTTCGCCTGCCAGTCCGCCTCCGGCTGGCTGTTCGCCTACCTGATCTCCAAGGGCACCGGGCATGTGCCGCCGATCGCGGACGCCGGTTTCATGGCGGGCACCCTGATCTTCGCGCTGGCGCCGTGGGCGCCGGTGGACCGCGGGCCTGCGGGGCGGGACTCGGGCCGGTTGCAGGCCGGGGACTACCTGCACCTGGTGGTGCCGTACGTGCCGCTGGTGATCACCGGCGTGTTCATCGCGATCGGCACCGCACTGGGCATCCAACTGGGGATGTGGCAGGTCTACCTGGGACTGTTCTGCGTCGGGCTGATCATGGTGCGCCAGCTGCTGACCTCAGCGGACAACATGCGACTGCTCAAACGCCTGCAGGACAGCCAGCGGCAGCTCGAATACCAGGCCTACCACGACTCGCTCACCGGGCTGGCCAACCGGGTCGTCTTCCGGGACCGGCTCAGCGGGGCGATCCGCAGCCGGATCGACGAGCATCGGCCGCTGATGCTGCTGTTCATCGACGTGGACGACTTCAAGGCTGTCAATGACAGGTTCGGACATGCCGCGGGCGACGCGGTATTGCGCGCGGTCGGCGAACGGCTGCGCGGCTGCGTGGTCGCCACGGACACGGTGGCGCGGCTGGGCGGGGACGAGTTCGGGGTGCTGCTCGACGGCACCGACCACCCGCCGGAAGAGGTCGGCGAGCGGGTGCTGTCCGCGTTGCAGGTGCCGTACGCGATCGCCGGGCAGCAGCACGTGGCCAGGGCGAGCATCGGCGTGGTGTGCCTGACCGTGTTCGAGCACGACCTGACCGCGGACAAGCTGCTCGGCCTGGCCGACGCGGCGATGTACTCGGCCAAGCGCCGCGGCAAGGGGCGGCTCATCGTGCACGGCACCGGGGTAGAGGTCACCGCGACCGCGACGCACCGGCCACTGGGCATCGGCGGCTGACCGCGCGAGGCGGCCGGGGCTATGGCGGCTGGTCGCCTCGCGGCCGCGGGGCAATGTCGGCTGGTCGCACGCGGCCGCGGGACAATGGCAGCTGGTCGCACGCCGCCGCTGGGCAATGTCGGCTGGCATCGCGAGGCGGCCGGGGCGAGCGCGGCTGACCGCGGCGGGTGTGGGCGGGAACTGGGTCAGCAACCTCCGAGGTTCACCCGGAACGGGTCCAGCGAACCCATCGGCACCGAATCGCCCGGCTGGTACAGCTCCACCGTCCGCTGTGATCGGAACGGCTCGCTGACCGGCGGGAACGTCCGGGCGCGGCCGACCAGCTGCAACGGGGTCGAGGTCCGCAGGTGCAGGGCCCGGCCCGAACCGGGGGAACGCTCGATGTCCACCGCGCAGTGCAGGAACAGGGCGCTCACGCCGGGAGCCTCGGTGCCGCCGGTGTCCACCAGGCTGGTGGGGGCCGAGTCCGGTTCGGTTCGGGTGATGGTCACCTTGCCGAGTTGCGGATGATCGGCCAGCAGGTGGAAGCCCAGGACGCGGAGCCGGCTGCGGCCGTCGACAGAGGCCTCGGCGCGCAGGCGCAGGCCGCCGGAGAAGAACAACAGGACCGGGCGGTGGCCGAGTTGCAGGCCGACCCGGGGTGCGAAGGCCAGTAGCGGCACCTCGGTGCCGGGCTTCGGCGGTGTGGACCGCCGGGCGAGCTGTACTGGTGCGTTGCCCTCCACGTTCGAACCTCCCTACCCCAGTACTGACAACGCGTTCTCTGCGCAAGCTAACCCGGGATGACACACACCACCGGACTCAGTGCGGATTTGCACCCGTTGGGGGCGGCCAACGGTCGGTGAAAGCCGTAGTGTGCCGACATGCGACGATCATCCAGCGGACTGCGCGCGGTCGCGTCGCTTCTCGTCCTCAGCGTCGTTTTCACCGGATGTTCGGCGGGTGAACGTGCCGTCGCACCGGCCGATCCGAACACCGTGAGCATCGGTTTCACCGCTGAGCCGCAGAACTTCGACTTCACCAGGACCGACGGGGCCGCCATCCCACAGGTGTTGCTCGGCAACGTCTACGAGGGTCTGGTCAAGCGGGACGAGGGGGGCCGGATCGCGGCGGGACTGGCCGAATCGTGGACGGTGAGTCCCGATCGGACGGTCTACGACTTCCGACTGAGGCCGAATGTCCGCTTCGCGAACGGGGCGCCGTTCAGCGCCGAGGACGTGAAGTTCAGCCTGGAGCGGGTACGCACCGACTGGGCGGTCTCCCTCAAGTCCACAATGGACGTTCTACGCCAGGTCGAGGTGGTCTCCCCGCTGCACGCCAGGGTGGTGCTGAGCAGGCCGAGCAACGGCTGGCTGTTCGCCATGACCGGGCGGGTGGGCGCGATGTTCTCCCCGACCGGCGTCAACGAGCTGGGCACCCGGCCGGTGGGCACCGGACCGTATGAGGTGTTCTCCCGGACCAGGGGCGATTCCATCGTGCTGCGGGCCCGCGAGGGCTACTGGGGAGCGCGGCCGACCTACACCACCGTGGCGCTGAAGTACTTCCGCGATCCGACCGCGCTGAACAACGCGCTGCTGAGCAACGGCATCGACGTGATCGCCACCGTCGGCGCGCCGGACTCGATCCCGCAGTTCACCCAGGACCGCCGGTTCACCGTGCTGGAGGGCACCACCAACGGCGAGGTGGTGCTGTCCTTCAACAACCGCCGCGCGCCGCTGTCGGATGTGCGGGTGCGCCGGGCACTGACCCACGCCATCGACCGGGCCGCGTTGCTGCGACTGGCCTGGGCCGGGCGAGGGGTGCTGATCGGCAGCATGGTCCCACCGACCGATCCCTGGTTCGAGGACCTCACCGGCGTCACGCCCTACGATCCGGACCAGGCGCGGAAACTGCTGCGCGAGGCCGGGGTGAGCGGGCTGAACCTGACCCTGCGCATCCCGAACCTGCCCTACGCCATCTCCTCCGCCCAGGTGATCAAGTCCTACCTCGACAAGGTCGGCGTGACCGTGGGCATCGAGCCGGTGGACTTCCCCTCGGTGTGGCTCAAGCAGGTCTTCACCGAACACGACTTCGACCTGTCCATCGTGCAGCACGTCGAGGCCCGCGACATCGACAGCTTCGGCAACCCCAACTACTACTGGGGCTACGACAACCCGGCCGTGCGCACCCTGCTGGACCGGGCCGACCAGGTCGACCCGGACACCCAGAACCGGCTGATGCGGGAGGCGGCCCGGACCATCGCCACGGACGCCGCCGCCTGCTGGCTGTTCGTCTTCCCCAACCTGGTGGTGGCCAGGACCAAGGTGACCGGGCTGCCGCGCAACGAGATCGGCGAGTCCTTCGAGTTCGCCCGGCTGGGCAGGCAGTGACCGCGGCGATGCTGCCGCGACTGGCCCGGCGTACGGCGATCCTGCTGGTCAGCACGCTGATCGCGTCCGTGGTGGTGTTCGCCTTCCTGGCCCTGCTGCCCGGTGATCCGGCCCAGGTGGCGCTGGGTCTGAGTGCCTCGCCCGAGCTGCTCGAACAGACCCGGCGCGAGTTCGGCACCGACCGGCCGCCGCTCACCCAGTACCTGGACTGGCTCGGCGGGTTCGTCACCGGCGAGTTCGGCCGCTCCTACGTGACCAGGGAACCGATCGGCCCGCAGCTGATGGACCGGCTCGGCGTGACGATGTGGCTGGTCGGGGCCGGGATGCTGGTGGCGCTGCTGATCGCGGTGCCTGCCGGGGTGTACGCGGCGATGGCACGGCGGCGGGCCGGTGGGGTCGCGGTGTCCTGGCTGAGCCAGCTCGGCCTGGCCGTGCCCGGGTTCATCGCGGGCATCCTGCTGGTGCAGCTCTTCGCGGTGCGCTGGCAGCTGCTGCCGGCCGGCGGCTGGACGCCGCCGGTGCGGGATCCACTGGAATTCCTGCGTGGACTGGTGCTGCCCGCGCTGGCCCTCGGGCTGGTGCAGGGCGCGGTGCTGACCAGGTACGTGCGCTCCGCGGTGCTGGATGTGTCCACAGAGGACTATCTGCGCACGGCGCGGGCGAAGGGGCACACCAGGTTCAGCGCGCTGCTGCGGCACGGGCTGCGCAACGCCGCCGGGCCGGTGCTCACCGTGCTCGGCCTCCAGCTCACCACGCTGCTGATCGGCGCGGTGGTGGTGGAGCGGGTGTTCGTGCTGCCGGGGCTGGGCAGCCTGCTGCTGGACGGGGTCGCGGCCAGGGACCTGCTGGTGGTGCAGAACGTGGTGATGGTGCTGGTGTGCGCGGTGCTGCTGGTCAACTTCGCGGTGGACGTGCTGCACACGGTGCTCAACCCTCGGCTGCGGCAGGCCACGTGAGCGCGCGCCAGGGCCGCTCGGCCAGCCTGTGGGCCGGGACCGTCCTCATCGGACTCGTGGGCTGCGCCGCGCTGCTGTCGCTGCTGTGGACCCCGCACGACCCGACGCTGGTGGACGCCACGCTGCGGCTGACCGGGCCCGGCCCGGAGTACTGGCTGGGCACCGACCGGTTCGGCCGCGACATCGTCAGCCAGCTCATGATCGGCGCGCAGACCACGCTGCTGATCGGACTGGTCTCGGTGGGCGCGGCGGCGCTGATCGGCACCCCGCTCGGCGTGCTGGCCGCACTCGGGCCCGGCTGGCTGGACGAGCTGGTGATGCGGGCCAACGACCTGCTGCTGGCCTTCCCGACCCTGTTGCTGGCCATCATGTTCGGCGCCGTCTTCGGTGCGGACACCTCCACCGCGATGATCGCCATCGGCATCGCCACCGTGCCCGGGTTCGCCCGGATCGCCAGGGCGGCCACCGCGCAGGTGCGCTCGGCGGAGTTCGTGCTGGCCGCGCGGGCCGCCGGGCGCGGGCGGACCGGGATCGCGGTGCGGCACGTGCTGCCCAACATCGGCGGCCTGGTCATCGTGCAGGGCTCGGTGTCCTTCGCGATCGCGGTGCTGGCCGAGGCCGCCCTGTCCTACCTGGGCTTCGGCACCCGGCCGCCGACGCCGAGCTGGGGCCGGATGCTGCAGGAGTCCCAGGAACTGCTGTCGGTGGAACCGCGGCTGGCGGTGGCGCCCGGGATCGCGATCGCGGTGGCGGTGCTGGGGTTCAACCTGCTCGGCGACGGGTTGCGGGACCGGTTCGACCCTCGGCTGGTGAGTCGGTCATGAGTGTGCTGAGCGTGGCGGAGCTGACCGTGTCCACTGCGCATCGCGCGCTGGTGCGCGGGGTGTCCTTCGAGGTGGCGCGGGGCGAGCGGGTCGGCTTGATCGGCGAGTCCGGGTCCGGCAAGACGATGACCGCGGCCGCGGTGATGGGGCTGCTGCCCGAGGGCGTGCGGGCCACCGGGTCGGTGCGACTGTCCGGAGTGGACGGTGACCTGCTCCGGCTGCGGGAGCGGGAACTGGCCAGGGTGCGCGGGCGGCGGATGGCCATGGTCTTCCAGGAACCGATGACCGCGCTCAACCCGGCCATGCGGGTGGGCAGGCAGGTCGCCGAGGCGATGACCCTGCACCGCACCAGGACCCGCCGCGCGGCCAAGGCGGCCGCGGTGGAGTTGCTGGACCAGGTGCGGCTGCCCGATCCGGAGATCACCGCGCGGGCCTACCCGCACGAGCTGTCCGGCGGGCAGCGGCAGCGGGTGCTGCTGGCGATGGCCCTTGCCAACGACCCCGAGGTGCTGATCTGCGATGAGCCGACCACCGCGCTGGACGTCACCGTGCAGGCCAAGCTGCTCAAACTGATCCGCGCGGTGACCGAGGAACGTGGCACCGCGCTGCTGTTCATCACGCACGACCTGGCCGTGGTCGCCGACATGTGCGAGCGGGTGCTGGTCATGCACGGCGGCCGGGTGGTCGACGCGGGCCCGCTGCCCGGCCTGTTCACCAGCCCGCGCCACCCCTACACCCAGGGCCTGCTGGCAGCATCCGACCTGGAGAAACTCGACGAGCACGGGAAACTGCGCACGATCACCTGGAATGGCGATGACTGAACCCCTCATCCAGGTCCGCGGGCTGCACCGCACCTACCGGCGGACCCGCACCTCGCTGCTGCGGTCCGGCGCCGAGATCCCGGCACTGCGCGAGCTGTCCTTCGACATCGCCGCCGGGCAGCGCTTCGGCGTGGTCGGCGAATCAGGGTCGGGCAAGTCCACGCTGGTCCGGCTGCTGGCCGCGCTGGACAAACCCACCGCAGGGTCGATCCGGTTCCAGGGCAAGGAGATCACCGGACTGCCCGAACGGCGGCTCGGGTTCCTGCGCCGGGAACTGCAATTGGTGTTCCAGGACCCGATGGGCTCGCTCAACCCCCGGCTGCGGGTCGGCGACATCATCAGCGAACCCCTGGTGGTGCAAGGCATCCCCGGCCGGAAGGAACGGGTGGCCGAGTTGCTGGCCGCGGTCGGGCTGCCGGTGGACGCCGCCGACGGGTATCCGCATCAGTTCTCCGGTGGGCAGCGGCAGCGGATCTCCATCGCCCGCGCGCTCGCGCCCAAGCCCAGCGTGCTGATCGCGGACGAGCCGGTCAGCGCCCTGGACGTCTCGGTGCGGGCGCAGATCCTCAACCTGCTCGACGACCTGGTCCGCCAGTACGCGCTGACCCTGGTGTTCGTCTCGCACGACCTCGGCGTGGTGCGGCACGTCTGCGACACCGTGGCCGTGCTGCGCCGCGGCGAACTCGTCGAGCTGGGACCGGTGGCGACGGTCTACGGCGCGCCCCAACAGGACTACACCGCAGGGCTGATCGCCGCCGCGCCGAGCCTGGCGCGGTCGCTGGCCCGGTTCGACCCAGAGTGATTCGGCCAGAGTGAGGAGTGTCCACAATGGACTATTCGAGCCTGTTCCGGTTGGACGGCAAGACCGCCGTGGTGCTCGGCGGCGGCAGCGGCATCGGCCGTGAGTCCGCACGGGCACTGGCCGCGCACGGCGCGAAAGTCGTGTGCGCGGACTACAACCAGGTCACCGCAAGGGAAACCGCCGAACTGATCGGCCCGGCCGCCAGCGCGGTCCAGCTCGACGTGCTGGACTCCGACGCGCTGGCCAAGGCCGCGGCCAGCCTCGGTCAGATCGACATCGTGGTGCTCACCGCAGCGGTCAACGTGCGCAAACGGCTGCTGGACTACACCCGCGCCGAATTCGACCGGGTGATCGCGCTGAACCTGACCGCCACCTTCGAGGTGGTGCGGGCCTTCGGCGGGGCCATGGTCGAACGCGGCAGCGGCAGCATCATCGCCTTCTCCTCCATCCGCGCGGTCACCGTGGAACCGGGGCAGGGCGCCTACGCCGCGACCAAGGCCGGCATGGTGCAGCTGCTGCGCACCGCGGCCGCGGAGTTCGGGCCCGCCGGGGTGCGGGTGAACGCGATCGCGCCCGGCGTGGTGGAGACCCCGCTGACCCAGCAGATCAAGAACAGTCCCGAGTGGTACCAGGCGTACGCCGACAAGAACGCGCTCGGCCGATGGGCCAAACCGCAGGAGCTGGCCGGGGCGGTGGTGTACCTGGCCTCGGAGGCGGCCAGCTACGTCACCGGCGCGGTGCTCAGCGTGGACGGCGGCTGGACCGCCGTCGACGGCCGCTTCGACCCGCCGGCGAGCTGAGAGGAAACCCCGGTATGGCAACGGAACTACCCGACCTGACCGCCGTCGAACTCCTTGCGGGCTACCGCTGCGGGGAGCTGTCCCCGGTGGCGGTGACCGAGGCGGTGCTCGCCCGGATCGGCGCCAGGGAACCCGATATCCAGGCCCTCTACCACCCCGACCCGGCCACCGCGCTGGCCCAGGCCAAGGCCGCCGAACAGCGCTGGCGACGTGGTGAACCACGCGGTGCGCTGGACGGCGTGCCGGTCACCATCAAGGAGAACATCGCCACCGAGGGCGTGCCGGTGCCGCTGGGCACCGCGGCCACCGATCTGGTGCCCGCGCCGGTGGACGCGCCGCCCGCGGCCCGGCTGCGCGAGGCGGGCGCGGTGTTCCTGGCCAAGACCACCATGCCGGACTTCGGCATGCTCACCTCCGGCCTGTCCAGCTTCCACCCGCTCACCCGCAACCCGTGGCGGCTGGACCGCAACCCCGGCGGCTCCAGCGCCGGCGCCGCCGCGGCGGCCGCGGCCGGGTACGGGCCACTGCACGTGGGCACCGACATCGGCGGCTCCATCCGGCTGCCGGCCGGGCTGTGCGGACTCGTCGGGCACAAGCCGAGTTTCGGGCGGGTGCCGGTGGATCCGCCGTTCCTGGGCCGGGTCGCCGGGCCGATCACCCGCACCGTGGCCGACGCCGCGCTGCTGATGTCCGTGCTCGCCCAGCCCGACGACCGCGACTACTGGAGCCTGCCGCCCGAACAGCTCCCGTGGCAGCAGCTCGACATCGAGGTCAAGGGCCTGCGGATCGGGTTGCAGGAGGAGGCGGGCGCCGGACTGCCGGTCGAAGCCGAGGTCCTGGCCGCGGTGCGGGCCGCCGCGGCGGCCTTCGAGGCGGCCGGGGCGATCGTCACCCCGGTGCGGCCCTTCCTCACCCAGGAGGTCCTGGACGGGCTCGATCGGTTCTGGCGCACCAGGTTCGCCGCCGACCTGGCCGGGTGGCCGGAAGAGCGGATCGCGAAGATCCTGCCCTACATCAGGGACTGGGTGTTCGACGGGTCCGAAGTGGACAGTCTGGCGGTGTACCGCGGCTTCGCCCAGATGGACGTGATGAGCGCCGCGGCCACCAGGGCCTTCCGCGAGTACGACTTCGTGCTCAGCCCGGTCTGCCCGGTGGTCTCCTTCGGCGCCGAACAGGCATCACCGGTGGATGATCCGGCCAAACCGTTCGAGCACATCGGGTTCACCGTGCCGTTCAACATGTCCGGGCAGCCCTCGCTCTCGCTCAACGCGGGTTACAGCGCGGACGGGTTGCCGATCGGCGTGCAGATCACCGGCAAGCGCTTCGACGACCTCGGGGTGCTGCGACTGGCCCGCGCGTTCGAGCAGCTGCGGCCGCCGCAGCGGCCCTGGCCGGTGGGCTAGTCCCCGCGCACCAGGTGCGGGGACACGCTGCGCAGCTTCTCGCAGGTCTCCTCCAGCTCGCGGTCCGGATCCGACTGCTCGATGATGCCGGCCCCGGCACGCAGCCAGGTCCGGCCCGCGCGCTGGAACACCGTGCGCAGCACCAGCGCCGCGTCCAGGGTGCCCTCGCTGTCCGCACGGAACACCGCGCCGGAGTACAGGCCACGCGGCTCGGACTCGTGCCGGGCGATGGTCTCGTAGGCCGCGCGCTTGGGCACGCCGCTGGCGGTGACCGCGGGGAACAACGCGGCGAAGGCTCCCCAGGGGCCCTCGCCCGCGGGCAGTTCGCCGGTCACCGTGGAGGCCAGGTGCTGGGCGCTGCCACGCTTCTTCACCGACATGAACCCGTGCACGTCCACGCTGCCAGGGCGGCACAGCTCGGCCAGCTCGTCGTGCGCGACCTTCACCGAGATCGCGTGCTCGTAGATCTCCTTGCTGTCCTGCAACAGGTCCTGCTCCAGCCGCTGGTCCTCCTCGGCCGAACCGGTCAGCGCCCTGGTGCCGGCCAGCGGCTGGGTGGTGACCCGGCCGTGCGCGTCCACCTCCAGGACCGTCTCCGGGCTGAACCCGGCCGCGCGCACGCCACCCAGGTCGAGCAGGAAGGACCGGGCCGGGGTGTTGCGGCGGCGGCCGACCAGGTAGGTGCCTGCCAGGTCCACCGGCTGCTCCACCGGGACGACTCTGGAGAGGATGACTTTCTGCAGGCGGCCCGCGCGGATCTCCTCGATCGCGCCCGCGACCGCGGTCCGGTACTGCTCCGCGCCCGCCTCGCCCAGCTCCACCGGCACCGGCTGGTAGGCGGGTTCGGCCACCGGTTCGGCCAGCAGTGCGGCGACCTTGGCCAGCAGCACCGGATCGGTGCCGGTGACCACCGCGGAACCCTCGGACAGCCGGGCCTCCACGGTCGGGATCACCAGGTGGAGCAACGGATCCTCGCCCACCTGGTCCAGCAGGCCCGCGTGCGCGTAGGCGAACTCGAACCCGGCCCAGCCGTAGGCGCGCCAGCCGGTGAAGGGGAGTTGGGCGAGCAGCTCGTCGATGCGTTCCAGCGGGGTGCGCTGCCAGGGCAGGGTGCGGTGTAACTCGCCCGCGACCAAGGTGATCTCGGTGCGGGTGACGGTGATCCGGGCCGCCGCGCCCAATGCCACCGCGAACTCGCCGGAGCGCTCGTAGAGCACGTGCGTCTCGCTCAGTCCCGCCTCGGTCAGCCGGGTCGCCACCAGCAGTGGATCGGCCAGCAGATCGACCGTGCGCTGCTCGTTGTCCTGTCTGGCTGGCGCTTCGAGCGGCACCGGCGTCCTCCACCACTCAAGATCGGACAGTTCTGGTAGGCAACGCTAACTTAGGTTAGGCTAAACACCTAGCCTGGGCGGGGCGACTGTGTCGTGCGCGGCATCTGGGCGTTGTGAACTTGACAGGGGCCCGTCTGATTGTTTCGGTAAGGCTAACCTAAGTTTCCAGTGCCGTGGCTCGGCAGTGAAGGGGCAAGCGTGTCGACTGCGACCGAGGAACGAGATATTCCGGTCCTGGACTTCGTGGGCATTGGGTTCGGCCCGTCCAACCTCGCGCTGGCCGTGGCGATGGAGGAGCGCAACCAGCAACAGCCGGACCAACGGCAGTTGCGCGGGGTGTTCTTCGAGAAGCAGCCGCGGTTCGGCTGGCATCGCGGGATGCTGATCGAGGACACCACGATGCAGGTCTCCTTCCTCAAGGACCTGGTCACCATGCGCAACCCCACCAGCCCGCACAGCTTCCTGTGTTACCTGCAGGACAAGGGCAGGCTGGCCGACTTCATCAACCACAAGATGCTGTTCCCGACCAGGATCGAGTTCCACGACTACCTGGAGTGGGTGGCCGAGCGGTTCGAGCACCTGGCCGAGTACGGCAGCGAGGTGGTCGAGCTGCGCCCGGTGCACACCGCCGACGGCGTGATCGACTACTTCGACGTGGTGGTGCGCAAGGACGGCGAGCTGACCGAGCACCGCGCCCGCAACATCGTGCTGGCCGCGGGCCTGCGGCCGAACCTGCCCGCGGACGCCGTGGTTTCCGAACGGGTCTG
Organism: Crossiella cryophila; assembly: GCF_014204915.1. Classification (NCBI taxonomy): domain Bacteria; kingdom Bacillati; phylum Actinomycetota; class Actinomycetes; order Pseudonocardiales; family Pseudonocardiaceae; genus Crossiella; species Crossiella cryophila. The sequence continues at coordinate 3,822,144 of NZ_JACHMH010000001.1, forward strand.
GCACAACCAGCAGCTGTTGCACCGTCTCGAGGAGCTGCCCGAGTCCGCGGCCAAGCGGTTCATCGTGGTCGGCGCCGGGCAGAGCGCCGCGGAGACCACCGAGTACCTGCACCGGCGCTACGCCGACGCCCAGGTGCACGCGGTGTTCGCCCGCTACGGCTACGCGCCGGCCGATGACAGCGCCTTCGTCAACGGCATCTTCGACCCGGAGGCGGTGGACTACTTCTTCTCCGCCAGCGACGAGGTCAAGCGGATGCTGCTGAACTACCACCGCGGCACCAACTACTCCGCGGTGGACATGGACCTCATCGACCAGCTCTACGCCAGGGTGTACCAGGAGAAGGTCCGCGGTGTGCACCGCATGCACATCCACAAGATCTCCCGGCTGACCGAGGTGCACGCCTCGCCGAACGGGGTCCGCGCCTCGCTGCGCTTCCTGCCCAACGGCGAGATGAGCGTGATCGAGGCCGACGTGCTGGTCTACGCCACCGGCTACCGGCCGGTGGACCCGCTGTCGCTGCTGGGCGAACTCGGCGAGCACTGCCACCGGGACGAGCGCGGCGAACTCCGGGTGGACCGGGACTACCGGGTGTCCACTCAGGACGGTCTGCGGGCCGGGATCTACCTGCAGGGCTCCACCGAGACCAGCCACGGCATCACCTCGACCCTGCTGTCCAACACGGCGGTCCGGGTCGGCGAGATCCTGGACTCGATCCTGCTGGCCACCGAGCGGCCGACCGCGGCACTGGTCAAGGACCAGGCCGTGCCTGCCTGATCTGCTTGCCCGGAAACGGAAAACGCCCGTGCGACCCCTCCAGGCGCACGGGCGTTTCTCTTCCGGTGATCAGCGCGGTTCCCACTTGTAGAACCGGATGGTGATCACCCCCAACACCACCATCGACAACGCGATCCCGGCGGGCAGGACCAGGGCGATCTCGGGCAACTGGATGCCCGCGCCACCGCCGCCCCAGCCCTTGGCCAGCATGGTGGTCGGACCGTTGAGCGGCATCAGCATGCCGATCGTGCGGACCAGGTCGGAGTCGGAGAAGCCGGCGATCATGCCGCCGAGCGCGGCCACCAGCACCGGCATCGCGGTGATCTGGGTGACCTCCACGCTCGAACTCAGGCTGGCCGTGGCCGCACCGGCCAGCAGCGCGATCGCCGCGCCGAGCAGGATGCCGCCAAGGGCCAGCAGCGGGTTCTCCGGCAGTGGGGCGCCGATGGCCACGCAGAAGGCCAGGTAACCCAGCATCTGGGCCAGGGTGACCACGATCAGTGGGGTGACCATGCCGGCGATCAGGGCCGCGTCGGTGATCTCCGCGGTGCGCATCCGCTTGAGCACCAGTGACTGGCGGCGGGCGGTGAACACCGTGGTGCTGACCAGGAAGGTGGACACCAGCAGCACGATCATGAAGCTGTTGGCGAACATCGAGCCCCAGTCGGCCGCGTTGTCCGGCCGGTCGTTGGAATAGGCCACCACGCACATCGCCACCGGCACCCCCAGCACCGATGCCGCGTTGATCTTCTTGCGCAGCAGCAACTTCAGCTCGGTCAGGCCGAGCAGCACAGCGGCACGCATGCCGGTCATCCCTTCTCGGAGGTCGCGAGGAAGACCTCGTGCAGTGAGGCCGGGCTCGCGTTGAGGTTCTCCAGCTCCAGCCGGTGCTGACCAGCCCAGTTCAGCAGGGTGGTGAGATCGGCTTGCAGGGCAAGGGTTTCCACCCTGATCCGGTTACCGTCCACTGTGGTCGATCCGTGCAGGGTCGGCAGTGCGGGAGCGTGCGCTGGCAGGTCCGCGGTGATGGTGGCCGGGCGGCCGGAGAGGACCTCGTGCAGCGTGCCGGAGATCTGCGCGACCCCGTTGTGCATGATGGTCACCTGGTCGGCCAGCGCCTCGGCCTCCTCCAGGTAGTGCGTGGTCAGCAGGATGGTGCTGCCGGACTCCTTCAGCTCCCCGACCCTGGCCCAGAGCCGTTGCCGGGACTCGGGGTCCAGGCCGGTGGTCGGCTCGTCCAGCACCACCAGCTCGGGTGCGCCCCAGGTGGAGATGGCGAAGTCCAGCCGCCGCCGCTCGCCGCCGGAGAGCTTGTCCACCTGGACATCGGACTTGTGCGCCAGGTCCACTCTGGACAGTGCGGTGGCCACCTTGTCGGTGCGGCTGGACAGCCGCTGCCACAGCCGCAGCGTCTCGGCCACGGTCAGTTCCTCGATCAGCCCCGCGTTCTGCAGCATCACCCCGGTCCGGGCCTGCACCTGGTAGCGGTCGGCGTGCGGGTCCAGCCCGAGCACCCGCACCCGCCCCTTGGCCGGCTTGCGGAAGCCCTCGATCACCTCCAGGGTGGTGGTCTTGCCTGCCCCGTTGGTGCCCAGCAGGGCGAAGGTCTCGCCGCGGCGTACGGTGAAGTCGATCCCGCGCACCGCGGCGAACTCGCCGTAGCGATAGTGGAGGTCCTCGACCTCGATCACGTTGCCGTTCATGAGGGCAAAGTTATGGATCGGGCGGGCGCGCGGGCAGTGTGCGATGTCAGGGGGTGGCGTGACGGGTGTCGTGCGTGGGCATGACAGGTGTCATCCGCTGGGCGGAGCCGGCGCCGTCCGCTGCTAGTTTTGGCTGGTGACGGCCATCAAGGAGCAGGAGTCGGCGTCTGCCGCGGCGCTGGAGCACCTCCGGAAGTACTTCCGCGACGCCCTCTATGGCGGCGCGGGCCTGGCGGTGATGTTCCCGCTGCTGTCCCTGCTGAACTCCGAAGAGCTGAGCCCGGTCCAGGTGACGGTCCTGCTCGTGGGCTGGGCGGCGTTCAACGCGCTCTTCCTGCCCGGCGCGCTGAGGTTGCTGCGCGATCCGTGGCGGGTGCGGCCGCTGCGCACCGGGGTGCCGTTGCTGGCGCTCGGGCTGGGGCTCACCGTGCTGGCCCTGGTGTGGGGTGCCGTCGCGATATTCTGGGCGGTGCTGCCCGGCCTGGCCTGCGCGGAGTTGCTGCTCAACCGGTCGGTCCGGTACGTGTGGCCGCTGACCGGTCTGCTGTCCGCGATCTTCGCGGGTCTGGGGCTGCTGGCCCACGGGGTGGCGGGCGTGCCCGACGTGGGCCGTCAGCTGATCATGTCGGTGGTGATGCTCGGGCTGACCTGCTACCTGCAGGAGACCACCGCGCGGCTGTGGCGCTCCAGCCTGGACCTGGACAACGCGCGGCTGGCCGCGGCCGAGCTGGCCGCCACCAAGGAACGGCTGCGCCTGTCCCAGGACCTGCACGACATCCTCGGGCACGCCCTCGAAGTGGTGTCGCTCAAGAGCGAGCTGGCCGCCCGGCTGTCCACTGTGGACACCGCGCGGGCGCACGCCGAGATGGTGGAGGTGCAGGAGCTGGCGCGGGGGGCGTTGCAGGACGTGCGGACGCTGGCGCACGCGCAGCGCGGCACCGACCTGCTGGGTGAGCTGGCCGGGGCGCGCAAGTTGCTGGCCTCGGCGGAGATCCGGTGCGAGGTGGACGCGCGGCCGGAGGAGCTGTCCGCGGCGCATCGGGAGTTGTTCGGCTGGGTGCTGCGGGAGGCGGTGACCAACCTGCTGCGGCACGCCGACGCCCGCCGGTGCTGGATCACCCTTGACGGGCAAGGGGAATCGGTGGTGCTGCGGGTGGGCAACGACGGCGTGCTGGACGCGGGCGAGTGGGGCTCGGGGCTGGCCGGGCTGGCGGCGCGGATCAGCGGGGGCGGCGGCGAGTTCGGCGCGGTGGCGCGGGACGGGGAGTTCGTGGTGACCGCGAGCCTGCCGAAGCCGGCGGTGGCGCGGTGATCAGGGTGGTGCTGGTCGACGACGAGCGGCTGACCCGGCAGGCGGTGGCCGCGTTGCTGGGGCTGGAACCGGATCTGACCGTGGTCGCCGATGTCTCCGACGGCTTGCAGGGCCTGGCAGCGGTGGCCGAGCACGGGCCGGACGTGGTGGTGCTGGACGTGGAGATGCCGGGGCTGGACGGGCCCGCGGTGGCCGCCCGGCTGGCGCGGGAGTTCCCGGCGGTGCGGGTGGTGATGCTGACCCGGCATGCCAGGCCAGGGGTGTTGCGGCAGTCGTTGTCGTTGGGGGCCAAGGGTTTTCTGGCCAAGAACGCGCCTGCCTCGTTGCTGGCCGAGGTGATCCGGCGGGTGCACGCGGGTCTGCGGTACGTGGACCCGGAGTTCGCCGCGGACGCGCTGGCCGAGGCGGACTGCCCGCTGACCGAGCGGGAGCTGGACGTGCTGCGGCAGGTGCACGACACCGCGACCGCGGCCGATATCGCGGCCGCGGTGCACCTGTCCGCGGGCACGGTGCGCAACTACGTGTCCTCGGCGATGGCCAAGCTGGGCGCGCGGACCAGGGCGGAGGCGGCCCGGATCGCGCGCGACCACGGCTGGCTGTGAGCGCAGGCGGTGAAGTTGGCGGTCAACCGATGTGAGTTCATGAGCTTGGATGTCCAGGAACGGGGTCGCTCTCGCCGCTGCCGGCGGAGCGTGGCCCGTGCTGGCCGGTTCGGCCGGTGCGGACACGGTGCAGGTCACCGTGTTGCGCGGGGCCACCCTGATCGACGGGGCCTGCGTCGCGCCCTGGCCGGGGCGCGGGAGATGTGGGGGCTGGCCGAATCGCATCAGGCCCGGCGGGAGTTCGAGGCCGGGACCGCGCTCGGGCGGCGGTCCCGGCCGAGCATGCCAAGGGTGCGGAGTTCATCAAGGTCTATCAGATGCTCACGCCGGAGTTGCTGACCACGATCGCGGATGAGGCGGATCGGCTGGGGCTGCGCATTGCCGGGCACCTGGCGGATTTTGTGCCGGTGGACGCGGCGCTGGTGCGGCGGCAGAAGTCCTACGAGCACATGTTCGGGTTCCTGTTCGGCACCTCGCGGGAGGAGGCCGAGTACCGGCGGACTGGCCCGGAAGCTGCGGGAGCGGGATGGGTGGCTGTCGCCGACGTTGCGGGCGATACACATGGCGACCTCGCCCAAGGAGACCTTCGCCGGGGACGAGCGGATGAGGTAACTGCCGCCGTTCTACCGGCAGTACTGGGCGGATGGGGCGGCCCGGTGGGCGCCGGTGACGCCGGAGCAGATCGCGCAGCAGCGGGAGTTCTATGAGCGGCAGTCGCGGCCGGGTTGTCGCCGATGGCCGCGTTGCAGACGGTGACCCGGGACGCGGCCCGGTATCTGGGGCTGGCTTCCTCGGTGGGCACGGTGTCGGTGGGGAAGAAGGCGGATCTGGTGGTGCTGGAGGCGGATCCGCTGGCCTCGATCGCCAATGTGCGGCGGATTCACTCGGTGGTGAGCCGGGGGCGGGTTTTTGGCCCTGCGGAGCGGGTTCGGTTGCTGGGGGAGATCGAGCGGGCCGCGTTGGAGTGGCAGCCGCCGGTGGCCGCCTCGCGTGCGGGCGAGGTTTTGGCGGGGCGGTGTTGCTGACACTTTTAGGTGGTTGGGCTTGAACTTGACGTTACGTCAGGGTGCAGGCTGCGGGAATGCGTGCGAACGGGACGAGCCGCCGGGAGTTCCTGGGCTGGCTCAGTGGGATCGGGGCGGCCGCGGCTGCCGGGAGCCTGATGGGCTCCGGGGTGGCCGCGGCCGCTGATTCTGTTGCGGTGCAGGTGTTGCGTGGGGTGACGCTGGTGGATACCGGTGCTTCTCCCGTGCGGCGGGATGCCACCTTGGTGTTGGGGGAGGGGCGGATTCTCGCGGTGGGTGGGCGGGATCTGCCGGTGCCCGCGGGGGCGGAGGTGTTCGATCTGCCTGGGAAGTATGTGATTCCCGGGTTGTGGGACATGCACGTGCACGGGGCTTTCCTGGAGAAGGTCACGCTGCCGCTGTGCCTGGTGCACGGGGTGGTGGGGTTCCGGGAGATGTGGGGGTTCCCGCAGCACCATGATCTGCGGCGGCGGATCGAGGCCGGGGAGGTGTTCGGGCCTCGGTTGATCATTGGCAGCGCGATCATCGACGGGCCGGATTCGGTGTTGCCGATGGCGTTGATCGTGCGGACGCCGGAGGAAGCGCGGAAGGCCGTGCGGGACTCGGTGGCCGGCGGGGCGGATTTCGTGAAGGTGTATCCGTTCCTGGACCGGGTGCTGTTGCGGGCGGTGGCGGATGAGTGCCGGGTGCTGGGGGTGCGGTTCGCCGGGCATGCCTCGGATCATGTGCCGATGAGTGAGTCGAGTTCGCTGGGGCAGCGGACTTTTGAGCACATGTACGGGTTGCCGCTGGCGACGAGCACCCGGGAGGCGGAGTTGCGGCGGCGGATCGCGGCGATGCCGTTGGATCCGGCGGATCCCTTCGTGTGGTTCAAGGGGGTGCGGGAGATCGAGCGGGAGGCCGCGTTGAGCCACAGCGCGGTGAAGGCTCGGGTGCTCGCGCATCAGTTGCGGCGCAATGGGTCCTGGCAGTCGCCGACGATGGTGGCCATGCGGGTTTTCTCCTCGCCCGCGGCGGAGTTCGTGGGGGACGAGCGGATGAAGTACATGCCGCCGTTCTACCGGGAGTACTGGGCGGGGCAGCTGGCCCGATGGTCTCCGGTGACGGAGCTGGAGATCCGGCAGCAGCGGGAGTTCTTCGACGCTCGGCTGCGGATGGTGGCGGAGCAGCACCGGTTCGGGGTGGGGACACTGCTGGGGACCGACACCGGGAATCCCTATGTGTTCCCCGGGTTCTCGGCGCACGAGGAGCTGGAGTTGCTGGTGCGGGCGGGGTTGTCGCCGATGGACGCGTTGCGGGCCGGGACTTCTGAGGTGGCTCGGTTCCTGGGAGAGGCGGCGGGGGCAGGCACCCTTGCGGTTGGGCAGCGGGCTGACGTCGTTGTGCTGGACGGGGATCCGCTGGCCTCGATCGCGAACACGCGGCGGATTCACCTGGTCGCCACTCGCGGGCGGGTGATCACCGCGGCGGATCGGGTGCGGATGCTGGCCGAGGTGGAGCAGGCCGCGTTGGAGCCGCCGGTGGCGGGTGTCGCGCGGGTCGGGTGTTGCTGAGGGTCACTTCGGTGGCGTGAAGGTCACCGGGGCGTCGAAGGCCGCTCTTCTGGAAGCGCGGCGTAGTACCGCCAGTACCGCGTGGCCGGTCAACAGGATCGCGATGGTGTTGGTGATGGCTCTGCCGGTGTCCCAGCCGAAACTGGAGGTGATCAGGGTGAAGATGAAGAAGCGGTGCAGGTTGTCGCCCAGCGGGGCGCCGGGGATGTAACCGAGTTGGGTGTCGATGGTGGCGGTGAAGGGCCAGAACCACATGTTCATCACGAAGCCGAAGGCGTAGGCGGCGAAGATGCCGTAGCCGACGAGCATCGCGATTTCCCAGCGGCCCTTCACCCTGCGGGGGAGCAGGCCGGCGCCCAGGCCGATCCAGGAGCTGGCGATCATCTGGAACGGCAGCCAGGGGCCAACGCCCGCGGTGAGCAGGGCGGAGGCGAACAGGGAGGTGGAGCCCAGGACGAAGCCGAAGCCCGGACCGAAGACCCGGCCTGCCAGGACCAGGAGGAAGAAGACGGTTTCGATCCCCGCGGTGCCGGCGCCCAGGGGGCGCAGGGCGGCGTTGATGGCGGAGAGGACGCCGAGCATGGCCAGGGCTTTGGTGTCCATGCCGCCGGTGGTGATCTCGGCCAGGATGATCGCCAGCAGGACGGGGAGGGCGATCAGGAAGATCAGCGGGGCGTCGTTGCTGTGCGCGATGGCTTCCGGCTGGGCGACGGCGAAGAGGGGCCAGAGGAACATGGCCAGGCCCGCGATGGAGGCGATGGTGAGGACCAGCGCCGTGCGGGGGCTTACCCGGAGGGCGCGGGGGTCCAGGGTGGGGAGGGTGTGCAGTTTCGGGGCGGGGGCGGGCTTGGGGGTCTTTGTCATGACAGGGCCTCGGCTACCTCGGCGACCGTCAACCAGGGCTGGGGGTTGAGGATTTTGGCTACCTGGGGGGCGAAGGCGGGGCTGGCGATGATGATGTCGGCGGTGGGTCCGTCCGCGACGATCTCGCCTTCGGCCATGACGGTCACCCGGTCCGCGGTGTTGGCCACGAGTTCCACGTCGTGGGTGGCCACCACGACGGTCCGGCCCTCGCTGGCCAGGGCGCGGATGAGGGTGGCGAACTCCTTCTTGGCCGTGTAGTCCAGGCCGCGGGTGGGTTCGTCCAGGAGGATCACGTTGGGGGCCGCGGTCAACTGGATGGCCAGGACCAGGGCCAGGCGTTGGCCTTCGGAGAGGTCACGCGGGTGGGTGGTGTCCTGGATGTTGGGGGCCAGGCGGTTCAGGATGGTGCGGCAGGTTCCCTGGGGGGACTGGCTTTCCTGGTCGGCCTCGGCGCATTCGGCGGCGACGGTTTCCAGGTAGAGCAGGTCGCCGGGGGTTTGCGGGACCAGGCCGACCAGGGATCGGGCTGTCGCCGCGGAGACCGCCCGGGGGTCCTGGTTGTTGACCGAGACGGTGCCGCCCTGGCGGGGGCCGGAGCCTTGCAGGGCCCAGAGGAGTGAGGACTTGCCGGAGCCGTTCCGGCCCATCAGGGCGAGGATCTGGCCCTGGTGCAGGGAAATGGTCAGTTCGCGGACGGCGATCACCTGGCCGTAGCGGACGGTGATGTTGCTGGCGGCGAGGATGGTGGGGGAGTCGGTGGCGGTTCTGCCCTGCGTGGGTTGGGGTTTGTCCGCCAGTTGAGCGCGCAGGGGGGCGGCCTGGCGGCGGGCGTCCCGGATGGAGAGGGGGAGCGGGGACCAGCCTGCCAGGCGGCCGAGTTCGACCACGGGGGGTGCGATGGTGGTGGTCTGCAGGAGGGTGGCCGGGGGGCCTTGCTCCAGGGTTTTGTTGCCGGGTAGGTGGATCAGCTGGTCCGCGTACTGGACCACGCGTTCCATCCGGTGTTCGGCCACCACGACGGTCACGCCCAGGTCGTGGACCAGGCGGGTGATGGCGGCCAGGACGTCCTCGGCGGCGGTGGGGTCCAGGGCTGAGGTGGGTTCGTCCAGGACCAGGACCCTGGGGTGGGTGGTGAGGACCGAGCCGATGGCGACCCGTTGTTGCTGGCCGCCGCTGAGTGTCCGGAGTGGACGGTTGCGGAGTTCGGCGATGCCCAGGAGATCGAGGGTTTCCTCCACTCGCTTGCGCATCACCTCCGGCGGGATGGCCAGTTGTTCCATGCCGTAGGCGAGTTCTTCCTCGACCGTGTCGGTGACGAAGCCCGCGAGGGGGTCCTGGCCGACCACACCGACCAGGTGGGCCAGGTCCCGTGGTTTGTGGGTTCGGGTGTCCAGGCCGTTGATGGTGACCCGGCCGCGCAGGGTGCCGCCGGTGAAGTGCGGGACCAGGCCGTTGATGGCGCCGAGGAAGGTGGACTTGCCGGTGCCGGTGCGGCCGGTGACCAGGCAGAGTTCGCCCTCGCCGATTTCCAGGTCCACTGTGGACAGTGTGGGCTCGGCGGCGCCCGCGTACTGGATGGAGACCTGCTCGAACCTGATCACCGGTGCTGCTCCGTGGTGGGTGGGGGTGGGCTGAGCCAGGCGGGCAGCACGGCGATGAGCACACCGATGCTGGGCAACAGGGACAGTTCGGGCCAGGCCAGTGGGTTCAGCGAGGGGTAGAGGTTGGTCGGGTCCACCGCGCCGGTGAGGAAGAGCAGCGCGCCCGCGGTGATGCCGGTGGCGGCGACCAGGATCTCCGGCAGGTGCCAGTGGTCGGGGCGGTAGATGCTGCGCTGGACGCGTTTGCCGCCGATGACGAAACCCGTCGCGGCGATGGCCAGTCCGCCCAGCAGGAAGGGCAGGCCGAGGGCGCGGGGAGTGGTGCCGTCCAGGAGGCCGTACACGCCGACGCAGACGCCGGAGAGGCCGAGCAGCACCAGGGTGCCGGTGAGCAGGCGGGATCTGGGGCTCGCGGTGCCGCGGCGGCCGTAGCCGCGGGAGTCCATCGCGGCAGCCAGCAGCAGGGAGCGGTCCAGCGCGTCGGCCAGTACCGGGATGACGATGCCGCGCAGGGCCCGCATGCCGCGTTGCCTGCCGCCGCGCAGGCGGCGGGCGCGGCGGACCCGGTGCACGCTCTCGATCAGTTGCGGGGCAACGGAAAGGGCCACGACCACGGCCGAGCCGACCTCGTACAGGGCGCCGGGGACGGCCTTGAGCATGCGTTTGGGGTTGGCCAGGGCGTTGGCGGCGCCCAGGCAGATCAGCATGGTGGCCAGGCGCAGGCCGTCGTAGAGGCCGCCCAGCAGTTGTTCGGCGGCCACCGGGCCGAACAGGCGGATGCCCGCGACCAGTTCGGGCAGCACGATCTGCGGCAGGGTGAACAGCACCGTCTCGCCCTGGCCGCCGCCGAAGATGATCCGGAACAGCACCCGCATCAGGATGATGAACGCGCCGAAGAGCAGGTACATCCGGAAGGCCAGCGCCCAGGGCGCGTTGCCGCGGCGGCTGACCACCACGTAACCGGCCACCGCCAGGATCATGATCAGCAGCAGCGGGTTGGTGGTGCGGCCGGCGGCGGTGGCCAGGCCCAGCGCCCACACCCACCACGCGCCGGGGTGGAGGGTGCGGGGCAGCCTGGTCGAGCGCCGTGTCACGGCTTGGGTCAGGGTCACGTCAGCTCGGGTTGTCGGCGTTGCGGCGGCGACGCCAGGCCAGCAGGCCCGCGCCGGTCATGAGTACGGCCACCGCGCCGATGCCGAGTGCGGTGGAGAGCGGGAAACCCTGCTCCGCCTTGGGTTTCTCAGCCTCCACGCCACCGGTCCAGGCCAGTCCCTCACTGGTGGAGGGCGGAGTGCTCGACGAGGTTGGCGTGTCCGAAGTGGACGGTGGGGTGGTCGCCGAGGTCGGTTCGCCGCTGGGTGGCGGGGTATCCGAGCTGGGCGGCGGGTTCCCGCCGGGAGGTGGCTGACCGCCGGGCGGTGGGTTGCCACCGGGGGGCGGGTTGCCGGGCGGGGGATTGCCGGGCGGCGGCTGGTTGGTGCGCGGGGGTTGCTGGGGGTTCGGGCGCCTGGGGGCGATGCGGGGGGCCGGGTTGGACTCGGCGCTGCGGTCCTTGGAGAAGGACCAGCCCTCGAAGCTGCCCGGTGGCGGCGTCCGGTTCATCACGCCGAGCTGGCTGTAGGTCCAGCCGCCGCCGTTGGGCGCGTGCCAGTAGGACCAGTAGGCGCTGGCGGGCGGGGTGTCCATGCAGGGCTCGGTGTCCTTGCCCGGCTTGCCCTCGATGCGGCAGATGAACGCCTCGCCCCAGCGGTTGGTGCCGGTGATGTTGATGCCCGCGGCCCGCAGCGCGGCGTGGCCGGTGGCCTGTTTGCCCGGCGCGCAGCGGATGATCGTGCTGCCGCCGAGCTGCTGGAAGTCGATGATCACGGTCACGCCGGTGTCGTCGGGGCAGTAGCCGGGGGTGCCCGCGGCGAAGGCCGGTGGCGCGCCGATCGTCGTGCCCGCGAGGACCGCGAGCACGACGATCAGCTTGCGTAGTGCGGTCATGCCGCCCGCCGCCTGCGGGTCAGCACCACCATGGCCGCTCCGGCGCCCAGCAGCAGCGCGCCCGCGAGCAGGGTCTCGGAGACCTCGGCGCCGGTGCGGGCCAGTGCGGCCGGGCGGTACTGCGGCTGCGGGGCCGGACCGGGATCGGTGCCGGGACCCGGGTTCGGGTCGTTCGGCGGCGGGTCGTTCGGTTTGGGCTCGGGCTTCGGGTCGGCGGGCCTGGCCACCCGCTCGGCCGGCTTGACCGGGCCGTTGTCCTTGCTGAGGAAGGACTTCCCGGCGGTGGCGGGCAGGGCCTGGGCGCTGGCCAGCAGGTTGCTCTCGGCGCCGGGGTTGAGCGGCAGGCCGCCGTCCTGGCGCTGCAGGCTGAGCAGCCAGGCGCGGCTGTCCTTGGCGTCCTGGCGGACCCCGAGCAGGCCCATGGTGGCGTAGGCGGTGCTGTTGACGTTCTCGCCGCCGGGGCCGATCCAGGAACCGTTGCCCTGGCGCAGTTTCTCCAGTGCGCGCACCGATTCGGTGAGCGCGGTCTTGCGATCCGGGCTCAGCGCGCCGCCGTTCTTGGGCACCGCGTTGAGGGCTTGCAGGGCCAGGCCGGTGGCATCGGCGGTGCCGGTGGCGCAGCCCTCGGCGGCGGGGAAGCCGACCGGCACGGTGGCGTCCTTGCAGCGGGCCGCGGCCAGTGCGGTGGCGGCCTTGTCCGCGCGGGTGGTGTCACCAACGGCGGTCAGCGCGAGGATGCCGAAGGACTGGCCGAAGGTGTTGGCGTTGTTGCCGAACTCGCTGATGTCGGCGAACCGGCCGTTGTCCCCGAGCAGGCCGCTGAGCTGGTCGATCAGGTCGATGCCGCCGACCGCGCGCGGGTTCTTCCCGGCCAGGGTGAACAGGAAGGCGAGCTTGGCGGTGGCCCCGGCGTAGCGGGCGCCCGGCTTGTCGAAGGGCTTGCCCTGGGTGTATGCCTCGACGCTGTCCTTCTTGTCCAGGAAGGCCAGCACCTTGGTCAGGCTGCTGGGCTGCCTGCCGGAGAGCAGCAGGCCGTAGGCGACGTCCGCGGTCTGGCCGTAGTCCACAAAGGACTGTCCGCCCGCGGTGACCTCGACGTGGTCGCCGTTGACCAGCTTGCCGGTCAGGTACTTGGCCAGCTTGCCGTTGGGGCCGGCGTCCGGGACCTCGGGGCCGAGTTCGCCCAGCGGCACCCCGGCCAGGGTGAGCAGCGCTTGCGCGGTGGCCCGGCGCCAGGAGTCCTGCGCGCCCGGCAGCTCGGGGAAGCCGTCCTTGACCGCCTCCTCGAACTGCGCGCGGTTCCAGGCGATACCGCCTGCCTGGGCGCCTGCCTTGCCGCCGTTGTCCTTGGTGAGCTGGTGCGAGCGGACGAACTCGGCGGCCCGCTCGGCCGCCTTGGTCCGGCCACCGGCGGCCAGTGCCTGCCCGCCGAGTCCGGTGCTGTTGGTGTTGGAGGGCGCGGTCGGGCCGGAGCCGCCGATGCCGCCCGCCTCGTCCTGCTTGCTCTCCAGCCAGTTCAGCCCTTTGGTCGCCGCATCGGCCGCGCCGGTGCTGCCGGACCTGGCCGCGGTGAGCAGGGCCTGCACGGCCATGCCGGTGGAGTCCGGGTCCAGCACCGCCTTGGGGTCCTCGTCACAGCGGGCGCCGGTGGCGCCGAAACTGGTCCAGGACAGCCGGAACCCGCCGGCCGCGCACTGCTGCTTGACCAGGAAGTCCACCACCGGCTGCGGCACCCCGCCGCTGCGGGCCAGGCCCAGCACGGCGAAGCTCTGGCCGAACAGGTTGGTCTCGGACTTCGGCTGCACATCCCGGTCGCGCAGCTCGCCGGCGAACGCGCCAGCGTCGGCGCCCGCGATCAGGTTGAGCGTTTCCTGGCGCAGGTCGACGCCGCCGAAGTCGGTCGGGTCCACCCCCGCGGCCACCGCGCCCAGCAACGCCTTCGCGGTCTGGTCGCCCTGGCGTTCGTTCGGGTTCCCGCCCCACGGGTTGCCGATGTAGTCCAGCACGGAGCGTTCCAGCGCGCCGGTCATCCGCTGCTGGGCCGCCGGATCGGTCTTGGTGGCCACCAGCGCGAACAACGCGTCCAGGGTCAGCCCGTGGTCGGGCATCTCGGGGCCGATCACCCCGGGCAGCAGGCCGTCCTTGAGGAAGCCGGCCAGCCAGCGGCTCGCCTCCGGACCACCCGCGGCCACGTCATCGGTCTTGGGCGCGGACCTGGTGTCGGGCTTGGGCTCGGTCCTGGGCGCGGTCGCGGCCGGCCGGACCGGGGCGACCCGCGGCGGTGGGTTGGTGCTGCCGGTCTTGTCCTTGGAGAAGGACCAGCCCTCGAAGCTGCCCAGCGGGGGCTTGCGCCCGGTCACGCCGGAGGTGCTGTAGGCCCAGCTGCCGCCGTTGGGGGCGTGCCAGTAGGACCAGTAGGCGTTGGCGGGCGGGGTGTTGATACATGCCTCGGTGTCCACACCCGGCTTGCCCTGGATGCGGCAGATGAACGCCTTGCCCCAGCGCCGGGTGCCCTCGACCACAAAACCGGAGTTCTCCAGCGCGGTCAGCCCCGAAGCCTGGTCGCCGGGCGCACACCGGATCTCGGTCGCCCCACCCAGCTCCTGGAAGTCCACCACCACGGTGACCCCGTTGCCGTCCGGGCAGTAGCCGGGACTGCCGGGAATCGGTGCCGGCGCGGCCGCGGCCAGTGGCGCGGCCATGCTCAATAACAGTGCTGCCCCGGCGAACGCGGACAGCGCTCGCCGCCAGATCTGGTTCATCCCCAGTGCCTTCCTCGCGGTGGTCGAGTCCGGCAGGCGCACAGGGGAGCCAACCGGCTCCACCCTGTAGTCCTCGACAGATGAAGCCGCGCAGCTCAGACAGGCACTCCGGCTCGCGATCACGAAGATCGCCTACGGTTGCGGGTCAGCGCCGGGATTTGACCGGCTTCCCCCGTACTGAGACAGAACCTGACGGTACGGCTCCGTACAGCGGGGACACAAGCGGCTAGGAGGAGGGCTGCGGCACGTCCGCGGCCCGCTGGTCGAAGGCCCGCCGCGCGGTCACCACCTGCGGCAGGTTGCCAGTGGACCAGGCCCGCACCGCGGCCAGCGGCTCGGCGGCCGAGCGACCCAGTTCGGTCAGCTCGTAGTCCACGCGTAGTGGCACGGTCGGGTAGACGGTCCGGGTGACGAGGCCGTCCCGTTCCAGCGTGCGCAGGGTCTGGGTGAGCATCTTCTGGCTGATGCCCTCCAGCTTCACGCGGAGTTGGCCGAACCGGCGCGGGCCGTCCTCCAGGGCGCCGATGGTCAGGGCGGTCCACTTGTCGGCGAGCATGTCGAGCAGATCCCGGCAGGGGCACTGGCGGGAGTAGACGTCCCGCACTTCCGCATCGGGGATCCAGTCGGTTTTCACCTGCATACTTCCCATGGGGTACTTGGTATCACATGGGGTGCAGGGGTGGGAATGATCCGCACGTCCCCGCCCAGTCCGGCCCCGCCCCGGGGCGGCCCCCGGGGTGGCGTACGAGAACGGCCAACACGGTGTACGACGACGGCCAACACGGCGTACAAGAACGGCCAACACGCCGGGGAGGGGTTCGGGGGGTTTCAACCCTCCGCGCGTGTTGGCCGTTGTCGTACCGAGTGTTGGCCGTTTTGGTACGGGGTGTTGGCCGTTGTGGGCGGGCGGAGCCCGAGGACGGGCAGCCGGGGTGGCTTTTCAAACCTTCCCTGAGCGGTTCCCCATCCCCGTCAGCCTGGAGAGGACACACCGCATCCTGGGCGCGCGGACCCGCAACCCGCCGCCGCCCTAGCCACCCAACCGCAGGGGTCCGCGCGCCCAGGATGTGGTTTGGTATCGGAGGGCTGACGGGGATGGGGAACCGTACGAGCACTGCTCTCTGCCCTTGATCTTCTCCCCCCATCCTTTGATTTCTGCCCGTCCGGCGAGGACGATCTTGATCTTCGTTCGGGTACCTCAGCAACAGAGGCCACAAGCGCAAAGATCAAGAGCGGAAAAGATGGCCTCGCCGGCCGGGCAGACCACCGGAGGGGGTGGGGCAAGTCAAGAACCGGGATGAGCAGGTTGCGGGGCGGGGTTTGGGCTGCCGGGGCCGGTTCCAGCGTGGCTCCGAGGGCTCGCGTGTTCTCCGCACGGCCTTCCGCAAGCCAACCACACCTCACCGAGCGGCCCCCGTCACGATGGGAAGCTAGGGCGGAAGCAGGTTGCAGGGGCCACTCGGCGAGGCGCGGTCAGCAAGCTCCAGGCCGTACGGAGAACACGCGAGAACCCTCGTCGTGGGGGTCTACCCCCCAACCCCACACCCCGCCCCGTCCCACAACGGCCAACGACCCGTACGAGAACGGCCAACACTCCGTACGAGAACGGCCAACACGGTGGGAGGGGGGGTGGGGGTCAGGGTTGGCGGTGTTCGGTTATGGGGGAGGGGACCATGGCTTCGGTTACGGCGTGGCCCATGCGGCGGAGGGCGGCTTCGATGGCGAGGCGGATGGAGCCGTTCATGGGTAACAGCGGTAGCCAGGGTTGGGCGTTCCACTCTGGGCCGCGCAGGCCTGGGCTGACCGTGACGGTGGCCAGTTCGTCGTTGGGGAGGACCAGTTCCAGCCTTGCCTGACGGACCACCACCTCGGCGCTGTGTTCCGCCCTGGGCGGGGGGACTGGCTCGTACTGGGCGGCGACCAGCCACTCCAGGTCGTCGCTGATCCGTTGGACGGACTCGGCGATCCCGATCAACAACTCGGCCCGGCGGTACTGGCAGCTCTCCTCGGTTGCCTGGCGCAGGCGCCCGGCCACCTCGGTGAGGGCCACTGCGGCCTCGGACTCGGTTCGGCACTCCACCATGTCGTGATCAACGGCACGGCCGCGGGAAAGTCGCGGTTCCCAATCGTTGTCACCCGATTGTGTAAGGCGACTTGTCACCTGGCTCACAAATTTCCCAGCGGGCGGGACTGATCCGGGTTTGTGGTCGGCGGAATGTCACCGCGGTTCACCTCCTGGCTATTGACAGTGTTCCTCGTTGATAAATAGCGTCCAGCTCGGGGAAGTCGGAGGAGAAAACATTGTGATCGGGTCTTTTCGTGCTGCCGCACTAATTCCGCAACAGCTCTTCCATAAGCTGGACCAGGGCGGATTGTCGCTGCCGGACAACCTCAACCGCTGGGCGGCCGGGTTCGGCGACCAGCCCGCGCTGACCTTCCTGGACCACCACGGGCCGCGCCCGCTCGGTGAGGCCGTCGTGCTGACCTGGGCCGAGCTGGACCGCCGGGTCAGCGCGGTGGCCGCCTGGATCCAGCGCCGCGCCTGCCGCGGCCAGCGGGCGGCCATCGTCGCCCCGCACGGGCCGGACTACGTGATCGCGTTCCTGGCCGCCTTACGCGCCGGGATCATCGCGGTGCCGCTGTTCCCGCCCGGCCATCCGGGCACGGTGGGCAGGCTGGCCGCGATGTTCGCCGACTGCGGGCCGCGGCTGGTGCTGACCACCCGCGCCCAGCTGGCCGCGGTCGACGGGTTCCTGGACAGCCATGGCCTGCGCAAACCCGAGGTGGTCGCGGTGGACGCGCTGCCCGACGCGATCGGCGCCGAGGTCGAACCGGCCTGGCACACCGGGGACGACGTGGCCTACCTGCAGTACCCGCCGACCTGGACCGGCGCCCCCTGCGCGGTCCAGGTGACCTTCCGCAACGCGGTGGACAACGCGCTCACCCTGGTCGAGTCCATCGGCGCGCTGCCCGGTCAGTCGCCCTCGGTGAGCTGGCTGCCGCTGCACCACGCCGAGGGCCTGCTGCTCGGGGTGATCGCGCCGGTGGCGGTGCGGGCCCGCGCGGTGCTGATGGACCCGGCCGCCTTCCTGCTCAAGCCCGAGCGCTGGCTGCGCGCGCTCACCGCCAACCCGGGCGCGGTCAGCGCCGCCCCCGACTTCGCCTACGGCTACTGCGCGGCCCGGATCGGCGCCCAGGAGAAGGCCCTGCTGCGGCTGGACCACGTGCGCTCGCTGTTCGTGGACGGGGCCAGCGCCCAGGCGCAGACGCTGAGCCGGTTCCTGGACGCCTTCGCCGAATGCGGACTCCGCCCGGAAGCGGTGCGCTGTGGCTACGGGCCGGTCGGCGCGGCCGCCCTGGTCTCGGTGACCACCGCCGCACCCCGGCGCACCGGTTTCGACCGGGCCCTGCTGCGCCGGGGCCGGGCCGAGCCCCGCGCGGAGAACTCCCCCGACGCGCTGACCTTGCTCTCCAGCGGCACACCCACCCGCCATCGGGTGCGGATCGTGGCCCCGGACAACGGACGGACGCTGCCGGATGGCGCGGTCGGCGAGGTGTGGGTCTCCGGCGCGCTCGGCCCCGGGTTCTGGGGACGCCGCAAGGCGGGCGAGCGGCCCTTCGGCAACCGCCTCGAAGACGCTGACGCCCCTGCTCAGGGCTGGTTGCGGACCGGGGATCTCGGCCTGGTCGACGACGGTGAGCTGTACGTGCTCGGCCGGGTCGGCGAACTGCTGACCGTGCGCGAGCGCCAGCACTACCCCTACGACGTGGAGGCCACCGTGGCCGGCGCGCATTCCGCGCTGCGCGCGCACCAGGCCGCCGTGTTCACCGTGCGCGAGTTCGAGCGGGTGCTCACCGTGCTGGTGGCCGAACGGGTCCGGGAATGCTCCACCCAGCAGGTGGCAGGCCAGGTCCGGCGCGCGGTGACCGCCCGGCACGGCCTGGTGCTGGACCGGGTCGTGCTGGTGGACACCGGGCGGCTGCCGCGCACCCCGGACGGCGCGGTCTGCCGGGCCACCACCAGGGACCGCTACCTGACCGGCGGCTTCGACTGACCGGGCTGAATCGGCTGGCCGGCCGTTCCTGACTGGCGCAGCCGGGCGGCCCGCAGCACGAGTTCCAGCTCGAAGCGGGCCGCCGGATCGGTCAGCGTGTGCCCGAACAGGCTCTCCAGCTGGTGCAACCGGTACCGCACGGTCTGCGGGTGGATGCCCAGCCTGGCGGCCACCTCTGGCGCGCCGCTGCGGGTCTCCAGCCAGGCCAGCAGGGTCTCGGTGAGCCGCTCGCGCTGGCGCGGGGTCAGCTCGGCCAGCGGGGCCAGCACCCTGGCGGTCAGCTCGTCGAGCAGGAAGTCCTCGTGCAGCAGCCACAGCGTGCACAGGTGGTCCGCGCAGTGCTGCACGTCCAGCGCGGGCAGGGTGCCCGCGCGCATCAGGTTCAGCGCGTGCCGGGCCCAGCGCAGCGACTCCGCGGCGCTGGACAGCTCCACCGTGGGGCCGACCGCGACCAGCCAGTCCTGCAACGGCCGGTCCAGCAGCCGCTCGTGCTCGGCGCCGGCCGGGATGAGCAGGCAGGGCGCGCTGCCCTCGAAGTCGACCAGGATGGCCCGGTCCAGGCGGGGCTCGCCCTTGTTCACCCGGTCCGGCCGCGGTTCCAGGGCCACCGCGCACACCCGGTCCGGCAGCTCCCACTCGGCGGCCGCGGCCAGCTCGATCACCAGGTGCCTCGGGTTGGGCGGATCGGCCAGCAGCACCTCCAGCAGCCTGCGCCGCCTGCGTTCCCTGGCGCCGGTGGCCCGCTGCTGGGCGGCCACGTAACCCTCCACCGACAGCGCGGCCAGCTCGTCGATGTGCGCGAAGACCGCCTCGCCGAGCAGCCGCATGGTGTCCACCGACAGGTGCACCCGCTCGCCGAAGTCGGTCAGCCGCCGCCAGGCGATCCGCGCGCCGAGCCGGTAGGCCCGCTGCAGCGTGTCCAGGCTGCGGCCCTCGTGGAACTCGCCGCGGCCCAGCCGCCGGTACATCTCGGCGATCGCCGGTTGCGGCGCGCCGGGGTCGGCCACCCGGTCCACGAACTGCATCAGCGCGTACTCGATCCCGTCGCTGATGATCTGCCCGAACGACTCGTCGAGTGGCCGGGAGTACTCGGGTATACCGCGTTGGATCTCGCCGAGTATCTGGTCGGCCACATCCGGGACCTCGGCCCGCATCAACGGCGCCAGATCGCGGGAAAGCACTTTCCACGGGTCCAGGCCCGCGCGTAGCTGGTTCACGCCCTGCTCCAATGGCGGGAAGGGGGCGAGCAATTGCGGAGAGGGGTCAACAATGCTGGGCTGTTCGTCCGTTGTCATCCTTCGAAGGAACTACATCCCATGATCCGGCCTGTTTTCGGAAAAGAGCGCTCTCATTTGTTCCTCCCGACAGAAAACCGCTGGTCGTCGTACTCCGTCACTCCCACTAACGAGCGGGATGGGCCTGGGGGAACGCAACCGTTCGCGCCGGGATGTCGGGTTTAGGTAAGCCTAAGGTAAGTTCTGGGCGTGCGACTCGGACAGTTCGTCATGGACACCGCCCCGCTGCGCAGCAGCCCGCCGTTCCGGCTGGTGTTCGCCGTGCAGGTGATCGCCATGGTCGGCACCAACCTCACCGTGGTGGCGGCCAACCTCCAGGTCTTCGCCATCACCCGGTCCTCGCTGCAGGTCGGGCTGGTCAGCCTGGCGCTCGGGGTGGCCCTGCTGTTCGGGCTGCTGGTCGGCGGCGTGCTGGCCGACCGGGCGAGCAAACGCCTGATCATCGTGACCACCCGGCTGGGCATGGTGGTGGTGCTGGGCGTGCTGGCCTGGAACTCCAGCCTGGACTCGCCCAGCCTGGCCCTGATCTACGCCACCGCGATCCCGGCCGGACTGATCAACGGCCTGGGCGCGCCCGCGCTGATCGCGGCCACCCCGGCGCTGGTCGGTCCGGAGAACTTGGCCGCGGCGGGCGCGCTGACCGCGGTCACCACCCAGATCGGCGCCATGATCGGCCCGCTGCTGGCCGGGTTCATCGCCGAATCCTGGGGCCTGGCGGTGTGTTTCACCATCGACGCGGCCACCTTCCTGCTCGGCGCGGTGCTGCTGGCCTTCCTGCCCAAGCTCGAACCGGAGGGTTCGGTCGAGCACGAGCACCCCGTCCGCTCCATCGTGGAGGGCTTCGCCTTCCTGCGGCGCAGCCGGGTGGTCACCGGACTGCTGCTGATCGACGTCTGCGCCATGGTCTTCGCCATGCCGTACGTGCTGTTCCCGGAGATGGGCGTGGCCGTCTTCGGCGGCGAGTTCGCCACCGGACTGCTCTACGCCGCACCCGCGGTCGGCGCCTTCCTGGCCGCGCTGACCAGTGGCTGGACCGCGACCGTGGCCCGCTCCGGACTGGTGCTGATCGGCTCGGTGCTGTTGTGGGGCCTGGCCGTGATCGGCTTCGGACTGAGCCCGGCGCTGTGGCTGGCACTGCTGTTCCTGGCGGTGGCCGGCGCGGCCGACACCATCTCGGAGATCCTGCGCCGCACCCTGTTGCAGCACCACACCCCGGAGCGGCTGCTCGGCCGGGTGGGCAGCATGTGGCTGGCCCAGGCCACCACCGGCACCTCCGCGGGCAACGCGGTGATGGGCGGCCTGTCCCGGCTGCTCGGCTCCGGCATGGCCCTGGTGGCCGGTGGCGCGGTCTGCGTGCTCGGTGTGGTCGGCATCGCGATCGCGTTGCCTGAGCTGCGTAAAGCCACGTTGAGCGGGCCCAGCGCGGACGAGCAGGAACGCGTCACACAAGGTTGCAAGGTTAGCTTTACCTAACCTAAGCTTCGAGGCGTTTGGACAGTCGCTCAAGGAGTTGTGGATGAACCCGCTGGATGACGAGAACGGCACGTTCTACGCCCTCGTCAACGAGGAAGGCCAGTACTCGCTCTGGCCGGTCTTCGTGGACGTGCCCGCCGGCTGGACGATCGCCTTCGGCAAGGACTCCCGGGTCGCCTGCCTTGAGTTCATCGAGCGGAGCTGGACCGACATGCGCCCGAAGAGCCTCGTCGAGGCCATGCGCGCCGCCGACTGACTTCTCACCTGACGTTCTATGAAGGAGAGCGCCACGTGCGGCGTACGTTGATGAACGGCAAGATCCACCGGGCCACCGTGACCCAGGCCGACCTGCACTACGTCGGTTCGGTGACCATTGACGCGAACCTCTTGGAAGCGGCCGACATCGTCGAGGGCGAGGTCGTGCACATCGTCGACATCACCAACGGCGCCCGCCTGACCACCTACGCCATCACCGGCGAGCGGGGCAGCGGCGTGATCGGCATCAACGGCGCGGCCGCGCACCTGGTGCACCCGGAGGACATGGTGATCATCATGTCCTTCGCGGAGTTCACCGAGGAGGAACGGGCCACGCACGTCCCGCACGTCGTGCACGTGGACGAGCGGAACCGGATCCTGGCCCTTGGCAACGATCCGGCCGAGCCGGTGCCGGGCAGCGAGCAGCTCTCCGGGCGCGTGGTCGCGGCCGCGCACTAGTAGACCAGCGGCGGCCGGCGGTTCGGGGCCGACGGCAACCGCGTACGAGGGCGGTCACCCGGGGTGCGGGTGACCGCCCTTTCTTATGCCACAACGGTTTCGCCTCAGCCGCCGCTGCCTGCACGCAGTTTGGGCAGGACCTGGGTCACCAGCCAAGGGATGTTGACCGGGGTCGGGGTGCGCAGGGCGTGGAACTCCAGGCCGTCCAGGATGATCCGGCCACCGGACTTGACCACGGGCAGGTTGCGGAACAGCGGGTTGGACTCCACCGCGCGCTCGTTGTCCTTGGAGCCGTCGTAGTTGATCAGCAGCAGGTCCACGTCCAGCTTGTCGTACTGCTCCGCGCCCAGTTCCGCCGCGAAGTTGCCGGGAAGTGCTTGCAGGGAATCGGGAATCCGCAGACCGAACGCGCCGAGCATGATCCCGGCCGGATCGGTTGGCGAGCGCAGCGCGTACAGCTTCCCGGCGCCTGCCGCCTGCGCCATGGTGGCGCGTTTCCCTTGCAGTGCCGGGAAATCCGTGCGGACCTTGGTCAGCGCCGACTCGGTGTCCGCGACCAGCTTCTCCGCCTCGGCCGACTTGCCGACGGCCTTGCCGACCTGGCGGGTCACCTGCTGCCAGGTGTCCTGGTAGGCCCCGGTCTCGAAGGCGGTGGTCGGCACGAACGCGCTCAGCTTGGCGTAGTACTTGTCGAGGTAGTAGTCGGAGCCGGCCAGGATCAGGTCCGGCTGGAGCTTGAGCACCTGCTCGGGGTCGAAGCCGTTGTCCCCGGCCACCAGCAGTTCCGGCTTGGCCGAGCCCAGTTTCGCCGCCGCCCACGGGGTGATCCCGCTGGGGTGCTCGTTGGAACGCGGCATGCCCACCGGCGTGATGCCAAGGGAGAGCAGCGCGTCCTGGTCCACCTCGCCCAGCACCACCACCCGTTTGGGCGCGGCCGGGATGGTGGTGGTGCCGAGTTTGTGGTTCAGCGTCACCGGAAATCCGGCCCCGGCGCCGGGTGGCGCCGCCTCGGGTGTGCTCGCACAACCCGCCGCAACGACGAGGGCCGCGCTGACGAGCAGCGCGGCCCAGGTCCTGATCGCTGTGCTGGAAAGGCTCACCGGCTCAGTCTGGCATCAGACGGCGGTCTTCTTCACCGCCGCGGACAGCTTCGGCACCATCTTGTCGATGGCGTAGGGGATGCCCAGCGGGGAGGGGGTGCGGATCGAGTAGAACTCGCTCAGGTCGACGACGATGGTGCCGCCCTTGCTGACCACCTTGAGCTTCTTGAACAACGGGTTCTGCTCGACGTCCTGCTGGTGCTGCTTGTTGTCGTTGAAGTAGGTGATCAGCACGTCCTGGTCGAGCAGGTCGTACTTCTCCGCGCTGACCTCGACCGCGAAGGACTCACCAGGCAGCTGCTGGATGGCAGGCGGCAGCACCAGGCCGAACTCGCCGAGCAGCTTGGTCGCGGTGTCCGTGGTGGACTTGAGCACCATGATCGTCCCGGTCTGGCCGGTGACGCCGAAGGCGAACTTCTTGCCGGTCAGCTCCGGGTTGCTCTTCTTGACCCCGGCGATCTTGCCCTCGACCTCGGTGACCAGCTTCTCCGCCTCGGCGCTCTTGCCGACGGCCTTGCCGACCTGGCGGGTGACCTGCTGCCAGGAGTCCTCGGCGGGGCCGGTCTCGTAGGCGGTGGTCGGCACGATGTCGTTGAGCTTCTTCCAGTACTTGTCGAGGTAGTAGTCGTAGTTGGCCAGGATCAGGTCCGGTTCGAGCTTGAGGACCTGCTCGACGTCGAATCCGTTGTCGCCGGCGGTCAGCAGCGTGGGCGCGGCGCCGGTGAGCTTGGCCTTGGTCCACGGCGCGACGCCGTCGCCGATGTTGGTCTTGACCATCGCGATCGGCGTGATGCCAAGGGACAGCAGCACGTCCTGGTCGGTCTCGCCGAGCACCACGACCCGCTTCGGCGCGGACTTGATCGTGGTGGTGCCGAGCTTGTGCGTGATGGTGATGGGGTAACCCGGCGCGGCACCGGCCGACGTGTCCTTCGGGGCGCCGGCGTCACCGCCGCCACCGCACGCGGTCAGGCCCAGCACCAGTGCCGCCCCGGCCGCGACCAGACGAACCATTCGACTCGACGACCTGTGCGTTCGCGTCGACATGCAGATGTCCTTCTTTCCTGGCGACGATTAGGTTAGCCAACCCTAAACGACGAGTTCGGTTCGGCGATCACGGGATGGTCCGCTGGCGGTAACGGAATTACTGCACTTGCCCAGCCCCGTTCCGGCCCAGTGCGGCGGTGAGCGCGGGCCCGAACGCGGCGACCGCGTCCGGGGAGAGCAGCTCGTCGTGGGCGTGCGGCAGCTCCTGGTCCTCGATCCGGCCGGTGGCCAGTGCGGTCCAGTTCGCCGCGCCGGTGCCGGTGGATCCCTTGGCGCTGAACAACACCAGCGGTCCGGTGTAGACCGGGTAGCCGGTCTGCGGCAGCAGCCGGTCGTGTGCGGTCCAGGCCCGGACGAGTGCCTCGGTGGTCTGCTCGTCGGCGCTCAGGCGCAGGCGGTCCCTGATCTGCTCGGCGGAGAGTGGTTCGTCCGCGGGCAGCGCCGGGTCGGCGGGCTGGGCGTCCAGCACCGCGAGCAGGGCGACCTCCTCGCCCTCGGCCTGGAGCAGGCCGGCGATGGCGTGCGCGAGCTGACCGCCGAAGGACCAGCCGAGCAGGTGGTACGGCCCGCTGGGCTGCACGGTCCGGATCCGGCGCAGGTGCTCGCGGGCGAGTGAGTCGAAGCTGGACACCTCCTCGCCGGTCACCACCGGGGACTGCAGGCCGTAGAGCGGCCGGTCCTCGTCCAGGTGCGGCACCAGCGCGGCGTAGGGCCAGGCCAGGCCGAAGCCGGGGTGGATGGCGAACAGCGGCGGCTTCGCGCCCTCGGGGTGCAGGGCCAGTAGCGGGGCCAGTGCCGGGTCGGACCCGTCGGTGGACCCGAGCCGGTCGGCCAGTGCGGCCACGGTCGGGGCGGCCATCACCGCGCCGACCGAGACGCCCTCGATGCCACTGAGGCGGATCCGGCTGACCAGTTGCATGGCCAGCAGTGAGTGGCCGCCCAGCTCGAAGAAGCTGTCGTCGACGCCGACCCTCGGCACGCCGAGCACCTCGGCGAAGACCTGGCACAGCACGGCTTCCCGCTCGGTGCGCGGTCCCCGGCTGGACACCCTGGCGCCCAGGTCGGGGGCTGGCAGCGCGGCCCGGTCGAGCTTGCCGTTGACGGTCAGCGGCAGCGCGTCCACGGTCACGAACGCCGAGGGCACCATGTACCCGGGCAGTCGCTGCCCGGCCCACTCGCGCAGCTCCTCCTCGGTTGCCGCGCCCACCACGTAGGCGACCAGCAGTTTGACGCCCTGCAGGTCGGTGTCGGCGGCGATCACCGCGACCTGCCGGACGCCGGGGTGTTCGGCCAGGGTGGTGTCGATCTCGCCGATCTCCACCCGGTAGCCGCGGATCTTGACCTGGTCGTCGGTGCGGCCCAGGTAGTCGATCGTGCCGTCGGCGCACCAGCGCACCAGGTCGCCGGTGCGGTAGAGCCGGTCGCCGGGCACGCCGAAGGGGTTGGCGATGAAGCGGTCCGCGGTCAGCGCGGCCCGGTCCAGGTAGCCGCGGGCCAGGCCGATCCCGGCGATGTACAGCTCGCCGGCCACGCCGGGCGGGACCGGGCGCAGGTACTCGTCGAGCACGTGCGCGGTGGTGTTGAAGATCGGGCGGCCGACGGTGGGGGTGTCCCGGTCGGTGGTGCCGCCGCCGAGGGTGTTGATGGTGTATTCGGTTGGGCCGTAAAGGTTGTAGCCGAGCACGCCGGGGGTGTCCCGCAGCGTTTCCCACACCTGGTTGGACACGGCCTCGCCGCCGAGCAGCACCAGAACGGGGCGGTGGCCGGGGTTCTGGTTGAGCAGGCCGTTGTCGATGAGCTGCTGGCAGTAGGTCGGCGTCACGTTGATGACGTCGATCCGGTGCTGGTCGCAGTAGGCGGTGAGGGCTTCGGCGTCGCGGCGCAGTTCCTCGTCGCAGACGTGCACCTCGTGGCCCTCGACCAGCCAGAGCAGTTCTTCCCAGGACATGTCGAAGGAGAAGGACACGGTGTGCGCGATGCGCAGCCGCCGTCCGGCCTCGGCCACCACCGGGTCGAAGATCTCGGCGCGGTGGTTGAACTGCATGTTGGTCAGGCCGCGGTAGGGGGTGACCACGCCCTTGGGTTTGCCGGTGGAGCCGGAGGTGTAGATGACGTAGGCCGGGTGCTCCAGGCGATGTGGGTCGGTGCGGTTGAAGCCGAGGCGTTCGGCGTCGGCGAGATCGTTGCCGGACAAGGCATCCAGCTCCGCCGTGGCCGCGTCGAGCAGCACCGTCGGGGCCGGGGACGCGGGCAGGGTGGCGGCGACCTCGGTGGTGCTGACCAGGCAGACGGCCTTGGCGTCGGCGAGCATGAAGGCCAGCCGCTCGGCCGGGTAGTCCAGGTCAAGGGGCAGGTAGGCGGCGCCGGTCTTGAGCACCGCGAACAGGGTGGCCACCATGTCCGCCGAGCGCGGCAGGCCAAGGGCCACCACGGTTTCCGGCCCCGCGCCGCGGCTGATGAGCAGCCGGGCGATCCGGTTGGCGCGCTCGTTCAGCTCGGTGTAGTTCCAGCGGATCTCACCGGGCAGGTCCGGGTTGGCGAGGAGGGCGGGCGCGTCCGGGGTGCGGGCGGCCTGCTGTTCGAGCAGGTCGGCGATGGTGACCGCGGGGATCTCGCGTTCGGTCCGGTTCCAGGCGTCCAGGCGGGCCCCGGCCGCGCCGAGCACGTCCAGTTCGGCCATCCGCACGTCCGGCCGGGCCGCGGCCTGTTCGAGCAGGTCGAGCAGCCGGTCCAGCAGACCGGCCGCGGTGGTCCAGTCGAACAGGTCGGCCGCGTACTCCACGTCCAGGCCCATGCCGTCGGTGTCCGTGCCGTAGTCGCGCAGCACGAAGTCCAGGTCGAACTTGGCGGTCGGCGGGTCGAACCGGCCCTCGGTGAGGGTCAGGCCGGGGAAGACGGCCGAGCCGGTGCCCTGGTTCTGGTAGCCGACCATCACCTGGAACAGCGGGTTGCGGGAGAGCGTCCGGGTCGGGTTGAGCGTTTCGACCAGGCGCTCGAAGGGCACGTCGGCGTGGCTGAGCCCGGCCAGGTCGGTGCGCCGGACCCGGTCCAGCAGCTCGGTGAAGCTGGGGTTGCCGCTGACGTCGGCCCTGATGACCAGGGTGTTGACGAAGAAGCCGATCAGGTCGTTGAGCTGCTCCTCGTCCCGGCCGGCCACCGGGCTGCCCAGCGGGATGTCGGTACCGGCGCCGAGCCGGTGCAGCAGCGCCGCGACCGCGGTCTGGAACAGCATGAACACGGTGGCGTCCTGGGTGCGGGCGAGCTGCCGCAACCGCACCGCCAGGTCCGGGCTGATCTCCCGCTGGATGGTCTCGCCGCGGAAGCTGGCCACCGCGGGCCGGGGCCGGTCGGTGGGCAGGGACAGCTCCTCGGGGATGCCGTCCAGTTCCTGCCGCCAGTAGGTCAACTGCTTGGCCTGCAGGCTCTTCGGGTCACCCGGCGCGCCGAGCAGGGCGCGCTGCCAGAGCGCGTAGTCCGCGTACTGCACCGGCAGCGGGGTCAGCTCCGGGGCGTGGCCTTCGTGCCGGGCGGCGTAGGCGGCGGTGAGGTCCTCGACGAAGGGCCGCAGTGACCACTCGTCGAAGGCGATGTGGTGGAACACGGCCAGCAGCACACAATCGGCCGGGCCGAGGGTGAGCACGGCCAGCCGGACCGGGTGGTCGGCGGCCAGGTCGAAGGGCACCGCGATGGCGGCGGCCACCGCGGCGTCGAGTTCGGCCTCGGCCACCGCGGTCACGGTGACCTCGGGGGTGCTGTCCTCGATGGGCCGGATCCGCTGGTAGGGCAGGCCTTCGTGGGTCTCGATCACCGTGCGCAGGCTCTCGTGCCTGGCCAGCACGTCGGCGAAGGCCGCGCGCAGGGCAGGCAGGTCCAGTTCGCCGTGCAGCCGGACGCCGGTGGGCACGGTGTAGGCCGAGCCGGCGGTGTCCATCTGGTCGAGCAGCCAGAGCCGTTGCTGGGCGAAGGAGAGCGGGATCCGCTCGGGGCGGGCGCCCGCGGTGAGCACGGGCTGGGCGATGGCGGGCGCGCTGTCCAGGGCCTTGGCGGCCAGTTCGGCCACGGTGGGGCAGGTGAACAGGTCCCGGATGGCCAGGTCCACGTCGAGTCCGGTGCGGGCCTTGCCGATCAGCCGGGCGGCCAGCAGCGAGTGCCCGCCCAGGTCGAAGAAGTTGTCCGCCACGCCGACCTTGGGCACGCCGAGCACCTGGGCGAACAGCTCGCACAGGGCTTCCTCGGTGGGGTTGGCCGGTGGCCGTCCGCCGCCCGCGCCGGCCGCGAGGTCGGGGCTGGGCAGGGCACGCCGGTCGAGCTTTCCGTTGGTGGTCAACGGGAGTCGTTCCATGGTGACCAGCGCGGCCGGCACCATGTAGTCGGGCAGCACGGCCTTGAGGTGGTCGCGGACCCTGGCCACCAGGCCGGTGTTGTCGCGGGCCGCGGAGGGGTTGTTGGCGTAGCCGGACAGTGCGGAGTTGCGGGCCCTGGTGGGGGCGTAGGCGTTGAGCAGGATCTCGTCCTGGGCCAGGGTGAACACCGCGTCGTAGCTGCCGTCGGTGGTGTCGGACCAGGTGAGCAGCAGCCGGTGCCCGGACTGGTCGGCCAGCTCGTGCAGCGCCTCGGGTTCGATGCCCACGCCGGTCGCCGGGTTGAGCAGGCTGCGCGCGCCGGTGACCGGGGAACCGGCCTCCAGTGCGCGTTGCGCGGCGACCTCGGCGGTGAGCCGGGCGTTGGGGATGCGGGTGATGCGCAGCGAGTCCGGGCGTTCGGCCAGCCGGGTGGCCAGGTCGAGCGCGCCGTCCCACGGCAGCGACGGACCGTCCACAAGGGACAGTGCGTCCGCGCCTGCCTTGCGCAGCACCACGTCGTAGCGGTGCCGGGACAGCTCGTTGTGCATGTGCCCGCGCTTGATCCGCAGGTCAACGCCCGCGAGGGTGGGCAGGTGGTCGCCGAGGGCGGTGAAGTAGTCCGGGTCGACCAGGAGTTCCTTCTCCAGCAGCACCGCGCGTTCGATCGCCTTGCGCAGCGCGGCGTCCTCGGTGCGTTCGTCGGCGCGGCCGAGCTGGATGGCGGTGTGGAAGGTGCGGGCCAGTCGCAGGTTGCGCACGTCGCCGACGAACAGCGCGCCGCCGGGGGCGAGCAGGTCCAGTGCCTTGCCGATGACCTCGGTGAGGTAGTCGATGTTCGGGAAGTACTGGATCACCGAGTTGATCACGATGGTGTCGAAGTGCCCGGCAGGCAGGCCGTCGGTGTCGTGCGCGGGACGGCAGCTCAGCTCGATCTTGGCGGCCAGTTCCGGGTCGGCTTGCAGGTCGCGGCCGAGTTTGTCGATGACCGGGGCGGCGAAGTCGCAGGCCCAGTAGGACTCGGTGTCCCTGGCCAGGCCGGAGAGCAGCAGGCCGGTGCCGACGCCGATCTCCAGCAGCCGCTTGGGCTTCAGCTCGCGGATGCGGTCCAGGGTGGCGGCCCGCCACTCGCTCATGTCGGTGAACGGGATGGGGTCGCCGTCGTAGCTGCTGTCCCAGCCCGCGTAGTCCTCGTCGAAGACCGCGGTGGGGATCTCGGTGTACTCGTCGCTGTAGATCTGGTTCCACTCGGCGATCTGCTCGGCCTCGACCTCCGAGCGGGCCTCCTCCCCGCTGACCTCGGCGGGCACCAGGTAGCCGAGAAGTCGTTTCACCCCAGGCAGATCGGTGTCGGCGGCGATGACCGCGGCCTGGGCGACCTCGGGGTGCGCGGCCAGGGCGCTCTCCACCTCGCCGATCTCCACCCGGTAGCCGCGGATCTTGACCTGGTCGTCGGTGCGGCCGAGGAAGTCCAGGTTGCCGTCCTGACGTTCCCGGACCAGGTCGCCGGTGCGGTACATGCGTTCGCCGGTGGTGCCGTAGGGGTCGGCGATGAAGCGGTCGGCGGTGAGGCTGGGGCGCTTGAGGTAGCCGCGGGCCAGGCCGACGCCGGAGATGTACAGCTCACCGGGCACGCCGACCGGCACGGGCCGCAGGTAGGCGTCCAGGATGTAGGCGCGGGTGTTCCAGATGGCCTTGCCGACCGTGGAGGTGGCGCTGTCCTCGGTGCCGCCGCCCAGGGTGTTGATGGTGTATTCGGTTGGGCCGTAAAGGTTGTAGCCGAGCACGCCGGGGGTGTCGCGCAGGGCGGACCAGACCTGTTCGGACACGGCCTCGCCGCCGAGCAGCACCAGAACGGGGCGGTGGCCGGGGTTCTCCTCCAGCAGCCCGTTGTCGATGAGCTGCTGGCAGTAGGTGGGGGTGACGTTGATGACGTCGATGGCGTGCTTGTCGCAGTAGGCGGTCAGCGCCAGGGCGTCCCGGCGCATGTCCTCGGTGAGCACGTGCACCTCGTGGCCCTCGACCAGCCACAGGAGTTCTTCCCAGGACATGTCGAAGGAGAAGGACACGGTGTGCGCGATCCGCAGCCGCCGCCCGGCCTGCTCGACCACCGGGTCGAAGATGGCCACCCGGTGGTTGAACTGCATGTTGGTCAGGCCGCGGTACGGCGTGGCCACGCCCTTGGGCTTGCCGGTGGAGCCGGAGGTGTAGATGACGTAGGCCGGGTGTTCCAGCCGCCAGGCGTCGGTGCGGTTGAAGCCGCGGCGTTCGGCGTCGGCGAGATCGTTGCCGGGCAGGGAGTCCAGTTCGGCGGCGATCTCGGCGGAGTCCAGCAGGACGTGCGGGACCTCGGTGTGCGGCAGCGTCGGGTCGACGTCCACAGTGGACAGAACGCAGAGCGGCACGGTGTCGGTGAGCATGAACTCCAGCCGGTCGGCCGGGTAGTCCAGGTCAAGGGGCAGGTAGGCGGCGCCGGTCTTGAGTACCGCGAACAACGCGGCCACCATGTCACTGGAGCGCGGCAGGCCAAGGGCCACCACGGTTTCCGGCCCGGCGCCGTGCCGGACCAGCCAGCGGGCGATCCGGTTGGCGCGCTCGTTCAGCTCCGCGTAGGTGTGCGTGACCTGCCCGAAGACCAGCGCGGTCGCCTCGGGGGTGCGGGCGGCCTGCTGTTCCAGCATGTCCGCGATGGTGATGTCCGGCACCGGGTTGGCGGTGCTGTCCCAGCCCTGGCGCAGCAGCGCGGGCTCGTCGCCGACCAGCACGTCCACCGCGGCGCAGGAGGCCGCCGGGGTGTCGGCGAGCGCGGTGAGGATGCGCAGGTAGCGTTCGAGGAGCCGCTCGATCTCGGTGCGGCTGAACACGTCCTGGTGGAACATCACCCGGAGTTCGGTCCGCACACCGGGGTTGACCACCATGGTGACCGGGTAGTGCGTGGCGTCCAGGACCTCGTGTTCGAGCACCCGCAGCGAGCCGTCCGGGCCGAAGGCGCGTTCCTTGGACGGGCGCGGGAAGTTCTGGAAGACGAACAGGGTGTCGAACAGGGTGCCGATCCCGGCCAGCGCCTGCACGTCGGTGAGGCCGAGGTAGGGGTAGTCGAAGAGGTCGGCCTGTTCCTCCTGGACCCGGCGCAGCACGGTGTCCAGTGCGTCGGCCGCGCCGAGCCGGACGCGCACCGGCACGGTGTTGAACAGCAGGCCGACCGTGGTCTCCACGCCTGCCACGTCGGGGTGGCGGCCGGAGACCGAGGCGCCGAAGACCACGTCGTCCCGGCCGGTGAGCCTGCCCAGCAGCATCGCCCACGCGGTCTCGTACAGGGTGCTGGCCGTGATCCCGGACTCACGCATCCGGTGTGCCAGCCTGGTGGCCAGGTCGGCGGGTAGTTCCAGGTGGATCTCGTCGGCGGCGGTGACATCGACCGCCCGGCTGTCCGTGCCCGCGACCAGCAGGGTGGGTTCGGCCAGGCCGTCCAGGTTGCGCCGCCAGGCCGCGCGGGCCTGCTCGTGGTCCTGCGCGGTGAGCCAGCGCAGGTAGTCCCGGAACGGGGTGGTCGGCCGGGCGTGCTCGGCGGCCGGGTCGGTGTAGAACTCCAGCAGGCTGCTCAGCAGCAGACCGCCGGACCAGCCGTCGAGCAGGATCAGTTCGGAGGTCATCACCAGCCGGTGCGCGCCGGGGGCCACGGTGGCCAGGCCGAAGCGGATCAGCGGCGGCCGGTCGGCGTGGAAGGGCCTGGCCCGCTGTCCGGCCACGAAGTCGTCGAACGCGGATTCGTCCTGTGTGGACAGATCAACGTAGTCGAAGGGCAGCTCGAACTCGCCGGGGATGAACTGCACCGGCGGGGCGTCGTCGGCGGTGGCGAACCCGGCGACCAGGTTGGGGTACTTGGCCAGGGCCAGCCGGACCGCCTCCCGGAAGCGGTCCGGGTCGAGGGTGCCGCCCAGGTGCAGCACGGCCTGCTGCACGTAGATGTCGCGCTCGGCGCCGTCGAGCATCAGGTGGAAGAGCAGGCCCTCCTGCAACGGGGACAGCGGCAGCGCCTCGATCGCGCCCGGCGGCAGCGCGCGGGCGGGGGCGGGCGCGGCGGCGGGCTCGTGTGCGCGCAACGCCTGGCCCCAGGCGGTGAGCAGGGTGTCGGCGTCCAGTTCGGGCAGCGCGGCCGGGTCCCAGGACAGGGTGAGGCGCACGCGTTCGCTGTTGCGGTCGAACCAGGCGCCGATCCGCAGCAGGTAACGGGTTTCGGCCTCCTCGGCCGGTTCGCCGAGGCCGGGTTCGGGGTCGTCGCCGAGGTCGGTGACGCCGTACTCGAGCAGGATCGCGGCCTCCACCAGGTCGGCGAAGGTGGCCGAGGTGCTGCCGCTGAGGTACTTGGCCACGCCGAACTCGGTGGCCGCGGTGTCGGTCGCGGCCACCGCTGCCGTCCCCGCACCGTCCACATCGGACAGTTCGGCCGGGCCGAACAGCACCGGGAACACCCGGCGCAGGTTGCCCAGCACGCCGGGGCGGTCCCGGTCGGACTCGCTGACGTCGAGCAGCAGACCGTTGGTGGCGCCGAGCTGTGGCACCAGGCTGAGCAGCACTCGCGCGCGCAGGCCCTCGGCGGTGGCGACCTCGTTCAGCGGCAGGATCCGCTCGGCCCGCAGCTGCGGCCCGCCGGTCTCGCCGTCGCTGGCCCATGGGGAGTCCAGGTCCAGCTCGTCCACCCGGTCGGCCAGTTCCAGCCAGGGCTCGACCCGGTCGGCCAGCCCGGGGTCGCGGGCCAGGGTGTCCAGCGCGGACAGGTATTCCCCGGTGCCGGAGGTGCTGGGCGTGCCACCGGCGAGTGCGGCGCGCAGGTCGGCGACCAGCACCGCCCAGCCCTCGCCGTCCACGTCGGCGGCGTGCGCGGCCACCACCAGCAGCCCGTCCCGTTCGGCGCCGCGGTCCACCCAGGCCGCGGCCAGTGCGGCGTCGGCGTCGAGCAGCCCGGCGGTGTGCCGCTTCAGCTCACCGACCGAGGCGCCGGTGCCGCCCCAGCGCAGTTCGCCGCGGTGCCGCAGCACCTCGTGCGCCTCGATGACGGCGCGCACGGCGGCCTGCACGGCCGCCGGCCCGGTGTCCGACGGCCCGGCGACCAGGCGCAGCGCGGGCGCCGCGGTCCCGGTGAACGCCTCAGCCAGCCAGGCGGCCGCCGGGGTCTCGGCGAGGTGGATCTGACCGGATGATGCGCTCAACTCTTCGGCTCCGATTCTGCTGGTGCGGTCACTGCGGCCGTCCACAGCCCGAGCAGCGCGCTGGCGGCCGCCGGGTCGAGGTCGGGGGAGAACTGGAGGTCGAGCAGCACGCCGTCGGCCCGGACCTGCCGGGTGGCCACGATCGTGCGCCCGGCCGGGAGCAGCGGGTCGGGGGCGCCTGCCCGCAGCAGCACGGCGGCGTCCCGGTGGTCGCGCAACGCCTTGGCCCCGGCCCGGCTGGCGTGCCGGAGCAGGCCGAACTCGTGGCCGCGGTCGGCCCAGTAGCGCAGCTCCAGTTCGGTCTCGGCCCGCGGCGCCGGGGCGGCGGTGAAGGCGAACGGGTGCCGGTGGCTCAGCGGGCCGACCGTGCCGGAGAGGTCCCCGGCCGGGGATTTGGCGCTGGTGCGCGGGTCGACCTCGTGGTCGATCCGCAGCCGGGATCCGGTGCCGCCGGACCAGGTGCGCAGGGCCTCGACGAACGCGGCGTCCACCGCGGCCGGGTCGGCCCGCACGGTCTGGCTGACCCGGCCGCCGCTGCCCGGCGTGCGGGCCCCGGCTGGGATCGGGTCGGCGGTCTCCTGGAGCGCCGCGGTCCACTCCGGCAGCGCGGTGGCCACCTCGTTGGCCTGGGCGGCCAGGTGTTCGGTCCAGGCGCGGAAGCTGGTCGGCGCCGGGGCCAGGGTCTGCCCGGCGAGCACGGCGGTGATCTCGTCCGCGATCAGCTCCAGGGAGGGCTGGTCCACGGCCAGGCCGTGCCCGGTCAGCGTCACGCCGTCGGGGGTCCGCTCCAGGCGGAGGGTGGCGCCCCTGGTGATGTCGATCTCGGTGAGGTCTTGTTCGCCGGGCTGGATCTCGGCGCGCCACAACCGTTTGTTGCTCGGGTCGACCACCAGGTGCAGTGATTCGTGCCGGGCGAGCACGGTCGCGGCGGCGGCCCGCAGTGCTTCCTCGGTGGCCTCGATCGCCCTGGTGGTGCGGACCAGCAGGCCGTTGACGCCGAGGTCGCTCTGCCGCAGCCAGTGCAGCAGCGGCGGCGGGGTGACCGGGCCGGGGATGATCGCGGCCGGCGCGCACTGCCTGGCCAGCGCGGCCACCGTGCGGTGCTTGAACACCTCGCGCACCGACAGCGCCAGCCCGGCCTCCTTGGCCTTGGCCACCAGCAGGGCGGCGCTGATGCTGTCGCCGCCGAGGGTGAAGAAGCTGTCGTGCACGCCGACCTGGTCCAGGCCGAGTTGTTCGGCGAACAGCCGGGCCAGGGTGGTCTCGGTCTCGGTGGCCGGTTCGGTGCTGGTCGCGGTGACCGGGGCCGGGTCGGGCAGCTTGGTCCGGTCGAGCTTTCCGTTGGGGTTCTTCGGGAACTCGGCCAGTTCGACCAGCAGCGCGGGCACCAGGTAGTCGGGCAGCCGGGCCGCCAGCCGCTCGCGCAGCGCGGTCAGGTCCGGCCGCGCGCCCGGCGCCGGGATCAGGTAGCCGATCAGCCGGAGTGCGCCGCCGGGGCCGGGGCGGGCGATCACCACGGCCTTGTCCACCTCGGGTTCGGCGGTCAGCGCGGCCTCGACCTCACCGGGTTCGATCCGGAAACCGCGGATCTTCACCTGGCTGTCCGCGCGGCCGAGGAAGTCCAGCACCCCGTCCTGGCGGCGGCGGGCCCGGTCGCCGGTGCGGTAGAGCCGGGATCCGGCCGGGCCGTAGGGGTTGGCCAGGAAGCGTTCCGCGGTCCGGCCGGGCTGGCCGAGGTAGCCGCGGGCCAGGCCGTGCCCGGCCAGGTACAGCTCACCGGCCACACCGGGCGGCACCGGGCGCAGCGCCTCGTCCAGCACGTAGGCCTGGGTGTTGGCCACCGGCAGGCCGATCGGCACCGGCCCCGCGCCCAGGCTGCCGACCTGGGCGAGACTGTCCCCGGCGGCCTCCGAGCAGCCGTAGAGGTTGACCAGCTTCGCCCGCGGCCAGCGGGTACTGGCCTGTTCGGCGAGTTCGGCGGAGAGCGCCTCGCCACTGGTGATCCAGGTGCGCACCGAGCCGAGCGAGTCCGCGGGCGCGGTGCGCAGCAGCGCGGTCAGCAGGCTGGGCACCACCGTGACCAGGTCCACCGCGTGCCGGTCGATCAGGTCGACCAGCGCGGCCGGATCGCTGACCGCGGCGTCGTCGGCCAGCACCACGGTGTCCCCGGCGACCAGGCCGCCGAGCAGTTCGGTGGAGCCGTCGATGAAGCTCAGCGAACTCTTCGCGATCCGCACCCCGCCAGCCAGCTCGCGTCCCCAGTCCAGGCGGTTGGCGAGCGCGGACTGGGTGCCGGTGACCGCCTTGGGGCGGCCGGTGGAGCCGGAGGTGAACACCAGGTAGGCCGGGTGCCCGTCCTGGATGGCCACCGCGGCCCGCGCGGGTCCGGTGGCATCCGGCGAGCAGGTGCCGGTCAGGCCGAACTCGGTGGCGAATTCGGGGCGGCACACCGTGATCGCGGGCCGGGCGTCGGCGAGCATCAGCTCGATCCGGTCCCGCGGGTAGCCCAGGTCGACGGGCAGGTAGGCGGCGCCGGTCTTGACGATGGCCAGCAGCGCCACCACCAGTTCGGCGGTGCGCGGCAGGGCCAGCGCGACCACCTGTTCCGGTCCGGCGCCCTGGGCGGCGAGGGCGTCCGCGAGGGCTTCGGCCCGGCGGTCGAGTTCGGCGTAGCTCAGGGTCTCGGTCCCGGCGAGCACCGCGGTGGCCTCGGGGGTGCGTGCGACCTGGGCGGCGAACAACGCGGCCGGGGTGGGTGCGGTGCGGTCGACGGCGGTGTTGTTGGCGCCGGTGGTCACCGCGGTCAGCTCGGCGGCGGACATGATGTCCACAGTGGACAGTGGACGGTCCGGCTCGGCCAGCGCGGTCCGCAGCAGCAGTTCCAGCCGGTCGATCAGGCCGCGCACGGTGTCCTGGTCGAAGAGGTCCTTGGCGTAGACCGCGAATCCGTCCACCCCGGCGGTGGCGGTCTCGGTGAAGTACAGGTCCAGGTCGAACTTGACCCCGCCGGTGTCCGGCAGGAACGGCTCGGTGGTCAGTCCGGGCAGCTGGAGTTCGAGGTCGTCGGCGCGCTGGTGGATCAGCATCACCTGGAACAGCGGGTGCCTGGACAGCGAACGCTCCGGCGCGACCCGCTCCACCACCCAGTCGAAGGGCACGTCGGCGTGCGCGAAGGCGTCCAGGTCCGCCGCGCGCACCCGGCCCAGCAGCTCGGTGAAGCTCGGGTCGCCGGACAGGTCGGTGCGCAGCACCAGGGTGTTGGCGAACAGCCCGACCAGGGACTCCAGGTCAGCGTCGGCCCGGCCGGTGATCGGCGAGCCCAGCGGGATGTCGGTGCCCGCGCCGAGTTTGCGCAGCAGCGCGGCCAGTGCGGCGTGCAGCACCATGAACACGCTGACGCCGTGGCTCGCCGACAGCGCGCGCATCCCGGCGAGCAGTTCCTGGGACAGGTGGAACCGCACCAGCCCGCCGCGGTGACTCGCCTCCGCTGGCCGCGGGCGGTCGGTGGGCAGGCTCAGTTCCGCCGGGGCGCCGGCCAGGGTGCGTGTCCAGTAGTCGAGCTGGCGACTGGCCACCGAGTCCGCCTCGGCGCGGGAACCGAGGATCTCCCGCTGCCACACCGCGAAGTCGGTGTACTGCACCGGCGGCTCCGGCCACACCGGCTCCCGGCCCGCCGCCCTCGCGGTGTAGGCCTCGCCGAGGGTGGCCAGCAGCGGCCCGAAGGACCACTCGTCCGCGGCGGTGTGGTGCAGCAGCAGCACGAACTCCCACTCCTGCTCGCCGGCCCTGGCCAGGCTCACCCGCACCGGCAGCTCGGTGTCCAGCCGGAAGGTGTGCGCTGCCGCCGTGCTCAGATCGTCCACAGTGGACACGACGAGCCGGGTCCGCGCCTCCGCGGGGGACAGGACCCGTTGCGCCGGAAGGCCGTCCGGGCCTTCGGTGAGCAGCGTGCGCAGGGCCTCGTGCCGGGCCACCGCGTCGCCGAAGGCGGCCCGCAGCGCGTCCAGGTCGACCGGTCCGCGCACCCGCACGCCCAGCGGCAGCCCGTAGGAGGTGGACGGGCCGCGCAGCTTCTCCTCGAACCACATCCCGGTCTGCGGGAAGGAGGCCGGGGCCGGATCGGGCCGGTGCACCCCGCGCACCGCGAGCCGGGTCGTGCTGGCCGCGGGCAGCCGGTCGGCCAGCTCGGCCACGGTGGGCGCGTCGAAGAGCGTGCGCAGGTCCAGCTCCACCGACAACAGGCCGCGCACCCGGCCGATCACCTTGGTGACCAGCAGCGAATGCCCGCCGAGGGCGAAGAAGTCGTCGTCGATGCCGATCTCGGGCAGGCCGAGCACCTCGGCGAACACCCCGCACAGCACGCGTTCCCGCTCGGTGCGCGGGCCACGGCCGGAGACCTGGGCGGCCAGGTCGGGTTCGGGCAGCGCGCGGCGGTCCAGCTTGCCGTTCACCGTCACCGGCAGCCGGTCCAGGGTGACGAACGCCGCGGGCACCATGTAGTCCGGCACCCGCTCGGCCACCGCGGCCCGCAGCCCGGCGAGGTCGACCTCGCCCACCGGCACGAAATAGGCCACCGGCAGGCCGTGCCGCACCACGACCGCGCACTGCGCGACCTCGGGCTGGACGGCCAGCGCGGCCTCGATCTCACCCAGCTCCACCCGGAACCCGCGGATCTTGACCTGCTCGTCCACCCGGCCCAGGCAGTCCAGCGAGCCGTCGGCCAGCCGGCGGGCCAGGTCCCCGGTGCGGTACATCCGGCTGCCCGCCGGGCCGTAGGGGTTGGCGGTGAAGCGTTCCGCGGACAGCCCCGGCCGACCGGCGTAGCCGCGGGCGAGCTGGGCGCCCGCCAGGTACAGCTCGCCGGTGACGCCGAAGGGCACCGGGCGCAGCCGGTCGTCCAGCACGTAGGCCTGGGTGTTGTGGAACGGCCTGCCGATCACCGGCGCGCCGGTCACCTCGGCCGCGGTCGCCCAGATGGTGGCCTCGGTCGGCCCGTACACGTTGATCACCTTGGCCGCCGCCGCGCGCAGCTCGGCCGCGGTGGCCGGGGGCAGTGCCTCGCCGCCGACCAGCACCCGCAGTTCACGCAGGAAACCCGGTTCCTGGCCGAGGATCGCGCCGAAGAGCGAGGGCGTGGCCTGGATGACGGTGGCCCCTGACTCGGTGGCCAGCCGGGCCAGCCGGGCCGGATCGCGCACGGTGTCCTTGGTGGCCAGCACCACCTGGGCGCCGGAGACCAGCGGCAGGTAGATCTCCAGCGCGGCGATGTCGAAGGCGATGGTGGTCACCGCGAGCAGCCGGTCCGACCCGGACAGCGGGCTCAGTTCGTCCATTGTGGACAGGAAGTTGGCCAGCGCCGAGTGCGGGATGCCCACGCCCTTGGGGCGGCCGGTGGAGCCGGAGGTGTAGATGGTGTAGGCGAGCTGACCCGGCAGCAGCCGTCCGGTCGGCTCCGCGCCGAAGGCGTCCCAGCCCGGCTGGTCCAGCACCAGCCGGTCCGGACCCGGCGCCAGCTCGGCCAGCGCGGCCGTGGTGAGCACGCAGGCCGCGCCCGCGTCGGTGATCATGTACGCCAGCCGGTCGGCCGGGTGGTCGGCGTCCAGCGGCAGGTAGGCCGCGCCGGACTTGAGCACCCCGAGCAGCGCCACCACCAGGTCGGGCGTGCGCGGCAGCAGTAACGCCACCACCGACTCCGCGCCGATCCCCTTGGCGCACAAGGCCGCCGCCAGCCGCTCGGACCGGTGGTCCAGCTCGGCGTAGCTCAGCGTGGACCCGTCCTCGCCACGCACCGCCACCGCGTCCGGGGTGCGCCGGGCCTGC
This sequence comes from Crossiella cryophila, assembly GCF_014204915.1. NCBI lineage: Bacteria > Bacillati > Actinomycetota > Actinomycetes > Pseudonocardiales > Pseudonocardiaceae > Crossiella > Crossiella cryophila. The sequence goes on from NZ_JACHMH010000001.1 coordinate 3,861,378, forward strand.
TCCTCGAACCGGTCCACCACCGTGGCCTGCGGAGTCGCCCGCTCGGTGTCGTTCCACTCGGCGAGCTGATCGAGCAGTTCCTCGTTGGGCAGCAACGGCAGCGCGCTGATCGGAGTGTCCGGAGTGGACAGTGCGGCGCCGAGCAGGTGCTCAAGGTGCTCGAGCAGCCGGGTGATCCGGTCCGCCTCGAACAGGTCCAGCCGGTAGGTGGCCTCCACCAGCAGCCCGTCCGGCCGCAGGAACGCCTCCAGCCACAGGTCGAACTGAGCCCCGTCGTTGCGGATGTGCTCCCAGTCGGTCCGGATGCCGGGCAGGTCCAGGCCGCCGATGCGCTGGGCCAAGAACAGCAGCATCACGTCGAAGAGCGGGTTGTGCCCGCGCCGTCGCTCCGGCCGGAGGTCGTCGATGAGCTTGTCGAAGGGCAGGCCCTGGTGCGCGAAGCCATCGGTGGCGGTGCGCCGCACCTGCCCGAGCAGCTCGCGGAAGGTCGGATCGCCGGAGACGTCCGTGCGCAGCACCAGGGTGTTGCCGAAGTTGCCGACCAGGTTCTGTGCCTGCGCGTGTCCACGGTCCATCACCGCGGAGCCGAGCGGGATGTCGCTCGCGCCGGTGTAGCGCCGCAACAGCACCGAACACGCGGCCACCATGATCATGAACGGGGTGACGTTCTCGCTCGCCGCGACCGCCCGCAGGCCGTGCGCGATCGCCGGGTCGAACCACTTCGCGACCAGCCCACCGCGTTCGGAGCCGCCCTTGCCGCGCGGCTGATCCGTAGGCAGGTCAAGGGGTTCCGGGACGGGGGTGAGCTGCTCACGCCAGTACGCCAGGTCGGTGGCGGTGCTCTCGGCAGGCCAGCGGGCCTGTTCCCAGGCCGCGTAGTCGGCGAACTGCACCTCCATCGAGGGCAGTCCGCTGGGCTCGCCGGTGGCCTCGGCCCGGTACAGCGCGGACAGCTCGTGCGAGAGCACGCCCCAGGTGCCGCCGTCCCAGGCGATGTGGTGCACCACCAGGATGAGCGCGAGTTCCCGCTCGGCGAAGCGGAGCAGGGCCAGCCGGATCGACTCCTCCGCGGACAGGTCGTAGGGCACCGCGGCCAGCCGCTCGGCCGCCTGGCGCCCGGTGGCCGCCCATTCGGACTCGGGCAGCGATGTGTGTTCGCTCACGGGCAACCCGACCCGGTAGTCCGCGGTGACCACCTGGTGCGCCGACCCGTCCGGCTCGGCCAGGTAGCGGGTGCGCAGGATCTCGTGCCGGTCGATGAGGGACTGCAGCGCGCGGTGCAGCGCCGGCACGTCCACCGGGCCGGACAGCGTGATCAGCAACGGCACGTTGTAGGTCGTGGACTGGGGGAATGTCCGCTGGTGCACCCACATGCTCTGCTGGGCGAAGGACAGCGGGGTGCGCTGCGAGCGGTCCCGGGGGACGACGCGTTCCGGCGACGAGTCCTCGGCGATGCCCGCTTTGGCCATGAGCTTGCGCATCAACGCACGCCGCTTGGCTGCGGCGTCGTTCCGCGCGCCCGGTTCGTCAGTCATCAGTCGTCGTCCTCGGAGAGCGCGGAGCAGGGGCTATGAGGTAAACCTTGCTTAGGTTAGCCTCACTTTTGCAAGAGGCCAGTGTGCCATGCAGCCTGGATCACAAGGGAGCACAAGCCCGTGTCGAGCAGCCCGACCGCCGATGACCTGCGCCGTGAAGTGGCACAACTGGTGGACCGCACGCCGGAGGAACTCCTGGACGCGGACAACCTCATCGAGCTGGGACTGGACTCGATCCGGCTGATGCGGCTGGCCGGGCAGTGGCGCAAGCGCGGTATCGAGGTGACCTTCGCCGAACTGGCCGAGCGGCCCAGCCTCGGCGAGTGGTTCGAACTGCTCACCGGACGCCTCACCCCCGCACCCGCCCCGGCGGCGCCCGCCGCGCCGGTCGAGCGCTTCGACAGCGCCGCCGAGTTCCCCCTCGCGCTCATGCAGCACGCCTACTGGGTCGGTCGTGGGGACGGGCAGGCACTCGGCGCGGTGGCCGCGCACCTCTACGTCGAGTTCGACGGCGGCGAGGTCGACCCGGACCGGTTCGCGCCCGCGGTGCGCGCCCTCATCGCCCGGCACGGCATGCTGCGCGCCCGGCTCACCGACGACGGCCGCCAGCGCATCCAGGACCAGCCGAGCCACGACGCACTCACCGTCGAGGACCTGCGCGAACACGCCGAAGAAGCGGCCGGGGCCCGGCTGGCCGAACTGCGCGAGCAGTGGTCGCACCAGATCCTGGACATCGAGGGCGGCCAGGTCTTCGCACTCCAGCTCACCCGGCTGCCCGGCGGGCGGAGCAGGCTGCACGTGGACGTGGACATGGTCGCCGCCGACGCGCTCAGCTTCCGGGTGCTGCTCGCCGACCTCGCCGCGCTCTACCAGGGCGAAACCCTCGCCCCCATCGACTACAGCTACCCCCAGTACCTCGCCGAGCGCGCCCCGCTGCGCCGCGAGGCCTGGGAACGCGCGCGCAGCTGGTGGCAGAGCCGCCTGCCCGAACTGCCCGCCGCACCCGACCTGCCGCTGGTGCCCGAGGCCGACCGCGGTGACGGACTGCACACCGTGCGCAAGCACCTGTGGCTCGCACCCGAGGACAAGCAGCGCCTGATCGAACGCGCGCACCAGCACCGGATCACCCCGGCGATGGCCCTGGCCACCGTGTTCGCCGAGGTGCTCGCGGCCTGGAGCGGGCAGCCCCGGTTCCTGCTCAACCTGCCGCTGTTCGACCGCGAGAACACCCACGCCGACGTCGGCAAACTCGTCGGCGACTTCACCAGCTCGGTACTGCTGGACGTGGACCTCTCCGAACCGCGCTCCTTCCTGGAGGACGCGCGCAGGCTGCAGGCCCGCATGCACACCGACGCCGCCTACGCCGACTACTCCGGCGTCGAGGTGCTGCGCGACCTCTCCCGCGCCAACGGCGAACAGATCCTCGCCCCGGTCGTCTACACCAGCGCGCTCAACCTGGGCGAGCTGTTCGACGACAAGGTCAAGGGCAGCTTCGGCGAACCGGTGTGGATCATCTCCCAGGGCCCGCAGGTGCTGCTGGATGCCCAGGTCACCGAGGTCAACGGCGGGCTGCTGGTCAACTGGGACATCCGCGAATCCGCCTTCCCGGCCGGGCTGATGGACGCCATGTTCGAGGCATACCGCACCCTGGTGCACTGGCTCGGCTCGGCCGACTCGGACTGGCACCAGCCGGTGCCCGCGCTGCTGCCCACCGCCCAGCTCACCGCCCGCGACACCGCGAACGACACCGCCGCACCGCGCTCCGGCCGCCGCCTGCACGAGGGATTCTTCAACCAGGCCAAGGAAACCCCGGACGCGCCCGCCGTGCTCTGGGGCGCCGACGGCGAACTCAGCTACCGCGAACTCGCCGAGCGGGCCGGCCGGGTCGCCGGCGCGCTGCGCACCCGCGGCGTCGAAATCGGCGAGGCCGTCGCGATCACCCTGCCCAAGGGCCCCGACCAGCTCGTCGCGGTGCTCGGCGTGCTCGCCGCCGGAGCCACCTACGTGCCGGTCAGCGTGGAACAACCGGCCGCCCGCCGCGAACGCATCCACGCCAGGGCCGGGGTGCGCCTGGTCCTGGACGCCGACCGGCTCGCCGAAGCCCTGCGCGCCGAACCCGCGGAACCCGTGCTGGGCGAGGAAGAAGTCCCCGCCTACGTGCTGTTCACCTCCGGCTCCACCGGCGAGCCCAAGGGCGTCGAGGTGCCGCACCGGGCCGCGATGAACACCATCGACGACCTCAACGCCCGCTACGAGATCGGCCCGGCCGACCGCACCCTTGGCGTCTCCGCGCTCGACTTCGACCTCTCCGTCTTCGACATCTTCGGCCCGCTCTCCGTCGGCGGCGCGATCGTGCTGGTCAGCGAGAGCGAACGGCGCGAGGCCGCGGACTGGGCCACCCTGGTCCGCGACCGCGGGGTGACCATCGTCAACTGCGTGCCGCCGCTGCTGGACATGCTGCTCAACGCGGGCGACCTCGGCGACACCCTGCGCCTGGTGCTGCTCGGCGGCGACTGGGTCACCGTCGACCTGCCCGGCCGCCTGCGCGCCCAGGCCCCCGCCGCCCGCTTCGTCGGACTGGGCGGCACCACCGAGACCGCCATCCACTCCACCGTGTGCGAGGTCACCGGCGAGGTGCCCGCGCACTGGATCTCGGTGCCCTACGGCACCCCGCTGACCAACGTGCGCTGCCGGGTGGTCGACGCCCGCGGCCGGGACTGCCCCGACTGGGTGGCAGGCGAACTCTGGATCGGCGGCGACGGCGTGGCCCTTGGCTACCGCGGCGACCCGGAACGCACCGCCGACCGCTTCGTCGTCCACAATGGACAGAACTGGTACCGCACCGGCGACCTCGGCCGCTACTGGCCGGACGGCACCCTGGAGTTCCTGGGCCGCCGCGACCACCAGGTCAAGCTTCGTGGTTTCCGGATCGAACTCGGCGAGGTCGAATCCGCCCTCGGCGCGCTGGACGGCGTCGGCCGCGCCATCGCCGGTGTCACCAGGGCGCCCGGCGCGACCCTGGTCGCCGCGGTGGCCGCCACCGGCGTCACCGGCGACGAACTGCGCGAGCAGGTCCGCCAGGCGTTGCCGCCGCACATGGTGCCCGAGCGGATCGTGGTGCTGGCCGAACTGCCGCTGACCGCCAACGGCAAGATCGACCGCCGCGCGGTGCAGCAGCTGTGGGCCGAACAGGACAACAGCAGGCCGTTCGTGCCGCCGCGCACCGCGCTGGAGAAGGTCGTCGCCGGCGTCTGGCACGAGGTGCTCGGCGGCGCCGAGTTCGGCCTGGACGACGACTTCTTCCAGCGGGGCGGCGATTCCGTGCTGGCCACCACCATCGTCAGCAGGCTGCGCGAGGCGCTGGACACCACGGCCGTCTCGGTGAAGCTGCTCTTCGCCACCCTGTCGGTGGGTGGCATGGCCGCCCAGCTTCTCGAGCGGGAGACCACATCGGGCCGACTGGACCAGGTCGCCGAGATCTACCTGGCCGTGCTGGAGATGTCGGCCGACGAGGTCGAGGCCGAACTGTCCCGCAGCGCGGGTGAATGAGGGCGTGATGACCGAGAATCAGTCCACATTGGACGGTTTTGTGCCGTGGCCGGACGAGTACGCCCGGCGCTACCGCGAGGCGGGGCACTGGCAGGACGTGCCGATCGGGGAACTCCTGCGGGACTGGGCTTTCCGGCACGGCGACCGCACCGCGCTGGTGGACGGCGACCGGAAGATCAGCTACGCCCAGCTCGACGCCACCGCCGACCGGATGGCCGCCGGGCTGCTCGGACTCGGCATCGCGCCGGGGGACCGGGTCGTGGTCCAGCTGCCCAACGTGGCCGAGTTCGTGGTGCTGCTCTTCGCCCTGCTCCGGGTGGGCGCGGTGCCCGCGCTGACCCTGCCGGCGCACCGCTCGCACGAGATCGGTCACCTGGCCGAACTCGCCGAGGCGGTGGCCTACGTCATCCCGGACACCTTCGGCGGCTTCGACTACCGCGGCCTGGCCCGTGAGGTCGTGGCCAGGGTGCCGTCGGTCAAACACGTGCTGGTACTCGGTGATCCGGGTGACGTCGGCATCCCACTGTCCACAGTGGACGCCGACCTGGTCGATCTCCCGGAGGTCAACCCGGCCGACGTGGCGGTGCTGCTGGTCTCCGGCGGCACCACTGGCCTGCCCAAGCTGATCCCCAGGACGCACAACGACTACGCCTACAACGCCCGCGCCAGCGCCGAGGTCTGCGAACTCACCCAGGACGACGTCTACCTGGTCGCGTTGCCGGTGGCGCACAACTTCCCGCTGGCCTGTCCCGGCGTGCTCGGCATCCTGGGGGTGGGCGGCAGTGCGGTCTTCCTCTCCGACCCCAGCCCCGACAACGCCTTCCCGCTGATCGAGCGGACCGGCGCAACGGTCACCGCGCTGGTGCCACCGCTGGCCATGCTCTGGGGCCAGGCCACCGAATGGGAGGACGGCGACCTGTCCTCGCTGCGCCTGCTCCAGGTCGGCGGCGCCAAACTCGCCCCCGAACCCGCGCGTGCGCTGCCCGGCCAGCTCGACTGCCGGCTGCAGCAGGTCTTCGGCATGGCCGAGGGGCTGCTCAACTACACCCGCGCGGACGATGACGACGAGATCGTGGCCATCAGCCAGGGCCGCCCGCTCTCCGCCGAGGACGAACTGCGCGTGGTCGACGCCGAGGGCGACGACGTCCCGGCGGGGGAGACCGGCGAACTCCTGGTCCGCGGCCCGTACACGATCCGCGGCTACTACCGCGCGGCCAAGCACAACGAAACCGCCATCACCCCGGACGGCTACTACCGCAGCGGCGACCTGGTCCGCCAGCTCCCCAGCGGGCACCTGATCGTCACCGGCCGGGTCAAGGAGGTCATCAACCGCGGCGGCGAGAACGTCTCGGCCGAGGAACTCGAGGAGCACCTCCTCGCGCACCCCGGCATCCGCCAGGTCGCGGTGATCCCGGTGCCCGATGACATGCTCGGCGAACGCGTCTGCGCGGTCATCGTGCCCGAGGGCGAGGCCCCCGCACTGCGCGAGCTGAAGACCTTCCTCACCGGCCGCGGCCTGGCCCAGTACAAGCTCCCTGACCTCCTCGAACTGGCCGCGGATCTGCCGCGCACCGCGGTGGGCAAGATCGACAAGCGCGAGGTCGCCGCTCGGCTGGCGAAGCCCTGACCAGCGGGAGCCGGTCGTCACGCACCGTGTTCTGATCGACACCGGACCGCAACCCCTCGGGTGACCCCCGTCATTGAGCCGCTGAACCCCTTTAGTTAGCCTCGCCTTAGTTGAACCGTCGCGGGGCAGAAGGGGGACAGGGTGATCTCGGCCGGTAGCGCCACCCGAGGGGCCGGGCTGCTCGGCGCCTGCGGAGTGCTGGTGCTGGTGTGCCTGCTCAGCATCGCCGTCGGCGCGCGGAGCATCCCGCTGCCCGAGGTCTGGCAGGCGCTCTGGTCGCCGTCGGACTCCACCGAGTCCCTGGTCATCCACGACCTGCGCATCCCACGCACCCTGCTCGGCCTCGGCGTCGGCGCGGCCCTCGGCCTGGCGGGCGCGCTCATGCAGGCGCTGACCCGCAACCCGCTGGCCGACCCCGGGCTGCTCGGCGTCAACCTGGGCGCCTCCGCGGCGGTGGTGATCGGCATCGGCTGGTTCGGCGTCGGCGCGGCCAGTGGCTACGTCTGGTTCGCCTTCGCCGGGGCCGCGGCCGCCTCGGTACTGGTGTTCCTGCTCGGCTCGGCCGGGCGGCGGGCCGCCACCCCCGAACGCCTGGTGCTGGCCGGGGTGGCGATCAGCGCGGCACTGTCCGCGTTCATCTCCACCGTGGTGTTGCTGGACAACAAGACCTTCGACCAGTTCCGCTACTGGGTGGTCGGCGCGCTGGCCGGGCGCAAGATGTCCACGGTGATCGAACTGGCCCCGTTCCTGCTCGCCGGGATCGTGCTCGCGCTGCTGCTGGCCCGCTCGCTCAACGCGATCGCCCTCGGCGAGGAGGCGGGCAGGGCACTGGGCGCCGACATCGGCCGCACCCGCGCGCTGGGCGCGGTCGCGATCACCCTGCTCTGCGGTGCGGCCACCGCCGCCGCGGGCCCGATCGGCTTCGTCGGACTGGCCGTGCCGCACATGGTCCGCGGCTTCACCGGCCCCGACCAGCGCTGGCTGCTGCCCTACTCGATGGTCCTGTCCCCGGTGCTGCTGCTCGCCGCCGACATCCTCGGCCGGATCCTGCTCTCGCCAGGCGAACTGGAGGTCGGCGTGGTCACCGCGTTCCTCGGCGCGCCCGTGTTCATCCTGCTGGTGCGCCGCCGGAAGCTGGTGGCGGCATGACCGACCTGGCCACCAGACCCCGCCCGTCCCGGGTGCTGCGCAGCCGCGGCGGCCACTTCTCCCTGCGCCTGCACGGCCGCACCGCCGCCGTGGTGCTCGGCCTGGTGCTGGCCATCCTGGTCATCGGCGCGTTCACCCTGACCATCGGCGAGTACGAACTCACCGTCGGCCAGGTGCTCGCCGCGCTGGCCGGTGAAGGCGGCAGGGCCGCCCAGTACGTGATCACCGAGTTCCGGCTGCCGCGCTGGCTCACCGGCCTGCTCGTCGGCGCCGCGCTGGCGGTCAGCGGCGCGCTCATGCAGAGCCTGGCCCGCAACCCGTTGGGCAGCCCCGACTTCATCGGCTTCACCACCGGCGCGGCCACCGGCGGCATCCTGATGATCATCACCGGCGCGAGCGCGGCCCAGCTCGCGTTCGGGGCCATCGCGGGCGGCCTGCTCACCGCGCTGGCCATGTACCTGCTGGCCTTCACCAGGGGCGTGCACGGCTCCCGGCTGGTGCTGGTCGGCGTCGGGGTGAACGCGATCCTGATCGCGGTCAACTCCTACCTGATCAGCCGGGCCGAACTGCGCGACGCCACCATCGCGCAGGCCTGGCTCACCGGCAGCCTCAACGCCCGCGGCTGGGAACACGTGCTGCCGGTGGGCATCGCGCTGGCCCTGCTGCTGCCACTGGCCTTCACCATGGCCAGGCGGCTGGCGCTGCTGGAGATGGGCGATGAGGCGGCCAGCGCGCTTGGCGTGCCGGTGCAGCGCAGCCGGGCCGTGCTCATGGTCACCAGCGTGGCACTGGCCGCGGTCGCGGTGGCCTCGGCCGGACCGGTCGCCTTCGTCGCGCTGATGGCCCCCCAGCTGGCCCGGCGGCTCACCAGGGCCGCCTCCCCGGTCCTGGTGCCCACCGCGCTGATGGGCGCGTTCGTGGTCTCACTCAGCGACTTCGCGGCACAACGGCTCTTTTCCCCGATCGCGGTGCCGGTCGGGGTCATGACGGCGGCGGTCGGCGGGATCTACCTCGCCTGGCTGCTGGCCACCGAATGGCGAGGAAGGTAGATCGATGGCGGCGGAACACAGCGAACCCCGGCTGCACGCCGAGGACCTGACGCTGGCCTACGAGGCCCGGATCGTGGCCGAGGGCCTGGGCGTGCGGATCCCGGACGGATCCTTCACCGTGATCGTCGGCCCGAACGCCTGCGGCAAGTCCACCCTGCTCAAGGCGCTGTCCCGGATCCTCAAGCCCAAGGCGGGCTCGGTGGTGCTGGACGGCGCGGCGATCTCCTCCTACCCGGCCAAGGAGGTCGCCCGGCGGCTCGGCCTGCTGCCGCAGACCTCCATCGCGCCCAGCGGGATCACCGTGGCCGACCTGGTCGCCCGCGGCCGGTACCCGCACCAGCGGCTGCTCCGCCAGTGGTCACTGGAGGACGAGGCCGCGGTGGCCGAGGCGCTGGCGCTGACCGGCGTGGACGAGCTGGCCGAGCGGTTCGTGGACGAACTCTCCGGCGGGCAGCGGCAGCGGGTCTGGCTGGCCATGGTGCTGGCCCAGCAGACCCCGATCCTGCTGCTGGACGAGCCGACCACCTTCCTGGACATCGCGCACCAGGTAGAGGTGCTCGACCTGTGCGCCGACCTGCACGAGCAGCGCGGGCACACCCTGGTCGCGGTGCTGCACGACCTCAACCACGCCTGCCGCTACGCCACCCACCTGATCGCCATGCGCGGCGGCCGGATCGTGGCCCAGGGCGATCCCAGGGAGATCGTCACCGCCGAACTGGTGCGGGAGGTGTTCGGGCTGGCCTGCCGGGTCATCCCGTGCCCGGAGACCGGCACCCCGCTGGTGGTGCCGGCCCGCCGGGTCCGCGAGCAGACCCCGGTGGCCGCCGCGGGCTGATCCACTGTGGACCGAAGATCTTTCGGTACCGAAGGATTTGGTCCGAAAGACCACAGCCCCAGACCTTGCCGGGGCGGCGGCGGTTTTGTCAGCATCGGGCCATGACACTCCGCCCGGTCGCGCTCGCCCTGCTCGGCGTGCTGCTGGCCGGGTGCGGGGCGGTCGCGCCGGGGCTGGTGCAGCTGCGCTACTCCGCCGAGACCCCGGCCGCGGCCGGGGACATCGCCGGGTTCAGCTGGGCCATCCCGCGCGAACCCCGGTCACTGGACTGGCTGCGCGGCGGTGAGCCGCCGGAGGACACCGTCACCGCGAACCTGTGCGAGCGGCTGCCCGGACTCTCCGCCGAGATCGCCACCCCGGACCCGCTGACCCTGATCTACCGGCTGCGCACCGGCATCCGCTTCCACGACGGCCGCCAGCTGACCGCCGCGGACGCGGTCGCCAGCCTGCGCCGTTCGGCCGATCACAGCCTCGGCGGCGCCCAGGCGCACCGCTTCGACAAGGTGGCGGGCATCAGCGCGACCGGGCCGCTGGAGGTCACCCTGCGGCTGCGCCAGCCCGATCCGCTGCTCACCCACGCGCTGTCCGGCAACGCGGGCGTGGTGGCCAGCCTGCGCTACCTCGCCGACGGCGCACCGTCCACATCGGACGGTTGCAGTGGCCCGTTCCGGCTGGCCGAATGGGTTCCCGGCTCGCACATCCTGCTCACCCGCTTCGAGGGCTACTGGAACCAGGCCGAACGGGCCAGGGCCGGTTCGGTCCGGTTCACCTTCGCCGACGGCCCCGCGCTGATCAACGGCCTGCTGGACTCCTCGATCGAGGGCAGCTACCTGGCCAGCCCGACCGCGATGGTCCGGCTGACCCGCAGCGTCACCGGCCGGGTCTACTTCGGCCAAGGCGACACCCTGGCCGCGCTGGACCCGCGGCCCGGCGGCGCACTGGCCGACCCCCGGCGCAGCCGCGCGCTGTCCCTGGCCCTGGACCGCGAGGCCATCGCCCGCGCCGCCTACGCCGGCCTGGTCCAGCCCACCGAACCACCGGCCACCGAGGGCGACGGCACCATCCTGGCCGCCGGCGCCAGCCCACAGCTGCCACGCTCCGCACTGGACCAGGCCCGCCAGCTGGTAGCCGAGGCCGAGCCACTGAGCCAGGACCTGGTCATCCAGGTCGGCACCGGGCTGGAGGCCACCGCGGTCGCGCACGAGGTGCTGGCCGCCTGCACCCGGATCGGCCTGCCCGCCAGGATCGGCGAGGGCCGAGCCGACCTGACCCTGGTCACCGGCGCACCCACCCTGGCAGACCCAGCCTGGACCCGCTGGATCCCCCTGGTCCAACTACCCAACACCCTCTACCTAAACCACCGCATCACCGGCGCGCCAACCACCCCGGCCTACCTGACCCAACCCTGGGCGGCCAAAGTCGGCCGCAGCAAGCACTGACACCGTGTTGGCCGTTCTCGTACGGTGTGTTGGCCGAACTGGACGGTGTGTTGGCCGTTATGGACGGTGTGTTGGCGGATGGGTGTACCAGTTCGGCCAAGACTGGGTACGACAACGGCCAACACTGCGTACGACAACGGCCAACACGCCGGTGAGTTGTGTGGGGTCAGCGCAGGGCGGTGCGGACGTCGTCGAACAGCTCGAAGGTGCGGAGCAGTCCGGTGGCCTGCAATGGGCGGGTGACCGAGCGGGCGGTGGACACCAGTCGTAGCTTCACCGACTGTTCGGCCGCGGCCCGCTCGAACTCCACCAGGGCGGCCAGTCCGCAGGAGGCCAGGAAGGAGACCCCGCCCAGGTCCAGCACCAGCAGTGGTGGTGCGGTGGCGAGCTGGTCGTACAGGGCGGTGCGCAGCGCGGCCACGGTGAGCAGGTCGATCTCGCCGACCGCGGTCAGCACCAGGGCGTCGCCGACGGAGCGCGTCGACAACTCCAGCATCTGCTGGTTCTGCGGCGGCTCGGCCGGTTCGTGCGTCGCTGGAATCACCACCCCACCGTAGCCCCTATTTTTGTCGGGCGACAATTAAAGTGTTCCCCGTGAGACCGGCCTGCTCCACCGCCCGCGCGTAAACCAGGGCCACCTCCGCCGCGGGCACCCCGTCCGTGGCCGACCCCAGCGTTTCCCGGACCCACCCCGGCGCCACCAGGTTCACCCGCAGCCCACGCGGCAACTCCAGTGCCGCCGCGGCCACGAACGCCGACAGCCCTGCGTTGACCAGCGCGCCAAAACTGGCCCCCGGCAACGGTTCCACGAACGTGCCCCCGGTCAGCGTGACCGATCCGCCGTCCCGCAACCGGGGGATCGCGCTGCGCAGCAACCGCACCTGTCCGAGTAGCTTCCCGTCCAACCCCCGGGTGAACTCGGCGTCACCGCCCGCGTCCACCATGGTCAGCCCGCCACTGGCCGCGCAGCACACCACCGCGTCCAGCTCCGGCAACCCGGCGAGCAGCGCGTCCACCGACTCCGGCCGTTCGATGTCCACCGCGAGTTCGCCCGACCGGGAGGCGCTGCGCACCGCGTGTCCGCGCTCCCGCAACTCCCGCACCACCGCGGCCCCGATCGTCCCGGACCCGCCGATCACCAGCACGTTCACCATGTCGCCGATCGTGCCCGCCGCCCGGCCCGGCTGCCTGCCCCTGTCAGGTGCAGGAAATCCGCGCGCCACTTCGCGCATGCTGGAGCCATGGACACGGTCTTGGGCGAGTTCCTGCGATCCCGCCGCGCCCGCCTCACCCCGGCCGAGGCGGGCATCGCCGACTACGGCGACCGCCGCCGGGTGCCCGGCCTGCGCCGCGAGGAACTGGCCCGGCTGGCCGGGGTCAGCGCGGGTTACTACACCCGCCTGGAACAGGGCCAGAGCCAGCACGCCTCCGAAGCCGTCCTGGACGCCCTGGCCAACGCCCTCCGACTCGACCAGGACGAACGCGCCCACCTGCACACCCTGGCCCGCCCCGCCCCCAAGGCCCGCCGCCGCGGACGCCCGGAACGCCTCCAGCCGCACCTGCGCACCCTGGTCGCCACGCTCAACGTGCCCGCGCTGATCCTGGGCCGCCACACCGACATCCTGACCTGGAACCCCCTGGCGCACGCCCTGCTCGCCGCCCACCTGGACCCGGCCGCCCCCGACACCCCGGCCACCCGCCCCAACTGGGCCCGGCTGTTCTTCCTCGACCCACACCTGCGCGAACTCTTCGGCGACTGGGCGGGCAAGGCCAGGGACACCGTCGCCGACCTGCGCCGCATCGCCGGACACCACCAGGGCGACCCGGCACTGGCCGAACTCATCGGCGAACTCACCCTGTCCAGCCCCGAGTTCACCGCGCTGTGGTCCGGCCACCCGGTCCGCGACTGCGCCAGCCACAGCCGCGACTACCGGCATCCCGTCCTCGGTCGCCTCACCCTGACCGACGACCTGCTCACCCTGCCCGACACCGAAGGCCAGCGCCTGGTCCTCTTCCACGCCGAACCCGGCTCGGCCTCCGCGACCGCCCTGGAATTGCTCGGCGGCACCCTGCTCACCCCGGCCGCCGCTCCCGCGCCAGCACCGCGCCACCACCCAGGATGACCAGCGCCACCACGTCGATCCAGGCCACCCTGGTCAACTCCGGATTCACCGGCGTGTTCGCCAGCACCACGATCAGGAAACTGCCGAAGCTGATCCCACTGCCGAAAACCGCCGCCGGCCGCCAACCGGGCCGGAACGCCCCGACCACGCAGACAACCCCGATCAACGCGAGCAACACCGCCCGATGCCGCATCAGCACCTGCAAATCCGCCCCGGCGATCTCAATGCCATAGGCCGATTCCGCACTCGACACCGACAACGCGCCCACCCCCGGCAGGATGTTGATCAGCCCGGCCAGTACCAGCAAACCCTGCCCCAGACGCGTTCTGCGCATTCCGTTTCCCTCCCGGTGGTCTGTGCGATCATCGCCGACATGGACACCGGTCCGCTTCCAGAAACGTGCTGTCCTGACCCGGCGGCCACCATCTGGATCCGAATGGGCCAGGCCGTCTACCGGGGTCCGTCACTGCGCCTCGACCCGCATTCCGGCTCGGTGGACTGCCTCGCGGTGGGCCTGGAACAGCCGTTCACGCTGTGCGCCGACGGCCTCGGCGAACGCAAATCCCGCAGTGCCCTGATCCCCGCACGCACCCGGCACCAGATCATCGCCGACGGCCGGATCCTGTTCCACTACCTGGACCCGCACACCACCCTGGCCGGCCACCTCCGGGACCGGATGCGCGAACACACCCCGATCGCGCACTTCGACCACCCGGCGGAAAACGACCTGATCCGCCATTTCCAGCGCGACACCGCACCCGACCCGGAAACCCTTTTCGCGCTACTGGGCACACCCGATACCGGTCAGCCGGACGAACGAATCCGCACCGCCCTGGACATCCTGCGCGCCCACCCGGAAAACCAATGGAGCGCCGCCGGGATCGCCGCCAGGGTGCACCTGTCGACCTCCCGGTTCCTGCACCTGTTCGCCGCGCACACCGGCACCAGCTTCCGCCAGTACCGGCTGTGGACCCGGATGCTGCGGATGGCCGCCGCGATCAGCGCCGGACAGGACCTGACCACCGCGGCCAACGCGGTCGGCTTCGCCTCCGCCGCCCACTTCAGCACCAGCTTCCACCGCATGTTCGGCCTCAACGCCAGCACCCTGCTCGCCGGCGGCACCCGCATAGTGCTCGCCACCGCGGAGGAAGTTGCGGGATGACAAGGGTTTATGGCTAGAATCCTTGCCTCATGACAAATACCTGGCTGGGGCGACACGCGGAGGGCGGGAATGCGGTGGCGACTACGCCGTGTCCTCACGCTCGACGCCGAGCGTGCCCGAGGCCGAGTGGAAGCCCGCGAGCCCGGTCAGCAACGCGGTCTGCTCCGCCGGGCTCATGCCGTCGAGCACCCGGCGCAGTTCGGCCTGGCGCGCACCCCGCAGTTGCGCCAGCAGCCGGGAACCGTCCTTGGTGAGTTCGAGGGACACCTCGCGCCGGTCGGCCAGGTTGGACCGCCGCGCCAGCAGACCGGCGGCCTGCAGCCGATCGCACAACCGGCTCGCCGAGGACGGGATCGCGCCCAGCTCCTCGGCCAGCTTGCCCAGCGTGATGGACCGGTGCCGCTCCACCACGACCAGCGCGCCCAGCTGCGAGGCCGATACCTTGGGGTGGACGCTCTCCGCTGCCCGCCCCCACACGATGACCAGCGTTTCCGCCGCAGCCTCCACCGCGGCCGCGAGTTCGGCCGGACGGTGACTGTGGTTCCTAACCAGGGCAGTACTCCACTCAGGCAGGTGTCTTGACATGCGTGCCAACCGTCTCGCCTTCGCTGAGCGTGCCATGCTCCGCGCGCCCGCGCACGATCTGGGTGAGGTCCTGGCGGACATTCTCCACACCGAGTACGGAGCCAGTGGCACTGAGGTGTTCCTCGCCGACTACCGCATGCTGGCCCTGCAACCCCTGCGCGCGGAAGCCCCGGCCCCGATGGCCATCGCGGGCACCCCGGCCGGCCTGGCCTTCGGCGGCCAGGAACCGGTGCGCCGCACCGAGGACACGCACGAGGTCCTCTACCTGCCGATGACCGTGCGCGGCGACCGCTTCGGCGTGCTCCGGGTCTCCTTCGCCAGTCAGCCCGCCGAGGCCGACGCCGAGGAACTGGTCGACCTGGCCCACGCCGCCGCCCAGGCATTCCAGGTGGCCGAGGCCGCCACCGACCGCTTCCGCCAGGCCCGCAGGGCCGAACGGCTGACCCTGGCCGCGGAGATCCAGTGGCAGCTGCTGCCCGGCCGCGGCCTGGCCCGCCCCGAGTTCACCCTGGCCGGCCAGCTCGAACCGGCCTACGCCGTGCGCGGCGACAACTACGACTGGACCGCCGACGCCGACTCGGTGATCGTCGCGGTCACCAACGGCATGGGCGAGAGCGTGGACGCCGCCCTGCTCACCAGCCTGGCCACCAACGCCCTGCGCAACGCCCGGCGGGCCGGCCTGAGCCTGCCCGACCAGGCCGCACTGGCCGACCAGGCCATCTGGTCCCAGCACGGCGGCCACCAGCACGTCTCCACCCTGCTGCTCCGGCTGGACATCCCGGACGGCCGGGTCACCGCCATCGACGCCGGCTCGCCCCGGATCTGGCGGCTGCGCGCGGGCGAGGTGTCCCCGGTGCACCTGGAACCGCAGCTCCCGCTGGGCATGTTCGACAGCACCGTCTACGTGGAGCAGGAGTTCAGCGTCCGGCCAGGCGACCGGCTGTTCCTGCTCAGCGACGGCATCTACGAGTCCATCTTCGAGGGCCGCCGCTACGCCGACAGCCTGGAACGCATGCTCAAGACCACCGCCAACCTGCCACCGGGCGAGGCGATCAGGGCCCTGCTGCACGACCTGCGCGCCTTCTGCCAGGACCAGTACCTGGACGACGACGCGGTCGGCGTCTGCCTGGACTGGGTCGGGCGGCCCTAGACCAGCCCGTTGAGGTGCGCGTACACCACCGCGTGCACCCGGTCCCGCAACCCCAGCTTGGCCAGGATCCGGGACACGTGCGTCTTCACCGTCTCATCGCCCACGTGCAGGGCCGCGGCGATCTCGGCGTTGCTGCACGCCCGCGCCACCAGCAGCAGCACCTCCCGCTCCCGGACGGTCAGCGAGTCCAGCCCCGGATCCGAGGCCGGCGGCGCGAGGCTGCCGGCGAACCGGGCGATCAGCCGCTGGGTCACCGAGGGGTCGATCAGCGCGTCCCCGCGCGCGGCCACCCGGATCGCGGTCAGCAGCTCCTCCGGCGGCAGGCTCTTGAGCAGGAACCCGCTCGCCCCGGCCCGCAACGCCCGGTAGACGTACTCGTCGTTGTCGTAGGTGGTCAGCACGACCACCTTGGTCCGGTTGTCCGGCGCGGCCAGGATGGCCTCGGTGGCGCTGAGCCCGTCCACCTTGGGCATCCGGATGTCCAGCATCGCCACATCCGGCCGCAACCTGGCCACCTCGGCCACCGCCGCCCGCCCGTCCGCGGCCTCGCCAACGCACTCCAGGTCCGCCTGGGTGTCCAGCAGCGCCCGCAACCCCGACCGCAGCATCGCGTGATCGTCGGCCAGCAGCACCCGCACCGTCATCCCCGCACCCCCAGCGGAAACGTCACCGAGGTCGACCAGGTCCGACCGTCCGGATCCACCCCGTAGGTGGCCACCCCGTCGAACATCCCGGCCCGGCTGCGGATCCCGGCCAGCCCACGGCCCTCGCCCGCCGCCGGATCCCGGGCCACCCGCACCGCCACCGTGTTCCTGGTGTGCACCGCCAGCGCCCCGGCCCGGAACTCCAGCTCCACGTCCACCCCGCGGGAATCCCCGTGCCGCAACGCGTTCGTGAGCATCTCCTGGATGATCCGGTACAGCGTGATGCCCAGCGAGTCCGGCACCGCCCTCGGCTCGCCACTGCGCCGCAACCGCGCCGGTATCCCGGCCGCGCGCACCCCGTCGAACAACTCCTCCAGGTTCTCCAGCCCCGGCTGCCGCGCGCCGTCCCCGTTGTCCCCGTGCAGCAGGTCCAGCAGGTGCCGCAGGTCCACCATGGCCGCCTGGCTCGCGCTCTCCACCGCCCGCAGCGAACTGGCCGCCCCCGCCGCCCCCGGCCCCAGACTCAGCCGGGCCGCCCCGGCGTGCAGGTTGATCGCGCTGACGTGGTGCGCGATCACGTCGTGCAGATCCCTGGCGATCGCACTGCGCTCCCTGGCGATCGCCTCGGCCAGTGCCTGTTCCTCGTCCCGCTGTTCCCGTTCCGCCCGCTGCTCCAGCTCGGCCAGGTAGGCCCGCCGCGCCGTGGTGTAGCGCCCGACCAGCCAGGGCAGCACCGCCCCGGTCAGGATCGCCACCGGCCACAGGTGCCACACCTCCGGCCGGTGCAGCAGCTGGGTGGCCACCCGGGAGATCACCAGCACGCCCAGCGCGGTCCACGCCTGCCACCCGGACAGCCAGGCCCCCGCCCGGTACCCGGCCACCATCAGCCCGGCGTCGTTGCCCTCCACCAGCAGCAACACCGAGGTCATCTGCACGATCCCGTGCAACGCGGCCATCACCCCGGAATGCCGGGCCGGTCCGGCCAGCCCCAGGTCCACCAGGACCACCGCGGCCAGCACGGCCCAGGCCTGCCAGCTGGTGCCGCAGCCCCTGAGCAGGAACAGCATCGAGTCGGTCAGCGCGCACACCGTGGCGACCAGCACCGACTGCCGGGACAACGACCGGCTCGGCTCGTTGGCGCCAATGCGCATGCCCAGTCCTCCCCACCCTGTCCGCCCGGCCGACCCTGAGATGATCCGACACCGCCCCCGGAGGCCGAGTCCCCCGTGCGGGGGAGCCCGGATCACCCTGTGCCGTGACGCTTTCCGCCCCGGCCGACCCTAACGTCCAGCGGTGATGGACATCTCCGGCAAGACGCGGGCAACGGTGCTGGTCAGCCTGGTGTGCGCGCTCGGCCTGCTACTCGGCCCCGGCCTCGCGCTGGCCGACGGCGCGGACACCGGCGCGGACATCCAGGTCGCGCAGACCCTGGGCGAACGCGAGCTGACCGTGGTGATCCGCACCGTCGAACCGGTGCCCGGCCCGGTGCGGGTGGACGTGGTCACGCACGCGGGCAGCCCGCCAGGCGAACTCGCGTTGCGGCTGTCCAGCTCCGGCGTGCAGTTCAGCGCGGCCAAGGTCCAGCTCGGCGCCACCCCCGGCTTCCACCGCGGCACGCTGAGCGTGGACCGGGCGGGCCCGTGGGAGCTGGCCGTCGACGACGGCAACCGGGTCGCCACCATCCCGTTCGTGGTCCCGGCCAGGGTGAAGTCCACCGCGGAGAACACCGTGTACGGCGGCTTCGTCGCCGCCGGGGTCCTGCTGCTGGCCGCCCTGCTGCTCGCGCTGCGCGGCCACGGCCTGCTCGCGGTGGCCCCGGCTGCCGGGATGATCGCGGCGCTCGCGGTCGCGGTCACCGCCGCGCTGCTCTCGGCCACCGTGCCACCGCCACCCGCCCCCGGCTCGGTCTGGGACCCGACCTACGACAACGTCGCCGACCCGTACGCCCGCCCACCGCAACCCGCGATCGACCCGGCCCGGCCACCGGTCACCGTGCTCGCCGACCAGATCGGCGAGGACCTGCGGCTGGCCATCACCGACAGCGCCACCGGCCAGCCGGTGGACGACCTGCTGGTGCACGACAACGCGTTGGTGCACCTCGCGGTGGTCTCGCCGTCGGGGCGGTTGTGGCACCTGCACCCGATCCGGGTGGCGGCTGGGGACTACCGGGCCCGGCTGATCGCACCGGAATCCGGCCGGTACGCGGTGGCGGCCGAGGTGGCACGCCGGGGAGGCGGGCGTCAACTGGCCCGGACTTCCTTGCACCTCAACCAGATCGCGCCCTCGGTGGCGCGGCTGGAACAGGTCGAGCTGTCGCGGGTGATCGAACCCGCCGGCACGCCGAGCACCTTGACCGCTCGGTTCGGCAAGGCGGATCTCCAGCCGTGGCTGGGCATGCTGGGGCACTTGATCGTGGTCGGCCCGGTGCGCGGGGAGATCGCGGATTCGCCGGTGTGGGCGCATGTGCACTCGATGATCCCGCCGACGCCGGGGCAGCTGGGGCGGCCGGATGAGAGCGTGGCCGCGTACGGGCCGGATGTGCCGTTCACCTATAGCTTTCCGCTGCCCGGCCGGTACCTGGTGTGGGCGCAGGCCGAGCGGGACTACGCGGTCCGGACCGTCGCCGCGGTCGTCGATGTGCCGGAGGCCGCCCGATGAGAAAGCCGGTTCTCCTTGCCGCCGCGGTACTTCTGGTTGTCGCCGGACTGATGGTGTTCCTGTGGCCGCGGGCCGAGGCCGGTACCACGACCGCCAAGCAGAGCACGCCGAAGCACACCGTGGAACTGGCCATCACCGACCCGAAACCCGGCGACAACACGGTGCTGCTCGCGGTGACCGAGCGGAACGGGAATCCCGCCGCGGTGGACCGGGTGAGCGTGGAGCCGGTGATGCCGACCATGGGTCACGCGCTCACCCCGCTCAGCGCGGTGGCCGAGGCGCCGGGGCGGTTCCGGGCGCACGGGCACCTGTTCCACATGTCCGGGCCGTGGCAGGTCACCGTGGTGCTGCACGGACCGTCCGGGGTCGACCGGGTCCCCTTTTCGTTGCTGGTCAAGTGAGAGGAACGCCGATGGAGATCACCGCGCCGGCCGCGACAGCGGTGTCGACGAGCGCGCCGAAGGGGTTGGTCGCGGCCGGATTCGTGCTCGGCGGCAGTGTGCTGTCGCTGACCGGACTGACCTGGGACATCCAGTGGCACAGCGATGTCGGGCCGGACACCTTCTTCACCCTGCCGCACCTGCTCCTGTACTCGGGCAGCGCCATCGCCGGGATCGCCAGCCTGGTGGTGGTGCTGCTGACCACCGCGGCCGAGCGGGCCGGCCGCGAGGTGGATCCGATCGTGGGCGGGCGTGCGGTCGGGGTGTTCGGGCGTACCTTCGCCGCGCCGGTGGGGTACCTGATCTCCGGACTGGGCGCGGCCTCGTTCCTGTTGTACGGCCTGTGGGATCAGTGGTGGCATTCGCTGTACGGGTTCGACGCGGTGATCGCCTCGCCACCGCACATCGGGTTGCTGCTGTCGGTGGCGATCACCATGGTGGGCACGGTGATGGTGTTCGCGACCGCCCGGCACCACCGCTGGGGCGTGATCGGCGGACTGGTCAGCCTGGCGGTGCTGTTCGGGTTCAGCACGGTGATCACCATCGGGCTCGGCCAGATTCCGACCGGGCCGGTGGAGCCGGTCCCGGCGGGGACGGCGTTCCTGGCCGCGTTGATCCTGATCCTGGGTGCCCGGCTGGTGGATCGGCCAGGGGGCGCGCTGGGGGTGGCGGCGGTGCTGGCCGCGTTGCAGGGTGTGTATTGGTGGTTCTCGCCTTGGGCGGCAAGGGTTTACGCGGATGCGATCGGGTTGCCGGTGCGGGACTACGTGGACGGGATTCCCGACCTGCCGTCGATCTGGCCGTTGAGCCTGTTGGTGGTCGGTGGACTGGTGGAGCTGCTGCTCGGGGTCGCCCGGCGTGGTGGTGACCTGGGCCGGATGGGCTGGATCGCCGGTGGCGTGGCGGGTTTGCTGGTCGGCGGCTTGGCGCCGGTGCAGACGGTGGTGTTGCGCGAGCTGCCGTTGCCTGGGGCGGAGGTGCTGATCGCCACCGCGGTCGCCGGGTTGGTGCTGGGGGCGGTCGGCGGGTTCTTGGCGGTGCGGTTCGGCGGGATGCTGCGGCAGCTCGCTCCGGTGCGGGAAGGGTGAGCGGGATGCGGAAAGCGGTGGCGGGGATGCTGGGGGCGGCGGCTTTGCTGCTGGGCTCGGCCGCGCCCGCGCTGGCCTATGAGCCGGTGAACGTGGTGCACGCGGAGACGGTGCAGGCCGGGCCGTACAAACTGACGGTGGGCTTCAGCACCTGGCCGCTGAAAGCGTTGCAGTCACTGGACTTCAGCTTCGCACCGGAGGGCGGGATCCAGGGCCGCTCCGGCAAGCTGACGGTGCTGGGGCCGGAGACGACCCGGGAGTACCCGCGGCCGTTGGTGCGGCATCCGCGCAAGCGCGAGGTGTGGGGACTGGACGTGCAAAGCCTGCCCACGGAAGGGAACTGGACGCTCAAGTTCACTGTGGACGGTGCGCAGGGGGCAGGGTCCGGGCAGCTGAGTGTGCCGGTGCTGGAGCAGCCTGGGCCGCCGATGGGGTTGAGCTGGGCGATCAGCACGTTGCCGCTGTTCGGGTTGGTGGGTTTGCTGGTGGTGGCCTGGCGGCGGAGCAGGCCGGAGCCAGCGCTCGCCGGCTAGCCGCGGATCTTCCGCAGGAGCAGGAGAACGACCAGCAGGGCCAGGCCGCCGAGGGCGAACGGGACGAACTCGGCGGCCCGGTGCAGTTTCCGCTCGGCCCGGCGGTTGAGTTCGCCGACGGTGTCGCCGAGCCGCGCCCGGGTGTGCTGGACCTGCTGCTGGAGTTCCTCGACCCGGTCTGTCCCGCTCATCGCCGGGCTCCTTTCCGTGACTGCGTTCGGAGTAACCCGGGATCGGTGGTTGAAACTCCGTTTTCGCAGGCAGGTTGGCGGGCACCTGCCTGGATATGGATGCCGTCGAACCCACGCCAGTACGTCGTGCCGAAGCCGTCGCGGTTGACGAGGGGCGGTTCTCGCCCGAGCAGCTACATGCCGAGGCGATGGCTGCCTGCCTGTGGCATGCCGTCGCTGAGGCGGCCGGGCGGTTGGGGGTGGCGGCCGGGAAGTTCCAGGTGGCGGCATGTTCGCAGTTCGTGGGGAGTCTCAACGGGGAGTACAGCTTGGAGGTGGTGGCTACCGTTGTCGCACCCGGGCTTTCGGCGAAGGTGGTGCACGAGGTGATTCGGGAGGCTGATCGGTTATGGCCTTATACGAGTGGGAACTGGGGGCGGATCGCGGTGCGGGTTGGGCCTGGCCACCCACAGTGATCAGTTTGTGGTGCAGGGCTCACCCATGAATGGATCCGACGCATGGAATCCTGAACGCGTGCAATCTGACGTCGATCTCAAACTTCTCCGCTACTTTCTCGCGGTGGCCGACGAGGGCACCTTCACCCGTGCGTCCGAGCGCCTGAGCATGACCCAGCCTGCGCTGTCGCGCGCGATCCGAACACTGGAGAAGGCGGTCGGCACCCCGCTGTTCACCCGGGGGCCACGTGGCACCACGCTGACCCCGGCCGGATTGATCCTGAGCCAGGATGCCCGAACGCTGGTCGAGTCCGTCGGCGCCGCGCTGACCAGGGCAGCCAGGTTCGGACCCGACCGACCGCCGCTCCGCGTGACCGCCCCCGGGTGCGATGTGCGCATCCTGCAGGCGCTGGTGGAGTCCTACAACGAGCGCTATCCGAGCGCGCGGCCGGCCCACGCGGCCATGGTTGACCGGCGGGTCCAGGCCGACGAGGTCCGGGCCGGCGAGGCCGAGGTGACGCTGCTGCGTTTCCCAGCGGACAGGCGTGGCCTCGACGCCGAACTCCTGCGGTCTGATCCCCGCGTCGCACTGGTACCCGAGTCGCATCCGATGGCGGGCCGGCCGGTGGTGCAGCGGACGGAACTGGCCGGCGAGATGTTTCCGGTCTGGCCCGACCTCACGCCCGCCGAAACGGCCTTCTGGATGGGCACGGATCTCGAGGATCACCCATGGCGGCCAGGCCCGGCAGTGCAGGATGGCGCCCAGTTCGTCGGCAGCATCCGGCTCGGCCAGGCGATCGGCTTCATCGCGGCGCCCCATCTCCCGGACGTGCCACGCGACGGCATCAGCGTCATCCCCTCGGTCGCGGGCCTGTCACCCAGCGAACTCTGGATCGCCTGGGCCGCGAAGGCGACCTCTCCTGACGTGGCGCGGTTCGTACGTCATGCCGGTGCGATCGGGGAAAGAACCACGACGTCGCGAGGCTTGGCGTAAGCGCCCTCGCTGAGCCGCAGATAATCCTGGAAGTAGGCTTTCCGCAGGATGACGTCGCGATATTCGACGAGGTCTTTCCAGCCTTCCGAGAGTACGAAGACGTGTGGTTCGGCCATCGACTGGCCGACGTTCAGATAGACGCAGCTCGGTTCGGCCCGCGCCGCGGGGAGGACTTCGAGCAGGGCGGCCAGGTACGACTCCTGCAGCTCGGGCTTGATGGTCAATGTGACATTCATGAACAGCGGCACCCCGGGCTCGGAGATCGCCCAAAGCCCGGATTCCTGCTCCTCATCACGTGCGTTCAACTCCACATCCCTTTCCCGTGCCTGTGTGAGCCGCGGAATTCGCCTGCGGCGTCCGTGACTCAATACAAGCCCACCATCGGGCGCGGAGCCAACGCCGACCGGGTATGGCGCCATGCTTCGCGCGCATACGCGGTGACAGGAGCCCTGCTAGTGGGCGGATCTCGCTATCCGGAAACCCACATCGTCGATGGCGAAACTCGGGTGACTCCGCCGCCGCACCCCGGCCCGGCAGCTCCAGTGCTCGTCCAGCCAGCCGCCGCCCCTGAGCACCCGGTAGGTGCCGTAGACCTCGGGGTCGTACAGGTCCCAGCACCATTCCCAGACGTTGCCGAGCAGGTCGTGCAGGCCCCAGGGGTTGGCGGCCTTCTCACCCACGTTGTGCGGGTGCTCGGCGGAGTTGTCGCGATACCAGGCTATGTCGTCCAGCGGGCCGTAGCGGGGAGTGGTTGTGCCCGCCCGGCACGCGTATTCCCATTCGGCTTCGGCGGGGAGCCGATAGCCGGTGGCGGCCTGGTTCCACTCGACTTCGCCCGCGTCGATTCGATATGCCGGAGTCAGGTTCTCCTGCTCTGACTTGGTATTGCAGAAGGTGATCGCGTCCAGCCAGGAGACCGTTTCCACCGGGTGGCGCTCGCCCTTGGCGGTGCTGGGGTTGTGGCCGGTGACTTCGGCGTATTCGGCCTGGGTCACCGGGTGGGCGGCCAGCAGGTAGGGCGCCAGCGGGACTGACCAGGTGCGCTGGGTGCGGCGGTCGGTCAGGGTGGCCTGGCCGGCTGGGATGGCGATCAGCTTCATGGTGTGGCGAGTTTATCGGCGGAGATGGTGGGTGCGGGCCAGGTCATCGGCCACCGCGGCGAGTTTGTCCTGGATGGCCTGGACCGCGTCCTCGCCAAGGGGGAGGCGCAGGGGCGGGTCCGGGAGTTCCAGGGCAGCGAGTACCGCGGTGGCGGCTTCGGCCGGGTCGCCGGGTTGGGTGCCGTGGCTGTCGGCGAGGGTCTGGCGGACCGGGTCGACGGTGGCCGCGTAGTCGGGGATCTGCCTGCTGGTGCTCAGGCCGGGGCCGGCGAATCCGGTGCGGTAGGCGCCGGGTTCGACGATCAGGACCCGGATGCCCAGGGGAGCCACTTCGCCCGCGAGGGCTTCGCTGGCCTGTTCCAGGGCGCCCTTGGCCGCGCAGTAGGCGCCTACACCGGGGAAGGCGAGCAGGCCGCCCATGCTGGTGAGCTGGATGATGGTGCCGGTGCGGCGGGCCCGCATGTGCGGCAGGGCCAGCCGGGTCAGGTGCAGGGGGGCGAAGAACATGACCTCCATGACGTCGCGGAGGTCTGCCTCCGGGGTTTCCTCGATGGCGCCCACGTAGCCGAAGCCGGCGTTGTTGACCAGGACGTCGATGTGTCCGTGGCCGGCCAGGGCCTGGCCGATGGCGTGTTCGCGGGCGGTGGGGTCGCCGAGGTCCAGGGGCAGCACGGTTACCCGGGCGGGGTTGGCCTCGGCGATGGCCTGCATGGTTTCCGGGCGGCGGACGGCGGCGATGACGGTGTCGCCCGCGGCCAGGGCGGCTTGGGTGAAGGCCGCGCCGAAACCGCTGTTGGCGCCGGTGATGAACCAGGTTCGCATGGGGTCAACCCTGCCGGGGCGGGGTGCGGGCCGGGTATGGCCCGATGGTGGAAGGTTCCGGGTTGCCGTGCCAGGTTGGCACGGAATACAACGGAGACATGGCGACTGAACCTCGGGCCGCACGGCGGACCATGGTGGACGTTCCAGGGCCGCCGCGGCCATTGCCTTCGGACGAGCCGCTCCCGGCCGAGGACTACCGGCGACTGGTGGGCGTGCTGGAGGCGGTGGATCGGGCGCCGGACCTGGAAGCCTTTGGCGAGGCGCTGGTCCGGGCTTTGCAGACCTGGTTCGGCTACGGCACGGTTGCGGTGCTGCACGGGCGGACGCTGGCGGAGGCGTTGCGTGGTGGGGCCGGGGTGAAGAGCGGCTACTCCGAGGCGTTCCTGGCGGAGTACGCGACCAAGTGGGTGGCGGCTGACCCGTTCCTGACGCCGCGGGCGTTCCAGTTGCTGGCGGAGCGGGGTGTGGTGACGCTGGCGGATCTGCTGGCGCCGGAGCACCAGGAGTACGTGGACGGTTTCCTGCGGCCGCATGGGATCACCGACAAGCTGGGTACGGTGGTCGACGCGGGTGCGGCGGGAGTGCTGTACGTGGGCGCGGTGGTGCGGGGTGCGGCGACCGTGCCGGTGCGGGATGTCGCCGTGTTACGGGTGTTGCGGCGGCACCTGGCGCCACTGGCCGCCGATCAGCTTGGGCGGTCCCGGATCCGGGAGTGGCGGCTCACGCCGCGGGAGCGGGAGGTGGCCGGGTTGGCGGTGCGGGGGTTGACGAATCCGCAGATCGGGCGGCAGCTGTTCATCGGCGCGGACACGGTGAAGAAGCACCTGAGCCGGGTGTACGCGGAGACGGGAACGTCCACCCGGACTCAACTGGCGCTGATGTTCCGATCCATGCCCTAGCCCCGTGTCCAGAAGCCCGACCCGCCCCTCACCGCCGTGTTGGCCGTTGTCGTACACAGTGTTGGCCGAACTGGTACGCCCATCCGCCAACACACCGCCCGCAACGGCCAAGACACCGTCCAGTTCGGCCAACACACCGCCCGCAACGGCCAAGACACCGCCCAGTTCGGCCAACACACCGTACGGCAACGGCCAACACACCGTCCGGAACGGCCAACACGCCGCCCATAGCGGCCAACACGGGGGTGGGTGGGTGTTTAGGTGGTGGTGTTGAGGATGGCGAAGGACTCCGGTGGGAGGGTGAGGGTGTCGCCGGGGGTGATCGGGGCTGAGGACAGCAGCACGGTGTGGGCCGGGAGGGGGAGGGTGATCTCGGTGGCGGCCAGGTTCACCGCCACCCGGAGTGGGCCGCGGTGCAGCACCAGCCAGCGGGACTGTTCGTCGTAGTCGACCCGGAGCAGGTCCAGGCGCGGGTCGGACAGGGCCGGGTGTTCGCGGCGCAGCCGGATCAGGTTCCGGTACAGGGCGAGGAGTTGGGCGTGCTCGGGCTGGTCAGGCTCTGACCAGTCCACTGTGGACTGTGCGAGGGTCTGTGGCGACATGGGGTCCGGGACTTCTTCCTCGGTCCAGCCGTGGTCGGCGAACTCGCGGCGGCGGCCGGTGCGCACCGCCTCGGCCAGCTTCGGGTCCGGGAAGGTGGCGAAGAACTGCCACGGGGTGCGGGCGCCCCATTCCTCGCCCATGAACAGCATCGGCGTGTACGGCCCGGTGAGGACCAGGGCCGCGCCGCAGGCCAGCAGGCCGGGGGACAGGGTGGCGGAGAGGCGGTCGCCGGTGGCGCGGTTGCCGATCTGGTCGTGGTTCTGCAGGTAGGCCAGGAAACGGTGGCCGGACTGGCGGTGCGGGTCGATCGGGCGGCCGTGCGTCCTGCCCCGGAAGGAGGACCAGGTGCCGTTGTGGAAGAAGGCTTCCCGCAGGGTGCGCGCCAGGGATTCCAGGGAGCCGAAGTCGGCGTAGTAGCCCTGGCGTTCGCCGGTGAGCGTGGTGTGCAGGCAGTGGTGGATGTCGTCGTCCCACTGGGCGTGCAGGCCGTACCCGCCCGCCTCGCGCGGGGTGACCAGGCGGGCGTCGTTGAGGTCGGACTCGGCGATCAGCGTCAGCGGCCGGCGCACGTGCGCGGACAGCGCCTCGACCTCGACGGCAAGCTCTTCCAGGAGGTGGGTGGCGCGGCGGTCGGACAGGGCGTGCACCGCGTCCAGGCGCAGGCCGTCGACGTGGAAGTCGCGCAACCAGGACAGCGCGTTGTCCAGCACGTACCGGCGGACCTCGCCGGAGTCCGGGCCGTCCAGGTTGAGCGTCGGCCCCCAGATGGTCTGCCCGGCGAAGTACGGGCCGAACCGGTCCAGGTAGGCCCCTGACGGGCCGAGGTGGTTGTGCACCACGTCCAGGATGACGCCCAAACCCTTGCCGTGGCAGGCGTTCACGAACCGCTTGAAGCCGTCCGGGCCGCCGTAGGACTCCTGCGCGGCGTACCAGAGCACCCCGTCGTAGCCCCAGCCGTGCGGGCCGTCGAAGGAGTTGACCGGCAGCACCTCCACGAAGTCCACGCCCAGTTCGACCAGGTGGTCCAGGCGCTCGATCGCGGCGTCGAAGGTGCGGCCGGCGGTGAAGGTGCCGATGTGCAGCTCGTAGAGCACCGAACCGGGCAGCGCGCGGCCGGTCCAGCCGCTGTCGGTCCAGGCGAACTCGTGCCGGTAGACCCGGGACCGCTCGTGCACGCCGTTGGGCTGGCGCAGTGAGCGCGGGTCGGGCAGCACGGTGGGATCGTCGTCGAGCAGATAGCCGTAGTCGTTGCCGGACAACGGTTCCGCCGGTCGCCACCAGCCGTCGTGCTGCCGGGTCAGGTCGTGGGTGGCCTCGTCCAGGCGCAGCCGGACCCGCTCGGCCTTGGGCGCCCACACGCCGAAGTCGGTCATGCCCGCACCAGCAGCGCGACCGGGTACGGGGAGAGCAGTTCGGCCAGCCGGGGACTGCCGGAGACCGGCCGCCCGGTCAGCGCGTCGGTCCAGGAGCCGTCGCCGATGGGCAGCGGCAGGATGGTGGAGCGCCAGCCGCCCGAGGCGCCAAGGCCGACCGGCAGCCGGGTGGCCACCGCGACCAGGTCCAGCTTCGGGCCGCGGGCGAAGGCGAAGGCATGCTCGGCCGCGGGCCCCTCGGCGTCCAGCGGCCGGTAGCCGGTGAACAGCTCGGGCCGGTCCCGGCGCAGCCGCAACGCCTTGGCGGTCACCAGGAGCTTGGCCGCGCCTTCCTCGTCCACCTCGGGCAGCCAGCCGGAGTCGATGCGGGCCAGCAGTTCCCGGCGGGCCGGGAAGTCCACCGGCCGCCGGTTGTCCGGGTCGACCAGGGACAGGTCCCACAGCTCGGTGCCCTGGTACACATCGGGCACGCCCGGTCCGGCGAGCTGGATCAGCTTCTGCCCCAACGAGTTCGACCAGCCGTGCGCGCGGATCGCCTCGGCGAAGGCGGTGACGTCCTTGGCCAGTTCGGCCTCGGCCAGCACCCGCTCCGGCCAGGCGGCCACCAGCGCGTCGAACTCCGGGTCCGGGTCGTTCCAGGAGGTGGCGACCTTGGCCTCCTTGGCCGCCTTGGCCAGGTAGTCGCGCAGTCGTCCCTGGCTGATCGGCCAGGCCCCGACCAGGGTCTGCCAGGCCAGCAGGTTCAGCGAGGGCTCGGGCAGCCCGGCCCGCGCGGTCCACCGGCGCACTGCCCCGGCGAACTCGTCGCGCACCTCGGCCAGCACCGCCAGCCGGGCCCGCACGTCCTCGGACCGCTTGGTGTCGTGGGTGGACAGCGCGGTCATGGTGCCCGGCCAGCCGGCCTCGCGGGCGGCGTTGCGGAAGTGCAGTTCGGCCACGGACACCCCGAACCGGTCCAGCGCGCCGCCGACCTCGTTCAGCGCGGCGAACCGGGTGCACCGGTAGAACGCGGTGTCCTCCACGCCCTTGGCCATCACCATGCCCGAGGTCTGCTGCACCCGCCGGGTCAGCTCGCAGTCCGGATCGGTGAGCATCCGCTGCCCGGCCAGGCTGATCACGTCGGAGAGGTCCGGCCGGGCCATGCTGGCCGCGGCCAGCGCCGCGCACAGTGGCCCGCGTCCCTCCGGCAGGTAGCTGCGGTAAACCCGGAAGGAGGAGAGCAGTTCGGCGATCCCGGCCTCGGCGCGGGCCGGCTCGAACTCGGGCAGCAGCCGGGCGATCCGGCGCACCTCGGCGGCCAGGATGGTCGAGGCGACCCGCCGTCGGCAGCCGCGTTCCACCTCGTGCACCTGCACCGGCACCCCGAGTTCGGCGGCCAGCCTGGTGAACACCGGCTCGCCCTTGGGGTCGATGAACACCCCGCAGATCTCCCGCAGCGCGTCGTAGCCGGTGGTGCCGTGCACCGGCCAGGAGGTCGGCAGCGCCTCGTCGGCGCCGAGGATCTTCTCCACCACCAGCCAGGCCTCCGGCGCGGCCGTGCGCAGCCTGCGCAGGTAGCCGCCGGGGTCGGTCAGGCCGTCCGGGTGGTCGATCCGCAACCCGGTGACCTGGCCCGCGGTCAGCCAGCGCAGCAGTTCGCCGTGGGTGGCCTGGAAGACCTCCTCGTCCTCCACCCGCACCGCGGCCAGCTCGTTGATGTCGAAGAACCGCCGGTAGTTCAGCTCGGTGGCGGCCCGCCGCCAGTCCACCAGGCGGTAGTGCTGCCGCTCGTGCACCGCCCGCGGCGTGCCCTCGCCGGTGTCCGGCGCGAGGGGGAACCGGAGGTCGCCGTAGACCAGGCAGTCTTCCTTGACCTGCAACTCCTCCAGGGCGGCCTCGTCGTCGGCGAGCACCGGGATGAGCAGCGGCCCGTGCGACCACTCGATGTCGAAGTAGTGCGCGCACGGCGAGGCCTGGCCGAGCTTGAGCACGTCCCACCACCAGGAGTTGGCCGCGGCGTCGGCCACGCCCATGTGGTTGGGCACGATGTCCAGCACCAGGCCCAGCCCACGCTGCCCGAGCCTGGTGCTCAGCGCGGCCCGGCCGTCCGCCCCGCCGAGCACCTCGGATGCCTTGGTCGGGTCGACCACGTCGTAGCCGTGCGTGGAGCCGGGCGCCGCCTGCAGCACGGGGGAGGCGTACAGCGCGCCCGCGCCCAGTCCGGCCAGGTAGTCGGCCAGTTCGGCGGCGTCGGCGAAGGTGGTCTCCGCGTTGAGCTGCAGCCGGTAGGTCGAACTCGGCGTGGTCATCGGTGGTGCCCCCGTCGGTGGAGTGAGCTGGTCAGTCGGTGCGCTGGAGCACGAGCAGCGAGCGGTCGACGACCTTGATCGTCTCCCCGCCGCGAACGGTCCGGGCGCGGCTGGGCGTGCCACCCGCGATCACCCCGGTCACCACCCCGCCGCCGGAGCCGCCGAACGCCTCGCCGGTGGCGGTGTCGAGTACGACCGCCCACTCCTTGCCATACCCCGAATTGGGCACGGTCAGCTCCAGTTCGCCGTCGTGGGCGTTGAAGCAGAGCAGGAACGAGTCGTCGGTGACCCGTTCGCCGCGGGCGTCCAGGTCGGTGATGCCGTCCCCGTTGAGGAAGACCATGATGCAGCGCCCGAAGCCGGATTCCCAGTCCTGTTCGGTCATCTCCTCGCCGGACGGGGTGAACCAGGCGATGTCGCGCAGCTCCTCGCCCTTGCGCACCGGGCGGCCGCGGAAGAACCGCCGCCGCCGGAACACCGGGTGCTCCCGGCGCAGCCGCGCGGTGGCCCTGGTGAAGTGCAGCAGGTCCACAGTGGACTCCAGCAGCGACCAGTCCACCCAGGCGATCTCGTTGTCCTGGCAGTAGGCGTTGTTGTTGCCGCGCTGGGTGCGGCCAAGCTCGTCGCCGTGGGAGAGCATCGGCACGCCCTGGGCCAGGAACAGGGTGGCGATGAAGTTGCGCCGCTGCCGCTCCCGCAGCGCGATGATCCCCGGATCGTCGGTCGGGCCCTCGGCGCCGCAGTTCCAGGAGCGGTTGTCGTCGTGCCCGTCCCGGCCGTCCTCGCCGTTGTCCTGGTTGTGCTTGTCGTTGTAGGACACCAGGTCGTTGAGGGTGAAGCCGTCGTGCGCGGTGACGAAGTTGATCGAGGCGTACGGGCGGCGGCCGTCGTCCTGGTACAGGTCGGAGGAGCCGGTGATCCGGGAGGCGAACTCGCCCAGCGTGGCCGGTTCCCCGCGCCAGAAATCGCGCACGGTGTCCCGGTACTTGCCGTTCCACTCCGTCCACAGTGGAGGGAAGTTGCCCACCTGGTAGCCGCCGGGCCCGACGTCCCACGGCTCGGCGATCAGCTTGACCTGACTGATGATCGGGTCCTGCTGCACGATGTCGAAGAACGCGCTCAGCTTGTCCACGTCGTAGAACTCACGCGCCAGGGTGGAGGCCAGGTCGAAGCGGAAGCCGTCCACCCGCATCTCGGTCACCCAGTACCGCAGCGAGTCCATGATCAGCTGCAGGGTGTGCGGGTTGCGCGCGTTGAGCGAGTTCCCGGTGCCGGTGTAGTCCATGTAGTGCCGGGGGTCGTCCTCGACCAGCCGGTAGTAGGCGGCGTTGTCGATGCCGCGCCAGGACAGCGTGGGCCCGAGGTGGTTGCCCTCGGCGGTGTGGTTGTAGACCACGTCCAGGATCACCTCGATCCCGGCGGTGTGCAGCGCCCGCACCATGGCCTTGAACTCCTGCACCTGGTTGCCCTGCGCGGTCACCGCCGCGTAGCCGTCGTGCGGGGCGAAGAAGGACAGGGTGTTGTAGCCCCAGTAGTTGGTCAGCCCGCGCTCGGCCAGGTGGTGGTCGTTGATGAACTGGTGCACCGGCATCAGCTCGACCGCGGTGACACCCAGCTCCTTGAAGTAGTCGATCATCACCGGGTGCGCCAGCCCGGAGTAGGTGCCGCGCAGTTCGACCGGGATGTCCGGGTGCGCGATGGTCAGCCCGCGCACGTGCGTCTCGTAGATCACCGTCTGGTGGTACGGGGTGCGCGGCGGCCGGTCGCTGTTCCAGTCGAAGAACGGGTTGATCACCACCGACTTGGGCACGTGCGGCGCCGAGTCCAGGTTGTTGCGCGCGTCGTGGTCCTCGAAGCGATAGCCGAACAGCGACTCGTCCCAGTCGATCTGGCCGTGCACGGCCTTGGCGTAGGGGTCCAGCAGCAGCTTGTTCGGGTTGCAGCGCAGCCCGTGCTCCGGATCGTGCGGGCCGTAGACCCGGTAACCGTAGCGCTGGCCGGGGCCGATGCCGGGCAGGTAGCCGTGCCAGACGAAGCCGTCGACCTCGGGCAGCACCACCCGGCTCTCCGCGCCGTCCTCGTCGAAGAGGCAGAGTTCGACCCGCTTGGCGACCTCGGAGAACAGGGTGAAGTTGGTCCCCGCGCCGTCGTAGGTCGCGCCGAGGGGGTAGGCGTGGCCAGGCCACGGCCGCATGGCTGCTCCAGGGGGTTGTCGCGGGACGACGTTGTCCTGTGGTTATTGCCCGGTTTCCGGCGCGACAACGCTAGCGAAGGGAGAGTTCCGCAATGCGGCGGGTACGTGAACAGTTACCGGGGACGCTCGAACTCGGCCACCCAGCAGCTGCCCCGGCTCGGCCGCCCGCTGTCCTCGACCTGCTGTACCCGGCGTTGGGCCAGGTCAGCGGTGCTGAAGCTGTCCAGGTCGGTCCTGGTCAGCGGCCACGGCGGCCCGTCGGCCTCGGCGGGCGGCGTCCCGGCGTGCCGGGCGATCACCAGCAGCGTGCCGCCGGGCGCGACCAGCTCCCGCACCCCGGCCACCGCCTTCGGGCGCACCGGTGCGGGCAGGGCCTGCACGGTGAAGATCTCCACCACCAGGTCGAAGGCCCGGCGCCACTCGGCGGGCAGCGCGAACAGGTCGGCGGTGGTGTAGTGCACGGGGGAGTCGGGGCGGCGTTCCCGGTTGGTCCGGATCGCGGTCTCGGCGATGTCGAAGCCGGTGGTGGCGAAGCCCAGTCCGGCCAGGAACTCCGCGTCCGCGCCCAGCCCGCAGCCGACCACCACGGCCCGCCGCCCGGCCCCGGACAGCTCGCCTGCGGCCGCCCAGGCGGCCAGCAGCGGTTGCGGGGCCTGGCGGTCCCACGGCAGGTCCACCTCGCCGTCCGCACCCGCCCGGTAGAGGCGGTCGAACCAGGCGGTGGGGGCGCCCTCGGCGAGCGCCTCGTGCGCGAGCCTGCCCGCCAAGGGCTCCCAGTCGGTCATGCCTGCGGCAGCAGTTCGGGGGCGTGTTCGCGGACCGCGGCGGTGACCTCGCCGAGGCTGGGGTTGACCATCGCGGCCGGGCCGACGAAGACGGTCGGCACGATCTCGTTGCCGTTGGCCACCGACCGCACCCGCGCGGCGGCCGCCGGGTCCTCCCAGATGTTGACCTTGGTGTACGGCAGGCCGGCCTGGTTCAGCGCCCGCTCCAGGTTCATGCAGAAGCCGCAGCCAGGGCGCCAGTAGAACTCCACCGCGTTCTCGCTCATACGTCACGTTTACCCGCCGCTACCGGTCGCAGCCAAATCAGGGTTGCCTACCAGCGGTTTGCGCGGGATCCAGGTACCCACCGTCACCGGGGAGCACCCTGTGTTGCTCTTTTCCGGTACGACCTGCGCCGAAGGCAGCGTGCGCTTTCGTGCGCTCTTAGGGTGTTCGATGTGTCGCGGCAGGGCGGGTTCGTTGCGGCGTTCGGAATCGCAGAGTTCCGCGCGCTGTGGCTGGCGGAACTCCAATCGGTGATCGGAGATCAACTCGCCAAGGTCGCGCTCTCGCTGCTGGTCTTCGAGCGCACCCGCTCGCCGCTGCTGACCGCAGGGGCCTACGCGCTGACCATGTTGCCCCAGCTCGTCGCCGGTCCACTGCTGTCCTGGCTGGCCGACCGCTACCCGCGCCGCACGGTCATGACGCACACCTCGCTTGCCCAAGCGTTGCTGGTCGGTCTGATGGCCGTGCCCGGCATGCCGCTGTGGCTGGTCGCCGCGCTGCTGGTGCTGGTCCAGCTGGTGCAGGCGCCCTTCGCCGCGGCCCAGGCCGCCACCGTGCCGGTGGTGCTCACCGGCGAGGTCTACCAGGCCGGACAGGCGCTGCGGCAGATCACCGCGAACGCGGCCATGCTGCTCGGCCTGGCCGGTGGCGGACTCGCGGTCGGCCTGCTCGGCCCGCACGTCGCGCTGGCCATCGACGCGGTCACCTTCGCCCTGGTCGCGCTGCTGGTCCGGCTCGGCGTCAAGCACCGCCCCGCGGCCAGGGAGGCCCCCGCGACCGCGGCCCGGCGCAGTTCCGGGGTGCTGCTGGTGTGGCGGAACCGGCGGCTGCGCGCACTGCTCGGACTGTCCTGGCTGGCCGGGATCGCGGTGGTGCCCGAGGGCCTGGCCGCGCCGCTGGCCGCCGAGTACGGGGCCGGACCGGCCGCGGTGGGCTGGTTGCTGGCGGTGGACCCGGCCGCCTACGCGCTGAGCACCTTCCTGCTGACCCGCTGGACCAGCACGGAGACCAGGTTGCGGCTGCTCGGGGTGTTCGCGGTGGGTTCGGTCGCGATGCTGCTCGGCTTCGCCGGGGTGGGCCTGACCGGCGCGTTGATCCTGCTCGCGGTCTCCGGCGCGCTGGCCGCCTACCAGGTCACGGCGGCGGCCGAGTTCATGGCCGCGGTGCCGGACGCGGACCGGGGCGCGGCCTATGGCGTGGCTCGCACCGGGCTCCGCGTGGTGCAGGGTTTGGGCGTCGTCGCGGGCGGCGTTGGCACCGAGTTGATCGGCAGCCCGAGCACGACGGTTACCCTGGCAGGGGCCGTGGGCCTGGTCCTGGCGGTTCCGGCCGCCTGGGCATGGCGACGGGCGCGTCAGGAAGGGCCGGTGAGTCCGTCATGGGTGTGAGACTCAGCGGTTGCCGGTCACACGGGGTGGCAGACGGGGTACACCGGTGTAACGACGCCGGGCTGCGGCGCCGACAAACCAAGCGAGAGTCACCAGTCGCGGTCAGTCACGGGAATCACCTCCGGTCGGCTGCGGTCGGTGCGGGCGAAAGGGGACGGCCATGACCTTCACCAGTCGCGGTCGGACACGGAGACCACCTCCCCGGGAGGTCAGCGCCACGCTCAGGCCGCAGCTACACGACACCCGTGTGCCGGGCACACGGGATAGAGGTATGGACAGTGTGGGGGGTCAGTCGCACACGGGCCAAACGAAGAAGCGGGAATCGTTGCGACGAATTCGCCCGAGTAAATGGGCGCTGTGGAGTCTGCCTCGGCGGGTAATCGTTTATCTGCTGGTAGTCGAGGTGGCGGTGCTGACCGCTCTAGTCACGTCCGTGCTGGCCATGACGGTGCCCACCGGCAAGGAATGGCTGACCTGCGCGGTACTGATCATCTGTGCGGGCGCGCACGTCCACCTGTCCCGCCGCACCGAGGAACAACGCCGCGGCAGTGCCCCTGGCCCGCATATCGATCTTACGAGTATCTGGACCCTGCCCGCCGTTCTGCTGTTGCCGGTGCCGCTAATGGCATTGGTGGTCATCGCCATTCGTACCCAGCGTTACCTCATCGCGCGCCGCCCGTTGTTCCGCTTCGCCTTCAGCACGAGCAGCATCCTGCTCGCCGCGCTGGCCGCGCACGAGGTCCTGGACCTGCTCGGCACCCCGGCCTGGACCACCGGGCACCCGCTGACCATGCTCGCCGAAGCTGGCATCACCCTGGCGGCCGCGCTCACCTACGGCCTGACCCAGCTGCTCGCGGTGGCCGGCGTGATCGCGCTGAGCATGCCCAAGCCCGCACTGGCCGAACTCTTCGGCACCGTCCCGGACAACGCCCTGGAGGCGATGACCATCGCACTGGGCGCGGTGGCCGCCGTGGTGCTGATCCACAACCCGTTCATCGCGCTGGCCCTGGTCCCAGCCGCCGCGGTGCTCAACCGGATCGCCCTGCTCCGCCAGCTCGAACGGGACGCCTCCACCGACGCGCTGACCGGCCTGCTCAACCGCCGCGGCTGGCTGGACCGGGCCAACCGCACCCTGGTCCGCGCCGACCACCAGGCCGCCCTGCTGATGCTGGACCTGGACCACTTCAAGTCCATCAACGACACCTACGGCCACGTCGCCGGCGACGACGTGCTGCGCGCGGTCGCCGAGGTCCTGCGCGAGAGCACCAGGTCCGGCGACCTGGTCGGCCGCTGGGGCGGCGAGGAGTTCATCATCCTGCTGCCCGAGGTCTCCCGCCTGGAAGCGCACACCGTGGCCGAGCGGATCCGGGCCAAGGTGCGCGAGATGCAGGTCCCCACCACGCACCGCCGCGGCGGCCACGTGATCATCATCGAGGACCGCACCACCTCCGTCGGCCTGAGCATCTCCCCGGACCACGGCCCCGACCTGGACAGCCTGGTGGCGGCCACCGACGCGGCCCTGTACCGGGCCAAGGAGAGCGGCCGCGACCGGGTCGAACCGGCCGAACCGGCCCTGCGCCTACCCGAACAACGCGAGCACTGACCCGTCACCAGGTGAGCTTGCTCAGCCTGCGCAACAGGTAGATCGCCCCCACCAGCCCCTCGGCCACCAGGAAATGAATCCCCAGGCTGAGATCCCTGGTGTTGACCGCCGCGGCCAGCATCGCCACCGCCAACGGCGGCAACGAGGCCCAGAGCAGCAGATTCGCCGTGTGGTAGAGCCGCAACGCCAACCGAGGCCGCACCTCCCCCAGCGCGGGCCACTGAGGCCCTCGCAAAAGCTGGACCCGCCGCCGATTGCGCAACACCATGCCCGCCGCCCCGGCCAGCACCGGCAACACCACCACCGTGGCGGTGAACCCCGACCGCACGAACGCCTCCAGCACCGCCCCCGCGGCCTGCGCGGTCAGGTAGCCGGTCAGCAGCCACAGCAGGGTGGTGGTGAGCGCCGAGCCGAGGACGCGGGGGTAGTAGGCGCGCGGCATGGGGCGGCCGCGCAGGTATTTGGCGGTGGGCGGTCCCGGCGGCTGGTAGGGCACCGGCTCGGTCAACGCGGGAACCGGCTCCGGAATCTCCCGCGCCAACGCCGCCAACGCGGCATCCACCACCGCAGCCCCCGGCTTCGTCCCGCCCGCCTCCGGCCGCACCACCGGTGATCCCGGCTTCGCCTCCGACGGCTCCGGCCGCATCGGCGCCACCGGCCCTGGCTCGGTCGGCTCCGACGTGACCGGCACCGGAGTCACCATCGTCATTTCCCGGTCCACCGGTACTACGGTCCCCGCCCCCACCTCAGCCACCTTCGGCCTCCCGGGTTCCCGCCGCAGCAACAGATCCCCGCTCAGATCCCCCAAACTCCCCTTCGGCCGAGGCAATTCCCGCCGGGCCAACGCCGCCGAGACCGACCGGAACAACTGCTGCACCGTCAACGGCGCGTCCCGCACCGGCGCCCCATCCCGCAGCAACCGGATCACCTCCCCCGTGAACGCGGTGTGCCGCTCACCCACCGGCGAATGCGACCGCTCGTTCCGCGGCGAGGACGCGATCACCGCCGTCCCCCGCACATCCACCTCCTGGATGTCCACTCCCGCCCCGCCCATCGTGCGCACCGCCAGCCCCGCGTAACAGCAGTCCAGCAACAACACCCGGGTCCGCGCGGGCGAGGACTCCACCACCTCCCGGATCGAGTCGAACGGCACCCCCGTCCCCCACAGATTCCGCGGACTGGTCAACCGAACCCCCAGGAACAACTGCTCCCGCACCTGACTCCGGATCCCATGCCCCGCGTAATAGACCAGCAGGAGATCCTCCGCCTGCCCCGCCGCCTCGCCGAGTCGTTCCAGCAGACTCGCGGGCGAGTCCGGGGTGTCGATCACCGTGCACTGGGCGGGTTCGAGGATGCCGGTGTCCGGATCGGTCAGGGCCCGGCGCAGGTCGGCCAGGTTGTCCCCGACCGCGGGTAACGGCGGCAGCTCCTCGGCGTGCGCGTAGTGGCTGGTGCCGATCAGCACCGCCCGCGACAACCGCGGCTCCGGCGCCCGCATTCACGCCCCGCCGTCAAGAACCCTGCGCACCTCGGCGAGCACGGCCTGCGCCTCATCCGCCGACCCCGCCTGCAAGGTGACTTCCCGCCCCCGTAACTCACCCTCACCCCGTAACCACCCAGCCAGCTCCCGCAACTGCTCCGGTTCGCTGCCACTGATCGCGACACTCGCGCCGGTCATCACTCCCCCTGCACGGTTGACTACCCAGGGTGATGACGCTATCCCAGCGGATCCGGTGGGAGGGAGCGGAGAAATCACGTCCACGCAAAGATTCGGCGTAGCCG
The DNA here is from genome assembly GCF_014204915.1 of Crossiella cryophila. Lineage (NCBI taxonomy): Bacteria > Bacillati > Actinomycetota > Actinomycetes > Pseudonocardiales > Pseudonocardiaceae > Crossiella > Crossiella cryophila. The sequence goes on from NZ_JACHMH010000001.1 coordinate 3,899,664, forward strand.
CAGGAACAGTCCGTGGTCACACAGATCGAGCCGCAACGCCTCGCGAGCGCCGAGCGATGCGGCGGTAGAGCAGGTAGCCGCAGCCCCCGAACACCTCGGCCCACAGGATGATCGCACCGACGGAAGGGGAGCGTTTTCCGTCTTGGCCCAGGGTCTGCATGATCCCCATAACGGCGATGGCCATCAGCACGATCACCACGAAGAGAAGGACTACTGTTGCCCGATTCAGCCGTTGGGCCAGCACTGGATTGACATCGGCAAGTGCAGGGCGGGGACGGTCTGTCCGCTGCTGGTGCCTGTGTCGGCGATACAGACCACCCGCGCAAAGTCCGACGACGACAAAGGCGAACACGCTTGTGCCGACACTGCCTGCCGGGCTGACGGTCGACACCGCGCTGCTGGTGGCGAGGCTGTCGATGCCGAAGGGGAAGAAGATCAGCACCCCCAACCACAGCAGGAAGGTCACCAACAGCCGACCAGCCTCCGGCAGGTAGGTCCGGAGCGACGCGGGCGACGACGTTCCCGCAGGCTCCGCCTCAGGCGCGGCCGTGGATGGTGTGTCCGGCCCACCGGTGTCCTTCGAAGTCGTCGGTTCGGGAAGGTCCGTCCGTACCTCGGCAACGGGCGGTGTGACCACTGGCTCCGGCGGCTGCGGCGGTTCTGGCGATGGCAAAGGCGGTGGCGGTGGCTCAGCCAGGGGAGGCTGGGGCAGGACCACCGGAGGCTGCCTGCGGAGCAGTAGATCGGCACTGGTGTCGCCGCTGCTCATCTTGGGTGAAGGGTAGCCGCGCTGGGCCATGGCCGCGTACACCGACCGGTACAACTCCTGCACCGTCAGCGGCTCCTCAGGTAGCGGAGAGCCGTTGCGCAGCAACCTGATCACCTCGCTGGTGAACGCGGTGTTGCGTTCGCCGATGGGTGAGTGCGAGATCTTGTTCCGCGGGGACGAGGTGATGACGGTCGTACCCTGTACCAGGACATCCCGGGTGTCGATCGACCCGCCGGACATCGCACCGAGCGCCAGCCCCGAATAGCAGCAGTCCAGGAGCAGCAACCTGGTGCGCGCCTTGCTGTTCTCGATGATCTCCCGGATCGAATCGAACGGTACGGTGCTGCCCAGCAACTGGTCGCTGCGGCTTTCCCGCACGGTGAGGTAGAGCTGCTCGCGCCGGTCGTGGCGCAGACCGTGTCCGGCGTAGTAGACCAGCAGCAGGTCCCGCGCCTGGTTTGCCGCCTTCTCCAGCCGCACCAGCATGCTCTGGGGCGAGTCCGGTGTGTCGATCACCGTGCACTGCGCCCAGTCCAGAATGCCGGTCACCGGATCAGTCAGGGCGGCCAGCAGATCACTGAGGTTGTGCCGGACCGCGGGCAGGTTCGACAGGTCCTGATCGTCGGCGTACTCGCTGGTTCCGATCAGGACCGCTCGGGATAGCGCGGGCTCGGCGGTAGTCGGCACAGCCGGTTACTCTCCGCCGCCGAGGGCCTTGGTCACCTGACCCACCACCGCGTCCAGATCCTGGGTGGACCGGCATCCGATCTCCAGCTCCCGGCCGTCCTTGGCGCGCAGGCGAAGGGTGACCCGGTCGGCCTCCTTGCGGCGGGCCAGCCAATCGAATACCGCGGTCACCATCGCGGCCGCTGTGCCGCTGGTGACCAGCACGACGATGGTGTCGATCGCGCCGCCCATCTCGCCAGGACGTATCGGCTGATGGGACAGGCTGACCTGGCCGCGTAGTTCCTCCTCGTCGCGCAGCCAGGACGCCAGCCGCCGCAGTTCGTCCTCGTCGGCACCGTCCAGACTGATGTGCACGGCCTCGGTCACGCGCGCCCCCTTTGATCACTAAGAGTCAGTAATCCTACTCGGGGTGACCGGGTAATCACGCAGCGGGCTGCCGGGATTGTCCACTGTGTAGCTCAGCCGAGACAACGCCGTGATCGCTGGACCCGACCCTTCGGCCGGGTCCAGCGATCGCCTCGAACGGGTCAGGCGCCGGTCTTCCTCAGTTGTTCGTTCATGATCAGGAATGCGCCCAGGCCGTGGAAGTCGTTCGTGTTTCTGGGGCGGGCGAGGTAGTACGCCAGGTTGCCGACGTTCGTGCCCTCGCTGATGTCCTTGATGTTGGTCAGGCCGTCCGTGCCCAGGCTGGCCTTGCCCAGCACGCCCTGATACCCCTTGCGGCTCACCGCGCTGAAGCTCGCGTCCAGGTACCCCCGCTCCACCCCGCGGGAGATCATGAACGTGTACATCGCCGAGGCGGAGGTCTCCGTCCAGTTGCCGTTCGCGGTGGGCTTGTCCACGACCTGGAACCAGCGGCCGGTCGTGGCGTCCTGGTAGCGCTGGTAGCCGCGGGCCAGGTGTTGCACCATGGCGATCACCTCGGCGCGGCGGGGGTGGGTGGCCGGCAGGACCTCCAGGATGTCGATTGCCGTCATGCCGAACCAGCCGATGGCCCTGGCCCAGTGTTCGGCCGAGTGGCGGCCGGGGTTCTTCGCCCAGGACTCGGAGCCGTCCTCGTCGTAGGCGTGCCAGAGCAATCCGTTGTCGCGCTTGAGGTTCTTGAAGTAGGCGGCCAGGTTACGCACCGACTCGTCATAACCGTAGGTCTCGTTGTACTGCTTGGCGTAGCCTGCGATGAACGGCTGCGCCATGTACACCCCGTCCGCCCACAACTGGCCGACCTTGCTGGCCGCGTGGAACATGCCGCCGTCGCTGGTGCGGGGGTAGCTGGGGAACCGGTTGCGCAGCTTGTCCGCTGCCTTCTTGTACTTCGCCTGCCCGGTCTCGGTGTGCAGGATGATCAGCAGCGTGGCCGCGCGCATCGAGTCCAGGTTGGTGAAGCTGTTGCTGATCTCGCCGTTGCTGTTGACGAAGCGGTCCACCCACGCCTTGATGTAGTCGAAGTACTTCTTCTCCCCGGTGCGCTTGTAGACCAGGTACTGCCCGTACAGGTACAGCCCGCGCGTGTAGCTCCAGCCGCCAAGGGTGGCCGGGGTGAAGCGCTTCATGGTCGAGTCCACGACCGCCTTCGACCAGTCATCCGGCGCCGCCGGTGCGGCGACCGCGGCGGGAGCGCCCAGTGTGGTGGTCAGGGCCAGCAGCAGACCGAGGACCAGCCCGCGGGCGCGGGTTGTGGTGATCACGTCGTCCACCTCTCGATGTAAAGGTAATCATCCGATCTCAACTGAGAGCGGCGGCGGCGAGTGGGGGGCGGTTCGTCCAGCACACCGGGGTCCAGAGACCCTGTCAAGGGTCGGAAGTCGCTGTCCTGCCGTTGGCCTAACCGCGGCTGCGCCTTGACGCCCGTTTTGGCCCGTCCTACGCTCGGGGCGGTCACACATCCGATCTTTGAGCAACGTTTACATGCTTGAACTGTGAGGACATGGTGTCGATGGACGAGGGGACCGCGGGCATCTCCCGCAGGGGCTTCCTGGGGGTGGCGGTGGCGGGTTCGCTCGCCGGATCGCTGGCCGGGCCGCTGGCCGCGGAGAGCCTGGCCGCCGACGTCGCGGACGGGGCCGGATCCGGTCTGCGCGACCGGATGCGCTCCGAGCACGCCTGGGCGGAGTTCCTCGGCGCGCAGGACCTGCACTGGGCCCGGATGCCGCGCACCTGGTACGAGGGTCCCTTCCTGGGCAACGGTTTCCTGGCCACCAGCGTCTACCGCGAACCCGGCGCGAACGCGCTGCGCTTCACCGTCGACCACAGCCAGGTCCAGGACCACCGCCCGAATTTCGGCAACGAATGGGGTGTGGCCCGGCTGCCGGTTGGCCGGCTGCTGCTCACCCCGGTCGGCACGATCACCGGCGTGGACCTGCGTCTTGACCTCTGGCAGGCTGAACTGCGCGGCACCGTCACCACCGACCGCGGCACCCTGGAGATCCGCGCGATCGTCCACAGTGTCCGGTCACTGCTGCGGCTGACCGTGCGACCGAGCCTGGGGGAGAAGGACTTCACCCTCGCCTTCCATCCGGCCGAGGCGATCAGCCCGCGCACCATCCGCGAGGAACCGCCGAAGAACTTCACCCGCAACCCGCCACCCGAACTCCGCACCGCGGGCGACCTCAAGATCGTCGTCCAGCCCATGGTCGCGGGCGGCCAGACCGCCACCGCCTACCGGGAAGCCAAGGGCCGCAACGAGACCACCCTGCTGCTCTCGGTCGCGCATACCCACCCGGACGCCACCGCCGAGCAGTTCGCCCGCACCACCGTGCGTCGCGCCGCACTCACCGGCGAGAGCGAACTGCTGCGCGAGCACCGGAACTGGTGGCACGACTGCTATCGCCGCAGCTTCCTGTCCATTCCGGACGGTCTGTTGCAGAGCTTCTACTGGATCCAGCTCTACAAACTCGCCAGCGCCTCCCGCGCCAGCGGCCCGGTGATGGCCACCACCGGCCCCTGGCTGGAACCCACGCCCTGGCCCTCGGTGTGGTGGAACCTCAACGCCCAGCTGCAGTACTGGCCGGTGCACGGCTCCGGCCACCCCGAACTGGACCCGATCCCGCGCACCCTGTCCACCCACCGGCAGACCCTGGTCGACGGCCTGCGCCCGGAGTACCGGCACGACTCGGCCGGACTGCGTCGCAGCACCGACGCCCAGTTCGACGACGCCGGATTCGTCGGCGTGCCAGGACAGTTCTCGCCCGACCCCGAGGTCGGCGACCTGCCCTGGCTGCTGCACAACGTCTGGCTCACCTACCGGCACAGCATGGACGAACGCCTGCTGCGCGAGGTGCTCTACCCGTTGCTGCGCAAGGCGATGAACTACTACCTGCACTTCCTCGCCCCCGGTGCGGACGGCAAACTCCACCTGCCACCGACGTATTCCCCCGAATACGGCAGCGCGCCGGACTGCAACTACGACCTCGCGCTGATCCGCTGGAGCTGCGCCACCCTGCTCGAATCCGTGCGCCTGCTGCGCATCCACGACCCCCTCGCGGCGCGCTGGCGGGAGGTGCTGGACAAGCTGGTCGACTACCCGGTCGACGGCAACGGCTTCATGATCGGTGCGGGCGCCCCGTTCGCCAAATCGCACCGGCACTACTCGCACCTGCTCATGGTCTACCCGCTCTACCTGGTCAACGCCGAACAACCCGAGCACCGCGACCTCATCGATCGCTCGCTCAAGCACTGGATCAGCTTCGAGGGCGCGCTGCGCGGCTACAGCTTCACCGGCGCCGCCTCCATCTCCAGTCAGTTCGGCCGCGGCGAGGACGCGCTGAAGTACCTGCGCGAACTGGTCGCCCGCTTCCTGCAGCCCAACACCATGTACTACGAGGCCGGACCGGTCATCGAAACCCCGCTCTCGGGCATGCAGTCCCTGCACGACATGCTCTGCCAGAGCTGGGGCGGCATCATCCGGATCTTCCCAGCGGTGCCGGGCGAATGGGCCGAGGTCACCCTGCACGACTTCCGCACCGAGGGCGCCTTCCTGGTCAGCGCGGTGCGCCGCAACGGGAAAACCGACTTCGTGCGCATCCGCAGCCTGGCTGGCGAACCCTGCCGGGTGCGCACCGGCATCCCCGGCCGCCTCGCCGTGCGGGACAACCACGGCCGCCCGCACCGGTACAAGCAGGGCGCGGACAACACCATCGAGATCGAACTGCGCCGCGGCGAAGAGGTCATCGTGCACGCCGCGGGCGCCCGCCCCGACCTCACCATCGCCCCGGTCAAGACCACCAAACCGGCCCCGCCCTGGGGGCTGCCGCCGCTGCCGCCCGGCGGTGACATGGTGACCGTGGACCTGGAACCCTTCTACACCAACGACGGCATCACCAACGAGTTCTACCTCGGCGACGGCGACTTCGACGGCACCGGCCGCACCTACCCCTCCGGCGCGCTGCCACAGAACGGATCCCTCACCGACGACGGCGTGCCGTTCCGCTTCACCAACGGCCACGAAGGCACCAGGAACAACATCATCGCGGCCGGTCAGACCGTGGAGCTGCCCGAGGGCAACTACCGCAGGCTGCACGTACTGGGCGCCAGCGACAACGGCAACACCGACAGCACCGTCACCCTGCACTACACCGACGGCACCGCCACCCCGGTGAAGTTCGCGCTCACCGACTGGCTCGCCTCCGCGGCCTTCGGCGAGAGCGAAGCCTTGCGCACCAACCAGATCCACACCCGCACCGGGCCCGCACCGCTCCGGGCCGCGGTGTTCCACCAGGTTCTCGCCGCCGACAGCACGCGGCGACTGCGCGCGATCACCCTGTCCGCCAACGCGAAACCACGCTCGCACGTGTTCGCCGTGACATTGGAGAAGGTCACCAACCCTGCCTGAGGAAGGGGACTCCCATGTCCGAGGAACCCAACCGCATCGACCGCCGGAAGGCGCTCAAACTGGGCGCGTTCGGCGCACTGGCCGCCGGCGGGCTGGCCACCCCGCTACCCGCACTGGCCACCCCGGCCTACACCAGCGCGGTCGAACCCCGCCCCGCTGACTGGGCGCTGCGCTGGAACCCCAGCCCAGCCGTGGACAAACTGCAGGCCTTCGAGGGCCTGGAGGACGACCGATCCGGCTCGCACAAGGGTGTCAAGCACATCCACGCGCTGGCCGACCACTGGCGCTTCGACATGCACACCAGGGACCGCGACGGCTCCGACCGGCAGCGCAACGAGTCCAAGGGCATGCGCAGCGGCGGCACCCTGCACAAGATCCAGGAAGGCCAGACCTGGCGGATCACCTACCAGACCTACATTCCCAGCGCGCTCACGGCGACCACGAAGTTCAGTCACATCTTCCAGATGAAGGTGCAGGACGTCGGCGGCCCGCTGATCACCATGACCCTGCGCGAGCGCAACGGCCCCAAGATCGAGATGCTCACGCTGCGCGACGACGACTCCAACACCGTGCACTCGCCGGTGCCGCTGACCCCGTTGCAGAACAAGTGGATCGACATCGAGTTCGAGGTCAAGGCGGTCAACAGCGGCGGCTACGTGCGCTGGGTGATCAAGGACGGCGGCCGGGTGGTCCAGGACTACCGGACCACCGCGGTGGACATGTGGCGCAACAAGAACTACCTGCGCCCCAAGTGGGGCATCTACCGCAGCATCGAGAGTGCCGGACTCAAGGACTGCTACCAGCTCATCCGTGGCTACAAGGGTTACATCCTCCAGTGACAGCAAGGGAGTAGCGGTGAACAGGTTGGCGCGCAAGCTGATCGCGACGATCGGCGCGGCGGGCACCGTGCTCGGACTCCTGGTGGCGCTGCCGCAGCAGGCGGCGGCGCTACCGGACGGGCAGGCGCTCACCCCGCCGATGGGCTTCAACAACTGGAACGCCACCGGATGCGCGGTGGACGAGAAGCTGATCAGGGACACCGCCGACCTGTTCATCAGCAAGGGGCTCAAGGACTCCGGCTACGAATACGTCAACATCGACGACTGCTGGGCCGCGCCGGAACGGGACCCGGTGACCAAACGACTCACCCACCACCCGGAGCGTTTTCCCAGTGGTATCAAGGCATTGGCCGACTACGTGCACGCCCGCGGCCTGAAACTGGGCATCTACACCAGCGCCGGCACGGTCACCTGCGCCAAGACCATGCCCGGCGGCCTGGACCACGAGGAGATCGACGCCCAGACCTTCGCCGACTGGGAGGTCGACTACCTCAAGTACGACAACTGCAACAACCAGGGCCGCCCGGCCATCGAGCGCTACACCAAGATGCGCGACGCGATCAGGAAGACCGGGCGCAAGATCGTCTACTCGCTGTGCGAGTGGGGCGAGAACAAGCCGTGGGAATGGGGCAAGGAGGTCGGGCACCTGTGGCGCACCACCGGTGACATCACCGACACCTGGGCCAAGATGGTCGACATCCTCAAGAAGAACGCCCCGCTGGACAAGTACGCCGGACCGGGGCACTGGAACGACCCGGACATGCTGGAGGTCGGCAACGGCGGCATGACCGACACCGAGTACCGCTCGCACTTCAGCCTCTGGTCGATCATGGCCGCCCCGCTGCTGATCGGCGCCGACCTGCGCAAGGTCACCCCGGCCACCTTCGACATCCTGAACAACCGCGAGGTCATCGCGATCGACCAGGACAAGCTCGGCAAGCAGGGCCGGGTACTGTCCAACAAGGACGGTCGCTGGACCTTCGTCAAGCCACTGGCCAACGGCGATATCGCGGTGGCGCTGTTCAACGAGACCGAGGTGGCCGCCAAGATCGGGGCCACCGCGGCCGAACTGGGCCTGCCCCAGCGCGCCGGCTACAAGGTGCGGGACCTGTGGCAGCACAAGAACTTCCAGACCGCGGGCGAGGTCTCCGCGGTGGTCCCGCCGCACGCCACCGCGATGTACCGGATCTCCGCCGGGCACGACTGGTCCTGGCAGCAGCCCGCGGTCAGCACCGGCCTGGAACTGGACTCGCCCGTCCCCGGCATCCCGGCCAACCTCACCCCGGCAGGCCGCAGCTTCCAGGTCGGCGTCTTCGCCACCAACCTGGCCCGCACCCCGGTCTTCGAGCCCAAGCTGACCCTGGCCGTGCCGCCGAAGTGGCACGCCCGGCTGGTGCGCACCGACCGCCGCTGGCTGCTGCGCACCGGCGAGACCGTGCGCGCGGTCTACGAGGTCACCGTGCCGGCCACCGCACCCGACGGCTTCGCCAAGCTGCACAACGGCCTGGAGTACGCCTGGGCCGGGGCGAGCAAGGTGAAACTGGGCGGTGAACAGGAACTCATCGTGCCGCCCATGGTGCCCGGCACGGTCAGCAGCCTCGGTGACATCCGCTCGGCGGTGGAATCCGGCGGCTACGGCCCGATCGAACGCGACATGTCCAACGGCAGCTACCGCGGCAACGACGGCAAACCGTTGACCATCAACGGACAACGCTTCGCCAAGGGCCTCGGCGGACACGCCCCCAGCACGCTCACCTACTACCTCAACGGCCGCTGCGACAGCCTGCGCACCACCGTCGGCATCGACGACGAACGGGACGAACGGCAGCTCGGCTCGGCCACCTTCGAGATCTGGGCCGACGGCCGCAAGGTCGCCGACAGTGGCCTGCGCACCTGGCGGGACGACGCCGTGCAACTGTCCGCCGACCTCAAGGGCGCCCGCTACCTCAAGCTGGTGATCACCGACGGCGGCGACGGCGTGCAGTTCGACCGCGGCGACTTCGCCGACCCCGTACTGACCTGCCACCTGTGAGGGATCCCTTGACCCGCAAGCGGTACGCACTCATCGGCGCCGGCCACCGGGCCTCGACGTTCCTGCACGGCCTGGCCGTCGAACACGCCGGGACCGCGGAACTGGTGGCACTGGCCGATGTCAACCGGACCCGGATGGCCGCGCACAACCGGCGGCTCTCCGGGCTCGGTGCGGACCCCGTGCCCGAGTACCCGGCCACGGACTTCCTGACCATGCTGGACAAGGAGTCCGTGGACACCGTGCTGGTGACCACAGTGGACAGCACCCACGACGAGTACATCGTGGCCGCGCTCAACGCGGGCCGGAATGTGGTCACCGAGAAGCCGATGACCACCGATCCCGCGCGCTGCCAACGCATCCTGGACGCGGTGGCGGCCACCGGCGGCGAGGTCACGGTGGCCTTCAACTACCGCTACCAGCCGGTGTTCGAGCGGCTGCGCGAGATCATCGCGGCCGGGGAGATCGGCGAGATCGGCTCGGTGCACTTCGAGTGGCTGCTGGACACCCGGCACGGCGCGGACTACTTCCGCCGCTGGCACCGGGACAAGGCCAACTCCGGCGGACTGCTGGTGCACAAGGCCACCCACCACTTCGACCTGATCAACTGGTGGCTCGACTCCGAACCGGCCGAGGTCTACGCCCAGGGCCGATTGTTCTTCTACGGACCCGAGAACGCCAAGCTACACGGTCACGACCCGGCCCCCTTCACGCTGTCGCTGGACGAGGACCCGTGGCTGCGCGAGCTGTACCAGGAAGCCCGGCACGAGGACGGCTACCGCAGGGACCAGGACGTCTTCGCCCCCGGAGTGTCCATTGAGGACGATCTCGCGGTGCTCGCCCGCTACCACTCCGGGGCCACCCTGACCTACCACCTGACCGCCTACTCGCCGTGGGAGGGCGTGCGGGTGATGGTCAACGGCAGCCACGGCAGGCTCGAACTGGAGGTGGTGGAGGCCGATCCGGGCGGCCAACCGCACGGCAGCCTGTGGCTGCGCAAGTTCTGGCAGCCACCGCAGCAGTTGCCGATGTCGGCCGAGGAAGGGCACTCCACCGCGGACCGCCGGTTGTGCGCCGCGCTGTTCGGCCCGGCCGCCGAGGATCCCACCGGCAAGCGCGCCGACCACCTGGCAGGCGCGCGCTCGCTGCTGACCGGCTTCGCGGCCAACCGCAGCCTGGTCACCGGCGCACCGGTGCGCACCACCGATCTGGGGGTTCGATTATGAGGAAACTGGCACTGCTCTCGGTGCTGGCACTGGTGTTCGGCCTGGCCGCCTGCGGTGGCGGGGCGGCGGACGGGGAGACCCGGCTGCGGTTCGTGTGGTGGGGCAACCAGGACCGGGCCACCCTGACCGAACGCGCGGTCCGCCTGTTCGAGCAGCGAAACCCGGGCGTGCGGGTGGACACCACGTTCACCGCCTTCGGCGCCTACTGGGAGAAACTGGCCACCGAGACCGCGGGCGGCAACCCGCCCGATGTGATCCAGATGGATTACCGCTACCTCAACGAGTACGCCGGTCGCGGGGTGCTGCTGGACCTGTCCGCCAGTCTGGGCAAGCAGATCCGCACCGCGGACTGGAACCAGGGGCTGATCGGCTCCGGCAAGGTCAAGGACAAGCAGGTCGGGGTGCCGTTCGCGCAGAACGCCACCACCATCGTCTACGACCCGAAACCCTTCGCCGCCAAGGGTGTCCCGGAACCGAAGCTCGGCTGGACCTGGCAGGACTACCTGGCCCAGGCCACCAGACTCAGCGAGGGCCAGGTGGCAGGCGCCACCGACTTCGCCGGGACCGAGGACGTCTTCGAGATGTGGTTGCGGCAGCACGGAAAACAGCTCTACACCGCCGACGGCCAGTTCGCCTTCGGCGAGGCCGACCTGCGCGCGTTCTGGCAGCTGGCCGCCAGGTTCCGGGCCGCGGGCGCGTTCAACCACGTGGAGCTGACCTCCGGCCTCAACCAGGGCCCGGAACAAACCCCGCTGGGCCGCAGGCGCACCGCCACCGAACACAGCTACGACAGCATCTTCGGCGGCTACCACGCGATCCGGCCCGGCGAGCTGAAACTCGCGCCCTACCCCAGCGACGACCCGAAGCAGCTCGGCCAGTACCGCAAGCCCTCCCAGCTGCTCTCGGTGTTCGCCCGCACCAAACAGCAGGCCACCGCGCTCAAGCTGGTCGACTTCCTGCTCAACGACGAGGAGGCTGGCAAGATCCTCGGCGCCACCCGCGGCCTGCCGCCCAACCTGAAGATCCGCGCCCAGGTCGCGCAGACCCTGCAGGGCGCGGACCGGCAGGTCTATGACTACGAGACCGCGCTGGACCCGCACCTCGGCGATGCCCCGCCACCCCCGCCCAAGGGCGACGGCGCGGTGTACAAGCTGATGCAGCGACTCAACGAGGAGGTCGTCTTCGGCCGCAAGAGCATCGACGAGGCGGTCAAACAGTTCTTCGCCGACGCGGCCAACCACCTCAAGTAGGCCCCGAGTGTGACGCGCCTCCCGCACCGGGAGGCGCGCACCGGCCATAGTGGGTGCCATGGTCGTGCTCGGTGCGCTGCTGTGGCTCTGCTCGGCGCTGCTGTGCGTCGGCGGGCAACTGGTGGCCGCCGCGGCCTGGGAGACGCCCTACACCTGGGACCAGGACCTGATCAGCCACCTGGGCAACACCGACTGCGGGCTGTTCCTGGAATCGCACGGACCACCGCAGTTCGTCTGCTCACCGCTGTACCCGCTGATGAACACCGCGCTGGTGCTGGCCGGACTGGGCGTGATCGGCGGCGCGCTGCTGCTGCGCGGGCTGTGGCCGGGCGGCTGGGCCGGCGGCACCGCGTACGTGCTGATGCTGACCACCGGCGTGCTGGAGGCGCTCAGTGGGCTGGTGCCGGAGAACATCAGCCGCACCGTGCACCTGATCTCCGCGCTGCACCTGCCCATCGGCGGCATCGCGATCTTCCTGGTCAGCCTGGCGATCGTGGACCAGGCCCGCTGGATCAGCGCGTTCGGCTACCTGATCGCCGGGGTGACGGTGATCGCCTCGATGCTGTTCTCCGCAGGCCAGTACTCGGTGCCGGTGCTCTACTTCGGGCTCGGCGCGGGCGCGATGGAACGACTGGCGAGTTATCCGTTCAACCTGTGGCTGCTGGTGATCGGGCTCATCCTGTGTACCGGGCCAGGCCGTGCAGGATGTCGTGCCTGCTCACGATCAGACGCTGCTGGCCCGCTCGCTGCATGAGCAACTGCACCGCGAGTGCGCAGGACGGCAGCACGTCGGCCAGGTGCGGATAGGGCGTGACCAGGGCGCGGCGGGTGTCCGCCGGCATGGTCAGCAGTTCCGCGGTGGCCACGCTGACCTCCTCCTCGGTGATCACCGCGTGGTGCAACGGCTGCTCCGGTCCCGGCCGGTCACCCAGCACGAACGCGGCGATGCTGGCCACCGACTCGGACACGCCGACCAGCCGCGCGGTCCGCCAGCCCGGCACCGCGGCCAGCGCGTGGTCGACCAGGAAGGTCATGTCCTGCCTGGCCTGCTCGATCTCCTCCTCGGCAGGCGGATCGTGCTGGAAATAGCGTTCCGCGATGGCCGCGCAACCCAGGTCCACCGAGGCGATGCGGTCCACAGTGGACATTCCGAGGGCGAACTGGGTGCTGCGGTTGCCGATGTCGACCACCAGGTGGCTCACCTGCCCGGCGCCGGGCAGATCGCCCACCGCGCCGGCGAAGGCCAGCTGGGCGCATTCGGCCCCGGTCAGCGTGTCCGGCTCGACGCCGAGGGTGTCCAGCGCGATCGCGGCCAGCGACTCATCCGCCCCGGTGCCGCACAGGCGTACCCGGTGCACCTGCAGCCGGGCGATGACCTCGGCGTAGTCGGCCAGCACCGCGCGGGTCCTGGGCAACGCCTCCTCGCCGGGGCACAGCGGCTCGAACCGCCGGGCGACCTCGGTCAGGCCCTGCCCGTCCGCGGCCGCCAGATCGGCGACCAGCAGCTGGATGGAGTCAGCGCCGCATTCGATGGCCGCGACCCTGCCCTGTGGCACCACAACTCTCCCCAGCACTCGACTGCTGCCGAGCCTAGGGATCTTGGAGAGCGACCGGACAGGGCAGAACGGGTGACGACAGTCACGCGAAACCGCCCCACTCAGCTGAGCAGGGACTCCGGGTCCAGCGTGTATCCCGTTTCGTCCACCAGCCGCCCGTCCTGAAGGAAGATCACCTGATCGGCCCACGCCGCATGGCGGGCCTCGTGCGTGACCAGCACCCCGGCCGCCCCCGCGTCACAGCGGGCCCGCAGCAGCCGCAGCACCGCCTCGCCGCTGTCGGAGTCCAGCGCGCCGGTGGGTTCGTCGGCCAGGATGAGCTGCCGAGGCCCGACCACCGCGCGGGCGATGGCGATCCGCTGCTGCTGCCCGCCGGAGAGCTGATCGGGGAACAGATCGCCGATGTCGGCGATGCCCAGCTGGGTCAAGGTCTCCCGCGCCTCGGCCCGCGCGGTGCGGGCCGGAATCCCGTCCAGTTCCCTGGGTAAGGCCACGTTCTCCGCTGCGGTGAGCGCGGGCACCAGGTTGTACTCCTGGAAGACGTAGCCGATTGTGTTGCGCCGCAAGGCCGCCAGCTCCGCGGCGCGCAGCGTGGCCAGGTCCCGCCCGTTGATCAGCACACTGCCCGCGGTGGGGGAGTCGAGTCCGCCCGCCAGGTTCAGCAGGGTGGACTTGCCCGAACCGCTGGGCCCCATCACCGCTACCAGCCGTCCGGGGTCGACCGTCAGGGTTACTCCGCGCAACGCGTGCACGCTGCGCGGACCGCTCCCGTGCCTGCGGTGCAGGTCGGAAAGTGCCAGCGTGGGCGGCCTGCGCTCTGCCATGGACAGCAGTCTGTCAGGTCGGGGCGCACTGTCCAGATCGGGCTAATTTGGTCTAGACCTATTGACGGCTCGCCGTGTTGCGGGCAGGTTAGGGACAGGTCACCGAGGACCTTCGGCCGCCAGAAAATCCCTCGCGGAGACGCGAGGGCGAGGCAGCTCCCCGGGGCCGGTCCCGCCGCGGCCCTGGGGAGTCGCCCCGCTCGGATCTCAACCCGCCAGTTCCGCGTCGGTGATCCACGATCCGTGGAATCCGGACGGCACCCGGCGGGGCAGGTGCACGGACGCCACCGGCCCAGCCGCCAGGTCGGTGGCGTCCAGCACCAGCAGTTCCGATGGCGCACCGGTGTCACTGCTGATCACCGACAACAACCACCCCGCGTCCTCCGCGTCGCCGTCCTGCGCCGGCACGAACACCGCTTCCCCCGGCTGCCAGGTGTCCTCGAGCAGATGCCGATCGGTGGACCCGTCCCGCAGGTCGTACTTCACGATCCCGCGCACCCCACCGGCCAGATTGCTGCCCACGGTGTAGACGAACCGGTTCGGCAACCCGGTGAGCCCATCGTCAATGGTCGGAAACTCCACCGACTCCGCCCCCAGCGCCGACTCCCGCGCCGTCCCCCGCACCGGATCCAACACCCAGCGGTGCAAGGAAGTGGGAGCGTTGGCCTGGGCGTCGGTCAGCTCCGCGTGCCCCCCGATGCCATGCCAGACCTTCTGGATCATCGCCGGGGTGTAGCGCACCGCGTCGAAGGCGATGGTGCCGTCCGGGTTCTCGGCCGCGTTGGCCACGTGGAAGACGTAACAGGAATCGATCTCGATCCACCGCACGTCGGCACTGGACCCGTTTCGAGGCATCACCCCGATCCGCGCCGGGTAGTTGTCGTTCCAAGCGAACGGCATCCCACCGGTCACCATCAGTTCGGGATTGGCGGTCATCGGCAGATCCAGCCACAGCACGTGGTTCGCGGTGATCGCGAAGTCATGCATCATGCTCGGCCCGAGCACGTCGATCGGCGTGCTGCGGATGAGTTCCCCCGCCGCGGACAACACGTGGTAGGTCAGGAACGGCGGCCGCAGCGAGTACCCGAAGAAGTGCAGTTCCCCGGTGATCGGGTCTTCCTTGGGGTGCGCGGTCATGGCGGTGGTGAGTTGCCCGCCGAAGTCGCAGGGGCCGACGGTGTCGAGGTCCGGGGTGAGTTCGTAGGGGAGTCCGGCCTCGACCAGGGCGAGGATGCGGCCGGCGTGCGGGATGACGTGGGTGTTGGCGGAGGTCGCGGTGAGGTCGACCGTGCCGTCCTCACGGAGGAAGGGGCGGTCGTCACCGGTCGCGGCGGGGGTCTTGATCCAGCGATTCCGGTACCACTCCGCGCGGCCGTCACTGATCCGGACGCCGTGGATCATGCCGGCGCCGGTGAACCAGTGACCGGCGGGGGAGCCGGGGAGGGGGTTGGGGCCGTTGCGGAAGTAGCGGCCGGTGAGTTCTGGGGGGAGGGCGCCGGTGGTGGGGAGGGTGTGGGTGGTGTGTTCGTCGGGGACGGGGGCCATGGCGCCGGAGAGGTGGAGGGGGGTGGTGGGGGTGTGGTTTGTGGGGGTGGAGGTGCTGGAGGTCGTGGGGCTCTCGGGGGTTGGGGTGGGGCCTGAGGTTGGGCGGGTGGTGGTGTTGGACATAGTTCATTTATGACGTGTCATTTTTGACATGTCAAGGTTGGAGTGCTGGAGGGGGTGGGTGAGGGTTGGGGAGGAGTTGGTGGGCGAGGTGGGTGGTGTGAGGTGAGTGGGCGAGGTGGGTGGTGTGAGGTGGGGACTGGCTGCATGGGTTTTGGGGTTGTGGGGCTTCTTGGGGGCTGTGGGATACTGTTTGACCTGCGGATACTTGCGGCGGCTGGTGCTTGGGTCAGATTGGTCGAGGGGTCGAGGCAACCTTTTCGGCTCGAAAAGCGTTCCGCAGAGGAAGCGGCGGGCGGCGGCGGGGAGCATCGCGGCTGGGACCACGGCACCCGCGGGCCACGGGAAGCAACACGGCCCAGCCGGCCCCGGGGTGAACAGGTGCCGGGTGCCGGGTGAACAGGCTCCCGGCGAACCGGCTCCGGGAGAACGCGCACTCCGGGCGCGTGAACGGTGCTGGGCCAGGTCCAGCGCCGACGCCCGGGTGTGAACGGGCAGGCCGGGCGCGCATTGGGTGACCGGGCGTGAATGGGGTGACCGGGCGCGCGAGCGGGCCGGCCAGGCGTGCGGCCCGGGTGGCCAGGCATGGCTCGGCGCTGGCCCTGGCCCGGCCCGGATCGGCTGGGCCAGGATCGGCCCGGATCGGATCGGATCGGCTGGGCTCGGCCTGACCCGTGGCGGGGCCCGATGAGCCGGGGCTCGGGTGTGCAGGGCGGGGCACTCGCGGCAGTTGCCTGTGGCTGGCGTCGCCCCGTCGACCCAACGTCGACCCAACGCCCGCCCAGCCCAGCCCAGCCCCGTCTCGCCGAGGCGGCGCGGGGCGATGGCGAGGTCGCGGGGCCTGGGGTGGGTGAGCGTCTAGGCTCGGGGCGATCTTGCGAGGTGAGGAACGGTTATGTCCCTGCGTCATGCCCTGCTCGGCATGCTGGCGCTGCGTCCCGAGGCCAGTGGTTACGACCTGGCCAAGCACTTCGAGGGCAGCATCGGCCGGTATGCCTGGAGCGCGCGGCACAACCAGATCTACACCGAGCTGAACAAGCTGGCGGAGGATGGGCTGGTCGCGGCCGTGGCGGAGGGGGCGCGCGGGCGGCGGGACTACGTGGTCACCGAGGCGGGGCGGGCCGAACTCCAGGCGTGGCTGGGGGAGGGGCGGCTGGAGACGGTGAACACGGTGCGCAACAAGGCGTTGTTGCGGATCTTCTTGATCACCGCGTTGGAGCCGGGGGCGGCGCAGGAGTTGTTGCGGGAGGAGATCGCTTACAGCGAGCGGGAGATCTTGGCGATCGGGGAGGAGATCGAGAAGATCGAGGAGATGTCCGGGCCGGAGAACACGGCGTTCGGGCGGATCGCGGCGGAGTTGGGGCGGCGGCATTTCGCGGCGATTCGGGACTGGGCGGCTTGGGCGGTTGAGCAGCTTGATGATCTGCCGGGTGCGGGTGCGGGTGCGGGTGCGGGTGCGGGTGCGGGTGCGGACAGGGGAGGGGGAGGGACCGGGGCTGGGGGCGCGGGGCTGGCGGTGGATTCGGGTGTGGGGGGCTCGGGTGGGATGGAGCGGGCGGGGCAGCCGGGGCGGGCGGAGTAGGCGGGGCGGGTGAGATAGGCAGGGCAAGCTGGCGGGTCTGGCGGGTGGGGTGGCCTGACAGGGCTTGGCGGGTCTGGCGGGCTGGGGTGGTTTGGCGGGTGGGCCGGACTCTGGCAGGACTTCGGCAGTCCGAACGCGGGTGCGCCGAACGCGGCGGAGGTCGGTGTGCCGGTGGTCGCGCGGAACGCCGATGGGCGGCTGCGGATCTTCCTGCGCAACGGTGGTGGTGGCGTCAGCACCTACTACCAGGCCGAGCCCAACGGCGGGTGGAACCAGGACTGGGTCGACCTCAAGGGCATGGGGGTGCGGGACGGTCTGGCCGCGGTGACTGCGCCGAACGGGGCGGACGCGCGGGTGACGCTGTTCGGTCGTTACTTGACCGGGGTGAAGGTGGTCAGGCAGAACGGGCCGAACGTCGGCTACGGCGACTGGACGGATCTGTCTGGCGGTCAGGTTGATCAGCACACCGCGGTCGTGGACGACGCGGGTGTGGTGACCGTGTGCGCGCTGACCGCGGATGGCGGCGTGCGGATGCGGCGGCAGAGCGGGGCGGGCGCGGACGTCCCGTTCTGCGCCTGGCAGGGCATCTGAGGTTCGAGACGCGCGCGGGTCCCGACCGATCGGTTGGGGCCCACGCGCGTTCGGCGTAGACGTGGTCGGTGGGTTGGGACTACCGGTGGTCACTTTGGGTGAACTCTGGGTGGGTTGTGGGCCGTTCGACGTAAGAAATTCGCTCAAATCGTCAAATTGATGACGGTCTTGGACTGGTTTGCTGGGAAAGTGGAAATAACGGACAGGTGAACAGAAGGAGGCCCGTGAACGCCGAGTTGGCCGCACTTGCCGAGGCGCACGGGGTGTCTACCTGGTACGAGGGGAGTGGGCGGCGGCGGGTCGACATCGAGGCCGATGTCGTGGTCGCGGTGCTGGCCCAGCTTGGGGTGGATGCTTCGAGCGCGGAGGCGGTTCGGGCGGGGTTGGCCTCGGCTCGGGCTCGGGTTGACGCGGGAGTGTTGCCGGGGACGCTGGTGCTTCGGGAGGGGCGGGGGCTGGCGCTGGGCAGTGCCGCCGAGCTGATCCTGGAGGATGGGAGTCGGCGGGTTCTGCCGGACGGGGTTCCGGGGGATTTGCCGTTGGGGTGGCACACTTTGCGGGTTGACGGCGCGGAGATCACGTTGGTGGTCGCGCCTGGCTCGTTGCCCCGGCCCGCGCGGGCCTGGGGTTGGATGTTGCAGCTTTACGCGTTGCGGGGGAACGGATCCTGGGGGGTTGGGGATCTCGCCGATCTTTCCGAGTTCGTCGGGCTGGCGGGGGCCCGGGGGGCGGATGTCGTTCTGCTGAACCCCTTGCACGCGGTGACGCCGGTGCGGCCGGTGGAGGTTTCGCCCTACTCGCCGTCGAGTCGGCGGTTCGCCAATCCGCTGTACCTGCGGATCGAGGATCTCGCCGAGTACCGGGCGGCGGAACCCGCTGTGCGGCTTGAGGTTGACGCGGTCCGGCCGGCCCGGGACGCCGAGCTGATCGACTACGCGGCGGTGTGGGAGAGCAAGCTCGCGGCGCTGGAAGTGTTGTGGCCGTTGGCCGAGCGGTCCGGCGAGCCGGTTGAGGCCGGGCTGCTGGACTTCGCCACGTTCTGCGCTTTGGCTGAACGGCATGGGGCTCGGTGGCGGAGCTGGCCGGTCGAGTTGCGGCACCCGTCCTCGCCCGCGGTGGCGGCGGCTCGGGTGGAACTGGCCGATCGGGTGGCCTTCCACGTGTGGTTGCAGGAATTGTGCGCGCGGCAGCTGGGTGGGGTGCAGGCGGCCGCGCGCGAAGCCGGGATGGCCGTGGGACTGGTGCACGACCTCGCGGTGGGGGTGGCCGCGGAGGGAGCCGACTCCTGGGCCTTGCAGGACGTGCTCGCGGCGGGAGTGACCGTGGGGGCGCCGCCGGACGCGTTCAACCAGCAGGGGCAGGACTGGGCGTTGCCGCCCTGGCGGCCGGATCGGTTGGTGGCCACGGGGTACGCCGCCTATCGGGACATGTTGCGGGCCGTGCTGCGGCATTCCGACGGGATCCGGATCGACCACATTCTGGGACTGTGGCGGTTGTGGTGGGTGCCACCGGGCGAATCGCCCAAACGCGGCGCCTATGTCCACTATGATCCAGAGGCGATGCTCGGCATCCTCGCGCTGGAGGCCGTGCGCGCCGGTGCGGTGGTGATCGGCGAGGATCTGGGCACGGTGCTGCCGCAGGTCACCGATTCCCTGCGAGAGCACAACATTCTGGGCTCGGCGGTGTTGTGGTTCCAGCGGGATGCCGACACCACGGGTGAGCCGATGTTGCCGAGCGCGCGCTGGCCCGCGGAGGCGGCCGCCAGTGTGTCCACCCACGACCTGCCGACGGCGGCGGGTTTCCTGCGTGGCGAACAGGTCAGGGTGCGCGCGGAGCTTGGCGTGCTCGCCGGGTCCGTCGAGGACGAGGCGGCACGTGCCGCGGCCGACCGGGACGAGCTGATCGGACTGTTGCGCGCCGAGGGATTCCTTGGCGGGCAAGGAGAACCGGACGAGGAGGAGGTGGTGGTCGCGATGCACGCGTTCCTGGCCGCCACGCCCAGCCGGTTCGTGCTGATCTCGCCCTATGACGTGTTGCGTGAGCCACGTCAGCCCAACCTGCCGGGCACCGTGGACGTCTATCCCAACTGGCGGATACCGCTTCCCACGACCGTGCGGGAGTTGTTCGAGGATCCCTTGGTCGATCGGATCATCCGGGTAGTGAAGGAGGGTGTGGGTGAGCAGGACGACTGACGAACCGACGCCCCTCTCCCAGGCGGTGCGGCTCGGGGTGCTCGACGTGGGGTCCAACACCGCGCACCTGCAGGTCGTGGACGTCTACCCGGGCGGCTCGCCCGCGCCGTTGCACACGGTGAAGGCGCAGATCGGGCTGTCCGAGGACATCGACCGGCACGGGGTGATCAGCCCGGACGGGCTGGACCGGCTGGTGCAGGCGGTGCAGGAGTGCGTGGCCGAGGCCGAGGCCTACGGGGTGGCCGAACTGGTCCCCTTCGGCACCTCCTCGGTGCGGGACGCGCCCAACCGGATCGAGGCGTGCAAGCTGATCCGCCGCGCCACCGGCGTGGACATGTCCTTCTTCAGCGGCGAGGCCGAGGCCGGGCTGTCCTTCCTGGCCGCGCGCCGCTGGTACGGCTGGCAGAGCGGCCGGATGCTGGTGCTGGACATCGGCGGCGGCACGGTGGAACTGGCCATCGGGCGTGGCGAGGAGCCGGAGCTGGCGGTCTCGCTGCCGCTGGGCGCCTGGCGGCTCACCCGCCGGTACCTGAGCCAGGACCCGCCGACCGCGCAGGAGGTCAAAAAACTGCGGCGGCGGCTGCGCGAAGTGCTAGCGCCAACGATTGCCGCGTTCCGGGAACAGCCGGATCCGCAGCTCGTGGTCGCGGTGTCCAAGATCTTCACCCAGCTGGCCAAACTCACCGCCGCGCCGGATGCGCAAGGGCCGCTGGTGCTGGAATACCGGGAGTTGCGGCGCTGGATCCCGAAGCTGGCCCGGATGACCACCGCCGAACGCGCCGCGCTGCCCGGGATCTCGGTGGCCCGCGCCCGCACCATCGTGGCCGGCGCGGTCCTCGCCCGGATCCTGCTGGAACTACTGGACGTGCCCCGCGTGGAGATCTGCCCGTGGGGTCTCCGGGAGGGGATCCTGCTCCGGCACCTCGACGACAGCGGCACCGCGCCCGCCAACGGCGAGGGCGGCGAGTAGCGTCGTCAGCGGCACCGCGGCGATGATGCCCAGGCTGCCGACCAGCGCGCGCACCACCTCCTCGGCGATCGCGGCGCTGGAGATCACGTGCTGGCCGGGCATGCCGCGGATGGCGAAGAGCATCAGCAGCGGCAGTGCCACGCCGGCGTAGGCCAGCACCAGGGTGTTCACCGTGGAGGCCACGTGTGCCCTGCCGACCCGCAGGCCCGCGCTGAACAGCTTGGCGCGACTGGCACTCGGGTCGGCGGCGGCCAGTTCCCAGACCACGGTGGCCTGGGTGACGGTGACGTCGTCGAGCACGCCCAGCGCGCCGATCACCAGGCCCGCCAGCAGCAATCCCTGTAGGTCGACGCCTTCCAGGTAGCCGCTGAGGAAGCCGACGTTGTCGCTGCCCAGCCCGGTGATCCCGGCCATCTCCAGTGATCCGTAGCCGAGCACGCCGGTGAGGGTGAGGCCGGCCGCGGTGCCGAGCACGGCGACCGCGGTGCGCGCGTTGAAGCCGTGGGTGAGGAACAGCGCGGCCACCATGATCACCGTGCCGCCGACCACCGCGACCAGCAACGGGTTGGCGCCGTGGATGATCGCGGGCATCACGAACTCGGTCAGCCCGGCCAGGCACAGGCCCAGCGCGCCCAGCGCGGCCAGGCCACGCCAGCGGGACAGCGCGATCACCGCGAGGCAGAACACCAGCGCCAGCAGGCCCAGCGGCAGCGACCGGTCCGGGCCCTCGACCTCGTAGCGCTCCCATTCGACCAGCCGGGTGGGGTAGTGCGCGACCAGCGCGGTCTGTCCGACGGAGACCTTGACGCCGCTGGCCCGCGGCACCACCGCGGACACCGTGCTGCCCGCGCCCGGCCCGTCGGTGAGGGCGAGGGTGGCGATGTCGCAGTCCTTCGGGGCGACCGTGCACGGGGTGATCTCCTGCACGGTGCCCGCACCGCGCGGCGCGTCGAGCACGTCCTGCACGATGCCGCCGCGGTCGGGCCACAGCAGCACCATGGCGGTCACCGCGAGGATGATCACGGGGGTGAGCACCCAGGCGACGACCAGCCGCACCCGGCGGGCCACCCGGGCGTCGGAGTCCACTGTGGACAGGTCGCTGTCGGTCCCATGCTGTCCCATGCCGGGGAGTATGCGCGGCGCCCGCGGGCCGGCGGGGCCGGTGAGCTGGGGAAACCGCTGTTCAGCCGTGGCGGCAATTCTCGGAACGGTCCGGGTTTCCGGCGCCTTCGGGCAGGTCGGCGGGGTGGGTGTTCCGGGAATACACCGGGTGCGCGTTCCGGCCGTGGAAAGTGCGCGAGCGGGCAATACGGTGCGGTGGGAAAGCACCTCCCACCACCAGAAAGAGGAGCTGACCAGATGCGCCATCCCCTGGCCGCCTACGCGTTAGGCGGTGCCCTGGTATTGGGCCTGGGCGCGGTTTCCCTTGCCCCCCAGGCTAGTCCTCCACTCGTGGCACCGGTCGCGGCCGCCGCCGCCGCGCCCGCGGCCGATGTCACCGTGGTCGCGGCCGGAGACATCTGCGGGTCCAACTGCAAGGCTACCGCCGCCGTGGTCGGGCAGATCAACCCCTCCGCCGTGCTGACCGCGGGCGACAACGCCTACGACAGCGGCACCTTGTCGGAGTACCGGACCCGCTATGACCCGACCTGGGGCAAGTACAAGACGATCACCTATCCGAGTCCGGGCAACCACGAGTACAACACGTCCAAGGCCTCCGGGTACTTCGACTACTTCAACGGGGTCGGCGTCCAGAACGGACGGGCAGGCGACCGCTCGAAGGGTTACTACGACTGGGAAATCGGGAACTGGAAGTTCATCGCGCTGAACAGCAACTTCAGCAAGATCGACAGTGCCGCGCAGCTGAGCTGGCTCAAGGATCGGTTGCGCACCAACACAAAGCAGTGCGTGGCGGCGTACTGGCACCACCCGCTGTTCACCCTGGGCTCGCACACCGGGGAGACCAAGGCCAGGCCGCTGTGGCAGGCGCTCTATGACGCCAAGGCGGATCTGGTGCTGGTCGGGCACGACCACAACTACCAGCGGTTCGCCCCGCAGAATCCGCAGGGCAAGGCGGATTCCGCCGGGCTGCGGCAGGTGCTGGTCGGCACCGGTGGCAAGTCGAACTACAACTTCAGCCGGGATCTGCCCAATGTGGACGCCAAGGACGCCAAGTCGAACGGGGTGCTGAAGCTGACGTTGTCGGGGACCAGCTACCGGGGTGACTTCGTGCCGGTGAGCGGACAGTCCTACAAGGACTCGTTCACCGGCACCTGCCACGCCAAGCGCTAGAACCAGTCCCAGCTCACCCGGTAGATCCCCGGCGCGGGGTCGACCTCGGTGAGCTGGGCGGTGCGGCTGGCGCCGACCCAGAGTTCGGCGACGGTGTCCGGTTCGCCGACGGAGTGGCGGTAGCCGCGCACGACCCTGGCAGGCAGGTTGCCCGGCGCGAACTGCACCTGGACGGACAGGTCCCGGACGGCCTGGCCGATCCGCACGGTGTGTTCCGCGTCGGGCAGCCTGCCGGGCAGCAGGGTGTAGTCCAGCACGGTGAGTTCGCCCGCGCGCAGCGGCCGGTCCAGCAGCAGTTCCAGCACGCGGAAGCCGGTGGTGTCGTCGGCGCGCTGGCGGCCGGGCCGGCAGCCGCGGGATTCGGGCAGCTGGAGCGGGCCCTCGGCGTGGTCGGAGCGCAGTGCGACCAGGTAGCGGTCGGTGTCGCGCTGGGCGCGCAGCAGGTGGTGGTAGGCGATCGAGGTGATGTGCCGGGTGGCGTCCACGGTGACGGTGAGGTGGGTGGCGACCCGGCTGAGGTGGTGCAGGGATTCCGGGCGGGCGTCCAGGTGGGCCAGGGCGCGGGCCAGGCCGTCCGGGCGGGCCCAGGCGCGGTCCGGCGGCAGGGTGCCGGAGTGGTGGTGCAGCCAGCGGCCGCGCGGGCGGCGCGGGCCGAGCAGGGAGGTGAGGGCCTCGGGGGCCAGGCCGAGCAGCTGTTCGAGGGTGGTGACCGCGCGCAGGGATTCGGGGCGTTCGGGCCGGGTGTGGCCGTGCTGCCAGTAGCTGAGCGCGGTTTTGCTGGCGGGGGTGCCCCTGGAGTGCAGGTGGGACTGGAGGCGCTCGAGGCTGAGGCCGGACTGGCGGACGGCCAGGCGCAGGGCGAGGCTGAACGGGCCGGTGTGCAGGGCCTTGGCCAGGCGGGTGGCGGTGGATTCCGGATTGGCCTGCGTGCGCGGCGGGCGGGTGGTCGAGCCGGCGGCGGTGCTGCGGGTGGCGGTGATGTTGCTGGCGGTGGTGGGCATGACCCCTCCGCAGGGTGGCGGTTGGCGGTGGCGCGGCGGGTTTGTGTTGCGGCGGGGGTCATTGTGCGGGGATATGCGGGCAGGGACAACGGCCTTAGGTTGGGTTGATTTTCACAGGAGCCAAGACTATTTCCTTTTAGCTCCCGCCGCCGGGCTGCTCCGCGTCGTCGGGTTCTTATATGTGAACGCCGGTGATCGGCTGAGTGAATGATTTGGTTTTAAAGCATTCCGGCTCGCGATTAGCTGAGTTCCGCCGTGGTCATCGGCGCCGCCTGGACCGCCAGCAGGGCGATGTCGTCGTGGTCCCGGCCGTCCAGCCAGGCGTCGATGCGTTGTTCCACCCGGTGGATGAGGGTGCTGGCGGGTAGTCCGGCGAACTCGCGCAGCGCTGTTTTCAGTCGTTCGCTACCGAATAGTTCGCGGCCGGTGGCGCCGCCTCTGGCTTCGGTCACACCATCGCTGTAGAGGACGCA
Organism: Crossiella cryophila; assembly: GCF_014204915.1. Taxonomy (NCBI): domain Bacteria; kingdom Bacillati; phylum Actinomycetota; class Actinomycetes; order Pseudonocardiales; family Pseudonocardiaceae; genus Crossiella; species Crossiella cryophila. Next base: position 3,924,438 of record NZ_JACHMH010000001.1, read on the forward strand.
GACTTCGCTGGGGGCCAGCGTCAGGGTTGTTTCGCCGAATCGGGCGTCGGGCAGGATTCCGACCAGGGCGCCGGGGACGTCGATTTCCTCAACGGCCCCGTTTGTCCGCACCACCATCGGGTTGGGATGCCCGCCGCCGCCCAGGGTGAGTTCGAGTTCGCCGCTGGGTTCGGGGGTCATGGAGCCGACCAGCATGGTGGTGAACCTGTTGCCGCCGTGGGAGAGCACCGCCTGGTTCACCAGGTGCAGCAGCCGGGCGGGGGCGGATTCGACCAGGCGCAGCGCGTGCAGGGAGTGGCGGACGCGGCCGGCCAGTGCGGCGGCCTCCACGCCGTTGCCGCAGACGTCGCCGAGCAGGAACATGGCGCTGCCGTCGGGGCGGGGGTGCACCTCGTAGAAGTCGCCGCCGACCCGCAGCGGTTCCCTGGCCGGGCGGTAGCAGGCGGCCAGCACGGCGCCGGGCACCGAGGGCAGCGGCGGCGGGATGAGTTCGGCCTGCAGGGTGGCGGAGGTGTTGACCTGCTCGGCGTAGCTGGCGGCCTGGGACAGGGCGAGGGCCGCGCGGGTGGTGAAGTCCTCGATCAGGGCCTGTTCGTCAGGCTGGAAGCCGCCTCTGGCCTTGCGCCGGGACAGCACCAGCACGCCCACGGTGCGCGAGTCGTGGGTCATGGGCGCGAGCAGGATCTGGCCGAAGCCCTCGGCGGCCTCGGGTAAGGCCCAGGCCGCGTCCGGGGGCAGCTGCGCGGGGTCGAGTTCGGTGGCGGTGCCGGTGAGGGCCTCGGCCAGGCCGGGCATGGTGCGCAGGACCCGGCGGCCCGCCCGGCCGCGGTCGGGTGGGCTGGCCGCGGCCGAGCAGCGCCACCACTCGAACAGGCCACGCCGGGCAGGCAGCAGCACGGTGGCGCAGTCGGCCAGGGTGGGCACCGCGAGCTGGGCGATGGAGCGCAGGGTGCGGCCGCGTTGCAGCGAGGAGCCGAGCTGGCGGCTGGCCTCGGCCAGGAAACCGACCTGGGAGCGCTGCACGAGCAGCTCGGCCACGTGGTCGATCTCGTCGGTGACGTTGTGGATGTACCAGGCGTAGCGGGTCTCGCCGAGACGGCGGTGCCGGGCCTTGAGCCTGCGGCCGTCGTGCTGGAACTCGACCAGTTCGGTGTCCCTGGCCTGGCCAGCGGTCAGCACCCGGATGTCCAGCTCGGCCAGTGCGGCGCCGGGGTGCAGTTTGGGGAACAGGGTGGCCGCGGCCTGGTTGAGCAGGTGGATGACGTTGTGCTCGTCGTGCACCAGCACGGCGTCCTCGACCCCGTCCAGCAGCGCCTGCCACATCCCCGTTTCCACGCTGGGGACGTGTGCCGTGGGCGGGCGTTCCGGGTAGCTCACCGCGAGCACTTCCCGTTCGCTGGAGGACAGGGATCGGGTGATCAGTCTAGCCGCGCCCGGTGACCGTGCACCGCTCGGTCGTGACGCACGGCTCGGCATGGGAGGCTAAGGGGGCACCTCGTGGATCTCGAACGACGGTCGTCGGGCCCAGCTCGTCCCTGGCCGCGTTGCCGCGGCGGCCACGTACAACATCGGTACGAGGCCACCACGGCGCCTTGCCAGGAACAAGCTGGACTCCGACGCCCGCCGGCCGATATCCACGAGGCACCCCCTGACTCGGGGACCGATGACCGACTGCGATCGACACAGGACCAGGAGGCCGGCGTGGACGAGCCGTTCCTCGAGCGACTGCTCGATGCGATGGAGGACCTGCGGGATGGGAACTTCCGTCGACGGCTGGTGGCGGGCACCAACGGCACCTCGGCCCGGATCGCGGAGGTGTTCAACCAGGTCGCGGCGCGCAAGCAGTGGCTGATCGGGGAACTCGTCCGGGTGCGCCAGGCGGTGGCCGAGGAGGGTCGGCTGCATGAGCGGCTGGCCAGTGGCGACGGCGGCCCGCAGGGCGGCTGGGCGCAGGCCATCGACGAGGTCAACGGGCTGATCGAGGACCTCATGCAGCCCACCGAGGAACTCAGCCGGGTGCTGGCCGCGGCCTCCCAGGGCGACCTGTCCCAGCGGATGACCGAGCAGACCGAGCGGCGGCCGCTGCGCGGGGAGTTCGCCCGGCTGGCGACCACGGTGAACGGGCTGTTGTCGCAGCTCTCGCTGTTCGCCTCCGAGGTCACCAGGGTCGCGCGCGAGGTGGGCACCGAGGGCAAGCTGGGCGCGCAGGCCGACGTGCCGGGCGCGGCCGGGCAGTGGCGGGCGCTCACCGATTCGGTGAACCTGATGGCCTCCAACCTGACCAGTCAGGTGCGGGACATCTCCTCGATGGCCGGGGCGGTGGCCAACGGCGACCTGACCCAGCAGATCACGGTGAACGCCAGCGGTGAGGTGGCGGCGCTGGCCGACACGCTCAACTCGATGACCGGCACGCTGCGCACCTTCGCCGGCGAGGTCACCAGGGTGGCCCGCGAGATCGGCACCGAGGGCCGCCTCGGCGGTCAGGCCCAGGTGCCTGGCGTGGCCGGGACCTGGAAGGACCTCACCGAGAACGTCAACTTCATGGCGCAGAACCTGACCTCGCAGATGCGCAACATCGCCGAGGTGACCACCGCGGTGGCCACCGGCGATCTGAGCCGCAAGATCACCGTCGAGGTCTCCGGCGAGCTGCTCGGGCTGAAGAACACCGTGAACACCATGGTGGACCAGCTCTCCTCCTTCGCCGACGAGGTCACCCGGGTCGCGCGAGAGGTCGGCACCGAGGGCATCCTCGGTGGTCAGGCGCAGGTGCCAGGCGTGGCCGGGACCTGGCGGGACCTGACCGAGTCGGTGAACTTCATGGCGAACAACCTGACCTCGCAGGTCCGGTCCATCGCCGAGGTGACCACCGCGGTGGCCAAGGGCGACCTGGGCAAGAAGATCACCGTGGACGCGCGCGGGGAGATCCAGGAGCTGAAGAACACCGTGAACACCATGGTGGATCAGCTCTCCTCCTTCGCCGACGAGGTCACCCGGGTCGCGCGTGAGGTGGGCGGCGACGGGCGGCTGGGTGGTCAGGCGCAGGTGGCCGGGGTCGCGGGCACCTGGCGGGACCTGACCGACAACGTGAACTTCATGGCCAACAACCTGACCTCGCAGGTGCGCTCGATCGCCGAGGTGACCACCGCGGTGGCCAAGGGCGACCTGACGCAGAAGATCACCGTGGACGCCCGTGGCGAGATCCTGGAGCTGAAGAACACCATCAACACGATGGTGGACCAGCTCTCCGCGTTCGCCGACGAGGTCACCCGGGTCGCCCGCGAGGTGGGCACCGACGGCAAGCTGGGTGGTCAGGCGCAGGTCCGCGGGGTGGCCGGCACCTGGAAGAACCTGACCGACAACGTCAACGTCATGGCGGACAACCTGACCGTGCAGGTCCGCTCGATCGCCACGGTGGCCACCGCGGTGGCCGGCGGCGACCTGTCCAAGAAGATCGCGGTCGAAGCCAAGGGCGAGGTCAACGCGCTGGCCTCCACCATCAACAGCATGGTGGACACGCTGCGCGCCTTCGCCGACGAGGTCACCCGGGTCGCCCGCGAGGTCGGCACCGAGGGCATCCTCGGCGGTCAGGCCACCGTGCCCAACGTGGCCGGGACCTGGAAGGACCTCACCGAGAACGTCAACTTCATGGCGGACAACCTGACCGCCCAGGTCCGCAACATCGCCATCGTCACCACCGCGGTGGCCAAGGGCGACCTGTCCAAGAAGATCGACGTGGACGCGCGCGGGGAGATCCTGGAGCTGAAGACCACCGTCAACACCATGGTGGACCAGCTCTCCTCCTTCGCCGCCGAGGTCACCCGGGTCGCCCGCGAGGTCGGCACCGACGGCAAGCTCGGCGGTCAGGCCCAGGTGGAAGGCGTCGCGGGCATCTGGCGGCGGCTCACCGAGAACGTGAACCAGCTGGCAGGCAACCTCACCACCCAGGTCCGCGCCATCGCCGCGGTGGCCACCGCGGTGACCGCGGGCGATTTGACCCGGCAGATCACCGTCGACGCCGAGGGCGAGATGGCCGATCTGAAGGACAACATCAACCAGATGATCGGCAACCTGAAGGCCACCACCACGGCCAACCGGGATCAGGACTGGCTCAAGACCAACCTGGCCAGAATCACCTCATTGATGCAGGGACAGCGCGACCTTGCCACCGTGGCACAGCTCATCATGAGTGAGCTGACCCCGGTGGTGTCCGCGCAACAGGGCGCGTTCTTCCTCGCCAGGCAGCTGGAGGAGGAGGACACGGTGCTGGAGCTGACCGCGGGCTACGGCTACCGCGCGCAGGCCGAGGAGCCACTGCGCTTCGGCCTCGGCGAGTCGCTGATCGGCCAGGTCGCCATCGAGAAGAAGACGATCATGGTGTCCGGGGCGCCGCCGGACTACCTGCGGATCAGTTCCGGACTCGGTTCCACCGCGCCGGTCAACGTGGCCGTGCTGCCGGTGCTGTTCGAGGGCAGCACGCTCGGCGTGATCGAACTGGCCTCGGTCAGCGAGTTCACCAGCGTGCACCAGGACCTCCTCGAACAGCTGCGGGATCTGATCGGCGTCAACGTCAACACCATCCTGGCCAACTCGCGCACCGACCTGCTGCTGGCCGAGTCCCAGCGGCTGGCCCAGGAACTGCGCGCCCGCTCCGAACAGCTCCAGGCGCAGCAGGAGGAACTCCAGCGCTCCAACACCGAGCTGGCCGAGAAGGCCACCCTGCTGGCCACCCAGAACCGCGATATCGAGATCAAGAACATCGAGATCGAACGCGGCAGGCAGGAGCTGGAGGAACGCGCCCAGCAGCTCTCGCTGGCCTCGAAGTACAAGTCGGAGTTCATGGCCAACATGAGCCACGAGCTGCGCACCCCGCTGAACAGCCTGCTGATCCTGGCCAAGCTGCTCGCGGACAACCTGGAGAACAACCTCACCGACAAGCAGGTCGACTACGCCCGCACCATCCACGACGCGGGCAGCGACCTGCTCCAGCTGATCAACGACATCCTGGACCTGACCAAGGTCGAGGCCGGGCACCTGCTGCTGCAGCCGGCCGAGGTGGCCGTGACCGAACTGGTCCGCTACGTCGAGGCGCTCTGCCGCCCGCTGACCGTGGAGAAGGGCCTGGACTTCGCCGTCCTGGTCGACCCGGCCGTGCCCGAGGTGCTGCACACCGACGAGCACCGGCTGCAGCAGATCCTGCGCAACCTGCTCTCCAACGCGGTCAAGTTCACCCACGAGGGCCGGATCCGGCTGGAGATCCGCAACGCCGACGTGGCCGAGGTGCGCCGCTCCGCCCTGCGCGGACAGCGCTCGCTGGTCGCCTTCGCTGTGCAGGACACCGGCATCGGCATCGCCGCTGACAAGCTGGGCGTGATCTTCGAGGCGTTCCAGCAGGCCGACGGCACCACCAGCCGCAAGTACGGCGGCACCGGCCTCGGCCTGTCCATCAGCCGCGAGCTGACCGATCTGCTGGGCGGCGAACTCCAGGTGCGCAGCGCGCCGGGGCACGGCTCCACCTTCACCCTGATCCTGCCGGTGGAGCAGCCCAACGAGATCACCGTGCCCGCGGTGCGGGTCGAACCGCCGGCCGAGCCGGTGATCCGGTCCCTGGCCGCGGGATCCGGCAACGGCGACCCGTTCGAGGCCGAGGTGCCGGTGCCGCCGAGGGCGCCGCTGCCGGTGCGGGTGCGGGTGCCGCAGGAGGACGGCGGCAGCGAGCACCCGGTGCGCTTCCACGGCGAGAAGGTGCTGGTCGTGGACGACGACCTGCGCAACGTCTTCGCGCTGACCAGCGTGCTCGAACTGCACGGGCTGCACGTGGTCTACGCCGACAACGGGGTGGCCGGGGTGCGCGCGCTGGAGCAGTACGACGACATCGCGCTGGTGCTGATGGACATCATGATGCCCGAGCTGGACGGCAACGCGACCATGGCCGCGATCCGGGAGATGTCGGCGTACGAGGACCTGCCGATCATCGCGGTCACCGCGAAGGCGATGAAGGGCGACCGGGAGAAGAGCCTGGCCTCCGGGGCCACCGACTACGTGACCAAACCGGTGGACACCGAGCACCTGATCCGGCTCATCGCCAGCTACCTCGACACGGACACCGATCCACTCGGTATCGAGGCTTAGCATCGAATCCCAGTGGGTAGACGACACTGGGGAACGTGCACGCACCACCTTTGGGGCACTGAACGTGACAGAGCAACTGGGCGACCCTCACGAAGGGATGTCCCGGAACGTAGGGCTGACCGCGCTCGCCGCGTTCGAGTCGGCGCCCTTGCTGGTCTGGCTGGTCGACGGGCTGCGCAACCAGCCTCTCGGCGCGAACGCGGCCGCCCGCGCGCACGGCGCCGGGCCCTTCGGCGGTCCGGAACTCCGGGCCGCGGTCACCGAGGCCGCGCTCACCGGTCAGGCCACCCGGGTCACCCTGGACCTGCACGCCGGCGCGGTCACCCCGCTGCTGGGCGGGGACTCCGCGGTGCTGGTCGTGCTGGCCGATGTGGCCGAGGCACTGCGCTCCGGCGGGGAAACCGCCGAGGCGCACACCGTGCCGGGGGTGGCGGTGGCCGGGGTGCACCGGGTCAACGCCAGCCTGTCCGCGGCCGCCGGCGACTTCTACGAGGCCATCCCGCTCGACGGCGGCCGGATCGCGCTGGCCGTCGGCGATGTCGGGCAGGGCGAGGACACCGCGGGCGCGATGACCCGGCTGCGCGGCGCGCTGCTGGCCTACCTGCTGGCAGGCATGGGCGTGGAGGAGGTCATGGCCAACCTGGGCCGCTTCGCCGGGCGCACCGCGGGCGCGGGCGGCAGCACCGCCAGCCTGGCCGTGCTCGACCCTGGCAGCCTGCGCCTGGACTACGTCACCGCGGGCCACCCGCCGCCGCTGCTGATCGGCGCCGACGGCGGCAGCCGGGCGCTGGCCCGCACCGGCGGCGCCCCGCTGGGCTACGGCGACGGCGGCTACCGCGCGCAGACCGCCCAGCTCACCGAGGCCGACACGGTCCTGTTGCACACCAACGGACTGCTCTGGCTGCCCGGCCCGGACGCCGAACGCAACGCGCACCTGCTGCTGCGCTCGGCCGCGGCCCGGCTCACCGAGTCCGGGCTGACCGTGGAACAGGCCGGGCGGGCCATCATCGAGGACCTGGCCGGTTCCCGGCAGCTGCGCGACGAGGCGGTGCTGCTGGCCGCCCGGCTGCGGCCCAGCGCGCCCGCGCCGCTGACCATGGTGGTGCCGGCGCGGCCGGACCAGCTGCGCCCGGTGCGCAGGCAGTTCCAGGACTGGCTGGGCACGGCGGGGGCCAGCCAGCAGGACGTGGAGATCCTGCAGCTCACCTCGGGTGAGGCGATGACCAACGCGATCGAGCACGCCTATCCGCCCGGCACCGTCGGCCAGGTCGAGTTCCGGGCCAGGCTGGACCCGGACGGCACCGTGCAGGTCGACATCACCGACCAGGGCGGCTGGGTCGCGCCCCGGCACGACCGCGGCTCCCGCGGCCGCGGCCTGCTGCTGATGCGGCAGTGCGTTGACGAGTTGCGGGTGTCCCCGACCGAACACGGCACCTCGGTCTGCCTGCGGCACCGGCTGCGCGGACTGGACGTGGCCGAACAGGACGAGGGCGGGCTCAGCGGGTTCGGCGCGCCTCAGGAGGCCAACCGGCTGCCCGCGGGGGCGGACCTGCGCACCGCCTACATCGGGGAACGGGTGCACGCCTGGCTCTCCGGCGAGCTGGACGGCGCGGCCACCGAGGTGCTCGGCCGCCAGCTGGCCAACCTCACCTGCGGCGGCACCGTCCCGCTCTCGGTGGACCTGTCCCAGGTCGGACACCTCTCCAGCGCCGGGGTGACGTTGCTCTTCGAGCTGGCCCACCAGGCCAGCACCGCGGGCTGCCGGCTGCACGTGCACGCGGCCACCGGCAGCTCGGCGGCCTACGTGCTGGCCAACACCGGCCTGCACGCGGTGGCCGAGGTGATGGTGGTGGCCAGTCAACCGGACGAGCCGGAGCCGAGCATTCCCCCGAGTTGACCAGCAGGGCCTTCTGCCGACGCGTTGCGCGGCGGTCTAGGGTGGCAAGCAGCGCGCGAGTGAGGGACAGGGGAACCGGAGTGGAGCAGCCGGACGTCGTGGAGCCGCACGGCTCCAACGCCACGGGCAGTGGCGCGCCGATCGCGCCCCCGTACGCCGAAGGCGACCCAGAAGAGCTGATCAGCCTGGAAGTGCGGACCAGGGACGCGGACACCGCGGTGGTCGCGGTCAGCGGCGAGGTCGACATGTACACCGCCCCACTGCTGGAGGACTGCCTGCGCACCGAGTCGGTGGCCGGCAGCCGCCGCCTGGTGGTGGACCTGTCCCAGGTCGACTTCCTCGACTCCAGCGGCCTGGCCCTGCTCGTGCAGGTGCACCAGCAGGCCAAGGAGCAGGAACGCGAACTGCGCGTGGTCTGCGTGGAGGGCATCGTGAAACGGGCCATCACCAGCACCGGCCTGGACAGCACCCTGGCGCTGTACGCGGATGTGACCTCGGCCAGCGACTGACCGGTCACCGACAGCGACCGTTGTTACGCCGGATGGCGGTATTCGGTCACCTTGTGGTCGCGGTCGATAACAACCATCCGGCCTAACCGACGGATCGGGCATGACTACCCGATCCGTTGTCGCGGCAACGCTGACCTGCGTACTCGCCGGCGCGTTGCTCCTGCCCGGTGGCGTCGCGGCGGCCGATCCGGCAGCCACCTGCGTCCCGCACGACGTTGCGGTGAGCACGCTGACGGTCACCGGCACGATGCACGGCACGCTGTGTCTTCCGGACGGCCCCGCACCCGGCACGGTGCTGCTGCTGGTGCCCGGCGCCACGTACAACTCGGTGTACTGGGACTTCCCGTACCAGCCGGAGACCTACTCCTTCGTCCGCGCGATGACCGCCGCCGGCCACGCCACCTTCGCGGTGGACCGCCTCGGCACCGGGGGCAGCACCCGGCCACTGAGCGCCCAGCTCACCACCCTGACCCAGGCCGCGGCCGTGCACGACGTGGTCCAGGCCCTGCGCGCGGGCGAGGTCGGCGGCCACGCCTTCGACCAGGTGGTGCTGGGCGGGCACTCGCTCGGCTCGGCGATCGCCATCGTCGAGGCCGCCACCTTCCACGACGTGGACGCGCTGCTGGTCACCGGCGCCTCGCACGTGGTCAACGCGGTGAACGCGGCCGTGCTGCTGAGCACCCACCTGCGTTCGGTCGCCCTGGATCCCGGTTTCCCGCACCACGATCCCGGCTACCTGACCACCGTGCCGGGCCACCGCGACGCGGCCTTCCACGCCCCCGACCCGGTGGACCCCCAGGTGCTCGCGGCGGATGAGGCCAGCCGGGACGTGGTCTCGGCCACCGAGGCCCCGGACGGCCTCGGCCTCGGTTTCCTGGCGCCCTATTCGGCCCTGGTCACCGTGCCGGTGCTGGTGGCCATCGGCGAGCGGGACAAGTACTTCTGCGGGTTGCTGCTACCGCAGTGCACCACAGCCGCGTTGCAGCTCCGGGAGAACGTCCACTACCCGCTGGCGCCCTCGGTGCGGACCTATGTGCTGCCCACCGCCGGGCATTCGTTCAACCTGAACCCGGACGCGCCGGTACTGCACGCCGAGGTGCTGGACTGGGTCAATTCTGTGGTGTGACCCGGACCACTGGCTTTCCGGTCTTATCCCATGATAAGAATATGTGCACCTTCTGGAGCCACAATCTGGGGGATTCCGGGAAGAGTGCATTCCGCTGGTTTCGCATGCCTCTTCTGGCATTCCGTGGTGCGCCGGAAGCGAAACCTGGGGAGGAGCATATGGCAACAAAGGAATCGGACGGCCAGAACCTGCGCGACGAGCGTTCGATCAAATGGCAGCTCGCCACCGATCTGGCCGAGATGGACGACCGGGACGCCGGGTTCCCTCGGGCCGCGGCCAAGATCAAGGACGTCATCCACTACACGCTCACCTTCGACGATCCCGAGTACACCGACGGCGTGATGCGGGCGCTGAACTCCTTCCTTGGCCAGGGTTATCAGCTGGTGGAGGTGCGCAACCTGTGGCGCAGGCACCACGGTGGCCGCGGTCGGCTCGGGGTTCGGGCCGTGCTGCGCCAGCCCGCGCCGAAGGACCAGGTGTTCACCGTGTACCTGGAGAGCGAGGAGAGCAACTGGGCGGTGGCCGCGGACACCGCGATCTACGAGCAGTTGCGCGGGGTGACCACCGCGCGGCGGCGCAAGGTGTTGCAGGCGGAGTCGGCGCGGATCTACGGGCTGGTGGATGTGCCGCCCGGGGCCATGGACATCAGGGAGTTCCCGTGACCTACCGGTACTTCGCCATTGTCGACACCCGTGAATTCCCGCTCACCGACCCGCTGTGCGTGATCCGGGAGAATGCCGACGGGGAAGAACGGTGCACCCTGGACGGCTGGATTCCGTCCCGGCATCTCGCCGCGACCCGGATCTACCCGATTCTGCACCGCGCCGAACCCGTGCCCGAGGAATACGTGCGCCGATACCAGGAACAGCTCGCCCTGGAACGGCAGTTCGGCGAAATGGAACGCGCGGCCTGGGTGTGTTCCTGCGCCGGGTCCTGCCGGTGCCGGGTATTCCAGCATTTCGCCATCATCGACGCGGAGAACACCCCGCATGATCCGCTGACCGTGGCCAGGGAGTGGGCGGGCCCGCTGGGGGAGACCTACGAGGAGACCTACACCGCCGCGCGGCGCTGGGAGCCAGCCGATCGGTTGCTGCGCATCCGCACCGGCCGGGACTTCCACGAGGCGGTGCCGGTGGCGCCGGAGTACGCGGAGTGGTTCATCGGGCTGCGGGCGTCCCGCCAGTCCGCCTGACCATGCGGTGGCCGGGGCCGCCACCCCGGCTACAGCAACGCCTCCACCCCACGCGGGAACACCGCGTCCCGCACGTACTCCAGCACCGTGTCCCGGAAGGCCGCCGCCGCGTTGGTCAGCGCCACATCGGTCCGGTGCGCCAGCGCGATGGTGCGCGGGATCCCCGGCGGCGCCAGCGGGGTGGCCCGCAGTCCTGGCCGGTTGACCAGCACCAGGCTGGGCACCAGCGCGAGTCCGAGGCCGGTCTCCACGAAGCGCAGCACCGCGTCCATCTCGCCGCCCTCCACCGCGAAGCGGGGTTCGATCCCGGCGCGGCGGCAGGCGGCCAGGGTGGCCTCGCGCAGGTCGTAGCCGGGGCGGAACATCACCAGTTCCCGCGCGGCCAGCTCCTCGATCTTGAGGTGGGTCCATCTGGTCAGCGGTTTGGCGTTGGCTGGGCTGGCCACGACCAGGGGTTCGCGCAGGATCGGCGTGGTGGTCAGCGCGGGTTCGGCGCCGCTGCCGGGCACGATGATCAGCGCCAGGTCCAGTTCGCCCCGGGTCAGGTCGCGGACCAGGTCCTGCGAGCCGCTCTCCTGCACCACCAGGCGGATCCCGGGATAGCGGTCGCGGAAGCGGCGCAGCACCTCGGCGACCAGGCTCACGCACATGCTCGGCGTCGCGCCCAGCCGGACCCGGCCGCGGCGCAGGCCGACGAGTTCCTGGACCTCCAGCCGCGCGGTGTCCACATCGGCCAGGATGCGCCGGGCCAGTGGCAGCAGCGCCTCACCCGCCGGGGTGAGCGCGATGTTGCCGCGGGCCCGGCTGAACAGCGGCGCGCCCAGCTCGTCCTCCAGGACCTTGATCTGCTTGCTGAGTGAGGGCTGCGCCACATTCTGCAGGTCGGCGGCCTGGGTGAAGTGCCGGGTCTGCGCGACCGCCAGGAAGTACCCGAGCTGCTGCAAGTTCATTTCGATAGCGTACGGCTATCGAGTCCAGCCATTCCATATATTGGACGACTCGTCGCAGCGCTCCTACCGTCGATCCATGGCTGTTCCCAGCTTGACCACCGCCGTCCCACCACGGACGCCGACCGGCCGTGTTCGCCGGTCGCCCCGGATCTCCTCGGTGATCCTCAAGGCCGTCATGGCCGTGACCGGACTGGCCCTGTTCGGCTTCGTCGTGGCGCACATGGTCGGCAACCTCAAGATCTTCTTCGGCGCCGAGTCCTTCGACAGCTACGCGCGCTTCCTGCGCACCGTTGGCGAGCCGCTCATCCCGGAGCGCGGGCTGCTCTGGATCATGCGGATCGGGCTGCTGGTCGCGGTCTTCGCGCACATCGTCGCGGCCACCATGCTGGCCCGCCGCGCCCGCAGGGCCCGGCCGGTGCGCTACCACCACCGCAGCAAGGTGCAGGGCAGCTACGCGGCCAGGACCATGCGCTGGGGCGGGGTGATCATCGCGCTGTTCGTGCTCTACCACCTGATGGACCTGACCCTGCTGTGGCTCAACCCGCACGGGGTGCACGGCGAGGCGTACAACAACGTCACCTCGGACTTCCAGCGCTGGCCGGTGGTGCTGGTCTACACCCTGGCCGTGCTGACCCTGGGCTTCCACCTGCGGCACGGGGTGTGGAGCGCGCTGCGCAGCCTCGGCCGCGGCCGGGCCCGCACCGAGGCGCGGCTGCGGCTGATCGCGCTGACCGTGGCGGTGCTGATCTGCGCCGGTTACCTGTCCGTCCCCTTCGCTGTGCTGACCGGGTTGGTGAGCTGACATGAGCTATTTCGTCGAGGGCGACCCGATCGCCGACACCAGGGCGCCGGACGGGCCGATCGAGAGCCGCTGGGAACGCCGCCGGTTCAGCGCGCGGCTGGTCAACCCGGCCAACAAGCGCAAGCTGAGCGTGATCGTGGTCGGCACCGGCCTGGCCGGCGGTTCGGCCGCGGCCACCCTGGCCGAGCTGGGCTACCGGGTCAGCTCCTTCTGCTACCAGGACAGCCCGCGCCGGGCACACAGCATCGCCGCGCAGGGCGGGATCAACGCGGCCAAGAACTACCGCAACGACGGCGACAGCGTGCACCGGCTCTTCTACGACACGGTCAAGGGCGGCGACTTCCGGGCCAGGGAGTCCAACGTGCACCGGCTGGCCGAGATCAGCACCCAGATCATCGACCAGTGCGTGGCCCAGGGCGTGCCCTTCGCCCGGGAGTACGGCGGCCTGCTGGACACCCGCTCCTTCGGCGGCGCGCAGGTGGCCCGCACCTTCTACGCGCGTGGCCAGACCGGGCAGCAGCTGCTGCTGGGCGCCTACCAGGCGCTGTCCCGGCAGATCCACGCCGGCCGGGTCACCATGCACCCGCGCACCGAGATGCTGGACCTGATCGTGGCCGACGGCCGGGCCCGCGGCATCGTGGTCCGCGACCTGGTCTCCGGCGAGGTCAGCACGCATTTCGCCGACGCGGTGGTGCTGGCCACCGGCGGCTACGGCAACGCCTTCTACCTCTCCACCAACGCCAAGGGCTGCAACACCACCGCGATCTGGCGGGCGCACCGCCGCGGCGCGCTGTTCGCCAACCCCTGCTACACCCAGATCCACCCGACCTGCATCCCGGTCAGCGGCGACCACCAGTCCAAGCTGACCCTGATGAGCGAGTCGCTGCGCAACGACGGCCGGGTGTGGGTGCCGCGGCAGGCCGGGGACAGCAGGCCGCCCAACGAGATCCCCGAGGACGAGCGCGACTACTACCTGGAGCGGATCTACCCCAGCTTCGGCAACCTGGTGCCACGCGACATCGCCTCCAGGGCCGCGAAGAACGTCTGCGACGCCGGCCGCGGGGTCGGGCCGGGCGGGCTGGGCGTGTACCTGGACTTCGCCGACGCCATCCGCAGGCTGGGCCGGGACGCGGTCTCGGCCAGCTACGGCAACCTGTTCGAGATGTACCAGCGGATCACCGGCGAGGACCCGTACGCGGTGCCGATGCGGATCTACCCCGCGGTGCACTACACCATGGGCGGGCTGTGGGTGGACTACGACCTGCGCAGCACCATCCCTGGCCTGTTCGTCGTCGGTGAGGCCAACTTCTCCGACCACGGCGCCAACCGGCTCGGCGCGAGCGCGCTGATGCAGGGCCTGGCCGACGGGTACTTCGTGCTGCCCAACACCATCGGCGACTACCTGGCCGACGGCCCGTTCGAGGCCGTCGACGAAGGCCACCCGGCCGCGGTGGACGCCCTCGCCGAGGTGAAGTCCACTGTGGACAAACTGCTTTCGGTGAACGGCACCCGGACAGTCGATGACTTCCACCGCGAACTGGGTCGCCTGATGTGGGACCACTGCGGCATGGAACGCAGCGAGGAGGGCCTGCGCAAGGCCCTGGAACGCATTCCGGAGCTGCGCGCGGAGTTCTGGCGCGAGGTCAAGGTGCCCGGCACCGGCGAGGGCCTCAACCAGGCTTTGGAGAAGGCAGGCCGGGTGGCCGACTTCTTCGAGCTGGCCGAGCTGATGTGCGTGGACGCGTTGCACCGCACCGAATCCTGCGGTGGCCACTTCCGCGCCGAGAGCCAGACCCCCGACGGCGAGGCCCGCCGCGACGACGAGCAGTTCAGCTATGTCGCCGCCTGGGAGTTCGCCGGCGCGGGCCAGTCCCCGGTGCTGCACAAGGAAAACCTCGCCTTCGACTACGTCACCCCCAGCCAGCGGAGCTACAAGTGAGACTGACCCTCAACATCTGGCGCCAGACCGGGCCCGAGGACAAGGGCAGGATGGTGCGCTACCGGCTCGAAGAGGTCTCCGAGGACATGTCCTTCCTGGAGATGCTCGACGTGCTCAACGAGAAGCTCACCCTGGCCGGGGACGAGCCGGTGGCCTTCGACCACGACTGCCGCGAGGGCATCTGCGGCATGTGCGGCATGATGATCAACGGCATCGCGCACGGCCCGGAGAAGGCCACCACCGCCTGCCAGCTGCACATGCGCCACTTCGACGACGGCGACTCCATCACCATCGAACCGTGGCGAGCCGCCCCGTTCCCGGTGATCAAGGACCTGGTCGTGGACCGCAGCGCCTTCGACGAGATCATCCAGGCAGGCGGCTACGTCAGCGCCCCCACCGGCAGCGCCCCCGACGCGCACGCCACCCCCGTCCCCAAACCCGACGCCGACACCGCCTTCGAGGCAGCCGCCTGCATCGGCTGCGGAGCCTGCGTGGCCGCCTGCCCCAACGGCTCCGGCCTGCTGTTCACCGCGGCCAAGGTCACCCACCTCGGCCTGCTCCCACAGGGCCAGCCGGAACGCGACACCCGGGTGATCAACATGCTCACCACCCACGACGCCCTGGGCTTCGGCGGCTGCACCAACGCGGGCGAATGCACCACGGTCTGCCCCAAGGGAATCCCCCTGGAATCCATCGCCCGCCTCAACGCCGACTACCTCAGCGCCAAACTCGCCAACCGCACCCGCTAACCCACCCAAAACAGCCAACACCCCGTACGAAAACGGCCAACACACGGTACGAAAACGGCCAACACACCGTCCCACACGCCGGGAGGTTGAAACCCTCCCGCGCGTGTTGGCCGGTTTGGTACGGGGTGTTGGCCGTTGTGGTACGCCGGGTTGGCCGTTTCGGGCGCGGGTGGGCGGAGCCCGTGGGGAGTGGGTGGGCGAAGCCCAGGGGCGGGCGGCCGGGCGGTGCAGGCCGCTGAGCACTGCTCTTGACCTTGCCCTCGGTCTTGACCGGTTCACCTGGCGCGCCAGCTGGATCAGTTAATTCGAAGCTTGGAACAAGGTGACCGGTCGGTTGGTTTTCCTGGTTATGCTGCGTCATGGAGGACGGCCGGATGCCTGGCTGGGGGCTCCAGGAGCGCCAGAAGAACGAGGAAAGACCGATGAAGGTTGCGTGTCCGGGGGGTAAGGGCTTTCCGATGGGGGCGGGGTCGCCGGACCTGCCGCCGCCGTGGTTCCAGGGAGCCGCGCGGTGACCGAGGTGCTGGCGGCCACGTCCCACGGTCGGGTTCGGGGGCAGAGTGCCGACGGGATCGTCCGTTTTCTGGGTATTCCCTACGCATCCGCCCCGCGGGGCATCGGCCGGTTCGCCGCGCCGGAACCCGTGCGGCCGTGGGCGGGGGTGCGGGCGGCCACCGAGTTCGGCGCCACCGCGCCCGCGGTGGGCCTGAGTGGGCCGGGACTGGAATTCCTGGTCGAACCGGCCATTCCGGGCGAGGAATACCTCAACCTCAACGTGTGGACGCCGGGCGTGGACGACGCGCGGCGGCCGGTGCTGGTGTGGATCCACGGTGGCGCGCACGTCACCGGCTCCTCCGCCCAGCCGATCTTCGACGGACAGGCGTTCGCGGCCAACGGGATCGTGTTCGTCTCCTTCAACTACCGGCTCGGCGCCGAGGGCCACGCGCAGCTGCCCGACGCCCCGGCCAACCGGGCGCTGCTCGACCAGCGGGCCGCCCTGGAGTGGGTCCGGCGCGAGATCGCCGCGTTCGGCGGTGACCCGGACCGGGTCACGGTCAGCGGCAGCTCGGCCGGTGCCAGTGCGGTGCTCTCGCTGCTGTCCCTGGACACCGGTCTGCTACACCGGGCCGTGGTCCAGAGCGTGGCCGCCAGATCCGCACTGTCCACAGTGGACGCCGAACGGATCGCCAAGGAACTGGCGGACCAGGCAGGGGTACCGGCCACCGCCGCCGGACTGGCCACCGTGGCACCACAACGGCTCGCCGAGCTGTCCAGCGGACTGGCCCTCGCGGTGATGGCGGACCCGGATCCGTTGCGCTGGGGCGAATCCGTGGCCGCCGCCTCGATGGCCTTCGGCCCCGTGGTCGACGGACACGTCCTGCCGCACCACCCGTACCAAGCCGTCCTGGACGGCGCGGGCCGGGACACCGAACTGCTCATCGGCACCAACTCCGACGAACTCCTGCTGCTGACCCAGGACGAGGCGACCTCGGCGGCGCTGACCGAACTGGTCTTCCGCGAACCGGTCTACGCACTGGCCGAATCCCGCTCCGCCGCCGCGGCCACCTACGTCTACGAGTTCGGCTGGCGTTCACCGCTACCCGGCGCGGGCGCCGCGCACGGACTGGAACTCGGCTTCGTCTTCGACAACCTCGGTCACTCGACCCTGGAAGGCGAAGCACCGCCGCAGGACCTGGCCCGCGCGGTCAACCAGGGCTGGACCTCCTTCGCGGCCAACGGGGATCCGGGCTGGCCGCCGTTCACCGACGACACGCCCTTCGTCCGCTGGCTGGGCGGCTGAGGCTCGAACTCCCGGCTCGGGGTCAGCCCTTGGCGAAGACCCTGAGCCGGTCCAGGGTGCCGTTGAACTCGTTCTGGTCGCCGGGGAACTTGCCCTTGTCGTCGAACTGCCAGAAGGTGTGGAAGCTCCACCCCGCCGGCCGTTCCCCCAGTTCCTTGGCATACCTGGCCAGCCACAGCGGATGGTCCTTGCCGAAGGAGGGATCGTTGCCGGTGCACTGCTTCCACCAGTTGGTGGTGGTGTAGATGGTGGGATGCCGCCCGGTGCGCTTGACGTACTGGTCGCTGAACTCCCGGATCCAGCCCGACATCGCAGCCGGGCTCTTGCCGTAACACGTTGGCCCGTAAGGGTTGTACTCGATGTCCAGCGCGCCGGGCAGGGTGCGCCCGTCACCGGACCAGCCGCCGCCGTTGTCCACGAAGAAGTTCGCCTGGGCCGCGCCGCCGGAGCGGTCGGGCAGCGCGAAGTGGTAGGAGCCGCGGATCAGGCCGACCTCGAAGGAACCCTTGTACTGCTGGCTGAACCGCGGGTTCTTGAACCCGGTGCCCTCGGTCGCCTTGACGTAGGCGAAGGTGGCCTGGTTGTTCTTGACCGCGGCCCAGTTCACCTCGCCCTGGTGACCGCTGACGTCGAGCCCGAGCGGTTTGCCGCTGGGCTGGTACACGGTGCCGTCCCTGGTCTCGGCCGCGCCCGCGCCGGCGAAGGCGCGTTCGGCGCCGGACCCGGCAGCGTGGGCGGGGGCGGTCGCGGCGAGCAGCAGGATCGCGAGGGTCGCCAGTGTGCACGACCTTGCACCCGGGGTAGAGAAGGTCATGTCGCGGACGGTAAGCGGTGTTGTCCGATTTCGCCGGGCGGCACCACGGCGAATCACCCGATCTTGGTGCCGCCTTGTCCCCCCTTCCGGGGACCCGGTGTCAGAACGTCGACCGAATCGAGACTCGCAGCGCCGGGGTGGAGTAGCGACTGGTCCTCGTCTGCTCCAGCAGCTGCACGATCTGTGCCGCTACGCTCCGGTGATGGCTGTCGTGCAGCACGTCGTGCCTGCTCTCGGCCACGGTCACGAAGCGTGACTGGCGTAGCCGCAGGGCCAGCGTCCGGGCGGTGAGCGGCGGGCACAGCACATCCGAATCGCCGTGCAGCACCAGCACCGGCAGGTCCGGCCCACCGGCCAGGGCCGCCTCGGCCAGCGCGGGCGGCACCGGCTTGCGCAGCAGCTCGCCACGCCGCAGTCCCTCGTCGGCGGCCAGTTCGGTCCGCTGGTCCGCGCTGTGCAGCCGCAGTTTCAGCTCGTCGTCGAAGTCCAGGGTCTCGCCGTCGGCCGGCAGCGCGCCGCCGGGCACGCCCGCGGCGATCACCGCCCGCACCGCGGGCTCGAACCGCGCCACGTGCAGCGCGAGCAGCGCGCCGGTGTCCGCGCCGAGCAGGTACAGCGGGCCCTCGGTGGCCTTGGCCAGCGTGTGCACGCGGGCCAGGGCCAAGGACGGTTCTGGCTCGGGCAGGTCCACGACCCGCACCTGGTAGCCGTCGACCGCCAGCCGCGCGGTCAACCTGGAATAGCGGTCGGCGTGCTCGCCGCGGCCTGGCAGGACTACCAGGGTTCCCCGGTTCATGATTCGCACGCTAGGAATTCGCCGGGGGCCGGTCAATCACGTCCCAGGGAACGGGATTCGCCGGGACGCGCCGTTGACAGTGTCACCCGGACCTGTTGCCATGAATGGCGTGTCCCTTTCGACGCCTCTCGTCCGGCGCCGGCACGTCGACCTAGTCCGTGTCGCCGCTCAAGGCTGTCCGAACTCTCTCAGCTAGTCCCTGACCAGGACATCCGCACCGCATCCCGTTGCCAGCGGCCAATTCGTGCTGCCCCGGGAATTCTTGATCTTCTTTTTTCAGCGGCTGGGAGAGAGCTGTGTCCCTATCCACACCCGAATCGTTGAAGTTCGCCTACTGGGTGCCGAATGTGAGCGGTGGCCTGGTCACCAGCGACATCGAGCAGCGCACCGACTGGGGCTATGAGTACAACAAAAAGCTGGCCGTGCTCGCGGAGAACAACGGCTTCGAGTACGCGCTGAGCCAGGTCCGCTACATCGCCAGCTATGGTGCCGCCTACCAGCACGAGTCCACCAGTTTCAGCCTCGCCCTGCTGCTGGCCACCCAGCGGCTCAAGGTGATCGCGGCCGTGCACCCCGGACTGTGGCAGCCGGGCGTGCTGGCCAAGCTGATCGCCACCGCCGACCACCTCTCCGGCGGCCGGGCCGCGGTGAACGTGGTCAGCGGCTGGTTCAAGGACGAGTTCACCAAACTCGGCGAACCCTGGCTGGAACACGATGAGCGCTACCGGCGCTCGGAGGAGTTCATCCGGGTGCTGCGGGAGATCTGGACCTCCGACGCGGCCGAGTTCCGCGGCGACTTCTACCGCCTGCACGACTTCGACCTCAAACCCAAACCCCTGGCCGGACCGGGCAGGCCGCATCCGGAGATCTTCCAGGGCGGCAACTCCACCGCCGCCCGCGCCATGGCCGGGCGGGTCTCGGACTGGTACTTCAGCAACGGCAAGGACTTCGAGGGGGTGACCGAACAGGTCACCGAGGTCAAGGGCGCGGCGGCGGCCAACGGGCGCACCGTCCGATTCGGACTCAACGCCTTCCTCATCGCCAGGGACACCGAGGCCGAGGCGAAGGAGACCCTGCGCGAGATCATCGCCAAGGCCAACGTCGAGGCCGTGCACGGGTTCCGGGACGCGGTCGCACAGGCCGGACGGTCCACTTCGGACAAACGTGGGATGTGGGCTGACTCCGACTTCGACGACCTGGTGCAGTACAACGACGGCTTCCGCAGCAGGCTGATCGGCACCCCGGAGCAGATCGCGCACCGGATCGTGGAGTACAAGCGGCGCGGGGTGGACCTGCTGCTGCTCGGCTTCCTGCACTACCTGGAAGAGGTCGAGTACTTCGGCAAGCACGTGCTGCCCATCGTCCGTGAGCTGGAAGCCGACGCCGCCAGGCGCGAGCCTGTCGTGACGGGAGTCTGAGCCATGACCAACACCGAAGCCCGCGCCACCACCTTCGACGACCGTCCCCAGCCCCGCACCCCCGACGAGTGGATCGCCAGGGCCGGTGAGGTGGCCGCGATCCTGGCCGTGGACGCGGTCGCCCGCGACAAGGCGGGCGCCACCCCGTACGCGGAAGTCAAGCTGCTCAAGGACTCCGGCCTGGTCACCCTGCTCGCCCCGGCCGAACACGGTGGCGGCGGCCAGAACTGGGTCACCGCCTACCAGGTGATCCGCGAGGTGGCCAAGGCCGACGGCTCCATCGGCCAGCTGCTCGGCTACCACTACCTGTGGGCCTGGGCGGTCCGGCTGGTCGGCACCCCGGCGCAGATCGAGGCGGTGGAGGAGGCCGCGGCCAAGCACCGCTGGTTCTTCGGCGGCGCGGTCAACCCCAGGGACGGCGACCTGGTCATCAGGGACACCGGCAACACGATCGTCTACAACGGACGGAAGTCCTTCTCCACCGGCGGCAAGGTCTCCGACGTCACCGTGCTCGAAGGTGTCCTGGAGGGCACCGAGACGCACGTCTTCGCCATCGTGCCCTCCGATCAGCCCGGCATCATCTTCCACGACGACTGGGACAACATCGGGCAGCGGCTCACCGAGAGCGGCAGCGCGGAGATCCGGGACGTGCACGTGGACTGGGCGGCCGCGGCCGGGTTCGTGGACAAGGTGTTCCAGACCAGGGTCTACAACACGCTCAACGTGCCCGCCATCCAGCTGGTCTTCGTCAACTTCTACCTCGGTATCGCCAGGGGCGCACTGGAAACCGCGGCCACCTACACCCGCGAGCACAGCCGCTCCTGGCTGAACTCCCCGTACGAGCGCGCGGTGGACGAGCCCTACGTGCTCGACATCTACGGCGACCTCGGCGCCAAGCTGTGGGCGGTGGAGGCCCTCGCGGACCAGGTCGCCGTTGAGGCGCAACGCATCCACGACGATCCGGACGCGCTCACCGAACGGCAGCGCGGCGAGCACGAGGTCCGGGTGGCCGCGGTCAAGGCCCGCGCCACCGAGGTCGCCCTCGAGGTGACCGAACGGATCTTCGAGGTGACCGGCGCCAGGGCCACCGCGAGCAGCCAGGGCCTGGACCGGTTCTGGCGCAACGTGCGCACGCACACCCTGCACGACCCGGTGGCCTACAAGCGGGCCGAGGTCGGGGTGTACCTGCTGCGCGCGGAGATCCCGGCTCCCACCTGGTACTCATGACCACCATCCCAGCCTCGGCGTCGGCGCGCGTCATCAGCGGCGACGCCGAGGCGTTGGCGGTGGCCGCCCGGCTCGCGGAGAAGTTCGCCACCGGCGCGGCCGACCGCGACGCGCACCGGTGGCTGCCCGAGGCCGAACTCGACGAGCTGTCCAGAAGCGGCCTGCTCGGCATCACCGTGCCCGCCGCCCACGGTGGCGCCGAGGTGGCCACCACCACCCTGGCCGAGGTGTTCCGGCTGCTCGCCGCCGCCGACCCGAACCTGGCCCAGATCCCGCAAAGCCACTTCGCCTACGTCAACGTGTTGCGCGCCCAGGGAAACCCGGCACAACAGGCGTTCTTCTTCGCCGAACTCCTGGCCGGCAAACGATTCGGCAACGCCCAGTCCGAGGCCGGGACCAAACACGTCCAGGACTACCGGACCCGCCTGAACCCGGCCGGACCAGGGAAGTTCACCCTCAACGGGGTCAAGCACTACAGCACCGGCGCGCTGTTCGCGCACTGGATCCCGGTGCTGGCCAAGGACCCCGAGGACAACCTCCAGGTCGCCTACGTGCCCGCCGGTGCCCCCGGACTGTCCATTGTGGATGACTGGAACGGCATGGGGCAACGCACCACCGCCAGCGGCACCGTGCGGCTGGACGACGTGCCGGTGCCCGCCGAACACGTCGTGCCGCACCACCGCACCTTCACCGGGCCGCAACTGCACGGCGCGGTGGCCCAGCTGCTGCACGCGGCCATCGACGCCGGGATCGCCGGTGGTGCGCTGACCGAGGCGGTCGAGTTCGTCCGCACCCGCAGCCGCCCCTGGTTCGAGAGCGGGGTGGACCGGGCCGATCAGGATCCGCTGACCGCGCAACGCTTCGGCGAACTGACCGTGTCCGTGCGCGCCGCGGAAGCCTTGCTCACCACGGCCGCGGCCCAGGTCGATGAGGCGAGGGAGAACCTCACCGACGCCACCGCGGCCACCGCCTCCATCGCGGTGGCGGTGGCCAAGGCGGCCGCCGACCGGGCCGCCATCGAGCTGACGAACGCCCTCTTCGAGCTGGGTGGCACCCGGTCGGCCCTGGACGAGCTGAACCTGCACCGGCACTGGCGCAACGCCCGCACGCACACCCTGCACGACCCGGTGCGCTGGAAGATCCAGCACATCGGCCGCCACACCCTGACCGGCGCACCCCCGCCCCGGCACGGATTGATCTAGGGAGCAGCGCATGCCGACCATCCTGGTGATCTCCGGAAGTCCGTCCGCCAGCTCGAAAACCGCGGCCCTGGTGGAACAGCTCGCTGACCGGCTGGGCGGGCAGGACCACCGGGTGCGCACCATCGCGGTGCGCTCCCTGCCCGCCGAGGCGCTGCTGGCCGCCGACGCGACCAACCCGCGGATCGCCGAGGTGGTGCGGGCCATCGCCGAGGCGGACGGCCTGGTGGTCGCCTCCCCGGTGTACAAGGCCGCCTACACCGGCGTGCTCAAGGCACTGCTGGACCTGTTGCCGCAGTTCGCCTTCGCCGGCAAGGTGGTACTGCCGCTGCTCACCGGCGGCAGCCCGGCACACGTGCTGGCCCTGGACTACGCGCTGCGGCCGGTGCTCAACTCCCTTGGCGCGCACCACATCGTGCAGGGCTACTTCGTGCTGGACAAGCTCATCGAGCGCACCGAGTCCGGCATCGCACTCGCCGAGGAAGCCGAACGCAACCTGCTGTCCATTGTGGACACCTTCTCCACCGCGGTGCACCGCCGCCGCGGCGAACTGCTCGCGGCCAGCTGAACGGACTCCGATGACCCTCACCTTCCACTGGTTCCTGCCCACCTACGGCGACAGCCGCTACCTGGTCGGCGGCGGCCACGGCGTGCACACCAGCACCGCGGGCGGCGCCCGCCCGGCCACCCTGGCCTACCTCGGCCAGATCGCCCGCAGCGCCGAACAACTCGGCTTCGTCGGCGCGCTCACCCCGACCGGGGCCTGGTGCGAGGACGCCTGGCTGTCCACCGCGATGCTCACCGAGGTCACCGAACGCCTCAAGTTCCTGGTCGCCTTCCGACCGGGCCTGCTCTCGCCCACGCTGGCCGCGCAGATGGCCGCCACCTACCAGCGGCACTCCGGCGGACGGTTGCTGCTCAACGTGGTCACCGGCGGGGAAAGCCAGGAACAACGCGCGCACGGCGACTTCCTCGGCAAGGACGAGCGCTACGCCCGCACCGGGGAGTTCCTGGACATCGTCGGCCGGTTGTGGCGCGGCGAACGGGTCAACCACACCGGCGTGCACCTGGCCGTGGAGGGCGCCGAGCTGACCAGGGTGCCGGATCCGGTGCCGCCCATCTACTTCGGCGGTTCCTCCCCGGCCGCGGGCGTGATCGCCGCCCGGCACGCCGACGTCTACCTCACCTGGGGCGAGCAACCCGCGCAGGTCGCGGAGAAGATCGCCTGGATCCGGAAACTGGCCGCCGAACAAGGTCGCACCGTGCGCTTCGGCATCCGGCTGCACGTGATCGCCAGGGACACCGCGCAACACGCCTGGGCCGAGGCGCAACGCCTGCTCGACGCCCTGGACCCGGCCACGATCGAAGCGGTGCAACAGGGTCTG
Source organism: Crossiella cryophila (assembly GCF_014204915.1). Classification (NCBI taxonomy): domain Bacteria; kingdom Bacillati; phylum Actinomycetota; class Actinomycetes; order Pseudonocardiales; family Pseudonocardiaceae; genus Crossiella; species Crossiella cryophila. The sequence goes on from NZ_JACHMH010000001.1 coordinate 3,948,371, forward strand.
GCCCGCAGCGAGTCCGAAGGGCAGCGGCGGATGATCGCCCTGCACGGTGGCTCCACCGACGGCCTGGAGATCGCGCCGAACCTGTGGGCCGGGGTCGGCCTGGTGCGCGGGGGAGCGGGCACCGCACTGGTCGGCAGCCACGAGGAGGTCGCCGACCGGATCGCCGAGTACCACGCCCTGGGCATCGAGGAGTTCGTGCTCTCCGGGCACCCACACCTGGAGGAGGCCTACTGGTTCGGCGAAGGCGTGCTGCCGGTGCTCGCCCGCAGGGGCCTGTGGCGCAACCCATACGGCCAAACGGCGCAACCCACCGCCGCCATCCCGTTCGCCCAACCCGCGGCAGAGTAGTGCCGGTCCGCGGAGCCACGCACGCGATAGCCGCGCCGAGGCGGCCCCTGGCGGCACGGCCGGACCACCCGAATACGCCCTGTATGAGGGCGGCCCGGCCGCACCGCCAGGAACCACCTCGATCACGACTCTCACGCACGCGGCTCCACGGACAGGCACTGGGCCGGTTCTGTTCACACTCTTGACACGGCAGAGTGGTCTAGTCCATTTTGGGTTCACGCCAGTCTCGGTGTGAGCCGCACTACAACACGACTCCACGCCGAGAGCAACACACCGCCGCCAAACGGTTGTCCGTTGCTCGCGAGGTGTGGAGGTTGTCGTGACGCGCAGACGTCAGCAACTGCTGGTGGGACTTCTGGCCATGGCCACGGCCGCAGTGGGACTGGGGGTCCCGGCGAGCGCGGCCGAGCCGAACCTGGTGGCCAATCCCGGGTTCGAGCAGAGCACCGCGGGCTGGACCTGCACCGCGGGCGGCAGCACGGTGGCCGGCCCGGTGCGTTCCGGCGCGGCCGCGCTGACCACCACCCCGGCCGGGCAGGACAACGCGCGCTGCTCGCAGTCGGTGCCGGTCAAGCCGAGTTCCAGCTACACGCTGACCGCCTGGGTGCAGGGCAGCTACACCTACCTGGGCGCCAGTGGCACCGGCGGCACCGACGTGAGCACCTGGACCCCCGGCGGCAGCGCCTGGACCCAGCTCTCCACCAGCTTCACCACCGGCGCGAACACCAGCCGGGTCACCGTCTACACGCACGGCTGGTACGGCCAGGGCGCCTACTTCGTCGACGACGTCGCGCTGACCGGCCCGCCCGGCACCGGCGATCCCGACCCGCAGGCCCCCGCCACCCCCGGCGGGCTGAGCGCGGGTTCGCCCACCAGTTCCTCGATCTCGCTGTCCTGGTCGGCGGTCTCCGGCGCGGCCGGCTACCACGTCTACCGCGGCGGCAGCCGGGTCGCCAGCGTCACCGGGACCTCGCACACCGACACCGGCCTGAGCCCGTCGACCAGCTACTCCTACCAGGTCAGCGCGTACAACACGGTCGGTGAGTCCACCCGCTCCGGCGCGGTGCCGGCCAGCACCACCGGCGGCACCGGCAACCCTGGCGGCCCGCTGCCCAAGCGGATCCTGACCGGGTACTGGCAGAACTTCGTCAACGGCGCGGCCAACCTGCGCATCCGGGACATCGACCCGCAGTACGACCTGATCGCGATCGCCTTCGCCGACGCGCTCACCACCCGGCCCGGCGCGGTCGGCTTCAGCGTGGATCCCGGCCTGTCCAGCGCGCTCGGCGGGTACAGCGACGCGGACATGATCGCCGACATCGCGGCGAAGAAGGCCCAGGGCAAGCGATTCGTCTTCTCCATCGGCGGCGAACGCGGCAACGTGGACTTCAGCAACGCGGCCAACGTGGGCGCGTTCGTGGAGACGATGACCGCGCTGATCCGCAAGTTCGGCGTGGACGGCGTGGACATCGACCTGGAGCACGGGCTGCACGCCGGGAACGTGGCCAACGCGGTCCGCCAGCTGCGCAACACCTTCGGCGCCAACTTCATCTACACCATGGCCCCGCAGACCCTGGACGTGCAGCCCGGCGGCCGGTACATGCCGCTGATCGAGGCCACCAAGGACATCCTCACCGTGGTGCACACCCAGTACTACAACTCCGGGTCGATGAACGACTGCAACGGCGGCGTGGTGCACCAGGGCAACATCGACTTCATCACCGGCCAGGCCTGCATCCTGCTCAAGACGTTGCGGCCGGACCAGGTCGCGCTCGGCGTGCCCGCCTCCACCAGCGGCGCGGGCAGCGGCTACGTCTCGCCCTCGGTGGTCAACAACGCGGCCAGCTGCCTGGTGAAGCTGCAGAGCTGCGGCGGCTTCAAACCCGGTGCGGCGGCGGCGAACCTGCGTGGCGTGATGACCTGGTCGATCAACTGGGATCAGAGCAACGGCAGGCAGTTCGCCAACACGGTCAAGCCGCATCTGAACGCACTCGGCTGAGCCGTCCCCGAACGGCGGTCCGCGTCCCCGTCCTCCCATCCGGGGGCGCGGACCGCCCCATCACCCACGCCACCAGGGGGATCCCATGCGACTTCGTTCGCTGCTGCTCGTCTTCGCCTTGCTGCTCAACGTTCTGCTCGCCGTCCCGGCCACCGCGGCGGAGAGCGGGGCCCGGATCGTCCGCTCCACCACCCTGTCCGACCGGCTGGTCGAACTCGCGGTGCGCTCGGATGCCTTGGGCGGCAAGGAGGTCGGCGTCCGGGTGCTGCTGCCCGCCGGGTACCGGGAGCAGCCGGGGCGGCGCTGGCCTACGTTGTTCCTGCTGCACGGGTGCTGCGAGGGCGAGACCGGGTACCGGTCCTGGACGGTCAACGTGGACGGCGCGGCGGCCACCGCGGGCGCGCAGGCGCTGATCGTGATGCCCGAGGGCGGCGCGGCCGGGTTCTACTCGAACTGGCTCGGCGACGGCCCGGCCTGGGAGCGGTTCCACCTGGGTGAGCTGAAGCGGTTGCTGGAGAAGGAGTTCCGGGCCAACCAGCGGCGCGCGGTGGCCGGGCTGTCCATGGGCGGGTTCGGCGCACTGTCTTATGCGGCAAGGCATCCGGGGTTCTTCAGCTACGCGGCCGCCTACAGCGGTGTGGTGCACACCCGCTACCAGGGCTCCCGCGGCACCGACCTGGTGCAGCGGATCCTGACCGAACGCGGCTTCGACAAGAACGCGCTGTGGGGCGATCCTGTCGCGCAGGAACGGATCTGGCGCGCGCACAACCCGTTCGACCTGGCCGCCCGGCTGCGCCACACGCCGGTGTACCTGGCCTCCGGCGACGGACGGCCCGGACCGCTCGACCCGCCGGGGTCGACGAATGACTGGGTGGAGGAACTGCTCGGCGAACAGACCGTGTCGCTGGCCAATGAGTTGCGGCGCAACGGGGTTCGGTTGAGCACTGATCTGTACGGGGCCGGTCGCCACAACTGGCCCTACTGGGAGCGCGCCCTGAAGCACTCCCTGCCGATGCTGCTCCGCTCCATCGGCGCATGACTCTGATCCCTGTGCAGAGCACTGAAGGAGCCACCATGAAACGCTTCATCGGACTGACGCTGGCGGCCCTCGTCGCGGGCGCGCTCGCCCTGTTCGTGCCCACCCCGCAGGCCGAGGCCGCCGCCTGCGCCGCGGGCTGGAACTCCAGCCAGCAGTACACCGGCGGGGCCCAGGTCTCGCACAACGGCCGCAACTACTCGGCGAAGTGGTGGACCCAGAACGAGACCCCCGGCGGCGCTGCGGTGTGGGCCGACCAGGGCGCCTGCGGCGGCGGGGGCGGCACGCCGAGCTGCAGCCACCCGAACTGGGTGGCCGGGCAGTTCTACGCGGCGGGTTCGATCGTGCGCTACACCAACGGCCAGTACTACCGGGCCAAGCACGAGAACCCCGGCTACGACCCGGTGATCAGCACCTGGTACTGGGAGCCGTACTCCTGTGACGGCGGCGGCGATCCGGGCAACCCCGGCGCGTTCGTGGTGAGCGAGGCCCAGTTCAACCAGATGTTCCCCAGCCGGAACCCCTTCTACACCTACCAGGGCCTGCTCAACGCGGTCGCGGCCTTCCCGGCCTTCGCCAAGACCGGCTCGGATGTGACGCGCAAGCAGGAGGCGGCCGCGTTCCTGGCCAATGCCAACCACGAGACCGGTGGCCTGGTGCACATCGTGGAGCAGAACACCGCCAACTACCCGCACTACTGCGACCGCAGCCAGCCCTACGGCTGCCCGGCAGGCCAGGCCGCCTACTACGGCCGCGGCCCGATCCAGCTGAGCTGGAACTTCAACTACAAGGCCGCCGGTGACGCGCTGGGCATCGACCTGCTGGGCAACCCCTGGCTGGTGCAGAACGATCCGGCGATCGCCTGGAAGACGGCGCTCTGGTACTGGAACACGCAGAACGGGCCGGGTTCGATGACCCCGCACAACGCGATGGTCGGCGGGCACGGGTTCGGGCAGACGATCCGGAGCATCAACGGGTCGCTGGAGTGCGATGGCAAGAACCCGGCGCAGGTGCAGAGCCGGGTCAACGCCTACCAGAACTTCAGCAACATCATCGGTGTCACCCCGGGCGGGGGCCTGTACTGCTGATCGCGGAAAGGTGCCCCGGCCCGGCAGTCGGGCCGGGGCACCTTCGCGGTCACGCGGTTCTGGTCCGCAGGGCGACGGCCTTGCGCGCCAACGGTTCCACCACCCGGGCCGCGACGGGCCCGAAGACCGCCATCAGCAGCACGTAGGCGGTCGCGAGGGGGGCGAGTTGCGAGTCCACCGCACCGGAGGCGACCGCCAGCCCCGCGATCACGATGGAGAACTCGCCTCTGGCCACCAGGGCGGCGCCGGTTCTCAGCCTGCCGAGCCGGGCGATGCCCTGCTGTCCGGCGGCGAACCAGCCGGTGAGCATCTTGGTCGCGGTGGTCACGATGACCAGGGCGACCGCCACGCCGAGCACCGGCGGCACGTCACGCGGGTCGGTGTTGAGGCCGAAGACCACGAAGAAGACCGCGGCGAACAGGTCCCGCAACGGTTCCAGGAGTTTGGTGGCGTTCTCCGCGGTGGAGCCGGAGATCGCGATGCCCAGCAGGAAGGCGCCGACCGCGGCGGAGACCTGGAGCTGCGAGGCCAGTCCGGCCACCAGCAGCGCCAGACCGAGGACGCGGAGCAGGAAGACCTCGGGATCGGGGCTGTCGACCAGGGTGGAGACGTAGCGGCCGAACTTGATCGCGATGATCAGCACGACGCTCACGGCGAACAGCGCGATGCCCACTGTGGACAGTCCGCCCCAGAAGCTGACCCCGGCCAGCAGCGCGGTGAGCACCGGCAGGTAGACCGCCATCGCCAGGTCCTCGAAGACCAGGATGGACAGCACCACCGGGGTTTCCCGGTTGCCAAGGCGGCCCAGATCGCCCAGCACCTTGGCCACGATGCCGGAACTGGAGATGTAGGTGACCCCGCCCATGGCCAGCGCGCCGATCGGCCCCCAGCCCAGGATGAGCGCGGCGGCCACGCCGGGGGTGGCGTTGAGGACCAGGTCCACCACCCCGGCCACCCAGGACCGCTTGAGCCCGGTGACCAGTTCGTTCGCCGAGTACTCCAGCCCGAGGAGTAAGAGCAGCAGCACCACGCCGATCTCCGCGGCGATGCCGGTGAACTCCTCGATGCCGGTCAGCGGGATGATGCCGCCCTTGCCGAAGGCGACGCCGCCGATCAGGTAGAGCGGGATCGGCGAGACGCCGATCTTCCAGGCCAGCCTGCCCAGCAGTCCCAGTCCGAAGAACACCGCGCCGAGTTCGATCAGTGCCAAAGCCGTGTGGTGCACGCGGATCAGCCCTTGTCGAGGATGTCCGCCGCGGCCTTGAGGCCCGGACCGGTGCCCACGACCACCAGCAGGTCGCCGCCGCCGAGGATGTAGTCCGGCTTGGGGGAGGGGTGCACGGTGCCCGCGCGGACCACCGCGACGATGGAGGCGCCGGTGCGCGAACGCAGCTCGGTGTCACCCATCGGACGCCCGTCGAACGGCGAGCCGGGGGAGAGCGGCAGCTGCTTGGTGGTGACCCCGGCCAGCTCGTTCTGCTCAGCCCGCAGCTGAGCCACCAGCTGCGGCGCACCCAGCAGACTCGCCAGCGCGCCCGCTTCCTCGGTGGAGAGCGGGATCGAGGCCACACACGCGTCCGGATCGTCCGACTTGGACGCGATCAACTCGAAGTGGCCGTCCCGATGCGTGATCACCCCGATCCGCCGACCAGTCTTGGTCAGGAAGTCCTGACGGGTGCCGATACCAGGCAGTGGCGTGACCTCGACATGCACGTTTCCACCCTAACTCGTCATACCGCTTGCGTAACCCATAGCCGACTATGTAACTTTACCATCGTCAGAGTGAGCCTCCGACAACACGACGCCTTCCAGCTACTGGCCGCCACCAAGCGCTGGCGGCGCCCCCTGGATTCGATGCTGGCCGAGGCCGGTCTGTCCCCCGGTCAGGACTTCCTGCTCGACGAACTGTGGCAGGAGGACGGGCTGTGCCAGTCCGAGCTGGTGCAGCGACTGGGGGTTGAGCAGCCAACGGTGGCCAAGGCGGTCAAGCGCCTGGAAGCCGCGGGGTTCCTGCGCCGGGGGGCTCATGAGCGGGATGCGCGGAAGGTGCGGATCTGGCTGACGGAGCGGGGGCGGGCGGCCCGGCCCGCGGTGGAGGCCGCCTGGCGGGAGGCGGAGGTGCGGCTCGGGGAGGGGTTGGCGGAGGGGGAGCGGGTGGAGTTGGTGCGGTTGCTGCGGCGTTGCTTTGGCGGTGAGTGAGCGACCGCTCATGCCCGCTCGTCACCGAGCAGGGGATCAGTCTCGGGAAATCGCTTTTTTCCAAGCAAATACATAGCCGACTATCTATCTTATCTGGGGAGATCATCATGTCCGAACACAACACAACCGCGCTGGTCACCGGCGGTGCCGGCCTGCTGGGCACCGCGATCAGCCGAGCCCTCGCGAAGGCCGGCCACCCGGTGGTCCTGACCTACCAGCGCGCCGCCGACCGGGCCAATGCCCTGGCCGCCGAACTCGAGGCGGCGGGCACCCCCGCACTCGCGGCACCCTTCGAGCTGGCCGACCCGGACGCGTCGGCGACCCTGCTCGACACCATCGAGGCGGCCGGATTCAGCCCGGTCGGCATCCTGGTGAACAACGCCCTGCCCCAGCCCGACACCCGCCGCCCCGACCTCGCCGCCTTCACCGACGCCACCGACGCGAGCTGGCGAAACCTGGTGCGCCACAACGTGGAAGGCACCCTCTCGCTGATCCGCGCGGTCCTGCCGGGCATGCTCGCGGCCGGCTACGGGCGGGTCGTGTCGATCTCCTCCACGCTCGTGCACTCCGGCCTGCCCGGCGGGGTCCCGTACTCGGCGGCCAAGGCCGCGATGCACGGGGCCTCGCGCAGCCTGGCCTGGGAGGTGGGGCGGGCCGGGGTCACCGTCAACGTGGTCACGCCGGGGCTGATCGCCTCGAAGAAGGCCGAGGAGGAGATCGGGGAGGCCATCGCCGGGGTGACGGGGGCCACGCCGATCGGCAGACTGGTGACCGTGGACGAGGTCGCGGCGGCGGTGGGGTTCCTGGCCTCGCCGGGGGCCGCGGGCATCACCGGGAGCGAGATCGTGGTGGACGGCGGTAAGGACTAGGCCGGTTTCCGGCCCGGTTCGGTGTGACCGCTGCCACCCCGGCCCCGGGCGGGGATCAGTGCTGGTGAGCTGATTTCCGTGCCGGGGCAACGGCATCCGGGACTGCCGGACCGGCAGTTGTGTTCCGGCTGGTGCGGGCGGGTCCCGGCGGAGACGGCACAATATCCGGCGGACGCTTGTTGGGGTAGGCGAGGAGGCTCACGGTGACACAGGGCGTGCGTGGCGTGGTGGCGGTGGACGGTCCGGCAGGTACCGGCAAGTCCACGGTCACCCGGCGGCTCGCGACCGCACTCGGCGCCCGGTACCTGGACACCGGCGCGATGTACCGCGCCGCCACCCTCGCGGTGCTGCGTGCCGGAGTCGACCCCGACGACGCGGGGAAGGTGCTCGCCGTGGTCGAGGCCACCCGGATGCTGGTCGGCACCGACCCGCTCGGGCCGACCATCGAGCTGGCCGATCCGGACCCGGCCGACCTGGAGCGCACCGAGGACGTGGCCGCCGAGATCCGCGGGCCCGAGGTCACCCTCGCGGTGTCCCCGGTCTCCGCGGTGCCCGCGGTGCGCGAGCTGATCGTGGCCCAGCAGCAGCAGATCATCGCCGACGTGGTGGCCGCGGGCGGCCGGATCGTGGCCGAGGGCCGCGACATCGGCACCACCGTCGCCCCGGCCGCCGACCTCAAGATCTACCTCACCGCCTCGGCCGAGGCCCGCGCCCAGCGCCGGGTCGACCAGGACGTGCGCGCCGGGCGGACCGCCTCGGTCGAGGCGGTCATGGCCGACGTGCGGCGCCGGGACACCTACGACTCGACCCGCAAGACCTCGCCGTTGCGCAAGGCCGAGGACGCGATCGAGGTCGACACCACCGAACTGGACATCGACGGCGTGGTCGCCCGCCTGGTCGAACTGGCGGAGCAGGCTGGCCTGAGCGCGGTGCCGGAGCGGACCGGGCCGTGACCGAACGCCCCAGCGGCCTGCCCGAAGGCGCCTGGCCCTGGTTCAACGACTTCTGCCGCGGCCTCGGCACCGTGGTCGCGCGCACCCCGTACCGCCTGCACCTGCACCGCCAGGAGCGGATCCCACGCACCGGAGCGGTGGTCATGGTGGCCAACCACACCGCCTTCCTGGACGGTCCCGTACTCTTCTGTGTGCTCGGTCGCCGATCGGTGTTCCTGGTCAAGCACGAACAGTTCCAGGGACCGCTCGGCAGGTTCCTGCGGCGGCTCGGCCAGCTCCCGGTGCGCCGCGGCGCCCCGGACCGGACGCCGCTGCTGACCGCGGTGCGGCTGCTGCGCGACGGCGGGCTGGTCGGGGTGTTCCCGGAAGGCACCAGGGGCACCGGCGAGGTGGTCAAGGCCGCCAACGGCGCTGCCTGGCTCGCCCGATCGGGTGGCGCTCTGGTGCTGCCCGTGGCGTGCCGTGGCTTCCGTCGTCCGGAAGGATCAGGGCGCCGGTTCCGGCCGCGCGTCGACGTGCTCTTCGGCACGCCGTTCGCGCTGCCGCCCGGCAAGGGCAAGGCCGCCCTGACCGAGGCGACCGAGGTGATCCGCGGGCACCTGGCCGAACTGGTCGCGGAGTTGGACGTGATGCGTGCCGGGTACCCGGGCAACGCCGAGCAGCAAGAAGGAGACAGCGCGTGAGCCTGGACGGCACATGGACTGATGAGGCCGACTGGGCCGCGGTGGAGAACGCGATCGAGGACGGCGGTATCGAGGACGGCGCCAAGCCGTTGCCGGTGCTGGCCGTGGTCGGCCGTCCGAACGTGGGCAAGTCGACCCTGGTCAACCGCATTCTGGGCCGCCGTGAGGCGGTCGTGCAGGACGTCCCTGGGGTGACCCGTGACCGGGTGACCTACGAGGCGATGTGGAACGGCCGCCGCTTCAACGTGGTCGACACCGGCGGCTGGGAGCCCGACGCCAGCGGCCTGCAGGCCGCGGTGGCCGCGCAGGCCGAGTACGCCATGCGCAGCGCGGACGCGATCATGGTCGTGGTGGACGCCACCGTCGGCGCCACCAGCACCGAGGAGACCGTGGCCCGGCTGCTCCGCCGCACCGACCGCCCGGTGATCCTGGTGGCCACCAAGGTCGACGACGACCGGCTCAACGCCGACGTGGCCAGCCTGTGGTCACTCGGCCTCGGCGAGCCCTTCCCGGTCAGCGGCCTGCACGGCCGGGGCAGCGGCGACCTGCTGGACAAGGTCCTTGAGGTGCTGCCGGAGAGCCCGCGGGACGACTTCCGCGCGCCGGTGGGCGGTCCGCGCCGGGTGGCCCTGGTCGGCCGCCCGAACGTGGGCAAGTCGAGCCTGCTGAACAAGCTGGCCGGCGAACAGCGCTCGGTCGTGCACGACGTCGCGGGCACCACGGTCGACCCGGTCGACTCGCTGATCGAGCTGGACGACGAGGTCTGGCGCTTCGTGGACACCGCGGGCCTGCGCAAACGAGTGAACTTCGCCCAGGGCGCCGAGTACTACGCGTCGCTGCGCACCCACTCCGCGATCGAGACCGCCGAGGTCGCCATCGTGCTGCTGGACGCCAGCACCCCGATCAGCGAGCAGGACCAGCGGGTGATCACCATGGTGGTCGAAGCGGGCCGCGGCCTGGTGCTGGCCTTCAACAAGTGGGACCTGGTCGACGAGGACCGCCGCCTGGCCATGACCAGGGAACTGGAGCGGGACCTCAAGCGGGTGCCGTGGGCCGAGCGGGTCAACATCTCCGCCCTCACCGGCCGCGCCGTGGCCAAGCTCGCCCCGGCCCTGCGCACCTCGCTGAACTCCTGGGAACGCCGCGTCCCGACCGGCCAGCTCAACTCCTGGCTGTCCGACCTGATCGCGGCCACCCCGCCGCCGGTCCGCAGCGGCAAGCAGCCGAAGGTCCTCTTCGCCACCCAGGCCGCGGTGCGTCCGCCGACCCTGGTGCTGTTCGCCTCCGGGTTCCTGGAGGCGAGCTACCGGCGGTTCATCGAGCGCAAGTTCCGCGAGGAGTTCGGGTTCGCGGGCACGCCGGTGCAGGTGTCGGTGCGGGTCCGGGAGAAGCGCAAGAAGTAGGGCTTGGGGTCTCCGGCGGCGATCAGTCGCCGGAGACCACGGCCAGTTCTTGCTCGATGGTGTCGATCGCGGTGGGCTGGACGCGGACTAGTTCGCCGACGGCGTTGTCCAGGTCGTGCAGCTGGATCGCCCGCGCGATCAGCCGCGTGGCCCGTTCGGGTGCGTGAGCGGCGATGTCGATCAGCATTCCGGCCTGGAAGTCCGGGTTGCCGGTTGTGCCCGCGACCTGTTCCGCCTCGTCGATGAGGCTGTCGCGCCGGGCGGGGTCTGCCTGAGCCAGTACCAGCAGCGACCGCACCCGGGAGTCGAGCACGGTGATGTCCCCGGTGAGCCGCTCGGCCCGGCCGAGATCACCGCGGGTTGCCAGTTCCCGGACGCACTCGCTCAACGCCATGCTGCGGTGCAGTCCGTCGGGGAGGGCGCTGATCAGCCGTTCCGCGCGGTCGAAGTCGCCAATCCGGGCCAGACCGGCGATGACCTCGGGCACGACCTGCGAGTTCTCCCGCAGCTCCAGCGTTGCCTGTTGGGCAATGTCCTCCACCTCGTCCAGCAGCGTCGCCGAGTCCCGGTCCTGACCGAGTCGGGCGTGCCCCAGCGCGGCCGAGGCCAGCGCGGCGAACCGGAGATGGGTCATGGTCAGCGAGCGTGCGGTGGTGACCGCCCGGTCGACCAGCTCGTCGTGGCCGGCCATGCTCTCGGCCATGCGCGCGAGCAGTTCTTCTCGCCAGAGCAGGTCGTCCTCTTCGTCAGCGTGCGCTTCGACCTCGTCGATCAGCGCGGCCGCACCGGCGTCCGCGACCGTCAGCAGGGCCCAGTACCTGGCCCGGTGAGTGGGGATCGCCCGCGCGATCCGTTCCGCTTGCGCGAGATCGCCGCTGTCGGACAGGTGCTCGGTGAGGTAGGTGGCGGCCACGTCCCGCCAGTCCTCGGGAACCGTGTCGGCCAGGGTCTTGGCCTGGTCGAACGCACCCGCGTCCAGCAGGGCATCGGCGAGCAGGCAGAGCAGGTGGCCGCGTCCGGCGCCGTTGTCGCTGCCGCGCGCCCACGGCTCGGCCTCGCTGAGCAGTCGCACGGCCCGAGAGTGGTCTCCGACGCGGATGCACGCCTGTGCGGTGGCGAGCAGGGTTTCCGCCACCCGAACCCGGTCGCCGTACGTTCTGACGTAGCTGTAGGCATCATGGACCAGCGTGAACGCCCGGTCCACCGTTCCTGTCCGCGCGTGTGCCGTTGCCACCGCGATCAACGCGGTCGCGTGCGTGCGTGGATCCTCGATGGCGCGGGCGCTCGCCTCGGCGTGGCCCAGTTCGCCGATCCGGATCAGCGCGGTGGTGATGTCGGCCCGGGCGAGGCCCCGGTCGTAGGCGTCCTCGATGACCTGAGTGAGCGTGTCGGCCTCGGCGAGCCAGACCAGGGCCTGCAACCGGTCGAGGTCCGCGGTGACCAGCGCCATCGTGCTGACCTTCGTGGCCTGGTCCGCGATGCTCCGGATGATCGCCGCGCTCCGGTGTGGGTCGCTGGCCCGGGCTACGGCCCGCAGTGCGTTGTCCCGGGTGTACGGGTTGGTGATGGCGCGGGCGACCGTCTCGGCGTGCTGGAGGTCGCCGCACCGCGCCAGCACCTTGGCCAGGGAGTCCAGCAGCGCGGGCTCATCGCGGTCCGGGACCGAGCGCAGCAGCCGCTCGGCCTCGCCCGCCAGCGTCCGCGCCATGGCCACCTCGCCCATGCGCACGCGGACGTTGGCGATTCCGATCAGTTGCGCCGCCCGGTCCACCGGGCCGGGCAGCGCGGGCGCCGACTTGACCCCGGTGATGGTCTCGATGGCTGATTCCGTCTCACCGAGCCGGAAACGCGTCAGCGCGAGGTCGAGCAGGATCTCGGATCGGTCCTCGGGGGCAGCGTCGGCTGCCTGGCCTTCGACCTGGTCCATCAGCGCGGCCGCTCGGTCCAGGTCGCCGATGCGGGCGTGCGCCGCCGCGAGCCGGAGCAGGTCCTTGTGGCCCTTGGCCAGCGGCGTGGCCTCCACAAGCAGGGCGGGGTCGGCGACTATTTCCACGAGCGCCAGCACCCCGTCGAGGCGGGCGTGCGCCGGGGTGAGGAACTGGAGCAGAGCCTCGGCTCGGCTGACCTGACCCACCATCGCCCAGGCCGCGGGCATTTCCGGCGGGATGTCGCTGTGCCGATCGTTGAGGTGGTCGCGGTGGACCGCCAGTCGCGTGATCGCCGTCAGATCCGGCTGCGCCCGCTCCACCTGCCCAGCCAGCACCGACACGATCTCGGCAAGAGCATTGCTGTCACTCCCCGAGTACTCATGCATCCGCTCCTGCCGCCCCGGATCCGTCACCAACGCCGTCAACCGCACCAGATCCCCCAGCGCCGTCAACATCGTGTGATACCCACGAACCAGGTACTCCGGCGTCCCCACAGGCCACCCGCGCTCCCGATACCCCTCAGCCCACCCATGCAGCCGCTCGCGATACGCCGCCAGTCGAGCCGGGCCGAGCATGTCCTGGGCCGTGAGCTGGATGTCCTCATGCCCCAGCAGGAACACCTCCGGGGACTGTTCGGGCTGGTAGTGGCTGTCGCGGCGGGCGAAGCTGCGGCCGGTCACCGTGTTCAAGTGACTGGCGACCTCCCAGGGTGAGCAGTCGGTCAGTTCGGTCAGTTCGGCCAGATCGAACTTGGTCAGTCCGCCGCCCGCCGCGGTGAGCAGGCCCAGAAGGTCCTGTTCGAGTGGGGTGCCGTTGAGCAGGCAGTGCAGGTCGCGTTCCATCTCGCGGCGGATGGCCTTGGCGGCACGGGAGGGGGCCAGGGGGCGGACGATGTCCTTGGCGTGCAACGGGTGGTGCTGGGGCACGTCGGCCGGGACGGGTGGGTTGGGGCGGCCCGCGACCAGGACGCGCATACCTGCCGGGGGAGGGTCCGGGAGCAGGGCGGCGATGCTGTGCGCGTCGGGGCCGGTGGTGACGCCGCGATCCTCGTCCAGGCCGTCGACCAGCAGGATCAGCTGTTCGCCGCGGTCCTGGCAGAGCTGGGCGGCGTGCTCAAGGCGGGACAGCAGGTGGGGTTCGCGGGTGTGCTCGGTCAGGAACGGGGGCACGGTTTCGCCGAGCAGGGCGAGGAGTTGTTCCAGGAGGTTGTCCAGGAAGGCGGCGCGGTTGTTCTGGCCGGCCAGGCGGGCGGTGATGAAGAAGGAGATCACCCGCACCCCGGGCGGCGGGTTCAGCGTGAACCAGGACAGCAGCGCGGTCTTGCCGGACCAGGCGCCCGCCTGCCACCAGCGGTAGCGGCCCGCGGTGGCCGGGGAGGTGCAGAACTCGGCCAGTTCGGCGAGTTCCCGCTCGCGGTCCAGCAGCTGTGGCGGCGCGATCCGCCTGACCTGGTGGCGGTAGTTGGTGCGGACGGGCACGCCGGTGAGCAGGTTGACGTCGCCGATGTGCACACCGGTGTTGGCGTAGCCGCCGGAGCTGGCGCTGGCCATGCCGCTGTCGCCGACCTCGATCCGGCGGGGACGGTCAGTCAAGCCGGATCCCGGTGTTGGCGTCACCGCCGCCGGAGTCGGCCTCGCCGGTGTTCCTCGCCTCCGCGGTGCCGCCGGATTTGCCGCGGAAGCCGGTGTTCGCGCTGCCCGCCCCGGTCGCGGTGGCCTTGCCGGTGCCGGAGACCCGGATCGTGCCACCGGGTTTGGCCGTGCGCAGGGCCGCCCACACCGCGATGCCGACCGAGGCCACCGCACCAAGGGCCGAGGCGGTGGTGGCGATCTTGTTGGCGTCGTCCCAGCGGCTCAGCGCGAGCCAGACCAGCAGGCCCGCGACCACCAGCAGGGTGAGGACCAGGACGACTCGACCGGGCTTCATCCGCCTACCCTCGCACGTCCGACCCGGGGCGTGACACTCGGTGACGAGTGCCCGCCTCCGGGGGGCGCTGGCCGGCCAGGGGGGATGGGCAGACCAGCGCCCTGTCGTGGGCCCGCCAAAGGGGGGAGGGACAGGCCCACGATGCGACAGCGTATCGGGAGTTGGGCCCGACTTCTGGCGAGTTCGAACAGCTAGCTCGAACGAGTTTTTCCAACCGGGTTCGCGTAGTGCGGTTACGGCGGCGGTAGGCCGCCGATGACCGCCACCGCCAACCCGGCCGCGCGGTGCCGGCGCCTCGGGCGTGTCGCCATGCTGCCCGGTCCGGCCACCGCTTGACCTTCACATCAGTGTGAAGCTTCGAGCATGGCGGCATGGACACCACGCCCTTCGAGTACAGCCCCATCATCGACCGCCCGCCACTGCACTGGCCAGGCGGTGCCAGGGTCGCCTTCTACCTCGGCGTCAACGTCGAGCACTACCTGGTGGACCAGCCCTCCACCAGCATCTTCGCCGGCACCACCCACCTCTCGCCGGACCCGCTCAACTACGGCTGGCGCGACTACGGCCCCCGGGTCGGCATCTGGCGGCTGATCAAGACCCTGGACCGCCTCGGCCTGCAGGCCAGCGTGCTGCTCAACTCCGATGTGGCGCAACGGTATCCGCGGATCATCGAGGCCGGCCGGGAACGGGACTGGACCTGGCTGGCGCACGGCAAGAACAACTCCACCCTGCAGGCCGGCATGACCGTCGAGCAGGAACGCGCCTACCTCACCGAGGTGGTGGACACCATCGAGCAGCACACCGGCCGCCGTCCGCGCGGCTGGATGGGTCCCGCGCTGACCGAGACCTTCCGGACGCCGGAACTGCTGGCCGAGCTGGGACTGGGGTACGTGCTGGACTGGACCAACGACGACCAGCCGTACCCGCTGACCGTGCCCGGCCTGCTGAGCGTGCCGTACTCGGTGGAACTCAACGACATCGGCCTGTTCCTGGGCAAGAGCCTGAGCGGGCCCGAGTTCGTCCGCGTGGTCAAGGACCAGTTCGACCAGCTCTACGCCGACTCCGCGGACAGCGGCCGGGTGATGGCACTGGCCCTGCACCCCTTCGTGATCAACCAGCCATTCCGGCACCGGTACCTGGAGGAGGCCCTGGAGTACATCGTCAACCACGCCGGGGTGTGGCTGACCACCAGCGACGAGATCGCCGAGCACTACCGCTCGGTGTCGTGATCCGCTGCCGCGGCGCGCAGTCTCCTGATCTCGGCGACCAGCCGGGGCACGTCCGCGGCGGCGGAGGCGATGTAGTGCAGGATCGCGTCCATCCGGGCATCCCGGCCGGGCCACTTTTCGCTGCCTTGATAGATGTTGACGTACAGCTCGTGGTCGAGTTCGCTGTCCGCGTCCAGCCGGATGAAGCTGCAACCGCCGATGCCGTGCCGGGTTTCCAGGAAGTCCAGCCAGGGCAGCGGGGCAACCGCGAACGCCTGCCGGGCGCGTTCCTCGATCCGGTCGAGTTCGTCCTCGGTGGGGATCTCGCTCATCCGGCCATGGTGCCGTTCCCACCCGGGCCATGTCCGCGAAACGCGCCTGCCCCTGCCCGGATCGCCGTATCCCGGCGGCTACGGTGGGCGCGATCCGCTGACGGCAAGAAGATGAAGGGATCCGACGCATGACGAAGCCGGAAATCGACTTCCAGGGTGGCCCGCCGCCCACCGAACTCGTGGTGGCCGACCTGGCGGTGGGGGAGGGCGCGGAGGCGGCCCCCGGTGCCACGGTCGAGGTGCACTACGTCGGCGTGGAGTTCGAGACGGGCGAGGAGTTCGACTCCTCCTGGAACCGCGGCGAGACCATCGAGTTCCCGCTGCGCAACCTGATCCAGGGCTGGCAGCAGGGGATCCCGGGCATGAAGGTCGGCGGACGGCGGCAGCTCACCGTCCCGCCGGAACTCGCCTACGGCCCCGCGGGCGCCGGGCACCGCCTCTCCGGCAAGACCCTGGTGTTCGTGATCGACCTGGTCGGCACGCGCTGAGCCTGGCCTGACGGCCCGGCGGCCGGTTCCCGCGACGCGGGGAGGCCGCCGGGCCCACCGGAGAACCCAGCCACACGCTGTCCCCCGGGCGTGACCGCGTTACCGCCCGCCCTCCTGGGTAGCCCGCGCCAATCCAGATCACCCCGGCCCGTGGCCGCCGGGGTGGTGATCGGCACCTGGCCAGCGGGGCCAGGACGTGAGATTGTGGGAGTTGGCTCGCGAGCATCGATCGGCCCCACCGTGGAAGCCGACTCGCCAGGCCGGATTCGTCGTCACCCGTACGGCCCAGGTCGCGTTACGCCCGTGTCGGGGCGTCGCCGTCGCCACCCCGCTACCTCATGAGGTTCACCATCAGTCTGACCACCGTCCTGTCGCCGTCGCTCGGCGCCCCCCGTGCCCTCACCGATGTCTATGGCCCCGGCGTCGCCGTCTGCGCCCGTCCCGCGGTGGAGGCCACCGGGGCGGTCAGCGGCGCCCGGCACACCCGCGATGTGCTCTCCGCCCGGCCGATCGGCGTCGCCGGGGACACCGCGGTGATCTGCAGCGCGGGTGGCACCGACCCGATGCTGCTGGCGATGCTGCGCGACGGCGGTCTACCGGTCGGCGCGGACCTGCGGGCCTTCCGCGGTGAGGTGGAATTCGCGGCCAGGGTGCGGGAGGCGATCGGGGACGGGCTGCGGATCTCGATGGAATACCCGCAGCCCGAGGCGTTGTGCGCCGAGGAACACTCGGTGAAGAGCGCGGCGCTGGTCGGGCACCTGAACAACAAGGCGAGCATCAACACCTTCGTCGACCCGCGGTTCCGGGCCCGGCGCACCGTGGTCTCCCGGGCGGAGCTGGCCGAGGCGACCCCGGAGCAGAAGTCCTGGGTGCTCAAGGCGGCCACCGACGACGCGCACGGCGGCAGCCTGGACGTGTGCCTGCACCTGGCCGACGAGCCGGTCACCCTGCCGGCCTTCACCGAGGTGCTCGGTGAGTTCGTGGTCGAGGAGTACCTGGACATCCGGCGCAACTGGGGCATCCAGCTCTACGTCGCCGCGGACGGCACCGCCCGCCTGCTCGCGGTCACCGAACAGCACGTGGACGCGGCCGGGATCTACACCGGCGGCCGGTTCGGCCTGGTCACCCCGCTGCCCGCGGAGCTGCGCACGGAATGCGTCGCCATCGCCCAGCGCGCCGCCGACGCCGGCTACCGAGGGCTGTGCAGCCTGGACTGCGCGCAGACCGCCGACGGCAGACTGATCATGCTGGACCTGAACTTCCGCATCACCAGCGGCTCGATCCCGTTGCTGGCACTGCGATCCGTCCGGCCCGACGCACTGGACCGCCCGGCCGAGTCGGTGAAGCTGACGGTGGCCGCGCCACTGGCCGAGCTGCTCACCGGGTTGCGCCCGGCGCTGGCCGCCGGCGGCCTGCTGGTGCTGGCAGGCCACGACACCGCGCGCACCGACAACCCACTCCGCCAGTCCACCCTGCAGCTGCTGGTCTTCGGCGACGACCCGGCCGAGGTGACCGCCCGGCGCATCGCCCTAGAGGCCGCGTACTGAGTCAGGCCGACGTCACCGGTGCCGCTCAGGCCAAGGCACCGGTGACCGCCTCCCGGCACACCCGCACCGGATCCCACACCCCGTCCAGGCAGGCCGCCCGCGCCGCCGCGGCCGCGAACCCCGGCTCGCCCAGCACCCGGGAAACGGCCGCCCGCAACGTTTCCGCCCCCGGCGGCCGCACGATCACCGCACTGCCCTGCCGCGCCGCCCGGTTGGCCAGCTCCCACTGATCCCCGCCGCCGGGCACCACCACCATCGGCACCCCGGCCAGCAACGCCTTCGCCAGCACCCCGTGCCCGCCCCCACCGACCACCACCGAAGCCTGCCGCAGCAACACATCCTGCCGCCCCAGCCCCGCCCGAGCCCACGAGGGCAACCCGGCGGGCGGCGCCCCGAACGTGCACACCACCGCCCGAACCCCCATACCCCCCAACGCTTCCAGCGTCGCCTCGGCCACCCCCACCGCCCCCGCCGCCGCCGTCGAAGCCGAGACCAACACCAACGGCGCGTCCCCCGGCGGCGGCGCCAGCACGGCCCGCGTCGGCTCCCACAACAACGGCCCCACCACCCGAGCGTTCCCCGGCCAGTCCGGCCGCGCCACCTCCAGCGCGGGCAACGTCGCGATCATCCGCGCCACCGGCCCCGGATCCCGCGCCGCCAACCCCAGCCCCACCCGAGCCCGCGCCCGCTGCCGCACCCCCAACCGAACCGAACGCCCGGTAGCCGCCCGCAGCAACGAATCCCGCACCCGCCCGGCGATCCCGGTCCCCACCGCGAGCCCACTGCCCACCGGCGGCAACCCCCGCGAAGGCTCGTACAACGGATGCGGCGACAACTTCACCCACGGCACCCCCAGCAGTTCCGCCGCCAGCCCACCACCCGGCGCGAGCACATCGCACACCACCAGATCCGGCCGCGCCCGCGCGATCCACGGCACCAGCGCGGTGGCCATCGCCGCCGCCCGCTCGTGCTGCCACCGCCCCAGATCCTCCCGCCCACCCGCATCCGCCAGCGGCAGCCCGGTCAGCCGCGGCACCGGAATCCCCGCCTCGATCGCGGCCGCCACCCACGGCCCCACGGTGAACAACGTCGGCTGCTCGCCGGCCTCGATCAGCCGCAGGCACAACGCGATCGCCGGGAAAACATGCCCCGGCTCACCCCCGGACACCACCGCCACCCGCATACCGGCACCCTGCCACACCGGCTACCACGCCCGCCCGCCCGACGTCCAGACCCCACCTCTACCATTCGGCGGGTGACCGCCTACGACGATCTTGACGTGTTCGAACACCTGGACGCCGCGTCCCTGCCGCTGCGGCAGCAGCAGATCCTGGTCACCATCCGGGACTGGGTGGTGCGGCACGGCTACTCGCCGAGCACCCGGCAGATCGGCGACGCCATCGGCCTGCGCTCGGCCTCCACGGTGTCCAGGCACCTGATGAGCCTGGAGGAGAAGGGATTCCTCCGCCGTAGCGCGTCCATGTCCCGCCCGATCGACGTCCGCCTGTTCCTGCGCGACACCGGCGCCCACAAGGCGAACGAGGACTCGGTCACCGTCCCCGTCGTCGGCGACATCGCCGCGGGCAGCCCGATCACCGCCGAAGAACACCTGGACGACCAGCTGATTTTGCCCCGCGAACTCACCGGCCGCGGCACCGTCTTCGGCCTGCGCGTCCGCGGCGACTCCATGATCGACGCCGCCATCTGCGACGGCGACATCGTCGTGGTCCGCCAGACCACCGAGGCCCACTCCGGCCAGATCGTCGCCGCCATGATCGACGACGAGGCCACCGTCAAGGTCTACCGCCGCCGCAACGGCCACGTCTACCTGGAACCCCGCAACCCGGCCTACGAGGTCATCGACGGCAACAAGGCCGTGGTGCTGGGCACGGTGGTCTCGGTGCTGCGCAGCGTCTGAGGGTTACCGGGCGGCGGGGATGTTGCGCAGCACGGCCCCCGCGATCGCCTCCGCCCGCCCACAGGTGTCCGGGTACAACGGCTTGAGGTCCTTGATCGCCGCGAGCTTCACCTCGAAGCTCTGGTCTTGTCGTCCTCAACCCGCACCGCGAGATAACCGTCCACAGTGGACGGATCGAACATGGGGAACTCCACCCTGCGCAGATGGAGTGCGGTCAGACCCCCACCCTGCTCCCAGGTCCTCACCTCCAGACCCGCACTGACATCCGGATCCTTGACGAAGCCGGACCAGCGGCACCACCTGGTGTCGTTCACCGGCGCGTACGACCCGGCGCCCGGCACGGAGATGCCGAACTCACCCCGCTGCGCCTCGGTCAGCAACCCGCACGGCGGCAGGTCCCGCAACTGCTTGGGTTGATCGACCAGGGGTGGCGTGGCGGGCGGCGGCGCGGAGCCGGTGCCCGTGGCCGAGGTGGTGGTGGGTGCGGCGGACCAGACCGTGGTGCCGCAGCCGGCCAGGATCGCGGCCAGCCCGAGCACGACACCACCCCACAGCAATTCACAGACCTGGCGTTGGCCGGTGAAACCACGCCCAGCCGACCGCGCCGACACCCCGCTGCCGCGCACCAGCGAGTGCTGCTCCCCGATTTGCCCGGCCTCCCCGGCGAACACCTCGCCCACCTGCACCACGTGCGAGGTGGCCACTCCCACGTGACCCCGATTTTTGCCCATGCTGATCGAACCCCCCCGTCACGCCCCAGACCGTCCCGTCTGGTCGTCCCCGTGTTGTCGCGGGCGGACCGCGTACCCGAATCCCCGCCCCTGTCGACCTCTCCCCGTCGGCCACGGTAACGCAGACCGCCGACGGGGCAGGTCGGCTCCCACTCGGTGCCGGATGAGGAACTGCGTTCGAGGACATCGCGTTGACGCACAATCGACTGACCCACTCGCGGAAGGTCGCCCAGGTCGCCCAGGCCATCGCGCAGCGGTTGCTCGCCGAGAAGTCCTCCTGGGGGCTCATCCACGAACTCGGCGGTATCGACGCGGATGTGCTGGGGACGGCCACGCTGGCGCACGATCTCGATCATCCGCCGTTCGGTCAAGTCGGTGAGATCACCCTGGCCGCGTGCGCCCACCCTCCGCGAGGACCACGAGAGCCACCTGTCGACCGACCCGGCCTACCGGCGGAAATGGCGCAAGTTCAACGTCTACTGCCCGGAGCGGGCCGCTTTCGACATCGCTCGAAGGTTCCGCACCAGTTCGGGGCGTGGCAACGACTTCCCTGACGAGACGCAGTCACTCGAAGCCTCGATCATGGAAGCCGCGGACGAAATCACCTATGCCATCCACGACCTGGAGGACTGCACCGGTGCCGGGGCGATTCCGGTCGGGCAACGCCTCCGTCCAGGCGGTGACGGTGTAGCCGCGGATCCTGGTGGTCAGAGTGGTTGACCAGGTTTCGGTCGCGCTGCTAACCGAGACCTGGCTACGCTCAGTGACCACCTCGCCCTGGTGACGCCACACCAGGGCCACGGTCACCTCTACGGCGTGCCGTGCAGATCCACCCCGGCCCGAGTGACCCCAGCGGTGACGCGCACCGGCTTTGGATGCCAGTCCTGGTGTGGTGTCGCGTAGAAACCGATCCTGACCACCTAGGTGGCCAATCCGAACAGCTGGTACTAGTCATCCGACCTGATCAGCCCCGTCGGGGCCGGCGTAGTCGCCGGTGCGCGCGTTGTGGACATTCACCGTGTCGTACCGGAACGGGATGGCGGCGCCGACGATCCGACCGGTCACCTTGCTGGCGGGCTTGAGCCGGGCATCGAGCGAGTGGTCTCGCTCGCGGTCGCCCGCACCTGGGTGGCGCCGAACCGGTCTGGTGCGGCGCCAGACCACTGCCAGGCGTAGTCGCCCTTCATGTCCGGGAACTGCACGCGCCAGCCGTAGGGGCCGAGGAAGGAGATCGTGTAGCGGCCCTCGGCGTTGGTGCCCCGCACACCCCACGGGCGGTGATCCCCGGCCAGGGCGGGCCGGACGCTGGTGCAGAGCCCGGACACCGAGGCACCGGTCCGGGCATCGGTGACCGCACTGGTGATCGAGCCGGTCCCGTCGAAGTGGCCCGGGCGGCGGTGGTCCCACCGGAGGTCAGCGTGACCAGTCGCGCCCGCTTCGGATCGCCGGTCCCGCCTTCGGCGCCGACCCACTGACTGCCGTGCACGCCGTCGCCGGTGTCCCAGGCGCCAGGCGCCGCGAACAGCCGGTCCCGCCCGGGCCGTGGCGCCCTGTCTCCGGGGCCGCGTGTGCTGCCCGCCCCGCCCGCCGCTTCCTCTGCGGAACGCTTTTGGGGCCGAAAAGGTTGCCTTTCCTGTTGATCTTGGGCTCGTTTGGGGGTTGGGGGCGGCCATTCTGCTTCGTGCGAGACGCTGGCGCGCGTGCCTTCACCTGCGACGATGTGAATCGCTGGGATGCGGTTCGTAGGGTGAGAATACCCTTGTGGGTGACCTAACCGGCGCGGCTATCCACAGGCCCCTGGCGACTCCGGACACGGTGCCGCTGTCTGGGGCAGGGCGCGGTGCGTGGGGCCAGGAAGTGTTCTGTGGCTTGGGTTGGCGGTCTTCGCTACTCCGTCAGGTAGGCGCCCAGGCCCAGTTCTTCGGCTGTGCTGGCTACCTTGTGCAGGACCGTTCCCGCTCGTTCGTACCAGTCCTGGCCCTCCTCTGGCTCGGCCAGGAACTCGGCCAGGGTCGCGAGGACGTCGCGGAGGGCGTCTTCGGTGGCGCCGTCGCCGCCGCCGATGACCAGGTAGGGCTCGCTCAGTTCGTCGTGGAGTCTGGTCAGGGCTTCGCGCAGGGCGGCGTTGGCGCGGTCGTGGTGGCCTGCTTGGTGGCGGGCCTCGCTCAGGTAGATCAGGGCCGAGGTGACCATGCGGTGTAGCAGGGAGGTGACGAAGTCGCCTCTGTTGGCCATGGACTTGGACAGTTCGATGCCGCGTTCCCGGTAGCCCGCGGACTCGGCGAAGCGGCCCAGGGCGGCGCAGGCCCGGCCGAGCACTTCCAGGGTCAGGGCCAGGTCGTACAGGTCTCCCGCGGCCATCAGCAGGTCCAGGGCTCGGGCGCCGGAGACCAGGGCGTCTTCGGGGCGGCCCAGGCGGGTTTGGTTGGCGGCCAGGCCCAGTAGGCCAGCGCCTTCGCCGACGGCGGAGCCCGCGGCGCGGAAGAGGGCCAGGGCCGCGGTGGCTTCTTCCAGGGCGCCGGCGTAGTCGCCTTCCAGTTGGCGGACGCCGATGGCCTGGCGGTGGGTGTAGGCGCGGGCCAGGGTGTCGCCCGCGACGGTGAAGCCGGTCAGGGACTCGGCCAGCAGGGTGCGGGCCGGGCCGAAACGGCCGTGGTGGGCCTCGATCCGGGCGATGCCGCGGCGGGCGTAGGCCACGCCCAGGGTGTCGCCGATGTCGGTGGCGGCGCGCAGCGCGGTGCGGTTCACCGTCTCCAGGTCACGCCAGTGGCCTGCCCAGTCCAGGTAGTGCCGCATCATCCAGGCCAGCATCCAGGCCTGCCGTTCGAACCCGGTCGTGGCCGCGCGCTGGGTCAGGCCGATCAGCACCCCGTGTTCCAGGATGAACCAGTCCAGAGCTTGCTCGTAACTGGCGAACCCGCGGGGGCTGACCGCGGGGTCGGGGTCGCCGGGCGCGGGCAGGTCCTGGTGTGCGGACAGGATCCGGGCCGCGGCGTGGGCGGTGTGCAGGTGGTGTTCCAGGCCGCGGCGCAGCACCGCGCGCTGGTCGGCGGCGCTGTCCTGGGCGGCCACCAACTCCAGGGCGTAGGCGCGCAGCAGGTCGTGGGTGTGGAAGCGGCCGGGGGCGATCTCGGCGACCAGGTGCGCGGCGGTCAGTTCGCGGAACAGCGCCTGCGCGCGGGCCACCGGCAGGCCGGCCAGGCTGGCGGCGGCGCGCAGGTCGATGCTGGTGGAGGGGTGGAAGGAGAGCAGCCGGAACAGCCTGGCGGCCGGCACCGACAGCGCGCGGTAGGACCAGGACAGCACCGAGCGGACGTCGGAGCGGCTGTCCGCGCCGGTGAAGGCGTCCAGCCCGCCGCGCGCGGCCTCCAACTCCTCGGCGACCGCGGCCAGGCTGAACGCCGGGTGGTAGGCGGCGCGGGCGCACACCACGGCCAGGGCCAGTGGCAACCGGGCGCAGGCGGCGATGATCGCGCGCACCGCCTCGGGTTCGGCCGCCACCCGCGCCCGGCCCAGCCGCCGGGCCAGGAAGGCGGTGGCGTCCTCCTCGCTGAGGATGTCCAGCGCCACGGTGTGCGCGCCGGTGGCCGCGACCAGCCCTGACAGTTCGACCCGGCTGGTGACCAGCACGAAGCAGTTCGGGTTGCCCGGCAGCAGCGGCAGCACCTGGGCGGTGTCGCGGGCGTTGTCCAGCAGGATCAGGCAACGCTTCTCGGCGAGCACGCTGCGGTAGAGCGCGGTGAGCGCGTCCAGGCGGTCCGGGCGGAGCGTGGTGGGCACGCCGAGCGCGTCCAGCAGCCCCCACACCGCCTCCCTCGGCTCGACCACGACCTCCTCGGGTTCGAATCCGCGCAGGTCGACGTAGAGCTGGCCGTCCGGGAAGTCCGCGGCCACCTGGTGTGCCCAGCGGACCGCGAAGGTGGTCTTGCCGACCCCGGCGGTGCCGTGCACGACGGCGACCGCGGGGCAGCTCGGATCCGGCGCGTCCGGCATGGTCAGCGCGGCCAGTTCGGCGGCGCGGCCGATGAAGGCAGGCAGATCCGGCGGCAACTGGGCCGGGGTGACCACCGGGACGGCGGCCGGGGCGATCCTGGGCTGCTCGCGCGGGCCGGCGAGCAGTTCTGGGTCGGCGCGCAGGATGCGGTAGTGCAGTTCACGCACGGTCGGACCGGGGTCCACTCCCAGTTCCTCGGCCAGCAGCGCGCGCAGTTTGTCATAGGCGGCAAGGGCTTCGGCCTGCCTGCCGGAACGGTAGAGGGCCAGCATCAGCAGTTCGTGCAGCCGCTCCCGCAGTGGTTCGGCCTGCGCCTCGGCGGCCAGCCGCTCCACCAGGTCGGGGCAGCGGCCCAGGTCCAGTTCGAGTCCGGCCAGCTCCTCGACCACGCCAAGGCGTCGGCGGCGCAGCCGGGCGCGTTCGGCCTCGGCGGTCTCGCCGTGCAGTCCCGCCAGGGGCTCGCCGTCCCACTCCTCGACCGCGCTCTTGTACAGCTCGGCGGCGGCCCTGGTCTCCCCGCGTGCCCTGGCCGCCTCCGCCGCGCGCACGTCCCGGCGGAATCGGCCCAGGTCGACGGCGTCCTCGGGTACCCGGACCGCGTAGCCGCCACCGGTGGAGACGATCACCGGATCGGCCTCGCCGGTCTCCAGGACCCGGCGCAGCCGCTGGACGTAGGTGCGGATGGTGCCGCGGGCCGCGCGGGGCACGGACTCGCCCCAGAGGGCGGCGGCGATCTCCTCGACCGGGACCGCCCGCCCGTCCGCCAGTAGCAATGTGGCCAGGGTCAGTCGCTGCTGCGGTGACCCGAGGTTCAGCTCGGCTCCGTCGTGCCAGGCACGAACCGGCCCGAGCAATCCGAACGCCAGCCCCTGCTTCACTGAGCTCCCCTTGCTGCCTGGAACTCCAGTGTAATCCCCTGCACAGTCCGGCTTTTTCGCCTGCTGCCCGGGGATTCGCCGGCCTAGATGGCTCCGACGCGCAGTGCGTAGGAGACCGCGTGCGCCCGGTTTCGCAGCTCCAGCCGGGACAGCAGGTCCTGCATGATCTTCTTGATGGTGCGCTCGGAGTAGCTGAGCTGGGTGGCGATGTGCGCGGTGTCCTCACCCTGGGCGATCAGCCGCAGCACCTCGACCTCGCGCGCGGTCAGCCCGCCGGAGGTCAGCCCCTGCTTGGCCAGCAGATCGCTCTGGAAGCCGCGGGCCTCATCGACCAGCCACCGGGTCAGCTTCTCCGGCAGCACCGCGCCGCCTGCCCTGGTGGCGATGAGTGCCCTGGTCACCAGGCGGGCGGAGATGTCGCGGCGGGGCAGGATGCTGACCACGCCGACCCCGAAGATCCGGCTGAGGTGGCGTTCCCGCAACGGCCCGGCCACCAGCACCACCCGCTGGGCGAAGTTCTCCGCGCGGTCGGCCATCGCGGCCAGATCGTCGATCAACTCGTCGGTGACGCTGTTCCCGAGCACCAGCACCACGTCCGCTGGAGCGCTCTCACCCGCAGCGAGCAGGTGCAGGTCGGGCGAGAGGGCCAGCTGCGGGATCATCTCCGCGGCCAGCAGCTGGTCGTCCACCCGCACCGCGACGGTGATCCGGTCGCGCGGCTCCGCGGCCCGCAGGAACGCGGAGTTGCCGCCCACGCTGACCGGGACGACGGATTTCAGCGACGTGCCCTCAACAACCTCATTGGACAAACTCAAGCCCATGGCGGCGGCCCCTTTTCTGTGTCCCCTCGACCGCAAGCAAACCGCAGGGCTGTCAACGCGGCGTCAACGAGCTGTCAATGGTCCCGCCGGACACACTTTCCCGCCCTCGAACGCCCTGGTCAGTCACGGGGCGTCGCGACCGGCCGGGTCGCGGGGAGAAGGGAGAGCCGCGGGCGCGGGCCGGCGGATGTCGAGGAGGGGTCCACCGGAACGGTGTGCGCACGGGGGTCAGCGCGTGGCACACACCATCCAGGGATCCCGCGGCCCACGGCTTCCCGTTCTTCATCTCGGTAGGCCAGGACAACCGGCGCACGGCAGGAGAGTTCGTCCCGAGGGGATGGGAGGAACGCTGCGGCGGGAGGGGGGATTCCCGCGCCATGCACCGGCCGACCGACGACTTCTTCCCCAGCAAGCGCCTCGGCCAACCCCGCACAGCATCAACCCCCTGATCGGCCCTGATCCAGCCCGCCGGTTGTATGGCCAGCCATACAAGCAGGTCAGCGGGTTGTGCGAACTTCCCGGTCCGGCAAATTCAGCCCGATCCTGCGTCCATTCGTGTCACCGGAGGGCCCGGCAAGATCACCTCGGGGGGCCCGATTTCCGGGTGGGCGGGGCGGTGCGCTAGGCTTCACCACGTTCGAGAGAACAACGCAAGACCGGGACGTGGCGCAGCTTGGTAGCGCACTTGACTGGGGGTCAAGGGGTCGCAGGTTCAAATCCTGTCGTCCCGACGGTCTGAGGAAGCCCTCGCAGGTTATGGCCTGCGGGGGCTTTCTTTTTGCGATCTTGGCACTGTCCTCGAGGTCGAGCACACCGCTCAGCGACACCTCGCATCGTAAGGTTCCGGGGATTCCGCTCCTGGACCTGAAAGATCACTATCGGCCCGCAGGGCTACGGACCGGAACCGCACCCTCCGTTCGGCTGGCCACTCGAGCGATCAGTCGGCACCTGCAGGCCCGGCTGTTGGCTCGCGCCCCGTGGGCCGACAGCACCAACCGCAGCATACGAACCGCCAACCTGCCGCTGCTGACTCGTCGCTCAGCAGCGGCCCGTCGTTGACAACCTGGCCATGACGGACATGAGTTCGCTACCGGCCGGCCTTGAGCGTCAACGACGGTTGCGTCGCCGGCCCGTCGCTTGCTGCTTCCGCTTCGTCTTCTTTCGCTGTTCGTCGGTGCTTTCATGCATGGCGGAGTCCAACAACTGCCGCCGACCGCGTCGGCGCCACGCCGACAGCACCTCGGGCAGTTCGGTTCGCGTCAGCAGCCAGTTCATGGCAGCTCGGGTGGCCATGTCATTCGACTCCGCAAGGTCTGCTGCGGCCGTTGGGCGCAGCACGAGCCGGGCGGCGATCTGGTCATAACTGCTTGGTCTGATGAAGCGATCCATCCCCTGAACCTTGCGGACATTCGGGCAGAATGCCGCGCCGCAGTACCAGGCGGCGCCGGCCATCACGCCGCCGGAGTCCTCATTCTCCTCCGCAGTCGGACTGCACAGGACGTCGATCAGAGCCTGTTCCGCTGGAACGGGCGCCAGTGCGGTATCGGTCGTCAACGCCTCGGCGTAGAGTTGCCAGGCCTGTTCAGCGGTCCTGATCTGGTGCGATTCCGTGGGGCCAGCCATCTCGAACAGCAGCACCGAGTCACGCTGGAGACCTGACCGGCCACCGGTGACCGCCTTGGTCCTGTGGAAGCCGGTGAGGGTCAGGAGTTCAGGTCGGCGCAATCCCTTGCGCCAGTCGTCACCGAGCCTGGCGTGGGGTGATGACACGAAAGGGCAGACCTGGGCCGCGTACAACGCGCAGATCTCATGCACAGGCGCCTCGGTGAACCTATCCGGCAGGAGGCCGTCGAAGCCGACCTGCCAGCGAAGCTCGGTGCCGAACGGGTGTGCGCACACGGCGCACAGATCGAATGTGGCGAGCGCGAGCTTGCGTTGTTCCGACAGAGTGCCGAAGTCAACCTTGCCCAGCGGCTGGCCGACGGTCGCGATGATCGGGTACCCACGTGGATCCGCCGTCAGGTGCGCGCATCGTTGCGGGCGGGCGATCTCGGCTGGACCCTTGCCTGGCTGACCGGTGATCGATGACATGGTCATCCCTTACCTCAGCCCCAGCTGGTCAGCAATGCTCTTCACGGCGTTGCCGTGTGCTGCCATGTTCGGATCCATGATCCAGATCGTGTCGTCGAACGGTTCGAAGCCGAGCGACGCCCAGGTGCGACGGATCTGTTCCATGGCCGGCTCGAGGACCGTCGAGTCCTTGTGCTGCCCCTCGTCCAGGTCAATAGGGAACGGGTGGACCGCGACCACTCTGGCCGCAGCAGCAATCCAGTTCAGCATTCGACCGGTGAGCAGACGCCCATCGCCACCCAGGCCACGCTATGCCGGAGCCAGCCGGACCCGGTCAATGATCACAACCTGGCTGCCGAGGCATTCGAGCCTGTCCGCCAAGTCGTCGGCCAGGTCTGCACTGGAGAGTGTCCGGCCTTCGCCGAACAGTGGGATGAAACGCGCGTAGTCCTCGCTGCGGGCATCCAGCGTCTCGGTCGGGTCCTCTACCTGTACGAGGTCGACGACAAGTCCATCTGCCTCGAACATGACCAGTTCACGCCCGCCATCGCCGTGATCGGTGGATATCAGCGATACCCCCGGCAGAGCGTGCCAGCGCTCTTCAGGCGCGTCGCTGGGCCACACGTTGATGGTCGCGGTCGCGTGCCAGCCCACGGTGCCCGGGTCGGTCAGTTCGGCGCCGACAAGGCTCGTTCGGCCGTCGAAGTGCAGCTCGACGTACCCCAGCTGAGCGAGCAGCTGCTGAGCCGTGTCGCTGACGGAACCGTTTTGTGGCATTAGTTCAGTGTAGCGCCGAGCATCCGCATTGGTGTCCATTTCGACTACTGTGGGTACGCTGGGAGGTACACCTTGTATTCGCGCACTGCTTTGTCGTTGGTTCGGCTGCCGCCGTGGCCGAGGCCGATGGGGACAGCCTGCTGGTGTATGCGCTGGGTGCCGACTGCTATGGCGAGGCAGCCTCGCCCGAAAACCTGGTCACCGTGCGCGAGAGCCCGCTGAAATTCGTGCTCAGGGTGTCTGGGTGTGACCTGTTGGAGAATGCATCGGTGCGTGCCGTTCCTGGGCTGCACGTGCACGCGGAACCCTCCCTCAACACGGTCCCCGCGGTTATCCGAGGTGGTGGCAGGGATGAGGACGCGCCAGGAGACCGATCTCAGCGTCGTTTACTGGTGCGTCGTGGCGTATCGGTTGACGGTCTGTCGGGGTGGGATACGTCGCAGGCGTGTACCTGGCGGTTCTAGGACCCGCATGCTCGGTACAGGTTGGTCGGACGCATTCTCTCGGTCTCGGGCGACGAGCTGCCGGTGTGAAGCCGCGACGGCGAGGATGTGGACATCGCGTGCCGGCCTGGAGATATCTCGATCGCCGACGGATGCGGTGGTTCACTCGTCGGGGTTGAGTTCCCGATCCAGCTGCGTGAAGTGCCGCCAGGCACATGTTGGATCGACGCCTTCCTTCCCTCAGTGTCACGCGTTTGCGTAAGTTTAGTGTTTGAATTCGGTCGGGTTGATGCCCGGTGACGTATTTATCGCGGCGGCTCTGAATTTTCGAGACTTTTGCGTCTTGTAATTCTTGTTGATCTTGTTGGTCTCGAGTGGAGAAAAGTTGTCAGGGGTCATGTTTATCGTCGCCCCATGACGCGACACGTGCCGACTTGCCTTCGAGGGGATCCCTGTCGAAGCGATGGCTCGTGCGCAGGTACGGCAACGGGATGAGGTGCAGTAGTGGATCTGACCAAGGCTTTCGCCACCTTCCAACGGACTGTGGATGCCGACATCGACCAGGTGAAGCTGGCTCGTGAGCGGCGAGACGCCTTCAAAAGGGCTCTCAAGGGAGAACCGGGCGTGCTCGAAGTGTTCGGTTCTGGTTCGTTGGCACGTAGCACCCAGCTCAAGCCGGTGCACGACGTTGACCTGATCGCCGTCTTCGACGCTGCCGTGCACCCGGAGTGGGGACAGGTCGGTGACTCCTCAGCTGAGGCGTTGGAGGTGGTTCGCGAGATGGTCAAGAGGCTCCTCGGTGACAACGAGGGAACCGTTGCGGAGCTGGTTCGCTTGGCCAAGCCACGTGATCGTGCCGTCAAGTGCTTCATCGACCCGCCCGAGCAGGATGACGCGTTCACGGTGGACGTCATGCCCGTGTTGCGCCAAGCGGACAACACCCTGCTGGTCCCCAGCAAGCGGAAGCGGTACTGGAGCACCGCGGACCCGGAGAACCTCATCGCGCAGGTCGAGGAACGACAGCAGGAGTGGTCGCACTTCCGCCCGACGGTGCGTGTCCTCAAGCAGTGGCGCCACGGCGTTCCCACCAAGGTCAAGTCGCTCGTCATGGAGGTGCTCGCCCTGAAGTGCCTCCCCACAGACAAGACGCGGCCGCTGGCATTGAGGGCCTTCTTCACCGCCGCCGCGGTCGAGGTCAACTACGGTGTGGTGGACCCAGCCAGGCACTGTGGCGCAATCCAGCCTGACCTCGACACCGAGGTGCTTCGCACCGCTTTGGAGTCCGCGCGCGACATCGCCGAGAAGGCATGTGCGGCTGCCGCTGACGGTGACAGCGATGGAGCGGCGTTGCTCTGGCGGGAGTTGTTCGGGGATGATTTCCCGGCCCCGGAGGAGAAGAGTTCGGGGACCGCTGTCGGCCCATTCCTGTACGTCCCACGGCCAGTCGTGGACGCGCCCCAGGGCTGACGATGAACACCGATGGCGAAGTACCCATCTCCTGGTGGGAGTGCGAGCCCAGGCGTTTGGCTCGCGATCAGCGCGAAGTGGCCGAGCTGTTCCCTGAGCTGACGTGGTGCGCTGAAGGAGCTGGCCGCTGGGAGGGGCGTCTGCCCAGGTGGCCGTTCAACCGGCCCGAGCCCGCAGGCATGGCTGAACTGGTTGGGCAGGAGGGCATGCCTGTCAGGGTGCAGTACGGGCATGCCTACCCGATGGTGCCACCGGCGATCTTCCCACTCGATCCGGAACCAGAACTGGCCGAATACAGGCAGCACCGGTTCCACGTCCTTGGCAATGGGAGCCTGTGCCTGTTGCAGGACTGCTCGACGTGGACCGGCAGGCAATCGGTGATCGAACTGCTGTTGAAGGCGGTGGGCTGGCGCGTGGAGTACGCGCTGCTCAAGAGCGGCGTCGTCGAGTCCATGACGATCAACGGCATCGTCAACGATGCCAGCCGTGACCACCTGGTCAGGCAGGCACTCGAACAGCTCTCCGCTGGTGGAGGTCAGCCGTGAGCGACCTGCTCGTGCTTGTTTCGGGCGAGGCGGCCCGCCGCATGAAGGAAGGTGGTCAGTGGGGCCAGATCACCTTCCGGGTATCGGATCCGGACAACGTCGGCGCGGTGATCGCGGTGTCAGACGGCTCCAACCCGGTGATGCCCACCCCGCTGCACTCCACCAACCACTTCCTCAACGCCGGACACGCCCGAGGCCAGCACCGCTGGTACCGGGCCGCGCCCGAGCTGCACCTCTTGTGGTGGCATGCGAGGAACACCGGTCGCGAGGTCGCACTGGAGGTGTTCAAAGAGAAGGTCGCCGGCCGCTGGTTGAGCCCTTCGGCTGGCAGGAACTACGTGGCGCTGACCGTGGCCACGGAGGCACCGGCTGAGTACCCGGATATCAGCATCCCCGAGATGGTTGCCTGGTATGTCACTCCGGACGCCGCCTGCCCGGTAGCCATCGACGTGGTGTCCGCTGAGCACGGCTTTCCGCAGCTTGCTGGGCACTGGCCGACCACTCACTTGGCAGAGAGTTCGATCATGCTCGTCGGGGCGGGCAGCATCGGCGGAGCCGCCGCTCACGCCCTGGCCAGCTACGGTGTGGGTCGTCTCGTCCTCATCGACCCCGACCGCCTGCTCAGCCACAACGTGGTGCGCCACGTCTCCTCGGCCAAGCACGTCGGCAGGTTGAAGGTCGATGCCGTCAAGCAGGAACTGGCCGAGGCGTGGCCTGCCACTCGAGTGGACACGCTCCCCGTGGACGCCATCGCCGCGGCGCACCTGATCAGACCCCGTCTTCGTCATGTCGACGTCGTGCTCTGCACGGCTGACGGCGTCGCAGCACGTCGCGTCATCAGCCACCTGGCGCGGCGTGCGCGGACCGATGCCGTTCTCGCCTGCGCGCTCCAAGACGGCGCGATCGGCGAGATCATCCGGTTGCGCCCCTGGAGCGACCATGGCTGTCTGACCTGCCACCGCGAGGCGCTCACAGCACGCGGAGCGATGGATCCTGAACCCGCCCTCGACCTGGGGTACGGCACCGGGACCACTCATCGACCGATGACCGCTGTCGGAGGGGACCTGCACCTCGTCGCCCAGGTGGCCGCCAAGACCGCCGTGGCCACGGTGCTGGAACGGAGAGGCCATCCCGACCAGAAATTGCCTGGTGAGCATGCCATCCTCGGACTGCGGCCGGCCCTTGGCTGGGCTCCTCCGTTCGACCTGAACCGCAGCGGTGACATCCGCTGGTTGCCGCACAGCCCGCCCCATCCAGGATGCCCCACTTGCGAGGAGCCGTGAACAACGCGAACGCCACCGTTGTGAGGTGGATCGTCGTGACTCCGGACAGCGCCAGAACCATCCACCGCACCGTGCCAGAGGCAGGCGACGGTGCTGAGACCAGCGGAATCCTCATGGGACGAATTGAAGATGACGGCACGGCACACGGACACCCCTGGACCAGCGGCGACAGGGATCCCGGACTATTTCCTACGCGACCTCGCTCACGCCCAGTTCCTGGCGGATGCTGCATTCCGCGCCAACGGCAGCATCTGGATCGGTGAATGACACACGCATCCCGGTGCCGACGCGGTGCCGAGCCCGCGTGACGTTCTCACCCACTCCAAGCTGCCGGCCGATCCGGCGCTCGCTTTCGATGTTGTGGGCTCGCCATCGTGATCGGCCCCTTCTCGCCGACGACGAACGCCTGCGTCGTGGGGTGGGCCTGTACCACGACGGGGATGACAGCTGTCCCGATCGAGTCCGAACCCCCGCTCATCTTGAAGGGACTTCGAGGCATATGACGGTTCCGCACCTGTGGTCGCCAGAGTTGCCCAGGCGGTGTGGAGAACGGCTCATCGAGGACAACCCGCTTGGTGAGAGCGGGGCCAAGTCAGGCACGTACCAGCCGTCCGACTGGTCGGAGGTGGCGGATGCGCCGCGGGGGAGTGCGTCCCTGAGCGGAGGTGCACTCGAATGAGCTGGTGGTGCTGCTCGTCCACGTCGTTGAACGGCGGGGAGGAGATGTAGCGCTGTGCTGAGTCGATGGGCTTGAAGCGGCTTGTGGACACGTCAACAACCACGTCGCCTGCCCCTAGTCGCACAGGGGGTCGTCGGCACCTGAGGGGAACCTGGCCTCGAACGGGTACCCCTTGGGTTCAGCAGGATCACCGCGGAGACAGGAATGGGAAGGCCGGGCCAGGCCTGATCACCACACGTCCGATGTTGATCCGGCCGGTCGTCGATTGATGCCATCGCGCCGGCCCACGGAGGCGATCACCCTCATCGGTGAACCTGAACACCACCAGTTGTTCGTGCCATTGGTCCGCAGCCGCCGGAAGGGCCGCTCACGTGTGCCGATTATCCCCGCCTGTACAGCCGGGGCTCCTTCAGCCAGTGCGTGACCTGAAGGCTTGGCCGGACTCGTCGGGTTCGTGGTAGCCGGGAAGAGGAAACGCGCGCTCGGACTCGTGGAGGTTCTGCGTTTCGCCCCACAGATCACACCACAGCGCCGCAGGCCTGCAACTGTCCTCCTCTTCGAGCGCAATCATCGCCGAGACAGCCGCTTCGGTGATCCCCTTGGCCGCCACCTCGATCTGCTCTGCCTTCGCCTTGAGGTGTTGGCGCTGCACGCGGTCCGGGATGGTCTCCTCCAGGACTTCGGTTGCATGATCGAGCAGGTCTCTCCGGCGCAGTGATGAAGTCGCCGTGGTCAGTCAGGTGAACACGTCGACGTCCTAGACCCGCTTGATCGACGCGTGCCGATAGCACGACCCGATCAGGAACGTCGACTTGCCCAACCTGCTCAGTGCTGCTTTGAACGACTTGGCGAGGTTTGCCATCGACGGTCCTTCCCGCTTGGTGACGTTTGCGAGCTGGTGAGTGCGGGGAGTGGAATCGGACGCTCTCTGACAGTTGCCAGTGGTCAGTGATGCTCGGTCGAATGTGGATGGGATTCGAGATCGCGGATAGTTGATAACCTGGCAGGGCAGTGGGTGATAGACCTACCGCGGGTCGGCTCGATTCGACGATTCCAGTGCCGCCTCTTGATGTGCCTCCTAACCGTGCGCGGGCGCATGCACGACCTCGAGAGTCACCTGCGGTGATCCACCCGCGACAATCAGCCGCAGCACAGCACGAACTCGGCCCGTGCTGGCTGTTGCGGCTAGAGGTGGGGATGAGCATGAGGATCTTGACTTGGGTGGGCGACCGTATCTTCGGCGCTCGGCGTCACCTGGAGAGCGTGTTCGTTGCGGTCCTGCTGATCCCGGTCGTACCTGACTTGTTCGTCGACTGGCTCGGCGACCCCGGCCAGCCCCAGCACAACGGTGTACTGCGAGTGCTGGCCGTGGTTGCGGTCTTCACCATCGCGGTCCTTGTCGGAATCGCTCGCAACGCCTGGGTGCGTCTTCGAGGCGAACGTGCTCGCCGACCTTTCACCCCGCTACCTGCCGCTGACGTCTTGGTCCTGCCGATCAGCGCTCGCTCGAACCCGTACCTGCGCAAGCAGCGCCGTGACCGCGGTCCTGAGGTACCAGAGTTCCTCTGCGACGAGAGCACGCCTAAGACGGTTGTCGGCGTTTTGAGCCCACGAACTGCATCGATGGCAGATGACCTCGCGGCGGAGTTGGCTGCTGACGGCATCGAGTTCCGGCCAGTGCTGATCGACAACGCGCACAGCCCAGTCGGCGCGGTCGAGGGCAGCGGCAAAGTCCTCGATCAACTTCGTGACCTCGACGTCCCCGCCGATCGGGTGCTCATCGATGTCACAGGCGGGAGCGTTCCGCTCACCCTCGCGATGATGCGCGTCGCCGGGCTCCTCGGTGCCCGCTGCGTCTACGTGTCCGCTGACGTCGGTTCTGATGGGCGCCTTGTTCCCTACAGCCAACGAGGGTATGCCTTTGACCCCCGCGCCATCACGGGTGAGGCTTGACCGACCGCACCTGGCCGTGCGGCGAGCGGGCGACAGCCTGCGGCGCCTGGATGGTTTCGTACTGGGCGGGTTGTCGGAGGTGATTGGCAACCTGAAGCCCTTTACAGCTACTTGGATCCAGGGCCGACGCCTCCTGCCGCAAACCCTGCCGAAGCAATGCTGATGCGTGTCAACGTCGTTCCAATGTGGACCCCCGGTCGACGGCTGAAACCGGACCCCCTCAACGGTTGTTGATCTCTCAGTCCGTGGTCTTGGCAGCCGGAACCCGGCCCAGATCACGGTCCTTGAGCCGGTAGCTGTCTCCCTTCATCGAGATCACCTCAGCATGGTGAACCAGGCGGTCGATCATCGCCGCGGCCACCACGTCATCTCCGAAGACCTCGCCCCAGCGCCCGAAGGGCTTGTTCGAGGTCACGATCAGGCTGGCCCGCTCGTAACGGGAGGAGACCAGCTGGAAGAACAAGTTGGCCGCCTCAGCCTCGAACGGGATATAGCCCACCTCATCGATGATGATCAGCGGGATCCGGCCCAGCTTGACCAACTCCGCCTGCAACCGGCCGGCCTGATGGGCATCCGCCAGCCTGGCGACCCACTCCGCTGCGGTGGCGAAAGCGACCCGGTGCCCAGCCTGGCAAGCTCGGATGCCGAGCCCGATCGACAGGTGCGTCTTGCCGGTTCCGGGCGGGCCGAGAAAGACCACATTCTCTTTGCCCGCAATGAAATCCAGCGTCCCGAGATGGGTGATCGTCTCCCGCTTCAACGACCGCTGATGATCGAAGTCGAACTCTTCCAACGACTTGCGGGAAGGGAATCGGGCGCCGCGGATGCGGCCCTCACCGCCATGGGCTTCCCGGGCGGCGACCTCCCGTTGCAGGCAGGCGGCCAGGAACTCCTCGTGCGTCCACTCCTCAGCCCGTGCGCGCTCGGCCAAACGTTCCACCGCCCCGGCCAGCGAGGGCGCCTTCAACGCCCGGGTGAGGTAGGCGATCTCGCTGGAAACGTTGCGTCCCTTCGGGTTTGTGGTCTTGGTGCCCATCAGGCGATCTCCTCGGTCTCGCTGTCGGCCAGGCCGAACATGCGGTCGTAGTCGCTGAGGTCGCGGTGCTCGACCTCGGTGGCGGCGGTGGGGACGGCGACCAGGCGGCGGTTGTGCCGCAGCTGGGCCGCGGCCTGGGCATGGGCGGGGTCGGTGATGGACTGGTGGTCGGCCCAGCACCGCTGGTGCCGGGCGATTTCCAGTCCTTCGACGGTGACCGCGACCTGTTCCAGATCGGCGATGACCTCCACCCGTCGGCCGACCGCGGACGGGTGGACGGAGTAGTCGTTGGAGTCCAAGCGGATGTAGTGGTCGCGGGGCAGGCGGGTCGTGGCCCGCCAGCCGGTCACCGGGGCCACTGGAGGCAACTCCAGCATGGCGGCCCGATCGGCCTCCCAGCGGTCGAGGGGGCGGCAGCCCAACCGGCGGTGTTGCCGCTGATTGGCGCGGATGAGCCACTCGGCCAGCTGCGTGTTGAACTCTGCTGACGAGGTGAAGGACCGTCCGGGCAGGAAGGAGGTCTCGAAGTAGCCGTTGGCCCGCTCGACCAGGCCCTTGGCCTCCGGATCGGCCGGGCGGCACTGGATGACCTTGATCCCCAGCGTTCCGCGGAAGGCGTTCATCGCCTCGGTCAACACCGGCTTGCCTGATCTCCAGGCCCCGACCGCGGACTCGTTGTCCCAGACCAGCGCTTTGGGCACCCGGTCCCAGTCGCTGATCAGCGCCCAGTGCCCGGACAGCAGATCTGGGCTTTGCCGGGAGGGGATCATCCTGGCGGTGATCATGCGGGAGTAGCCGGAGACCATGACCAGCACCGGCGGCCGCCCGAAGTGGCCGAAGCCAAGCGGGATGTCCACTGGCGGAAACCACAGGTCACACTGGGCCAGCTCGCCCGGTTGGTAGTCCGTCCGGCTGGCCGGGTCCGGCGGGATGAATACCGGCCGCAGCTCCCGCACCCGGTCCTTGAGCACGGTCAGCGAGCGGGTCGAGCCGATCCGCTCGGCGATCACGGTGGTCGGCATCGTCGGCCACTGGGCCAGCAACCTCCGGATCTGCGGCTCGACCGCATCCACGATCGAGCCTTTCGCCGGCCGCTGATACCGGGGTGGTCCGTCCGCGGCCAAGGCCCGCCGGACGGTGTTACGGCTGATCCCGAGCTGACGGACGATGGCCTTGATCGGCATCCCCTCAGCTCGGTGAAGACGGCGGATCTCCGCCCAGTCCTCCACGCTAAGCACTCCCTACTGTCAACGGGGGTCCGTTCTCACCCGTCCACAGGGGGTCATTTTTGGCGCGTCGCCGACAATGCCGTGTGCCAGGCGGTCGGGCACGAAACCGGCGCGCTGCACCGCAGAGGATTGCGCTTCGTCGTGGACCGTTCGTCACCGGGGCGGATCGCCGCAGGCGGGTCGACGTCCTGATGCGCGGTGCTCGCATCGCCCTGTTCGTCGACGGCTGCTTCTGGCGCTCCTGCATGGTCAACTCCTGCGGCCCTCTTGGGACAAGGTGTCGCAGGTGCGGCCCTGTCGTCCTGACGGTCGAGGAGGGCCGAACGCGCAGTTCAGGGCTTTGTATCACGTCGGCGAGATGAGACACCGAATCGTTTCGGGGCAGAATCCTCCCCTGGTCTCAGGAGGTTCGTACTGTGTGCTCAGCCGGGCAGTTCGCCGATCGTTGGGCGGACAGTCCAACTTGTTGACCAGCAGGAGGGATCCAGGCAGTCGAACCTGCCCGAGGACCGTGAGCACAGCAACTGCGATTCCCGTCCGAGGGCCGCCAGACCTCCGGGCGCTGCAGGTCGCGTTGCACGAGTTGGACATCCAACCGTTCGGGGTCGTCCGGGAGGGACGAACCGTTGGCAATGGGGCACGAGGAGCTGTTACCGCCCGTGCCGGTCAACGCCCGCGTCTGGATCGCGATGCCCTCAGGCGCACGGAGCTGATGGTGGGCGAGCCGCGATTCCGTCCCACCACTTCGCCCGACATCCCCTGCAGGTTCGGCCGTGGCAACCGAAACACCCGTATCCTCGCTTGAGCTTGGGAGAACACCGCACCCGCTGTCCGCGAAACATCGTCCTGCCCCATGCCTGCGCCGTTCTCGCGGTCTGAGTCGAGCACCAGCACTCCGGAGGTTGAATGTGCCCCAGGTGAACGACCTGGACGACATTTTCCTGAGCTATAGACACTCCGACGGTGATTCATTGGCGGAGAGTGCAGCTTGGGTCTTCAGGTCACATGGCCTCCCCGTGTGGCATGACCAGACACACCTGCCGCCCGGGCACTTCAAGCGGCGACTCCAGGAGGCCCTGGAGTCCGGCCTGTCCGGAGCGGTGCTGTTGATCACCCCCGACATGGCCTACTCGGAGATCGTTCGGGATCTGGAACTGCCTAGGCTGCTTCAACTGGAGGCGGATTCGGCGTTCACCTTCGCCATCGGCAGCACGATCAGCGGTCCGGATGGCAAGCTGGACTATGGCGCACCCGACCGCCTGCTGCCGCAGGAGGGGTGGTTGCTGCGCGACTTCGATCAGTTCTCGGTGGTCGACCACGCCGGGTTGGCCCGCCTGGCTGGGGAGATGGCGGCCCGGCGCGTGCGCAACGCAGCCTCTGAGGGCCGCCTGCGCCTGGACATCCAGACCCGTCTCCCTCCCCTCGGTACGCCAAAGGTGCCGCTCGCGGTCCGCACCCGCCCGCCTTCGCCCGGCACGAGTGTGCCGCCGCCGCAAGCGTGGGCGGACATCGCTCCCTTCCTCGGTGACCTGCCCCGCCTGGTGCAGGTGTCGGGCGTTGGCCACCTGCACGTCACCGGCGGCGCGCACTTGAGCATCGCGTTCGCGCTTGGGGCGGCAGTGCCGACCACGACCGGGCTCGTGGTCACGGTCGCCGGCCAGGACGGCAACGACTGGGGTGGAGAGAGGGATGCTCCGGTGTCGGTCGTACAGGACGAGATTCCCCTGAATGGCTCGGGGGGCGATCCGGTTGCCGTCTACCTGGACCTCGTTCCCGCAGCACCCAACACGGGGTTCAGGCAGTACGTCGAGAGCCACTCGTTCAGCCGCGCCGTGGAGATTTCCGTGGCTGCACGAGAACTTATCCCCGCGGCCGCGGGCCGCGCTCTGGTGACTGAACTGCGTCGCCGGATCGGTGAGTTCGCAGCGGGTGGACCCGTGCACCTGTTCATGCGTGCCCCGTTTCCCGTAGCAGTGATGCTGGGCAGGGAGTGCAACACGCTGCGCGTGACCGTCTACGAGTGGGAGAAGGAGTTGGAAACTCCGACCTACGTTGAAGTGGCCACCGTGTCCGCAGGCCGGATCGGAGGTCCCGTCCTGCCAGGGACGACAGGTCGCTGACAGTTCCACCCATGATGCGGACACTTTGTGGACAAATCTGCTTCTAGCTGGGGTTCGTCCACTTCTTGTCGGTATCGGCGCCTATCCTTCAGAGGCGATCGTCGGCATGTCGATCGCGCACATTCGCCGGTCCATATCAGGAGGTGCAGGTGGAAGACCTGGTCAGTGAGTTTGCGCAGGCAGTTCGGAACGTCAGAATTCGTGACGAGAAGCTGGATCAAGCGAAACAGGCACATACCGAGATCCGCGAGTTGCTCGAGGCAGATGCCGAGTTGCGCGACTGTGGGATCGACACGATCCTCATCGGCTCC
The DNA here is from genome assembly GCF_014204915.1 of Crossiella cryophila. NCBI lineage: Bacteria > Bacillati > Actinomycetota > Actinomycetes > Pseudonocardiales > Pseudonocardiaceae > Crossiella > Crossiella cryophila. Next base: position 3,988,633 of record NZ_JACHMH010000001.1, read on the forward strand.
TATGCTCGGCTGACAGCCCGCTATCCAGGCAAGGACGTGGACATCTTCCTGCGTTTCACCGAACGCTCAGTTCGGCACGCCCCGGAGAAGATTTACAACGCGGTAGAACGCGTACTCGTTGCGACGTATGGATTGAAGGAAGAAGACGCGCACGGACGTGTCACGCGGCAACCCAGATCGTTGAAGATCGACTTCGCGACTTCCGGCGATCCGACCGGCGAGGACTTCTTCTCCATTGATGCGGTGCCGGCAGTGCGGTGGCATGAACACTGGGGCATCCCCAACCGCGACCGCAACGAGTGGGACAAGGAGGAGCGGCGTTGGATCAAGACCAATCCGATCAAGTTCGCTGAGGACACCAACGGCCTGGCGACCGCGACGTGGAGCCCGACCGTGGCCGGGGCCAACGCCTATCGCCCCGTAGCGCGTCTGTTGCGGCAAGTGCGACACGTACACCTTGGAGACCAGCGCCCCGGTGGGCTGTTCACGGAGGTTGCGGCTTACTACGCGTGGAAAGACCAGCTAGTGGTCGGCACTTCCTGGGCGGAGCTGCTGGCCGCGACCCTTGAACAAGTTGCCGGGAGATTCTCGGAGTGCGCGGAGAGCGGTCTGCTCGACCCCGTGTTCGGTACCCCGATGACGCCCGCAGTCGAACCACGTCAGTGGATGATCGCGGCTGATGTGTTCAACGGGCTCGCGGAGCGGGCCCGTCAAGCCCTCGACGCGGAGCGCTGCATGGCGGCGAAAATCTGGCGCGACATCCTCGGTACCAACGACCGGGGACAGGTCCTGCCGCTCCCAGGTGGATGCGATGCCAATGGGTTCCCGATCAGTGCGATCACTGCTGTCAGCGGGGTTGGTAGCAACGAGCCACGGGGGTTCGCGGGTTCGGCCCCGTTGACTCACAGCCGGTGCCGCCGAAGCAAGTGAACACCTACGACGACTCCGCGTTCGAGCACTTCTGCGCTGAACTGGTCAACCAGGGCTTCTCCCCGGTGCGGGGAACCGAGCAGCAGGAATGGCTTGGCCCGGTTCGGCCGAGCCTCCGGACGCTCACCAACGCCACCAGGATGAAGGTCAGCTTTCCTGAAGGTTGGCCGCTCCGCTATGCACGCGTCACTGTGGAAGGGCTCCAGACAGAGCATGCGGCACGTGGGGTTATTTGTTTGTGGGCCGAGGATGATCCAGCTCAGGTCGGTGGGCGCGACCTGAACGTGCTATGGGAGCGAGTGGATGAGTGGGCGGCAGCCGCGCAGCGTGGATTTCGCGTGGAGGATCGAGCCCTCGACGCGTATGTTGGCTTCGATGAACTGGGCGGTTACCACGCCGAACTTCCGCTGGCTGATCTGATTTGTCGAGGAAACAACGGGTATCGCGCTCCATTGACCGCTGCCAATCGAGCGGGCACCTTGATCATCAAACCTGGTGGGACATCAGACGCGGGAGACGAGGGGAAACCTCGACTCCAGGGTGCCTTCTACCTCCGTCGACACCTCGACTCCCCGCCTCGGAACCTCGAGGAGATCCGTGATCTCCTCACCAACAGGCAAGTGAAGGATCTCGAGTGCGGCCTCGAGCGCAGAGAACCGGCCGCGTTGGCGGAACCGAGTGGAGGACACGACTTCATCGTGCTCGCGTGGCCGCGCCATGGCAGCGACCACGACGCACTCGTGGTGGGATTCGAGAACCGCGGAGCCTCCCTGCGAGCCACCGCAATGGCCGTCACACCCAGTGACACCGTCTCGCGTAAACGCCGATCTGGTCCCGATGCGGATCTGCTCCGCGACAAGACCGTGCTGATCGCAGGCGCGGGTTCGGTAGGAGGTCATGTCGCTGCCGCTCTTGCCTCCAGTGGTGTTGGGGCGATCAAGATCCACGACAGTGACCGCCTCAAGTCGGTCAATCTTGTGCGGCATGTATGTCCGGAATACTTGACTGGGTTCCCGAAGACCCTTGCCGTGTCAGCGGTGATCAGGGGCCACGCCCCTTGGGCGGGAGTCCACAGGGGCGACGCGCTCTCGTATGCTCCAGCTACACTCGCTGCGCAGGTTCACGGGGTTGATCTCGTCCTCGATTGCACTGGCGTTTTCTCTCTCTCGGCGGCACTGGCCGACGTCTGCCGACAGACAGCGACCCCACTCATCACGGGCGCGCTCTACCACGCAGGTGCCCTCTTCCGCATTCGGAGGCAAGCGCCTGGAGACACCCCCATCGCTGCTCGCCTGATGGATCCGGACTACCTGGATCTACCAACCGAAGATCGGGTAGCACCTCAAGCAGGTTTTCTGGAGCTGGGCTGTACGGCGCCGGTGAACAATGCGTCACCCATCGCTGTCCTGTCCGCTGCCGCAGAAATTTCGCACGCTGCGGTCGACTTCCTCGCTGGTCGGCATCACTGGCCAGATGAACGCATCGTCGTGTTGAGACCGCTGCAAGCCCCGTTCAACCGCACCGGGGTGTTCGACGGGCCGAGGAGGGGCGGCACTACATGACCGGATGGCCGCTGCTCCTGGTCTCCGAAACGGCGCAAGCCACAATGGTCGCTTCAGCCGCTCGGGCACACCCCACCGAGGCAGGCGGCATCCTGGTCGGGGTGCACGTGGACGGTCAGCCGTGGGTCACCGTCGCGATCGAGATCCCCAGCGCTGATCGGGGACCCCGCCACTACAAGATCCCCGCCGGGGCGACGCAGCCGGCCGTGCGCGACGCGCGGAGGTCCGAACACCGTTTGGGCTACCTCGGCGACTGGCACAGCCACCCCGTTGACATCGGTCCCAGCCGCACGGACCTCGTGAGCCTCGGGCTCATCTCGGTGCTGCACCCTTGGGCCCCGAATCCCACCCTGGTCGTGGTGCGCAACACGATCAATGGATACGTCCTCGACGCGCGCCGGATCGTTGCCGTCGCTCCGCGGACCTGTGAAGTCAGGCTTGCCGGGGATCTCCCGCCGCTTCCGCCGCCGCGACGTTGAGGCGAGCTGCATCGACCTCGGTGACGTGTTGCCCAGAGGCATAGGGATACGACGGCAAATCGTTGCCAGACCTGGTCGAGGCCCCGCTCCACGAACTCAGTTGGCAGCAGTAAGTCTAGGCGACAGTGGAGGCACACCTCCTCGTGCAGGAACTGGCCTGCGGCGGTTCGCAGCCGCTACCGACGGGGTGCCGCCTCGGCGGTTTCCTCGTACTCCGTTTCGTCGTCCCAGTCGACGGTGCGCCGGTACTCCGGGTGGTTGCGATCCATCAACGCCGCCAGGTGAACCGGCACGGGGTAGCTGGTCCGCCCGTCCCAGGACACGGCGTGGTCGCACAGCCGCGCCGCCGCAACGGCGTAGCTCTGCGAGTCGGAGTCCGCGCCGACTACCACGATTTCGGTGCTGGTGTGGGCATACCAAGTGTGCGTGCCCGTCTCCTCATCGGCAGACCACCGTCCTGCGTCGAGACCTGCCCTGCTGTACCGGCCATTGCCTGCGAACTGGCGCGGGATGTTGGCCAAGATCCACGTGTTCGCGGAACTGCCGAGCTGATAGAGGGATCGCGTCGTCTTGCCGACGCGCCAGCTGTTGTCTGCCGCCGCATCGGGGATTCGCACCTCGACCGGACGCGGTAGGTCGCGTGTCCCCGAAGTTACCCGGACCACCGCCCGCGGGCGGTGCCCGAGGGCCGGGTCCCAGCCAGGCAGCGCGGGGCGGTCGTCAACCCGGCCGGCCGAGTTCGGTTCGAGGTCGAGATTCTTGTTGGCGAGCAACGGCCACAAGGACCGTGAGCTGTCTCCGGAGACCATCAGCACGTAACCCACTCCGGTGGCCACGTGCGCTCGTAGCTGGCCGAGAGCGGTGTCGATCGCCATGAGTAGGTCCTCGTCCTGCCGCTTGCCCCCGGGCAGCGGGAGCGCGCGGTACGCGGTGTTCGCGGTGGCGTAGTCGTGCCACCCGATGCCCTTGCCGCTCTTCGGATGCGGCGCGGGCTGGTAGGCGAGGACCCGCCAGTGCACACCGTCGGGAACCATGGCGACCAGGGACCAGCTCAGCTTCGGTGCGCCCTTGGTCCACGCCTCCCCTCGCTGGGCCCGCACGTGTAGGCCGACGTACGTAATCGGCTCCTGCAGCCCGAGGCGACCCGAGGCCAGCGCACTGGTCATCCTCGGGTGGACCAGGCCGGCGACCCGCAGCAGGTCGGCCACCGCGTTGTTCCCCGCGTGGTCCTTCGCCGGGGCCTCCAGCTCCTTGGCCGGTGGTGCCGTCGCCAAGAACTGGGCCAGTGCGCTGCGCTCGGCGAGCAAGCGGTTGACCGCGGGCTTCGCGTCCCCGTCCGGCGAGCGGCCGTCGTACTCGGTCTCGCACAACGCCAGTACCCGCGTCCCGTCTGGCGCGACGAGGTGCGGGACTCGATTCAGCGCTGCGACCCGTTCCTGGTACCGCCTGCCGTGGGCTAGCAGCTCGGGTACGTGGTGGAACACAACCTCCACGTGCGCCCAGACCTGGACCAGGGTGTCTTCCGGAACGCCCTCGGTGAGGTCGGTGCGGTGGAGGTGATGGGCGAGCAGCCGTTGCACCCGGGCGCGGGTGCGCTGGGTGGTGTAGAGGACGAGGACGCGCAGCCGCTCGGTGCCAGATGCCTTGATGATCGCGGGCAGCCCGCTCTCGTCGAGCAGGTTGACGTCCCGGCCGGCTTCAACGGTCCGCTTGGTCTGAATGGAGAACTGGTGCCCCTTCACCTCACGGGCAGTCACGTTCGCCACACCGAGCACGTCCCCGGCGTGGCGGATCAGCTCGCGCAGGGTGTACATGCCCACACCGCGACCGATCGGGAATCGCACGGACTTGGGTACCAGCGCCCGCAGTCGCTGGGGAACACCTGCGAGTTCGAGGTCGCCTGGTTCCAGCAAGTTCTCCCCGCGCAGCCGGTGCGCAACCGACAACGCGATGCGGCTGGTCGTCTCGATCCGGCCGAGGCGACCTCGACCTTCCATCGCGAGGCAGAGCAGCGGGTCCTCGTCCCGGCGAGGTGCCAGCCAGGCGTTGCGGGTGCCGGCGAGCCATTGGCTCAGGCGGGCCACTGACGGGTCAAGCACGACGACGGGAGTTCGCACGCCCGGCAGCGTCTTCATCAGCAGGCGAATCCGGAGCGCGGCGTAGCGGAGTTCCCCACCCTGCCGCCACGCACCGGACCACAAGGCGTCCTGGGCCCACACCAGCAGGTTCCCGTCGGTGTCGGTGCGGAGCGACACCTCACGGCCGTCGATCCGCCACGACGTACCAGCTAGCCGGCGGGCGACCTCCCAGGTGGCGGCGTCGTAGACCCAGTTCGGCGCGTCCGGCTGGTCGCCGACGTGGTGCACCTGGGAGGCGAGCGACACCTGCTCAACCGTGCTGTCCGCGAACAGCTCAGCCAACTCGCTCGGGTAGCCGAAGGTGATCTCCTCATCGGGCACGCCGAGCACGGCCTGTTCCCACAGGACCACTGCGTCGTGGACGTCGCGTCGGTCGAGGGGTTTGCTGGAGACCAGGCGCTGCGGCGCGTGCTGCTTGCTCGTGGGGAACAGATTCACGCAGGCACCGCTGTAGGCGTGCAGTGCGGTGGCCAGACCCGAGTACGGGAGGTTCACGTTGTGGTGGACCCGTTCCCGATAGCGGCTCCGCAGTCGCTCCCACACCTCCGCGACGTTCTCGGGCAACCGGTGGACGTGAGCCGTTCCGTGCAGCACCTCGGTCAGGGGGTACGCCAGCAGGGACAGTTCTTTCTCGCCAGTCATCACTGGTTCTCCTCATGACCGATGCCCGCGAAGTCCAGCCAGGACCCAAGCGTCGAGCCGTAGGTGCGGCGCAGTTCGCGCCGTTCGACAGGGGTGAGGTTCGCGTAGTAGTACCGGAGCAGGCCGGGCATGTCGGTGCCGTACTTCGGGTCGTGGAACGCGCCATCCACCAGGAACAGCTGTACCGGTGTGCCGCCGCGCCGAGCCCGGCCCGCTAGTTGGATCATGTCGACGAGCATCCCGGCGACTGACTCGGACTTGAGTGCCCTGCTGAGCCTGCTGAACCGAGGGTCGCTGGTGAGGATATGGAACAGCCGGGCGAAGGCCCGCTTGCGCTGCTCGGCCCACACCGCCACCGGGTCGGAACTCGAGGTGTCCCTGCAGAGTGCGTGCGCGTTGACGCTGGCGAACATCTCCGCCGAGTCGGTGACTTGGGTGGGCGGTCGCACGCACACCCACACCGAGGCCAACGCTGAGCGCTGGTGACCGGGTACCAGGATGTTGAGCCCTCGGGCCACCACGCTCAGCGGCGCGATGCACACCTTGACCTGTGGGTGACGAGCCGGCAACGACTCCAGATCGTCAACTGTCACCAGCACGACCTCAGCGGGCAGCACGACTGGAGGCGGATGACCGTGCCGGGGGACGACGACCGCCACCCAGCCTGGATCTGGGACCTGGCCTGCGATCCCGGCCCCGAGCAGCGCGGCGTGCCGGTAGGAGTTGCCGACCAGCATGCACCGCTCGCGGTCCCGTTCGGTGTCCGGTAGCCCTCGCAGGTGCAGGTCGAGTTGCTCCCACAACGACTTACCGAGCGCGAGGATCGCTGCCGCCTTCCCGGACTCGGCGCGGCCCCCGATCCTGATGGTCTGGAATTGCGCGTCCAAGGCGTGGCCCGGCAGGGTGGTGAAGGCCCCGGGGGTCGCGTCGGTCATCGCATAGGTGATGCCTGCCCGGATGTGCTCGCGTGCGGCACCGGGGAAGTACGCCGTGGCGGACAGGCCCAGCACCACGCGTTGCACACCGGCGGCAGCCAGCGCGACGGTGCCGCCCAGTTGGGCGATGGTGGTGTGCGGATCGCCCCCGACGGCCTGTACAGACAGGTTCCCGCCAGGTCGGGGGTCTTCGACCCGGTCGACCCGGAACCCGAACAGCAGATAGCCCAGAGGGCCGTACGGGATCGCCTGGTGCTGAGCCACGGTTCCCAGTTGCTCGGCGAGGGCGCGGGCCGCGGGCATCTCCGTCCCCGGCGCGGCGACGGCGAAGGTGAGGCGGGTCAGCGCCTGGTGCAGTGCTCCCAGCCAGGTGCGCACCAGCAGGGCGTTGGCCACCTCCCGGCGATCCTCCTCCACCGGGACGTGCCTGGCGAGCACTCCGTGTAGGCGGTGCCGGACCTCCTTGATCTGGTCCTGGCCGTTGTCGTTGCTGACCGCCGATGCCAGCAGGTTTGCGACCGCGCGCAGCCACCGCGGCAGCTCGGCGCCACCGGTCCCGCCAACGTCTGGGAACAGCGTGTTGAACTGGTGGTAGACCTCGGCCGGCACGGCCTCGTCGGGGCCGTCCTCGGGGCTGTCGTCAACCTTGAACAGGTGCTTCAGCAGCATCCGGTCCCGGGAACCCGGCAGGTGCCAGCCTGAATCCACACCGACGGCGGCCGACTTGCGTGGACCGGGAGCAGTCGGGTTCGAGTCCCCCAGCCACAGGTCGCCTTCCAAAACGTAGTTCAGGAACTGGTCGGCCAGGAACCTGGTGCGGGTCAGCGGTGGCACGACCGCGCGGTCTTCGGCAGGGAGCAGCATGGCCCGCTCACCGTCCAACCGGACCAGGGGCAGATCGACAGGGGCGCCGCTGGCCGCGAGCCGGAGCTGCCGGGCACCGGCGTCGAACATGTTGCTCTGCAACAGGTCCACCTCGTCCACCAGCAGCACCGCACACCGGCGCAGCAGGAACTCCTGCACCGGCAGCCGGTTCAGCTCGACGCCGTCGACCCGCACCGGGACCGGGACGGTGCCGTGGACGAAGTTGTGGTGGTTGGTGGTGATGATGTCGGCACCAGCCGCCAACCGCAGGCCGTGATGGCGGCCGCAGACCGCCAAGTGCGGGCAGGCATGGCGGGGGGTGGGCTGCTGTTTGCGCCCTCGCCCAGGCTGCTCAACCGCTGCCCGCAGCCCGGTGCACGGTTCGTCCGGGGCCACGGGTTTCGGCCCGTCGACCACCAAAGGTGCGAGCGCGCAGCCGTAGGCCAACGCGTCGAACCTGTCCCACTGCCCGCGTTCGGCCGCCTGCTCCGCCTTCTCAGCAAGACGCCGGGGCGAGACCAAAGCGGTGCAGCGCAGGGACGAACCGAGCGCCAGCAGATCCGCTGTGATCTTGTCTGCGAGTTCCACTGCTTCGCTGACGGTGCCGACCACGATCGTGACCGGGAGACCGCTCCGGGCCAAGTGCAGTGCGAGGAGTCCGATGAGGACGGACTTGCCGACCCCGGTCGGGGCGTTGAGCAGACGGATCCCGCCTGCGCGCAGCAGGAGTTCGTGCACCACGACCTCCTGGTCGTCGCGCAGTCCGGCGAGGAGCTGTCGGAGCACATCATCCCGCCACGGCTCGTGACCGCGGCGCTGTGCGATGTCGCGGGCCAGCAACCGCAAGTCTTCCGGTTTGACGAGCACCTCCGCCGCGGCCGGGGTCGTGTCCAGGACGATCGGGTCCACGACGGCACCCCGCACGGTCGAGGGGAGGTCCACGATGGACTCGCCGCGCCACCCGAACTTCCACCGCCCTGGGCCCGCGACGGGCAGCGGGCTCCTGCTCTGGGCGTACTTGACCTCGGCTTCGTCAAGCAGGCGCGCGACCAGGTCGAGTGGCTGTTGGCCGTGCCGGGCCAGTACCGCCACGACTTCGTCGTCGGGGACGTCCTCGGGAGCCTCGTACGGGCAGTCGGAGTCCTTGCACAGCGCGCGCGCGGCCTCGGTGAATCGGCGAGGCGCCCCGACCTCGTTGGGGCGAACCCGGAGGAACCGCCCCACCAGATGCCGGATCGCCTCGGGCTGAGCGGCCCAGCCCTGCCACAGGTCGAGCCTGCCCGCGGCGACCAGTGCCGTCGCGTCGAGTGGCACGGCCGTGCGACCGTCGGGGGTGGGGAACCCGAAGAAGTGCTCGGCGAGGGCGCAGGCGATCTGGATCGCGATTCCGCTGGGTGTCGTCTGGCTGGTCATGCCGTCACCGCCGCGGCCTCGGCCAGCTCGCTGGTGAACTCCTTCGCCGTCATGACCCGGTACCCGGAGTCCCCGACCACGTGCCGCAGCAGGTCCAGGCTCGGACGTTGGTGATTCGGGACGACGATGACCAGACCCGGTGCGACGGGTGGGGTGCCGCGCAACGCCTCGCCCAGCGCGACCGGGGACGCCCATGCCTTGGCGTCCACCCGCCACACCTGCCGGCCCAGCGTGATCGCGAGGTCATATCGGTCTCGGTGCGGCCACATCACCACGTCCGCCCCCAACTTGAGCGCGTGATCGCGCAGCGCGCACTCAAGCAGGCCGGGCAAGGTCACGTACCGCCAGACCACACGCGACACCGCCAGCGACTCCTTGGTGGCTGGTTTCGCGGCCACCGGCTCGGCGCGCTTGCCTGCGGGCCGCAGGACGGGTGCGCCGTCGGAACGGGCGTTGACCTCACAGGTGTAGCTCACGCCGTGGCGGGCGTGAGCCTCGCACCGGACGTCCACGATCCGCCCGCCACCGATCACTCGCATCGGCCACCCGCAGGCTGGGCACTCGAAGAACCAACCGTGTACCTGCCGCCACGGCCACTCCGCGACCGGCTCGTAGAACTGCGGTAGCAGCGCGTCCCAGACGCGCCGCAAGGTCCGGAGGTCGCCGACGGGCTGTTCAACCAGATGGGCGCGCAACCGGGTGTACTCCTCCTCCGGGAGTCTGCGCAGCACCTCGTAGATCCGCCGCTCCTCCTGCTCGGCGGCAACTCGGTCCCACGGCCAGTGTTCCTCCAGGGCCGCGGATGGCACCAGGAACTCCCGGCACAGGTCCTCTGCCTCGTCGGCGAACTGGCCTCGTACGTCGAGCAGCCTCAGCTCGGCGATCCCGTGGGTATCCACGTCGGCGGGCAGCAGGTCCCCCAGGGGGCCGCGAAGCCCCGAGCGGAAGTGGGACATGGAAGGTGCTCGACCAACGGGATGCGTGGCGGCGAGCACGCCGAGGCAGCTCATCAGCACGCGGCCCTGGCGGTCCCCGCGCAGGTCGGGGTCGCCGAGCACGGCTGCTGCGAGACAGCAGGCAGTGATCGCCTGGTCGCGGCGCTGGTTGACCGGGGACCGGTTCAGCGGAACGGTTCCGTCCAGGAATTCCGCCACGAATACAACCTCTCCTGGATGTCGTCCATGAACGATGTCGGCGAGTGAAGAAAATGAATTCCAGTGATCGGCGGAGTGGGGAGCTGGCCGCTTGGAATCTGCGACTGGAAGCAAACCACAGGTTGGATTCTCTTGCAAAACTTCCCGAAGTCCGGTCGCTGGACAATTTCAGGACATTTTGTGGACATTGCGATTCATGTGCCGAACCCTGCGAATCGTGTGCCTAATCTGTCGCCGACATCGAACTGATCGGGAAGGAGCGGGTATGCAGCCGGAAGGTGACATCGGCGTCCCGTTGACGCTTGTGGACAACAGTGGGCGCCGGATTGACGCTGGCCCGGAGGAGGTGGCGTTCGGCGCCGTGCACCTCGGTCGCTGGCAGGTGCACCCAGTGGCCGGGGCAGGCGCGGACTTCGTCGATCGTGCCGCCTACCTGGTAAAGATCAACTACGATCTGCGCGTCGACCCTGGGGCTCCGGTCGTGCGCTGGTTCGAGGTCGGCTTCGCGTTGGTGGACAGCGACTCCACGATCGTCGCCGCGGTGCCGCGCGGTGCCGCCGAGCGTCAGCCGGCCGCCTCTTACGCACTCAGTCACAAGCTTGAGTTCATCCCGGTCGAGCACAGCGCCGCCCTGGTCCACATCCCGCCAACCGAGGGCGCGGTGCACGCCTACGGCGCCTCCGGCGACTCGATCCGGTGGCTGCACGTCATGCCGGACGAGGCCGGAGTCCGACCTGGTACCTACTCGTCGTGGGTCGTGCTGCTTGCGCCCGCTGGGGCTACTGAGCAGAAATTCCGGCTGACCGCGCGCTTCGACCCGGAACTCGCCGACGGGGATGACTTCCGCCAGCTCCCGAAGTCAACGGAGTTCGCCGTATCGCTCACGAGAATCGCCCGGGCATCCGTGGTCGAGGCCGAGGAGCCGGCTGGCCCGGGAGTCGGGCGTCCCGACGTGTCGCCGCGAGTCTTCATCTGTTACGCGCACGAGGACGAGGTGCACAAGAGGAAGGTCCGGGACTTCGCCGACCTGCTGCGCAAGAGCGGTGTGGAACCGGTAATCGACAGGTATCAGGAGGGGGCCCGCATAGATTGGGGGCATTGGGCCCTCCACGAGATCCGGTCAGCGGATTTCGTTGCCGTCATAGCGTCGCCGACGTGCCGGGCTGTCGGCGAGGGAACCTACCGGGGCGCAGGTCGCGCCGGTATCCGCAGCGAACTCGGTGTGATCAGGAACTTGCTGCAGAAGGACGCGAAGTGGGCGAGCCACGTCCTTCCCGTCGTTCTGCCGGGTTGCTCGGTCGACGACATCCCGATGTTCCTGAGTCCAGTCACCATGGACCATTACCTGGTCGAGGCGCTCATCGAGGACGAGGTCGAGTACCTACTCAAGGCGATCCGCTCGACTCCGCCGTGGCGGGGGTGGCACCAGCGGTGAGCAGTGCCTTCCACGGGCTCTTCATCGGGATCGACAACTACCGCGACCCCGCCTTCCGCCGCCTGAAGTTCGCCGGACGCGACGCCCGGGTGCTGCATGCGTTGTTCTCCGACAATACCGGCGGTGACTGCGTCCTCCTCCCGGACGAGGAGGCCACCAGAACCGGGGTGACCGCCGAACTGACCCGCCTCGCCGAGGTCAGCGGTGACGGCGACATCGTCGTCGTCACCTTCTCCGGGCACGGGACGCGATCACGGGAGCTGGCGACGTACGACGCGACCCCTGGGCGGTTCGCCGAGACGGCGCTGCCGCTGACTGAATTCGTCGACCGGGTCCGCGAGATCCGGGCTCGGTTGTTGGTCGTCGTGCTCGACAGCTGTTTCTCCGGCGGCATGCTGGCCCGGGCGTTCTTCGAGCCCGATGACGGTGCCGCGGCCAGGTCCGACGAGGTGGGTGCGTGGGACGTGCTGCGCTCGATCAGCGGCGACGGCCGGATCTTCCTCGGCGCGGCCTCATCGGACGAGGAGGCATTCGAATCGACCCGCTACCAGCACGGCGTGCTGACCCACCACCTCCTCCAGGGGTTGATGGGAGCTGGTGGCGTCCTCGACGGCCGGGGCATGGTGCGCCTGTCGTCGTTGGTGGCGCAGCTGCTGGACCGGGTCAGCGCCGAGGAGACCGGGTCCAGACGCCGCAGACAGCGCCCCACCTTCGAGGGGACGATGCGGCTGACCCGCTTCCCGCCGCTGGTGCCAGGCAAGCGGTACACGGCGATCGGTGGCCACACCCAGCCGCCGCTCGCCAACAAGGACCTGAAGTCCCTCGTGCCCCACGGCATCCCGTCGTCAGTGGTGGAGCTATGGCGAGAGCGGTTCGGGAAGCTCAACGACGTGCAGGTCGCCGCCATCAACCACGGCGGTCTCCTGCGTGGAGAGAACGTCTTGGTCAGCGCGCCGACCGCGAGCGGGAAGACCCTCGTCGGTGAGATCGCCGCGCTGCACGCGGTGGCGCACAACCGCAAGGCAGTCTTCCTGTTGCCGAGCCGCACCTTGGTCAACGAGCAGTACGAGCGGTTCCAGGACACGTACGGCCCGCTCGGAGTCCAGGTCCTGCGGGCGACCGGCGGGGTGCGCGATCAGGTGAGCGACCTGATTACCGGCGCCTACCAGGTCGCGGTGGTGACGTACGAGACCTTCATCGGTCTCCTCGCTGGACACGCCCGTCTGCTGGACGGGATAGGTGTGATGGTCGTCGACGAGATCCAGTCCCTGTTGTTGCCGGACCGGGGGCCCCGGCTGGAGCTGTTGTTCACCCGGCTGCGCCGTGCCGTCAAGCGGCACCTGCCCACGCCACAGCTCGTCGGGCTCTCAGCCGTGCTCGGCGATCCAGAGGAGTTGGCCGCCTGGTTCAGCGCGGCACTGGTGCAGTTCCCCGACCGCGCTGTCCCGCTGTGCGAAGGTGTTCTCGGCCCGGACGGGACCTACCGGTACCGACGCCACGGAGGTGGGCTCGCGCCGGTGGCGAAGGCCGAACAGCAGATACTCACCACCTCTGGGCTGGTTGCCGGGGACGACCTCGCGGAACGGCTGGTCGGTGAACTCGTGGCGCAGGGGAACCGGGTCCTGGTGTTCCGCGCCAACCGTGCCGGTGCCCGAGCCTTCGCCCGGCGGCTCGCCGACCGCTTGGGTCTGCCCGCCGCCAGTTCCGTGCTCAGCACCCTGCCCCGGGGTGATGTCTCCCGGGTGGCAGAAGTGCTGCGCGACTGCCTCGGCAGCGGTGTGGCCTTCCACAACACCGATCTCCGCGAATCCGAGCAGCAGGCAGTGGTGCGGGGTTTTCGCGAGCCCGCAGGTGAAATCCGGGTGGTTGTGGCCACCACTACCCTCGCCCAGGGGGTGAACCTCTCAGCGGATTCGGTCGTGATCTGCGAACTGGAACACCCAGGACGACCGGGGAGGTCCTACACCTCCTCGGAGTACAAGAACATGGCGGGCCGGGCTGGGCGGAACCTCGGCCAGGACGTGCCGGGGCGGACGATCGTCGTGACCAACGGCGGCCTCGAGACCCAGCGGATCTGGCGCGACTACGTGAATGCCGAGCCTGAGCAGGCTCGCTCCGCGCTGTTGTCACCCGGTCTCGACCTGGCTAACCTCGCCCTCAACGTGCTGAAGTGCCTCGCCGACGAGCCTGGTGGAGCCGACGCGGCCGGGGTCGCCGACTTCCTGGCATGGACCTTCGCCTCCTTCCAGAGCAGCACCGCCCGTGCCGACGACCCCTTTCCACCCGACGAGGTGCGGGCAGTGGTCGGCTCGCTCCATGAGGGCGGTTTCCTGGCCATTTCGGAGCACGGCTACCAGCTCACCACGCTCGGCGAGGTCGTGGTCCGCAGCGGCCTGCGCATCGAGTCGGCTCGCGTACTCGTGGCCACGCTGGGGGCGGTGACGGACGTCGAGTTGACCAGGATGACCCTGATCGGCGCGGCACAACTGGTCACCGAGGTCGATGAAGTCCGCTTCACGAAGCCATCCGCGAAGTGGCAACGCGAGTACGACGATTTCGCCCGGCAACTGCCTCGGCAAGGGGCCGCGCCCGCTGTGGCGGCTGCCCTGCTGGGACCCCGCAGCCGGGACAGGGCCGGGAACGGGCGGGCACGCCGTGCCCTGGCCTGCCAGATGTGGTCTGCAGGCCAGCCCATCTCCAAGATCGAGACCGCGCTGACCCTCCACCTGCAATCGCAGGCAGGCGTCCGCGATCCGGGGCCCATCGCGCAGGCGGCGCAACGGACCGCCGACGTCATCCGGGCGGTCGTCGACATCGCTCGCCACCTGCACCCGGAAACCGATCTCGGTGACCTCGCCGAGACCCTTCCGTGTCGGCTCTCGGAGGGGATCGGCAAAGGGCTGGCGCACATCGCCAGGCACGTGGGCCGCCGTGTCGAACGCGAGGTCTACCTGAGCCTGGCCCAAGCAGGGCTCAGCGTTCCCGAGGCCATTGCCACGGCTGGCACTGAGCAGCTGCTCGACTGCGCGGATGGCGACGAGGACCTGGCCACCGCCCTGCGTGCAGCGGCTGAAGCGGCCGTGGCGGAGGCGAACCAACCCACCCTCGACGATCTGGTGGACCTACCCGAAGACTGACACTCAACTTGCAAGGGCACCCAGCACACGGGCGGCACCAACAGCCGGAACCGGGTTGCTGGTGCCTGAATGCCCCTGCTGGCTCGGGATGCTGGCCGCTTGGCCGTCCGCCGGGCGCCCGTACTTCTCACGGTGCCCGCCGGGCGCCCGGGGTGGCTTCGCTCTCGGCGAGGAACTCCTCTCCCCACACAACGCCGAACGACCGGTTGGGCGTCAGGTCGGTGAACGTGAAGTGGACCTCGCCGCAGGGGTCGGCCTTGACGAGTTCGCGCGGCGCGAACTCGTCTTCTACTTCGGATGGAGGAAGATCGGTGATCCGCCAGATCCGGTCGGGCACGCGCTCGGGATCGAACTTGACGTGCAGCTCGAACAGCTCGCACGGAAAGGTCGGCGTGCACACGTAGAACGGCCGCATCAAGCGCTGTTCAGTGAAGTGGAATTGCAGGAAGAATTCGTGCTCCGCGTGACGGGGCAGCTTGTGTGGCAACCGCAACACGTAACCCAGCCTCGCGCTGGACCGCCGCTGCCGCACCTGGAGTGTGCCACCGTGGAGGACCTCGATGCCGGTGCTGTCGGGTGGGATTCCTCCGGCCCAACCTGGCGGCAGGGGCACGGACACCTCGAGTTCGACTTCGTCGACCTCCTCGGCTGAGACGACGAAGCGCCGCCTCTCATACACCTGGGGAAGTCCCTGGTCGAGCACTACGGAGGTGTGTAGCGACGTCGTGCGCCAGGGCGCTCCGGGCCGCCGCCGTTCGCGGCGCGCCACGAGCATCAGCTTCGCCAACGCCTCCAGCGCCTTGTCGATGTGCCTCTTCGCGGTTTTCGGATCTCGGTCGATCAGGTTGGCGACGAGTTCCAACCTTTGGGTGAAGTTGGCCGTGGCCGCACTCTCGTCAGTGAGCCCGTAGGCCATCAACACCGCTTGACGTTGCTCATCGGGCAGGTGCCTGGCCACGTCCGTGAGTTCGTGCCGCAGAGCTTCCCTTAGCTGGAGCGGTTTGCCGTCGACGGCCAACCCCAGGGTTCTCCGCAGCAGCGGGCCGGTGACATCCGCCAGGTTCGATGAGTCCAACGCGCGCCGTCGTCTCAGAAGTTTGAGTTCATCGACGAGCTGGCTCGCCTCGTTCTCGACCATGCAGTAGCTCCTCCTGTGGATGCGATTCTAGCCGCAGTTCGCTTGGCATCCACGACCGTTTCCTGTCGAGCGAGGAAACGGAAACCCGTTGCCGCCGTGCTGGGAATCGCGAGATCGTGTTCTTGCGGAAGACAGAGGGAATGTGAAGGAAAACCACCTGGTGTGGTGTCTGGAAGAAAATGGGAGACGAACGCTCGTGTGGGGTGCTCCCGACTTCTTCCCGAGCTGCGGGGTGGTGTCCTGAGGGGAGGAGGTGGACGGAGATGCACACCCACGTCGTGTTCGTCATCGCGCAGTACCTGTTCGTCATGGTCGGCTGAGCTGGTGCCAGGTTCGGCGGGTGGCGCCCCTGTCGGCCTCGTGAGTCGTGGGTCTGAGCCCGTGGCCGTCCCGGAACGGGCATGATCCGGGCATGGACTCGCACAAGCATGAGTTCGGTGGCGAACTGCGCAGGCGACGTGAACGCGCAGGGTTTTCCCTGGGGGCCTTCGCCAAACTGATCCACTACAGCAAGAGCCACCTCAGCAAGGTGGAAACCGGCTGTGCTGCAGGCAACCGGGAATTCGCCCAGAAGTGCGACATCGCCTTGGAAGCGAACGGGGCGCTGCTGGCCCTCATGCGCGACAGACCGCACCGGCGAGCCGGTACCCGCACAGCAGCCGTGACCGGCCTGCCGCCGGTGACCCGGCACTTCACCGGTCGCGAACGGGAACGGAAAGCCATCGTCGCGGTTCTCCGTGACATGAGCACGGAGGGCGTGTGCGTGTTGAGCGGCATGGCTGGCGTGGGGAAGACCGCGCTGGCGTTGCGCAGCGCCTGGGACGTGGCTGACCTCTTCCCTGACGGCTGCCTCTTCCTCGACTTGGATGGCCAGGCGCTGGCCGGCGCGCAAGCCACCGCACACGACATCCTCGACCTGCTGCTCCGATTGCTCGGCGTGCCCGGCGAGCAGATCCCGCCGCAGTTTGACGCCCGGGCGAACCTCTACCGCAGCCGACTGCGCGGCAAGAGGCTCCTGGTGGTGCTGGACAACGCGGCAGGTACCGCTCAAGTTGCCCCACTCATACCTGCGGAACCGAGGTGCAGTCTGATGATCACCAGTCGCAACAAGCTCAATGCGCTCGATGACGCGGTTCGCGTCAACGTCGACGTGCTGCCCCATGCCGAAGCCGTGACGCTGTTCCGTGCGATCGCTGGGGATCGCGTCAGCGCCGCACCTGATGAGTTGGTCGCCCGAGTTGTGCAGCTGTGCGGCCGGCTGCCCCTCGCGATCCGCATCGCGGGGTCTCGGTTGCGTACGGGCGCCAACGCGTCGTTGCAGGACTTCGAGCGGCGCCTGGCGGAGGAGACCTCCAGACTGGGCGTCCTCGACGACGGGGAGCGCAGTGTCGCGGCCGCGTTCGCCCTGTCATACCGGGAACTCCCGCTGGACCAGGCCCGGGTCTTCAGACTGCTGGCCCTGCATCCGGGACGCGTCATCGAGACCGACGACATCGCGGCGCTCGCCGATGTCGACCTCGAACAGGCCACCGTTCTGGCCGACCGCATTGGCGACACGCACCTCGTGACCCACACGGCGGATGGTCACGTGATCCTGCACGACCTCATCCGCGACTTCGCGCGCGCCCTCCCTGAGGTCGAGGAGCAGGGCGCGGCGGTTCGCCGGCTGCTCGACCACAACCTGCAGCTCACCAGGACGAGTGACGAATTCCTTGCGCCGCACCGCTACCGGGTGCAGCTCGACCTTCCGGATCTGCCGGTGTCCTCCACGGCGTTGCCGGACCGTGAGAGCGCTCTGGCCTGGTTCGACCGGCGCTGGCCCACCCTGGTCGGCCTGTGCGGGTTGGCCGCCACCCAACGGCTCCACCGCCACTGCTGGCAGCTCGCTTTTCTGCTGCGCGACTACTTCTTCCAGTCGAAGCTGTGGGACCAGTGGATCGGAACTCACCGCACGGCTGCTGCGGCAGCCCGTGTGGCAGGTGACAACCGTGCCTTGGCTCTGACGTTGAACAACCTGGGCATCGCGTACGCCGACCGCGGTGAGTTGGAGCAGGCGACCGGCCACTACGAGGAGGCGTCGGACCTCTTCCGCGAGGCCGGGGACGAGCACGGTCTGATCAACGCCGCCTCAAACATGGCCTGGGCAGCGTTGTATCTGGGCGACCACGAGCGCGCGTGGCATGAGCTGTGGACCGCCGGGGCCGCGTACCGGCGCCTTGGGAACAAACGCAACGCGGCGATCGCGTTGCGCGGGGTCTCCCTGGCGGAGGTGGAACTCGGCCGGCACGACGACGCCGTCGCACACGCGGACGAATCGTACGACCGGTTCCGGGAGCTGGACCTCCCCCTGGACATGACCATGTCGCTCAACAGCTCAGCGTGGGCACACTTCAGAGCGGATCAGCACGAACTCGCCGCCGAGCGGTACCGGCTGGCCGCGGCGTCGGCCAGCGACTGCGGCAGCCCATACGAACACGCCCGCGCGCTCATCGGGCTTGGCAACGTCCACGCCGCCGCGGGGCGTTCCGCCGAGGCACAGGCGGAGTGGACGCGAGCCGACGAATTGCACCCGCCCCTGGATCAGAGAATGGTCGGGGAAGCACGTGTACGGGCTGGCGACTGACCGGAATCCGTCAGGGGCGCAGCCTGGTCAGTTCCGCCGCCACTTCCTCCCCCTCGAACGCGGACAACCGGGTGAACAGCTCCAACGCGGCCTCGAACTCGGTCACGGCCTGTTCGTGGTCGCCGAACAGCACGGCGACCCGCGCCCGGCCGTGATGGGCGCGGGCCTCCTCGAACGCGCTGCCCTGCGCGCGCGCCAGGGTGATCGCCTCCTCGTGCGCCTGGTCGGCCGCTCGCAGGTCGCCGGACTGGTGGTGTGTCTCGCCCAGGCAGTTGAGCGCCATCGCCATGTTTAGCAACGACGAGCGCTCCTCAAATATCGCCATCGCCTCGTGGATGTGACGGATCGCGATCTCGTACCTGCCCAATGCCGTCTCGAAGATCGCTATGCTGCGCAAGGTGATCCCGGCGTTCGTGCGTGCGCCACAGCGGTGGTAGTTCCCCAGCGCCCGGGTCACCTGCTCCAGCGCACCTTCGTGGTCCCCTCTCCTGTGCAGGACCCACGCGCAGTTACCCAGGGCGTTGCCTGCGCCGCGCAGGTCGCCCAAGTCGTCGAAGATTTGCAGTGCGGCCCAGCAGTGGCGTTCAGCAGCCTCCACCGATCCCCGTTCCAGCAACGCCATGCTGAGGTTGTTACGCGTTGATGCCTCGGCCTTCCGGTCCTTCAGGCGCACAGTTGCGGTGAGGGCGAGTTCGTGCGTGCGGATCCAGGCATCCCAGTCCTTGGTGAGGAAGAAGTAGCCGCGCATCGTGTACGCCAGCTGCCAGCTCCGAACGTCCAAGCGGTAGTCCTCGAGTTGGAGCAACCCGGTGAGGACCTCCTGCTCAGCAACCATCCAAGCCAGCGCCGCGTCCTGGTCGGGGAAGGACGGTACTTCGCGGGGCAGTCCCTCCAGGGGGATGCGGAACCGGTTGGGCGTCAACAACCGGTCGGCCTGGTCCGTACCATGCAGATAGTGGTCGAACAAGCGTGTGGTGGCCTCGAACCGCTCGTCCCCGTCGTCTCGCTCCACGAGTTCCGACGCGTATAGGCGGAGGAGGTCGTGCATGCCTATCCGGTGGTTCGCGGTCGCTGTCACCAGTTGTGCCTCGGCGAGCGCCTCCAACAGGCGATCGGCCACCGCCAGGGAGACACCGGCCAACGCGGCGAGCGCCTGCTTCGGCGCGGTCGCCCCGGGAACCCGGCCCAGCAGGCGGAACATCCTCGCCTGGTGCGCTGGAAGCCGGTGATAGGACCACGAGAACACCGTGCGTACTGCTGTGCGTGGATCACCGACATCCAGCGAGTCGAGTCGCCGGTGCTCGTCGATCAGCGTCGCCGCCACCTCGGCGAGTGGTCGTGCCGGGACGGACCGCACGAGGCCAGCGACGACGCGCAGGGCCAGTGGCAGATGCGTGCAGTGCCGCGCCAACGTGGCGACGGTGTGAGGCTCCTCCTCGCCCTGTGGACCCAGGAGGGTGCGTAGCAGAGCGAGTGCCTCCTCGGTGCCGAGTACGTCTACGGGTACAGGTGTGGCCCCCTGTGTCACCACCAGGCCGGTCAATGGGCTGCGGCTCGTCACGATGACGCTTGACCCCGGGCCCGGCAGCAGGGGACGAACCTGCTCGGCGTCCCGCGCGTTGTCGAGCAGGACGAGCACCTGCCGCCCGGCCACCAGTGATCGAAAGGTGGATGCGCGCTGCCCCGTGTCTGTTGGCATCCATTCCGGGGCCATACCAAGCGCCCTCAGGAAACCACCCAGCACCTCACCTGGTGGCAACGGCTCGTCTGGTCCATACCCCCGCAGGTCCACGTACAACTGGCCGCCGGGAAAGCGCTCAGCGGCCGCTGACGCCCATGAGACCGCGAGGGCGGTCTTCCCCACTCCGCCCATGCCCGACAACACCACTACCGGCACGGTATCGGGCGGGGTATTGCCCATCGCCTCGTCGATGGTGGCGAGCAGCGGCTCGCGCCCGGTGAACCCACGCGCCAGCGCAGGTAACTGTCGGGGCACGGATCTCGCCTCGTCAGTGGCGTGGATGTGGACACCTCCCACGATCGTCGCCGCCTGCACGACATTGCCAGTCACACCCGACATCGCGTTGTTGTCCATCACGCCCTCCATAGGGTTGGGAATGTTCAGGGCGGCGGGGTGCGGCTGATCACGACTCGTCGTTGGGCGGTCCGCGAAGGAGCGGCCACCCCGCCGTCTGGAACGCCGGCTTGGTGGTTGAGATCTGTGCGCATCACGACTGACCATGGCGGTGCCTGCGGGCGCTCGCCGCCCGCAGTAGGGACCCGGCAACGAACTGGGCAAGTGAGGTCAACCAACTCCGTGAACTGCTTGACTCGATCACTGCTGTGATGGAGTGGGCCCTCGTCTGCTCCACCCACTTCCCGCTCATCCTGCTGTTCAGCGTCCAGGCGTTGGTGGCATCCGCCGGGCCAGACAAGACGAGGTGGTCGAGCACCTGCGTGAGCGTGATGCCTGACCCGAAGGCGGCATCTCACCGCGGCAGCCAAGACCTCTGCGGCCGCACGCGAGTCGACCCTCGTCCTGCCCGGGCAAGCGTTCACCGCTCCGCTGCTCGCCCACCTGATCCGCAAGTTGCGCCCCGAGCGACGCCACCACGGGCTGCGCAGTGCCTCCTCTGTACAGCTGCTCTGTCGGCCATCAAAGTCACCAACAGACCTTTCCTGCGCTGCTACTTCGGGAAACGCGAGAAGGGATAACGCCATGCCCAAATCCACATTACCCTTACGTGTCGCCTGATCGCTGCCATGTGGCAGTGTTGAGCGACGGTCGAGATTTCCGCGCCTCGCCGACGATCATGGCTGCTGCGGATTGACATGATCGTCGAGGCTTCTCAGCAAGAAAGTTCCACGGGCCCTGATCTAGGAAACCTCACTCCGGGGCGGGCCACGCCCGCCGAGTGGCCTACGAGCTGTGCCGGAGGGCGGAAATTCCATGCCGAGAGGAGTTCCTGAACGCCGAGAGAAGGCGATCGGACCTCTATCAGAACGCATTCGTTGCGATGATGGGGTCAGATTTGTCTGGTCATCACGACTGAACCTGCTGAACCGCGGATGCCTTCGCCAGGCTGGCTACGTTGGAATCTGTCCTGGAGAACGGGTCGGAGAATGCTGATCAGTCACCGTGGCCGGTGGCAAGAGGCCGTAGATTCTAATTCTGTCGTCCTGTTGGTCCTCGTGGAGCCGCTGCCGAGGTAGATCCATGAAGATTAACTCCGCAGCGAACGTAGCCTAGCCCCGGCGAACAGAGCGCTCAGTCTTCCTCAGACAGTCCCCCGCGAGGTCGGTCAGCCCTCCCCGGACACCGCTCAACACGTCCGACCCACCAGCCGCACCCCGCAGACCGCGCCCCCAGGTACCCAGCGCTCAGACC
Organism: Crossiella cryophila; assembly: GCF_014204915.1. NCBI lineage: Bacteria > Bacillati > Actinomycetota > Actinomycetes > Pseudonocardiales > Pseudonocardiaceae > Crossiella > Crossiella cryophila. The sequence goes on from NZ_JACHMH010000001.1 coordinate 4,010,471, forward strand.
CAGCGTCGAGCGCCCAGTGTTCAGATCTCGCACCCGGCACCTAGCGCCCGGCCAGCGGTCAGTCGCGATCCGGCATGCTCGGCGCCCACTCCTCCCCCCACTCGACATCCCGCGCCGCCCGGTAATCCACCCCATGCCGCTTCGTCACGGTCACCTCAGCCAACCCATCCGCCCCCGTGCACAACCGCAACGCCACCAACCCCTTCCGCTTCACCGGATGCCGCAACACCCGATTAGCCGCCCGCCCCACCACAACCCCAGCCCCACCAGCCCCCGCGCCCCCACTCACAACCCCGCCCGCGGCTTCCCGCCCCCCAGCCCCCACGCCCCCGGCCTCGCCCCCGCCAACCCCAGCCACCCCCGCCCCAACCACCGCCACATACGAGAACTTCTCATCCTCGAAGTTGAGCGACCCCTCCTTGATCACCCGATGCGCCCCAACCCGCGGCAACCGAGCCGAAAAATGGCACCAATCCTCCCCAGCCGGAATCGGACAAGCCCGCTGATGCGGACAAGGCGCCACCACATCCCGCCCCGCCCCGATCAACTCATCCCGCGCCCGCAAAATCCGCTCATACCCCGCGGGCGTCCCCGGCTCGATCAACACCAGCAACCCCGCCGACTGACCCAGCCACCGCACCGTCGCCGCCCGCACAGCTTCCGGCAACTCGCCCAGCACATAGGACAGCGTCACCACATCCGCCCGCGGTGCCTCCGCCGCCGGGTCGATCCGCCCCCGCTGCCACGCCGTCCCCCGCAGCCGCGGCGACTCCGCCATCAACCGCCGCCCCAGCGCGACGACCTCCGGCGCCTGCTCCACCACCGTCAACTCCGCCAGTGACGGCCAGGTCTCCGTCGCCGCCCACACCGCCGTGCCGGTTCCGCCGCCGACGTCGATCAGGCTGCGGGGGGCGAAGTCCGGGAGTTGGCGGGCGATCTCGGTCAGGGCGGAGCGGACGGCGGCGTAGGTGCCGGGCATCCGGTAGCCGGCGTAGGCGGCGGCGTCGACCGGGGTGACCAGGATGGGGGTGGTGGCGGCCTCGCCCTGGCGGTAGCGGGTGATCAGGCGGGTGACCGCGCGGGCCAGTTCCTGTTGCGGGAAGCGGCGCAGGGCAGTGTCCAATGCGGACTGGAGCTGCTCGGGCAGGGCGGTCATGGCCGGAATTCTGCCTGGTCACCGCCGGGGCCTGGTGCGGGGATCGGTGGCACCGCATCGGGGTGTTCGGCGCTGGACACCCCGATGACCGGCCTCGCCCCGACCCGCGGCCCATCGCCGGGTCAGGCGGCGACGATCCCGGCCAGTTCCGGGGCGACCTTCCCGGCCAGCGTGTGCGCCTGTTCCCGGGACTGCGCGGCCAGTTCGCGCAGCTCGGCCATTGCGGGATTGACGTCGGCCAGGGTCAGTTCGGCGTCGACCACACGCACGTCCATCGCCAAGACGTCGTTGAGGATCCGGTGCAGCCACGGCGTGCCGTGGTCCCAGCCCTCGCGCGGGGTGCCCGGCCCGTAGCCACCGCCGCGGGTCACGATCAGCGCCGCCGGCCTGCCCTTGAGCGGCTGCTGACCCTTCGCGGGGGACAGCCGCGGTTCGGTCAGCAGCAGGTCGATCCACGCCTTGGCCTGGGTCGGCACGCCGAAGTTGTACAGCGGGGCGGTCAGCAGCAGGCCGTCCGCGCCGAGCAGCTCATCGGCCAGTTCGGTGGCCAGCCCCGCCGCCGCGCGCTGCTCCTCGGTCCACTCCTCGGCCGGGGTCCAGACCGTGGACACCGACCGCGGCCAGACGTCGGCGGGCAGCGGGTGTCGGCCCACGTCCCGGCGGCGGACCGGGGTGCCGGGACGGGCGGTCAGCCAGCTCTGCTCGAAGGTGTCGCCCAGTGCCCGGCTGACCGAGCCCTCGGTCCTGATGCTCGTGTCCACGCGCAGCAGAGTCATCGTCTTCCCTCCACAAGAAGCGCTGCTCTCCAGAACAGCTGTCGACAAGATGTTCTGCTCAACAGACTATCTTGTCAACAGAACGTATTTCGGGCCACAGCGGCGGACTATGCTGAGTAGGTGGACCAGCACCAGCGACGACCTGCGCAGTTCGACTTCGGGCTGGCGCTGGGCGCGGTCGTGCGGGGGTACTTCAAGGCAGCCGATCGCGCCGTGGACGACCTGCCCGGCGGCCCGCGCGGCTACCAGGTGCTCTCCGCCGCCGCCCGCGGCGAGGCGCCCAGCCAGATCGCGCTGGCCCAGCAGCTCGGCGTGGACCGCACCGTGATGACCTACCTGCTCGACGACCTGGAACGCGCCGGCTTCGTCGAGCGCCGCCCCGATCCGGCCGACCGCCGCTCCCGGCAGATCGTGATCACCGAGACCGGCCAGGCCGAGCTGTGCAGGCTGGAACGCAGGCTCAGCGCGGTCGAGGACACCGTGCTCACCCCCCTCGATGAGTCCGAGCGCGAGGTGCTGCGCGGGATGCTGGCCCGCCTGGCCGCCTACGCCGGCGACGTGCCCAACGCCTGCCAGGTCGCCGAACACGCCCTGGCCGCCGAGAAACTGGGCCCGACCGGCTTGCCGTAGCCGAAGTCCCTGGTCACAGGTGTTCGCGGCCCCACGCGCCGAGCGGGCGCAGCGCCTCGTTGAGCGCCGCGCCGCGCGCGGTCAGCGAGTACTCCACGTGCGGCACGGGGCCCGGCTGGCTGTCCCGGTGCACGATCTCGTCGGTCATCAGCTCACGCAGCTGGTCGATGAGCACCTTCTCGCTGACCCCCGGCAGCAACCGCCGCAGCTCGCCGAACCGGCGCGGCCGCGGACTGAGCGCCCACAGGATGTGCACCTTCCACTTGCCGGTGACCACCTGCATCGCGGCCTCCACCGCGCAGTGCGTCAACCGCGTCCGCACCTTCATCCGACCACCCCCAAGTCGAGGCCAGGATAACCGCGGCGAGGCACTTACCTTGATGTGCGTACTTGAGCGCGATTCCCCGCCGACCTAGGTTGGAAATGTGATTACGGTGCTTGGACTCGGTCGGATGGGCGCGGCGATCGCCGGAGCCTTCCTTGATTCCGGATATGCGACAACAGTGTGGAACCGATCCGCCGACAAAGCGGATACATTGGTGGAATGCGGCGCACTAAAAGCGGCTGACCTGGCCGCCGCGGTCGCCGAAAACGACATCATCCTGGTCTGCGTACTCGATTATCCGGCGCTGTACGAGCTGCTCGAACCAGTACGCGAAACCCTGTCCGGCAAGGTGCTGGTGAACCTCACCTCCGGCCTGCCCAGCGAGGCCCGCGCGGCCGCGGACTGGGCGCGTGGACTCGGCCTGCGCTACCTCGACGGCGCCGTATTGGCCGTGCCGCCGGCGGTCGGCCAGCCTCAGACGCAGCTCTTCTACGCTGGTGAGCAGCAGGTCTACCGGGATTGCGCGGAGGTGCTCGGCGCACTGGGCACCTCGGTGTACTTCGGCGCCGACCCGGGCAGCGCTGCCCAGTACGACCTCGCCCTGCTCGGCATCCTGTGGGCCACCCTGACCAGCGCGTTGCAGGGATTCGCGCTCACCGGATCGGGGGAGCGGCTGCTGCCTTTCGCTGAATCCTGGCTCACGAATGTCGTGCTGCCCAGTATCCGGGGCGCGGCGAAACAGGTCGATTCCGGCGACTACGGCGGCGCGGTGTCCACCGTTTCCCTGAACGCGCACGGACTGGCCAAAATGATCCAGGCCGGGCGCGAACAGGGAATAGCGTCCGACCTGATGACGCCCATCAAGGAATTCCTGGACCGGCGTCTGGCCGACGGATTCGGTCAGGACAGCCTGGCCAGCATTGTCGAGGTCATCCGGAACCCTGGTGCACCGCGGCCAGCCGGGCCAGTTCGTCATCGGTGAGCCGCAGCGACCCGGCCGCGATGTTGGCCGCCAGGTGCTCCGGGTTGCCGGTGCCGGGGATCGCCAGCACGTGCGGGCCCAGCTGCAGCGTCCAGGCCAGCCGCACCTGGGCCGTGCTCACCCCGCGCGCGGTGGCGATGGCCACCACCTCGGTGTCCTCCGCCCCGCCCGCGCCGGACTCCTTGCCCGCGCCGGCGATGGCGAAGAACGGCACGAACGCCACACCCTGCGCGCCGCACAGGCGCAGGAGATCGTCCTGCCGCGCGGGCGCGCCGAGCCCGTACTGGTTCTGCACACACACCACCGGCGCGATGGCCTGGGCCTCGGCCAGGTGGTGCGCGCGCACGTTGGAGATGCCCAGGTGCCGGATCAGCCCGGCCGCGCGCAACTCGGCCAGCGCGCCGAAGCGCTCGGCGATCGACTCCGGACCGTGCACCCGCAGGTTCACCACATCCAGGTGATCGCGGCCGAGCTGCCGCAGGTTCTCCTCGACCTGGCCGCGCAGCTGCTCGGGCCGGGCCAGCGGCAGCCACTCGCCGGCGAGGTCCTTGCCGGGGCCCACCTTGGTGGTGATCACCAGGTCCTCCGGGTAGGGCGCCAGCGCGGTGTTGATCAGCTCGTTGGCCGAGCGCAGCGGGGAGAAGTAGAAGGCGGCGGTGTCGATGTGGTTCACGCCCAGCTCCATCGCGCGCCGCAGCACCGAGATCGCCCGGTCCCGGTCACTGGGGGAGCCGTCGGCCTGGTGCGTCAGGCGCATCGCGCCGAAGCCGAGGCGGTGCACGGTCCGGTCGCCCAGCGTCCAACTGCCCGCGTCCGCGGCGGTGATCGTCTCCGAGGTCATGGCGGCAGTCTGCCCCGCCACCCGGCGACCCGCGCACCAGGGCAGTCACCCGGCAACCCGGCTGCCGTGCGTCCGTCTACCGACCGGTCGGTAGACGGACGCACGGTCCGGCGGGTCAGCCGATCCCGGTCGGCCTGGGCCGGGTCGGCGGCGGCGGTGTGGTCGGCCGGGTGGTGACCGGCGGTCTGCTCGGCGTCGTGGTCACCGGCCCGCCGCCGGCGCTGGTGGTCGGCGGCGGCGGCGTGGCGCTCGCCGTCCGCGTCTTCGACGGCTGCGGCCGGCGATCCCCGATGTCGGAGAGATCCACCGGGCGCGGGCGGTCGCTGTGCAGGTACCGCCGCTCCACCTCCGGCAGCCCGGCTACCCGCATCCCGCTCATGATCCCGCCGCGCCCGTTGTCCCCGTTCATCGCGCGGAACCAGGTGCGCGCCGAGTACTTCCCGCCGTAGATGTAGCGCCCGGACGAGCAGGGCCGCGGTGGCTGGTTCACCCCCGAGTCGCACAGCGTCTGCGGCGCGGGTGTGTCGTCGAAGGTGAACACCGCGGCCGACAACTGCGGGGTGAAGCCGAGGAACCCGGCCGACTTGTGCTCCTGGGTGGTGCCGGTCTTGCCGGCCATCGGCCGGTCCCACTTCACCCCGCGCGCCGCGGCGGTCGCGGTGCCGCCCAGGGTGTCCTTGCTCAGCGCCACGGTCATCGCGTTGGCCAGCCCCGGCTGCACCACCTGCTCGCACGCCTGATCGCGCACCGGGACCGGGTTGCCGCGGCGGTCCAGCACGGTCTCGATCGGACTCGGCGGGCACCACTTGCCCTCACTGGCCAGGGTCGCGCCGACATTGGCCAGTTCCAGGGTGCTGGTCGGCGTCGGACCGAGGGTGAAGGAACCGAAGTTCTGCTCGGCGAAGAACCTGCCGATCGGTCGTTTCTTTCGATCCTCCGCGGCGATCATGGTGCCCAGCGACCGCAGCCCGAGCCGCTGCGCCATGTCCACCGCGGCCCTGACCCCGACCCGCTCCAACAGGTGCACGAAGGTGGTGTTCGGCGATTTCGCCAGCGCGTCCTGCAGGCTCATCCGGGCCGGGTACTCACCGGCGTTCTGCACGCAGTACTTGCGCAGCCCCAGCGCGCCAGGCGGGCAACTGGCCGCGCCGCCGAGGAAGACGGGGGAGACGTAGGAGTCCGGCACCGGCACCGATTCGGTGATCGTGCCGCCCTGTTCGAGCAACGCGGCGGCGGTGAAGATCTTGTAGATGGAGCCCGCGCCGTGGTTCTGCGGCGCGTAGGGCAGCCCGAGGGTGGTCTCCCTGGCGTCGCGGTTGAGACCGTAGGTGCGGTTGGCGGTCAGTGCGATCACGCGGTGTTTGTCCTTGCCAGGCTGGACAATCGCCATCGCGTTGGCCACATTCCGGGTCTGCGGCGGCACTTCGGCGTCCACCGCGGCCTTGGCCTTGGTCAGCGCGTCCCGGTCCAGGGTGGTCTTGATGGTGTAGCCGCCGCGGCGCAGATCGTCGCGCTGGAAGCCGGAGTTTTCCAGGTATTTCAAGGCGTAGTCGCAGAAGTAGCCCGCGTCGCCGGTGCCGACACAGCCGTTGGCCGGCCGCGCCGGGGTGGGCACGATGTCCAGGTTGGTCTTCTTCTCCGCCGCGCCGACCTCGGCGGGCAACCGGCCCTGGCGGACCATCTCGTCGAGAACCACGTTGCGCCGCACCAAAGCCCGCTCCGGATGCCGGTAGGGATTCAACGCACTCGGCTCGTTCACGATCCCCGCCAGCAACGCGGCCTGGGCGACGGTCAACTTGTCCTGGGTGGTGTCGAAGTATGCCCGCGCCGCGGCCTGGATGCCGAACGCCCCCTGCCCGAACGGCACGGTGTTGAGGTACCGGGCCAGGATCTCGTCCTTGCTCAGGGTGTGCTCGAGCTGCAACGCGATCCGCAACTCGCGCACCTTGCGCGCCATCGACTGCTCCTGCGCCCGGGTCCGCTCCACCGCGGTCTCGGCCGAGATGTGCGTGAGGTGGTTCTTCACGTACTGCTGGGTCAACGTCGACCCACCCTGCGAAATCCGCCCCGACACCGCGTTGGCCAGCGCCGCCCGCCCCAACGCCACCGGATCCACACCCTGGTGCTCGTAGAAGCGGTGATCCTCGATCGCCACCAGCGCCGACTTCACCAAGCCCGAGATCTCCGCGGCAGGCACCGGCACCCGGTACTGGTCATACACATGCGCGAACGGCCGCCCCTCGCTGTCCAGCAACGCGGTCATCTGCGGCGCCTCATCCGCGATCAACGCCGCCGCCGTCCGGTCGACATCGTCACTGGCCAGCACCGCCACCGTGCCCGCACCCCCGGCCAGCGGAAACAACACCCCCGCCGCCAGCATCCCGCCCAACGCGCACAACCCCACCAACTTCAACACCCCGACCACAACCCGCCGCCCCCGAGGAGCCACCGGCTCAGCCTCGTCGAGCAGGGTGTCGAACGGTGTGCCCGTGGATCCCGTCATCGCGACCAGCCCGCCGTTCGGAGTGCCCAGGTACCTCCCATGGTGGTAGCCCAGGGCCTGCCCAGGCAACCAACTCGATCAGGTGGCGTGTCGCCGGCCGCGTGTCGCACCCCGCGTGTCCCACACGACCTCTGCCCGGCCCGCGCGTGCCTGGCCCGCGCGTACCTCGACCTGTACGGAACGCCCCCGGGCGGCGCCCGGCCCGCGCGCGGGCACCCGCCACCTGCGCCCGTGCGCTCGCGTACCTGCGCGTCCCGGCCCGCGCACCCGCGCCTCGACCCCGGTTCCCCGCACGGCCCAGCCGCGACGCTTCCCCCGGAGCCTGGCCTCCCCGACGCCTGACGCCTCGATGTCTGAACTCCGAGCCCGCCGCCCCGGCACCCCTCCGCCACGCCCCGGGCTGCCCCGTGCCGCCACGCCCCGTCCCGTCACCGGGCTCGGCACCACGGCCCTCCCCCGGCCCAGACGCCCCGTCCTGCACGACCCACTCCCGGCCCGCGCCCGCACCACTGACCCGCGCTCGCCCCGCCCCCGCCACCGCTTCCTCTGCGGAACGCTTTTCAAGCCAAAAAGGTTGCTTTCCCGTCTGGATCTTGACCTCGATCAGGTCAATCCGACCCGCCCAAGCCACCCTGCCCGCCCCAGCACGCCAACCCGCTCCGAACGTACCAAAGGCCCCGCCACCAGGCAGAGCACTCAGTCCCGACCCACCCAGCTCACCTCGAACAACCGCCCCACCAATCCCCAACCGCCCCCGACATTCACCCGATCAGGGTGCGATCCGATGCCAGCCAGCGCGCCATCCGAAACCAGCCCGACCAAGACGAAACCAGCCCGACCAAGGCCAGCAAGCCAGTCAGCCAAGCTCAGCAAGCCATCCCAAACCAGTTGAACGTCGCCACCATCTGCCAAGTGGCCCCCACCTACCGCGGCCCAGTCAGCTCCCACCGGTCCACCGTCCGGTAGCTCCCGGGCTGCAGGCTCCCGTCCCCAGCCGCCTCCGGATCGTCGTCCACCGGCACATACTCGTTGAGCACCCGCCGGGTCAGCGTCACATCCAGCGACTCATACGCCGACTGGATCTTCAGCTAGTCCCCACCCCAGGGATCCCACGCGCGCCCCGGATCCGCCAGCTTCAGCTGCACGGTGTTCCCGCTGTTGCGCTCCAGGCCCCTGCCAGGCTCCCTGCCTTGTAGCGGCCGTAGACCATCCACCGGTCTGCGCCACCCCTCGCGGCCTGATAGGCAGAGCCTGATCGCCGGGACCCCCTACACGAGCGCCTGTGCCAGGTCGCGACGACCGGCGATGCCGAGTTTGGTGTAGATCCGGCCGAGGTGGTTCTCCACCGTTTTGGGGGTCACGAACAGTTCCTGGGCGATCTCCCGGTTGGCCCGTCCGGCCGCGGCCAGGCCAGCCACTCGGCGTTCGCTGGCGGTCAGCGCCTCCGGCCCGGCGAACATCGGCCGTCGCGGCCGGTCGCCCAGCGCCTCCAGGGCCTCCAGTGCGCGTTGCCGCAGTGCCGCGGACCCGCAGTCCCCGGCCAGGTCGATGCCCCGGTGCAGCACCTCCCGTGCGTCGCCCCGCCGCCGCGCCACCCGCAGCGCCTCGCCCAGGTCGACCAGCGACCGGGCCAGTTCCAGCCGCGCCGGACCGGTTTCCAGCATCGCGATCGACTCGGTCAGCAGGTCCAGCCGCCGGTCCGCATCGGCGTGCGCGAGCAGCCGCAGCGCCGCCCCCACCTCGGTCGCCGCACCCCAGCGCCGCGCGATGACCAGCTGTTCCGCGGCCAGTTCCAAGGCTTCGCCGAGGTCGCCGAGCAGCATCGCCGCGCGCACCGCGGGCGCCCGCCACGGAATGGTCGGCGGATCCAGGCCCGCCTCCAGCATCAGGTCCCGCTGCCGCAATGCCTGGGCCCGCGCCTGCCGCGGATCGCCGTGCCCGAGCGCGATCAGCGCCCGCGGTTCGTGCAGCCAGATGGTGGGCATCAGCCGCGGCCGGTCGGGGTGTTCGGCCTCGAAGCGGTCCAGCGCGGCGGTCGCGGCGTCCAGGTCGCCGCGTTCCAGGGCGGCGTAGGCGCTGAAGTGGGTGCCGGTGGCGCGCAGGGCGATCACGTGCGGGGCGGGGTCCTCGCAGGCGATCGCGGCCAGCGCGCCCTCGGACTCGGCCTCCATCGCGGTGACGTCGCCGAGCCGCCAGCTCAGGAACAGTGCCGCGTTGGCCACCATGGCGAACTCCACCGGCGACCCGTGCGCGCGCACCCGCAGCCGCGCCCGGTCGATCTCCCGGCGGGCCGGCGCGACCCCGTCCGCGGAGATCAGCGCGAGCAACGCGACCACCCAGGCCACCATGGCCTCGGTGGACCCGGTGGCGTCGTCGAAGTAGGCGCCGTTGGCCAGCGCCCGGCTCGCGGTGGCGGCGACCTCGGTGGCGGGCGCGACCTCGTAGCGACCCATCTGCGCCAGCAGTCCCAGCAACGTCCGCTCGTCCGGGGTGCCGCCAGGCAGGCCGGCGTACCCGCGCAGGTGCTCGGAGGACCGGCGCCGCTCCTCCGGCAGGAACGAGCGGATCACCGCCAGCCGCGCCTCCAGGTGCAGCCGCCCCACGTCCCGGTCCCCGGCCGGCCGGGCCCGGATCGCGGCCTCCAACTCGGCGATGGCCGCACCCGGTCCGTCGACCACCGCGGTCGCCGAGGCCGCCGCCGCGACCAGTTCGGCATCGGGCAGCCCGACCGCCGCGGCGCGCAGTTCGTCCCTGGCCCGCGCGGCCTCCCCGGTGCGCAGCAACGCCCGCCCCAGCTCGGCCCGCAACGCCGGATCGTCCGGATCCTCGTCAACGGCCCTGGTCAGGTGCGCGGTCGCGGTCCGCGCGTCCCCGGCGGCCAGCAGCGCCACCGCGGCCTTGCGCAGCACTCCCGCCGCCTCGGGCAGGGTGCCGCGCGGGGCCTGCGCGAGGTGCGCGGCGACCCGGTCGGCAGGCGCGTTCGCCGCGGCCAGTTCCACCGCGGCCCGCGCGTGCAAGGCCGTCCGCGCCACCGGTCCCAGATCGGCCAGCACCGCCTCGCGCACCACCGGATGCACGAAAACCAGATGATCCCCGTCGCTGACCAGCACATTCGCCGCTGCCAGGGCTTCGGCGGCGACGGTCAGCGCGGCCGGGTCGAGCCCGGTGATCGCGCCCGCCTGCCACGGATCGCTGCCCACGCCCAGCACCGCGGCCGCGCCGGCCAGCCGCACCGCGTCCGCGGGCAACCGCCCCAGCGCGGCCCGGAACACCGTGCTCGGCCCCAGCGTCCCGACCCGCGCCGCGGTGCCGGGGACGTCCAGGGGCAGCCCCAGCGCGTCCAGTTCGTCGACCAGCACCCTGGCCAGGAACGGGTTGCCGCCGCTGGCCGCGTGCACCGCGGCCACCACGGCCTGCGCGGGCGCCGACCGAACGGTCAGTAGGTCGGTCAGCGCGGTCACGCTCAACGGCCGGGGCAGCACCCGTTCGGCCTGCCGGGACACGCTGAGCTGGGCCAGCGGCCCGGTGTTCTCCGCTGGTGGGCGGGTGGCCACGACCAGCGCGATCGGCAGGTCCGCGATCCGCCGGGACAGGTAGACCAGGAACTGCGCCGAGGACAGGTCGGCCCAGTGCGCGTCGTCCACGGTGATCAGCAGCGGCCGGGTCGCGGACAGGTCCACCGCCACCCACCACAGCGAGTGCAGGGTGCGGGCCAGTTCGGCCTCGCTCGGGTCGGTCGCGGCGGCGTCCAGCGCGCGCAGGGCGTCGCCGGAGGGCCCGGCCAGCAGCGCGGCCCGGATCTCGCCGGTGTAGCGGGACACCGACCGCTCGACCATCTGCCGGACGACACCCCAGGCCATGGCGCTTTCCAGGGCGTCGCCGACGGCCTGCAACCGGCCGAAGCCGCGGGCTTTGGCCAGATCCCTGGTGGCCTGGACAAGGCGGGTCTTGCCGATCCCGGCGCGGCCCTCGATGACCACCACCCGGCCCTCGCCACGGGCGGCCGAGTCCAGCGCGGCCTGGATCCGGGACAGCTCCGGCTCACGTTCGAGGACTCCGGAGTCAGGCGTGCGCACGGCCGGATCGTAACCGCGAAAACCCCCGGTGAAGCCGCTGGAGATCAACCTGGGCGATCGATCGTGACCCCGTCTGGCGGATCAGGGCGTCGCGGCGCCGTCCAGCACCATCCGCCAGTGCACCAGGTTGTGGCAGGTGATCAGGATGTTCGGGTGCCACGGCCCGAGTTCCCGCACCTGGTCGTCGAGCACCCTGGCCAGCTCGGTCACCGCGGCCCCGGCGTCACCCGCGTGACCGCGCCAGCGCGCGAGGTTGTGCCGGGTGGTCAAGGTGTTCGGGTGCCAGGGTCCCAGCGCGAAGATCTGGTCCCGCAGCAGCTGTTCCAGCTCGGTCACCGCGGTGGCCGCGTCACCGGTCGCGCCCCGCCATCGGGCCAGGTCATGCCGGGTGGTCAGGGTGTGCGGGTGCCGGGGGCCGAGCACGGCGAGCTGATCTTCGAGCACCGTGGCCAGCTCGGCGACGATCCGCGCGTGCCGCCCGGCCTGTCCCCGCCAGCGGGCCAGGTTGTGCCGGGTGGTCAGCGTGTGCGGATGCCGTGGTCCCAGCGCCTGGGCCTGATCGGCGCACACCTGTTCCAGCTCCCGCACCGCGATCGCGACCTGCCCGGCCTCCCCGCACCAGTACGCCCGATCGTGCCGCGCGGTCAACGTGCCCGGATGCCGCGTCCCTACCGACCGTTCGGTAAGCACGCGTAAATCAGCGAAGTAACGCGCCGCCGCCGCGGCCTGCCCACTCTCGCCCAGGCTGTTCCCGGCCCGGAACAGCAACGGATGCCCCGCCACCCACCCCTGCCCGCCGAGATGCCGCCGCAACGCCGCCGCGTTCGCCCGCAACGCCCGGACCAGCGCCCCGTCCTCCTCCGCCGCCGGCCAGACGTCGTAGAGCGCGTCCGCCGCCACCCGCGCCACCACACCCAGCCGCTCGCCCAGCTCCGCCCGCACGACCCGCTGCACCAGCCCGGACACCCGGATCACCCGATCCGACGCCCCCGGATCCTGCTCCAGCAGACTCAGCCGCCGCAGCCCACCCACCGCCGCCCGCACCTCATCCGCGTCCACCACCCGCCCGGCGACCGCACCGAGCCAGCCCAGCACCACCGAACTGGTGAACACCCGTTCAGGCATACCGCTCGCCTCAAGCAGACTCGCCAGCTCCAGCAGCGGCCGAGCCATCCCCACCGGCTCCCACCGATCGGCCAACCCGACCGAGAACGCGCAGGCCACACCCACCGCGTCGGCCATGTCCGGCAGCCAGCCACGCTCGGGTGACAGCTCCGACTCCCGCCCACCGGCCGACTCCCGCGTCCTCCAGCCCTGCTCCCGCACCAGCCCAGGCGGCTGGTCCCGCTCCAGCCCAACCGCGCTGGCCAGCGCCAACGCCAACGGCCACCGCCCGAGTCTCTCGGCCAGCTCAGCAGTCCCGGCCGGTAGGCGCGGATCCGCACCGAACCGCGCCGCCAGGTAGGCCCCGGCCTCCTCGACGCCGAACCTCCCGACCTCCAGCACCCGCGGCCCGCCTGCCGCCGCCGCGTCCCGCTCCCGCGTGGTCGCCAGCACCGGCCCCGGCGGCCACAACCCGTCGAGGTCGGCGAGCGCGCGCACATCGTCCAGGATGACCAGCCGACGCCGCGGCGCGTTCGCCAGCCAACCCAGAAACCGTTGCGCCGCAACGTCCGCACCGCCACCGAACCCCGTCAAGTCGGCATAGACAGCCGCGAACGCCGCGACCACCGCCTCCCGCGAGGTCGCACTGACCCACAGCACCAGGTCCAGATCTCCAGAGACCCGGCGCACGAGGTCCGCGGCCAGCTGCGTCTTGCCCGCCCCACCCGGCCCCGCGAGCACCACCGACTGCCCGCCCGCGACCAGCTCCGCCAGCCGCGCCCCCTCGCCGCGAGCCTGGAAACAGTCCGCGGTCAACGGCACGTCGCCATACCGCCTCGGCCACCGCGGCTCGGCCGTCGACCCCGTGGCCTGCAGCCGAAAACCCCCGTCACCCCGGACCTGATCCACCGGCGCCGCCCCACCCCGCGTCCCACCGGAGAGCGCATTCCAATTCACGTGTCCCGCCCCCTGCTACCAGGCGATTTACCTGTATAACCACCACTCGCGAACGAGTGATGGCAGTCACGCTAATAGGTCTGTCAACACGAGTTGATGTGCAACGTGCACACTCACGATCACCTAGGGTGTGTGGCACAAAACCACACAATCCAGACTCTGTGTCACCAACCGCCGCTCACCGGCGTCCCGCGCTGCCCACGACGACCCCCACCTGCCCCGTCGCTGCACATCATGTCCACAGTGGACTCGACAGAAGTCTGCTGCGACGCCGCAGGGAAGGCTCGGAATCCTTCTCGGGCAAGGGATCCTGCCATCGGGCAAGACTCACCGCGAACACGAACCGGGGCTGCTCGCCCGGTCAACAACACCCGGATCGCCGTTAGGGCTCGCTCTGCCCTCTGGTCCGACCACAAGATCACCGTGATCGGCACCTTGTTTCGCACCCCCGGTGTCCTGCGCCCCGGTCGACCCGGCCCCGCCCCTTCTTGCCTCACTCCCACTCTCAATCCCCGCCCCCGCCCCCGGCCTCCGTCTCTCTCCTCCTCCCGGGTTCTCGATCTTCTCTGGCTCGGGCGTCCGCAACCCGTCCCACTGTTCATGGTCCGGCCCCGCCGATGCCTGCCTGGCCGATGTCCCACCCAGGTGTCCGGAGAACGCACAACCCGTTGGTCCGAACGGGTGCTTCCCGGTGCCGCTATTTCCGCGCGGACGGCGGTCCGTAATTGGCGGTGACGAACGCCTCAACACGATGTCGCGAAGCCGCCAGCGTCTGCGCGCCAACGGCAACGCCGCTGCTCCGGCGACGGCGAAAGTAGCTGATCATGGCGGGTGTGGCCGCTGAAGGCGGTCCGTGGCAACTCGCCGGAAGTCGAGTGACCGAGTCCTATTAGCAGTATTCTTCTCCGATTCGTTACCCTCTCTGTGGGGGTACTTCTCAACTGGCCAGAACGGAGACGTTCGTGTTCACGCCGCACCCGGTTCGGCGAAGCCGCATCACCAGTTCGAAGGTCACCTGGCGGGCCGCGATGCCACGCATCGCGCACGGCCCGGCAAGTGCGAACGGGAATCAGGCCACGGTCACCGAACCGTCCAACACCATCAAAGGGCAGCAGGACCTGTTCGCGCTCGATCGCGAGCCAGCGCAGCCGGTCGATGACCGCGTCGATCTGCCCGTCGACGAGTTTCCGCAGGTAGAGCTGACCGGCGAGGACGACATCCTCCCGCCGGAGATCAGCTTCGAGCTGTTCCTTGAGCGTCTGGACGAAGTCCTGCGCGCTGAGGCCGACGCCAACTCGGTGAGGTCCTGATCCACCAGCCCTGACCCGTTGGCGGGTCGGGCACTTCCCCCTCGACGGCAGAGCACCGCCGAGGCCGGTAGCGGTCGCGCCAAGGTCACCAGACCAGCCCCAGACCGCGACCCGGGGGCGCAGAACTGCCCCGATCGGGTCACCAGCACATCAAGCACCTCAGTTCCACCCGTTCGAGGCCACTTGCCACTTGCCGGTTGCCGGCCTCGACACACACCGTGCGGCGTTGGCTGATGCCGGAACCCCCGGCATCGGCCGAGCCCCGCTTCGCCCGGGTTTCACTGTCCACAAAGGATAATCGGCCCGGCTGCCGCCGCTGTGGCCCGCGGCGGCCCGCACCGATTCCCGGCCGCGATTCCCGGCCGCCCCGCTCCCCAGCCCCGACGTTGGCTCGTCCGGCTTCCCGGCTCGCCCAGCTCGCCCCGGCCCTTGCCGGCCAACTCAGGCATCGCGGGCGCAGCGTGGGGGCAGCCAACTCATGCCTCGCAGGCCGCGTCAGCCGCGCTGGCCGCCTCGGGCCCTCGCAGATCGCAGGTCGCCCGGCCTGGCCCGGCCCGGCCCGGTCACACCTTGGGCTACGCAGACCACTCCAGCTTGCCCAGGCCATCTGGGCCCGGCTGGGCGGCCTCGGCCCCGCCGACTGGATGCCCCTGGCTCGCGCAGGTCACCCCGGCCAGACCCACGACGGGTAGCGGGGCCTATCGCCGCCAGCGAGGCCACCTAGCGAGGCCGCGCGTCGGACGCGGCTGGCGGCTCGCATGCGGAGCGTGCTTGTCGTCGCCCGCCGATCCCGGCCACGATTCCCGGCCGCGCCCAGGCACCCGGCCGCCGCCGGCCGCCACCGGCTGACGCGTCGCGCCTCCGGGCTGCGTCTCCTCGCAAGTCAGCACGCACGCCGACCCGACCCGACCGACCCGCTGGCCGCACGCCCCGCGTCGCGCACGCCCCGTGCGACGCGCGACGGGTGCGCGCACGGCTCTCTCTCGGCGCGCTCGCCAACTGCGCACGGCTCCGGCTCCGACGCGCTCGCCGGTTGCGCACGGCTCTGGGTCGGGCGCCACGCGTGGGCCTGGGCACCGTAGGCCAACGCGACTGGCCGGGCCGGTGGCCGGGCGGCGGTCGCCTGTGCCCGGTAACGACGGTCGCCGGGGCTGGCCGGGGTCGCTGGGTGCTGCCGGGGTCGCTGGGGCTGGCCGGGGTTGTCTGGCTGGTGGCCGGGTTGGGTGGGGCCGTGTGAGCCGGGTCCGGCCCGCCCCCGCCACCGCTTCCTCTGCGGAACGCTTTTCGAGGCAAAAAGGTTGCTTTGCCGTCTGGATCTTGCGCTCGACCGGGTGAATCGAACCCTCCGGGCCGCGTCCGTCCAAGCCTGCCCCAGCCGGTCGGCGATCTCCGCTCGCACCCCATTCTACGGCCACCGCCCCTACGGTCACTCCTCCTCCCCGCCCCCCAGCCGCCGCTCGATCCCCACCGCAGCCGCCTGCAACCCCGGCGCCTGTTTCGCCAGGTCAGCCCTGACCGTATGCAGCACCATCCCCAGTGCCGCGATCACCGCCCCGTCTCCATCCCGTACCGGCACCGCCACCGAGCAGGTGCCCAGCGTCATCTCCTCCGAGGTCAGGGCGAACCCTCGCCTGCGGACCTCCTTCAGCTCCCGGGACAGTCGGCCGGGCTCCACGATCGTGTACTGGGTGCAGCGGGTGGGGGTTGCGGCGCAGAAGCGGCGGATGAACTCGGTGTCCTGGTGGGCCAGGAGGACCTTTCCCACTCCGGTGGCGTGCAGGGGGAGGCGGCTGCCTGCTCTGGAGATGATGGGGACTGATCTGTGGCCGCTGAGGCGGTCTACGTAGAGGGCTTCGTGGCCTACTCGGACTGCCAGGTGGATGTTCTCTCGGGTGGATTCGTACAGGTCTTGCATGAAGGGGAGGGCTACTTCTCGTAGGCGGCTGGCGGCGGGGGTGAGCATGCCGAGTTCCCACAGGCGGAGGCCTATTCGGTAGGCGCCGTCGGGGTCTCGGGTCACGGCGCCCCAGGTGGTGAGGTCGCCCAGGAGTCTGTGGACGGTGGCCAGGGGGAGGGTGGAGCGGCGGGAGAGTTCGGAGAGGGTTTGGCGGGGGTGGGTGGGGGTGAAGGTGGACAGGAGGGTTAGGGCTCGGAGGGTGACTGAGCGGGGCGGGGGAGTGTCCATTTAGGACTCCTGGGGGTGTGCTAGAGAAAATGGGGTGGGGGTGGGCTGGGGTTTTCCGCTCAGTGGAAGGGTAGCGTGGTAGTGGTTCCGGTCACGTTCCTAGGCTTGCCGGACCTTGGACGGCCGGCGAAGGAGCCCGCGTGATGCAGACCAGAAACCCGCGCCGCAGTTGGGTGCAGCCACTCTGCTGGACCGCGGTCCTGCTGGACGGATTCGACCTCGTGGTCCTGGGTGTGGTGTTACCCGTGCTGCTCGCCGACGGGGTGTGGGGGCTGACCGCGGGCACCGGCGCGGCCGTGTCGACCGTTGGGTTGGTCGGGATGATGATCGGTGGGCTGACCATCGGGACCGTCACCGATGTCATTGGGCGCCGGAAGACGTTGATCTTGTCGGTGACGATTTTCTCGGTGTGCACGTTGTTGTGCGCGTTCGCACCTTCGGCGTTGGTCTTCGGCGCGTTGCGGTTCCTGGCCGGACTGGGACTGGGTGGGTGTCTGCCTACGGCGATCAGCATGGTGTCGGAGGCGAGTGCGGAGCGGGGGCGGGCCAGCAGCGCGGCCACGCTGGTGATGACCGGCTATCACGCGGGTGCGGTGCTGACCTCGTTGCTGGGACTGCTGTTGATCCCGCAGCTGGGGTGGCGGGCCATGTTCGTCGCGGGGGCGTTGCCCGCGTTGGTGCTGGTGCCGTTGATGATCAGGTACCTGCCGGAGTCCGCGGCCTTCGAGCGGGCTCGGGCCGAGGTGGCCGCCGGGTCGGGCACGGCAGCGGCCGCGGCGGGGACCGTGGTGCGCACGTTGTTCCAGGGCCGGTTGCTGCGGGCCACTATCGCGTTCTGGGTCAGCACCTTCCTCGGCCTCGTGCTGGTCTACGGGCTCAACACCTGGCTGCCGCAGATCATGCGCCAGGCCGGATATCCGCTGGGTGACGCGCTCGGGTTGCTGCTGACCCTCAACGTCGGCGCGGTGGTCGGGCTGCTCGTCGCCGGGCGGGTCGCCGACCGGGTGGGTGTGCGCAAGTCGGTGATCGGCTGGTTCCTCGGCGCCGCGGTCTTCCTGGCCCTGTTCAGCCTGCGGCTGCCCACCCTCGGGCTCTACGTGATGGTCTTCCTGGCCGGGTGCTTCGTCTTCAGCGCGCAGGTGCTGATCTACGCCTACACCCAGCACGTCTACCCGCCGCACGCCCGCGCCACCGGGCTGGGCTGGACCACCGGCATGGGCCGGATCGGCGGCATCACCGGGCCGCTGCTCGGCGGCTGGCTGGTCGCGGCCGGGATCGCCTATCCGTGGGGTTTCTACCTGTTCGCGGTGATCGGGTTGCTCGCCGCGGTGGCGGTGGCCGCGGTGGCCGGGCGCGGGGCCGCACCGGTCCCGACCGAACGGTCGGAAGCCGCGCGGCCGGAGGCCGGGCGTGAGGGGGCGGCCCAGGCGGGAGCGGGGCCGGAGGCCGTGCAGGCGTAGGCGGGGCGGGCCATGGCCACTGGCATGCTGGGGGCCATGGTGCGCGCGAACCTCGACAAGCAGACCAGCCAGGTGTCGGCCATGTTCGACCAGGTCGCCGACGGCTACGACCGCACCCGCGCCCGCCTGTGGTGGGGCCGGATGGACGCCTGGGGCCGAGAGATGGCCGCCGCGGCCGGCGCCGGACCCGGCAAGCGCGTGCTGGACGTGGCCGCGGGCACCGGGACCTCCACCGCGGCCCTGGCCGCCACCGGCGCGCGGGCGGTGGCCAGCGACTTCTCCCTCGGCATGCTCGGGGTGGCCGGCCGCCGCCACCCCGGCATGCCGCGGATCGCCGCCGACGCACTGGCCCTGCCCTTCGCCAGGGGCG
The DNA here is from genome assembly GCF_014204915.1 of Crossiella cryophila. Classification (NCBI taxonomy): domain Bacteria; kingdom Bacillati; phylum Actinomycetota; class Actinomycetes; order Pseudonocardiales; family Pseudonocardiaceae; genus Crossiella; species Crossiella cryophila. The sequence continues at coordinate 4,029,146 of NZ_JACHMH010000001.1, forward strand.
CCTTCGACGCGGTGACCATCTCCTTCGGGCTGCGCAACATCGCCGACCCGACCGCCGCGCTGCGCGAGATGCGCGCGGTCACCCGGCCCGGTGGACGCCTGGTCGTCTGCGAGTTCAGCATCCCGCCCAAGCCGCTCAACGGGGCGCTGTTCACCGCCTACCTGCGGCACGTCATCCCGCTGATCGCCCGCCGGGTCAGCACCAACCCCGAGGCGTACCAGTACCTCGCCGAGTCCATCCAGGCCTGGCACACCCCGCCCCGGCTCGGCGAACAACTCACCGCCGCCGGCTGGACCCGGGTGGCCTGGCGGCCGCTGTCCGGGGGAGTGGTGCACCTGCACGTGGGCACCGCCCCGGCCGCGGAATAGCCCTGGGGGACACCGAATCCCGCCCGGCCGGGCACACCCCCGGGCAGGGTGGCGGGTCCCGGGAATAACCGGCGGCGGCCCGGCTTTCCGTCCACATGCGACTGTCGATCCGGGCCATCGTGGCCGCCCTGGTACTGCTTGGCTCGGTGCTGCTCGCCCCGGCCGCCTCCGCCACCCCCTCCCGAGGGGTCACCGCGAAACTCCTCGCCCAGCACACCGTCGGCGACACCGACTACGTGCTGCGCGAGATCACCATCGCCCCCGGCGGCACCACCGGCTGGCACCGCCACCTCGGCACCCTCTACGGCGTGGTCCGCGGCGGCGTGCTCAGCCACTTCGACGCCGACTGCGCCAGCGACGGCGTGTACAAACGCGGCCAGGCCATCGTGGAACGGCCCGACTACGTGCATGTCGGCCGCAACCTGGGCACCGAACCGCTGATCCTGGAAGTCCTCTACGTGCTCCCGCACGGCGCGCCGCTGGCCGTCGACGAGGCCAACCCGGGATGTGAGTTCGAGTGAGCACCCAGATCCGGCTGCCCGTCGCCGTCGGCTTCACCGGCCTGATGACCGCCTACAACCGCGCGGTCGAATCCGCCCGCCCGGACGCGCTGTTCACCGACCCCCTGGCGGCCCGCTTCGTCGAGGTCGCCGGGGACACCACCCTGGCCGGACTGCCCCGGCTGGGCCCGGCCGCCGAGGACGGCTCCTCCGAACTGTGGACCGGCATGAACGGCTACCTGGCCGGCCGCACCGTCTTCTACGACCGGGCCATCCAGGCCGCCACCGCCAGGGAACACGGGCCGCGGCAGGTAGTGCTGCTCGGCGCCGGACTGGACACCAGGGCGTTCCGGCTCGCGCTGCCCGCCGGGACCGTGCTCTACGAGGTCGACACCGCCGAGGTGCACGAGTTCAAATCCGCCGTGCTCGCCGGACACCTGCCCAGCACCCCGCGCATCCCGGTGCCGGTGGACCTGCGCGAGGACTGGCCGCGGGCACTGCGCCGGGCCGGGTTCAACCCCGCCTGGCCGACCGTGTGGGTGGCCGAGGGACTGCTCATGTACTTCCCGGAAGCCGCCGCCGACACCCTCCTGGACACCGTCACCGAGCAGACCACGCCCGGCAGCACCCTGCTCACCGAGTACATGTCCCGCCGCCCCCGGATGACCGACGCGGTGCTCGCCGACCCGCAGGACCACGCGCTGTGCGAACTCCTGGTCGGCAACACCGTCGGCGGACCCGACCCGGACCCGGCGACCTGGCTGGCCGAACACGGCTGGACCGGCGGGCACCTCGACCTGCTCGACCAGCTCACCGAACTCGGCCGCCCGCACCCCACCCTGTTCGACCGGAGCATCCCCGAACCACTGCGGGTGCACCTGATCTCCGGGCGGCACTGAACCTGGACCACACTGAAATCCGGCCAACTGAACAGTCCACAGCCGAGCTGTACTCCTGATTAGGATTCCGAGCATGACGGACAGCGGGGAGCTGGCGGAGGAGCTGCGCACCGCGATCGGCGCCCTGGTGCGCACCGCGCGCAACGGACAGCTCATGCCGCCCGGCGAACTGGCCCTGCTCGGTCACCTGGACCGGGAAGGGCCGCTCACCACCGCGGAACTGGCCGGACGCCGCCAGATCCGGCACCAGTCCGCGGCCAAGGCGGTCAAGGAACTCCTGGCCGCCGGCCTGGTCGAACCGGGCAGGCACGCCACCGACGGCCGCAAGGTGCCACTGCACCTGACCGCGGCCGGACGGGAACTACTGGACACCGAACGCCGCCGCCGCGCGGACCGGCTGGCCGCCGCGATCGAGGAACTGTCGCCCGGCGAACGCGCCGAGGTGGCCAGGCTGACCGCGTTGCTGACCCGCCTCACCACGCACATCCGCGGCGAACGGTAATAAATACCCCTTCGAAACGGACTGCGCGCCTACCGAACGGTCGGTAGGCGCGCAGGATCCGGTCAACCCGACCGTGGTCAGGTCAGATCAGAGCACTTCTTCGCGTCCGGATCGGCGGCTGCCTTGGGCACCCAGCGCACGTTGGCGAAGGAGGCCTGGAACGCGCCGTCGGTGTAGACCAGGAACGGCGTGTTGACCGCCTCCAGGTCCAGACCCTTCTCCGCGAAACAGGACACCGGGATCTTCACCGTCTGCTTCACCCCGATGGGCAGGTCGGTGAACAACTTCGTCCCGGCCACCTCGCCCTGGCACGGGTAACCGCAGTGGGTGGAGATCACCGTGCGGTTGGCCGGGGCCTGGCCCACGATCACGTCGAAGACCAGCGCGCCGTTGGCGTTCTGGTAGCCGCGCAGGTCCTCGCCGGGAGCGGGGGCCTGCATGTACAGCTGACCGGGCGCGGTGCCGTTCCAGGTGGTCTTGAGCCCGTCGCCCTGCACGCTGACGTCGGTCGGCTCCACACTGATCGAGGCGTGCGCGGCGGTGCCGTCGGGGCCGATCTCGGTGCCGCCCCAGTTCTCCGGCGACCCGATGAAGCCCTTGAACGGCTTGATGTCCTTGCGCACGAAGACTTCCAGGTCTTCCTCAGCGGTGCCGCCACCGGGCGGGGAGCAGCTCTCCGGCGAGGTCTCGTCCAGCTTGCCGACGTTGCCGGTCTCCCAGTTCCGCAGGCCGTAGCCGTACCTGAACAGCGGGTCGTAGTCCTTCTGCTCGGCGTTCAGCGGCGTCTGGCAGGCCGCCTTCGGCCAGGAGTAGGACAGCTTGCCCTGGTAGCCGAAACCGGTGTGCCAGCCGCGCACCAGCATGTCCGCCACGCCGGCGCCCTCGGTGCCCGGCAGCCAGGCCGCGACGAAGGCGTCCGAGCGGTTCAGCTCCTTGTTCACGTGCAGCGGCCGGCCCGCGACGTAGACCGTCACCACCGGGGCGCCCTTGCCGGCGACCTTGTCCAGCACGGCCAGGTCCTCCGGGAACAGCTTGGCCGCCTCCAGGGAGCGCTTGCCGATGTCGCCGGTGCCCTCGGCGTACGGGGTCTCCCCGATGACCGCGATCACCGCGTCGAACTTCGACGGGTCGACGTTGTCGGCCTTCTCGCTGAAGGTCACGTTCGCCTCGCCCAGCGCGCCCTTGAGCCCGCCGAGGATGGTGGTGCCGTTGGGGAAGTCGGCGTTGGTGTTGCCGGTGCCCTGCCAGGTCAGCGTCCAGCCGCCGGTCTGGTTCTGCATGCTGTCCGCGCTCTTGCCCACGACCAGGACCTTCGACCGCGGCGAGAGCGGCAGCACCCGCTTGTCGTTCTTGAGCAGCACCTGCGACTTGCGCGCGGCCTCGCGGGCGATGTCCTTGGCGCGCTGGGCATCCGCCTTGCCGGCGTGCTCACGCTCCGAGGGCTTCTTGGCCTCGAACAGCCCCGAGCGCAGCTTCACCCGCAGGATCCGGGTGACCGCGTCGTCGATCCGCGCGATCGGGATCTCGCCGCTGTTGACCTGGGCGATGGTGTTGGTCAGGAAGGCCTTCCACTCGTGCGGGACCATGAACACGTCGATGCCCGCGTTCACCGCCCGCGCGCAGCTGGCGTTGGTGCAGCCGTCGACCTGGCCGTGGCCGTTCCAGTCCGAGACGACCAGACCGTCGAAGCCCATCTTGTTCTTGAGGACCTCGTCCACCATCAGCTTGGAGCCGTGGAGCTTGCCCTCCTTGATGCCCTGCTCCTCGTTCGTCCAGCTGTTGAACGAGATCATCACGCTCTGCGCGCCCGCGGCCAGCGAGCCGTAGTAGCCCTGACCGTGGGTGTTGATCATGTCGGCCTTGGACGAGGCGTTGACGCCCTGGTCCTTGCCCTTGGTGGTGCCGCCGTCGCCCATGAAGTGCTTGGCGGTGGCGATCACGCCGTCGGAGCCGATGCCGCGCGGGTTGTCGCCCTGCAGGCCGCGGGTGGCCTCGTAGCCGTAGGCGCGGGTGATCCGCGGGTCCTCGGAGAAGCCCTCGTAGGTGCGGCCCCAGCGGTCGTCCTTGACCACCGCGAGGGTCGGCGCGAACGCCCAGTCCTGGCCGGTGGCACGGACCTGCTCGGCGGTGGCCGCGCCGATGTCCCTGATCAGGCAAGGATCCTGGGTCGCGCCAAGACCGATGTTGTGCGGGAAGACCGTGGTGCCGAAGACGTTGTTGTTGCCGTGCACCGCGTCGATGCCCCAGATCACCGGGATCTTGGTGCGCGACTCCTTGGATGCCTGCCAGTAGGCGTCGGCCAGGGTCAGCCAGTCCTGCGGGGTGGCCTTCTTGTTCTTGCCTGGCCACGAGCCGCCGCCGTTGAGCACGGTGCCGATGCCGTACTGCTTGACCTCGGCCGGGGTGATCGCGGCGATCTCCGGCTGGATCATCTGGCCGACCTTCTCCTCGAGGGTCAGCTCGGAGAGGATCTTGGCGATCCGCCGCTCGTCCGCGGCGTTGCGCCCGATGTTGCTCTTGACCTTGGGCCAGTCGGCGAAGGCGGGCAGTTTGTCCTGGATCCGGGCGCAGCCGTCCCAGCCCAGATCGGGTTTGCCCACCACCGGCTGCTTGGCCGCTGCGGTCGCGTCCGGCTCCGGCGCGGCGCTGGCGATCCCGCCGGCCATGCTGACCCCGAGCAGCACGGCCAACCCGATCCGACAGGCGCGAGAGCCAACCGACGATCTTCTTGCCATGAACGATCCGTTCCCTTGAGGCGGAAGTTGCGGAGTGTTACGGCGCGGGCCTGGGAAAGCCGCGCCGATCCTGACCGCCCGGTTACATCCGTGTCAAGAGTTTGGTGGAAGCGCTCTCGCACGCTCCCGCCTGCGCATTCGGACTAGCGCTTGATCACTTACCTGAACTCGCAGCGTGGCAGGCGTGTCCGAATAGCGAAACTTCCCGAATCGATCAGGTGCGCACGATCTGGCGGACCGCCTCGGTGACGGTCTCCCGCCGGGCCTTCTTGGTGGTGACGAACTTGGTCGAGGCCGCGTCGGGATTACCCGGCGTCCACATCGTGGCCAGCACCAGCACCAGGCTCAGCAGGCCGGCCGCTGGGATGTGCCCCGGCAGCCGCCCGTCGGCCTGCGCGGCCTCGATCGCGGCGATCTTGTCCCGGTGCGCCTGCGCCACCCGCTCGTGCAGCGGCCCGTCCGCACCGCGCTCCAGGCGGTGCCAGGCGGAGAGCCGGACCACCTCGGGGGACTGCCAGAACCGGTCGAAGAGCCGTCCCGCGTAGCCGGGCAGGTCGTCGGCGTCGATGGGCACCTCGTTCACGGTGCCGTTGACCAGCAGATCGAACGCGGCGTCGAAGAGCTGCTCCTTGTTGCCGAAGTAGGAGTAGATCATCGCCTTGTTGGCCTTGGCCTGCTCCGCGATCCGGTCCACCCTGGCGCCTGCGATGCCGTAGGCGGCGAACTCGGCGATGGCCGCGTCCAGCAGCCGACGTTTGGTTTGTTCCGCGTCACGAGCCATTCCGGCAGGGAAACAGCGGGTAGCGGGTTTGTCAACAGAATGGTTGGTTGGCTGACAGTCCATTGTGGACTTGACCTGGAGTGTGCTCCAAGGTCTAGCGTCGAGTGGTATGCGACTCGGCATCCACCTCAGCACCTTCAACCACCCCGCTGACCCGGCCGGACTGGCCGCCGAGCTGGCCGCCACCGGGCGTGCCGTCGAGGCGGCAGGCGCGGAGACGCTCTCGGTGATGGACCACTACTTCCAGATGGAGCAGAACGGGCTGGCCGAACACCCGATGCTGGAGGGCTACACCACCCTCGGCTTCCTGGCCGCGCACACCACCGCGGCCCGGCTGGGCCTGCTGGTCACCGGCGTCACCTACCGCCACCCCGGCCTGCTGGCCAAGATCGTCACCACCCTGGACGTGCTCTCCGGCGGCCGGGCCTTCCTGGGTATCGGCGCCGCCTGGTACGACCGGGAGCACCTCGGCCTCGGCGTGCCGTACCCGGCCACCGCCGAGCGGTTCGAGCGCCTGGAGGAGACGCTCGAGATCTGCGGCCAGATGTGGGATCCGGCGAACAACGGCGCCTACGAGGGCAAGCACTACCGGCTCACCGAGACCCTCAACTCGCCGAGGGCGGTCAGCTCGCCGCGGCCGCGCATCCTGATCGGCGGCGGTGGCGAGCGCAAGACGCTGCGCCTGGTCGCCCAGTACGCCGACGCCTGCAACCTGTTCCCCATCGGTGTGGAGGGGGTCAAGCACAAGCTGGCCGTGCTGGACGCGCACTGCGCCGACCTGGGCCGCGACCCTGGCGAGATCCAGCGCACCATGGTCTACCGCAGCCCCGCCCTGGACAACGGCGACCTGGACCAGACCGCCCGCGAACTGGCCGCCTACGCCGAACTGGGCATCAGCACGGCGATCCTGGTGCCGCCGGGCGAGGGCAGTCCGGCGGAGTGGATCGAGCGGCGCTGCGTGCCGCTGGCGCCCAAGCTCGCCGAACTCGGCTGAGTCGCCGGGTCAGGACTGCGGTGGTTCGGCCGTGGCCAAGTGGCTGAGCACGGTGCCGGTGATCTCGGTCAGCGCGGCCAGCTGGGCCGGGGTCAGCACGTCGGCGAAGTACCGGCGGACCTGCTCGGCGTGCAGGGGCGCGGCCGCCTCGATGGTGGCCCGCCCCTGGTCGGTCAGGGTGGCGAAGGCGCCGCGGCCGTCGGTCGGGCACTCCTCGCGCTGCACCAGGCCGCGCTCCTGCATGCGGGTGATCTGCTTGGACAGCCTGCTCTTCTGCCACTGGAGTTCGGCGCCGAGTTCGTTCAGCCGCAGCCTGCCGTCCTCGGACTCGGACAGGCCGACCAGCACCGCGTAGTCGGCGTCGGAGAGGCCGCTCTGCCGTTGCAGTTCGCGGGCCAGGTGGGAGAGCAGCCGGGACTGCATGCCCATGAAGCCCCGCCACGCCTGGTGCTGCCGCTCGTCCAGCCATCGCTCGCCCGCCATGTCACCCACTATAGCGATGTGGTTGACATGGAAACCAGAGCTGATTAGCGTCGGGGGCGACCCGGCGATCGGAGCGGTCATGGCTGAGCAGGACGTCCAGGTGACGCGGAACGAGCAGGCGAACCGGTATGAGGTGACCGTCGGCGGGGTGCTCGCCGGGTTCGCCGAGTACGAGTTGCGGGACGGGCGCGCCTACTTCACCCACACCGAGGTGTTCGAGCAGTTCGGCGGTCGCGGACTCGGCGGCGTGCTGGCCGCGGAGGCGCTGTCCGACACGGCCGGGCGGGATCTGGAGATCGTGCCGCTGTGCCCGTTCATCGCCCGCTACCTGACCCGCCACCCCGACTTCGCCGGCCGGGTGGCCTGGCCTGAGCAGGCGTGATGAGCAACCTCGACACCACCCCCGCCCTCACCCCCTGCCATGCCGGTCCGGGCGCGGTCACCGAACTCCTGCAACCACGCGAGGTCCCGCTGGGCGGGCTGCGTGCGATGCGGGTGCGACGCCTGCTGCCGCAACGGGCCCGGCCCACCGTGGGCGCCTGGTGCTTCCTGGACCAGTTCGGGCCGCAACGCCTGGACATGTCCGTGCTGCCGCATCCGCACATCGGGCTGCAGACCGTCACCTGGCCGCTGGCCGGGGAGATCCGGCACCGGGACACCGTCGGCTCGGACGCGGTGCTGCGGCCGGGACAGCTCAACCTGATGACCGCCGGACACGGGATCGCGCACTCGGAGTTCTCGGTGGGCGCCGACTCGGTGCTGCACGCGTTGCAGCTGTGGGTGGCGCTGCCCGCGGCCAGTGCCGGGGTGGCGCCGCACTTCGAGCAGCACGTGGAACTGCCGCGGCACACCGGTGACGGGGTGTCCGCGGTGGTGTTCATGGGCACGCTGGGCGAGGTCGTCTCGCCCGCGACCACCTACACGCCGCTGGTCGGCGCGGAGGTGACCGTCGAACCGGGTGGCGGTGCGCTGCCGCTGCGGCCGGACTTCGAGTACGCGGTGCTGGTGATCGAGGGCTCGGTGACCGTCGACGGGGTGGACCTGGACGCCGGACCGTTGCTCTACCTCGGCCTGGACCGCACCCGGCTCGACATCGGCAGTGCGGACGGGGCGCGTCTCGTGCTGCTGGGCGGCGAGCCGTTCCCGGACGACCTGGTGATGTGGTGGAACTTCGTCGGCCGCACGCACGAGGACATCGCCGCGGCCCGGGAGGACTGGGAGGCGGCGGATCCGGTGCGGTTCGGGGTGATCCCCGCGCACAACGGGGAGCGGATCCCGGCGCCGGTGCTGCCGACCGTCCGGCTCACTCCCCGCCGCCCGCGTCGTTAGCCGGTGTAACTGCCCTGCTTGACCAGCTGGGCGGATTTGCCGAAGACGAACCAGCCAAGGCTGCCCAGGAACGGGTAGGCCAGCGCGACCACGATCCACAGGAACTTGCCGCCGCCGGTGAGCCGCTGGCTGCGCAGGATCGAGATCACCGCGAACAGGAACAGCAGCAGGTACAGGATCCCGATGATCCCGCCGGTCACCCCGAAGATGAACCCGGCGATCCGGTCCACCACGTCCTCGGGACGGTCTTGCGCGAGCACAGTGAGCGACATGCCCGCAAGGTAAGGCCGGAACCGGAATCCGGCGCGTCCAGAACCAGATGATCAATCGATCGGGTGGTAGGGCCGTGTCCCGTGGATCTCACACGCGATCGCCGGGCCCAGCCCGCCCCTGACGGCACAGTCGGAACGACCACGTACGCACCAGTACGCGGCCGCCCCGACTGCACCACCAGGAACGACCTGGACTCCGGCGCTCACGCGCGGGATCCACGGGACACGGCCCAAACCCGACGATCGGCGCTGTCGACGCCCGCACCTGCCGCGCTAGCTTCTGGACACCGCGACAAACGAACCATTTGCGAACCTGGTGCGGAACACCGGCGGCGAGGTGGTCATGGAAACGGTGCTGGGACTGGTTTTCCACGCCCAGGGGCTGGCGACCTTCCAGGAGGCCGCGCGCACGCTGGCCGGGGTGCGCCTGGAGTGGGTGACCTACGAACGCGAGGAACAGATCCGGCCCGCGGTGGCCGAACTCCTTGCGCGGCAACACCTCGACGGGTTGCTGCTCGGCCTGATGCCCTACGCGCAGTGCCGGGACCTGTTGCCGCCGGACCTCCAGGTCACCGTGACCAGGCCGGTCGCGCTGGACCTGTCGCTGATGTTCTGCCGTGCGCTGGCCAGGGGCTGGGCCGCGCAGCCGGTCAGCATCGACACCTTCGAGACCGGGATCGTGGACGAGGTCGCCATGGCGCTCGGCGCGGATCGGGACCGGATCGCGGTGCTGCCCTACGCCCCGGAGCAGACCCCGGCGGAGATCGTGGCCTTCCACCGGGAGTTCCTGGCCCGCGAGCCCGGCGGGTGCGTGCTGACCATGCGCACCGCGGTGGCCAGGGAACTCGGCGACCTCCGGCTGGTCACCACCGAGCAGGTGGTCTCCACCATGCGCGCCCAGCTGCACGAGCTGGTGCTGCGGATCGAATCCCAGCGGGCCAGCGCGCAACGCTTCGCCGCCGGGGTGTTCCTGCTGTCCACTTCGGACGGTGCGGTGGACCTGGACCGGACCCGGGTGCGGCTGCTCAACCTGCTGGTGCAGACCAGTGAGTTCGCCGACGCGTGGATCGAGAACCGGGACCGGCGCGGGGTGGTGGTCTTCGCCCAGCACGCCCTGTTCGAGCGGATCACCGACCACTGGGTGTCGGTGCCGGTACTGGGGCACGCCGAGGCCGCGCTGGGTTCGCGGGTGGTCGCCGGGTTCGGGGTGGGCGCCTCGGCGCGCAACTGCGTGCTGCTGGCCGAACGCGCCGCCGCCCGCGCCGAGGCCGAGGGCGTCTCCTGCGGCTACCTGATCGAGGACAGCGGGGTGATCATCGGTCCGATGGGCCGGGCGCAGCCCGCGCTGACCTTCGCCTACCGCGCGCACACCGCCGAACTGGAGACCCTGGCCAGGGGCGCCGGACTGAGCACGGTGACCCTGTCCCGGCTGGCCGCGCTGGAGAAGACCTTGCACGGCAAGGCGATCGCACCCAGCGACCTGGCCGACTCGCTCGGCATCACCGATCCCAGTGGGCGCAGGCTGATCCGCAAGCTGATCGCCTGCGGCCTTGTGCGAGCCGACGGCACCGCGCAGAACCACCGCAAGGGCCGGCCGACCCGGCTGTACCGGCTGGCGATCGGCGACGCGGTGCAGTCGGTCACCGGCGGGGAGTCGTGATGGGCCTGTCCCGCCGCACCCTGCTCACCGCGGCCGCCGCACTGCCCGTGCTCGCCGCCTGCGGCCGCGGTGGCGGCCGCACCGGCGCGGTCCGGTTCGAGGGCTGGGACTACGAGGCCACCCTGGTGCAACAGAACCTGGACAGCTTCGGCCAGGCCAACCCGGACCTGCGGATCGAGTACACCCCGATCACCAGCGCCCAGTACGTGCGCAAGGTGGTCGCGGAGTTCACCGGCGACAACGGGCCGGACGCGCTGTACTGCTACGACGACTCCCTGGCCAGCTGGGCTCAGGCCGGGTACCTGCAACCCATCGACGGCCTGCCCGGCGTCGACGAGGTCTACAAAGGACTGTACGAGTCCAACGCGAAAGCCATGACGTACCAGGGAAAGCGGTACGGGCTGCCGTACTACACCGACTGCCACGGGCTGCTCTACAACGCCGAACTGCTCGGCAGGGCCGGGATCAGCACCCCACCGTCCAGTCTGGACGAACTGGAGGCGCAGGCGCTGCGGATCAAACAGGCCGGGATCCTGCGCTATCCCATCGGGTTCCCGGCTCAGCTCTCCGACACCTGGTCCGGCTGGATCTGGACACTGCTCTACGGCAGCGGCGGCGCGCTGTTCACCGACGACCTGCGCCCCAACGCCGCCAATGACACCGCGGTCCGGGACGTCCTGGCCTGGGTGCGGCGGGCGGCCACCGTCACCAAGGTGATCGACCCGGCCTCGCTGCAACAAACCCCGGTGCCCCTGGACAACGCGTTCATGGCCGGGCAGTACGCCTTCACCATCGGCGCCCGCTACGCCGCCCGCGCCTTCAACGACCCGGCCCGATCCAAGGTCGCCGGGCGAGTGAAACTCGGCTACGTGCCCAGCCTGGACGGGCGGCGACTGGGCACCGCGGGCAACACCCGGATGTACTGCCTGGCCGCGCACACCCAGGTCAAGGAGCAGGCGTTCCGGCTGCTGCGTTACCTCGGCGGCTACGACGAGCGCGGCAGTCCGCTCACCGCCCGGTTCTGGTTCCTCAAACGCGGCCTGGGCTTCGCCTTCCCCGCCCTGGAAAGGGATCCGGAGATCACCACCGCGCTGGCCAAGTTCACCGACCCGGTCGTCTACTCCGAACTGGCCGGGATGGCCAAGGCCCGCAACGTCCTGGCCGTGCCCTGGTACGCCGAGTACGAGCACGGCCTGCAGAAGACCGTGCAGCGCCTGCTCACCGACCAGACCGACGCCGCCGAGGCCGCCACCGCCCTGGACAGCGGCGCCGAGCTGCTCGCCAGGAGGTACTCGTGACCGCCCCGGCCAAGACCCGCAAGCCGTGGAGCGACACCGCCCGCGGCTACGCGATGAACGCGCCGGCGCTGCTCGCCTTGCTGCTGCTGGTGGCCTACCCGATCGGCTACTCGTTCTGGGTGAGCCTGCACCGGGACAACCTGGCCCAGCCCGCGGTGCGCAAGTTCATCGGCCTGGACAACTACCTGTCCCTTGTGGACGATCCCGTCTTCCTGTGCTCACTCGGCGTGTCCGCGTTGTTCGTGCTCACCGTGGTCGGCGCCACCGTGCTGCTCGGCCTGGCCATGGCCCTGGTGCTCAACGAGACCTTCTTCGGCCGCGGGGTGCTGCGCAGCCTGGTGCTGCTGCCCTGGGCGATGCCCGGCGTGGTCAACGGACTCATGTGGCGCACCGTGTTCGACGCGAAAACCGGCGCCCTCAACGGATTGCTCACCGACCTCGGCTGGATCGACGAATACCAGGCCTGGCTGTCCTCGGCCACCGGCGCGTTCCTGCTCACCGCCTTCGCCCAGGTCTGGAACACCCTGCCGTTCGCGGTGATCATCCTGCTGGCCGGGCTGTCCACCATTCCCGGCGAGCTGTACGACGCGGCCACCGTGGACCGGGCCGGGCCCTGGCAACGCTTCCGCGAGGTCACCCTGCCCTGGCTGCTGCACCCACTGCTGATCGTGCTCATCCTGGAGACGATGAACGCCTTCCGGGCCTTCGACACCATCTACGTACTCACCGGCGGCGGCCCCGGCGACGCCACCGCCACGGTCGCTTTGCTGACCGTGCAACGGGTTTTGAGCTACACCGACGTCGGACTAGGCAGCGCCTACGCGTGGGTGATCACGCTGATCACCATGGTCGTCTCGGTCGGCTATGTCGGGCTGCTCTACCGGCGAGGGAGCTTCGAGGTATGACCGCGATCCCGCTGCGCTACCGGGTGCCATGGAAGAAGATCCTGGTCTCGGTGCTGGCCCTGGTCTTCGCCGCCTACCTGGTGCTGCCGTTCTACTGGATCGTCGCGATGAGCTTCATGACCGAGGCCGACGCGAACTCGCTGCCACCGCAATGGATACCGGATCAGCCGACCCTGGAGAACTACCGCGCCTTCGTCGACCCCACCGCCGCCCAGGCCCTGGTCGGCGGGCGGGCGGTGAAGGAAACCCCGTTCGCACTGGGCAACAGCCTGCTGGTGGCCACGCTGACCGCGCTGCTCAACCTGCTGCTCGCGGTGTTCGCCGCCTACTCCTTCTCCCGGTTGAACTTCCGCGGCAGCCGGGTGCTGCTCATCCTCTACCTGGTCACCAGGATGGTGCCGGGGGTGGCCATCATCGTGCCGTTCTACCTGCTGATGCGGCAGCTCGACCTGCTCGACACCTACTGGGCTCTGATCCTGTCCTACACCACCTTCGCGCTGCCGGTGACCATCTGGGTGCTCAAGGACTTCTTCCGCGCGGTGCCCCGGGAACTGGAGGACGCGGCCAGGGTGGACCGGTGCGGCTGGTTCCGCACCATGTGGTCGGTGGTGCTGCCCATCTCCGCGCCCGGACTGGTCGCCGCCGCCGTGTTCTCCTTCATGACCGCCTGGAACGAGTTCATGTTCGCGTTGTTCCTCACCAGCACCACCGCGGCCAAGACCATGCCGGTGATCGCGGCCAACTTCGCCACCGACATCAACACCCAGTTCACCGTGATGGCCGCCTCCGGAGTGCTCGCCGTGCTGCCGCCACTGGTGCTGGTGCTCATCTTCCAGCGGCTCATCGTGACCGGGATGGCCGCCGGTTCGGTCAAGGGATAGGGAGGGCCGATGGCCGAGGTACGCCTGGAGCGGGTGCGCAAGGAGTTCGGCCGGGCCACCGCGGTCGAGGACCTCACCCTCACCGTGCGGGACCGGGAGTTCCTGACCCTGGTCGGCCCGTCCGGCTGCGGCAAGTCCACCACCCTGCGGATGATCTGCGGCCTGGAACGGCCCAGCAGTGGGGAAATATTCTTCGATGAGCAATCGGTGGGTTATCTGCCCGCGAACAAACGCGATGTGGCCATGGTGTTCCAGAGCTACGCGCTCTATCCACATCGGACGGTCGAGCAGAACATCGGCTTCGCGCTGAAGATGATGCGGGTGCCCAAACCGGAGATCGCGGCCAAGGTGCGCACCGCCGCCGAGGCCCTGGGCATCACCGACCTGCTCGACCGCAAACCCCGCGAACTCTCCGGCGGCCAGCGCCAGCGGGTCGCCCTTGGCCGGGCCATCGTCCGGGACGCCGGCGCCTACCTCCTGGACGAGCCACTGTCCAATCTGGACGCCCAGCTGCGGGTGCACATGCGCGCGGAGATCAAACGCCTGCACGCCGACCTGTCCCGCACCTTCATCTACGTCACGCACGACCAGGTCGAGGCGATGACCATGTCCGACCGGATCGCGGTGATGTCGGACGGGAAACTTCAGCAGTGCGCGCCGCCCGAGGAGATCTACCAGCGTCCGGCCAACCGGTTCGTGGCCGCGTTCATGGGCAGCCCGCCGATGAACCTGCTGCCAGGGGAGATCCGCGACGAGGACGGGGTGCGCCGGTTCCGCGGCGGGGGAGTGGTGCTCGACCTGCCCCCGCCAGTCGCCGATGTGCTCACCGGTGCGGTGGAACTGGGCATCCGGCCCGAGCACGTGCGGATCGCCGATATGCCCCGGCCCGGCTACCTGCCGGGCCGGGTGTTCGTGGCCGAGCTGCTCGGCTCCGACGTACTGGTCACCGTCGACGTCGGCGCCGCCCTGGTCAAGGCCAGGGTGCCGTCCCCGTTCCTGCTCGGCCAGGACAGCTTCGTCCACATCGGACTCGACCCGGCCCAGATCCACCTGTTCGCGGCCGCGGACGGCCGCGCGCTGAGGAGAGGATGACCGTGACCGCCACCCGCGACCCCGCCACCGCGGTGATCACCGTGCCCCGCCCGCCGGACTTCGACGAGTTCTGGGCGCGGACCCTGGACGGCCTGCCCGAACCCGACGCCGCCCTGGCCTACCTGCCCACGCTGTCCACCGACGCGGTGGCCGTGTTCGACCTGCGCTACACCAGCTACCAGGACGTGGAGATCGCCGCCTGGTACGCCGTGCCGCGCGGCGACGGCCGCGCCTTCCCCGGCCTGGTCACGATTCCCGGCTACATCAGCGAACCGAGCGTGCCCCGGTACTGGGCCGAACTGGGCTACGCCACCCTCTCGGTGGCCCCACGCGGGAAACTCCGCTCCAACGCGGTGTTCAACCCCGGCTACCCCGGCCTGCTCACGCACAACATCGTCGACCACCACACCTACGGCTACCGCGGCTTCTACGCCGACGTGATCCGCGCCCTGGACGTGCTCGCCGCCCGTCCCGAGGTCGACGCGCAACGGATCGGCGTGCAGGGCTCCAGCCAGGGCGGCGGACTCGGCATCGTCAGCGCCGCCCTGCGCCCCGACCTGGTCCGCTGCTTCGCCGCGGGCGCGCCCTACCTGTGCGGCATCTGGGCGTCCACCCGGCTCACCCATTCCTATCCGTACGAGGAGATCACCGAGTACCTCCGGGTGCACCCGGAGCAGGCCGAGGAGATCCAACGGTCGCTGGCCTACTACGACGGGATGAACTTCGCACCACTGGTACGGGCACCGTCCTATGTGTACATCGGCCTCGAAGACGACGTGTGTCCGCCGGAGACCGGGTTCGCCGTGTTCGGTGAACTCGGCGGGGACAAGGTCCTGGACACCTACGCCGGCTGCGCGCACCACGCCGGCCTGCCCTGGGTGCAACCCAAGATCGAGGCGTTCCTGGCCGGACACCTGACCCCGGAGGCCGTGCGATGAGCGAGTTCGACCGGTACTGGCGGGCCGTGGACGAGGAACTGGCCGCGGTCCCGGCCGGACCGGTGCTCACCCAGGTCCCTGCCCGATCCACAGTGGACTTCACCGCCTACGACGTGCACCTCACCAGCATCGGCCCCTACCGCATCTTCGGCTTCCTCAGCATCCCCACCGGCGACGGGCCGTTCCCCGCGGTGCTGGAGACCCCGCGCTACGGCAGCGTCAACCAGCCCCCGCACTACCGGGACCGGCTGCGCTACCTCACCTTCACCGTCATGCATCGCGGCCAGCGCCTCGCCGACGTGCCCTTCCAGGCCGGATATCCCGGACTGGCCACCCTCGGCATCGAGGACCCACTGTCCTATGTGTACCGAGGAATAGTCGCCGATTGCCTGCGCGGCGCGGAGTTCCTGCGCTCCCGCCAGGAGATCGACCCGGCCAGGACCGCGGTCACCGGCGACGACCTGGCCCTGCTCACCGCCGCCCGCAGGCCCGGCTTCGCCGCGATGCGCAGTTCCGGGCCGCCGGAGGTCGAGGAGGAGATCGCCGATCGCCTGCGCGCCTACCCGGAGCACACCGACCGCATCCAGCACACCAGATCCCTGTTCGACCCGGACCGGCACGCCGAGTCGATCACCGCCGCCACCCTGCGCGTGGGGCGGGACCTGGAGCTGACCCACCGGGACGCCGAGGACGACGCGGTCCTGGACACCTGGCTGGCCGGGCAGCTCGGCGTGGCCCCGATGAGCAAGTTCGGCCTGGTGCCGCGATGACCTACCGCGACCTGGGCATCCGGCCGGTGATCAACGCGGACTCCACCCTGACCAGGCTCGGCGGCTCGGTGCTCGCACCCCCGGTGGCCGCGGCGATGGTCGCGGCCGGGCGCGAGTTCGTGGACCTGGCCGAACTGCACCGCGCGGTCGGTGACCGGCTGGCCGAGCTGACCGGCAACGAGGCCGGGTACGTGACCTGCGGCGCCTGGGCGGGCACCGTGCACGCGGTGGCCGCCTGCCTGGTCGGCGCCGACCCGGAGCTGGCGGCGCGGCTGCCGGACACCCGGGGCCTGCCCAGGGACGAGGTGGTGGTCTTCGCCGCGCAGCGCAAGGGATATGAGGAAGCGGCGCGGCTCACCGGGGCGCGGCTGAGCGCCCGGATCGGGCCGCGCACCGCGGCGGTGCTGTGGTACGCGGGCCCCCGATTCGCCGAGGGCGCGCCGGAGCTGGCCGAGGTGGTGGCGACCGGGGTGCCGGTGATCGTGGACGCGGCCGCGCAGATCCCGCCGATCGCCACCCTGTGGCGGCACACGGTGGAACTCGGTGCGGCGGCCGTGGTCGTCAGCGGTGGCAAGGGATTGCGCGGACCGCAGGCATCGGGGCTGGTGCTGGGCAGGCGATCGGTGATCGAGGGCTGCCGGGTCAACGGGTCGCCCAACCACGGGGTCGGGCGTGGCATGAAGGTGGGCAAGGAGGAACTGCTCGGCCTGCTCGCCGCGGTGGAGTGGAACCTGGCCCAGGACGAGACCGCGGTGCTGGCCGGGTACGAGTCGGTGGTGGACCGGTGGCTGGCCGGACTGGCCGCGGTGCCAGGGATGCGGCTGGAACGCGGCTATCCCAGCGAGGCCGGGCAGCCGCACTCCCGGGCGATCGTCCACATCGGACCGGACCGGGATCGGGTGGTGGCCGCCTTGCTGGCCGGGGAACCCCGGGTCGCGGTGGGCGTGCTCGGTGCGGCGGCCATCGCGTTGAACCCGCAGACCGTGGCCGCCGAGGAGGTCGAACCGGTGCTGACCGCGGTGCTGCGGGCCTTGCTGGCTAGCCGAGCTTGACGAAGTTCTCCATCTCCAGCGCGATCTCATCCGGGCCGGTGTCGTAGGTGGGGAACAGCACCAGCTCGTCCACGCCGAGTTCGCGGTAGGTGTCCGCGTCGGCCCGGGTCGGCGGGGTGGGGGCCTGCACCAGGTGGATGCGCAGGCGGCCCAGGTGTTCCGGGCGGTCCACCTGGTCGGCGGCCTTGCGCAGCCCGGCCAGACTGCGGCGCAGGTCCTCGGCGTTGGCGGCGATCCCGTACCAGCCGTGGCCGCGGGAGACCGCGCGCCGGTAGGCCGCCTGGCTGTGGCCGCCGACCACGATCCGCTGGTCGGCCGGTTTCGGGTGCGCGTCCACGTTGGCGAACCGGGTGAATTTCCCGTCGAAGGACGGCGCTTCCTGCCGCCACAACGCGTTCATCGCGTCCAGGTACTCATCGGTGCGGGCGCCGCGTTCGGCCATCGGCACACCCACCGCGGTCAGCTCCGGCTCCAGGTAGCCCGCGCCGACGCCCAGGGTGAACCGGCCGCGGCTGAGGTGGTCCAGACTGGCCACCTGCTTGGCCAGCACCAGGGGATTGCGTTGCGGCAGAATGATGATCGCGGTGCCCAGCTCCAGGCGCTCGGTGACCGCGGCGACGAAACTCAGGTGCACCAACGGGTCCAGGATCGGTTCCAGGGGGTTCATCGGGGTGTCCGCGGGCGCCGGGCTGGGCAGCACCACGTGCTCGCTGGCCCACCAGCCACGCATGCCCAGGTCCTCGGCCAGCCGGGCCAGCCGGGTGGTCTGCCCGGGGTCCACCGTGTGTCGCAGGTTCAGCCCCTGCACGCTCAGCTCCATGCCGCCATCGTCTGCTCGATTCGCCCCCGCGTCCAAGACCTGTTGTTATAGCCTGTTGCTATGGAGCCTCACCTGCGGGATCTGCGCTACTTCGTGGCGGTGGCCGAGGAGCTGAGCTTCACCAGGGCGGCCAGTGAACGGCTGTTCATCGCCCAGCCCACGCTGAGCCGCCAGATCCGGCAGCTGGAGACGCAGCTGCGGACCGAGCTGTTCGACCGGGACCGGCGCACGGTGGCGCTCACCCCCGCGGGGGCCGCGCTGCTGCCGCTGGCCAGGGAGTTGCTGGAGCGCTGGGAGCAGGCGCGGCGACTGGTCGGCGAGGCGGCGTCCTGCTGTGCCACGGTGCTCACCGTGGGGTTCCAGACCCGGATCGGGCGTGGGTTGATCCCCGCGGTCACCGCCCGGCTGGGGGCGGTGCTGCCGCAGTGGCGGCTGAGTTTCCGGCAGGTGAGCTGGACCGACCCGGCCGCCGGGCTGCTCGACGGGCAGACGGACGTGGCCATCAGCTGGTTGCCGGTGCCGGAGCACGCCGGGCTGTCCTGGAAGGTGGTGAGCACGGAACCGCTGTGGGCCGCGTTGCCGGTGGGGCATCGACTGTCTACTTCGGACACCGTGTCGTTCGCGGAGCTGGCCGGGGAGCCGTTTGTCGCGCTGCCCGTGAATGCCGGGTTGCAGCGGGATTTCTGGCTGGCCAACGAGTACCGGGATACGCCGGCGCGGATCGGGGTGGAGGCGGCGACCGCGGAGGAGAGTTTCGAGGCGGTGGCGGCTGGGCTTGGGGTGAGCCTGCTCGCGGCGGGGAATGTCGAGCTGTACCAACGGCCTGATGTGGTGTGCCGCCCGGTCACCGGGTTGCCGCCCGCCGAGTTGGCGGTGATCTGGCGGAGCGAGGACGAGCGGGAGGCGATCCGGGTGTTCGCCGAGTCGTGTGTGCGGTGTTTGTGCGACCGCGCTGCCTGAGCGGGCACCCGGATCGGGTCCGGTTCGCTCAGGCGCCGTAGCCGCCGTCGATGTCCAGGCTGGTGCCGGTGATGAAGCTGGACTCCGGGCCCGCCAGGTAGGCGACGAAGCTCGCCACTTCTTCGACGGAACCGTAGCGCGGCAACGCCATGAACCCGCGCATCGTGTCCGCGATCGGGCCGTCGGCCGGGTTGAGTTCGGTGTCCACCGGGCCGGGCTGCACGTTGGTCACGGTGATTCCGCGCGGGCCGAGATCGCGGGCCAGTCCCTTGGTGAGACCGTCGAGGGCGGCCTTGGTCGCGGCGTAGATCGCGCCGCCGGGCACCGGGATGCGGTCGCCGTTGATGCTGCCGATGGTGATGATCCTCCCGCCCTCGCGCAGGTGCGGCTCGGCTGCCTTGACCGCGACGAAGACCGCGCGCACGTTGACCGCGAAGGTCTGGTCGAAGTCGGCCAGACTGGCCTGGTCGATGGTGGCCCAGCGGCCGCCGCCGGCGTTGTTGACCAGGATGTCCAGGCCACCGAACTCGGTCACGGTCTGCGCTACCGAGGCGATCACCTCGGCTTCCGAGGCGGAGTCGGCCTTGATGGCCACCGCCCGGCCGCCTGCCTCGGTGATGGTTCGGACCACCTCGGCGGCGCGGTCCGGTGAGTTGGCGTAGGTCAGGGCGACCGCGGCACCCTCTCTGGCCAGCCGGATCGCCACCCCGGCGCCGATTCCGCGTGATCCACCCGTCACCAGTGCGACCCGACCGGCGAGCTGCTGTGCCATGATCTGCTCCTCCACGATTTTTTATCGGTCAGTACAGATTTACGGCTGGCGGGAGCCGGTTGTCAAGGCTATTTTGTACCGAGTGGTATCCGTTATGGTGGCGGAGGTGTGGGATGCCTGCTGGTCGGCCGCGGGAGTTCGACGTGGAGGCGGGGCTGGACGCGGCGCTGCGGGTGTTCTGGCGGCAGGGGTACGCGGGCGCCGCGCTGACCGACCTGACCGAGGCGGTCGGGATCAACCGGCCCAGCCTGTACGCGGCCTATGGCAACAAGGCTGAGTTGTTCCGGCGGGCGCTGGAGCACTACTCCGTGCACTACGCCACGCACATGAGCGAGGCTTTGGCGCAGTCCACCGCGCGGGAAGTGGTGGAGGTGTTCCTGCGGGGGGCGGTGCGGGTGACCACGGCCAAGGGGTGTCCGCGCGGATGCCTTGGGGTGCAAGGGGCTTTGGTGGCCGGGCCGGAGAATGAGGAGATCCGGGAGGCGCTGGCCGGGTGGCGGCGGGATGGGGAAGTCGCGTTGCGGGAACGGTTCCGGCGGGCGCGGCGGGCAGGGGAGTTGCCGTCCACTGTGGAGCCGGGGGATCTGGCCCGGTACGTGGGGGCGGTGGCGTTCGGGGTGTCGGTGCAGGCGGCGGGTGGGGCGTCCCGGGCGCAGCTGGAGCGGGTGGTGGAGCTGACGCTGCGCGCCTGGGACGGCATGGTCAGCGGCTAGCGGAGCAGGGAGAGTCCGCCGACGAGCTTGTCGACGCGGTTGCGGGGACCGACGATGGCGAGCGCGCGGTAGCGGATGTCCTCGGCGTCGGTGGTGGCGAGGGTGTCCTGGTACTCGTCGTAGACGCGGCCGTTCTGGGCGAGTTCGGACATGTCGGCGATGAGGATGTCCGGGCGGTCCAGGGCCTTGGCGCGGATGCGGGCCAGCGCGGTGGCGTCCGCGGCCAGAATCGGGCAGCCCAGCCAGGGCAGACCGGGGTGGATGGTGCCGGAACCGTCCTTGGCGTCGGGGCCGAGCACGTTGGGCAGGGCCCGGCCGATCACGGCGCCCAGGCAGGCGGTGGCGTTGGCGATCAGGCCGGCGGGCAGCTCGGCGTCGACGACCATGACCCACTTGATCCGGGTCTGGCGGGTGGACTGGTCGGTGCGCAGTTCTTCGGCGACCAGCTCAACTGGCGTGGTAAATGCGGACATGGCTCCGGATGCTAGGCGGTTCGGCGGTATGATCGCGATACAATCGAACTTAATTCGGAGAGACCTCGAAAATGGACAAGCTTGACGAACTTGATCAGGCGTTGCTGCGGGAACTGCAGCGGGATGGTCGGCGCACGAACCGGGAGCTGGCCGCGGCCACCGGGGTCTCGCCGTCCACCTCGCTGGAGCGGGTGCGGGGGTTGCGGGAGCGGGGGGTGATCAGCGGGTTCCGGGCCGAGGTGGATCTGGATCGGATCGGGCGGCCGGTGCAGGCGTTGATCGCGGTACGGCTGCGGCCGCCGTCCCGGCCTCGGATCGAGGCGTTCCGGGAGTGGGTCACGGGGTTGCCGGAGACGGTGGGGGTGTTTGTGGTGACCGGCGGGGAGGACTTTCTGATTCATGTTGCTGTGCCGGACAACCACAGTTTGTACGCGTTTGTGATTGACCGGCTGACCGAGCGGGCTGAGGTGGCGGATGTGCGGACGAGCGTGGTGTACGAGCACATTCGCAGCGCGGTAGTGGAGCCCGGCTAGCTTCAAGACCAAGTGCTACCGGCGCCCTCGCCGAACGGGCAGAAATCAAAGAATCAGGAACCGCCCGGCTGGGGTTTGAAAAGCCACCCCAGCCGCCCGTGTTCGGACTCCGCCAACACCCCGTCCCAAAACGGCCAACACCCCGTACCAGAACGGCCAACACGCGGGCTGGGGTTCCAACCTCCCGGCGTGTTGGCCGTTGTCGTACGGTGTGTTGGCCGAACTGGACGGTGTGTTGGCCGTTGTTGTACGGCACGTTGGCTGTTGTTGTACGCGGCCCGGCCGGTGGTCAGTTGATGTCGAACTCGTTGCCTTCGGGGTCCTGCATGGCGACCGCGTAGTGGTCGATTCCGTCCTGGTGCAGCACGTTGGTGATGGTGGCGCCCAGGTCGACCAGGCGGTTGGCTTCGGTGTTCACGCGGGTCTTGCGGGTCTCGATGGGGTCTGTTCGGGGGCCGCTGGCGTGGATGTCGATGTGTAGGCGGTTCTTGACGGACTTCGGGTCCTGGACGAGTTGGAACCAGATGGCTGGGCCGTGGCCCTGGGGGTCGCTGATTCGGTCCGCGGCGCCGGTCAGTGCTTCTTCGGGCAGGCCCAGGTCGCGGTAGTAGTCGTCCCAGGTGGTGAAGCCCGCTGGGGGTGGCGCTGGTTCGTAGCCCAGGGCGGCGGCCCAGAAGTGGGCCTGGCGGTTGGGGTCGGCGCAGTCGATCACCAACTGGTAGCGGACGGACATCAAGATCCCTTCCCAGCACCCTGGACGGTGTGTTGGCCGTTGTTGTACAGCATGTTGGCCGTTGTGGGACGGGGCTAGGGGGTTCGCCAGGATTGGAAGGCGGTCAGGCCGAAGGTGGTGCCTGGTTTGGGTTTGGCGAGGACGCGTAGGGCTGTGGTTTCCAGGGTGGGGAAGGTTATCCGGGTCAGGTCGTTGCCTTTGGGGGTGGGGTGGGATTGGGGTTGGCCGGGGACTTCGGTCCAGGTGCCGTTGGGGAGTTTGTGTTGCAGGGAGAAGGTTTGTGGGGGTTGGACGCCGCCCTTGTCGTCGTAGAAGTAGAGGCGGATGTCGTTGACAGGGGTTGGGCGGCCGAAGTCGATGGCCAGCCAGTCCTCGTGGTTGGGCGAGCGGTAGGTGGTCCAGCGGGTGTTGGGGATGTCCAGGAAGTGGTTTTGGCCGTCGGTGGCCTTGCTGGGGGCGTCGCCGGGGTTGGCGTAGGAGGCGGTGGCTTGGGGGAAGCCCTGGGCTGAGGGGTTGGCCGCGTCGTCGATCTGGTGGGGGAGGGGGCGGTGGGGGGCGTCCGGGACTGGGACGCGCAGGGGGCCTGGGGTGGGGCGGGTGGCTACCTGTTTGCCGTCCAGGTAGACGCGGAAGCCTTTGCCCTGGTTGTACTTTGTGCCGTCCTGGTCCCAGAGAACGGTGAGGTTGCGGCCGTGGTAGGGGAGGTTCTCCAGGGCGAAGTGGGTCCAGGTGGTGGGGGTCAGGGGGTGGATCAGGACTGTGGCGTCTGGTTGGGGGCGGATGCCCAGCAGGCCGGAGAGGACCAGGTCTGTGTAGGTGGAGTGGTTGTAGTCCTGGCTGTGGCCTGGGGTGTCGTACATCCATTGTGGACGGTCTGGGTGGTGGGCCTCGGCCACGTGGGGGCGGCCGTTCTTGTACTGGGTCTGGGCGTAGCGGCGGAGTGCGGTGTAGTAGGTGTTCTTGTCCACATAGGACTGGGGTGGGTAGTCGATGAGTTGGTTGGCCAGGGCCGTCAGGGTTTGGCTGGTGGCGTAGGGCCAGCTGGGGCCGTCCCAGCGGCAGCAGCCCTTTTCCGCTTCGTGCATGAACCAGGGGCTGCGGCGTTCCACCGTGGGTGGGCCGTAGGGGGCGTCGAAGCCTTGCGGGTCGGTGAGTTGGGACCAGGCCGCGGCGTTGGTGGCGGGGGCGGTGTGGAAGGCCCAGGGGACGAAGCCGATTTGCTCGCGGTCGACGATTTTGGCGTGGGTGGGGTTGTTGTCGCGCATCACGTGTTTGTAGAAGGTGGATTGGGGGTCCCAGAGCCACTTCTGTTGGGCTTCGGAGAGGTCTTTTGCCCGTTGGGTGAAGTAGGCGGCTGCGGTGTGGTCGCCGGTGCGGCGGGACAGGGTGGCGATGGCTCGTGCGTCGGCGATCTGGTAGGTGTTCAGGGTGGGGCGGTAGCCATCGCCGCCGTGGTACGGGTCGGGGCTTTGGTAGGAGCTGGCGGTGTACTCCATGGCGTCCCACACCGGGGTTTGCCAGTACAGGCCGGTGGTGGTGTCGAGTTGGGGAGACCAACGGTCCCAGTGCCTGCGCAACTCGGGGAGCAGGTTGGTGGCGAAGCGCCAGTCGCCGGTGATCTTGGCTCTGGCCACGGTCGCGTCGGCCAGCCAACTGGAGTACTGGTGCGCCCAGTCGGTGGTGTTCTTGTTCAGGAACTCGGTGGCGGGCTTGGGGCCCGCGCCGTTGCCGCGCAACCAGTAGCGCAGGTAGTCGTCCAGGTAGCGGGTGTCGCGCAGCCAGCGGCCCTCGTACACGTGGTGGCCCGCGGCGGCCACGATGCCGCCGCTGGGGGCGGAATAGCCGACCGGGCCGAGGAACTCGCTGACGATCCACCCCTCGCGCGGGCCGGTGTACTTCAGCGCCTCCTGGTAGACCTTCCAGCGGTAGTAGTAGATCTCCTGCACCTGGGCATCCGGCAGGTCCACGAACGGGATGTTCGCCTTGAACCAGCCCGGTTCCGGCAGGTCGCCGAGCAGGCGGTCCTGGTCCAGGAAACGCGTGCCCGCCCCGACCGCCGGGTAGGGACCGGCGTTCGGGGCGGCGTGGCCGGGCAGTGGGGTGAGGCCGAGGGCGGTGCACAGCGTCAGGAACAGCGCGGCTATCCGGCGTGGCATGGCATCGAGTGTTACCGGGAACCGGTGCGGGCTGGGTCGTTGTGGCCGACAACGGTCAGCTCCGGCTCGGGCAGCCGCCGCCCCAGCAGCCAGGCCGCGGCGGGCAGGATCGCCAGGCAGGCCAGGGTGAGTTGCAGCGAGGTGGCGTCGGCGAGCAGGCCCAGCAGTGGCGCGAACACGCCGCCCGCGCTGACCGCCAGGCCCAGGGTGACGCCGCTGGCGGTGCCGATCCGGTTCGGCAGGTAGTCCTGGCCCAGCGTGACGTGCAGGGAGAACGGCACCGAGAAGGCGATGGCGGTGGCCGCGATGAACAGGTACAGCGCCGGACCCGGCACCAGCGCCAGGCCGAGCAGGGCGGGAACCGCTGCCGCGTAGGAGATCCACAGCACCCGGACCCGGCCCCAGCGGCGGGCCAGCCTGCCGCCGAGCATGGTGCCCACCGCGCCCGCGGCGTAGAGCACGAACAACGCGGCCGCACTCGCCGTGGCACTGGCGTGCACCCGCTGCTGGACGAACAGGCCGAGGAAGGTGCTCAGGCCGATGTAGCCGATCGAGCGGACCACGATCACCGCGGACAGGGTGCGGAAGGCAGGCCAGTTGTCCTTGCCGGGCTTGGACTTGCGTGCGCCGGGGGCAGGGGAGTGCTTGCCCAGCAGGGGGAGGGTGGCGAACAGGCCGATTGTGGTGAGGATCAGGAGGAGCGGGGCCGCTTGCAGGCCGCCGAGGGCGAGTACCGGCGCGGCGAGTACGGGGGCCAGGGCGAAGCCGATGTTGCCGCCGACGGAGAAGGTGCTCATGCCGACCGGGTCGCCGCCGGTGACCGCGCGGGCCAGCCGGGCCGCTTCCGGGTGGTAGGCGGCCACGCCAAGGCCGCTGAGCGCGACCGCGGCGAAGGTCAGCGGGTAGCTCTCCACCAGGCCGGCCAGTGCGATGCCCAGCCCGGCCAGTACCAGGCCGATCGGGGCCAGCCAGGGCAGCGGGCGGCGGTCGGTCCACAGGCCGAACAGCGGTTGCGCCACCGAGGACAGCAGGCTGGCGGCCAGTGCCAGGCCGGACACCGCGACGTAGCCGTAACCGCGCTCGGCCACCAGGAACGGCACCAGCACCGGCACCGCGCCCTGGAACAGGTCGACACTGCCGTGCCCGACCGCCAGCAGCAGCGTGGGCACTCGTCGTGAGGTCTGCATGGGTTCCAGGCTGCTCCTGGGCTGGACGGCGTGCTTCCGGTAAACTGCCAGACAATGTCGAAATCCCGCCACATGCCGGTGGCGCCCACCACACACAAGGAACTGGCCGCTGGGTCGGGCATCGACGCGCACCGGCACGACGACAACCAGATCCTCTACGCCGCCACCGGGGTGCTCGCGGTGCGCACGGACGCGGGCCGCTGGCTGGCCCCGGCGACCAAGGCGCTGTGGGTGCCCGCCGGGGTGACCCACGAGCACCGGGCCTACGGGCGGATCGAACTGCACCTGATCGGCCTGCCGCTCACCCAGAACCCGCTCGGTCTGGACCACCCGGCGGTGCTCGCGGTCGGGCCGCTGCTGCGTGAGCTGATCATCGGCTACACCGCCTACGGCGACCGGGACACCCCGGAGCGGCGGCGGCTGCTGACCGTGCTGCTGGACCAGTTGCGGCAGTCCCCACAGGAGCCGATCCGGCTGCCCGCGGCCCGGGATCCGCGGCTGGCCGCGGTGTGCGCGCGGCTGGACGCGGATCCGGCGGACGGGCGCACGCTGGGCGAGTTCGGGGTGGAGTTCGGCGCGAGCGAACGCACGCTGTCCCGGCTGTGCCGGGCCGAGCTGGGCATGTCGTTCCCGCAGTGGCGGACCCAGCTGCGGTTGCAGCACGCGTTGATCCTGCTGGCCGAGGACCTGCCGGTGACCACGGTGGCGCACCGCTGCGGCTGGGCCACGCCGAGTGCGTTCATCGACGTCTTCCGCCGCGCCTTCGGCCGCACCCCGGGCCGGGTCTAGGCATGTGGCCAGCGGCCCGGTCCGTATCCCGCCCGCGTGTTGGCCGTTGTCGTACACAGTCTTGGCCGAACTGGTACACCCATCCGGCCAACACACCGTCCATAACGGCCAACACACCGTCCAGTTCGGCCAACACACCGTACGAGAACGGCCAACACGGTGGCGGGTGGGTGCTTCTGGCCGCTTGGTCAGCCGGGGTTGTTGCGACGTAACACCTCTTCGGCTTCGGCGACCAGGCGTTCGATGAGTTGTGCGCAGGTGGGCAGGTCGTCGAGCAGGCCGACCACCTGGCCGGAGGCGAGCACCCCGGCGGCGGGGTCGCCCTGGACGAGACCGGCGCGTAGGAGCATGGGGGTGTTGGCGGCCATGATGGTCTGTGCCCAGCTCAGTTTCTTGTTGTGGCGCAGGGCGAAACCCTCGCGGATCAGGGTGGTCCATGGCTGGCCGGTCAGGCGGCGGAAGCGGCGGGCGTTGGCCAGGGCGCGGAGCAGACCGCGCAGGTTTCCGTTGTGCTCCAGGCGGTCCACCAATTCGGTGCGCAGCACGCGGTGCGGCAGGCCGTCTACCTTGTGCGTCACCACCGTGCCGTTGAGGTCGTGCGCCAGGTAGCGCTGCTTGACCGCGTCCGGGACCGGGCTTTCCCGGGTGAGCAGGAAGCGGGTGCCCATGGCGATCCCGGCCGCGCCGTAGCAGAGCGCGGCGGCCAGGCCGCGGCCGTCGAAGAAGCCGCCCGCGGCGATCACCGGCAGGTCCACCGCGTCCACCACCGCGGGCAGCAGCAGGGTGGTGGCGATGCCGCCGGTGTGCCCGCCGCCCTCGTTGCCCTGCACCAGCACCGCGTCCGCGCCCCAGTCCGCGACCTTGCGGGCGTGCCGGGCCGCGCCCACCGACGGGATCACCACGATCCCGGCCGCCTTGAGCCTGGTGATCAGTTCGGGTTTGGGGGCCAGGGCGAAGGAAGCGACCCGGACCTGTTCGCGGATCAGCAGATCCACCCGCTCGGCCGCGTCGTGCGCGTCGGCGCGCAGGTTGACACCGAACGGGTTTGTGGTGCGGGAGCGGGTTTCCCGGATCGCGTGCTCAAGCTCGGCGAAGGTCATGGTGGCCGAGGCGAGGATGCCCAGGCCGCCCGCGTTGGCGGTGGCCGAGACCAGCCGCGGACCGGCCACCCAGCCCATCCCGGTCTGCACCACCGGATGTCGCACGCCGACCAGGCGGGTGAGCGCGGTGTCCATCACGGCACCTCGCGGTCACGCCGGGCCTGCGGATCCAGTTGCCGGATCAGCGCCAGCTCCCGCTCACCCGGTTGCCGGGTCTCGGTGTGACCGTTGGTGTGCAACGGGAATCCGGTCTGAGCCAGGACCTCCTCGACGGTGACGCCGGGGTGCACCGAGCGCAGTCGCAGGGTGCCGTCCGGGCCGGTGAGGTCGAGCACCGCCAGGTTGGTGACCACCCGGTGCAGGTCGTGGAAGCGGCCGGGATCGCGGTCGGTGCCCACCCCGGAGACCAGGTCCACGGCCGGGACGAACACGCGTTTGCTGTGCCGCGGCACCCAGTAGCTGGTGCGGTGGTTGACCGTGTTGCCGGGGGCGCCGCGCACGCCGAGCAGCTGGCGGACGGGTTGCTCGTGCGGGCCGATGCAGGAGATGTTCTGGTTGCCGTGCCGGTCGATCTGGTTCGCGCCCATGATCACGTGCCGGCGGCCGTGCGCGACCACGTCGAAGACCTGGCGGTAGGGCAGCCAGCCCTCGGCGGGCGCGGACTCGCCGAGGGCGGGCGTCCCGGCGAGCAGGGTGGCCTCGCCGTCACTGAGCAACAGGTCCGGGGCGGTGGTCAGCCGGGCCAGCCGGGCGCCCAGGGTGGGGATCAGACCCATCGGGCTGGCCAGGATCTCGCCGTCGTTGCCGAACAGGTCGGCGCAGGCGGCCACGCACACCTCGGCCCTGGTCGCGGTCATCTCAGTCCTCCCGCAGGTAGCTGTCCACAAAGGACTCCCAGGACTGCTCGCGCGCCGCGTTGGCGTAGGCGCGCTGACGGTTCTCGTCCCGGTCGTAGTCGGGCACGCAGCTGGTGAACCCCGCGCCGCCGGGCGCCTCGACCACTCCGTCCACCATCATCCGGTTGAGCAGCAAGCCCTGTGGCGGTCCGGCCGCGACAAGGTCAGCGGTGTCCACGACCCGTTCGCAGGAGACGTAGCGGCGGGCGGCGGCCAGGCAGAACAGGTCGTCGAAGTAGGGGTCAGGGCCGAGGTAGCGGGCGTTGCCGTGCGGGTCGGCCAGGTTGAGGTGCACCAGCGCGACGTCCAGGGGCAGCGCGGGCATGGCGACCAGTTCCTCCCCGGTGTACGGGCAGGCGACCAGGCGCAGTTCGGGGTTGACCCGCAGCACGTCGGAGGCCAGCCCGGCCCGGATCGGCAGGAACGGCAGCCGGTGCCCGGCCGCGCGCAACCCGGTCTGCAGCATGCCTTCGTCCACTTCGGACACTTCAAGCCCGCCGCGTTGGCGCACCTGCTGGAACCACGGGTCGTACGGGATGGTGTCCAGCGAGACGAACCCGTACACCGCCTTGCGCACCTTGCCCGCCGCGCACAGCATGCCCAGGTCCGGGCCGCCGTAGGACACCACGGTCAGGTCCCGCAACGGGGATCGCAGGATCGCCTCGACCAGCGCCATCGGCTTGCGCCGCGACCCCCAGCCGCCGATCCCGATCGTCATCCCGTCGGCCAGCTCGGCGACCACGTCCCGTGCGGTCATCCGCTTGTCCCGCATGGTGATCCTCCCGTTCAACCGCGGTCAAGGAAAGCCTGCCGGGCCTCATCGGCCGCCCCGGTCAGGTTCAGCTCGAAGGTGAACCCCTGCTCGTAGCGGTAACTCCGGTGCACCGGCTGCGGATCGATGCCGTTGATCGCCTCCTTGGCCCGCCGGATCACCCGCGGATCCTTGGCCGCGATCTCCCGCGCCACCACCAGGGCCGCCTCGTCCAGTTCGGCCCTCGGCACCACCCGGTACACCGACCCGTGGTGCAGCAACGCCCGCGCGTCGATCCGCGAGGCGGTGAAGTACAAGGCCCGCATCAGGTGCTGCGGCACCAGCCGCGCCAGGTGCGTCGCGGCCCCCAGCGCCCCGCGATCCACCTCCGGCAACCCGAAACTCGCGTCCTCGGCCGCCACCACGATGTCCGCGTTGCCCACCAGGCCGATCCCACCGCCCAGGCAGAACCCCTGCACCGCCACCACCACCGGCACCGGACAGTCGTAGACCGCGCCGAAGGCCGCCGCGCACCCCCGGTTCACCCCGATGATCGCCGCCCGGTCCGGATCGGCCTGGAGTTCCTTGAGATCCACGCCCGCGCAGAACCCGCGCCCCTCCGCGCGCAGCACCAGCACGTGCGTTGCCGGGTCCCGGCCCGCCTCGGTGATGGTGTCGGCCAGGTCGTGCCAAGCCTGCGCGGGCAACGCGTTGACCGGCGGAAAGTCCAGTGTCACAACGGATATCGAGGTCTCGGCCGCGTTCCGGGTGATGCCCATGGCGCCTTCTTCCAAACCTAGCGATTGCTTGGTACGTTAACAGCAAGCCCGGCGCCCGGCCTAGCCCCGGAGGTGTGCGGTGGACTTGTCCCTGGACGGTCAAGTAGTCCTGATCACCGGTGGTGTTCGTGGCGTGGGCGCGGGTATCACCCGGGCCTTCCTCGCCGCCGGCGCCACCGTGCTCACCTGCGCGCGCAGGCCACCCGATCAGCCGATCGAGGAAGCCGGTCGCGCACCCGAGTACCTACCCTGTGACGTCCGCGACCCAGCCCAGGTGGACACCCTGGTCGACACCATCACCCGCACCCACGGCTGCCTCGACGTCCTGGTCAACAACGCCGGCGGCGCGCCGTTCGCGATGGCAGGAGAGGCCTCGCCCCGGTTCCACGCCAAGGTGGTCGAACTGAACCTGCTGGCCCCGCTGCTCGTATCCCAGGCCGCCAACCGGGTGATGCAGCAACAGGACAGCGGGGGAGTGATCGTGATGATCAGCAGTGTCAGCGGCAGACGTCCGAGCCCCGGCACCGCCGCCTATGGCGCGGCCAAGGCCGGGCTCGACAACCTCACCGCCACCCTGGCCGTGGAATGGGCGCCCAAGGTCCGGGTGAACGCCCTGGCCGTTGGCATGGTGCGCACCGAGCTGTCCCACCTGCACTACGGCGACGAGGCCGGCATCGCCGCGGTGGGCCGGACGGTTCCGCTCGGCAGGCTCGCCGACCCGGCGGAAATCGGTTCCTGCGCGGTGTTCCTGGCCTCCCCACTGGCCTCCTACGTCAGCGGCGCTACGCTCCCGGTGCACGGCGGAGGTGAGTCACCGGCCTTCCTGTCGGCAAGCACCTCCCGGGAGGCCCCATGACCCCGCTGTGCCACAACCGCGTCGTCATCATCACCGGCGCGGGCCGCGGCCTGGGGCGCGCGCACGCACTCGCCTTCGCCGAGGCAGGCGCCAGGGTGGTGGTCAACGACGCCGGGGTCTCGCTCAACGGACTGGGCGCCGACACCAGCCCGGCCCAGTCCGTGGTCAACGAGATCCTCGCCCTCGGCGGGCAGGCGGTGGCCAACACCGAGGACATCGCCGACTGGCAGGGCGCGCTGCGACTGGTCCGATCGGCGGTGGAATCCTTCGGTCAGTTGGACGTGCTGGTGAACAACGCGGGCTTCCTGCGTGACCGGATGCTGGTCAACATGGAGGAACACGAGTGGGACGCGGTGATCCGGGTCCACCTCAAGGGCCACATGGCCCCACTGCGGCACGCGGCGGCCTACTGGCGCTCCGAACACCGGGCGGGCAGGCCCATCCAGGCCAGGGTGATCAACACCAGCTCCGGGGCGGGGTTACTGGGCAGCGTCGGCCAGGGCAACTATTCCGCGGCGAAGGCCGGGATCGCCGGGCTGACCACGGTCGCGGCGGCCGAACTCGCCCGGTACGGGGTCACGGTGAACGCGATCGCCCCGGCCGCCCGGACCCGGATGACCGAGCTGGCCTTCGCCGAAACCATGGCCGCGCCAACGGAAACCGAGTTCGACGCGATGGCGCCGGAGAACGTCTCACCGCTGGTGGTGTGGTTGGGAAGCGAGCAGTCCGGCGACGTGACGGGCCGGATGTTCGAGGTCGAGGGCGGGCGGATCAGCATCGCGGACGGCTGGCGGCACGGCCCGTTCATCGACCGCGAATCCCGCTGGCCCCTCGGCGAGGTCGGCGACGCGGTCAAACGCCTCCTGGCCGCCACCCCACCACCAACCCCGGCCTACGGCACCTAGTGTTGGCCGTTCTCGTACGGTGTGTTGGCCGAACTGGACGGTGTGTTGGCTGTTGTGGGCGGTGTGTTGGCGGAGTGGGTGTACCAGTTCGGCCAAGACTGTGTACGAGAACGGCCAACACGCCGGTGGGTCCTTACCCGATCCGTTCCAGGATCGTGCCGGTGGCCATCGCGCCGCCGGCGCACATGGTGATCAACGCGGTGGTGGCGTCGCGGCGCTCCAGCTCGTGTAGCGCCGTGGTCAGGAGCCGGGCGCCGGTGCTGCCCACCGGATGGCCCAGCGCGATCGCGCCGCCGTTGACGTTCAGCCGGTCCTCGGCCGCCCCGTACACGCTCAGCCAGGACAACGGCACCGCCGCGAAAGCCTCGTTCACCTCCACCAGGTCCACATCCGCCAGCCGCATCCCGGCCCGGGTCAACAACCGTTCGGTGGCCTGCACTGGGCCGTCCAGGTGGTAGTAGGTCTCCGCGCCGATCAGGCACTGGGCGCGGATCCGGGCGCGGGGCCGGATGCCGAGTTCGGCCGCCCGCCCCGAATCCATGATGAGCACGGCCGCCGCCCCGTCCGAGATCTGTGAGGCCGTGGCCGCTGTGTGCAACCCGCCGTCCAGCACCGGTTTCAGTCCGGCCAGGGCCTCCGCGCTGCTCTCCCGCAGGCCCTGATCCCGGTGCACCGGCTCGGCCAGCTCCACCGGCACCAGCTCCCGGTCGAACCGTCCACCAGCCCAGGCCTGCTGGGCCAGCAACTGCGATCGCACGCCGAACTCGTCCAGGGCCCGCCGGGTCAGCCCGCGGCGCACCGCGATCCGTTCGGCCGCCTCGAACTGGTTCGGCAGGTCGAGGTCCCAGGACTCCGGCCTCGGCATCCCGGTGGGTCCGTTCATGTTGCTGCGCAACGGGATCCGGCTCATCGCCTCCACCCCGCAGGCGATCCCCGTCTGGATCGCGCCCGCCGCGATCTGCGCCGCCACCAGGTGGGCCGCGTGCTGGGCCGAGCCGCACTGGGCATCCAGGGTGAAGCAGCCGGTGGTCTCCGGCAGTCCCGCGTGCAGCCACGCGTTGCGCGCGATGTTGCCGGCCTGTTCGCCCGCCTGCGTCACGCACCCGGCCGCTACCTGCTCCACCTCGGCCGCGGGTACCGCCACCCGGTTCAACAACCCGCGCAACGCCACACCCAGCAACTCCGCCGCGTGCACCCCGGACAACCAGCCGCCGCGCCGCCCGATCGGGGTGCGCACCGCGCCGACGATGACCGGGTCGCCCATGGGAACTCCTCACCGTGGATCAGTAGTCATTTGTATGAGTAGAACATGTTTCAGTGAGGTTGGTAAGACTCAGTGAACACCCTTCACTCAACGCGGGTCTCGTGTTTGAATCCAGTAGAACCTGTTCCACATCGCTGTGTGAGCACGGAGGACAGCCATGGCCCTGCCCCAACTTCCCCGGGGTTTCGACTTCACCGACCCCGACGTGTACGCGCAGCGGCTGCCCATCGAGGAGTTCGCCGAGCTGCGACGCACCTCGCCGGTGTTCTGGAACGCCAAACCGCCGGGCCGGGACGGATTCCCTGACCAGGGCTACTGGGTGGTGAGCAGGCACGCCGACGTCAAGCGGGTCTCCCTGGACAGCCGCCTGTTCTCCAGCTCCGCCAACACCGCGATCATCCGGTTCGGCTCGGACATGACCAGGGAACAGCTTGACCTGCAACGACTTATCATGCTCAACCAGGATCCGCCGGAGCACACCAAGTTGCGCGGCATCGTCTCCCGCGGCTTCTCGGTGCGGGCCATCGCCGGACTGCGGGACGCCCTGGCCGAACGCGCGCACCGCATCGTGCAGACCGCGCGCACCGAGGGCGCGGGCGATTTCGTCACCGACATCGCCTGCGAACTCCCGTTGCAGGCCATCGCCGAACTGCTCGGCGTGCCCCAGGAGGACCGGCGCAAGATCTTCGACTGGTCCAACGAGATGATCGGCTACGACGACCCGGAGTTCCAGACCGACTCGGCGATGGCCGCGGCGCAGATCCTGGCCTACTCGATGAACATGGCCGAGGAACGCAAGAAGTGCCCGATGCCCGACATCGTGACCAAGCTGGTCCAGGCCGATGTGGACGGTGACTCGCTCTCCGCCGACGAGTTCGGTTTCTTCGTCATCCTGTTGGCGGTGGCCGGAAACGAGACCACCCGCAACGCGATCACGCACGGCATGATGGCCTTCCTGGACAACCCGGAGCAGTGGGAGCTGTACAAGGCCGAGCGTCCCAAGACCACCGCGGACGAGATCGTGCGCTGGGCCACCCCGGTGGTCTCCTTCCAGCGCACCGCCACCGCGGACACGGAAATCGGTGGGGTGCCGGTGAAGTCCGGCGACCGGATCGGCATGTTCTACAGCTCGGCCAACTTCGACGAGGACGTCTTCACCGACCCGGAGCGCTTCGACATCACCCGCGATCCCAACCCGCACCTGGGTTTCGGCGGCAGCGGCGCGCACTTCTGCCTTGGCGCCAGCCTGGCGAGGCTGGAGATCGACCTCATCTTCAACGCCATCGCCGACCACCTGCCCGACATCCGCAAGGCGGGCGAGCCGCGGCGGCTGCGTTCGGGCTGGCTCAACGGGATCAAGGAGTTCCCGGTTTCCTACTGACCCAGCGCGGTCCGCAACGCGGTGACCAGTCGCCCGGCCCGGCCGCCGTCCGCGGCCGGTCCGTGCTGCAACCGGTTCATCACGTAGGCGAAACCGATCCCGTGTTCGACATCGCCGAAGGCCAGCGAGCCACCGTGCCCGTCATGCCCGAACGACCCTGGCCCCAGCAGCGTCAGTTCACCCGGCAACTGCCCGTGTGGGATGAACCCCAGTGCCCACCGGGCCGGTTTGACCAGCACCCGATCTAGCCCCGCGGTCTGGCTGGCCCGCGCTCGTTCCACCGTTGACGGGGCCAGCAACCGCACCCCGTCCACCTCGCCGACGGTGGCCGCGTACAGCCGGGCGAACCCGTCCGCGGTGCCGATCGCGGAGGCGGCCGGGATCTCCGCCGCGTGCACCAGGCGGCTGTTCGCGTTGAGCTGCGGCGTGGTCAGCTCGAAGGTGCGCATGATCAGCGAGTCCGGATCGTCGTACTCGGCAAGGAGTTTCCGAGTCGGCTTGGGCAGGTCGGCGGGTGGCCGGGCCAGTTCCCGCGGCACCGGCGCGGACACGATCCGGGACACCCGCGGCTCCAGGGCTTCCGGCAGCCCGATCCACACCTCCGCGCCCACCCGGTCGGCGATCTCGGCGGCGAACACCTCGCCGAAACCCCGTCCGGTGATCCGCCGGATGACCTCGCCGATCAGCCAGCCGAAGGTCCAGGCGTGATACCCCTGCTCGGTTCCCGGTGTCCACCAAGGCTTCTGCGCTGCCAGCCGGGCCACCACCCGGTCCCACTCGGCCAGTTCGGCCACCGGGAACCGCTCGTTCAGCGCGGGCAGTCCGGCCTGGTGGGTGAGCAGCCAGCGCACCGGGATGTCCTGCTTGCCCGCGGCGGCGAACTCCGGCCAGTACCGGGCCACCGGCGCGTCCAGGTCGAGGTGCCCGCGCTCGACCAGCAGGTGCGCCAGCATCGTGGTGACGCCCTTGGTGACCGAGTACACGAACTGCAGGGTGTCCCGTGCCCAAGGCCGTCCGGCGCGCTCGTCCGCGATCCCGCCCCACAGGTCCACGACCTTGCGCCCGTGCCGGTACACGCACACCGCCGCACCGAGTTCGCCGCCCTCGGTGAAGTTGCGCGCGAACACCTCGCGCACCGCCTCGAACCCGGGCGCCACCGCGCCGTGCACCTCGGTCATCGCCATCACCCCGTCCGCACAACGCGGACCGGCGGCACCCGGTCGCCCGCGTGCCGCCGGTCCGTGGAGATCAACCCGCCAGCACGCCCTTGAGCGCGTCGACCAGCCGGGCCGCGGTGGCGCCCTCGCCGGTCAGTCCACTGTGGATTTTGTTCATCACGTAGCCGAAGCCGATCTCGTGATCCACATCGCCGAAGGCCAGCGAACCGCCGTAGCCGCCGTGCCCGAAGGTGCCCGGCCCGAGATGGCTGATCATCGGTGTGACGCCCTCGGCGTGCGCGCCGGTCATGTAGCCCAGGCCCCAGATGCTGGGCAGCATCAGCACCTTGTCCGGACCGACGGACTGCACCGCGCGGGCCCGGTCCACCGTCTCCCGCTCCAGCAGGCGGAAACCGTCCACCTCGCCGACCGTGCTCGCGTACAGCCGGGCGAAGGCGTCCGCGGTGCCGACCGCGCTGATCGCCGGCACCTCGGCCGCGCGCAGTTCGGGACTGTTGGCCGGCATCGGGTCGCTCATCACGTTCAGCGCGCGCATGGCGAGTGAGTTGGGGTCGGCGAGCACCGCGAGCATCCTGGCCAGCTCCGGCGGCAGATCCTCGGCCGGGGACGGCGGGGCGCTCAGGTCGGCCTCGATGAACTTGCCCACCCGCGGTTCCTGCTCCTTGGGCAGGCCGATCCACAGGTCCAGCCCCAGCGGCTTGGCCACGTCCTCGGCCAGGATGGTGCCGACGGTGCGGCCGGTGGCCCGGCGGATGACCTCGCCGACCAGCCAGCCGTAGGTGACGCCGTGGTAGCCGTGCGCGGTGCCGGGCTCCCAGTTGGGTTCCTGCGCGGCGAGCTGGGCGACGATCGGATCCCACTCGGCCAGCCAGGCGAGCGGGAACTTCCGCTCCGGCATGGCCAGTCCGGCTTGGTGGGTGAGCAGCCAGCGCACCGGGATGTCCTGCTTGCCCGCGGCGGCGAACTCCGGCCAGTACTGGGCCACCGGCGCGTCCAGATCCAGTTCACCGCGCTGGACCAGCAGGTGCGCGATGGTCGCGGTGACGCCCTTGGTGGTGGAGAAGACCAGCTGGATGGTGTCCTGGTCCCAGGCGCGGCCGGTGTCGACGTCGGCCACGCCGCCCCACAGGTCGACGACCTTCTGCCCGCGCTGGTACACGGTGACCGCGGCGCCGACGTCGGGGCCGTCGGTGAAGTTGGCCAGGAAGGCATCGCGCACCGGCTCGAAACCTGGTGCCACCGTGCCGTGGATCTGGGTCACGCCCACCCCCAAAAGGTGCTCAGTCGCATGTTGTCATGCACTCGCATCATATCGGGGATGGGCGTGGCTCAACCTTCCTGTTTGCTGACAGTGGACAGCGCCCGGTCCAGTTCCCAGAAGGCCCGCAACGACCGGAGCAGGCCGTCCTCGCCGACCCGGTAGACGAACACGCCGTCGGTGTCGATGCGGGTGCCATCAGCGGCGATGGCCGAGATGGTGCCCACGTTGGCCACCTCGTCCCCGCTGGCGAAGGAGTCGGTGATGGCGAACTCCATCCGGGCCATGTGCCCGATGGTGAGGTCCCAGAACGCCCCGATGGCCGCCCTTCCGTGATGGCCCTTCCCGGTCTGGTCGAAGATCGAGGGCCCGACCGGGTCCTCCACCACGGCGTCCTCGGCCCACAACGCGAGCCAGCCCTGTTTGTCCCCGGCGGCGACCGCGGTCATCGAGCGGATGGAGGCCGCCCGCGCCGGGTGCTCGCCGTCGGGGGCGGTCCAGGTCACCGTCATCCAGCGCTCCTCACAGTTTGGCGATGATCGTCTCGGCGAACTTGCGCATCGAGTCCTGTTTGGCCGACAGCGGACCGTCGAAGGGCACCCCGTCCAGCACCCAGGGCATGGTGATCGCGTCGGTGACGCCGATCGAGGCCAGTTCCCGGTAGCCCTCCAGGCCGAACCGGTCGATGCAGACCGACTGGATCTCGAAGGGTTCCGCCGCGCGTCCGTAGCCCGCGCGGAGTTCGGCCAGCCGGGCGATGGTGGTCTTGAGGTCGGCGAAGGTCATCATCGCCGAGGTCCAGCCGTCGCCGATGCGCGCCGCCCGCCGCAGTCCCGGTCCGCTGTGCCCGCCGACGTAGATGGGCACCGGTTTGGTCGGCGCCGGACTCATCCGCAGTTTGCCGAACCGGTAGTGCTCGCCGTGGTACTCGACCATGCCGCCGCCGAGGATCAGCTTGAGCACCTCGATCGCCTCGTCCCCGCGTGGCCCTCTGTCCACATAGGACGTTCCGCACCACTCGAACTCCTCAGGCGACCAGCCGAGTCCGACGCCGAGCCCGAACCGGTTGCCGGTGAGCACCGCCACCGAACCGACCTGCCTGGCCAGCAGCACCGGGTTGCGCGAGCCGAGTTTGAGCACCTGGGTGTAGAAGCCGATCCGGGAGGTGACCGCGCCCATCGCGGCGGCGGCCACCATCGGGTCGACCCACGGCGTGTCCTCGGTCCAGAACCGGCTGCCGTCGGGGGTGTAGGGGTAGTCGGCGGAGACCTGTTCGGAGAAGAACAGCGAGTCCGGCAGGGCGATGCTGGCGAACCCGCATTCCTCGGCGGTGCGCGCTAGTTCGGGCAACTGCTCGATCGGACTCATCGCCACCGCGCAGGTGAACTTCACCGGCCGCCTCCCCGGATCTGGTTGGCCACGAACAGGTCCATGCAACGTTCCGCGTTGGCGGTGATGGTCAGCGACGGGTTGGCCAGGCAGGTGGAGCCGGGCAGCAGCGCGCCGTCCACACAGAACAGGCCCGGATATCCCTTGAGTTGACCGGTGAACTCGGTGGCCTGACCCATCACCAGTCCGCCGAGCGGGTGATAGGTGTTGCGGGCGCCCAATCCGTGCGCGGTGCCGCGGTCGTAGTTGGGCAAACCGTTGAACAGGAAGCCCTTCTTGCCCTCGGTCTCCCACCAGAACCGGGTGGCCAGATCGCGTCCGGCCTTCTCGCCCAGGGTCTCCATCACGCCGTAGGGCCAGTACACCTTGCCGCCGCCGGTCGCCGGGTCGTAGCGCACCTCGCCGCGTTCCGGGGTGACCGAGGTGATCAGGTGCGTGGTGGAGGCGACGTTGAGGATGTTGGGCACCGGCGCGGCTTCCCAGGCCATCGAGGTCGGTGCGAACGGGTTCTTGTCGTCGAAGAACTTGACGTTGCCCGGCCCGCCCTGGTCGAAGCCGACGTCCTTGCGCAGGGTCATCCGCAGGACGAGGAAGTCGCCGTTGTTGCCCCAGCCCTTGCCGATCTGCTCGTTGAGTTTGGGCAGCCAGCCCTTGGCCTTGGCGGTGACGATCAGCCCGGAGGAGTACACCGATCCGGCGGCCAGGAACAGGTAGTCGGCGTCCATCTTCTTGGTGGACAGGACATCCCCGTTGTCGTTGGTCAGTTTGACCACGACCTCGTAGCGGCCTGCCACCTCGCGGATCTCGGTGACCTCGTGCTGGGCCAGGATGGTCACGTTGCCGGTGGCGGTGGCGCGGGCCAGATAGGTGCGGTCCACGCTGTTCTTCGCGCCGGAGTTGCTGCCGAAGGGGCCCTCGCCGATGCTGTGGCAGGCGATGCGTTTGCCTTCCAGCTCCTCGCGAATGGCGTTCCAGTCCACCGCGAACGGGATCGGCACCGGCTCCTTGCCGAACTCGGCCAGGTACTCCAGCCAGGCCCGCGCGCCCCGGTACTGCGGGTGCGCCTGCACGTCGGAGGGGATGAAGCCGACCTTCAGGTTCTCCCTGGCGCGCGGCCAGTAGGTGCCGTCCATCTCGTCGAAGGGCAGCTGACTCGGGTAGACCTTGTCCCATTCGGACCGGCGTGGCTGCGGCATGTACAGGCCGATCACCAGCGAGCCACCGCCGACGCCCGCACCGCTGAGCACCCGGATGCCCTCGCCCTCGTGGGTGGCGATCAGCCCGGCCTTGCGCTCGATCTTCTTGTTGATGTCCAGGCCCAGCGGTGGCCGGTCGTTGAACCAGGCGCAGCGCCAGTCCGGGTTCTTGATGGTGCAGAAGGTGTCCCCGCTGGGTTTGACCTCCCAGCGGCGGCCGCGTTCGAGCACCGTGGTGCGCACCCCGGCCTGACCGAGCCGCAGCGCGGCGACCGCCCCGCTGAACCCGCTGCCGACCACGATGGCGGTTTTCCCGGCCAGCGCGGGTACTTCGCCGTAGGCGGCCAGCGCGCCGAAGCGGCCGAGCGCCCCGGAGGCGACCGCGGCTCCGGCGCCAGCCGCAGCCACCTTGAACAGGGTCCGTCGTCGTACGGGTGTGCTCATTGTCAGTCTCCCGGTCTGTCCGCTCCCACCACCCACAGTGCGAAGAACTGTGATCCACCGCCGTAGGCGTGCCCCACCGCGGTGCGTGCTCCCTCGACCTGATGTGCGCCCGCGCGGCCCTGCACCTGCCGGGCGGCCTCGGCGAAGCGCAGCAACCCTGATGCGCCAATGGGATTGGTGCTCAGCACCCCACCGGAGGGGTTCACCGGCAGGCGGCCCGCGAGTTCGGTCTCGCCCGCCTCGGTGAGCTTCCAGCCCTGACCGGCCTCGGCGAAACCGAGGTTCTCCAGCCACATCGGCTCGAACCAGGAGAACGGCACGTAGATCTCGGCCACGTCGACCTGCCGCAGCGGATCGGTGATCCCGGCCTGCCGCCACAGCGCGGCCGCGGCTTCCTGCCCGGCACGCGGGTTGACCTGGTCCCGCCCGGCGAAGCTGGTCGGTTCGGTGCGCATCGCGGTGGCGTGCACCCAGGCCACGTTGCCGGGTGCGGCGCGGGCCGCGGTCTCGTCGCCGAGCACGATCGCGGCGGCCCCGTCGGAGGAGGGGCAGGTCTCGTCGTAGCGGATCGGGTCCCACAGCATCGGCGATGCCTGCACCGATTCCAGGGTGATGTCAGGCTGCCGCAGGTGCGCGTGCGGGTTGCGGGCGCCGTTGCGCCGGTCCTTGACCGCGACCAGCGCGCCGATGTGCTCGGGTGCTCCCGCGCGCCGGATGTAGGCGCGCACATGGGGTGCGAAGTAGCCGCCCGCGCCGGCGTGCACCGGCATCACGAACGGGGTCGGCACGGACAGCGCCCACATCGCGTTGGACTCGGACTGCTTCTCGAAGGCCACCGCGAGGACCCGGCGGTGGATCCCGGCCTGTACCAGGCTGGCCGCGACCACCGCGGTGGAGCCGCCGACCGAACCGGCGGTGTGCACGCGCAGCAACGGTTTCCCGGTGGCGCCCAGGGCGTCGGCCAGGTGCAGTTCGGGCATCATCACGCCCTCGAACAGGTCAGGGGCCTTGCCGAGCACGATCGCGTCGATGTCGGCGAGTTCGACCCCGGCGTCGATCAGCGCGCGGTCGACGGCCTCGCGGCAGAGTCCGGCCATGGAGACGTCGAGGCGTTTGGCCGCGTGGTGGGTCTGGCCGGTGCCGAGCACGGCCGCGAGCTGGGCCATCAGTCCTCGCCCCCCATGACGCACACCAGATTCTGTTGCAGGCACGGGCCACTGGTCGCGTGCGCCAGCACCCGGTCCGCGGTGCCGGTGTGGATGTGCCTTGCCGCCAAACCGATCCGGGCCAGTCCGGCGGCGAACATCGGATTGCCCGCGAGCACACCGCCGGAGGGGTTGATCCTGGCCTCGTCGAGGCCGAGTTGTTGGCGGAGCAGGATTTCCTGGTGGGTGAACGGCGCGTGCAACTCGGCAACCTGCACGCCGTCGCTGCCCGCCGCGCGCGCCGCGGCGACCGCGGAGGGGACGGCGGTGAGGTCGCGGGCGCCGAGCTGGCCGCTGTCGATCCGGTGTTCCAGGCCGGTGATCCACGCCGGGCGCGGGCACAGTTCGCGGGCCC
This sequence comes from Crossiella cryophila, assembly GCF_014204915.1. Classification (NCBI taxonomy): domain Bacteria; kingdom Bacillati; phylum Actinomycetota; class Actinomycetes; order Pseudonocardiales; family Pseudonocardiaceae; genus Crossiella; species Crossiella cryophila. Next base: position 4,070,698 of record NZ_JACHMH010000001.1, read on the forward strand.
GGTCCCCGGCGGCCAGGACCACCACCGCGGCGCCGTCGCTGATCGGCGCGCAGTCGTGCGCCCGCAACGGATCCGCGAGGTAGGGCTGGTCCAGGAGTTCCTCGATCGTTGGCGTGCCAATGAGTTGCGCCTCGGGGTTGTCCCGCGCGTCGGCCCGGGAACGCGCGGCGACCTCGGCCATCGCGCGTTCGCTCCACCGGCCCTGGGCCATACCGAGGCGGGCCTGCAACCCGGCGATGCTCACCGAGTCCGGCCACAGCGGGGTCATCAGGTACGGATCCAGTTGCAGGGCAAGCACTCGGCGCAGTTCACCGGCGGAGGACTTGCCGAAGCCGTACACCAGCGCGACATCCACCTCGCCCAGCTTGAGCCGCACCCACGCCTCGTACAGCGCCCAGGCCGCGTCCATCTCCACGTGTGATTCGCTGATCGGCGGGAACGCGCCGATCGCGTCCACCGCGGAGACGAAGGAGAACGCCCGCCCGGCCAGGTAGTCCGATGACCCCGAGCACCAGAACCCGATGTCCTGTTTGGACAGTCCGGTGTCCAGGTAGACCTGCTGGAACAGTGGTACGAGCAGTTCGACCCCGTTGCCGGACGCCGAAGTCCGGCGCACGGCCGGGGACTGGGCGAATCCGACGACGGCGACCTCCGGCACGGCCGGCTCCTCTGCTGGTGGTGGGTTACAGGTGGCGGGCGAAGCTGTCGAACGGCGCGTCGGGCTCGCCGGTCGGGGTGAAGTGGTCGATGTTCTCCAGGGTGTGGCCCCACTGGTCGCGGGGCCGCCACACCGCGCGCACCCGCAGGCCCATCCGGACCTGTTCGGGCGCGATGCCCAGCACCAGGTGCTGGAACGGGATGTCCGCGCCGTCCAGCAACACCGAGGCGGCCACGTACGGCGGCTGGATGCGCTGGCCCAGGAACGGCACGTTGACCACGCAGAAGCTGGTCACCGTGCCTTCCTCGGCCAGCTCGACCCAGTCGGTCAGCGGCACGCCGTCGGTGGGGCAGGCGCCGCGCGGCGGGATGTAGACCTGGGTGCACACCGAGCAGCGCTGGCCGGTCAGCCTGCCCTGCTCGACGCCGCGCAGGAATTCGCTTTCCGCGGCCGAGGCACTGTGCCGGTAGCGCAGGTCCACCGGGCTCACCGTGCCGCGCACCGGCTCGTCGAAGGTGCGCACCGGTGGTTCGGGGGTGGGGGAGTCCAGCAGTTCGAAGCAGGCCAGGTCGGTGATGGCGCCGACCGGTTCTTCGGCCCAGCGGGCGCGGACCCGCAGGCCGATCGACATCGCGCCGGGGCCGGGTGCGGCCACCGCGTGCAGCAGGGCGGTGTCCGCGCCGTCCAGCCTGATCAACGCCCACGCGAACGGTTGCGCCAGTGGTTGTCCGGCAAGGGGTTCCGGCTGCCAGGTCCAGCTCAGCACGGTCCCGGCGCTGCCCACCTCGACCAGTTCGGTGAGTGGCTCGGCGGTCACCGGGTCGTACTCGGCGGGCGGCACGTGCACCCGTCCGTCCGCGCCACGGACGCCCAGCACGCGGTGCTCGCGCAGGGCGGTCAGGAAGGCGCCGAGCGTCGGCCCGAGCGAGCGGGTGTAGGCGAACTCCACCCGAAGCTCAGCGCTGAGCGGCTCGTGGCTCACGGTCACGGAAATGAGTGAAACACGTTCTCGTTTTTGCGGCAAGATGGTAGGCGTAGGCAGACCCCGGAAGGATGGTTGTGCGCTATGCGGCTTGGGTTGCAGCTCGGCTACTGGGGTGCGGGACCACCGGCGGACACCCTGGAACTCGTTACCGAGGCGGAGCAGGCCGGGTTCGACGCGGTCTTCGCCGCCGAGTCCTGGGGCTCGGACGCCTTCACCCCACTGGCCTGGTGGGGCTCGCGCACCGAACGGATCCGGCTGGGCACCTCGGTGGCCCAGCTCTCCGCGCGCAGCCCGGCCGCCTGCGCCATGCACGCCCTCACCCTGGACCACCTCTCCGGCGGCCGGGCCATCCTCGGCCTCGGCGTGTCCGGACCGCAGGTGGTGGAGGGCTGGTACGGGCAGCCCTTCCGCAAACCCCTGGCCCGCACCAGGGAGTACGTCTCGATCATCCGCCAGGTGCTGGCCCGGCAGGCCCCGGTGCGCAACGACGGGCCGCACTACCCGTTGCCCTACACCGGAACCGGCGCACTCGGCCTGGGTCGTCCGCTCAAGCCGATCACCCACCCGCTGCGCGCCGACCTGCCGATCTGGCTCGGTGCGGAGGGTCCGGCGAACATCGCGCAGACCGCGGAGATCGCCGACGGCTGGCTGGCCATCTACTACACGCCACGGCTGGCCGGGATCTACCGCGAGTACCTGGAGGAGGGCTTCGCCCGGCCCGGCGCGCGGCGCAGTGCCGCGGACTTCGAGATCGCGGTGAGTGTGCCGGTGGTGGTCACCGAGGACCCGGCCGCCGCACTCGCCCGGCTCAAACCGACCTACGCGCTCTACCTGGGTGGCATGGGCGCGCCGTCGATGAACTTCCACGCCGACGTGTTCGCCCGGATGGGATACGGCGAGGTGGTGGCGGAGGTGACGCGGCTGTTCGTGGCCGGTCGAAAGGAGGACGCCGCGCGGGCGGTGCCCGATGAGATGGTGTCCGAGGTGACCATCATCGGCGGGCCGGAGCGGGTGCGCGCGGAAGTGCGGCGATGGGCGGCGGCCGGGGTGAGCATGCTGGTTGTCGGCTGCCAGGACGCCGCGGCGGTACGCGCGGTGGGTGCGGCTGTGGTGTCGAGCGAGAGCGGGGTGGCGGTATGAGCGAGCCGACCGGACTGTGGCAGATCGCGCAGGCGTACCCGGACCGGACCGCGGTGGTCGAACCGGACGGCACGCAGGTCAGCTACGGCGAACTCGTCCGGCGGGCCAACCGCTACGGCCGGGGTTTCCAGGCGCTGGGCCTGCGGCCGGAGGACACCGTGGTCGCGCTGCTGCCCAACTCCGCCGACCTGCTCGCGGTGTTCTTCGCCGCGTTGCAGACCGGGCTGTACTTCGTGCCGGTGAACTGGCACCTGGTCGGCCCGGAGATCAACTACATCATCGGGGACAGCGGGGCCAAGGTCTTCCTCGCGCACGAACGCTTCACCGAGGCCGCCCAGGCGGCGGTCGCGGGTGCCGCGGTGACCGAGGAGGCGCGGTTCGCGGTCGGGGAGATCGAGGGGTTCCGGCCGCTGGCCGAACTGGGCGCGGGGGAGCCCGCCACCCGGCCGGACGAGCGGGTGCTGGGCTCGCCGATGCTCTACACCTCCGGCACCACCGGGCGGCCGAAAGGCGTGCGCCGGCCGCTGACCGGGGAGCCGGTGGACGAGATCCCGGCCCGCAACCGGCTGTTCTTCGCCCTGTTCGACCTCAAACCGCACGACGGGCACGTGCACCTGTGCGGATCGCCGCTCTACCACGCCGCGGTGCTCAGCTTCGGCGTCGTCTCGGTGCTCTACGGGCATCCGGTGGTGCTGATGGACGGCTGGGACGCGGAGGAGTCGCTGCGGCTGATCGAACGGCACGGGATCACGCACAGCCACGTGGTCCCCACCCAGTTCAACCGCCTGCTCACCCTGCCTGCGGAGACCAGGGCGCGCTACGACCTGTCCTCGCTGCGCAAGATCGTGCACGGGGCCGCGCCCTGCCCGCCGGAGACCAAGCGCCGGATGATCGAGTGGCTGGGGCCGGTGATCATGGAGTACTACGCGGCCACCGAGGGCGGCGGCGCGGTGATCGACTCCGCCCAGTGGCTGGCCAAACCCGGTTCGGTCGGCCTGCCCTGGCCGGGATCGCAGGTCAGGGTGCTCGACGAGGAAGGCACCGACCGACCGGTAGGCGAGCCCGGTCTGGTGTATTTGCAGGCCGGGGCGGTGACCACGTTCGAGTACCACGGCGATCCGGAGAAGACCAAGGCCAACCGGGTCGGCGAGCTGTTCACCATGGGAGATATCGGTTACCTGGACGCCGAGGGCTACCTGTTCCTGTGCGACCGGCGTAACGACATGATCATCTCTGGTGGGGTGAACATCTACCCGGCCGAGATCGAGGGCGAGCTGGCGGTGCACCCGAAGGTGGCCGATGTGGCGGTCTTCGGCATCCCGCACCCGGACTGGGGCGAGGAGGTCAAGGCGGTGGTCCAGCCAGCCGACGGGGTGACCGCGGACGCCGCGCTCACCGAGGAGCTGCTCGCCTACGCCGGCACCCGGCTGGCCAGGTTCAAGCTGCCCCGCAGCATCGACTACCTCGACTCGCTGCCCAGGGATCCCAACGGCAAGCTGTACAAGCGCAGGCTGCGCGAACCGTACTGGGCGGGCAGCGCACGCAACATCTGAGAGGGAGCCGCATGAGTCGCCGCGACCAGATCACCATGTCCCCGGCCGAGGTGGAGGACTTCCTGGCCGAGCGCCGCACGCTGGTGGTGGCCAGCCTCGGCCCGACCGGCCACCCACACGTGGTGCCCATGTGGTTCGCCCTGCTCGACGGGGAGATCGTGTTCTGGACCTACGCCTCCTCGCAGAAGGTGCTCAACCTGCGCCGCGACCCACGGCTGAGCTGCCTGGTGGAGGCCGGGGACAGCTACGAGAAGCTGCGCGGGGTGTCGATGGAGGGCACCGCGCAGGTGGAGACCGACCCGGCGGCGGTGCTGCGGGTGGGGACGGCGATCCTCACCCGCTACGGCGGCGGGCCGGTGGACGAGGCGGCGCAGGAGCACATCGCCCGGCAGGCGGTGAAACGGGTCGCGATCACCTTCCATCGCAGCCGGATCGCGAGCTGGGATCACCGGAAGCTGGGGGCGGGGGTGTACTGAGCGGCGGGTTGGCCGTTGTGGGGCAAGAGCGACAGTCAAGGGCGTCCTCGCCGGACGGGCAGAAATCAAAGGATGGGGGGAGAAAATCAAGAGCAAAGACGCAGTGCTCGTACGGTCCCCCATCCCCGTCAGCCCTCCGATACCAAACCACATCCCGGGCAAGCGGCCAGTCGCGTTTGTGTTGACTCGGCGGCGGATTGTGTTGAAGGCCGCTTGCCCGGGATGCGGTGTGTCCTCTCCAGGCTGACGGGGATGGGGAACCGCTCAGGAGATGTTTGAAAAGCCACCCCGGCCGCCCGTCCTCGGGCTCCGCCCGGTCGCAGCGTGTGTGAACCGCCTAGCCGCATCGTTCCCGGGCTTCGCCCGCCTGCCCCCAACGCTCCCCGCCCCGGGCTCCGCCCGCCCACCAGGCCGCGTCCTCGACTCACAACGGCCAACATGGTGTCCCACTTCGGCCAACACACCGTCCACAACGGCCAACACGCCGTCCCATAACGGCCAACACGCGCGGAGGGGGTTGAACCCCAACCCTCTCCCGGCGTGTTGGCCGTTGTCGTACCGTGTGTTGGCCGTTCTTGTACGCCGAGTTGGCACTTGTCGTACGCCGGGCGGGCGGAGCCCTGCTGCCAACTCGCCCGTCTTCCAGCCCCGGAACCGCCCGGCTGTCCCGCTCCGGGCTTCCTCCGCCCGGAACCGCCCAGCCGCCACGCCCCGGGCTCCGCCCGCCCCGCGCCCACCACCACCACCACCACCACCACCACCCGGCCGCCCGCCTCCGGGGCTTCGCCCGCCTGCCCCCCACGCCCACCGCTTCGCCGTCCCGCAACGGCCAACATGCCGTACCAAAGCGGCCAACACCCCGTACCAAAGCGGCCAACACGCGGGCTGGGGGTTCAAGCTCTCGGCGTGTTGGCCGTTCTGGGACGGTGTGTTGGCCGTTGTGGGACAGACGGGGGCGGTTTACTCGCCTCGGAACTGGGGTGGGCGTTTTTCCTTGAAGGCGCGGGGGCCTTCCTTTGCGTCGGCGCTGGCGAAGACCGCTGCTCCCAGCTTTCCTTCCAGTTGGAACGCCTCGTCCTCGGCCATGCCCTCTGTGTCCCGGATGGTGCGCAGGATCGCCTGTACTGCGAGTGGTCCGTTGGCGGCGATTCGGTTGGCCAGCTCCAGGGCCTTCTCCAGGGCCTGACCGTCTGGGACGACGTGGCCGATCAGGCCGATGTCCTTGGCTTCGGCGGCGGTGATGTGTCTGCCGGTCAGCAGCAGGTCCGCCGCCACGGTGTACGGGATCTGCCGGGGTAGCCGGACCGCGCTGCCGCCCAAGGGGAACAAGCCCCAGCGGGCCTCGGATACGCCGAACCTCGCGCTCTCGCCGGCGACCCGGATGTCGGTCGCCTGCAGGATCTCGGTGCCGCCGGCTATCGCTGGGCCCTCGACGGCGGCCAGCAATGGTTTGCTGAGGCGGCGGCCTTTCAGCAACGCGGGGATCACCGCCAGGTCGAAGCCTGCGCGGAACTGGTCGCTGGGGTGGGACTGGGTCATGGCCTTGAGGTCCGCGCCCGCGCAGAAGGCGCCGCCCGCGCCGGTGAGTACGCAGGCGCGGATGCTGGGGTTGTTGTCTACCTCGTCCCAGGCCTCGCTCATGATCGACAGCATGGGGCCGGACAGGGCGTTGCGCGCCTCCGGGCGGTTCAGCGTCACCACGAGCACGGCGTCTCGTTGTTCCACCAGGCAATGCGGAGCGTCAGCGGGCATGGAGCCGTTCTCCTCTCCATGGGCTATTGCCGGACAACGATAACACGTTCTACTTTCGAAGCGTGGCCGTCAACATCGCGGATCTCGTCGAACATGCCGTCGATCTCGTCCCCGAGCGCGTCGCCGTGATCTGCGGTGGGCGTCAGGTCAGCTACGCGGAACTGGAGGCGCGGTCCAACAGACTCGCCCACCACCTGCGAAAGCGTGGGGTCGTACCCGGTTCGCACATCGGGGTGCACTCGCGGAACTCCATCGAGGCGGTGGAGGCGATGATCGCCGCGTACAAGCTGCGCGCGGTGGCGATCAACGTCAACTACCGGTATCTCAAGAACGAGTTACAGTACCTGTTCAGCAACGCCGACCTGGTCGCGCTGATCCACGAGCAGCGGCACAGCGAGGTGGTCGCCGAAGTGCTGCCGCACGTCCCGGGACTGCGGCACACCGTGGTCATCCCGGACGAGTCCGGCCAGGAGTTCACCGGCGTGGCCTACCCGGACGCGCTCGCCGACGGCGCCCCGGACCGCGACTTCGCCGAGCGCAGCCCGGACGACCGCTACATCCTCTACACCGGCGGCACCACCGGCCAGCCCAAGGGCGTGGTGTGGCGGCACGAGGACATCTGGCGGGTGCTCGGCGGCGGCATCGACTTCCTCAGCGGCGCCCGGCTGCCCGACGAATGGCACCAATGCCGTGCTGGCAAGGACTTCGCGCTGATCCGGCTGCCGGTGGCCCCGCTCATCCACGGCGCCGCCCAGTGGGCCACCTTCCAGAGCCTGTTCGGCGGCGGGACCGTGGTGCTGGTGCCGCACTTCGACGCGGACGAGGTGTGGCAGGCGATCCAGCGGCACCGGGTCAACGTGCTCACCATCGTCGGCGACGCCATGGCCCGCCCGCTCATCGAGGCATACCACCGCGGTGGCTACGACGCCTCCTCGCTGTACGCGGTCTCCAGCAGCGCGGCCCTGTTCTCGCCCAGTGTCAAGGAACAGTACGTCGCCGCGCTGCCCAACATCATGCTCACCGACGCGATCGGCTCCTCCGAGACCGGGTTCAGCGGCATCGGCGTGATCGGCCGGGACGGGCAGCCCAAGGACGGACCGCGGGTCAAGGTGGACGCGGACACGGTGGTGATCGGCGAGGACGGAAAGCCTGTCGCCGCAGGGGTTGTGGGGCGGTTGGCGCGGTCGGGGCACGTGCCGTTGGGCTACTACAAGGATCCGGTCAAGACCGCGACCATGCTCACCGAGATCGACGGCCGCCGCTACGCCATCCCCGGCGACTACGCCAGGGTCGAACCCGATGGCACGGTCACCTTGCTGGGCAGGGGAAACACCAGCATCAACACCGCCGGCGAGAAGGTCTACCCGGAGGAGGTCGAGGGCGCGCTCAAATCGCATCCGGACGTCTTCGACGCGCTCGTGGTCGGCATCCCGGACGAGCGGCTCGGCCGGCGGGTGGCCGCGCTGGTGCAACCCAGACCCGGTGCCACGCCTGGCTTTTCCGCGCTGGACGCGCATGTGCGCGGACTGATCGCCGGGTACAAGGTGCCGCGCAGTCTGTGGCTGGTCGAGGAGATCGGCCGCACCGCCAGCGGGAAACCGGACTACCGCTGGGCGCAACGCTATGTCGAGGAGCACCGGGATGCGAACGTCGCTGTGTGAGGTACTGGGCATCGAGTACCCGGTGCTCGGCTTCACCCCGTCCGAGCAGGTCGCCGCCGCGATCAGCCGGGCCGGTGGGTTCGGTGTGCTCGGCTGCGTGCGGTACAACCGGGCGGAGGATCTGGACGCCGCACTGGACTGGATGGACGCCAACACCGACGGAAAGCCTTACGGTGTGGACATCGTGATGCCCGCCGCGCCGCCGAAGGAGGGCACGGCGGTAGACCTGGACGCGCTGATCCCGTTGGCACATCGGGAGTTCGTCCATCGGACGCTGGCTGAACTCGGCGTCCCGGAGACGGCGGACGCCGAACCCGGTGGCGTGCTCGGCTGGCTGCATTCGGTGGCACGGTCCCATGTGGACGTTGCCATGGGACACCCGATCCGGCTGATCGCCAATGCGCTCGGCCCGCCGCCCATCGACGTGATCGACCGCGCGCACCAGCACGACGTACTGGTCGCGGCACTGGCCGGGCGGGCCGAGCACGCGGTCCGGCACGTCTACGGTGGGGTGGATATCGTTGTGTCCCAGGGTTATGAGGCGGGTGGGCACACCGGGGAGATCGCCACCATGGTGCTGCTGCCGGAGATCGTGGACGCTGTTGGCGCCCGGGTGCCGGTGCTCGCCGCGGGTGGCATCGGCTCGGGTCGCCAGGCTGCCGCGGCCATCGCCCTTGGCGCGCAAGGGGTCTGGATGGGGTCCTACTGGCTCACCAGTGCCGAGTACACCCTCGGCGGTCCGAATTCGGCCACCCAGCGTGCGTTGCTGGCCGCCCGCTCCAGCGATACCGTGCGTTCCCGCATCTACACCGGCAAACCAGCCCGGTTGCTGCGTACCCGCTGGACCGAGGCGTGGGCCGCGCCGGACGCGCCCGAACCACTGCCGATGCCGTTGCAGAACCTCCTGGTCAGCCAGGCTCATCAGCGACTCGCCGCCGCGGACGACCCCGAGGTGGTGGCCATGCCGGTCGGGCAGATCGTGGGGCGGATGAACGAGGTCAGGCCGGTCGCGCGGATCATGGCCGAGCTGGTGGCCGAGTACCAGGAGACCGTGCGCCGGCTCGCCGAACTGGGCTGAAAGTCCACACCCGGCCAGCAAGTACCCCCCGATCGGAGGTTGAGCCGGCACCGGCGGCCGCGCAGGCTCGCTGGGGACCGGGTACCGATCGGGAGGATCGAACCGTGCGGGTGAGACATCGGGCCGTGCTTGCGACAACGTTGTCAGCGGCCCTGCTGGCCGGTGGGCAGCTGCCGATCGGCACGGCGCAACCAGCCTTGGACGTGTACTCCTACCTGGAGAATCCGCGGATCACCGGTGAGGGCCAGGAGCCGCACCACGCCGAACTGCGACCCTATGCTGATCACGCGGCCGCGTTGCGCGGGGATGAGCGCACGCCGTTCACCCAGAGCCTGGACGGCGACTGGAAGATCCAGATGGCCGAGCTGCCGGAGAAGGTGCCGGCCGGGTTCAGCGCCGCCGACTACGACGTGCGCGGCTGGCGCACCGTGCGGGTGCCGCACACCTGGCAGACCGACGGTCTGGACCACCCGATCTTCCGCAACATCGCCGAGGAGATCGTGCCGGACACCCCGCCCAAGGTGCCAAGGGACATCAACCCGACCGCGGCCTACGCCAAGGACTTCACCGTCCCCGCCGACTTCGACGGCCGCCGCACCGTGCTCCGGTTCGAGGGCACCACGTCCAGCTATTTCGTGTGGGTCAACGGAAAGCGGGTCGGCTACGACCAGGGTGGTTACACCCCGGCCGAGTTCGACATCACCGACGCGCTGCGGCCAGGCGTCAACCGGCTGGCCGTGCAGGTGCATCGCTGGGCCGCCGGGGCCTACCTGGAGGACGTCGACCAGTGGCGTTTCGCCGGGATTTTCCGCTCGGTGTGGCTGTACTCGACCCCGGCCAGTTTCATCCGCGATCTCACCGTGCACACCGACCTGGATGAGAACTACCGGGATGCGAGGCTGGACGCCGCCGTCGAACTCGCCCGCAAACCCGTTGGCAGCACTGGGAAACACCGGGTCAACGCGACCGTGCACGACGCGGGCGGCGGGGTGATCGCCAGCGCGAGCGGTGAGGCCGACCTGACCGGTGAGACCGCCAAACTCACCCTGAGCGTTCCGGTGAGCAACCCGGCCAAGTGGACCGACGAGACCCCGAACCTGCATTCCCTGGTGCTCGAACTCCTTGGCCCGGACGGGAAAGTCGTGCACACCACCAGGGAGACCATCGGCTTCCGTGAACTGTCCATCAAGGACAAACAGCTGCTGGTCAATGGGAAGCGGGTGTTGTTCAAGGGCGTCAACCGGGCGGAAACCGATCCGCGGCACGGTCGGCATGTGCCGCGGGACAAGCAACTGCTTGATGTGCAGCTGATGAAGAAGTTGCACGTCAACGCGGTGCGGACCTCGCATTATCCTTCTGATCCGCACTTCTATGACCTGGCCGACCAGCACGGACTGTGGATCGACGATGAGGTCGACATCGAGACGCACTCCAGGGACAACTGCCCCAGCAACTGCCTGGCGGACAAGCCGGAGTGGCAGGATTCGTTCCTGGAGCGGTACATCGCCATGGTGCAGCGGGACAAGAACCACCCCAGCGTGTTCATGTGGGACACCGGGAACGAGGCCGGACTGGGCGCCGCGCACTACAAGATGGCGGAGTGGACGAAGAAGAACGCACCCGGACGCCCGCTGTACCACCAGTCCAACAACCCGGACGGCGACGCGCCGTACGCTGACGTATGGGGTGCTCGTTACCCTGATCCGAACCGGTTGGCGCGGCATGCCGAGCGGACCACCAAGCCGGTGATCATGGGGGAGTACGCGCATGCGCAGGGGAACAGTCTGGGTAACTTCCGTGAGTTCTGGGAGGTCATCCGGGCCAATCCGGCGTTGCAGGGTGGGTTCATCTGGGACTGGGCGGAGCAGAATCTGAGCCTGCCGTTGAAGCTCACGCCGGACAGTTCAGCCAACAAGATCACCGCGCATCTCAATGGGATGCCGGAGTTGGCGGAGGGGCGTCGGGGCAAGGCGGTCAGTCTGTCCGGGCTGGACGATTTTGTTGAGGTCTATCGGGATCGGAAGCTTGATCTGACCGGCCCGCTGACGCTGGATGCGTGGGTGAAGCCTGCTACCCAGTGGCGGGGTGACTTCACTGTGATCGCCAAGGGGGATCACCAGTTCGCGTTGAAGATGAAGGATCAGCGGACGCTGGAGTTCTTTGTTTATTCCCAGGGGGACTGGCGGTTCGTGCACGCCACTGTGCCCGCGGACTTCTATGGGAACTGGCATCGGGTCAGCGGGAGCTATGACGGAGCGATGCTGCGGTTGTACATCGATGGCCGGGAGGTTGGGCAGAAGGCATGGTCCGGGCCGGTGAACAACACGGTGGAGCAGGTCAACATCGGGCGTAACTCGGAGCTGCACGAGGACCACAACGGGCGGATGGCGCATGGGCTGATCGATGACGCCCGGGTGTACGACCGGGCGTTGAGCGCGGAGGAGCTGGCCGCGGATCCGAGTGGGAGCGCGGTGCTGGCGCTGAACTTCGATGAGGCGGTGGATGCCGGGCGGTATGACTCCTTTGGGGCGCACCAGTCTGGGGCCGATGGGCTGGTGGATACCGATCGGCGGTTGCAGCCGGAGACTGCGCAGCTGGCCTGGGCGCATCAGCCGCTGCGGTTTGCTTATGGTGACGGGAACTTGCGGGTCAGTAATGAGCAGCAGTTCGCGGCGGTGGAGGGTGTTCGGCTGGAGTGGCGGATCACCGAGGGGAGCAAGGAGGTTCGGCGGTCGGAGAGTCCACTTAGGATTGAGCCGGGGCAGACCTTGAGTGTGCCGATTCCGGTGGTCGCCAATCCTGGTGATCGGGAGCGGTTCCTGGCGGTGCGGGTGTTGCGGGGTGGTGAGGTCTTCGCGCACGACCAGTTTGGTTTGGGCGGCAAGGTCGTGCCCGGTGCCGCGCCGCCGCCGGCCAGTGGGCGGCCGGTGATCGTGGATGGGATGAATCAGGTTGTGGTGGGGGGTAATGGGTTCCGGTATGTGGTCGACAAGCGGACCGGGACGCTGTCCTCGATGCGGGTCAATGGTGTGGAGCTGTTGAAGCAGGGGCCGAAGCTGAACGTGTGGCGGGCGCCCATTGACAATGAGGTGTCCAGCTGGCATCTGGCCGAGGCGGATCGGTGGCGTGCGGTTGGGCTGGATCGACTGGCCGCGACGGTCGAGTCGGTTTCGGTGCGGGGAAACGTGATTGAGGTTCGTAGCACGGTTGCCGCACCTGGGGTCGCGGATGCCTCGTTTGGGCAGACTGTGCGGTACACGGTGGATGGTGCGGGGACTATCTCGGTGGGGCATGACGTGCAGCCCCGTGGCCGGATGCGTACGTTGCCGTACTTGCCGCGGATTGGGCTCAGTTTCGCGGTGCCGCAGGAGTTTCAGCGGTTCAGTTGGTATGGGCGGGAGGTGGAGAGCTACAGCGATCGGAAGGAGGGGAGTCCGGTTGGGGTGTGGCAGTCCACTGTGGATGCTGAGCAGCGGGGTTATGGGAAGCCGCAGGAGCATGGGAATCGGACGGATACGCGGTGGGCTGTGTTGACGGATGGTCGTAGTGGGGGGTTGATGGTGGCTGGGGCCAATGATGTTGGGGTTAGTCGGTACGATGATCTGGATCGGGCTGAGTATCCGTTCCAGCTTCGGCGGAATCCGGGGTGGACTACGGTCAGTGCGGCGTTTCAGGCTAGTGGGGTTGGGGATACTCCGGCTGAGCTGTTGAAGCCTTATCAGGTTCGGGCGGATCGGGACTATAGCTACACGATGATGCTTCGGCCGCTCAGTCGAGGTGAGGTTGCGACTGGGCTGCCTGCTGGGTCTTGAGTTGGTCTCTGGTTGGCGTGTTGGTTGTTGTGGGGCACGAGCGACAGTCAAGGGCGTCCTCGCCGGACGGGCAGAAATCAAAGGATGGGGGGGAAAGTCAAAGGCAGAGATGAAGAGCAGTGCTCGTACGGTTCCCCCATCCCCGTCAGCCTTCCGATACCAAACCACATCCCAGCCAGCGACCGCCGTCACGTTGGGTTGGCCGGGCGGCGGTTTGTGTTGCAGCGGCCGCTGGCTGGGATGTGGTGTGTCCTCTCCAGGCTGACGGGGATGGGGGAACCGCTCGGGGATGTTTGAAAAGCCACCCCGTCTGCTTGTGTGCGGGCTTCGCCCGGTCGCGGCGCGTCCTCACCGCCTAGCCGCAGCGTTCCCGGGCTTCGCCCGCCTGCCCCCAACGCTCACCGCTCCGGGCTCCGCCCGCCCACCAGGCCCCGTCCCCGTCCCCGTCCCCGTCCCCGTCCCACAACGGCCAACGTGCCGTACCACAACGGCCAACACCCGGTACGAGAACGGCCAACACGCCGGCGGGGTTTCAACCTCCCGGAGTGTTGGCCGTTCTGGGACGGTGTGTTGGCCGTACTTGTACCGCGTGTTGGCCGTTCTTGTACGCCTGGTTGGCTGTTGTGGGACGCGCTGAGTTGTCCAGCTCTAGGGGCGTCCCTTCCGAGGCCGCCCCGACGCCGCCCTCCGGGCTCCGCCTACCCCGGCCTCGCCGTCTGCCTGTCCATAACGGCCAACACGGTGTACGACAACGGCCAACACGATGTGTGGGGGTGGGGGTTAGGGGCGGTGGGCTAGGGCGTTGCCTAGGGTGCGGAGGTGGGTGGTGGCGTTGCCTTGGGTGAATTCGGCTTGTTTGGCTGCGGTGAAGTAGCGGTGGAGTTGGTGGTCTTGGTCGATGCCTACGCCGCCGTGGATGTGGACTGCGGTGTGGGCTACTCGGTGGCCGGCGTCGGCGGCCCAGAACTTGGCGGTGGAGAGGGATTCTGAGCTGGGGAGGTTCTCGCTTACTCGCCAGGCTGCTTGCCAGAGGGTCAGGCGGATGGCTTGGACGTCCACATAGGCGTCGGCGAGGCGTTGGGCTACGGCTTGGAATTGGCCGATGGGGCGGCCGAACTGGATGCGTTCGCGGGCGTAGGCGGCGGTGAGTTCCAGGGCTCGTTCGGTGATGCCTAGTTGGAGGGCGCACCAGCCGAGGATGGATCTGGTGTTGAGGAAGTCCGCGGCCTCGGGGGAGAGGGCTCGGTCGGGGGGGAGAGGGGTGGCGCTGAGGTCTAGTTGGGCGGTGGTTGGGCCGTTGACGGTTTGCTGGCGGCGGAGGGTGACGCGGGGGTCTTCCGGGGTTACCAGGAAGACCTGGGGGCCGTTGGGGGTTTCGGCGGGGACCAGGATTGCCGCGGCGAGGGCTCCCGCGGGGACGGCGGTTTTGGTGCCGGTGAGTAGCCAGCCGTCGGGGGTGGGGTCGGCTGTGGTGGGGGATTCGTCGGTGAGGGCGGCGGTCAGGACTGTTTCGCCGGAGAGGGCGTCGGGGAGCCAGCGTTCGCGGGTGGCCGGGGTGGCGAACTCGGCGAGGGTGGTGGCGGCGAGGGTGGTGGAGGCCAGGTAGGGGACGGGGGCTACCGACCTGCCCAGGGCGACCAGGACTGAGCACTGTTCCAGTACGCCGTAGCCGGAGCCGCCCATGGACTCCGGGATACCGGCTCCGAGCAGGCCTGACGTCCCAAGCATATTCCACAGTGGACGGTCGAAGTGGTCTGGGTCGGACTCGGCGGCGCGCAGGCGGTCCTGGGTCACCTGGTCGGTCAGGATCTCGGTGGCCAAAGTGGACAGTGCGTCCTGGGCCTCGGTGGTGCTGAAGTCCACGATCGCTCCTAACGCCGGATGGGGAGGCCGAGGGCGGTGGCGGCGATGATGTCGCGTTGCACCTCGTTGGTGCCGCCGCCGAAGGTCAGGATCAGGCAGGAGCGGTGCAGGCGCTCGATCTTGCCGTGCAGTGCGGCTCCTGGCGCACCCGCGCGCAGAGTGGCGACGGGGCCGAGCACCTCCATCAGCAGGCGGTAGGCCTCGGTGGCCAGCTCGGTGCCGTAGACCTTGGTGGCGGAGGCGTCGGCCGGGGTCGGGGTGTGCGCAGCGCCCCAGGCGATTCGCCAGTTCAGCAGCTTCAGGTACTCCACCTTCGCGTGCACCCTGGCCAGGTGGATCCGCACCCACTCCTGGTCGGCCACTGGCGTGCCGTCGGGCAGCTTGGTCGCCTTCGCCCAGTCCAGGACCTCCTGCAGGGCGTTGCGGATCGGGGCGGCGGAGGTGAGGGCCACGCGTTCGTGGTTGAGCTGGTTGGTGATCAGTGGCCAGCCTTTGTTCACCTCGCCCACCAGCGCGCCGGCCGGGACCCGGACCTCGCTGTAGTAGGTGGCGCTGGTGCCCGGTCCGGCCATGGTGCGCACCGGGGTCCAGGAGAAGCCGGGGGCGTCGGTGGGCACGATCAGCACGCTGAGGCCCTTGTGCTTGGGTGCCCCCGGATCGGTGCGGCAGGCCAGCCACACGTAGTCGGCGTACTGGATCAGGCTGGTCCACATCTTCTGGCCGTTGATCACCCACTCGTCACCGTCGCGCACCGCCCTGGTGCGCAGTGAGGCCAGGTCGGTGCCGGCCTCGGGCTCGGAGTAGCCGATGGCGAAATGCAGTTCACCGGCGGCGATGCGGGGCAGGAAGTAGGCCTTCTGCTCGTCCGTGCCGAAGCGCATGATCGTCGGGGCCACGCTGTTGAGGGTCAGGAACGGCACCGGCGCACCCGCGGTGGCCGCCTCGTCGGTGAAGATCAGCTGGTCCAGCAGTGGACGTTCCTGACCGCCGTACTCCCGCGGCCAGCCCAGCGCGAGCCAGCCGTCCCGGCCCATCTGCCGCACCACCTCCAGATAGGTGGCGCGGTCGCCGTAGTCGCCGCCGCCACCGGTGTACAGCGCCGCGCGCCGCTCCGGGGTCATCAGCTCGGCGAAGTACGCCCGCAAGTCCGCGCGCAACTGCTGCTGTTCCCGCGTGAAGGCGATCCGCATGGGCCAATACTAGAACACGTTCTTTCGAATCCGGAACGTAGACTTGAGTCGTCCACCCCGGTACACCTGTGCCACTCAGTTGGCCCTTGCTCAGATCGAGAACACATTCTAGTGTCGGTCCCCATCCGAGGGCGCACTACTCATCGAGGAGTGGATTCGGTGAAGGCTGCCGTGCTGAACCAGGTTGGCGACGACCGGCTGGAGCTGCGGACCGATGTGGCCACGGTCCCGCCCGGCCCCTTCGACGTGCGGGTGGCGGTGCGCGCCTCCGGCATCTGCCACAGCGATCTGCACGCCATGGACGGCACCCTGCCCGCGCTCGCGCCGGGTGTGCTCGGCCACGAGGGCGCGGGCGAGGTGGTGGAGATCGGCTCGGCGGTCACCGATCTGGCGGTGGGTGACCACGTGCTGATCACGTTCGTGCCACCCTGCCTGCGCTGCAAGTCCTGCCTGCGCGGGCAGTCGCACCTGTGCGCGGTGTACGCGATCGAGTCCTTCATGAAACCCCGCTTCCTCGATGGTGAGCAGCCGCTGTTCGGCTTCGCCGGCTGCGGCACCTTCGCCCAGGAGCTGGTGGTGCCGCAGCCCGCGGCGATCAAGGTGCCCGAGGACGTGCCGTTCGAGATCGCCGCGCTGATCGGCTGCGGGGTGCTCACCGGCGCGGGCGCGGTGCTCAACACGGCCGCGGTCGAGCCCGGTTCGACCGTGGTGGTGATCGGCTGCGGCGGGGTCGGCGTGTCCACTTTGCAGGGTGCGCGGATCGCCGGGGCGAGCACGATCATCGCGGTGGACCCGGTGCGGGACAAGCACGAGGCCGCGCTCAAGTTCGGCGCCACGCACACCGCCACCCCCGAGGAACTGCCCGCGCTGCTGGCCGAGGTGACCGGCGGCGAGGGCGCGGACTACGCGTTCGAGGTGGTGGGTCTGCCCGCCACCATCCGTTCCGCCTGGGACTCCGCCCGCCGCGGCGGCACCGTGGTGGTGGTCGGCGCCGGGCGGGCCGAGGCCCAGGTCAGCTTCTCCGCCCAGGAACTCTTCCTGCACGAGAAGCGGTTGCTGGGCTCCTTCTACGGCTCGGCCGACGTCCGCCGCGACTCGGCCAAGATGATCGACTTCTGGCGGGCAGGGCAGCTCGACCTGGACGGCATGATCAGCCGCAGGCTGCCGCTGTCCAAGATCAACGACGGCCTGGACACCCTGCGCGGCGGCAAGGTGATCCGGCAGATCGTGACCTTCGACTAGGCGGGTGTCGCTTGTGGACGATGGGCTGAGCCTGTCCGGCAAGGTCGCCGTGGTGACCGGCGCCGGCGCCGGACTCGGACGCGCGGAAGCGCTGGCACTGGCCGCGGCCGGGGCGAGCGTGGTGCTCAACGACTTGCCCGGCGCGGCCGAGGAGACCGCCGAGCTGATCAAGGCCGCCGGTGGCGCGGTGACCGTGGTGGCCGGGGACATCGCCGAGCGGGCCACCGCGGACGCGTTGCTGGCCGCCGCGCTGGCCGAGTTCGGCGGCCTGCACGTGGTGGTCAACAACGCCGGGGTGCTGCGTGACCGGATGCTGTTCAACCTCTCCGACGAGGACTGGGACCTGGTCATCCGGGTGCACCTGCGCGGGCACTTCCTGTTGTCCCGCAACGCCAGCGCGTACTGGCGGCAGCAGGCCAAGTACACCGACGGGCCGGTGTACGGCCGGATCGTGAACACTGCATCGGAGTCCTTCCTGCTCGGCTCGCCCGGCCAGGCCAACTACGCCGCGGCCAAGGCGGGCATCGCCGCGCTGACCGTGTCCACCGCCAGGGCCCTTGCCCACTACGGGGTGCGCGCCAACGCGATCTGCCCGCGCGCCCGCACCGGCATGACCAGGCACGTCTTCGGCGAGGCCCCCGCCGAGGGCCTGGATCCCCTTGACCCACAACACGTCGCGCCCTTCGTCGCCTACCTCGCCGCGCCCGCCGCCGAGTCGATCAACGGCCAGGTGTTCGTGGTGCACGGCGGCATGGTCGCCCTGCTCGCCCCGCCCACGGTGGAACAACGCTTCGTCACCACCGGGGACACCTGGAGCCTGGCCGAGCTGGACGCCACCGTCGGCGAGTACTTCACCGGCCGCCCGGCCGAGCGCACCTTCGCCTGCACCGAGCTGAACGCGTTGCAGGCCCGCCCCTGATCCGCCAGCTAAGGAGTAGCCATGCCGCTCACCGTGTTGCCGCACCGGGACACCGCGGGCCTGTCCGAAGGTCAGCTGCTGGTCGACGGGAAGTGGCGGGCGGCGGCCGACGGCGAACTCTGGCGGCACCGGCACCCGGCCACCGGCGAGGACATCGGCGGCTTCGCGGTGGCCACGGTGTCCGATGTGGACGAAGCCGTGCGCACCGCCCGCCGTGCCTTCGACGAGGGCCCGTGGCCGAGGGCCCGTGCCGGGGAACGCATCCGCACCCTGCACCGCTACAGCAACCTGCTGCGCGAGCACACCGCCGAGCTGCAGGCGTTGCAGGCACTGGACAACAGCGTGCCGCTGTCCTTCGGCGGCATCTACACCACCTCGGTGGGCGCGGCCGCGGACGTCTTCGACCACCACGCCGGCTGGATCGACAAGCTCGGCGGGGACACCCTGCCGCCGTACCAGGGCGGTGATCACCTGGCCATGACCTTCCGCGAACCGGTGGGTGTGGTCGCCGCGATCCTGCCCTGGAACGCGCCGTTCCTGCTGTTCGCGCAGAAACTCGCGCCCGCGCTGGCCGCCGGGTGCACGGTGGTGCTCAAACCGTCGGAGTACGCCACCTTCTCCGTGCTGCGCATGGTGGAACTGCTCGCCGAGGCCGGGTTGCCCGACGGCGTGGTCAGCGTGGTCACCGGCCCCGGCGCCACGGTGGGCGAGGCGCTGATCACCCACCCCGGGGTGGACAAGATCAGCTTCACCGGCAGTCGCGCGGTCGGCAGACGGATCGTCGAGGCATCCGCCAGCACCTTCAAACGGGTTTCCCTGGAGCTGGGCGGCAAGAGTCCGAGCCTGGTGTTCCCGGACGCGCCGAACGTCGGCCTGGCCGGGATGACCTCGATGGGCACGGTCACCATGGGCCTGTCCGGCCAGGCATGCGTGGCGCACAGCCGGGCCCTGGTGCACCGCGACGTCTACGAGGAGTTCCTGGCCGCCGCGCAGATGATGGCGGGCGCGATCACCTACGGCGACCCGTTCGACGCGGGCACCCTGGCCAGTCCGCTGATCAACGAACGCCAGCTGGAGCGGGTGCTCGGCTATATCAACCGGGGTCAGGAGGAAGGCGCCAGGCTGGTCACCGGCGGGTCCAAAGTGGAGGGTGAGCTGAGTACGGGTCACTTCGTGCAGCCCACCATCTTCGCCGACGTGGACAACAACATGGCCATCGCCCAGGAGGAGATCTTCGGCCCGGTGCTCGTGGTGGTCCCGTTCACCGATGAGGACGAGGCGATCCGGCTGGCCAACGACACCGAGTACGGCCTGGGCGCCGGGGTCTACACCGCGGACAGCAAACGCGCCTTCCGGGTCGCCCGCAAACTCCGGGCCGGAACCATTGGCATCAACGGGTTCACCGTCGAACCACACCTGCCCTTCGGTGGGTTCAAGCAGTCCGGGCTGGGCCGCGAGGGCGGCCGCAGCGCCTATGAGGCATACACCGAACTGAAGACCGTGCTGCTACCGCTGACCGAGGAGCTGATGTGAGGCTGGACGGCAAGGTCGCCCTGGTCACCGGCGCGGCCCGCGGACTCGGCGAGGCGGTGGTCCGCCGGTTCCTGCGCGAGGGGGCCAGGGTGGTGCTGGCCGACATCGCCGACGACACCGGCCACCGGCTCGCCGCCGAGTTCGGCCCCAACGCCCGCTACCGGCACCTGGACGTCGGCTCGGAGGACGACTGGGCCGGGGTGGTCGCCGAGACCGTCACCGACCTGGGCAGGCTGGACGTGCTGGTCAACAACGCCGCGGTGCTGCATTTCGCGCCGCTGGCGCAGACCACGCTGGCCGACTACGAGCGGGTGATCCGGGTCAACCAGGTCGGCTGCTTCCTCGGTATGCGCGCGGTGATCCCGGTGATGACCGAGGCCCGCGCCGGATCCATCGTCAACGTGTCCTCTGTGGAGGGTCTGGCCGGAATGCCGACCCTGTCCGCCTACACCGCCAGCAAGTTCGCCATCCGCGGCATGACCAAGGTGGCCGCGCTGGAACTGGCCGCGCAGGGCGTGCGGGTCAACTCGGTGCACCCCGGCGCGATGGACACCCAGATGGCCAGCGAGGCGTTGGGCGGCATCGAGATCGACCGCACCGCCATGGGCAAACTGGTGCCGATGAAGCGGATCGGCCAGCCCGAGGAGGTGGCCAACGTGGTGCTGTTCCTGGCCAGCGACGAAAGCTCCTACTGCTCCGGTGGCGAGTTCGCCGCGGACGGCGGCGCCACCGCCACGCACGCCTTCGGGTCGGTCGGATGACCGCTCCCCCGGCAAGGCAGGTCCCCGGCCTGGCGGCACTGCGCCAGGTCGGGCGGATGAGCCTGCTGTCCTGGGAGGTGCTGATCAGCCTGCCGCGCAGGCCTTTCCCGCTCGCCGAGTCGATCCGGCAGGCCTGGTTCTTCGCCAGCGTCACCATTCTGCCCACCGCGCTGGTCGCCATCCCCTTCGGCGCGGTCATCTCGCTGCAACTCGGCTCGCTCACCCAGCAGATCGGCGCCCAGTCCTTCACCGGCGCGGCCGGTGCGCTCGCGATCATCCAGCAGGCCAGCCCACTGATCACCGCGCTGCTCGTTGCGGGAGCGGGGGGTTCGGCGATGTGCGCGGACATCGGGGCGCGCACCATCCGCGAGGAGATCGACGCGATGGAGGTGCTCGGGGTCTCCCCGGTGCACCGGCTGATCCTGCCGAGAGTGCTCGGCGCGATGCTGGTCGCGGTGCTGCTCAACGGGGTCGTCAGCGTGGTCGGCGTGCTCGGCGGGTTCTTCTTCAACGTGGTCCTGCAGGGCGGCACCCCCGGCGCCTACCTGTCCAGCTTCTCCGCGCTGGCCCAGCTCTCCGACCTGTGGATCAGCGAGTTCAAGGCGTTCCTCTACGGCTTCGTCGCGGGCATCGTCGCTGCCTACCGCGGCCTCAACCCCTCACCTGGCCCCAAAGGCGTTGGCGACGCGGTGAACCAGGCCGTGGTGATCACCTTCCTGCTGCTGTTCCTGATCAACATGGTGATCACCGGCGTCTACCTCCAGCTCGTCCCGGCGAAGGGCGGTTGAGCCGTGGTCGTGGTGACGCGCAAGGCCCGATTACCCGTGCCGGGGCTGGAGGCACTGGGCCGCCAGCTCTGGTTCTGCCTGCGCGCCCTCGCGCTGATCCCCCTGGCCATTCGCCGCTACACCAGGGAGATCCTGCGGCTGCTCACCGAGGTCAGTTTCGGCAGCGGCGCACTGGCGCTGATCGGCGGCACCCTCGGCGTGATGATCGGCATGACCGTGTTCACCGGCGCGGTCGTTGGCCTGCAAGGCTATTCCGCACTCAACCAGCTCGGCACCTCCACCCTCACCGGGTTCATCTCGGCCTACTTCAACACCCGCGAGGTCGCCCCGCTCTCCGCCGGACTCGCGCTCTCGGCCACGGTCGGCTGCGGGTTCACCGCGCAGCTCGGCGCGATGCGCATCTCCGAGGAGATCGACGCCCTGGAGGTCATGGGCGTGCCGAGCCTGCCCTACCTGGTGACCACCCGCATCCTGGCCGGACTCGGTGCGGTGATCCCGCTCTACGTGGTCGGCCTGCTCTGCTCCTACCTGGCCTCCCGGGTGGTCACCGTGCTCTTCTACGGCCAGTCCGCCGGCACCTACGACCACTACTTCGGCCTGTTCCTACCACCGGCCGACGTGCTGTGGTCCTTCCTCAAGGTCATCGTGTTCGCCGTGGTGATCATCCTGGTGCACTGCTACTACGGCTACACCGCCAGCGGCGGCCCGGCCGGTGTCGGCGTGGCGGTGGGCCGGGCGGTGCGGGCGGCGATCGTGGCCCAGATGTTCCTGGACCTCTTCCTCAGCCTGGCCATCTGGGGTTCCACCACCACCGTGCGGATCGCCGGATGAACGATCGCGGGTCACCACTGCGCTTCCAGTTGCTGGGACTGGTGTTCCTGCTGGTGGTCGCGCTGTTCGTGGCTGGCTCGATCGCGGTGTACCGCAAGGCGTTCACCCCGGTGGCCACCGTGCTGCTGGAGGTCGACCGGGCCGGGACGCAGCTGCGGGCGGGCGCGGATGTCAAGGTGCGCGGGCTGATCGTCGGCGAGGTCCGGGCCATCAGGACCGGCCAGGACCGGGCGGTGCTGGAACTGGCCCTGCAACCCGAACGGATCCCGCTGATCCCGGCCGAGGTCACCGCCCGCCTGCTGCCCAAAACCCTTTTCGGCGAACGTTATGTGGCTCTGCAACCACCGCCCCAGCGTAGCGGTAAGTCCCTTGTGGACGGTCAGGCCATCGGCCTGGACCGCAGCCAGGCGGCGGTGGAGATCGAGGCGGTGCTCAACGACCTGCTGCCGGTGCTCACCGCGGTCCGCCCCGACCAGCTCTCCGCCACCCTCACCGCGATGGCGAATGCCCTGCGCGGCAGGGGAAAGCAACTCGGCAGCACGCTGATCCGGCTCGGCGACTACCTGGACGGACTGGCCCCGTCCCTGCCCGATCTGCGTGCCGACCTCAAGGCGCTGGCCAAGGTCGCCGACACCTACACCACCGCCGCCCCCGACCTGATCCAGGCCCTCGCCGACGCCACCACCACAACCCGGACCGTGCTCGACCAGCAGCACAACCTGCGTGCCCTGTTCGGCAACGTCACCCTGGCCGCGATCGACATCGAGGCGTTCCTGAAAGTCAACCGGGACAACCTGATCGCACTCGTCGCCGAGGGCAGGCCAACCCTGGAAGTGCTGGCCAAGTACGCACCCGAGTACCCCTGCCTGCTGGAGCAACTCGTCGCGATGATCCCCAACACGGACAAGACCTTCGGCAAGGGCAGCAAGGAACCGCACATTGCCAAGTTCACCCTGGAGATCACCGCCAGCCGCGGGAAGTACCGGCCGGGTGTGGACGTGCCCAAGTACCTCGACAAACGCGGCCCCCGTTGTTACCCGCCCGCCAAACCACCCGGCCGGTTCCCGCAGTACCCGCCCGGCGGCCCGGTGCTGGACGGCTCCACCCACCCGGCCGCCGCGCCCTCGGTCGCCAACTCCCGGCCGGAACGCGAGCTGATCAACGCGCTGGCCGCGCCGATCCTGGAGAAACCGGTGGCCGAGGTGCCCGAGTGGGCCGGACTCATGCTGGGACCGATGTTCCGGGGCACGGAGGTGACCCTGCGATGAACGTGCTCTCCCCACTGGCCAAGCTCATCGTGTTCACCGCGGTGACCGTGACGCTGACCGCGTTGCTGGCCCTCACCATCGCCAACTCCACCGGCGGCCCCAAGTCCGGCTACTCGGCCAGGTTCACCGATGTCACCGGACTCAACGTCGGCGACGAGGTCCGCATGTCCGGCGTCCGGCTCGGCAGCGTCACCTCGATCACCGTGGCCGACGAGAAACAGGCCAGGGTCGAGTTCGAAGTGGACAGTGCGACCCCGCTTCCCGCTTCGGCCACGCTGACCGTCAAGTACCGCAACCTGGTCGGCCAGCGCTACCTCGCACTCGCCCTGGACAACGGCGACATCCGGCAGAAACTACCGTGGGGCGCGGAAATCCCGCTGTCCCGCACCCGGCCAGCGCTCAACCTCACCGTGCTGTTCAACGGCTTCCGCCCGCTGTTCCAGGCCCTCAACCCGGACCAGGTCAACAAACTCGCCGGCGAGATCATCCAGGTCTTCCAGGGCGAGGGCGGCACCATCGAGAGCATCCTCGGCCACACCGCCTCGCTCACCTCGGCCATCGCGGCCAAGGACAAGGTGATCGGCGAGGTCGTCGGCAACCTCAACACCGTCCTGGACACCGTCAACGGCCGCACCGGCGAACTCACCGGCCTGCTCGACCAGCTGCAACGCCTGGCCAGCGGCCTGGCCGCACAACGCCAGCCCATCGGCCAGGCCATCGCCGCCCTCGGCGAACTGACCCAGGTCACCGCCGGACTGCTGGACGCCGCCCGCCCCGCGCTCAAGGCCGATATCGGCGCCCTCGGCCAGATCGCCGGACAGCTCGGCAACCGCAGCGACCTCCTCGAGAACTTCCTGGACCGCTTCCCGACCAAGGTCCGCTCCATCGC
Source organism: Crossiella cryophila (assembly GCF_014204915.1). Taxonomy (NCBI): domain Bacteria; kingdom Bacillati; phylum Actinomycetota; class Actinomycetes; order Pseudonocardiales; family Pseudonocardiaceae; genus Crossiella; species Crossiella cryophila. The sequence goes on from NZ_JACHMH010000001.1 coordinate 4,095,097, forward strand.
CAGGGTGGCCAGCTACGGCGGCTGGTTCAACTTCTTCGCCTGCCGCATCTCCGGCAAGGTCGGCGTCGGCGCTCTCGGCCTCACCGTCGACCTGCCACTGCTGCCCCTGGTGGGCACCCCGATGCCGGAACGGTGCAGCCAATGAGGCGGGTCGGCGCGAGCACGCAGACCAGGATCGGCGCGATCACCGTGGTCGGCCTGCTGCTGGGCACCCTGGCCGCGTTCAACGCCGAGGACCTGCCGATCATCGGCGGCGGCACCACCTACAGCGCCGAATTCGCCGAGGCCGGTGGCCTGCGCACCGGCGACGAGGTCAGGGTGGCCGGGGTCAAGGTGGGCCGGGTGACCACGATCAGCCTGGCGGGCAACAAGGTCCTGGTCGGCTTCCGGCTGTCCGACACCCGGCTCGGCGACCGCACCACCGCCGCCATCGAGATCAAGACCCTGCTCGGCGACAAGTACCTGTCCCTGATCCCCGACGGCGCCCAGCCGCAACGCCCGGCCGAACCCATCCCGCTGGCCCGCACCACCACCCCCTTCGACGTCACCGACGCGGTCAACCAGCTCGGCGACACCGTGTCCAAAGTAGACACCCGGCAGCTGGCGGACAGCTTCCAGGTACTCACCGACACCTTCCGCAACACCCCGGACAAGACCAAATCCGCCCTGGACGGGCTGTCCGCGTTGTCTCGCACCATCGCCAGCCGCGATGACCAGCTAGCCGCGTTGCTGGCCAACACCGCCCAGCTCAGCGGCACCCTCGCCGGCCGCGACGACCAGGTCCGCCGACTCATCGCGGATGCCAGTCAGCTGCTCGGCGAACTGGACCGGCGCAAGGCCGCGATCAGCGCGCTGCTGCGTGGCACCAAGGATCTCGCGGCACAGCTCAAGGGCCTGGTCGCGGACAACCGGGCCCAGCTCGGACCCGCGCTCAAGGAACTGGACAAGGTCACCGGGATCCTGCAACACAACCAGGACCAGCTCAGCGCCGGACTGCGCGACCTGGCCCCGTACGTGCGGCTGTTCAACAACACCATCGGCAACGGGCGCTGGTTCGACGGCTACTTCTGCGGCCTGGTCCCGCCGTACGCCAAGGTCGGCGTGTTCGAGATCAACGAGAACATCTGCACCCCACCGCTCACCGGAGGTGGCCGATGACCCACCGCAGCACCACCGGCCGCAGCCTCACCAACATGCTTGCCCTGGCCTGCGTGATCGCGCTACTGCTGAGCGCCTCGCTGGTGTGGTGGCAGGGCGGTTCCGGCGGCCCGTCGATCACCGCGTTCTTCGCCCGCACCGTCGGGCTGTACCCGGGCTCGGAGGTGCGGGTGCTCGGCGTGCCGGTCGGGCGGGTGCGTGAGGTGACCCCCGAGGGCGAGCGGGTCCGGGTGCGGTTCGAGGTGGACCGCGGCATCCGGATCCCGGCCGAGGCCAAGGCCGTGGTGATCGCGCCCAGCCTGGTCAGTGACCGGTACCTGCAACTCACCCCCGCCTACGAGACCGGCCCGGAAATGGCCGGTGGCGCGGAGATCCCGTTGACCCGCACCATGATCCCGGTCGAACTGGACGAACTGCTCGGCGACGTCGGCGAGCTGAGCCGGGCACTGGGACCGGACGGGGCGAACAAGAACGGCGCCCTCTCCGGCCTGCTGGACACCGCGGCGGCCAACCTCAAGGGCAACGGCGCCGCGCTCAACGCCACCGTCAAGGACCTGGCCGCCGCCGCGGAGACCCTCAACCGATCCCGCAAGGACCTCTTCGCCACCGTCGACGGCCTGCGCCAGTTCACCGCCGCCCTGGTCGCCTCGGACGGCCAGCTGCGCGCCTTCAACAACCGGCTCGCCTCGGTCAGCGGCCACCTCGCCGCGGAACGGGAAACCCTCGGCGCGGCCTTGCAGGGACTGGCCGGGGCGATGATCGACGTCAAGGAGTTCATCACCGCCAACCAGGACCGGCTCAAGTCCACAGTGGACAAACTGGCCAGCGTCACCAAGGTCCTGGTCGACCAGCGGGCCGCACTGGCCGAGGTCCTCGACGTGGCCCCGCTGGCCGCCACCAACTACCTCAACAGCTACGACGCCGCCTCCGGCACCTTCGCCGTACGCGGCGCGATCAACGAGCTGACCTACCCGCCGGTGCTCCTGCTGTGCCGGGTCATCCAGGCCGGAACCCCAAAACAACTCCCCAAACTGCTAGGCGACGCCTGCGCCCAACTCGCCCCCCTACTGGACGGCGTCCTCAAGCTCCCCAGCCCAGCCGAAATCCTCGCCAGCCTGCAACAAGGCCACCTCCCCAAGCTCCCGCTCCTAGGCGGTCGCTAATGCCCCCCACCAGAGTGTTGGCCGTTGTCGTACGCAGTGTTGGCCGTTGTCGTACGCCACGTTGGCCGTTGCGGACAGGCCGCCGGACAGCGCCGTCCGAGAACAGCCAACACACCGTACGAGAACGGCCAACACACCGTCCCACTTCGGCCAACACACGGTACGAGAACGGCCAACACTCGGGGTGGGGGGTGTTGGGGGTGGTGATGTTGTTGGGTGGGTGTACTGGGGTGTATGGGGTGCCGTTGCCTGGTGGGGCGGATCTGGGTGACGTGCCGTACCGGATCACTGTGCGGTTCGCGGACGTGCTGGATCTGGTGCCGCAGGCCGGGGTCAAGGTGAACGATGTCGCGGTGGGGCGGGTGGAGGAGATCAGGCTCGGTGCGGACTACGCGACCGCGGAGGTGCGGCTCGCGGTCAACGGGGCGGTGCGGTTGCCGGGCAACGCGCTGGCACGGCTGCGGCAGTCGAGTTTGCTGGGGGAGAAGTTCGTTGAGCTGGCCGCGCCCAAGGAACCCGTGGGGCAGCTTGCCGAGGGTGCGGTGATCCCGGTGGATCGGACCAACCGCAGCACCGAGATCGAGGAGGTGCTGGGGGCGCTGTCCCTGCTGCTCAACGGTGGCGGGGTCGGGCAGCTGCGGACGATCACGACTGAGCTGGACGCGGCACTGGCCGGGAATGAGGCCAGGCTGCGCGGGTTGCTGTCCACTGTGGACAAGGTGGTGGCCGACCTTGACGGGCAGCGGGTGGGGATCACCAGGGCCATCGACTCGATCAGCCGGTTGTCGACGACGCTGGTCGCGCAGCGGCACAACCTGACCACCGCGCTGGACCACCTGGCGCCGGGGCTCGCGGTGCTCAACACCCAGCGGGACCAGCTGGTGGAGATGTTGCGGGCACTGGACAAACTCGCGGTCACCGCCACCGACACCGTGCGCCGCAGCTCGACCAACCTGGTCGCCGACCTGAAACTGCTCGAACCCGTGCTGCGCAAGATCGCCGAGGCCGGCGAGAACCTGCCCAAGTCGCTGGAGATCCTGGTCAGCTTCCCGTTCACCGACCAGACCCTGCAAACCCTCCGCGGCGACTACGTCAACGCGGATGTGAAGCTGGACCTGGATCTGAGTTCGATCCTGGACAACCTCACCCGCTCCAACCAGCCCATCATCCAGCCACCCGATCCACGAAAGCCCCCGGCTGAGCCGCTGCTGCCCGGTGCGCCTTCGGGGACGCCCAAACCGCCCGAGCAGCCCGGTCTGCTGGGTGGGCTCGGCGGGTTGCTGCACACGATCCTGGGTGGTCGGCGATGAGCCGGGGCGTGATCATCCGAATTGGACTGTTCCTGGCCATCGCGGCGATCGGACTCAGCTATGTGGGCGCCCGGTACGCGGGGCTGGACCGGCTGTTCGGCACGCGCGGGTACCTGGTCACGTTGCAGCTGGCCGATTCCGGCGGGATCTTCACCAATGCCGAGGTCACCTATCGCGGTGTCGCGGTGGGGCGGGTTGGGCAGTTGCACCTGACCGAGCGCGGGCTTGAGGTGGAGCTGGACATCGAGCACTCCGCGCCGCGGATCCCGGCGGACACCGAGGCGGTGGTGGCGACCCGGTCCGCGGTGGGGGAGCAGTACGTGGACCTGCGGCCCAAGCACACCGGCGGGCCCTATCTGGCCGAGGGGTCGGTGATCGAGCAGCAGCGCACGACCATCCCGGCCGAGGTGTCCTCGGTGCTGGCCGATGCGCACCGCCTGGTCAAGAGCGTGCCGGTGGACTCGCTGCGGACCGTGGTCGGCGAGTTGAACACGGCTTTCGCGGATGCCGGTCCGGACCTGCAGCGGTTGCTGGACAGTGCGGACAGCCTGACCCGGACCGCGATCCAGCACCTGCCCCAGACCAAGGAGCTGCTGGCCAACGCCAGGACGGTGCTGGGCACGCAGGAGGAGCAGAGCCGGCAGATCGTGGACTACAGCCGGAGTCTGCGCGAGCTGGCCGAACAGCTGCGGCGGTCGGATCCGGACCTGCGCGTGCTGGCCAAAGAGGTGCCGGAGGTCGCGGCGCGGACCGATGATCTGCTGCGGCGGTCCGGGACCGGGTTGTCGGTGCTGCTGGCGAACCTGTTGACCACCAGCCGGATCACCAGTGCGCGGACGGCTGGACTGGAGCAGTTGCTGGTGGCGTTTCCGATCATCACCGCGACCTCGCCGACCGCGTCCGGGGATGGGACCGGGCATTTGGGGCTGGTGCTGAACTTCTTCGACCCGTTCAGTTGCACCAAGGGTTATGAGGGCACGAAGCAGCGGGCGGGCAAGGAGACGACGGACGCGCCGTTGAACAACAAGGCGTACTGCGCGGAGCCGCCGAACAGTCCGACCGGGGTGCGTGGCTCGCAGAACGCGCCGTTCGGCGGGCGGCCCACCGCGTCGCCACCGGCCAAGCAGCAGCAGGCTGATCCGCGGTTGCCGGGGCCGCTGGGATTGCTCGGGCCGCAGCCGGGGCCGCGGACTTTGGGGCAGTTGCTGGGGTTGGAGGGTCGATGAAGACAGTCCTTTATGGACTCGTCGCGGTGGCGCTGGTCGCGGCCGGATGGTTTGGCTGGGGGTGGTGGCTGGCGAGTGGGGATCCGGATCTGCGGCAGGGTGTGGAGCGGGATGCCGCGCTGGCCGCGGGGCAGCGGGCCGTGGTGGAGCTGAACACCCTGGACCACCGGGAGGTGGAGGCGGGGCTGGCGCGGTGGCGGGAGGTGGCCACCGGGACGTTGCTGGACGAGCTGGCGCAGAACCGGGAACAGCACGCCAGGGACATCAAGGCGGCGCGGACCGCCACCACGGCGAGGTTGCTGTCGGCCGCACTGACCACTGTGGACGGTCACGCGGGGGCGGCGACGCTGATCGCGGCGGTGGAGGTGACGGTGGCCAGGGACGGGGCGCAGCCGAGCACCCAGCGCAGCCGGTTGTCGGCGGAGCTGACCCGGACGGCGGCGGGGTGGCGGGTGGGGCGGTTGCAGACGATGGGGGTGGGTGGGCCGTGACCCGCGGGCGTGGGGTGAAGAAGCCGGTGCGGCGGGTGCGGGTGGTGGCCGGGCGGCATCCGCGGCCGGTGGGGGCGACGGCCGTGGAACCGGAGGTCATCGAGTCAGCGACCACGATCGTTGAGGCAGTATCGCCGGTAGTGGTGGACGTCGTCCCGACTGAGGTGGCGGCTGCGGTGCTGGAGCCGCCCGAAGTGGATCGCGCCGGGACGGTTCGATCCGTTGACCCGGAGCCGGTGGTGAAGCGGGCGTTTCCGCTGGTGGCGGTGTTGGGGGTGGTGCTGGTGCTCGCCGCGGGGTTCGCGGTCTGGGCTGGGGTGGCGACCCAGGCGTTGCGGCCGGGGACCAATGTCGCGCTGGTCGACAACGCGGCGACGGACCTGGTGCTGCGGCAGGTCACCGATGCCGTGCGGGACACCTTCAGCTACGACCATTCGGACACCGGGCGCACCGAACAGGCCGCCGCCCGGGTGCTCGACGGCCGGGCCATCGAGCAGTACCGCGAGCTGTTCGCCGAGGTCCGCAAGGTCGCACCGGCGCAGAAACTCGTGCTCACCACCACCATCCGGGCGGCCGGAGTGCGGGAGATCCAGGGCGACACCGCCACCGTGCTGGTCTTCGTCGACCAGCAGATGCTGCGGACCGGGGACAACGTGCAGAACTCCGGCGCGGCGCAGCTGGAGGTCACCGCGCGGCGGGACGGCCCGAACTGGCGGATCATCGAGCTGAAGGTGCTCTGACTGGCCAACGCGTAACCAGTGGGTTACGCTTCCGCGGTGGATGAGGTGGCGGCGGCGATCGCCGATCCGGTGCGCAGGGAGATCCTGGTGCTGCTCCGGGACGGCCGGTTGGCCGCGGGTGAGATCGCCGGGCGGTTCGAGATCAGCAGGCCGGCGGTGAGCAGGCACCTGCGGGTGTTGCGGGAGAGCGGGCTGGTTCAGGACGAGCTGGTCGGCAGGCAGCGGCTGTACGCACTTGATCCGCAACGCTTCCGGGAGCTGGCCGCCTGGCTGGCCCAGTTCGAGCGGCCGACCGGGTGGGAACACCGGCTCGACGCCCTGGAAACCGAGGTCTACCGCACCCGCCGGGAGCGCCGCGCGCTGCCTTCGGCGTTGGACGACAAGGAGAACACGGCATGACACCGTTGCCAACCGGCCGGTTGTTCGGCACCGACGCCGGGGTGGACCTGGTGCTGACCCGCACCTTTCGCGCTCCGGCCGAGGATGTCTGGGCCAGCCTGACCGAGTCCGAGCGCACCGCGCGCTGGTTCGGGCCGTGGACCGGGGAATCCGGTCCGGGCCGCACCATCAAGGTGCAGATGGTCTTCGAGGAAGGCCAGGGGTGGATGGACATCCGCATCGACGACTGCGTCCCGCCCCGGCTGCTGAAGCTGAGCACCGTGGACGAGGTCGGCGTCTGGCTGCTGACCGTCGAGGTGTCCGAAGTGGACGGTGTGAGTGAACTGAAGCTGGTGCACCACCGAGAGAGTCGGGAGGGTGCCGGGGACATCGGGCCTGGGTGGGAGTACTACCTGGACATGCTGGTCGCGTCCAGGGAGGGCCAGGCGCTGCCGAGTTTCGACGACTACTACCCGGCGCAGAAGGAGTACTACGAGACGCTGACCGTGTCGGAGTAATGGAGACCGGGGTGGTCCCAGTGGTGGGACCACCCCGGTTGCCTTGTGGGGCAAGGGAACTAGCTGATGCCACCCTTGACGGCGGTGATCAGCTCGCCGTTGCTGGTGTCACCGGAGAGTTCCCAGAAGAACGCGCCGCCCAGGTTCTGGGTCTTGGCGTAGGAACCCTTGCCGCGGATGGTGGCGGGAGTGTCGTAGCTCCACCACTGGTTGCCGCAGTGCGCGTACGCGGTGCCGGCGACGGTGCCGTTGCTGGGGCACTTGGTCTTGAGCACCTTGTAGTCCTCGATGCCAGCCTCGTAGGTGCCCGGCGCGGCGCCGGTGGCGGTGCCGCCCGGTTCCTTCTTGGTCACGCCGGTCCAGCCGCGACCGTAGAAACCGATGCCCAGCAACAGTTTGCTGGCCGGGATGCCCTTGCTCTTGAGCTTCTGGATCGCCGCGTCGGAGTTGAAGCCCTGCTGCGGGATGCCGGTGTAGGAGGTCAGCGGCGAGTGCGGGGCGGTCGGGCCCTGGGCGTTGAACGCGCCGAAGTAGTCATAGGTCATCGGCAGGTACCAGTCCAGGTACTGCGCGGCGCCGGCGTAGTCCGCGGCGTCGATCTTGCCGCCGTTGGAGCCGTCCGCGGTGATCGCGGCGGTGACCAGGTTGTTGTTGCCGAACCGCTTGCGCAGCGCCTCGATCAGCGTCTTGAACGAGCCGAAACCACTGGTGTCACAGGAAAGCCCGCAGGCGTTCGGGTACTCCCAGTCGATGTCGATCCCGTCGAAGACATCCGCCCAGCGCGGGTCCTCGACCAGCTTGTAGCAGGACTCGGCGAAGGCCGCGGCGCGCTTGGAAGCCTCGCCGAAACCGCCGGACCAGGTCCAGCCACCGAAGGACCACAGCACCTTGATGTGCGGGAACTGCTTCTTCAGCTTGCGCAGCTGACCGAAGCTGCCCCGGAGCACACCCGGATCCCAGGTGTCGGCCTTGCCGTCGACGCTGAGGTCGGCGGTGTAGGCGCGGTCGTAGTCGGCGTAGGCGTCACCGATGGCGCACTGGCCGTTGGTGACGTTGCCGAAGGCGTAGTTGATGTGGGTCAGCTTCGACGCGGAACCACTCGTGACGATGTTCTTCACGTGGTAGTTCCGGGCGTAGGTGCCCCACTGGGCGAAGTAGCCGATCACCTTGTTGGGCGCGGCCGCGGCCAGTGGCTCCGCGGCAGCCGGAGCGGCCGCTGGGGCCGCGATGGAGGCTGGGGCCATGGAGGCGATGAGGGCCGCGGCGGTAGCGAACGCGGCCACGAGGGTTCCGGCCATGGTGCGCCGACGTGTACTGGTCATCTGTAACTCCGCAGGGGACGAGGTACAGGGGGCACGCTGGCGGCGTGCGTCACACGCTAGGTGGTTTAGACCACTAGGTCAACGGTTTCTTTGCCGGGGCTTGTCGTGGCGGGTTGCGTTGCGCAGCCACAAGATCAAGAGCTGCGGGCGGCTTTGGCGGACGGGCGGGAATCAAAGGAAGGGGAACCGCTCGGGGATGTTCGAGAAGCCGGTCCGGCTGTCTGTTCGCTGGGCTTCGTCCTTCCGCTTGCGAGCCTCGCCCCATCGTGCGTACAGTGTGCGCAAGACGGGAACGATGTGCGCGACTGGGGAGTGACGATGAACAGGTCGGGGCTGCGGCGGGTTCGGGAGCAGCTGGCGAAGCGGGTGGATTCCGGAGAGGTGCCGGGGCTGGTCGCGTTGCTGGGGAATGGGGATTCGGCGCACGTCGAGGTGCTGGGGGATATGCATGTCGGGGGTGGGGCGGCAATGGCGGAGGACTCGATTTTCCGGCTTGCCTCCGCTACCAAGCCGATCATCGCCGCGGGGGTGCTGGCGCTGGTCGAGGATTGCCGGTTGCGGCTGGATGACTCGATTGAGGAATGGTTGCCGGAACTGGCGGATCGGCGGGTGCTGGTGCGGCCGGATGCCGAGGTGACGGACACGGTGCCGGCTCGGCGGGCCATCACCGTGCGGGATCTGCTGACCTTCACCTGGGGGTTCGGGGTTGACCTGACCGGGGCTGACACGCCAATCCGGCGGGCGATGCTGGAATTGGGTTTGCTGGTGCCGCCTTCCGGGTTTGAGCCGGATGTGTGGATCGCGCGACTGGGGTCGTTGCCGTTGATGGCTCAGCCGGGGGAGAAGTGGCTTTATCACGTCGGGTCGGATGTGTTGGGGTTGCTGGTGGCGCGGGTGACCGGGGTTTCGCTGGGGGAGTTCCTGCGGGAGCGGATTTTCGCGCCGTTGGGGATGGTGGATACCGGGTTTTTCGTTCCTGAGGACAAGATCGGGCGGTTGCCCACCAGTTACGCGCATGATCCGGCGACGGGGGAGCTGGTGGTGTGGGATCCGGCGGTGGGGGGCAAGTACAGCAAGCCGCCCAGGTTCGAGACCGGTGGGGACGGGCTGGTCTCGACCGCGTCGGACTACTTCGCGTTTCAGCGGATGTTGTTGCAGGGTGGGAAGTATCGGGGGGAACGGGTGCTGTCGGGGGGCTCGGTGGCGTTGATGACCTCCGACCAGCTCACGCCCGCGCAGAAGGTGGAGAAGGACGAGTTGAACGAGTTCTTCGGGGATCACGGCGGGTTTGGGTTCGGGATGGGGGTGCGGACTGTGCGGCGGGGGTTCGCGCAGGTGGGGCAGTTCGGCTGGGATGGGGGGCTGGGGACTTCGGCGCAGGCTGATCCGGGGGCCGGGTTCAGTGGGGTGTTGCTGACCCAGGTGGCGTTGGACTCGCCGGTGTCCCGGTTGCTGATCAAGGACTTCTGGACTACGGCCTATCAGGCGATGGAGGACTGAGGGCTGGGGGCTGCGTTTTTGGGACAGCGAAAGGCCCTCCCGTTGCGGGGAGGGCCTTTCGGTTGTTCAGTTGGCTAGCGGACTACAGGTCCTGGCACTGGCCGGTTCGGGGGCCGGTGCCGGTGTTGTCGAAGCCGTTGTCGACCGGTGCGGTGGTGTTGCCCGCACAGGTGACCGGGCCCTGGATGCCGCTGGCGGAGACCACGGGGGCCTCTGTCGCGGTGTTGCCCACCAGGGTCACCGGGCCTTCGATCCGGGTGGATTCGATGCTCAGCTCGCCGGTGGTGCCGGTGATGCTGATCGGACCCGATACGTTGCTGTTGAACAGGATCACGCTGGTGGCGCCGACCGCGCTGAGCGGACCACTGATCCGGCTGCCGTAGGCGTGCAGGGCGGCGCCGGGGGCGACGGTGACCGGGCCGGTGATCTCGGCGTCGCGCAGGACCGTGGTGCCCTCGGTGACCGTGAGCGGGCCCTCGTGCTTGCCGGTGATCTCCTTGGCCGGCTTGGCCGCCGGCTTGCTGAGGAACTCGACCTCGGCGACGGAGAAACCGCCGGTGCCGGTCAGTTCCAGCCGGTAGTGGCTGTAGCGGCCCGGCTTGGCCACCTTGAACGCCCTGGTGTGCTGGCGCCATACGAACTTCTCGTTCTTGCGTTCGTCGACCGTGGCCCAGGTCGTGCCGTCGTAGGAGCCCTTCAGCACCCAGCCCGTGGCATCGGCCGCGGCCTTGCCGGAGGTGAGGGTGTAGAAGGTGACCGGGTCGGTCTGCACCTTGGGCTGGAACTGCACCCAGCCGCTGCCGTTGAACGCGGTCTCGGTCGCGGAGGTGTTGTCCACCAACGCGTCCAGGCCGGTCGAGGCGGTGCGGGTGCCCTCGGCGTCGCGCAACGGCGTGGGGACCGCGCTGCCCTCGGTGATCGACTTCGGCGCGGCGTCCTTGTCGGTGCCCCACTTCGAGGGCTTGTCGCCCAGGTCGAACTCGAGGGTGCCGCCCTTGGCGATCAGGTCGTGCGGCAGGTCGGTCTTGCCGTAGTTGCGGCCGTTGACCTTCAGGCCCTGCACGTAGACGTTGCGCAGGCTGTTCTTCGGCGCCTTGATCACCAGGTCCTTGCCGTTCTCCAGGTGCACGGTGGCCTTGGTGAACAGCGGGGAACCAATGGCGTAGCTGGGATTGCCCATCTGCAGCGGGTAGAAGCCGAGCGCGCTGAACAGCCACCAGGCGGACAGCTCGCCGTTGTCCTCGTCACCGCCGTAGCCCTGGCCGATGGTGGACCCGGTGTACTGCCGGGACAGCACCTCGCGCACCTTCTCCTGGGTCTTCCACGGCTGGCCCACGTAGTCGTACATGTAGGTGATGTGGTGCGAGGGCTGGTTGCTGTGCCCGTACTGGCCCATCCGCACATCGCGGGCCTCGATCATCTCGTGGATGGTCCCGCCGTAGGAGCCGGGGAACTCCGCGGTCTCCGGGGTGCTGAAGAACTTGTCCAGCTTGGCCGCCAGCTTGTCCCGGCCGCCGTAGAGGTTGGCCAGGCCCTGACCGTCCTGCGGGGCGTGGAAGGCCATGTTCCAGGCGTTGGTCTCGGTGTAGTCGTGGCCCCACTCGCGCGGCTCGTACTTGTCCGGCTCGACCCGCCAGCTGCCGTCGGGCTTGCGGCCCTGGAAGAAGCCGACCCTGGAGTCGAACATGTTGACGTAGTTCTGCGCCCGGTTCAGGAAGTACTCGTGGTTCTCCTTGAACTCCTTGCGGCGCGGGTCATTCGGCTTGGCCTCCTCATACAGGGTCTTGGCCAGCACGGCGATGCCGTAGTCGTTGATGTAGCCGTCCAGGGCCCAGGACATGCCCTCACCGGTGTTGGTGGAGGTGTAGCCCAGGAACACCGAGGTGTCCAGGCCCTTGCGGCCCACGCCGGGGTTCGGCGGGGCCACGGTGGCGTTCTTCACCGCGGCGTCGTAGGCGGCGCGCACGTCGAAGTTGGTCACGCCCTTGCGGTAGGCATCGGCGAAGGCCACGTCCGAGCTGGTGCCCACCATCAGGTTCGCGTAGCCGGGGGAGGACCAGCGGGAGACCCAGCCGCCCTCCTTGTACTGCTGCACGAAGCCCTCGGCCATCTCGCCCGCCTTCTTCGGCGTGAACAGCGAGTAGGCGGGCCAGGTGGTCCGGTAGGTGTCCCAGAACCCGTTGTTGACGTAGATCTTGCCGTCGACGATCTTCGCGCCGGTGCTCACCGGGGTGTCCGGACCGGTCGGCGCGGCCACCGGGCTGGCGTGCCTGATGACCGGCTTGTCCTTGCTGCCCACGTTCTCGTGCCCGGAGTTCGGGTAGAGGAACAGGCGGTACAGGTTGGAGTAGAGCGTGTGCAGCTGGTCCTGGGTGGCGCCCTCGACCTCGATGACGCGCAGCTGCTTGTCCCACTCGGTCTGCGCGCGCTCCTTGACCGAGTCGAAGGTGTCCGAAGTGGACACTTCAAGGGCCAGGTTCTTCTTGGCCTGCTCCACGCTCAGCAGCGAGGTGGCGATCCGCATGGTGACGGTGCGGTTGTCGGCCGGGGTGTCGAAGCGCAGGAACCCGGTGACGTTGTCCCGGCCTGCCCCGGTCAGCTTGCCGCCGTCGACCGCGGGACGGTCGAAGCTGGCGTGCACGAACAGCCGGGTGGCGCCGGTGGACAGGCCGCTCTTGATGTCGGAGAAGCCGGAGACGGTGCCGGTGGCCGGGTCCAGGGTCAGCCCGCCGTTGTTGTTGACGTTGTCGAACAGCAGGCTGGAGGTGTCCCCGGTGAAGGTGAACCGGAACAACGCCGCGTGATCCGTCGGCGCGATCTCGGTCTTCATCCCGTTCTCGAAGGTCACGCCGTAGTAGTGCGCCTGCGCCGTCTCGTTGACGTGCTTGAACGGCAGGGCGCGGGCGGCGCGGTCCAGCTTCGGCGTGCCCTCGGCCGAGGGCATCACCTGGAAGGTCTGCCGGTCACCCATCCACGGGCTGGGCTGGTGGCTGGCGGTGAATGCCTGCAAGGTGGGCAGGTTCTGCGCGTTGTTGCTCTTGGCGTACTCGTACAGCCAGCTCGTGGTGCCCGCGTTGGTCATCGGGGCCCAGAAGTTGAAGCCGTGCGGCACCGCGGTCGCCGGGAAGTTGTTGCCCCGGGAGAAACCGGAGCTGGAGTTGGTGCCGCGGGTGGTGATCACGTGCTCGGACGGCCGCTTCGCGTTGATCTTCGGCGCGGTGCCCACCCGGATGTCGTCCACCCAGCCGGAGAAGCTGGCCGGGCCGGTCGGGTTGTCGTAGGCGACCAGGATCCGCTTGATGGTCTTGCCGGCGGCGACCTTGCCGATCACCGACTGCTGCAGGTTCCACTGGTTGGTGTAGAGCACCTTGGAGGCGCCCTGACCGCGCGGCGACAGCTCGAACCCGTGCTGGTCGGTGGCCTTGAGGTCACTGAGGTAGGTGCCGTCGGAGAAGGCCAGGTCCAGCGCGGCGTGCGTGCTGGGGTAGTTCATGTCCCCGGAGACGAACTCCGGGAAGATCAGGTACGACAACTCGGTGTCCCGGCCGACCTGGATGTCGACGTCGAAGACCTTGTTGTAGGAGTAGCCGCGGCCCTTGGCCTCGTGCGTGCCCAGGTAGCGGAAGGCGCGCGAGCCGGTGAACCCGCTGTTGTTGCGCACGTTGTACCCGCCTGCCGGGCCCTTGCCCGCGACGGTGCGCATGTACGGCGGGAACTCGCCGTTGCTCGGCCCGGCCAGCTGCAGCTCGGCCAGCTGGATCAGCGAGGCGCCGTTGTTCAGCGTGATGTCGAGGCGGTAGTGCCGGTAGGCGACCGTGTTGGTCAGGGTGAAGGTCTTGGTCTCCTGCCGCTTGGCGAAGCTCTCGCCGGTCCGACTGTCCACAGTGGTCCAGTTGGCGCCGTCGTTGGAGCCCTTGAGGGTCCAGTCCTTCGGGTCCCGTTCGGGCGCGTCATTGGCCGAGGAGATCGCGTACTTCTGCACCGCGACCGCCTCGGACAGGGTCAGCGAGACCCAGCCGGTGCGCTCGAAGGCCAGCCATTTGGAGGCCAGGCTGCCGTCGAAGAGGTTGTCCCTGACCTCACCGCCGCCGGTGTTCTCCGCGCTGGCCGCGGTGGCGGTGATCTTGTCGTTGACGCTGCCCGGGATGCTCACCGAGTCCGCGCCGGTCACCCCGGACGCCTTCGGTCTGCCGTCCGGCCCGGTCTCGGGCGTGTCGGTCCACGTCGGCTGTGGCTCGCCTGCCTCGAAGGAGGTGGCGAACGAGGTGCCTTCCACTGGCTGCCCCTGGTCTGTCTCCGGTGGCGCCGCCAGCGCGACCGGGGACCCGGCCAGGCTCAGCGCCACGATGCTCGCGCAGACCAGCATCATCGGTGATCGTGCTGCGCGCACTCTGTTCCTCACGCTTCGAGTCCTCCGCCTGGGATGTCGGGGGGTGCAGACGGCTGTGCTGGACTCGACCCGGCACAACCCGGACGAAAGCGAAGCCCGGCACTGACATCGATGTCAAGAACTTCGTCCGGTCTTGTCACACCTCAGGCGGCGGATGAGGCCGGACGGCTCAATCCCTGGCAGTCGCTGTCATCCGAAGGTGTTGCGCCGTTCGGGTCGCCACCCAGGGCTCAGGGGCGTTCCAGCGCGCCCGGCCGGAACGGCTCCACCCCGACCACCCGGCGCACCCGCAGCGGCTCGATGACCAGCACCAACCGCCGCTCACCCGGGATCCGCCACTCGTAGGTCGGGGTGCCGACGTACTTGCGGGCCAGCCGGTCCATCCCGTCCTCGGCGACCGTCCCGGTCACGAACTCCACCACCCGGCCGCGGATCTCCACCCGGTCATAGGGGTTGTCCGGCGAGGTCGCCGACAACGACACCCGGGGATCGCGCCGCAGGTTGTCCTCCTTGACCCGGCCCAGCGCGGTGTTGATCAGCACCCGGTCCCCGTCCGCCTCCGCCCACATCGGCGTGACCTGCGGCGATCCATCCGCGTTGAGCGTGGCCAGGTGCCAGAACAGCGGCCTGGCCAGCCACTCCCGCACCTCAGGACCGAGTTCCGCCACGTGCCTTCCCCTCCCGGACGACGCTGGGCGCGCGGTGGGGCGGGCGGACCCGCCCCACCGGCCTCACCAGTACATCAGTCCGACCCCGCCGAAGCTCCACGAGTAGTACAGCCGCAGTCGCACCAGGTAGCGCCTGCCCTGCACCAGCCTGGCCTCGATCAGCGCGTTCAGGTCGGTGCCGCTGTCGTCATCGCCTGCCAGGTAGACCGGCTGGCCGTCGATCTCCTCGAAGAGCACCAGCACCGCGTCGCAGCCGCCGAAGGTGCCGATCTGGTACTTGCCGGTGGCGGCCGGGGTGATGCTGAAATCGGCCTGCTGACCGGCCGCCAGCTCCAGCTGCACCGTCTTGAGGTGCTCCAGCGCGGTCGGCGCGCCGGTCGGGGCCGGGTACCACTTGCGCACGAACTCCTTGTCCACCGGCGAGAGGACCCCCGGCGGACGCAGGCCGCTCGCGTACCTGGCCGGCTGGCGGATCAGGCCGGGACCGAAGCCGTAGTGCATGATCGAGTCCGGGTCCCAGGACGAGCCGGTGACCTCGTCGTTGGCGAGTTTGCGCAGGATGTTGTGGAAGATGGTCTGCCGGTCCCAGAAGTTCGGCGGGCCGGACAGCGAGGCGTAGACCTTGGCCTCGTCCCACTCGATGCCGGCGAACGGGTTCTGGTGCTCGTGCGGCATGCCCAGGGTGTGGCCGATCTCGTGCAGGGCCGTGGTCATGCCGTAGGCGTCCTCGGTCAGGTCCCAGCCGAAGTTCATCGTCCGGTCGTTCACCCCGGCGTGCAGCACCACGTCCCGGCCCACATACGACCAGGACCCGTCACCGTCCATGAACCCGATCCGCAGCTCGGACTGGGCCCGGTCCGGCACCTCCTCGAACCGCAGCCCGATGCCCAGCTCCTGCCAGGACCGGAACGCCCGCCGCACCACCTCCCGCTGCGGCTCGGCGCCGACCCAGGAGACGAACCGGGTGCTGCCGTCGGAGAAGCGCACCTGCTCGCCGTCGGTGTCCCGGTCGAAGAAGTAGTAGTGCAACACCGTGCCGTTGGCCCATTTGGAGCGGGTCCGGAGTATCGCCCGCGCCCGCTCCAGGTTCAGCCCCTCGGGCACCGCGGGGGCGGACTGGGTGCGCAGGGCGCAGTAGCGGAAATCGGCGGATTGGTCCTGTTCGGGCATGTCAGCGCCCTCCTCGCAATGACGGCCGAACCTCCATGGTCAGCGCGCGCACTCCGATCCGGTGCCCGCCATCGGAGTGAGCGGGGCGAGCTTGGTCGGTACAGTGACCCGGCAGCGGCGCACTGGAGGAGGGTCATGGGCGCGGGACCGGTGGCACGACGGGACTACGCGGGTCGCTCGGCCGCGGACCGCCGGGCACAACGCCGGGACCGGATGCTCGCCGCAGGCCTGGAACTCTTCGGCACCGAGGGCTACGCCGCCGCCAGCATCGAACGCCTCTGCGCCCAGGCCGCGGTCTCCACCCGCAACTTCTACGAGGAGTTCGGCAGCCGGGAAGCCCTGCTGATGGCCTTGCACGACCGGGTCAACACCGCCGCCATCGAGGCCGTACGCACCGCCTTCGCCGCCCTGCCCGAGGCGGGCCTGGTGGAACGCACCCAGCTCGCCGTACACACCTACCTCAACGCCACCGCACACGACCCCCGCCTGGCCAGGGTCGCCTACGTGGAGGTGGTCGGGGTCAGCCCCGAGGTCGAGCGCTACCGAGCGGGCTGGCGAGAACGCTGGATCGACCTCCTGGAGGCCGAGGCCCAGCGCGCGGTGGACCGAGGCGAGGCCCCACGCCGGGACTTCCGGCTCACCGCGATCGCCCTGATGGGCGCGGTGAACGAACTCGTACACCACTGGTCAGTACTCGGCGGCAGCACCCCAATCGAAGACATCACCAGGGAAATAGCCCGCATAGCCACCTCCCAAATCCAACACTGACCCACCCCAATCTCCCGCGTGTTGGCCGTTCTTGTACGGAGTGTTGGCCGTTATGGGACGGTGTGTTGGCCGTTCTTGTACGCCTTGGGCAACTACGACCGGGCGAAGCCCGGAGAACAGGCGGCCGGGGTGGCTTTTCAAACCCCACCTGAGCGGTTCCCCCATCCCCGTCAGCCTGGAGAGGACACACCACATCCCGGGTGCGCAGACCGCAACCTGCCGCCGCCCTAGCCTGCCAACCGCAACGGTCTGCGTGCCCGGGATGTGGTTTGGTATCGGAAGGCTGACGGGGATGGGGGAACCGTACGAGCACTGCTCTTTGCCCTTGTTCTTGTCTTTGACTTTCCCCCCCATCCTTTGATTTCTGCCCGTCCGGCGAGGACGATCTTGATCTTGACTGTCGTTCGGGTACCTCAGCAACAGAGGCCAACAACGCAAAGATCAAGAGCGAAAAAGATGGCCTCGCCGGCCGGGCAGACCACCGGAGGGGGGAGGGCAGATCAAGAACCGGCATGAGCAGGTTGCGGGGCGGGGTTTGTGCTGCCGGGGCCTGAACCAGCGTGGCTCCGAGGGCTCGCGTGTTCTCCGCACGGCCTTCCGCAAGCCAACCACACCTCACCGAGCGGCCCCCGTTGCGGATTCGTGGGCAGGCGGCGGCAGGTTGCAGGGGCCACTCGGCGAGGCGCGGTCAGCAAGCTCCAGGCCGTACGGAGAACACGCGAGACCCCTCGTCGTGGGGTTTCACCCCCCAACCCCAACCCCCCGGCCTGCGGCCGTACAACAACGGCCAACGACCCGTCCCACAACGGCCAACACGGCGTACAAGAACGGCCAACACTCCGTACGACAACGGCCAACACGCTGTCCCATAACGGCAAACACTCGGATGGCGGTATGGTCTGCACTTCCGGATGAAATGCGGTGAATTTTGCCGGATAGGGGCAGATGTCGATCATTCATGATGGATGCTCGTGCGCATGAAGCTCTGTCCTGATTGCTTCGGTTCCGGCACCGTCCCCGACAAGGACTACACGGCCTGCGGGAGGTGCGGTGGCGTTGGAGACGTCCCGGGTCAGCACTGAGTCCCCGTGCACCCTGTGCCGTGGCACCGGGTACTTCGAGTGGACCCAGCCCGCGCCCGGACCCGGCGGCATGGTGTTGCGGCAGTTGCGGCATCCGTGCGTGCACGGCTGTTCGGGCTGGTGGCGGCAGCCCGCGGCCGAACGCGGCCGGGTGGTCGAGGGTGTGACCACCGCGGTGCTGCCGCCCTAGCTCAGCTTTCCGGGTAGAGCGCGTCCAACTCGGCCGCGTAGCGGGTCGCCACCACCGCCCGCCGCAGCTTCAGCGTCGGCGTCAGCTCCCCGGTCTCCACGCTGAAATCCCGCGCCAGCAAGGCGAATCGGCGGATCCGCTCCGGTGGCGCGTACGCCTCGTTGGCCGCGGTCACCACCTCCTCGATCAGCGCGCGCACCCGCGGATGCGCCGCCAGCTCGGCGGGCTCGGCGCTGATTCCCAGCTCCCTGGCCAGGTTCGGCAGTTCCTCCGGGTCCAGGGTGATCAGCGCTACCGGGTAGGGGCGGCGGTCGCCGTGCATGACCGCCTGGGAGATCCAGCGGCAGCCGCGCAGGTCGTTCTCCAGGTTGGCGGGGGTGAGGTTCTTGCCGCCTGCGGTGATGATGATGTCCTTCTTGCGCCCGGTGATCCGCAGGAACCCGTCCTCGTCCAGGGCGCCCAGATCACCGGTGTGCAGCCAGCCCTCGCGCACGGTGTCCGCGGTGGCGGCCGGGTTGTTGTGGTAGCCGGGGAAGACGTTCTCGCCCCGGGCCAGCACCTCGCCGTCCTCGGCGATGCGCACCTCGATGCCGGGGAAGGGTTTGCCCACGGTGCCGAACTTCCACGCCTCCGGGTGGTTGCCGCTGATCAACGCGGTGGACTCGGTCATCCCGTACGCCTCGTACACCGGGATCCCGCAGCCGGCGAAGAACTCCAGCACCGCGGGCGCGATCGGCGCGGCCCCGGTCAGCGCCTCCCGCAACCGGCCGCCGAACGCGGCGCGCACCATCTCCGGGACCTGCTCCGGCGGCAACCCGAGGGCCTGCACGGTGTTGTGCACCTTCTCGAACAGCCGGGGCACCGAGGGCAGAATCGTCGGGCGCAACGCGGCCAGGTCGGGCAGCAACTGCCGGATGTCACCGCGGTAGAAGCCCAGCGTGGCGCCGTGGGACAGGGTCAGGAACTGCACGATGCGGGCGAACATGTGCGCCTGCGGCAGGTACAGGAACATCACGTCGCCGGGGGCGATCCGCACCAGCGGGCCGATCGCGTTGAGCGCGGCGTGCCAGTTCCGTTCGGTCAGCAGGCAGCCCTTGGGCGGGCCGGTGGTGCCGGAGGTGTAGATGATCGTGTTGAGGTCCGGGGCGGGCGGAGCCGCGCGCACCCCACGAGCACGCAGTTCCGCCAGCGAGACCGCCCCCGCCACCTCGGTGAAGCTCACGATGTGCCGCAACTCCGGGAGTTCCGGCCGCAGCCCGGCCACCCGGTCCACCTGCGCGGCGTTGCCGCAGAAGACCAGTTTCGCGCCGGAATCACCCAGCACCCAGGCGCACTCCGGTGCGGAGTTGGTGGGGTAGACCGGCACCACCACCGCGCCGACCGCGGCGATGGCCAGGTCGGTCACCGTCCACTCCGGACCGGTCTCGGCCAGCAGCGCGACCCGGTCGCCCGGCCCGATGCCGATGCCGGTGAGGCCGTCGGCGGTGGCGCGGACCGCTCCCGCGAGTTCGGCGTAGGACAGGTCGCGCCAGTCGCCGTCCCGGTGGAACCGCAGTGCGGGCGCGTCGCCGTAGACCCCGCCCGCCCAGGCGGCCAGGTCGGCGATCGCGGGATAGGTCCGCGTCACGTCAGCCTTCCCCTCACTCAGCAGTTGTTCGGCGCCGGACGGTTGCCGAACCGGTCAGCCAGCCAGTGCACGGCACCGGGCGCGCCGGTGATGGCCAGGCTGATGTGCTCGCTCAGCAGGCTTTCCCGCATCTGCACCGGCACCCCGCGCGAGCACCAGCCGCGGACCAGCTGCCGGGCGTCGTTGATCGGCATGAACTCGTCGTTGACCGATTGGTAGACATAGGCCGGGACCCGAGGCGTGCCGGTGCCGAGCCGGTTGTGCGCCAGCACCTGCTGGAACTCCGGCAGCTGGATCGGGTCGGGCACGTCGGTGAACTCGCTGATCCGGTGGAAGGCGTACGGCGGCGTCCACTGCGCGTGGCACTGGTTGCGCACCTCGGCGAAGGCCTTGCGTCCCTTGGCGTTGAGCACCTTCTCCAGCCGCATCTCCGGATGCGCGGTGTCCAGCCCGATCGCGGCGGCCAGGAAGAAGCCGAAGAACGGGCCGCCGTCGATCTTGTAGCCGACGTTGCCGATGTCCCTGGGCACCCCACCCGCGGCCACCCCGCGCACGTTCAGCTCCGGCGCGTACCCCGGCTGCAGCTCGGCCGCCCAGGAGGAGGCCAGGCCACCCTCGGAGTACCCCCAGATGCCCACCGGACCCAACGGATCAAGCCCGGCCTCGGGAAGTCGTTGCGCGGCACGGACTCCGTCCAGCACGGCGTGCCCGGTGGGACGGCCCGCGGTGTAGGTGTGCGGGCCGGTGGTGGCCGAGCCCTCGTAGTCGCTGACCACGACCGCCCAGCCCTTGACCAGCGCCAGGGTCATCAGCGCCAGCTCGTACTCGATCCCGGCGCGGAACCAGAACGAGGGCGCGCAGTTCGAGGACAGGCCGTGGGTGCCGATGTTGTAGGCGACCAGCGGACGCGGGCCGTTGGTCCACGGCGTGTGCGGCACCAGCACGGTGGCGACCACCGCGTTGGCCGCGCCCTGGTTGTTCGTGGAGCGGTGCAGCACCTGCCAGGCCCGCACCGGGAACGGCAGCACCAATGCCTTGGCCACGATCGGCCGGGAACGCAGGATATCGCCCGCGGCCACCGGCGGGAGGGGAGCCGGGGGACGGTAGAAGGGGTCGGCCGAGGGCAGTGGCACCCCGGCGGTCTCGGCCTGAGCCGGTGCTGTGACCAGCGAGGACAGGGTCAGGACGGCGGTGAGCAGGCTGGTCAGTAGTACACGACGACGGGAACTACTCGACATGTTCGCCCCTTTTCTCCGGGCGTCTGATAAGGGCTGTTGCCAGATGAACGGACCGTACCTACTCGCTCGTTAACTGACAAGACCCCTTACCGGATTGCTCCGGCAAGGGGTCTTGGCGCGATTGTGAGACAGTCGTGTCCCAGGTGCGGGTCAGTCGGCAATGAAGTCCATTGTGGACTGTCGAGTGTGGACTGACTCAGTCCTTGGCGAGCAGGCTGGTGAGCTGGCGGTGCAGCACCGCGCGCAGCCGCTCCGGCGGCATCAGGTCCGGGGCGGTCACCGCGTGCAGCACCATGCCGTCCATCAGCACGTGCAGCCGGTCCGCCTCCAGCTTGAGGTCCAGGCCCTCGGCCAGCATGTCGTTGGCCGCCAGCTCGTCCAGCAGGCGGCGGCAGGTCCGGGACAGGTGCTCGTGTCCGCCGCGGTTGATCCGCCGCGCCTCGTCGTCGACCAGGGTCCGGGACAGGAAGGCCACCCACACCTCGGCCACCGCGCGCAGCTCGGACTCCATGGGCAGCATGCGTTCCAGGGCTTCCTGGGCGGCATCCCTGGGGTCCGGCGGCAGCGTGCTCCTGGTGGGCGCCCTGCGCAGCACCTCGGAGATCATCCGCATCGCGAAGGAGAGCAGTTCGGCCTGGGTGGTGAAGTAGTACTGCACCGAACTCGGCGACCAGCCTGCCTCGCGGGCCACGCTGCGCACCGACGCCCCGTCGATGCCCTGCTGCCGGATCACCTGCCAGAGCGCCCGGCCCAGCTCGCGGCGTCGCTGTTCGTGATCGACGACCTTGGGCACCGGACGACCCCTCCCTGTGACTACCGAACGAATACACCAGTGTCCGGTATCAGTGCGAGCGTACTGAATAAACTGTATGAAATGACTCCGAACGGGCCAAGTCGGACCGGCCTTGTTCTGCCGGTTCGCCCCCGGAGGCGACCCTGCCGGTGGCCAGCCGCCGCGCCGCCGTTCGGTGGGTCGTGATCAAGAAGTTGTCGTGGCGAGTAGGGAGATCGGAGGTTAATGACTTACCGTGGCGCCAGGCAGTCGGCGTAAGGGGTTGTGCGGCAAGCGATAGGCACCGGATGGCCGCTTCAACCCCGCCGTTTGGCTACCTACCATGGTCCGACACGCGGCATGCTCGACCAAAGGGGGTCGGCGATGTGGTCTCGCCCTGCGCGCTTGGTCGCGTTCCTGGGGATCATCGGGCTCGCCTTCGGGCTGATCGCCGAGCCGATAGCCACCGCGCAGAGCGGTCAGGCCCCGACCTACACCTCCTTGCGGGCCTTCAACATTCCCAACGGGTACGTGCGCCACGGCGGCGGCTGGGCCCGGCTGGACGACATCTACCAGCACAGCCCGGAATGGGCTCGGGCGGACGCGACCTGGGCCGTCGTGCCAGGGCTGGCAGGCAACTGCGTGTCCCTGGAGTCGCGCAACTTCAAGCGGCACTACCTGCGGCACCAGAACGGCAGGCTGCGCCTGGACGGCTTCCAGGACAGCCGCGGTTTCCGTGAGGACGCCACGTTCTGCCAGGTCTCCGGGCTGGCCGACCCCAACGCGGTGTCGTTGCGCTCCTTCCAGTTCGGCAACGCCTTCCTGCGGCACGCAGGCGGTCAGGTCTACCTGGCGGACAACGACAACAGCCCGCTGTTCCGGGCCGACGCGACCTTCCGGACCAGCTCGCCGCTGATCTCCGGGGTCTTCTACAACTCGCTGCTGGACCGCGGCGCCGACCCGACCATGGTGCGGCACAACAACGTCTACTACCTGTTGCAGGGCGACCAGTACAACGGCAACGACCTGGTGATCCGCAAGTCCGGCTCGGTGGAGGGCCTGCGCGACGCGCCGCCGATCATCCTGTGGCGGCACCCGCAGTGCCCGGCCATCGCCTGCACCGAGGTGTGGGCGCCGGAACTGCAGCGGATCCGCAACCAGTGGTGGATTTTCTTCACCGGCGCCTCGGACAACGGCAACGGCCGCAGCCATCGGATGTTCGCGCTGCGTGGCCGTACCGACGATCCTTCGGGCCCATACGACTATCTGGGTGAACAGCGGCTGCCGGACGGGCAGTGGGCCATTGACGGCGTGTGGTTCGAAAAGGACGGTCAGGGCTACTACGCGTGGTCCGGCTGGGACCGGGACTACGGCAACGCCAACGAGGTCCAGCACCTGTACGTGGCCAGGATGCACGATCCGATGACCCCGGCCGGGCCCAGGGTCAAGATCTCCTCGCCGACCCAGCGCTGGGAGACCCGGCCCAACCACGCGAACGTGCTGCTCAACGAAGGCCCGCAGCCGATCATGGGGCCGCAGAACCAGCTCTTCATGACCTTCTCGGCCAACGCGAGCTGGACCGACGACTACTGCATCGGCCTGCTCACCCTCAACGGCTCGCCGACCGAACCGAGTGCCTGGTCCAAGTCCGGCGACTGCGTCTTTGCCGGGCAGGACAGCACCATCGCGCCAGGCCACAATGGATTCATCCAGGTCAACGGCCGCTGGTGGATCACCTACCACGCCAGGCAGCACCCGGGCACCGGCTGGATGGGCCGCAGTGTCCGGCTGCAACCGCTGTCCTTCAACGGCGCCGGACAGCCGATCTTCGGCACCGCGGTCAGCGCGCACCAGCCGGTGCCGTTGCCGTGAGGCTGTTGCTGGGCAAGACCGTGTCCGTGCACTACGGACAGATGTACCTGCTGAACCGGGACAGCCCGTTCGACGGCGACCTGAGCGCGAGCTTCCGGGGCCAGTCGAACGGGCTGCTCGGCGCGGCCCGCCCCGAGCTGTTGTTCCTGATCACCGGCAGGCACACCGGCGAGGTGGGCCTGGACATCGAGCTGCACGACCGGGAACCGCCGCCCGCCGCGGACTGGCCGGACGTCGTCGAGGCGTCCTGCCGGTTGACCGGCGATGATCCGGTGCTCAGCGAGTGGGGCGAACGCTGGTACGAGCTGGATCTCCCGCCGGGTGACTACCGGATCCGGTACTGCGCCCAGGGCATGGACGCGGCCAACGACGCGGTCACCGCCGACGGCGTGCTGGACCGCTACCTGCTCCAGCTCTGGCCGGCCGAGCCCGCCCCGGACGCGGTACTCAGCCAGACCAGCCGGTCCGCCGCCTACTGGCACACCGAGGCGCGCAAGCTCCCGCCACCGGCCACCCCGGCCGAACTCGCCACCGAGGCGGCCCGCCGTGACGCGGAGGAGTCGGTGCGGGCCGCGCTGCGGGAACGCCAGGAGGACATCCGCCGCTGGGGCGGCGAACCGCCCAGCCCCGCGCTCCGGCAGCTCAAGGGCAACGCCCGCAAGATGATCCGCGAGCACCGGGACCTTGCTGAGGCCCTGGCCGCCGCGGACCCGGCCACCCAGCGCGCCCTGGCCGCCGCGCTGGCCAGGCAGGCATGCGCCGCCGCCCGCCTGACCGCCCTGGACTGGATCACCGGCGCGCTGGCCGCGGTGGACCGCGGTGAGCAGCCCTTCAGCGACTGGCGGGCGGCTGGACAGTTGCTGCTCACCGACCCCGCCGTGCCCAGCACGGTGGCCGTGCCCGGTGGACCGCGGCAGCAGACCTCGGCCTTCGCCGCCCTGCGCGTGGCCCTGCTGCCGGACCCCCTGACAGCGGCCCTGGAGACCCTGGCCGCCACCCTCGGCACGCTGAGTCCCACCGACCGGGACGTCCTGCTCGGTGACCTTCGCCGAACCCTGTCCTGACCCCCGCGTCAACCCCGCCGGCCCGGAATTCACCTGACGGAGTTCAGGCCCCGGACCTGCGACGACGTCACCGGCAGCCCCGCTAGAGCGAGCGCGGGGGCGTGGCCTATGTTTCTGCCCATGAGCACCGAGACCGCGCCGCGGTACATCCGGCTGAACGTCGAGCTGATCGTGGAGCTGACCGATGAGGGTGAGCTGAAGGCCGCTGCGCTGGAGCAGCTGAAGGCCGACACCGAGGTGTCGGATGAAGCGCGCGAGGAGGCCATCGCCGCGCTGGAGGCCGACCCGGCCGACGCCCTGTCCTACTTCATCGACCCCTTCGCCGTGGTCAACGAGGCCCCCGGCGTCGAGCTGGTCGAGGTCGGCTGGGACGGCGAGGTCACCGAGTACGACCCCGACGCCGAGGAAGAAGCGGACGAGGCCTGATTCGCCCTCCTGGCTGGATGTGACACCCCTACGATGATCGGTATGTCACATCCAGCCCAGGTCCCCACCCCTGGCAAACCCGGCGTCCTCACCGGCCTCGGCTTCCTGGGCCGCGCGGTCGGCATCGCCTTCCGCAGCCCGAAACTGCTGCTCCTGGGCGCCATCCCGGCGGTGCTGACCACGCTGCTGATGCTCGGCGGCCTGATCACCCTCGCCTACTGGGTGGGTGACCTGGCCACCTGGCTGACCCCGTTCGCCGACACCTGGTCGGACTGGCTGCGCCAGGCCACCCGGTTCGTCGCAGGCCTGGCCGTGGTGCTGGGCGCGGTCGCGGTCAGCGTGGTCGCCTTCACCGCCATCACCCTGGTCGTGGGCAGCCCGTTCTACGAGCACATCTCCGAAACCGTCGAGGACGGCCTCGGCGGGGTGCCGGACGCGGAGAAGGCGTCCTGGGGCCGGATGCTGTGGCTGGGCATCCGGGACTCGATCGTGCTGGTCGCGGTCAGCATCCTGATCAACCTGCCGCTGCTGTTCGCCGGGTTCATCCCGGTGGTCGGGCAGACCGTGATCCCGGTGCTGGTGGCCTGCGTGGGCGGCTGGATCCTGGCCCTGGAGTTCTCCGCGGTCCCGTTCACCCGCCGCGGCCTGACCCTCAAGCAGCGCCACCACATCCTGCGCCGGCACCGCGGCATGGTGCTGGGCCTCGGCGTGCCCGCCTACCTGCTGTGCGCCATCCCGTTCGTCTCCATCCTGGCCATGCCGATCGTGTTCATCGCCGCCACGCTGATGGCCCGCGAGGCGCTGTCCCGCCGCCCCTGAGCACAACACCGCCCCTGACGAAAGTCTGCGACTCCGCTGACTAGCGGCTGGTCTCGCCGCCGAGTGCCCCGGAGGCCGGGTGCGGAGCCGTACGGTCTGGGCATGCGCAGTGAAGACGCGGCCACCAGGGCGATCACCAGAACCTGGCCCGAGGCCGTGGTGGTGGCCGACTTCGGCAAGCGGCCGGACTACGCGGTCCGCGACTACCCGCCCAGGGCTCCCGGCGCGCCGTGGCAGCTGCACCTGGTCTGGCTGGTGCCCGTGGTGGTGCTGATCGCGGTCGCCGGGTTCGCCTCGTTCCTGGCCCCCGGCGGCTGGGATCGCAGTGACCGCAAGCCGAAGGTGCGTGGGGCGGGGCCGGACGCGCTGGCGGTCGGCCTGGGCGAGGCGTCCCGGACGGTGCGCCTCGGCGGGGTCGACCGGGAGCCGTGGCTGGCCGCGGGCGGCAACCGGGTGACGGTGTTCGTCACCGCCAAGGGCGAGGTGCGGACGCTGTGGGAAGGCCGGTACGAGTCGATGCGGGTGTACGGCTCGCGGCGGCGACCGTTGCTGCGCCTGACCTTCGCCGATTCCTCCTCGATCGAGCTGCCGCTGAGCCGGGTGCAGGGGGCGCGGGCGCGTTAGAAGGCGGTGGTGGGGGTCCAGCGGCCGTGGACCTCCCGCAACCGGTCCACGATCTCGCCGACGGTGGCGTATGCCTCCACCGCGACCACGCAGGCCGGCACGATGTTCCCGCCCGCCTTGGCCACCGCGCTCAGCTCGTCCAGGGCGTGTTCGACCGCGGCCGCGTCCCGTTCCGCGCGCACCCGCCGCACGGCCGCGACCTGTTCGGCCTCCGCGCCCGGGTCGACGGAGAAGACCTCGAGGGGTTCGGCGCCGGAGGGGAACAG
This sequence comes from Crossiella cryophila, assembly GCF_014204915.1. Taxonomy (NCBI): domain Bacteria; kingdom Bacillati; phylum Actinomycetota; class Actinomycetes; order Pseudonocardiales; family Pseudonocardiaceae; genus Crossiella; species Crossiella cryophila. Next base: position 4,121,879 of record NZ_JACHMH010000001.1, read on the forward strand.
GTTGACCCCGACTACGGGCCGTTCGCCGCTTTCCACCTCCACCGCGTACCGGTAGGCGGCGTCGGAGAGTTCGCGCTGGAACCAGCCGGAGCCGATGCAGGCCAGTGCGCCGCCACGGTCCTCGATCTCGCCCAACAGACCCCAGATCCGCGCTTCCAGCTCGTCGGTGAGCGATTCCACCGCGTAGGAACCGGCCAGCGGGTCGACCGTCTCGGTCAGCCCGGTCTCGAAGGCGACCACCTGCTGGGTGCGCAGGGCCAGGGTGGCGGCGGCCTCGGTGGGCACGCCGAGGGCTTCGTCGTAGGCGCACACGTGCAGGGTCTGCACCCCGGCCAGTGCCGCGGCGGTGGCCTCGACGGTGGTGCGGGCGACGTTGTTCAGCGGTTGCTGCGCGGTGAGTGAGGATCCGGCGGTGAAGGCGAAGATCCGCAGCTGGTGCGAGCGCGGGTCGAGGGCGCCGTAGTGGTCGCGGGTCAGCCGGGCCCAGACCCGCCGGGCGGCCCGGAACTTGGCGACCTCGCGGAGCAGGTCGATGTTGCTGGAGAGGAAGGTGAACAGGGTCGGCGCGACGTCGTCCACGCTCATCCCGCGGCGCACGCACTCGTCCAGGTAGGCGCGGGCGTTGGCGAAGGTGAAGGCGATCTCCTGCACGGCGTCCGCCCCGGCCTCCCGGATGTGGTAGCCGCTCATGGCCAGGGGTACCCAGCGGGAGGCGTGCGCGGAGACGTGTTCCATGACGTCCACGGCGAGCTGGAGGGAGGCTTCCGGCGGGAAGATCTGGGTGCCGCGGGCGATGAACTCCTTGAGCACGTCGTTCTGGATGAACAGCCCGAACGAATTCGGGTCGACGCCGCGGCGTTTGGCCAGGGCCAGGAACATCGCGGCCCAGATGTAGCCGATGGAGTTGGCGGTGGTGCGCACCTGGCTGATGCGTTCCAGCGGGATGCCGTCCATCAGGATCTCGACGTCGGCGAGTGAGTCGATGGCCACCCCGACCCGGCCGACCTCGCCAGCGGCCAGGGGGTGGTCGGAGTCCAGGCCGAGCTGGGTGGGCAGGTCGAGCGCGACGCTGAACCCGGTCACCCCGGCCGCGAGCAGTTTCTGGAACCGCAGGTTGCTGGACGCAGGGGTGCCGAACCCCGCGTACTGACCCATGATCCACGGCTTCGGCTCGGCCGAAACCCCACGCGTGTAAGGGAATTCCCCGGGGTGCTCCGCCCCGTCGGGCGCGTAGTCCGCGCGCAGCCGCTCCACCACGACTCAGTCCTTCCGCTCGCCGAGCGTCTGCCGCAGCACCTGTTTGGCGATCTTCCCGGTGGAGTTCAACGGAAAACCGCTCACCCGGTGCAGCTCCTTGGGTTTCTTGTAGGCGGCAAGCCGTTCCCGGCAGTGCGCCAGCAACACGTCCTCGTCCACGGATGCTCCACTGTGGACGGAGTAGGCGGCGACCACCCGCTGTCCCCAGTCCGGATCGGCGATGCCCACCACCGCGACCTCGTGCACCCCGGGCACCTCGGCGAGTACGTCCTCCACCTCGCGCGGGTAGATGTTGTAGCCACCGGAGATGATCATGTCGCCCTTGCGGTCCACCAGCCACAGCCGCTCGGCCTCGTCCAGCCGCCCCAGGTCACCGGTGTGCAACCAGCCCTCCCGCACGCTCTTGCCCAGATCGGTGCGCCGCCCGGACTGCCAGTAGCCACGCATCACATGCTCGCCCCGGGTGATCACCTCCCCGATCCCACCCGCCGCGACGTCCACTCCGTCCTCGTCCACCACCCGCACCTCGACCCCGAACGCGGGCCGTCCGGCCGAGGTCAGCAGCTCCGGCTGTTTCCCGAGTCCGGCGGCGTGATCGGCCGCGTCCAGCACGGTCACCGGCGGAATGGCCTCGACCAGTCCGTAGTACTGCACCAGGTTGGGCGTGATCCGCTCGAAGGCCTGCCGGATCTGCTCCGGCGGCATCGGCGCGCCCGCGTAACCGAGCATCTTCAAGCCCCGCATGGTCTTCCGGTCGCACTCCGGCATGGCCAGCAGTCGCGCGATCATCGTCGGCACCAGTGCGGTGTGCGTGACCCCACGCCGCGAGACCGCGTCCAGCACGGCCCCCGGATCCCACTGCGGCAGAATGAGTTGCGCGGCGCCGGCCACCAGGAACGGCAGCACGAACAGTCCGCTGGTGTGCGTGATCGGCCCCGCGTGCAGGTAGGTGTCCGCGCTGCCCGGGATCACCCCGAGCACATCGGAGGTCATGTTGACCACACTGGCCAGCCGATTCCGGTGCGTCCGCTGCGCGCCCTTGGGTCGCCCGGTGGTCCCGGAGGAATAGTTCAACGACACCAACGCGTCCGCGTCCAGCACACCGGAGGGCCATCCCGTAGCCGCGTCACTGATCAGGCGCTCGTACCGGATCCCCGGCCCGTCCCCGATGACCACCACCCGCCCGGCCAGCCCACTGCGCAACGCCTCGGTCGACTCCGCGAACCGCGCGTCGTAGATCAGCGCGGTGGCCCCGCAGTCCTCCGCGATGTGCTCCCAGTCCCGAGGATGCAACCGGTAGTTCAACGCCACTCGCACCAGCCCGGCCGCGGCCAGCGCCAGATCAGTCTCCACATAGGTGTTCTGATTGGTCTGCAGATCCAGAACCCGATCCCCGGCGGCGAGTCCCAGGCCCCGCAACCCGTTGGCCAGCCGAGCCACCCGATCCCCGAGCTGCCCGAAACTCTGCCGCCCCTGCGGCCCGTCCAGGGCGGTCCGCGCCGCGAACCGCCGTGTCGCCCTGGCGATGACCCGTCCGACATCCACCTCAGTCAGCTCCCTCGGCCAGGTACACCGCGTCCAGCACCCGAACCCCGCGCGGCAGCACCGCCACCGGATTGAGATCCACCTGCCCACCCCACCCCGAAACCAGCGAACTCACCCGAACCACAAGGTCAACCAGGGCATCCACATCCACCGCGGCCCGCCCCCGAACCCCGTACAGCAAGGCGGATCCCCGCAACTCCCCGACCATCCGCCGCACCTCGCCGACATCCACCGGCAACGGCGCCAGCACCACGTCATCCAGCACCTCGGCGAGAATCCCGCCCAGTCCCAACGCCAGCATCGGCCCACAGGGCCCAGGAGCCACCCCGACCAGCACCTCCACCGCGCCAGTCACGAACTCCTCGACCAGCACCGCCCCACCAAGGCCGGCCAGCCGTTCGTAAACCCCAGCCGCGGCAACAGGATCGACATCCAGCTCAACCCCACCGGCCTCGGTCTTGTGCACCAACCCGGGCACCACGGCCTTGAACACGGCTCGCCCGCCCACTTCGCCGACTGCCGCGACGGCGTCCTCAGCCGAGTCGACCACCCGCCCGACCGGCACCGGAATCCCGTTCTCGCGCAGCAATTCCTTGAAGTCAGCCTCGCTGATCCCACGGGCAGGGGCCGCAATCCCACCTGCCGTGCCTGCCGTGCCCGGCACCGCCGCCACCCGAGCCCCGGCCCGCACCGCGGCCGCCGCCACCAGCACCGCCCGTCCGGGCGTCGAATACACCGGCACCCCACCGGCCCGCAAAACCGCCCCCGCCCCCGGCGCCAAATGCTCCGCCCCGGTCCGCGCGACCAGCACCGCCTTCCCCGACTCCCGCCGCACCCGTGCCAACGCCTCCGCGATCCCGGCCACATCCGACCCGGTCAGCACGCAGAAACAGGCCAGCACCACATCCACCGCCGGATCCGCCGCCACCACGTCCAGGCACCGCCGGAACAACTCCGGCCGCGCCATCACCGCCGCCGTGACATCCACCGGATTCTCCACCGACCCGTACGCCGGCACGACCTCCGCCAGCGCCGCCCGCGTCCCCGCCGCCAACTCCGCCAACCGCAAACCGTGCTGCGCCAACGCATCCGCGGCCAGAATCCCGGACCCACCCGAGGTGGTCACCACCGCGACCCGGTCCCCACCCGGCCGCGTCCCGGCCGCGAACGCCGCACCGACATCGAGGAGTTCGTCCACATCGGACACTCGCACGATCCCGTACCGCCGCAGCACCGCGTCGGTCACCCGGTCGTCGGTGGCCAGCGCCCCGGTGTGCGAGGCGACCGCCCGCGCGCCCGCCGCCGACCGCCCGGCCTTGACCAGCGCCACCGGTTTGCCCGCCGCGGCCAACCGCCGCAACGACTGGACATCGGCCAGCGACTCCACGTACCCCAGCAACCCGGTGCATCCGGGCTCCTCGGCCAGCGTCGCCAGCACCTCCAGTGCCGTCACCTCGGCTTCGTTGCCGGTGCTCACCGCCCAGCCCAGGCCCAGCCCGCGCTCGAACGCCAGGCTCACCGCCCCGAACCCCAGCGCCCCGCTCTGACTCACCAGCGCCAGCGACCCCGGCACCAGCCGGGTCGAGGCCGCCTCGAACAGCGGGCTGAACGAGGTCACCTGCCCGCTCGCCACCCCCACCGACCCGATGCAGTTGGGCCCCAGCACCCGCAGTCCGCCCGCTTTCGCCTGGGCCACCAGGGCTTCCTGCCGCAGTGCGCCCTCGGCGCCGGTCTCGGCGAACCCGGAGGAGCACACGATCGCCGCCCGCACCCCGGCCGCCACGCAGTCCTCGATCGCCGCGGGCACCCGGTCCGCCGCCACCATGATCATCGCCAGGTCCACCGGCCCGGGACACGCCGCCACCGTCGGATAGGCGGGCAGCCCGAACACCTTCTCGTTCTTGGGATGCACCGGCAGGACGCGCCCCTGGTACCCGTACCGCAGCAGGAACTCCACCGGCCGCCCGCCGAGCGCGCCGGGCCGTTCGGTCGCGCCGATCACGGCCACCGATCGAGCCGACCACAACGCGGCCAGGGCGCGCATCAGGTGCCGTCCGGAGTCCAGCGCGCGTGCCGGGTGGCCACTTCGCCCTCCCGGACCAGGTCCAGCCGTGGTCGTGGCCCGTCGGTGCGCCCGGTCTGCGGCCGCCGCCGCCCGGCCCGGAACTGTGCCGGCCAGTCCGCGGCAGGGCCTGCGTAATCCTGTTCCGCTGCCGCGTGCAGTGTCCATTGTGGATCGTAGAGGTGGGTGCGGCCCAGTGCGCACAGGTCGGCCCGGCCGGCCAGCAGGATCGAGTTGACGTCGTCGGCGGAGGAGATGGCCCCGACCGCGATCACCGCGATGCCGTGCCTGCGCCCGACCTCGTTGCGGATCCGGTCGGCGAAGGGGGTCTGGAAGCTGCGTCCGTACGCGGGTTGTTCGGTGGAGACGACCTGCCCGGTGGACACGTCGATCCCGGCCGCGCCGTGCCGGGCGAAGGCGTCCGCGATGGCCAGTGCCTCCTCGATGTCCACCCCGCCGTCGGCCCAGTCGGTGGCCGAGATGCGCACCGTCATCGGCCGCTCCACCGGCCAGGCCGCGCGCACCGCGTCGAAGACCTCCAGTGGGTAGCGCAACCGGTTCGTCAGGCTGCCGCCGTAGGAGTCGGTGCGCTGGTTGGTCAGCGGCGAGAGGAAGGAGGACAGCAGGTAGCCGTGCGCGCAGTGCAGTTCCAGCACGTCGAACCCGGCCCGCGCGGCCGAGCGGGCGGCGTCGGCGAACTGCTCCCTGATCAGCATCATTTCTGCCCGGTCCAGCTCCCTGGGCACCTGGCTGTCCGGGGTGTAGCGCAGTGGCGAGGGCCCGCACACCGGCCAGTTCCCGGCGGGCAGCGGCTGGTCCATGCCGTCCCACATCAACCGGGTCGACCCCTTGCGCCCCGAGTGTCCGATTTGGACACCGATCCGGGCAGAGGTGTTGCCGTGCACGAAGTCCACCACCCGCCGCCATCCGTCCTCGTGCTCGGGCCGGTACAGCCCGGCACAGCCGGGGGTGATCCGCCCGGAGGCGGACACGCAGACCATCTCGGTCATCACCAGTCCGGCCCCGCCGAGTGCCTTGCCGCCCAGGTGCACCAGGTGGAAGTCGTCCGGGGTGCCGTCGGTGGCGGAGTAGGTGTCCATGGGGGAGACCACGATCCGGTTCTTCAGCTCCAGCTCGCCGAGCCGATAGGGCTGGAACATCGGCGGCCGGACCTCGCCGTCGCCGGCGAACCAGGAGTCGATCCCGGCCACGAACTCCGGATCGCGCAGCCGCAGGTTGTCGTAGGTGACCCGGCGGCTGCGGGTGAGGATGTTGAAGGCGAACTGCTCGGGCGCCTGATGGGCGTAACCGCCCAGGTTCTCGAACCACTCCAGGCTGGCCTGCGCCGCGCGCTGGGTGGACAGCACGACCGGCCGCCGCTCGGTCTCGTAGGCGGCCAGTGCGGCGTCCACTGTGGACTCCTCGTGCAGGCAGGCGGCCAGCGCGAGGGCGTCCTCCATGGCGAGTTTGGTGCCGGAGCCGATGGAGAAGTGCGCGGTGTGCGCGGCGTCGCCGAGCAGCACGATGTTGCCGTGCCGCCAGGTCTGGTTGCGCACGGTGCCGAAGGTGACCCAGCGCGAGTTGTTCGCGTACAGCTCATGCCCGTCGAGGACCTCGGGGAACAGCTCGCGCAGCATCGCGATCGAGCCCTCGTCGCTCTCACCCGGCGCGAGGTCGTCCCGGTGGTGCCGGGCGAACCCGGCCCGCTGCCACACGTCCTCGTGCATCTCCACGATGAACGTGCTGCCCTTGGCGTCGTAGGGATAGCCGTGGATCTGCATCACGCCGTGCGGGGTGTCCTTGATGTGGAACAGGAACGCGGGGAACACCAGGTCGGTGCCCAGCCACATGTACCGGCACCGCCGAGATTCCACGCTCGGCCGGAACACCTCGGCGTACCGGGCGCGCACCGCGGAGTTGACCCCGTCCGCGGCCACCACCAGATCGTGCGTGGCGGCCAGTTCGGCGACATCCGGCGCGGGCGTGGACAGTCGCACCCGCACCCCGACCTCGGCGCAGCGTTCGTGCAGCACCTGCAACAGCCGGCGGCGGCTCATCGCGGCGAACCCGTGCCCGCCGGAGGTGATCACCCGGCCGCGGTAGTGCACGTCGATGTCGTCCCAGCGCGCGAACTCCCGCTGCATGGCCTGGTGGATCACCGGATCGGCGTGCTCGATGCCACCGAGGGTCTCATCGGAGAACACCACGCCGAAGCCGAAGGTGTCATCGGCCGCGTTGCGCTCCCACACGGTGATCTCGTGTCCGGGACCGAGCTGACGCGCCAGCGCGGCGAAGTAGAGCCCGCCTGGCCCGCCACCGACAACCGCGATTCGCACCCCGTCAGGGTATGCTGCAATCCTGACGACCGTCAACAGAACGAAATGCCAGACCGGAGGTCGGGATGCGCTTCGAGGGTCGCACCGCAGTGGTCACCGGCGGCACCGGCGGCCTGGGCCGCGCGGTCTGCGCGGGCTTCGCCGCCGAGGGCGCCGCGGTAGCGGTACTGGACGTCGCGGGCGCCGAGGCCTTCGCCGAGACCCTGACCACCGCGGGCGCGGTCGCCGCGGGCTACACCGTCGACGTACGCGACCCAGCCCAGGTCACCGAAGTGATGTCCACCATCCACCGCGACCTGGGCGGCCCCCACATCCTGGTAGCCCTGGCCGGCGGCTCCCTGGGAACCCCAAAAGACCTCCCCGACATCGAACCGGAACACCTGGACCTGGTAGTGGACGTGAACCTCAAAGGCACCTTCTACTGCTGCCAGGCAGCCCTGCCGTACCTGTCCGCCGCGGGCGAGGGCGCCATCGTCACCACATCGTCGATCGGCGGCCGCCAACCCTCCCCGGTCACCGGCGTGCCCTACGCGGCGAGCAAGGCGGCCCTGGTCGGCCTGACCAAGCGACTGGCGAAGGAGGTCGGCCCGGACGGCGTGCGCGTCAACGCGATCGCCCCGGGGCTGTTCCTCACCGATCGATTGCAGGGCATGTTCGACGGCCTGAGCCAGACCGAGCGCGACGAGGTCCTCAACGCGATCCCACTGCGCCGCATGCCGGAGCTGAGGGAGGCGGTCGACCCGATCCTGTTCCTGTGCTCGGCGGAGGCGTCGTACATCACCGGGGTGGTCCTGGACGTCAACGGCGGCCGCTTCATGCCCCTCTGACGCCCCACTCCGTCGGGGAGGCTCGCGTCCCCGCCCGACTCGCGTCCCCGCCCGACACACGGCCCCGTCGGACACGCGGCTTCGCCCGACTCGCGCTCCTGCCCGACACGCGGTCTCGCCCGACTCGCGCTCCCGCCCGGCACGCGGCCTCGCCTGCCTCGGGCCTCGCCCGATGCGTCCCGCCCGGCTTCTGCGGCCCTCGCCCGGTTGCCGCTCTCGCCCGGCTTCTGCCGCCCTCGCCCGATTCCCGCCCTGTTTGGCTTCCGCTGCCACCCTTGCGTCGGGTTGGTGCCCTCGCCCCGGGTCTCGCCTCCCTGCCCGGCTCGCAGCCCCGGACGTTTCCCGGAACCCCCGCCTGGCTCGCTGCCTCGGCCGTTTCCCGGAACCCCCGCCTGGCTCGCTGCCTCGGCCGTTTCCCGGAACCCCCGCCTGGCTCGCTGCCTCGGCCGTTTCCCGGAACCCTCGCTCGGCTCGCAACCCCGTCGGGCTCCTGCGTCCCCGCAGGGCTTCCGTGGCCCCGCCCGGCGCCCGCCGCCCTGCTGCGGATCGGTGTCCCCGGGATGGCAATGCCCCCGAACAACTCGTGCCCCCGGGACTACCTCACCTCTCGGCGGGGGCCGCCGTCCTCGGGTGGGTGCGCGCGATCGGCCAGCGGTGCAGTGCCGCGGGCAGCTCGAAGCCGTGCGGCTGCTCGGGGAAGTCGTGCACGGCGATCACCGCGGACACCGGGATCGTGCCGTAGACGTGCGGGAACCACGGCGCGGACGGGTTGCCCGGATCGCTGGAGGCTCGCTCCCACACCAGTTCCGCGTCCAGCAGGTCCGGGTCGATGACCAGCAGCACCAGGTCGTCCCGGCCGCGGAAGAGGCGGTTCGCCGGGAGGTGGACCAGGCCGAAGTCGCTGCAGTGCACGAAGCCCTCGGCGGCATAGCCAGCGGGTTCGTGCCGTCCGGACTCCTGGGCCGCGGCCCAGTCCGCGTGCGAGCAGATGTGCAGGATCACCCGCCGATGGTCCCAGACTCCGTCGCGGCGCGTTCGCGCAGTCGGAATCGTTGCAGTTTGCCGGTGGTGGTGCGGGGCAGCTCGGGCAGGAACTCGATCACCCGCGGGTACTTGTACGGCGCGATCACGCTCTTCACGAAGTCCTGCAGTTCGGTCACCTTGGCCGCGTCGCCGGTGACGCCAGGGGTGAGCACTACGTAGGCGTGCACCACCATGCCGCGCTGCTCGTCCGGCGCGCCGACCACCCCGCATTCGACCACCTCGGCGTGGCTGAGCAGGGCGTTCTCCACTTCCGGGCCTGCGATGTTGTAGCCGGAGGAGATGATCATGTCGTCGGTGCGGGCCTGGTACCAGAAGTAGCCGTCGGCATCGCGCAGGTAGGCGTCGCCGGTCAGGTTCCAGCCGTCCTGGACGTAGCTGAGCTGCCGCTCGTCGTCCAGGTAGCGGCAGCCGGTCGGGCCGCGCACCGCGAGTCGGCCGACCACGCCGTCCGGCGCGGGTTTCCCGTGCTCGTCCAGGATTTCCGCCCGGAACCCGGGGATCGGACGGCCGGTGGCGCCGGGACGGATGTCGTCATCGGCGGCGGAGATGAAGATGTGCAGCAACTCGGTCGCACCGATGCCCTCGATGATCCGCAACCCGGTCGTCCGCTCGGCCTCGTGCCACACCGTGCTCGGCAACGCCTCCCCGGCCGACACCGCCCGCCGCAACCCGCGTAATCGATCAGCCAGCCCGGCCGCCAGCATCGCCCGGTACGCCGTCGGCGCGGTGAACAGCACGGTCACCCCGTGCTCCCGCACCGCGTCGGCCAGCTCGGCCGGCGTGGCCCGCTCCAGCAACAGCGTCGCCGCGCCCACGTGCAGCGGGAACACCACCAGCCCGCCGAGGCCGAAGGTGAAGCCCAGCGGGGGAGTGCCGGTGAAGATGTCCCGCGCATCCGGCCGCAGCACGTGCCGGGCGAAGGTGTCGGAGTTGGCCAGCACATCCCGGTGGAAGTGCAGGGTCGCCTTGGGGCGCCCGGTGGTGCCGGAGGTGAACGCCAGCAACGCCACGTCGTCGGCCGCGGTGTCCACCGGCGCGAACTCGGCCGGTTTCGCCGCCGCGCGCACCGTCAGGTCCGCCGGGTCGGCACCGCCGTAGCCGATCACCGGCAGATCCACGGCCGCCAGTTCGGCCAGGAACCGGTTGTCGCACAGCGCGATCACCGGTTTCGCGATCTCGGTCAGCGTGCACAGTTCACCCGAGCGCAGCAACGGCATGGTGGTGACCGCGACCCCGCCCGCCCGCAGCACGCCGAACCAGCAGGCCACCAGCCACGGGTTGTTCGGCCCGCGCAGCAGCACCCGGTTGCCCGGCACCAGCCCGCAGTCCTCCACCAGCACCCGCGCGACCTGGTTCGCCCGGTCCCGCAGCTGCCCGTAGGTCCAGGCCGGACCGGTGGGGCTGAGCAGGCACGGCCGGTCCGCGCCGTGCCGGGCGATGGTGTCCTCCAGCAGGGTGACCGCGCAGTTCAGCCGGTCCGGGTAGATCAGTTCGGGCAGGCTGAACTCCAGTTCCGGCCACTGCTCGCGCGGCGGCAGGTGGTCCCGGCAGAACGTGTCGACGTGTGCTGAGCGGGACAGATCCACGAGCACGCACCTCGTCTCGGCGTCGGTGAGCTGCCCGGCCAGTATTCACCGTTCATGACGACAGTCAATAGGCCGACATACGCATCGACGCGATATCGTTTGCCGGTGACCACCCTGGTTGACCTGTCCGAAGTGGACGGGGGAGCGGCGGACGCCCAGTCCGCGCAACCCCGCCAGCTCATCGTCACCGTCTACGGCCTCTACGCCCGCGAGGTCGGCGGCTGGCTGTCGGTGGCCGCCCTGATCCGCCTGCTGGGCGAACTGGGCGTGGACGAACCGGCGGTCCGGTCCTCCATCTCCCGGCTCAAGCGCCGCGGCATCCTGGACGCCTCCCGGGTGGGCGGCGCGGCCGGGTACGCCCTGTCCGAGCAGGCCAGACTCATCCTGCGCGAGGGCGATCACCGCATCTTCGAGCGCCCGAGGGCCACCGTGGCCGACGGTTGGGTGCTGGCGGTCTTCTCCGTCCCCGAGTCCGAGCGCCAGAAGCGGCACACCCTGCGCTCCCAGCTCACCAGACTCGGCTTCGGCAACACCGCCCCCGGCGTGTGGATCGCCCCGGCACACCTGCGCGCCGAGACCGCCGAGGTCCTGTCCCGCCTGGACCTGTCCGCCTACGTCGACCTGTTCCGCGCCGACCACCTGGGCTTCGCCGAGCTGACCGACAAGGTCGCCACCTGGTGGGACCTGGCCGCCCTGCGCGCGCTGTACACGGAGTTCCTCACCGCGCACCGCCCACTGCTGGCCCGCTGGCGTCGCCGCCGCACGGTGCAGCCCGCCGAGGCATTCGCCGACTACGTCCGTCTGCTCACGGCCTGGCGCCGCCTGCCCTACCTGGACCCGGGTCTGCCCGCCGAACTGCTGCCGGTGGACTGGCCCGGCGCCGAAGCCGCCGAGTTGTTCACCGCCCTGCAGGACAAGCTCGCCCCGGCCGCGCACGACCACGCCGAGTCCCGCATCACCTCCTGACTCCGTAGACCTGGTTGAGATCCAGTACGTGGTGACCCAGCACCGCGCCCGCGGGCACGTCCAGCACCACCACGAGAAACACGTTCCGCGGACCGGGGAACAAGACGTGCCGGAAACCCGGCTCCGGCATGTCCCGCACCGCCTCGGGCGTGGTCGCGAATCCACGCCGTTCGGCGCGCGGGACCGACTTCAGGTACGCCCGGATCACCGCGGGCACCTCGGCGGCGACCAGCACCGGGCGGGCCTGGATGGTCGCGCGGAACTCCGCCTCGGTGAGCCGCCGCATCAGTGGCCGGTGACCCCGTCGGTCCGCTCACGTAAGAGATCCGCGTGCCCGCAGTGCCGCGCGTACTCCGCGATCATGTGCACCAGCACCCGGCGTAAGGCCAGCGGCCGCCCGGTGGCCAGGTGGACCCCGGTGTCCTCCAGTGCGTGCGCCGCCAGGATCTCCTGAGATTTCGCCACCTCGGCCCGCCACACCGCGAACGCCTCGTCGACGTCCCCGTCCAGGCTGTCGAAATCCTGGCTGGGGTCCTCGTCGGAGTAGTACAGGTGCGGCACGTCCCGCTGGGCGAACTGCATCTGGAACCACCACCGCTCCGCCCCGGACAGGTGCCGCAGGATCCCGTGCAGGGTCAGGCTCGACGGTGGAATCTGGGCGTGGGACAGGGCTTCCGGGCGAACGCCCCGGCATTTCAGTTCGAAGGTGGTCCGGTGCCAGTCCAGGTAGGAGGTCAGGATCTCGCGTTCGGAGCCGTCCAGGGGCAAGGGCTGCCGGGTGTCCGCCGGCCATTTCTCCGCAAGGTGTGCGGGCTGGGTGAGTGCCATGCGAGGAGCGTTCCACGGCCCACCGACACCGGTCGCCTGGCGAACTTTCTTTCGCTACGCGAACACGTTGCGGAGGTGTGCGCAGACTGGCACGGCAGGTTCGCCACCGACCACCTCGACCGTCTGGAGAAGCCCGGCCATGCAGCTCACCCTACCCGCCGCCACCCGCCCGATCCCTTATCGCGCAAGGGAAGGGTCCGCGCGCACGGCAGCGCGACGCCCGCTGTGCGTTCGCCTGTCCTCAGTCCAGCACCGCGGTTCCCTGAACCTCCACCAGCGCCTCGATGTCCCACAGCCGGGCGATCCCGATCGCGGCCATCGCCGGGTAGGACTCGCCGGCCAGCTCGCGCCAGACCTTGCCGATCTCCTTGCCGCGCGCCTTGTAGTCCTCGACGTCGGTCAGGTAGATGGTCAGCGTGGCGAGCTGATCCGCGCGCCCGCCCGAGGCCCGCAACGCGGTCAGCAGATTGCCCAGCGCCTGGCGGAACTGCGCCACCACATCCGCGCCCACGATGTGGCCGTCCGCGTCCAGCGCGGTCTGCCCGGCCAGGTACACCGTCCGCCCCGCCCCGGCGACCACGGCGTGGCTGAAGCCCGAGGGCCTGGCCAGCTCCGGTGGATTGACCCGTTCCAGACTCACGACTGCACCGTCCCGCCGTCGATGTTCAACCCCTGTCCGGTGAACGCCGGACTCGCCACGCAGAAGGAGACCGCGTCCGCGACCTCCTCCACCGAGATCATCCGCCCGATGGGTTGTTTCGCGGCCAGCATGGCCCGGATCTCCGCCCGGGGCCTGCCGGTGCGCTCGGCGACCGCGTCCACGGTCCGCTCGGTCATCGGCGTGTCCACGAACGCCGGGCAGATCGCGTTCGCGGTCACCCCGGTCCGCGCCAGCTCGGCCGCTGCCGCCCGGACCAGGCCCAGCACCCCGTGCTTGGCCGCGGTGTACGCGGCGATGTGCGCCTCGCCCTGCTTCGCCGCGGTGCTCGCGACCACGATCAGCCGTCCCCAGCCCGCCGCGCGCATGGCCGGGATGGCCCGGCGCAGGCACTGGAACGGCGCGGTGAGGTTGAGGGCAAGAGCGGCCGACCACTCCTCGTCGGTGATCCGGTGCAGTGGGGTGGCGGTGCCCGAGCCCGCGTTGGCGACCAGGATCTCCACCGGCGACCAGGCGGCCTCCACCGCGTCGAACAGGCCGGCCACCGCGCCCGGTTCGGTGAGATCGGCCGGCAGCACCAGGGACTCCCCGGGCAGGGTGGCCGCGACCGCCCGCAGTTCGGCCTCGTTACGCGCGGTGAGCGCCACCCGGTGGCCCTCGGTGGACAACCGGCGGGCCACGGCCGCGCCGATTCCCCGGCCTGCGCCGGTGACCAGGCTGGTGCGTGCCATCACCTGCGAAGCTTGTCAAACGTTGGTGACGACCGTCAAGATGACGACATATGGACGCCTATCTGCTCGATGCCGTGCGCACCCCGTTCGGCCGCCATCGTGGCGGGCTGGCCGGGATCCGGGTGGACGACCTGGCCGCCCTGCCGATCACCGAGCTGACCCGCCGCAACCCCGGCCTCGACCCGGCCCTGGTGGACGAGGTCATCTACGGCAACACCAATGGCGCTGGGGAGGAGAACCGCAATATCGGCCGGATGGCGGCGCTGCTCGCCGGGCTGCCGGTGACCGTGCCCGGGGTGACCGTCAACCGGCTGTGCGCCTCCGGTGGCGAGGCGGTCATCCAGGCCGCCCGGATGCTCGCGGTGGGGGCGGGACGGATCGCCATCGCCGGTGGCGTGGAGGGCATGTCCCGCGCGCCGTTCGTGGTGCCGCGCCCGGACGAGGTGCTGCCGCAGCGGATGGAGATGGTCTCCACCGCGCTCGGCTGGCGGCTGGTCAACCCGAAGTTCCCGGCCGAGTGGACCGCGAGCCTGGGCGCCTGCGCCGAACAGGTCGCCGCGGGCCTGGGCATCGGCCGGGCGGCCCAGGACGAGTGGGCGCTGCGCTCGCACCGGCTGGCGAGCGCGGCCTGGGACAACGGCTCGCACGACTGGGTCATGCCGGTCGAGCAGGTCGGCAGGGACGAGTCGCTGCGCCCGGACACCTCGGCTGCCGCGTTGGCCCGCCTGCGCCCGGCGTTCAGCCCGGACGGGACCGTCACCGCGGGGAACTCCTCCCCGCTCTCCGACGGCGCACTGGCCGCACTGCTGAGCACCAGGGCGGCAGCTGCCGAGCTGGGCCTGGAACCGTTGGCGCGCATCAGGGACAGCACGACCGCGGCCACCGACCCGCACCGCTTCGCGGTCGCCCCGGTGCCCGCGATCCTCACCCTGCTGCACCGCAACGGCCTCTCCCACCGGGACATCGCCCGCTGGGAGATCAACGAGGCCTTCGCCGCGATGGTGCTGTCCACCCTGGACCAGCTCACCGCCGAGGGCTGCAAGCTGGACACCGACCTGGTCAACCCGGATGGTGGCGCCATCGCCCTCGGGCACCCCCTGGGCGCCTCCATGCCCAGGGCGATCGTGGACTGCGCCCGCGGACTGCGGCGGCGCGGTGGCGGGCTGG
Source organism: Crossiella cryophila (assembly GCF_014204915.1). Taxonomy (NCBI): domain Bacteria; kingdom Bacillati; phylum Actinomycetota; class Actinomycetes; order Pseudonocardiales; family Pseudonocardiaceae; genus Crossiella; species Crossiella cryophila. Next base: position 4,136,886 of record NZ_JACHMH010000001.1, read on the forward strand.
GTGTGGTCGCGGCGTGCATCGGGGTCGGGCAGGGCATGGCCGTGCTCGTCCAGACCGACTGAGAGGACGAGGAGAACCGTGCGGATCGAGGACTTCACCGACATCGGCTACACCGTCGAGGACGACAACCACGCGGTGATCACCATCAACCGGCCGGAGCGGATGAACTCCTTCCGCGGCCGCACCGTGGATGAGCTGATCGCGGCGTTCAAACACGCCTGGGCGGACAAACGGGTGGCCGCGATCATCCTCACCGGCGCCGGTGAGCGGGCCTTCTGCGCCGGCGGCGACGTCAAGGAGCGGGCCGAGACCGGTGGCTACGGCGAGACCGAATGGGGCACTTTCGAGATCGAACGGCTGCACCGGCTCATCCGGGACGTGCCCAAGCCGGTGATCGCCGCGGTCAACGGCGTCGCGGTGGGCGGCGGTCATGTGCTGCACGTGCTGTGCGACCTGACCGTGGCCGCCGAGCACGCCCGCTTCGGCCAGTCCGGCCCCAGGGTCGGCTCCTTCGACGCCGGGTTCGGCTCCGCCTACCTGGCCCGGGTGGTGGGGGAGAAGCGGGCACGGCAGATCTGGTTCCTGCTCGACCTGTTCGACGCGCACACCGCCGAACGCTGGAACCTGGTCAACCAGGTCGTCCCGGCCGAGGAACTGCTCGACACCGCCCGCGCCTGGGCACGCAAGATCGGCTCCTACTCGCCGACCGCGCTGCGCTTCCTCAAACACTCCTTCAACGCCGACACCGACCACATCGGCGGGATCTCGCACCTGGCCTTCGACGGCCTGGAGCTGTTCACCGAGACGCCGGAGGGGAAGGAGGGCGCGGCCGCGTTCGCCGAGAAGCGGGATCCGGACTTCCGCCAGTACCGCTAGGGCGACAGCCGCGGGGTCATCTCGGCTCCGCTAGGCGGAGGAGGTCTTGGCCAGCTTCGCGGCCAGCCCGTCCAGGAGCACTTCCACGCCCAGCTCGAACAGCGCCTCGCCGGTCAGGTCCCGGTAGGCGGGCGCCACCCGCCGCAGGTGCGGGAAGTCCGCGGGCAGGCCGGTCGGGCCCGCAGTGGAGGCGGCCAGGCCCGCGGGCGGGCCGGTCGGCTCTGCGGCTGGGCCGGTGGGGCCCGCGGGTGAGGCGTTCCGCTCCGCGGGAGCGGCGGTCGGGTCGGCGGGCGGGCCGCTCGGTTCTGCGGCTGGGCCGGTGGAGTCCGCGGGTGAGGCGCTCTGTTCCGCGGACGCGGTGGGCGGGTCGGCGGGGGCGGTGGGCGGGTCTGCGGGTGAGCCGCTCTGCCCCGCGTGTGTGGCGGTCGGGTTGGCGGGCGGGCCGGTTGGTTCCGTGGCTGGGCCGGTGAGGCCCGTGGGGGAGCCGATCAGCTCCGCCCGTGGGGCCGCGCCGGCTCGACGGTCGTCCTCGGCGGCGGAGGCGAGCACGTGGTCGGCCAGTAGCACCGAGATCGCCGCGGTGTCCGTGGGGGTGAAGCCCGCGGTCAGCAGGATCCGGGTGGTGGTCTCGATGTGGCCCAGGCGGTGTGGGCCGCGCGGTGGGCGTAGCCGCAGCAACTGCGCGGCGTCCCGGTGGGTGCGCAGCAGGGTGCGGAACTGGCGTAGGCCGGTGGCCAGTTGGTCGCGCCAGGGCAGGGTGTCGTCGATGTCGAAGGCCTCGGCGCAGATCGCCTCGGCGACCAGGTCCAGTAGTTCGTCCTTGTCGCGGACGTGCCAGTACAGGGTCGCGGAGCGCACGCCCAGTTCGGCGGCCAGTTTGCGCGTGCTCAGCGCGGCCAGGCCGTGTTCGTCCAGCAGCCGTACCGCGGCCGCGGTGATCCGAGGGAGGTCGAGCGCCACAATCGAGACTCTATCAGTGATAGATTTTTCCCTATCACTGATAGAGGGGGTTCGTGATGGAGAGAACGGCACTGCGGGTGGCCGCCTGCTGCGCGGTCATCGGCTCGGTGGCCTACCTGGTGCTCACCCTGGTGCACGGGTTCCTGCCCGGCACCGCGCACGAGCTGGCCCGGCACGTGCTCGCGCGGGACTGGCGGGCCATCCACCTGGGCACGATCCTGGCCCTGCTGCTGTGGGTGTTCGCCTTCACCGCGGTGGGCTCGGTGATCGTCACCGGGCCTGGCGCGCTGCTGGTCCGGCTGGCCCGGCCGCTGCTGGTGATCGGCTTCACCGTGTTCGCCATCGACTTCGCACTGGACGGGTTCGGCTTCGCCCAGCTCGCCGAGGCGGGGGCGCACGCCGAGCTGGACCTGATGTTCCGGGCCGTGGTCGGCTCCACGACCATGCTGGTCCAGGTGCTGTTCGGGCTGGCCTTCGCGGTGTGGGCGCTGGTGCTGCTGCGGTCCCGCCGCGCGCCGACGTGGCTGTGCGTGCTGGGGCTGGTCGCGGCGACCGGGTGGTTTGTCGGCGGCTGCCTGATGTTCCTGCGGGTTCCCGGCATCGGGTTCCCGGTGGTGGCGCCGCTGGCCGGGGTGGTGCAGCTCTGGGTGCTGGGGCTGGGGATCTCGTGGTGGCGTCAGTCCGTGGGTTCGGTCACCGGGCGCCAGTCCACCGGGGTGGACAGGACCATCGCGCTGGAGGTCTCACCGTAGGTCGCCAACCGTTCCAGTAGGCGTTCCAGGGCGCGGATGGAACTGGCCGCGACCTTGACCACCGAGCAGATGTCGCCGGTCAGCCGGACCACTTCGAGCACCTCGGGGCAGTCGTCGAGCAGTTCGGGGTGCACGGTGATGCAGCGCGCGCCGTAACACTTCATGCGCACCAACGCGATCACCGGCCGGCCGGCGATGGTCGGGTCCACCCTGGCGTGGTACCCGGCGATCACGCCGATCTGCTCCAGCCGCCGCACCCGCTGGGCCACGGTGGGTGGTGAGACGTGCACCCGGCGCGACAACTCGTTGTAGGACAGCCGCGCGTCGGCCTGCAACGCCTCCAGCAGCGCCCAGTCGACCTTGTCTAGCTCCGAGTTCACGAACGTGAGCCTAGGCGGCCCAACCGGATTCGAACGCAAGGCGCGACCACCGGATTCGCCGTCACCGCCCATTCCGGTTTGGCCGGGACAGCGATGGAATTGAGGCCCACCACGAAGGGAGGACCATGACCGACACCGGCGGCTGTCCGATCATGGCGGAGCCGAAGCTGGACTTCGGCGGCACCACGCCCTATGAGGACTACGTGCACGCCTCGGTGCTGCATTCCTTGCAGCAGCGCTGGTCCAGCGACCCCGGCGAGATGTCCTTCCTGGTCATCACCCAGATCATGGAACTCTACTTCGGACTGTTGTGCTTCGAGTGGCGGCAGGCGCAGACCGAGATGCGCGCCGACGACCTGGACTCCGCGGTCCGCACCCTGCACCGCAGCGTGCTGCACGTGCAGGGGCTCAACGCGGCCTGGCGCTCGATCGCCCGGATGACCCCCGAGGAGTTCAACGCCTTCCGCGCCAACCTCGGCGAGGGCTCCGGCTTCCAGTCCGGTATGTACCGGCATGTCGAGTTCCTGCTCGGCGAGAAATCGGCCTCACTGCTCGTGCCGCACCGGGCGGTGCCCGCGATGCACGCCGAACTGGAGGAGGCGCTGGCCCGGCCCAGCCTGTACGACGACGCGCTCGGCCTGCTGCGCCGCCGTGGCTACGACGTGCCGGACTCGGCCTCGGACCGCGACTACACCCAGCCCTACCAACCGGATCCGCGGGTGGAACAGGTCTGGACGCTGATCTACTCCGACCGCACCAAGCACCACGACGAGCAGCGGCTCGGCGAGGTGCTCACCGACATCGCCGAGGAGTTCGCGCGCTGGCGCTACGACCACCTGCTGGCCACCCGCCGCGCGATGGGCGCCAAGGTCGGCACCGGCGGGTCGGCCGGGGTGGCCTGGCTGGAGAAACGGGTGCAGCGCACCGTTTTCCCCGAGCTGTGGACCGCACGCAGCTACGTCTGAGGACCGCCCGGCTGCCACTGAGGATGGAGGTCACGATGAGTTTGGCTGACACAGCGAGGAAACTGGACGCGCTCGACCCGATCGCGCACTGCCGGGACGAGTTCGATCTCGACCCGGATGTGGTCTACCTCAACGGGAACTCCCTCGGCGCGTTGCCGCGTGCGGTCGCGCCGCGACTGGCCGAGGTGGTGGGACAGCAGTGGGGGCGCCGGCTGATCCGGGGCTGGGGTGAGGGCTGGTGGGGGGCGCCGGAACGCCTCGGCGACCGGCTCGCGCCGCTGGTCGGCAGTGCGCCGGGACAGGTCGTGGTGGGGGACTCCACCAGCGTCAACCTGTTCAAGGCCCTGGTCGCCGCGATCCGGCTCAACCCGGGGCGGCCGGAACTACTCGTGGACGCGGCGACCTTCCCCACCGACGGCTACATCGCCGCCTCGGTGGCCCGGCTCACCGGGGTCCGGGTCCGGCCGGTGCCCATGCCCGAGGCCGCCGCCGAGGTCAACGAGCACACCGCGGTGCTGCTGGCCAACCACGTCGACTTCCGCTCCGGCGTGCTGCACGACATGGGCGCGATCACCGAGGCCGCGCACCGGGCGGGTGCGCTGGTGGTCTGGGACCTGTGCCACAGCGTCGGCGCGCTGCCGGTGGAACTGGACGCGCACCAGGTCGACCTGGCGGTCGGCTGCACCTACAAATTCCTCAACGGCGGACCCGGCGCGCCCGCGTTCCTCTATGTGCCGCAACGCTTCCAGGACGCCTTCGACCAGCCGCTGTCCGGCTGGTGCGGGCACGCCGAACCGTTCGCGATGACCCCCGAGTACACCCCCGGCGCCGGCGTGACCAGGGGGCGCACCGGGACCCCGGACATCCTCTCGATGCTCGCCCTGGACGCCGCCCTGGACGTGTGGGACAAGACCAGCATCGCCGAGGTCAGGGCCAAGGGCCTGCGGCTGACCGACTTCTTCCTGTCCTGTGTGGACGAACTGCTCGGCGACCGGGTCACCGTGCGCACCCCGCGGGACACCGGCCGCGGCAACCACGTCGCGCTGTCCGTGCCGGATGCCGGACAGGTGATGAAGGAACTCATCGCGCGCGAGGTCATCGGCGACTACCGGCCGCCGGACGTGCTGCGCTTCGGGTTCGCCCCGCTGTACGTGCGCTACGCCGACGCGCTGACCGCGGTCGAGGTGATCGCGGGCGTCATCTGATTTGCCATTCCGGCAAGGAACATTGTCAGCGGGGCCGGTACCGGCGCACGGTGTCCCCATGGACGAGACCTACTGGGACACCCTGTACCGGACCCGCGACCAGGTGTGGAGCGGCGCGCCCAACGGCGTGCTGGTCGTCGAGATCACCGGCCTCCCGCCGGGCCGGGCCCTGGAAGTCGGCTGCGGTGAGGGCGCCGATGCGATCTGGCTGGCCGAACAGGGCTGGCGGGTGACCGCCGCCGACATCTCCCAGGAAGCGCTGACCAGGGCGGACGCCGAGGCCAAGGCACGCGAGGTGACGCTGACCCTGCTGCACTCCGACATCCCGGCCACCCCGCCGCCGGTGGCCGCCTTCGACCTGGTCGCGCTGAGCTACTTCCCGCTGCACCGGTCCCTGGGACCGGCCAGTCTGCGCGCGCTGGCCGAGGCGGTGGCGCCCGGCGGGACGCTGCTGGTGGTCAGCCACGACCTGACCGAGGGGCACGACCACCGGGGGCACGACGGCACGGAGTTCAGGATGGCCGACTTCTACGCGCCGACCGACTTCGCCGATCAGCTCGGCGCGGGCTGGACCACGCTGGTCGACGAGACCCGGCCGCGGGTGAGTCCGGCGCCGCCGGGCACACCGCACACCCACGACACGGTCTTCCGCGCCCAACGGCACGGCTGAGGCGACCGGGGAGGCGCGGGGGCGCTGACGCTCGGGCCGATGAGCGGTGCTGATGGGCCCGGGTTGGTGAGTGGGTGCTGACGCTCGGGCCGGCGAGTGGTGCTGGCCGGCCCGGGTTGGCGGGTGGGCGCTGACACTCGGGCCCGCGCGCGGGAGCTGCTCGGCTTGGGCTGGTGGACGGGCGGGCGGAGGTCGGCTCTGGCTGGCGAGCGGCGCGGGCTGCTCGGCCGGTCAGGCCATCAGGTCGGCCAGCGCGCGCAGCACCTCGGGCCAGGCCGCCGAGTCCGGGTCGATCACGCCGTAGTGGCCCTCGCCGGGGAGTTCGCGCAGTTCGGTGGGGTCGCCTGCGGCCACCGCCGCGGCCGCGTAGGAGCGGCTGACCTCCGGTGGCACCCACGGGTCGGCCAGGCCCTGCAGCAGGATGCCGCGGACGCCGGTCGGGACCAGGCGGGTGGGGTCGGCGGCGGCGTAGTGCTCCCAGTGTGAGTCCGGGTGGCCGCCGAGCAGGCCGGCCACCGCGCCGTCGCCGAGCTGCTCCTCGTTGGCCAGCACCAGGTCCAGCACCCCGGCCAGGGACAGCACGCCGCGCAGGGTGGGGCGCCGTGGGAGGTGCCAGGGGTTGTGTGCTGGGAGGCGGTGGCGGCTGGCCGACCACATGGCGAGCTGGCCGCCCGCGGAATGGCCGAGCAGAACCACCCGATCGGGATCGGCCGACGCGCCGAGCAGGCCGGGCAGGGCGTCCAGCGCGGCCGCCACATCGTCCAGGGTGCCGGGCCAGCCGCCCTCGGGCTGGCCGACCCGGTGGTACTCGATGGTGGCCACCAGATAGCCCTCGTCGGCCAGGGCCGCGCACATCGGGCCGGTGTGCGTGCGGTCGTACTCGGCGCGCCAGAAACCGCCGTGCACCACCACGATCACCGGGTGCGGGCCCTCGGCGACCGGGTATCTGACATCGATCACCCGGTCCGGTCCTTCGCCGTACCGCAGCACGCGGTCAGGGGCGGGTGCCGGGCGGGTCAGCACGTCACGCGAGTCGGCCACGCGGCGACGCTAACACCGCCGGACGGGGCAGTATGGGAGGCTGGCTTGCCCGAATTCGGGCAGGAAAGTTGCTCAGCCGGACCGCGGCGGGGCAGGCTCTGGGCTGGAGGTACCTGTGGGCGCGCCGCCGTTGCCGGACGATCTCGTACGGCACGTGGTCGCGAGCACGGGGCTGCCACCCGCGGTCGCGGCGCGGGTGGTCAGCGATGTCATGGGCTACTTCGCCGAACCGGTCGAGGACTACGTCCGGCGGCGGCACCGGGAACTGAAACGGCGCAACCGGCGCAACGACGACATCTGGGCGATCGTGGCGGCGGAACTGGCCGGACGGCCGGTGGCCGCGCCCGCGCTGTCCGCGCGGCAGCTGCGCCGGATCGTCTACGGCTAGCCGGATCATCCACTGAGCAGGGAGAAACAGCGTATGTGCGGACTTGTCGGTTATGTCGGACACCGGGACGCGGCCGAGGTGCTCCTGGAGGGCCTGCACCGGCTGGAGTACCGCGGCTACGACTCGACCGGGCTGGCCGTGCTGAGCAAGGGCAGGCTCAAGACCGTCAAGGCCGCCGTGCGCGTGGCCGAACTGCGTGAACTGGTGCCGGACAAGCTGGTCGGCGGGATCGGCATCGCGCACACCCGCTGGGCCACCCACGGTGAGCCCACCGACGCCAACGCGCACCCGCACCTGGACCCCACCGGCCGGATCTCCCTGGTGCACAACGGGATCATCGAGAACGCCGAGGTGCTGCGGGCCAAGCTGAGCGCCGAGGGCGCCGAGTTCACCTCCGAGACCGACACCGAGGTGCTGGCCCACCTGGTCGCGCGCAGCTCGGCGCAGCGCCTGGAGGACGCCGTGCGCGAGGCCCTCTCCGAGGTCGAGGGCACCTACGGGATCGTGGTGCTGGACACCCGGTTCCCGCAGGAACTGGTGGTCGCGCGGCAGGGCAGCCCGGTGGTGCTGGGCATCGGCAACGACGAGATGTTCATCGCCTCCGACGTCGCCGCGCTGGTCCGCTACACCCAGCAGGTGGTCTACCTCGACGACGGCGAACTCGCCACCGTGCGCGCCGGGGAGTACGTGACCAGCAGGCTGGACCGCTCCGCGGTGGCCAAGACGCCGACCACCCTCGCGATGAGCGTGGAGGACTACGACCGCGGCGGGCACGAGACCTTCCTGCACAAGGAGATCCACGAGCAGCCGGCCGCACTCGACCGCGCCCTGCGCGGCCGCCTCGACGAGCGCTTCAGCACCGCCCGCCTCGGCGGGGTCGGCCTGGACGCGCGCGAGGTGCGCTCGATCCGCCGGGTGAAGTTCCTGGGCAGCGGATCCTCCTACTACGCGGGCCAGATCGGCGCGACCCTGGTCGAGGAACTCGCCCGGATCCCCGCCGACGCCGAACCGTCCTCGGAGTTCCGCTACCGCAACCCGGTGATCGACCCCGACACCCTCTACATCGCGGTCAGCCAGTCCGGCGAGACCGCCGACACCCTGGCCGCGGTGGCCGAACTCAAGCGCAAGGGCGGTCGCCTGCTCGGCGTGGTCAACGTGGTCGGCAGCGCCATCGCCAGGGAATGCGGCAGCGGGCTGTTCCTGCACGCCGGACCCGAGGTCTCGGTGGCCGCGACCAAGTCCTTCACCAACATGGCCGCCTCCTTCGCCCTGCTCGCCCTGCACCTGGGCCGGGTCCGCGACCTCAGCCTGGCCGACGGCCGCCGCCTGGTCGACGGGCTGCGCAGGCTGCCGGACCAGCTCGGCGAGATCCTCGCCGCCGAGGAGGCGATCCGCGCGGTCGCGCACAAGTACGCCGACGCCCGGCACATGTTCTTCGTCGGCCGGGTGCGCGGCTACCCGGTGGCCCGCGAGGGCGCGCAGAAGCTCAAGGAGATCTCCTACATCCACGCCGAGGCATACCAGTCGGCCGAGCTGAAGCACGGACCCCTGGCGCTGATCAACCCGGAGATGCCCTCGGTGGTGGTCATCCCGGCGGATGAGACCTTCGGCAAGAACCTGGCCACCATCGAGGAGATCAAGGCCCGCGGCGGCCCCGTCATCGCGGTGACCAACACCGAACTGCCCGCCGGACTGGCCGACGACGTGCTGTTCGTGCCGCGCAACGAGGTCCAGCTCGACCCGGTGCTGCTCGGCATCCCGCTGCAGCTCTTCGCCCACCACATCGCGGAGAAGCTCGGCAGGGACATCGACCGCCCGCGCAACCTGGCCAAGAGCCTCACCGTGGAGTGAGCCCGCCGCGGTACCGGGCGGTGTCGATCACCGACACCGCCCGCCCTCGGTCGTTCAGCCGGGGACGCCCGCGGCGGCAGGCTCCGGGACCGGCGCGGGCGCCGGGGCCTCGGGGCGGGCGCCGAAGCGGTCCACCGTCCACCGGATCACGTTGTCCTTCAGCTCCACCCGCAGCACCACCGGCTCCGCGGACTCGCCCAGCCGGGCCAGCTGCTGCACCAGGTGCCTGCGCAGTTCGTCGACCACGGCGAAGGGCAGCGCGGCGGTCAGGGTGCGGGTCAGGCTGGAGCCGTCCGGGGCGGTGGCGGCCAGATCGGCGCGGAGGGTGACTTCGCCGGGCGCGTCCTTGCCGACCGGGTAGCCGCCGAGGGCGTACACGCTCAGGCCGACCACCTGAGCGGCCCTGACCAGGTTGCCGTCGACATCGGCCAGCCACAGGTTCTGCTGCGTCATACCCCGATCATGCCCGCTGGCGGCCCGATTCGGTGCCTCGGACCCTCCCGATATGTTTTGTCAGGGGTGTGCGGCAAGCTTTCTTCCGCTGACCAAGATCATCAAGATCACGCCCCTGCAAGGAGAAGAGTTGTCGATGCCCCAGGTGTTGTCGGAGCAGGATCTGGACCATGTCCGCGGTGAACTCACCGAGGGTCGCCTCCCGATCGTGTGGTTCACCTCCTCGGCGGTTGGCGTCGAGGAAGGTCGTTCCGGCAAGGTGCTGGCCCTGGGTGATGAGTCGGAGGGCGACTTCATCCAGGTCCGGCCGACCGGGTCGATGGACGTGCTGTCCTTCTCACCGAGCGAAGTCACCATCACGAAGCCGTCCCGCAAACGGACGGTGACCCCAACCGAGGAGGTTCCCGTGACCACGGCAGAGGCCGAGTCCCCCAACGAGGCGCCGGCGTCCCCAGCGCCCTCGCCCGCGGCCGAGTCGTCGGCTCCGGCCGCCCCCGCGGCCGAGTCCGCCCCGTCCGTCCCCGCCGAGAAGCCCGCGGAGAAGCCGAAGCCGGCCAAGCCCGCGGCCAAGAAGGCCCCGGCCGCCGGGGCCGCTGAGCTGACGGTCACCCTCACCGCCACCGCCGACGGCGAGTGGACCGTCGAGGTCGTCAGCGGCAAGAAGAAGGTCAAGCCCGCACCGGTGGCCGCGGCCAACGTGGCGAACCTGGCCGCCGAGCTGCCGGAGGAGGCGGCCGAGGCCGTCCAGTCCGTCATCGACGCCGCCAGGGAACGGCACCGTCAGCGCGTCGAGCAGCTGCAGGCCGAGCTGGCCGCCGCCCAGCAGGCACTGGAGGAGCTGGCCGGCTGAGGCCGCTCAACCGTTCGTCGACGGAGCCGCGCGCCCAGCGTGCGGCTCCGTCGCCGTTGGACCAGACGGCCCTCAAAGGGCGCGCACCGCTCTGACCTGTTACTTCTTGTTTCGGGCCGGAAACTTCCGGTCGATAGAACATCAAGGCTTTAGCCGGGACGAAGTCTTGGTTGCCCTTCACCGACGCCGTGGCGCCGGTCACCGCTACCCACCGGGAATCAGGCCTAAACCTGTCGCGTGCACCACATCATTGGTTCATCGCCGCTAACGCTCAACCGCGGCGAGCCGAACTACCTGATGGAGGTGCCGCCCACCATGAGCGCACAGACGGTCTTCGCGACCATCGACACCCCGGCGAGTACGACCCGCCTGTCCAGCCTGCCCACCGCGCCGTGCAGCGTGGTGTGGAGCGGTGGACACGCGTTCGTCCTGGAGCAGGGCTTCGGCCGCTCCCGCTGGGCCGGCGTCGATGACCGCGGCCGTGCGCAGTTGCTGACGAATGCGGATCTGCAGCGTCAGGGGTGGAGCACCCGCCGCGACTGAGTCGCGGCGCCCTCGCCACCCGTCTGATCCCCTCGGGCCACCCCACATCGACCCCGAACCGGTGTGGCACCCTGAGCAGCGCGGATCAGACGGGTGGCTGGAGGGGAACGAGTGAGCAGCACCAGGCAGGAACCGGCACAGGCCGAGCTGCCGGACCGGGTGTGGACCGTTCCGAACATCCTGAGCTTCCTCCGGCTCGCCGGAGTCCCGCTGTTCCTGTGGCTGTTGCTGGGCCCGAAAGCGGACATCCTCGCGCTGATCGTGCTGGTCGTCGCCGGTCTCAGTGACTGGCTGGACGGCAAGCTGGCCCGCTGGCTCAACCAGTCCAGCCGCCTCGGCGCCCTGCTCGACCCGGCGGCCGACCGGCTCTACATCCTGGCCACCCTGATCGCCTTCCTGCTCCGCGACATCGTGCCGTGGTGGGTGGTCGCGGTGCTGGTCGGCCGGGAGATCGTGCTCGGCATCGCGGTGCTGGTGCTGCGCCGCCTCGGCTACGGGCCGTTCGAGGTGCACTACGTCGGCAAGGCCGCGACCTTCTGCCTGATGTACGCCTTCCCGCTGCTGCTGCTCACCGACGGCACCTACACCGGCGCCGAGTGGTTCCGGCCGCTGGCCTACGCCTTCACCATCTGGGGCAGCGCGATGTACGTCTGGGCCGCGGTGCTCTACCTGATCCAGCTCGGCGGCGCGCTGCGTGCGGGCGCCCCGCCCCGGCTCGCGCAGGCCGCCGGTGGCTGACCCGAAACCCGCTGAGCTGGGGATCCTCGGTCAGCTGCTCGGCGACCACCTCGACGCGGGCTACGACGAGGCGCACCAGCGGCGTGGCGGCGAACCGCCGAAACGACGCAGCCACAAGGCATGGCTGGTCGGCGGCGCGCTGCTGGCCGGGCTGCTGATGGGCGTGGCCGCCTCCGACGCCGGTCAGCGCGCCCCGGACGCCGACCAGGCCCGGCGCAGCCTGGCCGATGACGTGCAGGCAGCCAGGGCCAACACCGAGGAGCTGAGCCGCCGCGCCGCCGAACTCGCCCAGTCCCTCGACCAGGCCCGCGGCCGCGCCCTCGACGGCGACGAGGCGGGCCGGGCCGAACTGGACCGGCTCACCGCGCTCAACCAGGCCGCCGGCGCGGTCGCGGTGCGCGGACCCGGCCTGCTGATCACCGTCCGGGACCCGATCGAGGCCCGCGGCGCGCAGAACCACCAGAACATCCTGGACCGGGACCTGCAGGTGCTGGTCAACGCGCTGTGGTCGAGTGGGGCCGAGGCGGTCGCGGTGGGCGGTGTCCGGCTGCAGCCACGGGCCACCATCCGGCAGGCCGGCGGCGCGATGCTGGTGGACAACCGCCCGATCACCCAGCCCTACGTGCTGGAGGCGATCGGCTCGCCAGCCGAGATGCGCGACGCGCTCTCCCTCACCGAGGCCAGCCGCCGCTTCCTCGGTTTCGCCGCCGACTACGGCACCGTGTTCACCGTCGAGACCCGCGACGAGCTGCGCCTGGCCGCCGCGGGCATCACCGAGGGCAGACTGGCCGCCACCGTCACCAAACCGCCGGTCTCCTCGACCACCCAGCCGCCGCCGCGTTCGACCACCCCGCCCACCAGCACCACTGGAGGAAAACGGTGATCGCCCTGTTCGCCCTGGCCGTGGGCGTCCTGCTCGGCCTGTGGCTGGACCCCACGGTGCCCGAATGGGCTCAGCCCTACCTGCCGATCGCGGTGGTCGCCGCGCTGGACGCGCTCTTCGGCGGCATCCGGGCCCGGCTGGACGGCAAGTTCGACGCCAAGGTCTTCGTGGTCTCCTTCGTCTCCAACGTCGTCATCGCCGCGCTGATCGTGTGGCTGGGTGACGAGCTGGGCGTGGGCGCGCAACTGTCCACCGCGGTCGTGGTGGTCTTCGGCATCCGGATCTTCGGCAACGCCGCGGCGATCCGGCGACACCTGTTCAAGGCCTGAGATGGCCGAACCGGAATCGCCGAAACGCGTCGGCGCCAAACATCGCCTGGTCCGGATCAGGGACAACCGCTGGGTCACCGGATCCACCATGGTGCTGCTCTGCCTGGTGCTGGGGGTGGCCCTGGTCGCCCAGGTCCGGCGCACCCAGACCGGCGAGGGCCTGGCCGAGGCCCGGCCGCAGGACCTGATCGTGCTGCTGGACGGCCTGCAGACCAAGGAGGCCGCGCTGCGCAAGGAGATCGCCGAGTCCGAGGCCACCCTGCGCAGGCTGCAGGAGGGCGGCACCGCCTCGGCCGCGGCCCTGGACGAGGCCCGCCGCCGGGTCACCGCGCTGGCCGTGCTCACCGGCACGGTGCCGGTGGCCGGACCCGGACTGCGGGTGGAGATCAACGACGGCACCGGCAAACTCGGGCCGGAGGTGCTGCTGGACGTCATCCAGGAACTGCGCAACGCCGGCGCCGAGGCCCTGCAGGCCGGACCGGTCCGGGTGGGCGTGGACACCGCGCTGACCGGCGCGGACGGGTTGATCCGGATCGACGGGACCACCCTGACCCTGCCCTACGTGATCACGGCCATCGGCGATCCCCCTACTCTTGCCGCGGCACTGAACATCCCCGGTGGGGTGGTGGACACAGTGGAACGCAAGGGCGGCTCGACACGCATCCAGCAACAGGAGCGCGTGGAGATCACCGCGTTGCGAGCGGAACGCAAGCAGAAATACGCTCGACCAGCCGGTTGACACAAGTTGGTCGGCGCGTCGCACCGGCACGGGAGGAGAACACTCGGTGAATGTGCCCGAGCAGTTGAAGTACACGGACGACCACGAGTGGGTGCAGGTCACCAGCGAGGGCGTGGTGCGCATCGGCATCACCGACTACGCGCAGGACGCGCTGGGTGACGTGGTGTTCGTGCAGCCGCCCGCCCTCGGCGACACGGTCAAGCCCGGCGACTCCGTCGGCGAGGTCGAGTCGACCAAGAGCGTCTCCGACATCTACGCGCCGCTGGCCGGTGAGGTCACCGCGGTCAACGAGGTCGTGGTCACCGCGCCGGAGACCATCAACACCGATCCCTACGGCGAGGGCTGGCTCTTCGAGCTGCGGCTGGACGACGCCGCGGCGCTGGAGCAGCTGCTCGACGCCGCCGCCTATGCCGAGAAGATCAGCGAAGCGTGATCTCGATCTTTCGCCGGCTCTTCGGCAAGCGCAGGAGCCGCTCAGGGAACGACGAGACCAACACGGTACGTTGGCAGGACACTTCGCATGATCCATCCGGCACGAGGAGCACTCAGGTGAGCACGCACGACGGGCCCGGCGTTCCGCCGGAGCGTCCCGCAGAGTCCACTTCGATCTTCCGCGCCGACTTCCTCTCCGAGGTCGAAGGCACCGAGACCGCGGCTCCCGAGCCCGCGATCTCCGGCGTCGACGCGCTGCCGTCGGGTTCGGCCCTGCTGGTGGTCAAGCGTGGCCCGAACGCGGGTTCGCGCTTCCTGCTCGACCGGGACACCACCAGCTCCGGCCGGCACCCCGACAGCGACATCTTCCTCGACGACGTCACGGTCTCCCGGCGGCACGCCGAGTTCCGCCGTGAGGGCGGGGAGTTCGTCGTGGTCGACGTCGGCAGCCTCAACGGCACCTACGTCAACCGGGCGCCGGTGGACACCGCGGTGCTGGCCAACGGGGACGAGGTCCAGATCGGCAAGTTCCGACTGGTCTTCCTGACCGGCCCCGGCGCACCGGCTCAGTGACGGCGGCCGGGCGGCCCCAGCGTGGTGGCCTCAGCATCGGCACGGTGCTCTCGCAGCTCCGGGCCGAGTTCCCCGAGGTGACCATCTCCAAGATCCGGTTCCTGGAATCGGAAGGCTTGGTCCGCCCGGCGCGTACCCCCTCGGGGTACCGCCAGTTCTCCCCGATCGACGTCGAACGCCTCCGCTTCGTGCTCGCCGCCCAGCGGGATCACTACCTGCCGCTGAAGGTGATCAAGGAGCAGCTGGAGGCGATCGACGACGGCGAGCTGCCCTCCGGTCCCGCCCCGCGCCCGCCGCGGACGCTGGTCGCGGTGGACGGCCTGCCCACCGCCACCGCCTTCGAGCGCGGTGGCGAGATCCGGCTGACCCGCGAGGAACTGCTGGAGAGCACCGGCATCGACGCGGCCACCCTGATCGAGCTGGAGCGCTACGGGCTGGTGCGGGCGGGCGCCGCCGGGTTCTACGACTCCGACACCGCCGCGCTGGTCCGCACCGTGCGCGCGATGACCGAGTTCGGCATCGAACCCCGGCACCTGCGCGCGTTTCGTTCCTCCGCCGACCGGGAAGTAGGGCTGGTGGAGCAAATCGCCGCACCGCTGGCCCGGCAACGCGACCGGGACGCGCGGGCGAGGGCGGATGAGGTGGTCAGGGAGCTGGCCGCGCTGTCCGTGACGCTGCACACGTTGCTGGTCAAGATCGGACTGCGGGGCGTGACCGGCGGGTGACTCCCGCGCAGGTCGCGGCCGAAACGTGATATTCGTGCCCGCGATGACATGGACTGGAGCGGGCAACCGTGTCCTGCGGCGGGTAGCGTCGGGGGAGTCGGTACGCGATCCTCGTCATGGTGGGGATGTTGCGGTCCAACGCACTGGAGGAGGCGAGTTCCGATGAGCGAGATGCGCGTCGTCGGTGTGCGGGTGGAGCTGCCCGCGAACCAGCCGATCCTGCTGCTGCGTGAAACCGAAGGTGACCGCTATCTGCCGATCTGGATCGGCTCGGTGGAGGCGACCGCGATCGCACTGGAGCAGCAGGGGGTGCGACCGTCCCGGCCGCTGACCCACGACCTGCTCAAGGACGTGATCGGGGCACTGGGGCGGCAGCTCGAACAGGTCCGGATCACCGATCTGCAGGAGGGCACCTTCTTCGCGGAGCTGGTCTTCGACGGGGATGTGCGGGTCTCGGCCCGGCCGAGTGACTCGGTGGCCCTCGCGCTGCGGGTCGGGGTGCCCATCCACGCCGAGGAGTCCGTGCTCGCCGAGGCGGGCCTGGTCATCCCGGACGAGCAGGAGGACGAGGTGGAGAAGTTCCGCGAGTTCCTCGACTCCGTCTCACCGGAGGACTTCCGCGGGGCGGACACCTAGAGACAACGCTGACTTTTGCCAGGGCCCGGCGACACCGCGTGAGCGGAGTCGCCGGGCCTTACTCATTCAGTGATCACCAACCTTCGTCCCGCACACGATCGTGCGGTCAAGCTGTGATCTTGTGGCGGTTGTGCTGGGATGCGTGGCCGCTCGTCACCGTCCGACCAGGTGACAAGGCGCGGATCGGTTCAGAAGAGTGAACCGGGCCCGAGGTCTGGGCGGGACGCGGGAGCCTTCCCCGCGCGTCGCGTTGACCCGGGGGATGGGCCGTCTTACCGTCGGTGGCGAGTCAATCGCGCCGGGGCTGATCCACTTCCCGGCCGCCTGCTCAGGACCGGCACGCCAGTCTTCGCACGGGCGTGCGGTCGCCGTTGCCGACCGGAAGGTCGGCCGAGGGGAGGCACGCGTGGTCGAGGAAGCGCCCAGCGATCGAGGCGCGCCCGAGCAGGGTGCCTTGTTCCCGGACCTGTCGTTGCCGGACGAACTGGTCGGCTACCGGGGGCCCGCCGCCTGTCAGATCGCCGGGATCACCTACCGGCAGCTCGACTACTGGGCCCGCACCGGACTGGTCTCGCCGACCATAAGGAGTGCCCACGGCTCCGGGAGCCAGCGCCTCTACTCCTTCAAGGACATCCTGGTCCTGAAGGTGGTCAAACGTCTGCTCGACACCGGTGTCTCACTGCAGAACATCCGGGTCGCGGTGGATCACCTGCGCCGCCGCGGCGTGCGCGACCTGGCCCGGATCACGCTGTTCAGCGACGGCACCACGGTGTACGAGTGCACCTCCCCCGAGGAGGTGGTGGATCTGCTGCAGGGCGGGCAGGGCGTGTTCGGGATCGCCGTCAGCGGGGCGATGCGCGAGATCAGCGGCACCATCCACGAGTTCCCGGCCGAACGCGCCGACGGCGTGGAGCTGCTGCCCGGCGAGGACGACGAACTCTCCCGCAAGCGCCGGGACCGGCAGACCGGCTGAACCCCGCCCCTGCTCCGAACGGGTCGACCGCCGGGGCAGGAAACCGCGCTCGCCCTTCTGCCGGCGCACCCGGTGCCCAACACTGACCGCGGGCCGCCGCAGGGCGGCCGTGATCAGGGGGTTCACCAGCCATGATTCGACGTGTTGTGTTGCTGCTGCTCGCGGTGCTGGCCGCGGCCTTCGGCCTGGCCGCGACCGCGGCGGCCGGTCCGGAGGGCGCCACCAGACCGATGACCCTGCGATTCGAGCAGGCGGGTTTCGTCGCCCAGGTCACCAGGGTCTGCGATCCCCGGTGTACCGACACGGTGCGCGGGGTGTTCGTCACCGCGGGCGCCCCGGAGGAGTGCTACCGCCTGGAAAGCTCGATGCGCGGGCTGTGGTTGCCGTTCACCGAACCCCAGTGCGGCCTGGACAAGAGCCGGGTCACCCAGTCCTGGCACACCTTCCCGCCCGGCTTCTACCGGATCTGCCGCGGTGTCTGGCCGGACTGCGGCCCCGAGGTGCGCACCCCGGTCTGGGACATCCACGGCAGCCCCGCCACCGCCGCCGCGCCGCTGGGTTCGATCAGCGTCAGCCACCCCGACGGCCGGGCCCAGCTCTCCGCCTCGGCGCAGACCGTGTGCAACCCGGCGTGCGTCACCACCGTCTCCGGCGTCTTCGACACCAGGGCGCCCAGGCTGAGCTGCTACTGGGCGGAGGCATTCGCCGGCACGAACTGGACCGACATCTCCCAGACCCAGTGCGGCGCCTCCCGGGAACAGGTGCGCGAGGCGTTCCGGTTCAGCACCCCCACCGCCTACCGGGTCTGCCGCCAGGGCGCACTCGGCCAGCCCGCCGACTGCGGCCCGCCAAGCAGCGGCTGACCAGCGGCGCTCCAGGTATCCGCGATCGTTACCGCCGATGACCTGAACGACCTAGTCCCCCGATCCGGAACCGGACGCATCCTCGCTGGTGCGCAAGGTATCCGGATTGGGGGAGGGCCATGGCCTTCGAACGTTCCGCCGCGGTCATCGGGGCCGTCGGCGCGGTGGTGGCGGCGGTGGTCGGGGTGTTCCTGACCAGAGCGGTGATCGAACCCGGCGGCAGCTCGCCGAGTCCGACCAGGGTGGTCAGCCAGGAACCCCTCACCACCGCCCGCACCACCGCTCGCACCAGCATCATCCGGCCGACCACCAGCACCGGCCGGCGCACCACCAGCACGACCACCCGGCGTACCACCACGACCACTACCTGTATCTGTCCATGACCACCGTTGGTGACCTGGTGTTCTTGGGCACGTCGGAAACTTCCGGTTAACTCGGGCGGGGTAACATTCGCGCGTAGTCGTGATCCCCACGCGGGAGAGCCCGGACCGGAGCCATCGGTCCGGCGCCGAAGGAGCAACTCCTCCCCGGAACCTCTCAGGCCAAGCGGACCGTGTGGGCAGACGCCTCTGGAAAGCGGTCCTCGCCGTGCGCGCGGACCCGCCGACGGTGCAAGTCCGGTCCGCCGTGGCCGGGTGAAGCTCTCAGGCGCCCGGACACCGGGTACGGACAGAGGGGGAGGGCAGTTCCGCATGCCCACCCCTAGGCGCCGGAGGCGAGAGCATGACCCAGCCGAACCCCGATCGCATCCCGTTGGCCGCGCTTGAGCACGGCACGCCCTTCGCCGACCGGCACGTCGGTCCGCGGCCCGCCGAACTGGCCCGGATGCTCGACGTCATCGGGGTCGGCTCGCTGGAGGAACTCGCCCAGCGGGCGGTGCCCCAGGTGATCCGCGAGGGTGAGCTGACCCTGGCCCTGCCCGCCCCGGCCACCGAGGCCGAGGCACTGGCCGAACTGCGCGCGCTGGCCGCCCGCAACACGCTCAAGGCCCCCATGATCGGGCTCGGCTACTACGGCACCGTGACCCCGCCGGTGATCAAGCGGAACATCCTGGAAAGCCCCGCCTGGTACACCGCGTACACCCCGTACCAGCCGGAGATCTCCCAGGGCCGGCTCGAAGCCCTGCTCAACTTCCAGACCATGGTCTCCGACCTGACCGGCCTGGACACCGCCAACGCCTCCATGCTCGACGAGGGCACCGCCGCCGCCGAGGCCATGACGCTGGTGCGCCGGGCAGGCAAGTCCAAGTCGCCGCGCTTCGTCGTCGACGCCGACTCGCTGCCGCAGACCATCGCCGTCATCGAGACCCGCGCCGAACCGCTCGGCATCGAGATCGTGCTCGCCGACCTCACCCAGGGCCTGCCCGAAGGCGAGTTCTTCGGCGTGCTGCTGTCCTACCCGGGCGCCGGCGGCGCGGTCCGCGACTACCGCGCGCTGGTCGAGCAGGCACACGAACGCGGTGCCCAGGTCGCCGTCGCCGCCGACCTGCTCGCGCTGACCCTGCTGGTCCCGCCCGGCGAGTTCGGCGCCGACGTCGTGGTCGGCACCACCCAGCGCTTCGGCGTGCCGATGGGCTTCGGCGGCCCGCACGCCGGCTACATGGCGGTGCGCGCCGGACTCGAGCGCCAGCTGCCCGGCCGCCTGGTCGGGGTCAGCGTGGACGCCGACGGCAACCCCGCCTACCGGCTCGCGCTGCAGACCCGCGAGCAGCACATCCGCCGGGAGAAGGCCACCAGCAACATCTGCACCGCCCAGGTGCTCCTGGCCGTGATCGCCGCGATGTACGCGGTCTACCACGGCCCCGAGGGCCTGCGCGGCATCGCCACCCGGGTGCACCGCCTGGCCACCGTGCTCGGCGCCGGCCTGCGGGCAGGCGGCATCGACCTGAAGCACGAGCGCTACTTCGACACCGTGCTCGCGCACGTGCCCGGCAGGGCAGCCGAGATCGTCGCCAACGCCCGCGCCCTGGGCGTCAACCTGCGCCTGGCCGACAACGACCACGTCGGCATCGCCTGCGACGAGACCACCACCCGCGAGCACCTCGCGCTGGTGTGGCAGGCATTCGGCGTCACCGGCGACGTGGACGCGCTGGACGCGGCCACCCCCGACGCCCTCGGCACCGAACTGAACCGCGAGTCGGAGTACCTGACCCACCCGGTCTTCCACGCCCACCGCTCGGAGACCGCGCTGCTGCGTTACCTGCGCGGCCTCTCCGACAAGGACGTCGCGCTGGACCGCAGCATGATCCCGCTCGGCTCCTGCACCATGAAGCTGAACGCCACCGCGGAGATGGAATCCATCACCTGGCCGGAGTTCGCCGGCCTGCACCCCTTCGCCCCCGCCGCCGACGCCGCCGGCCTGCTCTCCCTGGTGCACGACGTGGAGGCCTGGCTGGCCGAGGTCACCGGCTACGACGCGGTCAGCGTGCAGCCCAACGCGGGCAGCCAGGGCGAGTTCGCCGGCCTGCTCGCCATCCGCGCCTACCACCGCAGCCGTGGCCAGGAAGCCCGCGACGTCTGCCTGATCCCGTCCTCCGCGCACGGCACCAACGCCGCCAGCGCGGTCATGGCCGGCATGCGGGTGATCGTGGTCCGCTGCGACGACAAGGGCAACATCGACCTCGGCCACCTGCGCGAGACCGTCGAGGCCCACCGCGACGACCTGTCCGCCATCATGATCACCTACCCGTCCACGCACGGCGTGTACGAGGAAACCGTCACCGAGGTCTGCGCCCTGGTGCACGAGGCGGGCGGCCAGGTCTACGTCGACGGCGCCAACCTCAACGCCCTGGTCGGCCTGGCCCGCCCCGGCAAGTTCGGCAGCGACGTCAGCCACCTGAACCTGCACAAGACCTTCTGCATCCCGCACGGCGGCGGCGGCCCCGGCGTCGGCCCCATCGGCGTCCGCGAACACCTCGCCCCGTTCCTGCCCAACCACCCCCTGCAGCCCACCGCCGGCCCCGCCACCGGCGTCGGCCCGATCAGCGCCGCACCGTGGGGCAGCGCCTCCATCCTGCCCATCTCCTGGGCCTACGTCCGGATGATGGGCCCCGACGGCCTGCGCCGCGCCACCCTGACCGCGGTCGCCGCCGCCAACTACGTGGCCCGCAAACTCGACGAACACTTCCCGGTCCTCTACACCGGCGAGGGCGGCTTCGTCGCCCACGAGTGCATCCTCGACCTGCGCCCCATCACCAAGGCCACCGGCGTCACCGTCGACGACGTGGCCAAGCGCCTGGCCGACTACGGCCTGCACGCCCCCACCATGTCCTTCCCCGTGGCAGGCACCCTCATGGTCGAACCCACGGAAAGCGAGGACCTGGCCGAGCTGGACCGCTTCTGCGAGGCCATGATCGCCATCCGCAAGGAGATCGACAAGGTCGGCGCGGGCGAGTGGCCGGTGGAGAACAACCCCCTCCGCAACGCCCCGCACACCGCGGAATCCCTGACCGGGGAATGGGATCACCCCTACACCCGGGCCGAGGCGGCCTTCCCGGTGAAGTCCGACCGGCCGAAGATCTGGCCGCCCGTGCGCCGGATCGACGGTGCGAAGGGGGACCGGAACCTGGTTTGTTCCTGCCCGCCGATCAGCGCTTTCGAGAGCTGACAAGGGACTGAGCAAAGCGAAGCGCCCCGGGCCGACAGGCCCGGGGCGCTTCGCTTTGAGACTGGGGAGAGGCGGGCGAAGCCCGAACAGGCGGCCGGGGTGGCTTTTCAACACTCTCCGAGCGGTTCCCCCATCCCCGTCAGCCTGGAGAGGACACACCGCATCCCGGGCAAGCGGCCTGCAACCTGCCGCCGCCCTAGCCTCTCAACCGCAACGGGCCGCTTGCCCGGGATGTGGTTTGGTATCGGAGGGCTGACGGGGATGGGGGAACCGTACGAGCACTGCTCTTTGCCCTTGTTCTTGTCTTTGACTTTCCCCCCCATCCTTTGATTTCTGCCCGTCCGGCGAGGACGCTCTTGATCTTGACTGTCGCTCGGGTACCTCAGCAACAGAGGCCAACAACGCAAAGATCAAGAGCGGAAAAGATGGCCTCGCCGGCCGGGCAGACCACCGGAGGGGGGAGGGCAGATCAAGAGCCGGGTAAGCAGGTTGCGGGGCGGGGTTTGTGCTGCCGACTCGAGAACCAGCGTGGCTCCGAGGGCTCGCGTGTTCTCCGTACGGCCTTCCGCAAGCCAACCACACCTCCCCGAGCGGCCCCCGTCACGTTTGTGAGGCTAGGGCGGCGGCAGGTTGCAGGGGCCACTCGGCGAGGCGCGGTCAGCAAGCTCCAGGCCGTACGGAGAACACGCGAGAACCCTCGTCGTGGGTTTTCACCCCCAACCGTCCACAAAGGACCCCCGCCACCTCAGTCCTCCCCGCCGCCAAGCCCTTCCCGCCCACGAGCATCCAACTCATCCACCACACCCAGAAACCCCGCGAACGCCCCCCGGGAGAACAAAAGCCCAGCCCCCTCCGGATTCTTCGAGTCCCGCACCGCCACCCCGTCCGGGAACCCGGCCACCTCCACGCAGTTCTCCCCGTTGCCGCTGCTGTAGCTGCTCTTGCGCCATCGCGGCGCGGGGCGGTCTGCTGCCATTACCCACTCCATTCGTGCCCGGGTGCGGCATGTGCGTCCCGGCCACCGTCACGTCGACAGGTCCTCGGCGGAGGAACGAGGTCAGCCGGCGGAGAGCAACTGCGCCAGCGCGGGGTCGATCGCCGCGCCGTCCGCGGCGACGGACACCGAGCCGCCCGTGGACTGGGCGATCTTGGTGAGCGGGGCGCGTTCCGGGTCGGGGCCGATCGTGATGAAGCTGATCGAGATCTTCTTGTTCGGGTTACGCACCTTGTCCAGCTCGGCCTGCAACTGCTGCAGGTTCAGACCGCCGTCGTTGGGGCCGTCGGTGAGCACCACGATCCGGTTCGTCCGCCCTTGCTCGTAATTCTCCACCGCCGAGCGGTACACCACAGCCAGGCTTGAGTACAGCTGCGTCGCGCTCACCGGCTTGAGGCCCTCGATCGCACCGCGCAGGGCGTTGCGCTGCTGCTCAATCCCCTTGGTCGGCACCAGCTGGCGGTACGGCTTCTTGCCATCCAGGGACCGGGAGAACTCCCACATACCCATAGAACCCGACACCGACCGGTCCACCTGACCGCGCAACGCGGCCTTGAGCCAGTCCATCCGGGATTTGTCCTGGCCGCCGTCGGCGTGCATCGACCCGGACACGTCCACCAGCATGGTCACCGTCTGGCCGTTGTCGGCCGAACTCGCCCAGGACGCGGCCAGCTGCTGCGAGGTGTTCTCATCCGCTGGCGCCAGCAGGTCGTCGTTGGCGATCCAGGTGATCCCCGGCGAGGTCAGCGGGCGTTCGTTGGTGCTGCGCACGCGCACCCCGGCCTGCTGGGCCAGGACCTTCTCCTGCGCGGGCTCGCGCAGGAAGTCGCCGAACTTCTGCGCCGCGCGCACCTGGGCGTCCTTGATCCAGTCGCCGGACAGGGGCAGCAGTGGGAAGTCCGCCGCCGGGGCCGGGCCGGCCGCGGGGATGCCGTAGAGCGGCTTGTCCGGTTTCGGTTTGCCGTCCACGCCCAGGTTCCGGCGGAACAAATCGATCTCCAGCACCGGCACGCCGTCGTAGGGCGAGGTGGCCAGGTCGGGGTTCTTGCTCAGCTCCACCAGGGCGTCCTGGGTGGTCGGCGGCACGCCCGCGACCTTGGCCTTGGCCACCTGGTTCAGCGCGGTGCGCACCGCGGGCAGGGTCAGCATGTCCATGGTCACCGGGCCGCGTTCCTTCTTCCCGGCCCAGGCCAGCGCGCACTGCACGGCCAGCGCGCTGGCCGGGTTGCGCACCAGGTCCGGCACACCCATGGTGAACCGGCCCCAGTCGTCCATGCCGAAGCGCTTCCAGCCATCCGGCGCGGCCAGCAGACCGGGGATCTCACTCCACCGGAACCCCTGCCCGGACCGCAGTGGCTGCGCGGCGGGCTCGGGCACCGCGAGCACCACCGGCGAGTTGCCGATGGACTCCGCGGGCGCGCCCAGCAGCGACTTGTTCTGCGCGCGCAACTGGTTGACCCACAGGGACGACTCCGGCAGCCAGGCCGAGGGCGGCTGGCCGAGTTTGCCGGTGTCCCAGCCCTGGGTGAGCGCGGTGAGCACGGTGGGGGAGTCCAGCGCCTGGATCTCCACCCGCAGGCAGTAGTCGTCGATCACCGGGCGCTGGCCGTTCCAGGCGATCGCGGCGCTCTGCAGTGGATCGGCCACGCTCGGCGTGACCGCCATCCGCAGCACCAGTTCGCCCTGCCTGCACTCCGCGGCCTGCGCGGCGGCCCTGCGGTCCAGGATGCCGCCCAGCCAGGTCCAGCTCAGGTAGCCGAGCACGAACAGCGCGACGACGCCGACGATGACAAAGGGCCATCGAGCCATCCCGCGCCGGGTGCCCTCCCCAGCCGCGCGGTGTCGAGCCATCCGACATCCCCTTCAGCCCCGCGTGACCATCCGGCATTTCCCACCGGGATCACCATCAAACCGTTGGTAATCAACAGCCATCAGCCGTTGACGTGTCACGCTAACAGGTGACACAAGAGCGTCAAGATATGTCACGGAGAGTGGATGGAAGCCGAGGTTTGCGGAAACGTCTCGTGATCGTCACGATCCGCCTCCGCGATGCCCGGCCCGGACCATCGGAGCAGCGTGCGGCACAGGTCGACCAGTGCGGCACGCAGCGGCTCGGCCCGCCGGGAAAATGCACTTTGCATTTTGACGTACTCGGCGCGGCCTTCCACTGTTTCGATCCGGACCGGTGGATAACCCAGTGCGGCGAGATCATACGGGCTGGCCCGCATGTCCAGTTCGCGCACATCCAGGGCCAACTCGAAACAGTCCGCGATCAGTGTGGAAGGCGGGTACGGGGCGAGTTTGTAGGCCCACCGGAACAGGTCCATGGTCGCGTGCAGGCAGCCCGGCTGCTCCATCGCGACCTGGCTCTCCCTGGTCGGCTGCAACGTGTTGCGCGGCCGGGCGGGCTCGGTGAAGAACCGGAAGGCGTCAAAGTGCGAACAGCGGATCTGACTGTTCTCGACCAGTGCGTCGGTGCCGGCGTGCCCGAGCCGCAGCGGCCAGCCGACGTGCCGGACCTGCTCCGGATCGGTCCGGTAGACCATCGCCCACTCATGCAGGCCGAAGCAGCCCAGCCGGGGCGGCCTGCTCGCGGTCGCGCTCAGCAGCGCCGCGACGAACTCGGCGGTGCGCCGCCGGGCGGGCGGGAACGCGGCCGGGTCCAGGGTGACGCCGTCGGGCGTGCGGGCGTAGGCGGGCTTGTTCAGGTACTCCGTCGCCGAGTCCCCGGCCAGGGTCACGCCGGGTCCCGGATGCCACCGTTCCAGCTGCGCGGGCTTGAAGCTGTAGTAGGTGAACATGAAGTCGAGCACCGGGTGCTTCTCGCCGGCCGCCTTGCGCGCGCGATGCCCGTCGGTCCACGGCCGGATGCGCTCCAGGTAGGTCGCGCGCTGTGCATGCCAGGCCGCCTCGCCCAGGACGAGGTGCTCTGCTGACAGCGCGGCCACCAGCCGATTCTAGGTCACCGCAGGTGCAGCACGGCCCAGGCGACCTTGCCGCCCGCGGTCGGCGCCTGCCCGTGCGCGAGCGCGAGCTGGGCGACCGCGGGCAGGACCTGGGCCACCGCCACCGGGGTCCGGTCCCGCACCGACACGGTCAGCCGGGGCCCGCGCGAGTGCACCCGCACCCACAGCTCGGCCCCGCCCGCGGCGACCGCGGCGGCCACCAGTTCGGCCACCACCAGCAGCGCGTCACCGAGGGCCGCCTGCACACCCCAGTCCAGGCAGACCTCGGTGACGAACAGCCGGGCGCGCAGCTCGCTGATGTCCCGGCACGGCAGGTGCAGCTGGCGCTGCCGGATCGGCGGCGAGCGGCAGACCCGCACCGCCTCGCTCAGTGACGGGCACACCGGCAGCAGCCGGTCCCTCGGACTCCGGATGAGCGCGGCCAGCAGGCCCGGTTCCTCGGCGACCAGGGCCATCGGGATGCCGGGCCACTCGTGCACCTGCCGCCGCACCCGGTGGAAGACGCCGAGTGCGGGCGGCGTGCCCAGCTCCAGCTTGCCCAGGTGCACCACCAGCGCGGCGGGTTCGGCCGCGGCGATCTTGAGCAGGCCGTCCAGCAACCGTTGCCGGGTGGACAGGTCCAGCCTGCCCACCGGCTGGACCACCGCGAGCTGGTTCCGGTGCCAGGCGATCAGCCGGAGCGGACTGGGTTGGGTCACCGTTCGGCCGGTTCCACCTGCCCGATCTTGCGGCGTATCCGGCGGCGTCCGGCGCGGGCGGCCTGCTCGACCGCCAGTTCGCTGATCCGCAGCCGTTCGCCGACCTCCCGGTAGGAGCGGCCGTCGGCGAGCAGCATCAGCACCTTCCGGTCGGCCTCGGCCAGCAGGTCGGGCTGATCGAGCATCCAGTGCGCGTGCATCCGGTCGGTGACCGCCTCGGCCACACCCGCGCCGGTCACCGGGGCCAGCATCGGGTGGTCGAAGATCCGGTTGGCCACCGACTGGCGGCGCAGGTGGTCCACGCACAGCCGTTTGACCACGGTCATCAGGAAGGGGCGCAACCGGCTGCGATCCAGGTCCGGGTGCGCGGCGGTGCGGATGAAGGCCTCGTGCACGAGGTCCTCGGCATCGTCCCCCGCGCCACGGCGGGTGGCGAGGCGGACGAGTTCGGGGCGCAGTCTGACGCACTGGCCCCAGTCGGCGGCGGAGAAGGACATGGCGGGCGGCGACGCGTTCCGCATGGGGTGTCCCCACTGGCGAGGAGGATTACAGTCCGTGATTGTCTCGCCATTCTGTGTACAGGCGCGTCGTCCACGGGCGTGTGAGTCAGCTCACAGTTCAGGACTGTGACTCCCGTTCGTACCCATACGGGGGCAACGCCAAGGGTCGTCAGCGGGACGGTGCGGTCGGAGCAGGGCCGACCGCGTCGCCTCCGTCGCTGGCAACCACCAGGGCGGGAGAACGCGACTCGAGCGGGCGGATGTCACGATTTGCCCCGAGCGCGGAGCATCCCGCGCAACGGGGCCGGCACCTGGCATGTGGGTGCTGGCCCCGTTGTCTTTGGCGCGCTCCGCGCCGCTGGATTTTTCGCCTCTAAGTCGCCTCGCCGTGCCCTCGCCGCACGCGAAGCAAGCTTCGGATGCGTCGAGGACACGGCAAGGCAACGCGAAAAATCGGTACCGCGCTGCTGGTCAAGAGCCCGCCGTGTCGCTGCGCGCCACGCCTCTTTCGCAACAAGTGGGCTCCTGGCTCCGCCCTGGCTAGCTGGGCACGTGCGTGGCGTCCCGCACCGTGCCTACGTATTCCTCTACCAGGTCCTCTAGTGCGACCACGCCCAGCACCGCGCCGTCTGGGGCTACTGCGCCGGCCAGGTGGCTTTGGGCTCTTCTTAGTGCCGCGACCGCCTCGTCCAGGCGGGCGTCCGCCGGGAGTTCGGGCAGGCCGCGGATCCGGTTCAGCGGGACCGGGGTGGCCGGGTCGGCGCTTGCCAGGTCGAGGACGTCCTTGACGTGCAGGTAGCCGCGGACCGAGCCGGTGGCGGTGCGCACCGGGAACCGGGAGTAGCCGGTGCTGACCACCGCCTGCTGCACGTCGCCGACCGTGGGGCGTTCCGGCACCGTGGTCAGCTTGTCCAGTGGCACCAGCACATCGGCCACGGTGCGCTGGGCCGAGGACAGGGTCTGGGTCAGGCGGCGGTGCTCGGAGTCGTCCAGCAGGCCCTCGCGCCGGGATTCGGCGATCAGCTCGGACAGCTCGGTGGGGGTGTAGGCGGTGTCGATCTCGTCCTTCGGCTCCACCTTGAGCAGCCGCAGCACGCCGTTGGCCAGCCAGTTCAGCACCGTGATCACCGGGCGGACCAGGCGAACGAAGAACACCAGCGCGGGCACCATGCGCAGCGAGGTGCGCTCGGGGCCGGCGATGGCGATGTTCTTGGGCACCATCTCGCCGAGCACGATGTGCAGCATCACCACGATGAGCACCGCGGCGATGAAGGCCAGCACGTCGGCCACCGCCTCGGGCACGCCCAGCGGCAGCAGCAGCGGACTCAGGTGCGCGGCCACCGCCGGTTTGGCGATGGCGCCCAGCGCGATCGAGCACAGCGTGATGCCCAGCTGCGCGCCCGCCAGCATCAGCGAGATCTGCTCGCTGGCCCTGATCACCGTCCGCGCCCCGGTCGAACCGGCGTCGGCGAGCGCCTCCAGGCGGTCCCGGCGGGCGCTGATCAGGGCGAACTCGGCGCCGACGAAGAAGGCGTTGAGGCCGAGCAACACCAGCGAGACGATCAGTGCGATTCCGCCGCTCATGCCGGCACCTCCTCGGGGACGACCGCGGACCCGGCCGGCACTGCCTCGGGCACGCGGGTGACGCGCAGGTCGGCGATCCGGTTGCGGTCCATCCGCATCACGGTGAGCCGCCAGCCGTCGTGCCGGACCTCGTCGCCGACCTGGGGGATCCGGCCGAGCCGGTAGAGCACGTAGCCGGCGATGGTCTCGTAGTCGCCCTCCGGCAGGTCGAAGCCGGTGGCCTCGGCCACCTCGTCGCCGCGCAGCAGCCCGGAGACCATCCAGCTCTGCTTGCCCAGCGGGCGGACCGGGTTGACCTCGCCGCGGTCGTGCTCATCGCGCACGTCGCCGACGATCTCCTCGACCAGGTCCTCCAGGGTGACCAGCCCGGCGGTGCCGCCGTACTCGTCGACCACCAGGGCGACCTGGAGCCCGGAGGCGCGCAGCCGGTCCAGCAGCGCGTCGCCCTCCAGGGTGTCCGGCACCGTCGGCACCGGCCTGGCCAGCGAGGCGACCCTGGTGCTGTCGCGCTGGTCCACCGGCACGCCGAAGGCCTGCTTGACGTGCACCACGCCGATCACGTCGTCCAGATCGCCGCCGTGCACCGGGAACCGGGAGAACCCGGTGCGCAGGCTCAGCTCGATCAGGTCGGGCACGGTGGCCTCCGAGCGCAACGCCTGCACGTGCACCCTCGGCGTCATCAGCTCGTCGGCGAGCCGGTCGCCGAAACGCAGTGACCGGTCCAGCAGGGTCGCGGTGCCCTTGTCCAGGGAGCCGCGGGCCGCGCTGGTGCGCACCAGGGAGCCGAGTTCGTGCGGGGACCGCGCCGAGCGCAGCTCCTCCACCGGCTCGACGCCGAAACCGCGCACGATCCAGTTGGCCGCGCCGTTGAGCCCGGTGATCACCCACCGGAACACGCCGGAGAACCCGGCCTGCAGACCCGCGGTGGCGCGGGCGGTGGGCAGCGGCCGGGCGATGGCCAGGTTCTTGGGCACGAGTTCGCCGAAGACCATGGAGAGCACGTTGGCCAGCAGCACCGCCAAGGCCACCGCCAGCACCAGTGCCACCGACTGGGGCAGGCCCAGCCAGGTCAGCAGTGGTCCGGTGAGCCGGGCCAGGGCCGGTTCGGCCAGGTAGCCGGTGACCAGGGTGGTGATGCTGATGCCGAGCTGGGCGCCGGAGAGCTGGAAGGACAGGGTCCGGTGCGCGTGCTGGACCTGCTTGGCCCTGCGGTCGCCGACGGCACGGGCGTGCGCGTCCACGGTGCTGCGCTCCAGCGCGGACAGGGAGAACTCGGCGGCCACGAAAAGGCCGGTACCCAGGGTCAGTACCAACAGGCCGACCAGGCTGAGCACGATGGATAGCGTTCCGGTCACCGCTGGCCTCCGGGGAGGCTGGTGTCCGGGCCGCTATGACAGCCGGGGCTTTCCCCCGGCTCGCTACTGTTTCCGGGGGACCGCGCGTCTGGCACGGGGTGCTTCACTCCTCAAACAGGATGGATCACAGAATCGGACCCGCGTGCGCGGATCCTACCCAGTGTAAGCGCTGGACAAACGCGGTCCGGCCGCGATTCTGTGACCCATGTCCCCTCTAAGTGGGAATGTCGCGCGTGTCTGACAGTGCTCTCAGCGCGGCGGCGCCGTCGAATCGCGCAGCACGACCTCGCCGTTGATCCGGATCGAGCGGGTCTGCGGTGGCGGCTGCTCGTCCAGCGCGAGCCGGGCCGCGCGCTCACCCATCTCCTCCAGCGGCAGCCGGACCGTGGTCAGCGAGGGCACCAGGTCGGACAGGGTGGGGATGTCGTCGAACCCGGCCACCGAGATGTCCTTGGGCACGGTCAGCCCGGCCTGCCGGAAGGCGGCCATCGCGCCCAGCGCCATCACGTCGTTGACGGCGAACACGCAGGTGGCGCCGTCGCGGCTGGTCAGCAGCTGCTGGGCGGCCTGGTAGCCGCCGTCCCTGGTGAAGCCGCCGTGCAGCACCGCCTCGGCGGAGAGTTCGATGCCGGATTCGGCCAGTCCGGCGCGGAACCCGGCCAGCCGGTCCCTGGCACTGACCAGCTCGGCCGGTCCGGCCAGCACGGCGAAGCGCCGGTGACCCTGCTCGACCAGGGCGCGGGCCAGCTTGGTGGCGCCCAGCTTGTTGGCCGGGATCACCGTGTCCGCGGGCAGCCTGGCCTGGGACACACAGGCCAGCCTGCCGCCCTGGGCGGTGAACGCCTGCACCTCGGCGGCCAGTTGCGCGGTGGTGTTGCGGTCGGTGGTGCGGGTACCGGCCAGCACGATCGCCCTGGCCCGGTGCGCGCGCAGGGTGGACAGCAGCGCCAGTTCCCGCCCTGGATCCCGGTTGGTGGTGCCGAGCACCACGATCAGCCCGTTCTCCTCGGCCACCCTGGTCACCCCGGCGGCGATGGAGGAGAAGTACGGGTCGGCGATGTCATGCACCACCAGGCCGACCAGCACGCTGGAGTTGCGCGCCAGGGCCTGCGCCGAAGCGTTCGGGAGATAGCCGAGGGAACGCGCCGTGGAGAGCACCCGGTCCCGCAGTTCGGTGCTCACCTGCCGCGTGCTGCCGTTCAGCACGCGGGACGCGGTCGCCAAGGACACGCTCGCCTGTCTGGCCACCTCGGCCAGCGTGACCTGCCGTTGCGTCAACGGTCCACCTCCATACTCGCGGTACGCAGAGTAGCTGGCCCGCGCCTTGACGGTGGTGAGCCCGTGACCGTAGCGTGTTGGAAAGCGCTTTCCAGACTGCCGCCGGAGTTCACGGGAGGTCGACATGTCGGTGCGCCCCATCGGGATCGCACTCAACGGAGTCACCGGACGCATGGGCTACCGGCAACATCTGGTGCGCTCGCTGCTGGCGATCCGGGACGAGGGCGGCGTCCGACTGCCGAATGGGGACACCTTGTTACCGGAACTGGTCCTGGTGGGCCGGGATCCGGCCAAGCTCAAGGACATCGCCGACCGGCACGACCTGCCGCGCTGGAGCACCGATGTGGACGGTGTGCTGGCCGACCCAGGGGTGCAGGTCTACTTCGACGCCCAGGTGACCAGCGCCAGGGTCGCCTCGGTGCACCGGGCCATCGCCGCGGGCAAGCACGTCTACGCGGAGAAACCCATCGCCCCGGACGTGGCCGCCGCCCTCGAACTGGCCGGGGCGGCCGAGGCCGCCGGGATCCGGCACGGCGTGGTCGCGGACAAGCTCTACCTGCCCGGCATCAAGAAGCTGCGGCGACTCCTGGACGGCGGGTTCTTCGGCCGGGTGCTCAGCGTGCGCGGCGAGTTCGGCTACTGGGTGTTCGAGGGCGACTGGCAACCGGCGCAACGACCCAGTTGGAACTATCGCGCGCAGGACGGTGGCGGCATCGTGCTGGACATGTTCTGCCACTGGAGCTACCTCCTGGAGGGCCTGTTCGGCCCGATCACCGCGGTCACCGCGCGCGCGGTCACCCATGTCCCGCAACGGTGGGACGAACAGGGCCAGGCATACGAGGCCACCGCGGACGACGCCGCCTACGCCATCTTCGAGCTGGGCGAGGGCGTGATCGCGCAGGTCAACTCCTCCTGGTGCACCCGGGTCCGCCGGGACGAGCTGGTCGAGTTCCAGGTGGACGGTGTGCAGGGCAGCGCGGTGGCCGGACTGCGCGAGTGCGTGGCCCAGCACCGCGCGCACACGCCGAAACCGGTGTGGAACCCGGACCTGCCGGTGGAGGTGGACTTCCGCTCGCAGTGGCATCCGGTGCCGGACAACGCCAGTCACGACAACGGCTTCAAGGAGCAGTGGACCGAGTTCCTCCGGCACCTGGCCGACCCGGAACCCGCGCAGGCCTACCCGCACAACTTCCACACCGCCGCCCGCGGCGTGCAACTCGCCGAGCTGGGCCTGCGCTCCTCGGCGCAGGGCAGGCGGCTGAGCGTGCCGGAGCTGACGTGACCGAGGTCCTGCTGCCCAAGCCCGGCGGCGCCCTGCACCGGCACACCCTGGACACCCGCGGCTGGCGCTGGCCACCACCGGCCAGGCCCGCGACCTCCCGGCAGGTCCTGGCCGCCGCGCACGTGGTCGCCTGCCCCTTCGCCGACAACACCCCCGGTGCCCCGCCCGAACTGGACTGGGACAGCACCCTGGCCTACCGGCACCACCTGTGGCGGCACGGCCTGGGGGTGGCCGAGGCGATGGACACCGCGCAACGCGGCATGGGCCTGGACTGGCCGAGGGCCGCCGAGCTGATCCGGCGCAGCGCCAAGGAGGCCCGCGCCTGCGGCGGCCGGATCGCCGCCGGCATCGGCACCGACCACCTGACCGGCCCGGCCACCCTGGACCAGGTCGCGCAGGCATACCTGACACAGCTGGAGGTGGCCGCCGAGGCCGAGGTCCAGCCGATCCTGATGTGCAGCCGCGCCCTGGCCGCCACCGCCCGCGGCCCCGAGGACTACCACCGGGTCTACGACCGGGTGCTCTCCGCCGCCGACCGCCCGGTCATCCTGCACTGGCTCGGCCCGGCCTTCGACCCAGCGCTCACCGGCTACTGGGGCAGCGAGGATGTCGCCGAGGCCACCGGGCACTTCCTGGACCTGATCCACGCGCACGCGTCCACAGTGGACGGAATCAAGGTCTCCCTGCTCGACGCCGGGCATGAGATCGACCTGCGCCGCCGGCTCCCGGACGGCGTGCGCTGCTACACCGGCGACGACTACCACTACCCGGAGCTGATCGCCGGCGACGAACACGGCCACAGCGACGCCCTGCTGGGCATCCTGGACGGCATCGCCCCGATCGCCGCCGCGGCACTGTCCCAGTTGGACACCGGGGACACCGCGGGCTTCCGCGCCCAGCTGGCCACCACGGTCCCGCTGTCCAGTCACCTCTTCGCCACCCCGACCTACCACTACAAGACCGGCCTGACCTTCCTCGCCTGGCTGACCGGCCACCAGTCCGCCTTCGCCATGGTCAACGGCGCCCAGTCGGCCCGCTCCCTGGCCCACCTGGCCGAGGTCCTGCGCCTGGCCGACCAGACCGGGTTGCTACCCGACCCGGACCTGGCCGCCCACCGCTGGCGCCTGCTCCTCGCCACCGCGGGAGTCGAGTCGTGAACCGCCTGTCCATGAACCAGATGACCGTCCGCAGCCTCACCGTCCCCCAACTCCTGGACGCCTGCCAGCGCCACGGAGTCCCCGCCGTGGGCCTGTGGCGCGACCCGGTCCAGACCAACGGCGTCACCAAAACCGCCCACCAGGTAAGGGAATCCGGCCTCCAGGTCACCTCCCTCTGCCGGGGCGGTTTCCTCACCAACCCCGCCAACCAGCCCGAAGCCCTCGCCGACAACCGCCGCGCCATCGACGAGGCCGCCGAACTAGGCGCCCAGTCCCTGGTCCTGGTCGTCGGCGGCCTGTTCGACCGCGACCTGCCAGCCGCTCGAACCCGGGTAGCCGACGCCGTCGCCCAACTCGCCCCCTACGCCGCCGAACGCGACGTCATCCTGGCCCTGGAACCGATGCACCCGGTCTTCTGCGCCGACCGCGGTGTGCTGTCCACGCTGAAACAGGCCCTGGACATGGTCGAGGCGATCGGCAGCCCGGCGGTGCGGGTGGTGGTGGACACCGTGCACGTGTGGTGGGACCCGGAGGTGGAGGTCCAGATCGCGCGGGCGGGGGAGCGGATCGCGCTGTACCAGGTGTGCGACTGGATCACCCCGTTGCCGGCGGATGTGCTTGCGGGGCGGGGGATTCCGGGGCAGGGGCACATCGACTTCGGGGTGCTGGGGGAGTGTGTGGCGGCTGCGGGGTACTCGGGGTTCGCCGAGGTGGAGGTTTTCCACGAGGAGGTGTGGGCGGCTGATCCGGAGGAGGTGTTCGCGCGGGTGATCCGGGCGCATCGGGAACTGGTGCTGCCGGGGTTGGAGCGTCACCTCTCCGGGTGATGGCGTTCGACGGATGATCCGCTTGCCTGGAGGCATGCGGATCTGGATCGCGATCGGCTCGGCGATGGGGCGGACAGCGCTGGCCGCCGCACTGGCCTGGCTGGGTTCGTCCCTGGCCGGTGTCCAAGCGCCCTGGTTGTCCCTGCCCGGCCTGCTGCTGGCCACCGGTCTCGCGGGCGTGCTGGCCATCCTGGCCCGGCCCTGGACTCCCGCGGAAGTGGTCGTGTTCGGCGAGGCCCAGGACGGCAAGCTGGCGGCCCAGGTCGAGATCGTGATCAGTGCGCTGATCCAGGCCGTGCTGGTGTACCTGCTGCTGATCCCGGTCGGCGCCGGGCTGGCGGTGCCCGTTCCGGGCGTGGGTGTGCTCGTGGTGCTGGCCTGCCTGACCGGGCTGCTCGCGCCGTGGCTGCTGCCCCGCCGCGTCATCGAGGGGTCCGCCGGGAGCGAAGTGGACCACCACACCAGGCAGGCCATCGTCGACCGCACCGAACTGGTCATCGCCCGGCTGCTCGACCGGCCCGAAGTGCTGGCGCACACCGGCGGTGTCACCGAGCTGCGCCGCGAGTTCGAGGCCGACGCCCGGCATGACCTCGCCGCCTCCGACCTGAGCTGGGCCGTTCACGGACTGCGAGTGCAGGCTGAGCTGACCCGCCAGGCCGTGCTGCGCGCGGTTCCGGCGAGTCGGCCGGTGCGCCTGGCCCGCGACCCGCTGTTCCCACCGCTGTGCTGGGTGGTGCTCGGATCAGCCGTCGCCTCCGCGGGCCTGCTGGTCCTGTCCTCCCTCTCCGCACTGGTGCTCGCGGTCGCGGTCCTGCTGGCACTCACCGCGGCCTTCGCGGGCGCCCGGGTGATCCGGCGGATGCGATGGGCAGCGGGGTTCCCCGGTTACCTGCTCGGACTGATGACCGCGGCGCTGATCATGGTGGCCGGGCCCGGCCAG
Source organism: Crossiella cryophila (assembly GCF_014204915.1). Classification (NCBI taxonomy): domain Bacteria; kingdom Bacillati; phylum Actinomycetota; class Actinomycetes; order Pseudonocardiales; family Pseudonocardiaceae; genus Crossiella; species Crossiella cryophila. Next base: position 4,171,898 of record NZ_JACHMH010000001.1, read on the forward strand.
CCAGCCACGCTGGCCACCGTGCTCTTCCCAGTCGCCGCGGTGCTGGGGCTGCTCATGCTGCTGCAACGGCTGCGCAGCCTGCCCTACGGCGAACTGCTGAGCGCCCTCACCAAGACCCCCACCCTCGATTGGGACCGCGTCCCCGGGGCGCCGTTGACCCTGGTCCACCAGGCCAGGACGGCCGAACTGGAGTTCCTCGACCACCTGGTCAACCGGCTGCTGCCCGCGCCGGAGACCGCCCCGCCCCGCCGGTACGGCCTGCTGCTGCCCGACCTCAACCTCCGCTCCCTCGGCGAACTCTCCCGCCCCGAAGGCTTCGTCCGCAGCGACACCAGCGACCGCATCGAATGGCTGGTCGACACCCTCGCCCAGAGCAGCATCGGCGTCAGCGGCCCCCGCGGCGTCGGCAAGAGCACCCTCCTACGCCGCCTCTGCGGCCGCGACCTCGCCGACCACCTCACCGTCTTCGTCCCCGCCCCCACCAGCTACGACCGCCGCGAGTTCCTGGTCCACCTCTTCCAGACCGTCTGCGAGCAGGTCGTGCGCGCCTCACCCGGCGGGCTGGCCGAACCCGGTGCGACACCCTCCGGCCGCCGGTTGCTGGGCACCGGGCTGGTCGCGCTCGGTGCCCTCATCGCGGTGCTGGGCTTTGGCTGGGAACTGGTCAGCGCCGGACGCGGGTGGGTGACCGGTAATCCCGAAGTCGCCATTGGCATCGGCGGACTCGTGCTGGCACTGGCCGGGGTGTTCGTCGCCGAGGCGGACGCGCGGGCGGAACGGCGGCGCGGGCGGGAAGCCAGTTCGGTGGTGACCCTGGCCAGGCAGAACCTGCGGGCACTGCGATTCCAGCGCAAGGACACCGCGAATCGGACCGGCGGGATGAAACTCGCCGCCGGGCTGGAATTCAGTGCCGGACGTGGCCGGGAACACACCGAACTCGTCCGCGGCTATCCGGAGCTTGTCGGTGACCTGCGGGAATTCCTCGAGTTACTCGGCCAGGACGGAAAGGTCGTCATCGGGATCGACGAGCTGGACAAGATCGACACCGCCGAGGACGCGGAACGATTCCTCAACGACCTCAAGTCGCTGTTCGGGGTCCGCGGCTGCCACTTCCTGGTCTCGGTCTCCGAGGACGCCCTGGCCGCCTTCGACCTGCGGGCGCTGACCGTGCGCAGCACCTTCGACAGCGCCTTCGACGAGGTGGTCGCGGTGTCCCGGCTCGACCTCGCCCGCGCCCGCCAACTGCTCGCCGGACGAGCCCTCGTGCTGCCCGAACCCTTCCTCTGGCTCTGCCACAGCCTGGCCGGCGGACTGCCCCGCGACCTGCTGCGCGCCGTGCTGAACCTGGTGCACGCCAAGGAGAAAACCGGCTCCGCCGAGTTCACCGTCCTTTCCGGACACCTCATCGCCGCCGACCTGCGCTCCGTTGTGGACGGACAGCTCCGCCGTGCCGCCGCCCTGACCGACCCCACCGCCGCCAACCTGACCGGCTGGCTGGCCAGGGCCACCGACCCCGCGCGACTCGGTCAGCTGCTGGCCGATCCGCCCACGCTGACCGGCGACGCGGTCGTGCTGGGCAGGCAGTCCGCGGCCTATGCCGGCTATGTCGCGATCATGGCCGGGCACGCCGCCGAACCGGGGGAGTGGCGCGAACTCGGTGATGAAAAGCTGGACCTGCTGGCCCGCGCCAGGGCCGCGCTGGCGGTCGATCCGGATCTGGCAGTTGTGCTGACCAAGCGTTTTAGCAGTGAATGAGACCTGGGTCACCAGGTCCTTTCGTAGCACTTAATTCGGTGAAAGACGGGCCGTTGTCGAGCCAAATCGGACGCGCGTACTCTTCCGCCCTTGACAGGTCCGGTTAACCCGGGCGGTGTGACATCAGGAGGGACCTCACCGTGAGCGCGACCGTCAACGAAGCGGCGCCGCAACGCGGCTTCTTCGGCCAGCCAAAAGGGCTGTCCAGCCTCTTCTTCACCGAGATGTGGGAGCGGTTCTCCTATTACGGGATGAAGGCGCTGCTGGTCATCTACCTCTACAAGGCCGTGAGTGAGGGCGGTCTGGGCATCCCCAAGGAGACCGCGATCGCGGTCGGCTCGGTGTACGCCGCCGCGGTGTACATGGGCTCCCTGCCCGGCGGCTGGCTGGCCGACCGCCTGCTCGGCGCGCAGAAGGCGCTGCTCTACGGCGGCATCCTGATCATGTTCGGGCACATCAGCATGGCCATCCCGGCCGGTGCCTCGACCACCTACCTCGGCCTGATCCTGATCGTGCTGGGCACCAGCCTGCTCAAGCCGAACATCTCCAGCATCGTCGGCCGCCTCTACCGCGAGGACGACCCGCGCCGGGACGCCGGTTTCACCATCTTCTACATGTCGATCAACATCGGTGGCGGCGTCGCACCGCTGCTGTGCGGCTTCCTGGCCGCCCAGTGGGGCTACCACGTCGGCTTCGGCGTCGCCGCGATCGGCATGTTCTTCGGCCTGGTCCAGTACGTGCTGACCCGCAAGAACCTCGGCGAGGCCGGGCTGCACCCGACCAACCCGCTGCCGGCGGACCAGCGCGCCAAGATCGTCGGCCGGCTGGTCGGCATCGTGCTCGCCGTGGTCGCCGCGGTGGTGGCCGCGATCATGCTCGGCGTGCTCGAGGTCGGCGGCGTGGTGCTGCTGATCAGCGCCCTGTCCATCCTGCTGCCCGCCGGCTACTTCATGTTCATGCTGCGCAGCGACAAGACCACCCCGGTGGAACGGGACCGGGTCAAGGCCTACATCCCGCTGTTCATCGGCGCCACCCTGTTCTGGATGATCTTCGAGCAGGCCGGCACGGTGCTCAACATCTACGCCGAGGAGCGGGTCGACCGCGACATCTTCGGCTGGGAGTTCCCCGCCCCCTGGTTCCAGTCGGTGAACCCGGCCTTCATCGTGCTGCTGGCCCCGCTGGTCGCCGCGCTCTGGCTGCGCCTTGGCACCCGGCAGCCGTCCACCCCGCGCAAGTTCGCCGTCGCGCTGGTGCTGATCGGCCTGTCCTTCGGCATCCTCGCGGTGGCCGGGCTCAGCGGCGAGAAGGTCGCCGCGCTGTGGCTGCTGCTGGTCTTCGCGGTGCAGACGGTCGGCGAGCTGTGCCTGTCCCCGGTGGGCCTGTCCGCCACCACGAAGCTGGCCCCGGCCGCCTTCTCCTCGCAGATGATGGGCCTGTGGTTCCTGGCCACCGCGGCGGGCAACGGCATCGCCGGGCAGATCGCGCCGCTGTCCACCACCATGTCCGAGCTGGCCTACTTCGGCCTGCTCGGCGGCGCCGCGATCCTGCTGGCGGTGTTCCTGTGGATCGGCGCCAACCGGGTCAAGCGGCTGATGCACGGCGTCAACTGATCAGCTGAGATCCCACTGCCCGCGCCGGGTCAGGCCGCCGAACTGGCCGCCCGGCGCGGGCAGTGCACGGGCAGGCTGGTCAGCATCGGCAGGGTCCGCCCGTCACCGCGTTCGGGCGCCCCGGCCAGTTCCAGCCGGGGGTGCCGCTGGAACAGCGCGCGCAACGCGATCCCGGCCTCCAGCCGGGCCAGCGCCGCGCCGACGCAGAAGTGGATCCCGCCGGAGAAGGCCAGGTGTTCCCTGGCGTTGGGGCGGGTCGGGTCGAACTGGTCCGGGTGGTCGAACACCGCCGGATCCCGGTTGGCCCCGGCGAGGGAGAGCACGATCTGGTCTCCCCGCCGGAACCGGAACCCGGCCACCTCGGCGTCCTCCCTGGCGAAACGCGCGGTCAGGTGCACCGGCGGGTCGTAGCGCAGGGTCTCCTCCACCACCGCCGCGGCCAGCCCGGGGTCGCGGCGCAGGTGGCCAAGCGCGTCCGGGTGGGTGAGCAGGCCCAGCGCGCCCTTGCCGATCAGGTTCACCGTGGTGCCGAAGCCCGCCAGCAGCAGCAACCCGCTGGTCGCGAGAAGGTCCTTGGTGTTCAGCGATTCCCCGTCGACCTTGGCGTGCACCAGGCCGCTGAGGATGTCCTCGGCCGGGTGCCTGCGGCGGAAGGCGATCAGCTCGGTGAAGAACTCCTGCAGCTCGAGCATCACCTGCCGCAGCCGCTCGAACTCCCCGACCGAGTTGACCCCGTCGAAGGCGGGCGCGATCCGGTTCGCCCAGCCCCGGAAACGCTCGTGCTCCGGCGCGGGCACACCCAGCAGATCGCAGATCACCTGCACCGGCACCCGGTTGGCGAACAACGGGACCAGGTCCACCTCGCCCGCGCCCTCGAACTCGTCCAGGCAGTCGGCCACGATCCGCTCGATCTCCTCGGCGCGCCGGGCCACCGTGCGCGAGGTGAACCAGGGCGCGACCAGCCTGCGCAGGCGGGTGTGATCGGGCGGGTCCATCATCAGGAACGAGTCCTCGATCGGGTGCACCGGTTCGGTGGCCGCCCGTAACGGGAACACCCCGTGCGGGCCCGGCATGCCGAAGCGGTCGTCCCGCAGCAGCCGCGCGGACAGCGCGTGCCCGGCGCCGACGTAGAAGCCCAGCCTGCTGCGCACCAGTGGCGCGGTGGCCCGGATCTCGTCGTAGAGCGGGTACGGGTCGGCGGTGCCCCGACGCACCAGCCGCGCGCCGGGATCGCCCAGCGCGGACGCGCCCCACAGCACGCTCCGGTGGGTCAGGAAGGCCAGTTGCGACCTCAGGTGTCCCAGCACGGTCATCGGGCGACCCCTCTCAACACGGTCTCGACCACCAGCTCCGGCGCCGCCTTCGGGGCCAGTTCGCCGTTGTCCACGGCCTCCCAGGCCGCGCACAGCACCGCCACGAACACCTGCACCACCCAGTGCGGCGCCAGGTGCGGGGCGAAGCGGCCCTCGGCCTGTTCCCGTTCCACCAGTTCCCGCAGCGGCCGGGCGACCCGCTCGAAGGCGGCCAGCACCTCGCGGTCGGCGGTCAGCGACCGCTCGTTGGCCAGCCAGGACACCCTGGGCCCCAGCGGCAGCAACGCGGTGGCCAGCGCGAGCAGCGCGGACTCCGGCGGCTCGGTGGCCATCGGGACCTCGCCGACACCCTCCGCGATGGCGGCCAGGGCGTCGAATGCCAAGGCCTGCAACAGGTCGTCCCTGGTCGGGAAGTGCCGGTGCACGGTGGTGCGGCCGATCCCGGCGGCCGCGGCGATCTCACCGAGGCTCGCGCCAGGGTCCTTGGCCAGCAGCCGGGCGGCGGCGTCCAGGACCCGGTGCCGGGTGCGCGCCCCGCGGGGCAGGTGCGGTGTACTGGGCATGTCCTGCTCCAAGTGGAACAACTTTGTTCCACTCTCCCCCTCACCCAGTGCCACGGACAAGGGGCCGGACGGCGCCAGCACCTTGACCCGTTCGGTTGGCCGCCGGTGCGCTTGACGAGAACTCAGCGTCACGAAAGAATCTCACGCACTGAGAGAACCAGGGGGACAGTCATGGCCGTCGAGGACCATCGTCCGGTGCTGCGGATCACCGATCAGGAGCGGGAGGTCGCGGTCGCCCGGCTCAACACCGCGGTCGCCGACGGCAGGCTGACCTGGCCCGAGCACAACGAGCGACTGGCCAGGGCCTACGCCGCGCGCACCTCGGCCGAGCTGCTGCCGGTGCTGGCCGACCTCGGCGCGCCCGAGGTGCCGGCGCAGCGGGTGGTCGCGGTGGGTAGCAAGATCCAGCGCGCGATGGAGCCGGGGCGGGTGGAGGTCAAGGCGGTCTTCGGCGCGGTGATCCTGGACCTGTCCGGGCTCTCCGGGGACACCGAGGTCGAGGTGGTGGCCACCGCCTTCTGCGGCAAGGTGATCATCACGGTGCCGCACAACGCGACCGTGCTGGACGAGGGCAGCGCGGTGCTGGGCAAGCGGGCGCTGCCGGGTGCGATCCAGGCGCCGGGTCCGCGGGTGCGGATCACCGGGCGCAGCACGCTGAGCAAGCTCGCGGTGCTGCGCGGCTAGGTCCTGGCCGAGCGGTCGCGGTAGGCCAGCAGGCGCAGTGCGTTGGCCACCACGATGAGGGTGGAGCCCTCGTGCACGGCCACCGCGACGCCGATGCCCAGACCCAGGACGGTGGCCGGGATCAGCACCGCGACCACGCCGAGGCTGGCGAACAGGTTCTGCCGGATGATCCGGCCCGCCCGGCGGCTCAGGCCGACGGCGAAGGGCAGGGTGTCCAGGTCGTCGGCCATCAGGGCGACGTCGGCGGTTTCCAGTGCCACGTCGGAGCCAGCGGCGCCCATGGCGATGCCGACCGTGGCGGTGGCCATGGCCGGGGCGTCGTTCACCCCGTCGCCGACCATGGCCACCCGGCCCTCACGCCCGCGCAGCCGGGTCACCTGGGCGACCTTGTGCTCGGGCAGCAGATCGCCGTGCGCCTCGGTGACCCCGACCTCGGCGGCGACGGCGGTGGCCACCCGCTGGTTGTCCCCAGAAAGCATGATCGTGCGCCGGATGCCGAGCCGGTGCAGGCGGCTGATCACCGCGGCCGCCCGGGGCCGCGGCAGGTCCATCAGGCCGAGCACACCCAGCCAGCGCCCGCCCGCGCGGAGGAGCATCGTGGTGCGGCCCTCGGCTTCCAGGCGGGTCAGGGCGTCGTCGAGTTCGCGCGGCGGCGTCAGGTCCAGTTCGGTGAACAGCTCGCGCTTGCCGAGCCAGACCTCGGTGCCCGCGACGGTGGCCAGCACACCGCGACCGGTGACCGAGCGGACCCCGGTCGCCGTCGGTGTGGCGAGGTCGCCGAGGCGGGCGCGGCCGTCCCGGACCACGGCCCTGGCCAGGGGGTGCTCGCTCTGGCTCTCCACGGCCACGGCGACGGCGAGCAGCTCCTCCGCGCTGACTCCGGCGGCGGTCACCACGTCGGCCAGGCGCGGGCTGCCCTGGGTCAGGGTGCCGGTCTTGTCGAAGGCGATCGCCCGCAGCCTGCCCAGTTCCTCCAGGGGCGCGCCGCCCTTGACCAGCACGCCGGTCCGCGCCGCGCGGGCCAGGGCGGAGAGCACCGCGCTCGGGGTGGCGATGGCCAGCGCGCACGGGCTGGCGGCGACCAGCACGGCCAGGGCCCGGTAGAGGGTGGCGCCGAAGGGTTCGTCGATGACCAGGCCGGCGAAGAGCAGCAGCACCACCCCGGCGAGCACCACCGGGACGAAGATCCGCTGGAACCGGTCGGTGAACCGCTGGGTCGGCGAGGTCTTGTCCTGGGCCTCGGTGACCAGCCGGACCACCCTGGCCAGGGTGCTGTCCGCCGCGAGCCGGGTGACCCGCACCTCGAGCGCGCCCGCGCCGTTGATCGTGCCCGCGAACACCCGGGACCGCGCCGGGACCAGGTCCGGGTCGGCCGCGGCGGCCTCGGCGTCGGGCACCGGGCTCTTGTCCGCGGGCACGCTCTCCCCGGTCACCGGGGCCTGGTCGACGCTGCTCAGACCGGCGAGCACGAACCCGTCGGCGGGCAGTCGCAGGTTCGGCCGGACCAGGACCACCTCGCCGATCCGCAGCTCGTCGATCGCCACCTCGGTGAGGTCACCCCCGCGCCGGACCAGCGCGGTCTTCGGGGCCAGGTCGGCCAGGGCCTCGATCGAGCGCCGGGCCCTGGTCAGCGCGTAGCCCTCCAGGGCGTGGCCGAGGCCGAACAGGAACAGCAGCAGCGCGCCCTCGGCAACCGAGCCGAGGGCCGCCGCGCCCGCCGCGGCCACCAGCATCAGGAAGTCGATCTCGAACCGCCTGGCCCGGATCTTCTGGTACGCCTCGGGCACGGTGTGGAAGGCGCCGAAGGCGAACGCGAGCACGTTGACGCCCAGGAACACCTCCGGCGCCGCGCCCAGCGCGTCCAGTGCCGCGCCCGCACCCAGCAGGGCACCGGCGAGCAGCGCGAACACCAGCTCGCCGCGTCCGCCGAACAGCCCGCCGTCCTCGGTACTCGCCATCGGGTCCCACCTGCCTCCCGCGAATAACTCATGCATACATTGCAATGTGACTATATGATTAGATGGAAGGAACGGCAACAGCGAAGGAGACGTGAGATGGCTCAGCTGAACAAGTACGTCGAATCCGCCAGGGCGGCGGCGGGCTCCGACACGGCCAGAGGTGTCCGCAGGCTTGTGTTCCGGTTGCTGCTGGTGGCCGCGCTGGTGGCGGTGGTGCTGGTGATCGGGGCCGTCGCGCTCGGGGTGTGGCTGCTCGTCAACGCCGACTCGGCACTGGCCTGGCTCAACGGCATCCTCAACCAGTTCGAGCCGATCGTGACCTTCTTCAGCCGGTTCACCGGCGGCTGAGCTAGTCCGACTTGGCCCGGAGCATGCGATAGGCGGTGAAGGCCAGCAGCGCGGCGAAGAGCACCACCGAGAGCCGCGGCGGCAGCAGCAGCGCGAGCAGCACGCCGCCGTAGGCCGAGACCACCCCGGCCAGGCCGAGGATCGTGGCCGAGCGCAGATCGGTGTTGCCGCGCTTGAGGTTCTGCACGGTGGCGATGATCCCGGTCGGGATCACCACCAGCAGCGAGGTGCCCTTGGCGACCACATCGCTGATGCCGAAGAGCAGGATCATGGCCGGCACCATGATGATCCCGCCGCCCACGCCGAACATCCCGGACAGCGTGCCCACCAGCAGGCCCAGCGCGAGCATCAGCGCCGCCCCGCCCACGCCGAGTTCGACCTCGCCGAGTCGTTGCGGGGTCTCGAAACCGAGCCGGATCGCGGTGAACAGCAGCACCGCGGCGAAGCCGTAACGCAGCCAGCGCACCGGCAGCACGTGCAGCAGCCAGGTGCCCAGCACCGCGCCGGCCATGGAACCGGCCGCCAGCAACGCGGCCACCATCCAGTTCACCGAGCCGTCCACCGCGTAGCCGATGGCGCCGGTGATCGAGATCGGCACCACCGCGGCCAGTGAGGTGCCGTGCGCGAGCTTCTGGCCGAAACCCGCCAACAGCACCAGGGCCGGAACGATCAGGACCCCGCCGCCGACACCGAACAATCCGGAGAGCAGACCGCTGGTCAGCCCGATGGCGAGCAGGGCGGTCGGCGCCTGCCGGACGGGGGAGTGCTGGACCTGGTCGAGCTGGTCGGGCATGCGCATCCTCGGTTTGGCGGCGGACGGAAATGGCTACAGTATTTGCAGCAGATTGTTGATATGGCAACTAGGAGGCGCTCGTGCCCAGGCCGCGCAATGACACGCCGACGGCCAAGGTAACCGAGCTGCCCGGACTCAGCGCGCCGACCCCGTTGGGCAATCAGCTGTATCGCCTGCTGGAGGAGGCGATCCTGGACGGCACCCTGGCCCCGGGACAGCGCCTGGACCCGGAGGAACTGGCCGCCCATTTCGGGGTGAGTCGTATCCCGATCCGTGAGACGCTGCGCGCGCTGGACGCCGCGGGCTGGATCGAACTGCGGCCGCGCGACGGCGCCTTCGTGCGCACCTGGTCCACCCAGGAGGTGGTGGACTTGTTCGAGGCGCGCACCGTGCTGGAGGGCGAGATCTCGGCCAAGGCCGCGCTGCGCCGCACCGAACCGCAGCTGGCCCGGCTGACCGAACTGGTCGAACTCGGCCGGGAGGCCCTGGACTGCGAGGAACCCGAGCGGCTGCCCACCATCAACGAGCACTTCCACGCCGCGATCGCGGCCTGCGCGCACAACGAGGTCCTCGCCGGCATCCGGGCCGGCCTGGCCAAGCGGGTCCGCTTCTACTTCGCCGCGGTCGCCCCCGCCCGCGGCGCGGACAGCATCGCCGAACATCAGGCCCTGGTCACCGCGATCCGCAACCGCGACGCCGGCCTGGCCGCCGAACTCGCCCGCCAGCACGTCCGCCGCACCCGAGCCGCCCTCGGCGAACACCTCACCGAAGCCAGCCCCGCCCCCTAACCCACCCACAACACCCAAAACCCCACCCCAAAACGGCCAACACCCCGTACGACAACGGCCAACACACCGTCCCAGAACGGCCAACACGCGCGAGGCATGAACCCCGCCCCGCGTGTTGGCGGTTCTTGTACGCAGTGTTGGCGGTTCTTGTACGCCTTGTTGGCCGTTGTCGTACGGGCCGGGGGCTAGGGCAGGGTGCGGCGGTGGCGTCGCACGGTTTCCTCGACCAGGTCCAGCACCGGGTCCAGGTCGTCGGCGGGCAACCCCATCGCCAGGTGCGAGACCAGACCTTCCAGGACCAGTTCCAGGAACCCGGTCAGCACGTCGACATCCACGTCGTCGCGCAGGTTCCCGGCCTCCCGCTGCCGCTGCAACCGGGCCCGGGTGGCCGCGGTCAGCGCCTCGGACCGTTCGGCCCAGCGGGACCGGAAGTCCGGGTCGGTGCGCAGTCGCCGGGAGACCTCCAGGCGGGTGCCCAGCCAGTCCGCCGGGTGCTCGCCGCCGTCGTGCGACTCGTGCTTGAGCAGCTCGCGCATCACCTGCACCAGGCCCTGCTCGGCCACCACCTGCGCCATCCGGTGCGCGTCGTCCTCGGCCAGCGCCAGGAACAACGACTCCTTGTCCCGGAAGTGGTGGAAGATGGCGCCGCGGGAGAGCGCGGTGGCTTCCTCGAGGCGGCGGACCGTGGCACCCTCGTACCCGAAGCGGGCGAAGCAACTCCGCGCTCCGTCGAGGATCTGGCGGCGGCGCGCGTCGAGGTGGTCCTGACTTACCCGTGGCACCTACTGATCGTGACAGTCCGAACCGGGCGGGTGCAAACCGTACGTACGTACTTCACAGTCTGGGATTCATCCCACGGCCGATCGGGTTCATTCCTGCAAACGTTCTCGCAACCCGACGACCGGCCGTTGACAGTCCGGTGTCCCGGTGGTGTTATCTGGCCCGCAGGTTAGGAAACTTTGTTTACTGTCCGCGTTTTCACCGGACAGGCACCAGGTGAGTCCGCCAGCTCGCGCACGTCCGCCGCCCCCTGCAGACGACCGCACTTCCGCAAGCTGTGTGAGGTAACTGTGGCAACGAGTCCAACCCGGTCACGACGTGTGACCGCGGCCTCCATCGCTGTGGCGCTCGCGGCGTTCGCCGTGGGCTCCGCTCCCGCCGCGAGCGCGGCGCCCACCGACCACGAGGCCGAGGACGCCTCGATCTCCCAGGGAGTCGTCGAGTCCAACCACGCCGGGTTCACCGGCCGGGGCTTCGTCAACTACGCGAACGTGACCGGCAGCTACGTCGAGTGGACGGTCACCGCGGCCGCCGCGGGCACCCAGACCCTCACCCTGCGCTATGCCAACGGCACCGCGGTGAACCGGGCCATGGACGTCGCCGTCGACGGCGCGATCGTGGCCAACGACCTGGCCTTCGAGGGCACCGGCGCGTGGACCACCTGGACCACCAAGAACATCACCGCCACCCTGAAGGCGGGCGCGAACAAGATCCGGGCCACCGCGGTCACCGCCAACGGCGGCCCGAACGTGGACAAGCTCTCCGTGGAGAGCACCGACACCCAGGCCCCGACCCCGCCGCCGAACCTGCGCTCCACCGGCAAGTCGGCCACCTCGGTCTCGCTGGCCTGGGACGCGGCCAGCGACAACGTGGGCGTCACCGGCTACGACATCTACCAGCACGGCCAGCTGATGAAGAGCGTCGGCGCGGTCCTGTCCGCCACGGTGGACAACCTGGAGCCGGACACCCTCTACGACTGGACCGTCTTCGCCAAGGACGCCGCGGGCAACGTCTCCCAGGCGTCCAACCCGGTGCCGGTGCGCACCGACCCGGCCCCGCCGGACAACGAGAAGCCGACCATCCCCGGTTCGCTGCGCTCGCCCGGCAAGACCTCGACGAGCATCGACCTGGCCTGGACCGCCTCCACGGACAACGTGAAGGTCACCGGCTACGAGATCTTCACCGACGGCGCGCAGACCGGCACCGCCGACGGCAGCACCACCACGCACACCGCGGCCGGCCTGGCCCCGAACAAGGCCTACACCTTCCAGGTGCGCGCTCGGGACGCCGCGGGCAACCGCTCCGACCTGTCCGCCTCGATCACCGTGACCACCAACCCCAGCGGCGGCACCGGCGTGCCCGAGCCGGGCGCGGTCAGCCAGATCGTCGGCGGCGTGGACGTGGCCTGGGGCCTGGCGTTCCTGCCCGACGGCTCCGCGCTGGTCACCGAGCGGGAGAGCTTCAACGTGCTGCGGGTGACCCCGTCCGGTCAGAAGACCGTGCTCGGCAAGATCCCCGGCGCGCAGAGCACCGGCGGCGAGGGCGGCGCACTGGGCCTGGAGGTCTCGCCCAACTTCGCCAGCGACGGATTTGTGTACATCTACCACACGGCCGGTTCGGGCAATCAGCTCGTGCGGGTCAAGCTGGAGGGCAACACCCTCTCCGGCTGGCAGACCCTGCTCAGCGGCACCCCGAAGAGCCGGTTCCACAACGGCGGCCGACTGCGCTTCAGCCCGGACGGCAAGCACCTGTTCATCTCCACCGGTGACGCCCAGAACGGCCCGAACGCGCAGAACCTGAACAACAACGCGGGCAAGATCCTGCGCCTCAACGCCGACGGCAGCATCCCGGCGGACAACCCCTTCCCCGGCAAGGCGATCTGGAGCTACGGCCACCGCAACGTGCAGGGCCTGGACTTCGACTCGCAGGGCCGGTTGTGGGCCTCGGAGTTCGGCAACTCCAGCCAGGACGAGGTCAACCTGATCACCAAGGGCGGCAACTACGGCTGGGACAAGTGCGAGGGCACGTCCGGCTCGGGTTGCGCGGGCACCATCCCGCCGAAGAAGACCTGGTCCACCGCGGCGGCCAGCCCCAGCGGGCTGACCATCATCAACGACCACGTCTTCGTCGCCACCACCAAGGGCGAGCGGATCTACCGGATGCGCATCGACGCCAGCGGCAACCTGGTCGACCAGAAGATCTACTTCCAGGGCAGCTACGGCAGGCTGCGCACGGTGGAGGTGGACAAGCAGGGTGACATCTGGCTGACCACCAGCACCGACAAGGACGGCACCGCGAACAACGACCGCATCCTGCGCATCGACGTCCAGTACGACGGCGGCGAACCCCAGCCCGGCGACTTCAAGCTGGCCAGCACCGCCTTCGCCGACAACGCGATGATCCCGGCCCGGCACACCTGTGCCGGGGACAAGGTCGCGGGCCAGGACCCGTCCCCGCCGCTGGCCTGGGGCGCGGGCACCGCGGGCGCCAAGGCGTACGCGATCGTCTTCGCCGACCGGGTCAACAACGGCAACAAGCTGCACTGGGCGATCTGGGACATCCCCGCCTCGACCCTGAAGCTGCCCGATGACCTGCCGGCGGGCTTCACCGTCCCCGGTCAGGGCGGCGCCAAGCAGAAGGCCATGGGCAGCGGGGCCAACGCGCAGAAGTTCTTCGGCCCCTGCCCCGGCGGCAACACCAACCCCTACACCTTCACCCTGTACGCCCTCAACACCACCACGGTGCCGGGCCTGACCTCGGGCTCGACCATGGCCCAGATCGAAGCGGCCATCAAGGCCAACAGCACCGCCAACACCGTGCTGCGCGGCCGCTCCAACGCCAAGGCCGGCTGACCACCCCAGCCGGTAGCCGCTGCGGGCGCAGCCAAGGACACCCAGCCCAAGCTGCGCCCGCAGCACCCCGGCTTCGCTTATCCAGCGACCCCGGAGAGGCAAATTCCGGCGGTCGGAAAGCCTGAAACTCAGTCCAACTCGGCAAGTCCGCAGCCCAAATCGAAACCCACCCGAACCCTCGGTCCACAAAAGTCCCAGCGATCAGCGAAGCCGCCACCAAACAAAGCAAAACAAGTGGTAGAGGCCACCCTCCCGCTTAAACCCGCCGAATTTGCGAACCGCCCCCCAAACCCCCTCGATTGGGCAGCCTTCGTCGCCTGCCCCTTCATTCCAATTCGGCATGACCCAGGGCCCCAAACCAAATCGTCCGGCTCGCCGCCCACCAGCAGCCCCGGCCACCCCAGCCCAAGTACCCGGGCCAAGAACCTCGCCCCCAGCGGCACCGACCCCCGGCAAGCCGATCGTTGGAGTGCGAGGTTCACTTTCGGCGTGTAGCTTCGGATGTCGGTCGATCACAAGGGGTGATCAAAAGTGATGCCGTCAGAAGCCACCACCTTCGCGGAACCGCTGTCCCAACCGCTGCACGACCGGGCGGAGGCTGAGGCATATGTCGCCTCTGTCTGCTTCAAAACCGGCCCACCGGCGCTGGTCGGGGTCGAACTGGAATGGACCGTGCACCACGCGGACCAGCCCCGTCGCCCGCTCAGTACGGATACTCTCCGTGACGCTTTGGGTACGCACGCACCACCGCTGCTGGACCCGGGCAGCCCGCACCATCCGCTCCCGAACGGCTCCCTGATCACCGTCGAACCCGGTGGCCAGGTCGAGATCTCTTCCCAACCGGCGCCCAGCCTGGCCGGGCTGTTGCCCGTGGCCACCGCCGACATCGCCTATCTCGTCGAACTCCTGCGCACCGCCGGGCTCCGGCTGGGCCAGCACGGCATCGACGCGCACCGGCTCCCGCACCGCCTGCTCCAGGTCCCGCGCTACGCGGCCATGGAGACCGCGTTCAACCGCCGAGGGCCGGACGGCCGGACCATGATGTGCAGCACAGCCGGACTCCAGGTCTGCGTGGACGCGGGCGAACCCGACCGGGTCGCCACCCGCTGGGCCGCCGCACACGCGCTGGGGCCGGTGATGGCGGCGGCCTTCGCCAACTCAGCGGAGTTCGCCGGGCGGCGCACCGGCTGGGCCTCGGCCCGGATGCGCACCCTGTTCGGCACCGACCCCAACCGCACCAGGGCGGGCGAGGTCAGCACCGACCCGGCCGCGGACTGGGCCCGCCGGGTCATGGACACCCCGCTGATCTGCCTGCGCCGCCCCGGCACCTGCTGGGACGCGCCGCCGGGCCTGACCTTCGGCGCCTGGGCCGACGGCGCGCTGGAGCGCCGTCCCAGCACCGACGACCTGGACTACCACCTGACCACGATGTTCCCGCCGGTCCGCCCGCGCGGGTACCTCGAGATCCGCTACCTGGACACCCAGCCGACCGGCGAATGGACCGTCCCGGTGGCGCTGCTGATCGCGCTGTTCCACCGCGAGTCCACAGTGGACAGCGCGTTGGACGCGGTGAGTCAGGCAGCCGACCGCTGGGTCGAGGCGGCCAGGCACGGACTCACCGATCCGGTGCTGGCCATGGTGGCGCCACGGGTCTTCGACCTGGCGCTGCGCGCGTTGCCCGAGCTAGGGCTGCCAGCCGCCACCAGGGCGCTGGTCGAGGAGACCGTGGGATACCTGTTGGCCGGCCGTGCTCCGGTCGGCGCGGCCGAGGAGCTGGCATGACCACCAACCCAGTCGATCTGCCCATCGAGCAGCTACGCGGTTCCGTCGCGGAATCCTTACAGCGGGCCAGGAATCGCAGCACCGGCCTCACCGAGTCGGTGGACGAGGCCGACCTGGTCAAACAGCACTCCAAGCTGATGTCCCCGCTGATCTGGGACTACGCCCACATCGGCAACCAGGAGGAACTCTGGCTGGTGCGCGATGTCGGCGGCCGCGACCCGGTGCGCCAGGACATCGACGAGCTGTACGACGCCTTCAAGCACCCCCGCGCGGGCCGTCCGCAACTCCCGCTGCTCAACCCGCGGGAGGCCAGGACCTATGTGCGCGAGGTGCGGGAGAAGGTCCTGGACGTGCTGGACACCTCACCGCTGGAAGGCGGCCGGCTGCTCGACGGCGCGTTCGTCTTCGGCATGATCGCCCAGCACGAGCAGCAGCACGACGAGACCATGCTCGCCACCCACCAGCTCCGCATCGGCCGGGCCGTCCTGCACGCCCCGCCGCCACCCGACGCACCGTCCGATGTGGACAGACTTCCGGCCGAGGTGCTCATCCCCGGCGGCCGGTTCGAGATGGGCACCTCCACCGAACCGTGGGCGCTGGACAACGAACGCCCCGCGCACCCGGTGCACGTGGCCGACTTCTTCCTGGACACCACCCCGGTCACCAACGGCGCCTACCGCGAGTTCATCGCCGCCGGCGGCTACGACGACGAACGCTGGTGGAGCGAGGCGGGCTGGGCACACCGGCAGCGCGCCAACCTCTCCGCCCCGCTGTTCTGGCGCTCCGACGGCCACGACGGCTGGCTGCGCAGGCGCTTCGGCGTGCTGGAACCGGTGCCGGACAACGAACCCGTGGTGCACGTCAGCTTCCACGAGGCCCAGGCGTATGCCGGCTGGGCCGGCAAGCGGCTGCCCACCGAACCGGAGTGGGAGAAGGCCGCCCGCTTCGACCCGGCCACCGGCAGATCCCGCAGATATCCCTGGGGCGACGCCGATCCCGGCCCCGAACACGCCAACCTTGGCCAGCGGCACCTGCGTCCCGCACCGGCCGGGTCCTATCCGGACGGCGCCTCCCCGCTGGGGGTGCGCCAGCTCATCGGCGATGTCTGGGAGTGGCTGGACAGCGACTTCACGCCCTACCCCGGTTTCGCCGCCTTCCCCTATGACGAGTACTCCGAGGTGTTCTTCCGCGGCGACTACAAGATGTTGCGCGGCGGCAGTTTCGGCACTGATCAGGTGGCGGTGCGCGGCACCTTCCGCAACTGGGACCACCCGGTCCGCCGGCAGATCTTCAGTGGATTCCGGTGCGCGCGCGACGCGCGACCGGGGGAAGTGAACCGCTAGGCGTGTGCCGCCACCTGGCTTACCTGGGCCCCGCCATGCCCTTGGCCGACCTGGTGCTGACCCCGCCGCACTCGTTGCTGCGGCAGTCCTGGGCGCCCGCGGACATGCGCGGCGGCGGCACGATCAACGCCGACGGCCACGGCGTCGGCTGGTACCCCACGCCCGGCGCCGCCCCGGTCCGGCACCGCACCGCGAGTCCACTGTGGACTGACACCTCGTTCGCCTCCTGGGCGGGTGCGGTGTCCGCGGGTGCGGTGCTGGCCGCGGTGCGCTCGGCCACCGTCGGCATGCCGGTCGCCGAATCCGCCAACGCCCCCTTCCTCGCCGAGGGCTGGCTGTTCAGCCACAACGGAAAAGTCACCGGCTGGCCGCATTCCCTCGCCGCCCTGGCCGACACCCTCCCGGCGACCGACCTGCTCACCCTGGACGCCGCCACCGACTCCGCCCTGCTGTGGGCGTTGCTGCGCAGGCGATTGCGCGCGGGCGAACCCGCCGCGACCGCCGTCGCCGATCTCGTCCGGACGGTGGCCGCGGCCGCCCCGGACTCCCGGCTCAACCTGTTGCTGACCGACGGCACGAACATCGTGGCCACCACCTGGTGGCACTCGCTGTCCGTGCGCCACACGGGAAACTCCGTGACCGTCGCCTCAGAACCAACTGATGATGAGCGCGACTGGCAGCCGGTCCCCGACCGGCATCTGATGCTGGCCAATTCGTCCACTCTGGACATAATTCCCCTTGAGGATCATCGATGACCCTGCCTGTCCTGGACATCCACCTGACTGAGCACGATGCGGCCGCCGCACTGCGCGCCGATGTCCTCAGTGGACTCACCGCCAATCCGAAGTCCTTGCCGCCCAAGTGGTTCTACGACGAACGTGGTAGTGAACTCTTCGAGAAGATCACCGAGCTACCCGAGTACTACCCCACCGGTGCCGAACGCGAGGTGCTCACCCAGGTGGCAGGCGAGATCGCCGCCACCACCGGCGCGGAGACCATGGTCGAACTCGGCTCCGGCTCCTCGGCCAAGACCCGCCTGCTCCTGGACGCCCTGCGCGCCAACCACACCCTGCACCGCTTCGTGCCCCTGGACGTCTCCGCCGCCGCCCTGGTCCAGTCCACCGCGGCGCTGGCCGAGGACTACCCGGGCCTGGAGGTCCGCGGCGTGGTCGGCGACTTCACCCGCCACCTGGGCCGGCTCCCCGTCGGCGGCAGGCGCCTGGTCGCCTTCCTGGGCGGCACCATCGGCAACCTGCTCCCGGCCGAACGCGCCGACTTCTTCGCCGACATCCGCGCCGCCCTGGAACCGGGGGAGTGGCTGCTGCTGGGCACCGACCTGGTCAAGGACCCCGACACCCTGGTCCGCGCCTACGACGACAGCCAGGGCGTGACCGCGGACTTCAACCGCAACGTGCTGCGTGTGCTCAACCGCGAACTGGACGCCGACTTCGAGGTAGACGCCTTCGAGCACGTCGCGGTCTGGGACGAGGACTGGGAGTGGATCGAAATGCGCCTGCGCGCCACCAAACCCATGAGCGTCCGGGTCGACGCCCTGGACCTGGAGGTCAAGTTCGACGCCGGGGAGGAGATGCGCACCGAGGTCTCGGCCAAGTTCCGCCAGTCCGGCGTCCGCCGAGAACTCGCCGCCGCAGGCTTCGACCTGCGCAAATGGTGGACCGACCCGGCGGGTAGGTTCGGGGTCTCGCTAGCCCGCGCCGAGGGATAATAAGGTCTAAACATGAATCTTGTTCGCAACCTGGCGGTCAAGTTCGGCCGCCAGGAGTGGTTCGCCAAACTCGGCCGCAAGCTCGTCCCGCTGGACGTCAAGATCCAGCAGCGCACCAAGGGCAAGATCAGCGTGTCCGAACTGCTGGGCCTGCCCGCCCTGCTGCTGACCACCACGGGCCGCAAGAGCGGCCAACCGAGGTCGGTGCCACTGCTGTTCGTGCCCTACGGCGAGCAGTTCATCGTCACCGGCTCCAACTGGGGCCAGCAACACCACCCAGCCTGGTCGGTGAACCTACTCGCGACCCCCAACGCCCAAATCACCTTGCGCGCCAAGCATTTCCCAGTGACCGGCCGCCTGGTGACCGGCGAGGAGCGGGCGAAGGTCTGGTCCGAGATCGTCAAGGTCTGGCCCGCCTACAACACCTACGCCGAACGAGCGGGAACCCGCGAGATCCGAGTCTTCCTACTCACCAAGAACTGACCCCAGCCGCCGCCCCCGCGAAGCCGCCACAGCCACCAAGCCGCTGTAGCCACCGCGGGGGCGGCCCTGGCTCAACCTCCGGGTAACCACACCGCTCGCCCCGCGCCGCAGCCCGCCGCCGCAACGGCCCCGTCGGCCAGTCGTCACCCCGTCGCCAGCCGTCACACCCGGCCAGTCGGCACCACCCCGCCGCCGAGCCAACCCGCGCGCTGTTCGCCGCCGGTACCCCCACCGCCCACTGTCGCCGCAGCACCCGGCTCGTGGTTCGCCATCGGCAACGTATGCCCCCCGCTCCCGCCTGCCTCCGCCATTGCCGAGCGAACCGACCTACTTCCCCTCCGCCCCTCCCGCCCCCTCCAGATGCCGCTTGGCCAGCCGAACCTCCTCCTCGACCTCCGCCGTCACCCGGCGCCGCAGCAACGGCTCCACCCAGCGCAACCAGCCCCGGAACCGAAAGTTGAGCGTCCGCACCAACCGAGTCCCACCCGCAACCGGCACACACACAAAACTGGCATCAAACTCCGAGAACACCCGCCCCAACCGATTGGCAGGCGCAGGCGCCAACGCGACATCAACCCGCCGCCCAGGCGTCAACCGCATCCGCGACACCGTCACCGGCCCCGGCAACCCCGCCACCCTGGCCCGAAACGCGAACTCGGTCACCTTCCCATCTCGCCGCACCCACAACACGGGGTGGATCTTGCGGTCGACCAGGGCGTACCGCCGCGCGTCCATCACGAACTCCAGCAGCTCCGCCGGCGTGCAGCCGATCGTCGCGGTGACCTCGATCGTGAGCATGCCGCCACGCTAGCCAGCCGCCAGGTCCGACGTCAGCCCGGAAGCCCGGAGGACCCGACGTCAGCCAGGCTCCAGACCCGAAGTCTGGCGAATCCGAAGTAGGGCGAACAGATCGGATCTCGGCAACTCGGCAGGCACCTGCGCCCGCCACTCCCCGCCCCGCGCGGTCCACCCCTGCCACTCCCGCCCCTGTCCCTGCCCCGAGCGCTCCGCACTCCGCGCCCCTGGCCTGAAGCAGGCGCAAGCTGCCCGCCCGCGACGGAGGCGCGGGGGCCGACGTACGCGCGAGCCTCAGGCGGGTGTGACGCTCCCGGGCGGGTGTCACGGGCGGGGACACCGCCACGGGAGCGTCACTCACAGGGCGTTCGGTGCCTCCCGGAGGAGTTCGCCAACACCGAACACCCAGTCATCGCCGCCGCTCAATTACCGCCGCGCACCACGCTCGACGCAACCAGCACGTCGACACCGCGGCCGACGCGCCCGAGGCGGCAGACGCCAGGGTGCGGGCGCGCGGCAGACCACGTGGCGCGGGTACGCCCGGGTGTGGGCGGGCGCGGGCGGGCGAGAAGCGGGCACACGTGAGGGCGGGCGTGCCAGGGCGAGGCGTGCCCGGGGCGAGGGCGGGCCGACGGAGGCGTGGCTGGCACACGAAGGCGGCGAGGAGGGCAGCCTGGGGAGGTGGGCGGCCTGAGCCTGGCGGCCGGGGTGTCGCCGTTCGGTGTCTGGCCTCGGTCCGGATGCCCCCGGAGCAGCGCTCCTGCTTCGCGCCTGCCGTCCGGCGCAACGACCCCCGTCCGGCGCGCGGGCGGGCGGGGGAACAACAACGACCCGGAGCCCTGCACCGGCCCGCCCCTGGAGCACCGGCCCGGAGCATTGCTCCCCCGAAGCGTTGCCCCGTTGCTCCCCGGAGCCCTGTTGCTGGTGCCGTGGGCTGGGCCGTTGCCTTGCTCCTGGGCCGGGGCCGACGCCGGCTGGACCGCGTTGTTCCCCCGCCCGCCCGCCGCTTCCTCTGCGGAACGCTTTTCGAGGCGAAAAGGTTGCCTTTGTGTACCGTTCAACTTTTTTCTCCGCTTGGTGCCGTTCTGATTCCGTTGCGGTGTAAGGGATGCGGTGTTCCGGGGGTGTCCTGGGGGCGGCAAAGTGGTGTTGGAGATGTTGGGTCGGCGGGATTGTGGGGGACTGGGTTGGGTCGGACCCTGCACCGTACTGCCGCGGGGCCCGGCGTGGTTGCGGTCATCCACAGCCTGTGGTCCACCGGCTTGGGTGGGGGCAGGTGGGGGTCAGGCGGGGAGGGCTTGGGCGATGTCTGTCCACAGGTCTTCCGGGTGTTCGATGCCTACCGACAGGCGCACCATCCCGGCCCCGATGCCGGCCGCCGCGAGTTCCTCCTCGTTCAACTGCCGATGTGACGTGCTCGCCGGATGCAGCACCGTCGTCTCCACCCCGCCCAGGGACGCCGCCAGTTGCACCAGTCGTACGCCCTTGGTGAAGGTGTGGCCTGCCTCGCGGCCGTCGGACAGCTCGAAGGCGATCATGCCGCCGAAGTCGGTGAGTAGTTCCTTGGCGGTCTGGTGGTCTGGGTGGGAGGCCAATCCGGGCCAGTGCACGGCCGCCACCGCTGGGTGTTCGGCGAGGCGGGTGGCTAGCAGGGTGGCGTTTGCGCAGTGTTGGCGCATTCGGATGGGGAGGGTTTGGATTCCTCGGATGGTCAGCCAGGCGGCGAAGGGGTCGGGGGTGGCGCCTAGTTCCATGGAATAGTGCCAGACCTTGTGGTGCATTTCCTCGGTGGCGAAGGCGAGGATTCCGCCGGTGATGTCGCTGTGGCCGCCCAGGTATTTGGTGGCGGAGTGCAGGACTATGTCTGCGCCGTGGGTGAGGGGTTGGCACAGCATGGGGGTGGCGAAGGTGTTGTCGACCAGGGTGGTGAGGTTGGCGGCTTTGCCTGCGGCGAGGAAGGTGGGGAGGTTGATCACCCGGGTCACCGGGTTGGCGATGGTTTCCAGGTAGAGGAGGCGGGTGTTGGGGCGTAGGGCTTTTTCGATTTCGGCTGGGTTATCGCCGGGGATGTAGGTCACTTCGATGCCGAAGCGGGCGGCCAGGTCGTTGAGGCTGGCGAAGGCTCCGCCGTAAATACATCGTTGGGCGATTACGTGGTCGCCGGTGCGGAGCAGGGCGAGCAGGGCCGAATTGATCGCACCCATTCCGGAGGCGGTGGAGACCGCGGCCACTCCGTTCTCCAGGGCGGCGACGGTGTTTTCCAGGGCTCTGGTGGTGGGGTTGGCGTAGCGGCTGTAGACGAAGCCGGTGTCGGGGGAGTCCAGTGCCGTTGCCAGGGCGTCTGGGTCGTCGAAGGCGAAGTTGGAGGCCTGGTACAGGGGGACGCTGATGGGGCGGGAGTTGGGCAGGGTGGGGGTGGTGATGTGCACGGCGCGGGTTTCCGGGCGGGTGGAGGTCATGGGATCAAGCCTGGTGGGGGGTGTGGGGGTGGGGACAGCGCCAATCCCGGGTAGATTGGTTTGGCAATGGAGCCAATACCCTGGTCGGTGGACCGACTCGTCGCGCAGCTCGGCCGCTGGTCGGCCGGGCGGGGGCCGCTGTACCTGCTGCTGGCCGAGCGGTTGCGGCAGCTCATCGACTCCGGGCAGCTGCCGCCGCGGGCCGCGTTGCCGCCGGATCGGACCCTGGCCGAGCGGCTGGCGGTGGGGCGGACGACAGTGGTGGCCGCCTATGACCGGCTTCGGCAGGAGCGGAAGCTGGAGCGGCATCAGGGGCGCGGGACCTGGGTGGCGCCGGCGGTGCTCACCGGGTGGCGGGGCGCGCAGGTCGCGCCGGCCAATCCGTTGTTCCTGAACTACCTGGAACCCTTGGACGACATCCTGCCGCTGGCCTGCGCCGCGCCGTACGGGCCGCCGCCGGAACTCGCCGAGGCCTACCAGCGGGCGCTGCCGAAGCTGCCGGGGCTGAACAGCGGCGACATCGGCTACCACCCGATGGGCCACCCCGCGTTGCGGGCCGCGCTCGCCGAACGGCACACCGGCCGCGGGCTGCCAACCGAACCGGGGCAGATCCTGGTCACCACCGGCGGCCAGCAGGCCCTCGCGCTGCTGGCCCGGCTCTTCCTCGAACCCGGCGACCAGGTGCTGGTGCAGGCGCCGACCTACCCCGGCGCGCTGGAGTTGTTCCGGGAGGCCGCCGCGCTGGTGCGGACCGCGCCCACCGGGCCGGACGGCCTGGACGTGGCCGCCTGGACTCGCGCGGTGGCCACCGACCGGCCCGACCTGGCCTACCTCAACCTCACCCACCACAACCCGACCGGCAGCACCGTGTCCACGCTGGCCCGCCGCCGCATCGCCGAGGTCGCCGCCGAGCACGCGGTGCCGGTGATCGAGGACGACGCCCTGGCCGGGCTCGCCCTGGACGGCGGCGAGGATCCGCCCAACCTGGCCACCTTCGCCCCGCCGGGGGTGGTGATCACCGTCGGTTCGCTGAGCAAGGTGGTGTGGGGCGGCCTGCGGCTGGGCTGGATCCGGGCCTCGACGGGCCAGATCGCGCAGCTCGCGCGGATCAAGTCCATCCACGACCTGGGCAGCGCGGTGCTCGAACAGCTCGCCGCGGCCGAACTGCTGCCCGCGCTGCCGGAGATCGCCCGCCGCCGCGGTGAGCAGCTCCGGGAACGGCACGACCACCTGTGCGCCCAACTCGCCGAACGGCTGCCGAGCTGGCGGTTCCGCCCGGCCGGGGGCGGGCAGTGCCTGTGGGTGCGGCTGCCCGGCGGCGACGCCTCCGCCTACGCCCAGGTCGCGCTGCGGCACGGGGTGGCGGTGCTGCCGGGGGACTCGCTGTCCATGGACGGCAGCGGCGCCGACCACCTGCGCATCCCGTTCACCGCCCCGCCCGAGGACCTCACCGAGAGCGTCCTCCGGCTCGCCGCCGCCTGGCGGGCCTACCGGCGCACCGGGCACGCCCCGGCCGCGGTGCACGCCATGGTGGTGTGATCCGCCCCTGTTCACCCGCCGTTCCGGCCGTGTTCGGACTTCGGGTTGCCGCCGTTGAGGTTGGTGTTCCTAACATCCGCCCATGAGTGACGGACCCTCGGCGAACCGGCGCGCCTTCCTGCGCACCAGCGGCCTGCTCGGTGTGAGCGCGACCATGCTGGGCGGGGCGAGCCTGCCCGCGCAGGCCACCCCCGAGGAGGCCGGGGCGGCCACCCACCGGGGCGCGGACACCGAGAACCCGCGCTTCACCCTCGCCGTGGTGCCGGACACCCAGTACCTCTTCGACCTCGACCGCGGCGACCCGGAACCCCTGGAAGCCACCTTCGAGTACGTGCTCGACCAGGCCCGCGAGCAGAACATCGTGTTCCTGGCCCACCTCGGCGACGTCACCGAGAACGGGCGCCCGGAAGAGATCGCCGAGGCCGACCGCGCCTTCCGGGTACTCGACCGCCGGCGCTTCCCCTACAGCGTCCTTGCGGGCAACCACGACATCAACTCGCGCACCGACGACCAGCGCGGCCGCAGCCCCTACCTGGACGCCTTTGGGCCGCAACGGTTCCGGCACTCCCCGACCTTCCGCGGCGCCGCGCCGGGCGGCTACAACAGCTACCACGTCTTCCGCGCCGCCGGCCGGGACTGGCTGCTGCTGGCCCTGGACTGGCGGGTCTCGGCCAGCGGCTACGCCTGGGTGCGGCAGGTGCTCGCCAAACACCCGGGGCTGCCGGTCATCCTCACCACGCACGAACTCGTGCACGCCGACGGCGGCACCGGCGTGGCCGAGCTTTCCGGTGCGGGACAACAGATGTGGGACAAGCTCATCGCCGACGAGGACCGGATCTTCCTGACCCTCAACGGACACTTCTGGCCGCCCGGCCGCACCACGTTGCGCAACAAGGCCGGCACCGAGACGCACCTGCACATCGCCAACTACCAGGACCGCTACTACGGCGGCAGCGCCATGCTGCGGCTCTACCACTTCGACCTGGCACGCGACGTGATCGACGTGGAAACCGTGTCGCCCTGGCTGCTCGGCCGCAAGCCGGAACGGCTGAACGTGCTGGAACGACAGGAGATCCAGCGCACCGGACCCGCCGACCGGTTCACCGTGGAGATCGACTTCACCGAGCGGTTCCGCCGGTTCGCGCCACCGCCGGTGCGCCCGGCCCGGCCAGCGCGCGAGGTGCTGATCCCCGGCACGGTGGCCTACTGGCGCTTCGACCAGGCCGGGCGCTACCCCGACCTCTCCGGCAACGGCAACCACCTCACCAGGGACGCCCTGCCCGGCGCACCCGCCGACACCCTCACCCACACCGCCGAGCACCACCCGGACCAGCCCGGCCACGGCAGCCTGCACCTGCGCGGCGGCGGCTACCTGTGCACCGCGGCCGACGCCCCGCTGAGCAAGCTCACCTTCCCGCGCGGCTACACCATCGAGGCCTTCGTCAAACTGCCCAAGGACTTCGACGGCCGCAACGCCTGGTGCGGCCTGTTCACCACGGTGGCCACCGGCGCGGACGCGGGCAAGACCGGCGACGACCCCCAAGAGCCCCTGGCCACGCTGAACCTCTCCGACGGGGCCGCGTTCCAGTGGGCGGTGTTCCCGCGTAACCAGGAGGGCCTGTCCACCAACTGGGGCCACGAACTGCCGCGCGAACACTGGTGGCACGTGGCCGTGGTCAACGACGGCCGCCGCAGCGTGCTGCACGTCGACGGCGCGCCGCTGCTGCGCAACCCCGCCACCCCGGCCGTCGGCATCCCGGCCGCGGTCGGCGGCTGGCTGATCGGGGCCTACGCCTACGGGCGGAAGGTGGAGAAGAGCTACTACGGCTGGCTCGGCGACCTGCGCATCGTGGACCGCGCGCTCCGGCCAGCCGAGTTCATGATCGGGCGCTGACCAGCGCGGGTTCAGCGCATTCAGTGAATGGCCAGTCCTTGTCCGGGCCGCCGCGGGCTGTGAGGGTTCGACCAGACTTGTTCGACCCAGCTAAGGAGACAGCGGTGGCCCGACAGGGTTTCAGGTGGCTGCGCAGGGCAGGGGCGGTGACCGCGGCGGCGGTGGTCGCGGCCACCGCGCTGACCGGCACCGGCGCGGCGGCGGCCGATGAGGAGAACCTCCAGCAGTTCGGCCTGGAGTCGGTGAAGTGGGCGCCGTGCCCCGACGCGGTGTTCGTCAACGACCCCCAGGCCGACCGCACCCGGTTCGGCTGCGCCACCTACAAGGTGCCGATCGACTACCGCAAGCCGAGCACCGGCTCGGTGGAGATCGCGCTGCTCCGGCGGCTGGCCGACGACCCGGCCCGCCGGATCGGCTCGATGTTCATCAACCCTGGCGGGCCCGGCGGCTCCGGCTACCTCGGTCCGATCCGGGCCGACCGGCGCTACGGCGCCGAGGTGCTCAAGCGGTTCGACATCGTCGGCTTCGACCCGCGCGGGGTGGCCCGCAGCAGCCCGCTGCGCTGCTTCAGCACCGCCGAGGAGGCGGAGAAGGTCTTCTCCCGGCAGCCCTCGGTGCCGTTCACCGCGCAGGAGGTCAGGGACGCCGTCCAGGCCGGCAAGGACTACAGCGCGGCGTGCGCGAAGAACGCCGGGCCGCTGATCCGGCACATGTCCACCAAGAACGTGGTCCGCGACCTGGACGTGCTGCGCCAGGCCGTCGGCGATGAGAAGCTGACCTTCGTCGGCTTCTCCTACGGCACCCTGATCGGGTCCACCTACGCCAACATGTTCCCCAAGCGGACCCGCGCGATCGTCATCGACGGCAACGTCGACCCCGAGCTGCGCACCGGCGACGGCCTGGAGTCCGACCGGCAGCGCGCCGAGGGCTTCGAGCTGGCCCTGGACGGCTTCCTCAAGCGCTGCACCGCGGCCGGACCCAAGTGCGCCTTCAGCGAGGGCGACACCCGGAAGAAGTTCGACGCGCTGCGCACCCGGCTGCAGCGTGAGCCGATCGCCCTGCCCACCGGGGTGAAGCTGACGCTGAGCGCGTTCACCAGCAACGTCAGCAGCGCCATGTACGGCGCGGCCAACTTCGCGCCGCTGGCCGTGGCCCTGCAGCAGGCATACACCGCGATGAACCCGGCCGACGCGGGCATCATGGCCGAGTCCGCCACCGAGGCCCCCTCGGACTTCCTCACCAAGAACGACCCGACCGGACGCCGGGACGCCCTGGCCGACACGCCCTACACCGGCGACGACTCCTTCTACGGCGTCAACTGCATCGACAAGCCCTACCTGCGGCTGTCCGCGGCCTACCCGGTGATCGCCAAGATCTGGGAGCGGCAGTTCCCCACCTTCGGCCGCTTCCAGGCCTTCGACGCGGTGCCCTGCGCCAGCTGGCCCGGCGGCTCGGACCGCTACGCCGGACCGTGGCACAAGAAGACCGCGAACCCGATCGTGGTGATCGGGAACTACTACGACCCGGCCACCCCGTACGCGTTCTCGCAGCGGATGGCCAAGCAGCTCGGCTCGGCCCGCCTGGTCAGCGTGGACTCCTTCGGCCACGCCATCCTGGGCCGCTCCAAGTGCGCCGACGACATCACCACGGCCTACCTCTCGGAGCTGAAGGCCCCGGCTGACGGGATCATCTGCCAGCCCAACGCCCAGCCCTTCGCGTGAGCCGCTGAACCCGGCCGCGAACGCGTCCACACGACCCCGTCCCGGGCTCCGGGGCGGGGTCGCGCGCGTGCCGGGACCGCTGTCGATCTGTGTTATCGATTAACCAACAAGAGCACTCGATCTGCCAGCGACTTTCGGCCGTTCTCGGAGAACGGACGGTCGAGTGGAGGCAGCGCAACGTGCCCGCATCGGAACGGTCACGAGGGGTGAAATCCTTTGCCCGCGCATGACCAGACTGCACGCCTTGAGTGAATGGGCGGGAGGGCACAAGGAGATGCGCAAGTCAGGCACGCTCGGCTTCCGTGCCGCGGCGGCCGTGCTGGTGGCGATGGTCCTCGTCGCCGGCTGCGGCACCGCGCCGGAAGAAGAGGCCAGGGATGTCTCGGTGGTCAACCGGGCCGCCAAGACCAAGAAGCTCACCATCGGCATCGCCTATGACCAGCCTGGCCTGTCCGAACGGGTGGCGGAAGGCAAGTTCGAAGGCTTCGACGTGGACGTGGCCGAGTACGTGGCCAGGGAACTCGGCGTGGAGGCCGGCAACATCACCTGGCGGGAGACCAGGGCGGGGGACCGGGAGAAGTCGCTGCGGGACGGTTCGGTGGACCTGGTGGTGACCTCGTTCTCCATCACCGAGGACCGCAAGACCCGGATCGCCTTCGCCGGGCCGTACTTCATCGCCGGGCAGGGGCTGCTGGTGCGGTTGAACACCAACGACATCACCGGCCCTGAGTCGTTGAACGGCAAGAAACTGTGCACGGTGCCGAACACCACCTCGGCGCAGACCATCAAGGACCGCTTCGCCAAGACCACCCAGCTGGTCGAGTACTTCCGGTACTCCGAGTGCATCAGCGCCCTGCTGCTGGGCAACGTGGACGCGGTGACCACCGACGACGTGATCCTGGCCGGGTACGCCGCGCAGAACCCGGAACTGCTCAAGGTGGTGGGCAAGCCGTTCAACCCGGAGCACTACGGGATCGGCATCGCCAGGGAGGACCTCTCCGGCCGCGGCAAGGTGAACACCGCGATCGAGAAGATGATCAGCAGCGGGGAGTGGAAGAAGTCCCTGGACCGCAACATCGGCCCGTCCGGCTACCCGGTCCCGGTGCCGCCCGCGGTCACCGAGCGCTGAGCGCCCCGGACCTGGAACGGGGCGGGAAGACCATCGGCCTTCCCGCCCCGTTCGGTACCGCTCAGGTGGTCAGCTGCGGACCATCTTGCGCAGCACGTACTGCATGATGCCGCCGTTGCGGTAGTAGTCCGCCTCGCCGGGGGTGTCGATCCGCACGACCGCGTCGAACTCGACCTGCTCGCCGCTGGTCTTGGTCGCGGTGACCTTGACCGTGCGCGGGGTGGTGCCGTTGTTCAGCTCGGTCACGCCGGCGAAGTCGTAGGTCTCCGTGCCGTTCAGACCCAGCGAGACCGCGGTCTGGCCGGCCGGGAACTGCAGCGGGAGCACGCCCATGCCGATCAGGTTCGAGCGGTGGATGCGCTCGAAGGACTCGGCGATGACCACCCGGACGCCCAGCAGGCTGGTGCCCTTGGCCGCCCAGTCCCGGGAGGAACCCGAGCCGTACTCCTTGCCGGCCAGGACCACCAGCGGGATGCCAGCCTCGGCGTAGGCCGCGCTGGCCTCGTAGATGGTGGTCTGCTCGCCCTCGGCCAGGAAGTTGCGGGTGAACCCGCCCTGGACGTCATCCAGCAGCAGGTTGCGCAGCCGGATGTTGGCGAAGGTGCCGCGGATCATGACCTCGTGGTTGCCGCGGCGGGAGCCGTAGCTGTTGAAGTCCTTGCGGGCCACGCCGTGCTCGCTGAGGTACTTGCCCGCGGGCGAGTCCGGCTTGATGGAACCGGCCGGGCTGATGTGGTCGGTGGTGACCGAGTCGCCCAGCAGGGCCAGCACCCGGGCGCCGCTGACATCGGTGACCGGCTTGGTGGCCATCTCCATGCCCTCGAAGTACGGGGGCTTGCGCACGTAGGTGGAGTCATCGGCCCACTCGAAGGTCTTGCCCGTGGGGGTGGGCAGGGACTTCCAGCGCTCGTCACCGGCGAAGACGTCGGCGTAGTCCTTGACGAACATCTCCGAGTTGATCGAGGTCGCGATGACGTCCTGGATCTCCTGCGGGGTCGGCCAGATGTCGGCCAGGAACACCGGCTTGCCGTCCGGGTCGGTGCCCAGCGGCTCGGTGTTGAGGTCCAGGTCCATGGTGCCGGCCAGCGCGTAGGCCACCACCAGGGGCGGGGAGGCCAGGTAGTTCATCTTGATGTCCGGGCTGATCCGGCCCTCGAAGTTCCGGTTGCCCGAGAGCACCGAGACCACCGACAGGTCGTTGTCGTTGATCGCCTTGGAGATCTCCTCCGGCAGCGGGCCGGAGTTGCCGATGCAGGTGACGCAGCCGTAACCGACCAGGTGGAAGCCGAGCTTCTCCAGGTACGGCAGCAGTTCTGCCTTCTCGTAGTAGTCCATGACGACCTTGGAACCCGGCGCCAGGGAGGTCTTCACCCACGGCTTGCGGGTCAGGCCGCGCTCCACCGCGTTCTTGGCCAGCAGGGCCGCGCCCAGCATCACCGACGGGTTGGAGGTGTTGGTGCAGGAGGTGATCGAGGCGATCGCCACGTGCCCGTGGTCCAGGGTGGTCTCGGTGCCGTCGGCCAGGGTCACCGGGACGGTGCGGTGCGGGCGGGCGCCGTTGGCCCGCGCGTTGTGCGCCGGCGCGTCGGAGGCCGGGAAGGACTCCTCGCTCGCCTCGTCCACGCCGTCCTCGTCCGCCACGTAGTTGCGGATGTCGGTGTGGAACTGCTCCTTGGCCCGCGACAGCGAGATCCGGTCCTGCGGCCGCTTCGGGCCCGCGATGGAGGGGACCACCGAGGACAGGTCCAGCTCGAGGTGCTCGGAGAAGTCCGGCTCGGCGGCCGGGTCGTGCCAGAGGCCCTGCTCCTTGGCGTAGGCCTCGACCAGCGCGAGCTGCTCGGCGCTGCGGCCGGTCAGGCGCAGGTAGTCCACGGTCTCCTGGTCGATCGGGAAGATCGCCGCGGTGGAGCCGAACTCGGGGCTCATGTTGCCGATGGTGGCGCGGTTGGCCAGCGGCACCGCGGTCACGCCCGAGCCGTAGAACTCGACGAACTTGCCGACCACACCGTGCTTGCGCAGCATCTCGGTGATGGTCAGCACCAGGTCGGTGGCGGTGGCGCCGGGGGGCAGCTCGCCGTGCAGCTTGAAGCCCACCACGCGCGGGATCAGCATGGACACCGGCTGGCCGAGCATCGCGGCCTCGGCCTCGATGCCGCCGACGCCCCAGCCGAGCACGCCGATGCCGTTGACCATGGTGGTGTGGCTGTCGGTGCCCACCACGGTGTCCGGGTAGGCCTGGCCGTTGCGGATCATCACCACGCGCGCCAGGTGCTCGATGTTCACCTGGTGCACGATGCCGGTGCCCGGCGGGACCACCTTGAACTCGTCGAAGGCGGTCTGGCCCCAGCGCAGGAACTGGTAACGCTCGCGGTTGCGCTCGTACTCCAGGTCCACGTTGCGCTCGAAGGCGTCCGGGCGGCCGAAGATGTCGGCGATCACCGAGTGGTCGATCACCAGTTCGGCGGGCGCCAGCGGGTTGACCTTCGAGGGGTCGCCACCGAGCTGGGTGACGGCCTCGCGCATGGTGGCCAGGTCAACGACACAGGGCACGCCGGTGAAGTCCTGCATGATCACCCGGGCCGGGGTGAACTGGATTTCGGTGGCGGGATCGGCTTTCGGGTCCCAGCTGCCCAGGGCGCGGACGTGGTCGGCGGTGATGTTCGCCCCGTCCTCGGTGCGCAGCAGGTTTTCCAGCAGGATTTTCAGGCTGTACGGCAGACGCTGGGCGCCCTCCACGGCGCTGAGCCGGAACACCTCGTAGGAGGCGTCGCCGACGGTCAGCGTGCCGCGTGCGCCGAAGCTGTCCTTGCTCACGGGTGCGGTCACGTGCAACTCCATCTCGCGGCGGTGCAAGTTCGGGGAACGAGGGCGAGTCTTGCGCACCCGAGCCGAGCGCGCCGCCGTGCCCTCCTGACTCTAACAGTACGCTTGTCCTATATTCACCTTCAACCGGGGGTGGGGCGTGTCGGGTTGGATGGGACGTGGCACCGGACACACCGGGGGATCGAGAGGACTGGGGATGCTGCGGCTGGAGGGGGTCGGCAAGCGCTACGGGCGCGGCCGGCTGGTGCTGAGCGAGGTGGAGCTGACCCTGCCCGGCGGGCAGACCACGGTGGTGCGCGGCCGCAACGGCTCGGGCAAGTCCACCCTGCTCAGGGTGGTCGCGGGGGTGTGTCGGCCCAGCCTGGGGCGGGTGCGCGGCAGGCCGGAGCAGGTGGGCTACGTGCCCGAACGGTTCCCGGCACACCTGCGGCTTTCCCCGCACGACTACCTCCGACACCTGGGCGCGGTGCGCGGTCAGGCCCGCGCGGTCACCGAGTCCCGGATCGAGGAGCTGCTCACCCGGCTGGCCTTCGCCGGGGAGCCGGACGAGCCGATGAACCGGCTCTCCAAGGGCAACACGCAGAAGGTCGCGGTGGCCCAGGCGCTGCTCGCGCCGTGCGGGCTGCTGGTCCTGGATGAGCCGTGGACCGGCCTGGACACCACCGCGGCCGGGGTGCTCGGCGAACTGCTCGCCGAGGCCGCCGCGGCGGGGGCGAACGTGCTGCTCATCGACCACGAGGAGCACCACGACCTGATCCACCGGGACCGCCTGGTGGAGATCGCCGACGGCCGGGTCCAGGTGTTCGAGACCAGCCACGACGACCTGGTCGAGCTGACCCTGCGGGTGCCGGCGCACCGGGCCGAGGCGCTGCGGGCCACCGCCCGCGAACTCGGCGGCGTCGAGGTGACCGGGTGAGCACGCTGACCCGCCACCTGGCGCTGCTGCGCTACCTGGCCGCCGACCTGCTGCGGGCCCAGGTCTTCTTCCTGCCCACGCTGGTGTTCCTGGCCGTGCTGGGCATGCTCAACAGCGGCGACCCCGGCCCGCCGCTGTCGAACTACCAGGGCACCGCGCTGGTCATCTATCCGGTGGCGGCCGCGCTGACCATGGTCATCTGCAACGCCGAGGACCCGGTCCAGCGGCAGGTCAGCCTGGTCACCGCGGGCGGCTGGGGCCGGGTGCTGGCCGCGCTGGTCACCCTGGCGGTGCTGGCCCTGCTGATGCTCACCGCCATCGCGCTGCTGGTGCCCCTGATCGTCAACCCGCGTCCGCAGCCACCCAGCCTGCTGCTCGCCGGGGCACTGGCGCACCTGGGCAGCGGGTTGCTCGGGGTGGCCCTCGGACTGCTGTGCGCCCGCCCGCTGCTGCACCGCCCGGTGCACGCGGTCAGCACCATCCTGCTCGGCGTGGTCCTGGTCATCTTCCTCGGCCGGATCCCGCCGATCGGCAACCTGATGACCCTCCTGGAAGGCGCCGACGGCAGACACGCCCTCGGCACGCTCGCCCTCAACCTCACCCTGTCCGCGGGGTTGCTCGCCGCCACGGTCGCCCTGGTGTTCGCACTCGGCCGTAAACGACTGTGAGACAAGGAGAACCACCATGATCCACCATGTCCAACTGGCAGGCCCGCCCGGCTGCGAGGACACCATGCGCGCCTACTACACCGGCGTGCTCGGCTGGACCGAGATCCCCAAACCACCGCTGCTGGCCGCCCGCGGCGGCTGCTGGTTCGCCGTGCCCGGCGGCGGCGAACTGCACATCGGCGCCGAGGAGGGCTTCCGGCCCTCGGCCAAGGCGCACCCGGCCTTCGTCACCGACGTGCACGCCCTGGCCGGGGTACTCACCGGCGCCGGTCACCAGGTGAACTGGGCGGACCCGGCCGAGATTCCCGGCCGGGACCGCTTCCACACCACCGATCCGGTCGGCAACCGACTCGAGTTCCTCGCCGACTGACCGGGCCTGACTGAGGCCGGGACGGGCCGCCACCCGCCCAGCCTCGGCCTCAGCGACCGAGCTTGATCAGCTCGTCGATGTCGGCGGGCTGGAGTTCGCGCAGGAAGGACAGGCCCAGCTCGGAGACCGTGGTCGCCGGGGACAGGAAGTGCTTGCCGCCCTGCTCCACCGTCACCACACCGATGTTGAGCACCGCCATGGCCAGGCGGTCCAGCACCGAGAACGCCGCCTCGCTCAGCTCGATGCCCCGCTGCGCGGCCGCGGCCTCCATCCCGGCCAGCAGCTGGTCCACGCAGACCTTGCGCTGCTGGTTCTGCACCGGGATCAGCACGCAGTCGCCCTGGCGTTCCACGGTGTACTTCTGGCCCTCGACCTGCACGACCACCTTGGTCGGGCTGATCTTCTTGCCACCGGGGACATCCGTGGTCTTGGTCTCCAGTTCCAGCAGCCGGGCCGAGGGCGGCTCGTCCGCGCTGAGTTCGGTGACCAGCACCTGACCCATGTCGTGCAGCACCGCCATCTCCTCGGCGGGCAGCAACTCGATCACCCGGGTCACGTTGAGGTCGACCGCCGCGGTGATCAGTTCCCGCACTGCCTGCTCCGGGCTGTCCGCGCCCCTGGCCGGGATGCTCTGCTGCGGCCAGGACTTCTTCGCCGCCTTCAGCCCGTTGTCGGCGATGCTGTAGAAGAAGCTGGCGTACCAGGTGCCGCCGACCTTGACCGTGGCCAGCGTCGGCTTGTGCCCGATCTCGCGGGCCACCCGCTCCAGGTCGATGGTGGTCGTCTCGGTGACCGCGGCGTTGCCCCCGCCGAGGGAGTCCATCAGCTTCTGGAACTTCTCGGTGTACACGCTGGAGGTGTTGCCCGCCTCCGGGTTCACCGTGATCCTGCCCTTGGCGAAGCTGTGCACGGTGAGCCGGTCGTTGATCTGCTGACCGGGCCCGTCGAACTCCACGCCCTCGGCCTTGACGAAGTTCTCCGGCAACTTCACCGGATCCGCCTCCGGCTTGTAGACGCCCAGGCGCTTGTACTCCGCGGCCTGCTTCTCCATCGCGTCCCGGAACAGCTTCGCCTCGCCGGGGTGCAGCCGATCCAGGATGCCGACCAGGTCGTTCTTGGCCACCGCGGCGACCAGGTCCCTGGCCACATCCGCCGGCTGCGCGACCTTGACCGGCTCACTGTTGTTGAGCGCCACGAGGGTGACACCCCCACCCAGCACCGCGACGGTGGCCACCACCGCGCCGATGAACAGCCCGGTGCGCCGCTTGCGCGGCTCCGGGATCACCGGGTCGGGCTGGGCTGTGAAACCAGGCGCGCCCGGGTAGAACTGAGACTGCTGGAACTCCGGCTGCCCGGTCCCCGGAATGGGCTCCCCCGTCAGCGGATCGACCTGCCCCGAAGGCTGCTGCGGCTGCTGAGGCTGCTGCGGATCAAACGGTGTGCTCACTAATGGTTCTCCTGTGCCTGCGATCCCTGTCGATGGGTGCGACAAGCACGGCGACACCGCCGAGAACCCCCAGCACGGCGCCCAGCACGGTCACCACAGGCCCGACCCAAACCAGGCCGAGCGCGGTCCCCCCGTGCACGTGGAACGCTGCGAATCCCCCCATCACCCCGCATATCGCCGCGAACAGGACGTTCGCTACCGCGGCGGTACGCACAAACCCAGTGACGTAAGCCACAACACAAAGCGCCGCCACAATCCCGACCCCCGGCCAAACCGCAAGCAACGGCCCCACCGCCCCATCAGCCAGCCCGGAGACCCGCCCCAGCACACCAACCGCGGCATAGCTGTCCCGCAACACCTCCCCAGACCGCAACCAAGGCAAAAACGTCCCCACCACGATCAACACCAACCCACACCCAGCCACCACCGGCCACACAAAACGCACACCCCCATGCTGACACCCCAAGCCCCAACCCAAACTCCAACCCAAGCTCCGGCGTGTTGGCCGTTGTTGTACGGAGTGTTGGCCGTTGTGGGACACCATGTTGGCCGTTCTTGTACGCCTTGGGCGATTGCGGCCGGGCGAAGCCCGAACACAGGCAGCGGGGGTGGCTTTTCAACACTCCCCGAGCGGTTCCCCCATCCCCGTCAGCCTGGAGAGGACACACCACATCCCGGCAAGCGGCCGCTCAACCTGCCGCCGCCCTAGCCACCCAACCGCAACGGCGGTCGCTTGCCGGGATGTGGTTTGGTATCGGAAGGCTGACGGGGATGGGGGAACCGTACGAGCACTGCTCTTTGCCCTTGTTCTTGTCTTTGATTTTCCCCCCCATCCTTTGATTTCTGCCCGTCCGGCGAGGACGATCTTGATCTTGATTTTCGTTCGGGTACCTCAGCAACAGAGGCCAACAGCGCAAAGATCAAGAGCGGAAAAGATGGCCTCGCCGGCCGGGCAGACCACCGGAGGGGGGAGGGCAGATCAAGAGCCGGGATGAGCAGGTTGCGGGGCGGGGTTTGGGTTGCCGGGGCCGGTTCCAGCGTGGCTCCGAGGGCTCGCGTGTTCTCCGTACGGCCTTCCGCAAGCCAACCACACCTCACCGAGCGGCCCCCGTCACCTTGGGAGGCTAGGGCGGCGGCAGGTTGCAGGGGCCACTCGGCGAGGCGCGGTCAGCAAGCTCCAGGCCGTACGGAGAACACACGAGAACCCTCGTCGTGGGGGTCTACCCCCAACCCCAAACCCCGCCCCGTCCCATAACGGCCAACGACCCGTCCCACAACGGCCAACACGGCGTACAAGAACGGCCAACACGGCGGGGGGTTGGGGTTTTGGGTTGGCTGGGGGTGACCGTTCGTCGACTGGTGGGGGTCGTTGGCCGCTGTGTCACCCGGCGGGGGGAAGGGGTGAGCTGACAGCGGGAACCCGTGCTGACTACCGTCTGTGGCCATTCGGACGAACCGGAGGAGCCTGAACGATGCGGGTACCGTTGACCGTCGCCGACTTCCTTGACCGGGCGGAGACCGTCTTTCCCACCAGCACCGCGGTGATCGACGAACCCAGCCAGCCGGCCGCGGTGGTGCCGAGGACGACCTATGGCGAGATGGCCCGGCGGGCGCGGGCCTGGCAGGCCGGGCTGGACCGGCTTGGGGTTGGCGAGGGCGAGCGGGTCGCCGTGGTCAGTCACAACTCGGCGCGGCTGCTCGAACTGTTGCACGCGGTGCCCGCCAGTGGGCGAATCTGCGTGCCGGTGAACTTCCGGCTGCGGCCGGAGGAGATCGACTACATCATCGGCCACAGCGGCGCCTCGGTGCTGCTGGTCGACCCGGAACTCGCGCCCTCGCTGACCGGGACCACCGCGCGGCACAAGTTCATCCTCGGCGACGAGACCGAGGCCGAGGTGATGCGCTTCGACACCGAGCCGCGGGCCTGGGCCGCGCCCGATGAGGACGCGACCGCCACCATCAACTACACCTCGGGCACCACCGCCCGCCCCAAGGGCGTGCAGATGACCCATCGCAACATCTGGATCAACGCGATGACCTTCGGGCTGCACGCGCGGGTCTGGGAACGCGACGTCTACCTGCACACGCTGCCGATGTTCCACTGCAACGGCTGGGGCATGCCCTTCGCCGCCACCGGGCTGGGCGTGCCGCAGGTGGTGCTGCGCAAGGTCGACGGCGCCGAGATCCTCCGCCGCGTCCAGGAGCACGGCGTGACGCTGGCCTGTGGCGCGCCCGCGGTGTGGAACATGGTCCTGGACGCCGCGCAGGACTGGGACGGCGAGATCCCCGGCCGGGACAAGGTGCGCATCGTGTGCGCGGGCGCGCCGCCGCCCACCCGCACCATCGCCCGCATCGAGGAGGAACTCGGCTGGCGGTTCCAGCAGCTCTACGGTCTCACCGAGACCTCGCCCTTCCTCACCTTCAACCGCACCCGCCCGGCCGACCTCGACCTCTCCGCCGAGGAGCAGGCCCGCAAGCTCTCCCGCGCTGGCGCGCCCGGCATCGGCGTGCGGCTGAAGATCTCCGAGACCGGCGAGGTGCTGGCCCGCTCCAACACCGTGCTCGGCGGCTACTGGGAGAACCCGGCGGCCACCGAGACGGCCCTGGAGGGCGGCTGGTTCCACACCGGGGACGGCGGCACCCTCGACGAGGAGGGCCACCTGACGATCTCCGACCGGAAGAAGGACGTGATCATCACCGGCGGGGAGAACGTCTCGTCCATCGAGGTCGAGGACTGCGTGTTCAGTCACCCATCCGTGGCTGAAGTAGCCGTCATCGGCGTACCCGATGACAAATGGGGCGAGACGATCAAGGCGCTGGTCGTGGTGAGCGAGGGCGCGCAGGTCAGCGAGGCCGACATCATCGCGCACTGCAAGCGAAAACTGGCCGGCTACAAGGCGCCGACTACAGTCGAGTTCCGCGAGTCCATTCCGCGTACGGCCACCGGGAAAATCCAGAAGTTCAAGCTTCGCGAGCCCTACTGGGCCGGTTTGGACCGCAAGGTGAACTAGACCCTTTACCGGATCGTTTCCGCAGCTCGGGGCACCTCGTGTGCCCCGAGCTTTTTTGTGCACAGCGCGTGTGCTGAATGCCTCAATCGGGCGACTTTGTCCCCAGTAAATGTGACACGTGTGAGGGATGAGGCGCGTGTTCATGTTGAGATCACTGGCGACTGGTGGGGCTGAATGTCACAGTTGCTCAGCGTGTCCGACCGCAGCCGTTCGGTACCCGGCGTGTAGGCCGAGCGGGGGTTGGCGGCCGGGCGCGACCGGCGGAGGGAAGGTTCGGAGGTGGGCGACATGCCGACACGACGGAACCTCGTCTTGGGTTTGGCGATGACCACGCTGGCGGCCGCGCTGCTCGCGGGCACGCCGGGAGTGGCGGCCGCCGTGCCACCGCCACCGCCCAATCCCAGCGACTCCGACCTCCGCGACGGCCGCGCCCAGGTCGACTCCAAAGCGGGCGAGGTCGGCAGGCTGGCCAACGAGCTGAGCCGGGCCGAGGCACGCCTGGACGAGCTGATGGCCGACGTCGAACTCCGCCGCGAGGAGGCGATGAAGGCCCTGGTCGACCTGGAGGCCGCCCAGGAGGTCGCGGACCGGGCCAAGGCCGAGGCCCGCGGCGCCCGCGCCGAGGCCGACGCCGCCGCCAAGGCCATCGAGGACCTGCGCGCCAAGGCCGACGCCTTCGTCGCCGCGACCTACCAGAACGGCAACCTGCTCGACACCACCGGCGCGCTGTTCACCGCCAAGAACCCCCAGGAGATCCTGGACCGCACCGAGATGCTGGAGCTGATCAGCGGCTCCCAGGCCAACGTCCTGGAGGTCATGCGCCGGGCGCGCACGGACAAGGCCAACAAGGACTCCCTCGCGCGCAAGGCCCTGGAGCTGGCCGAGGCCAAGCAGAACGAGGCCGAGGCGGCCAAGCGGGTCGCGGACAAGGCCCAGGCCATTGCCGTGCAGGCGGGCAGCACCCAGGAAGCGCGGGCCAACGAGATCGAGGCCACCAGGGTCGCGGTGGAGAAGCAGCTCTTCGAGGCCCGCAACCACGTCAGCGGCCTGCAGGGACAGCGGCAGCGCTACGAGGACTGGCTGGCCGCCAAGCGCCGCGAGGAGGAGGAGCGGCAGCGCCGCGAAGCCGAGGAGGCCCGCCGGGCCGCCGCGGCCGCCGCCACCCAGAACCGCCCGGCCTCCCGCCCGCAGACCGCCGCCCGCCCCACCGTCGCCCCGGCGCCCGGCCGCGGCGTGCAGATCGCGATCAACCGCGCGCTCTCCCAGCTCGGCGTGGTCTACGCCTGGGGCGGCGGCAACGGCTCCGGCCCGACCCGCGGCATCCGGGACGGCGGCGTCGCCGACTCCTACGGCGACTACCGCAAGGTCGGCTTCGACTGCTCCGGCCTGATGATCTACGCCTACGCCGGGATCGGCATCAACCTGCCGCACTACAGCGGCTACCAGTACAACTACGGCCGCCGGGTGCCGCTGTCCCAGATGGCGGCAGGCGACATGCTGTTCTGGGCCACTGGCGGACGCATCCACCACGTGGCGATGTACCTGGGCGGCGGCCGGATGGTCGAGGCCCCGCACTCCGGCTCCCGGGTGCGGATCTCGCCGGTGCGCTACGGCGGGCTGATGCCCTACGCGGTGCGCCTGGTCTGACCTAGGCGTTCGCCCGGCGCAGGCGCTCGGCCGCCTGCGCCAGGACGGCGTCGCAACACACCGGCCGGTCGCCGTGCAGTGCCTCCCAGCGGGCGTTGTGCACGGCGGGCCACAGGCTGGCCGCCCACGCGATCTCCTGCTCCGCCTTGGTGAACCGGCGTCCCCGGAGATCCTGGTACGTGGCCAGGAACGCGGCGGAACTCTCGATCGGGGCCAGGGTTGGCGGCGAGGCACTGGCGAACGTGCCGGACGCCGCACCGACCAGGGCCGCCTCCGGCTGCCAGGCCAGGCTGTCCCAGTCGTGCACGGCCCACACGTTCCCGTCGCGCCAGCGCAGGTTCTGCGCCTCGAAGTCGGCGTGGCCCAGCACGCACGGCAGGTCCGCGGCCAGTAACCGCCCGCGCGCCCGCTCGGCCGTGTCGAGGATGTGCGCGGGCACAGCGCTCTGGTCCCGTCTGTCCAGGAACGCGATCGAGGGCCACAGTCCGGAATCGCCGTGATCCCACCGCACCCAGCGCGGATTCGGCAGCGGCGGCGCGACCCGCACCTCGGTCAGTTCGGCCATCAACCGGGCGAACACCGCCGCGTAGCGGGTGGCGACCTCCGGTGCGTCGCCGCGCAGCAGGTCGCCGCCGGGCCGGGACTGCTCGGCGTGCACGGCCAGCGCGCCGACTCCGACCACCGGCGTGATCGGCAGCGGACACGGAAACCCCCGCTCCGCCAACAGTTTCTGCGCGGCCACGCAGGACGCGGCCCGGCCGTCATCCGTGCGCGCCTTCACCACGACGTCCAGCCCGCCGGCCAGCCGCAGCCCGAACACCGCCGAGAGCGACCGCCGCGCGAATCGCACACCGACCGGCTCCGCGCCCAGCACCTCCACACACCAGCCCGGCAACCACTCCGGCAACTCGCCGGGTGTCATCAGCCCTGCGCCGCGCACGGCTTTCCCGCGGCCAGCGAGGAGGCGGAGGTGGTGATGATGGCGTTGAGCCGGTCCCTGGTCGAGGTCAGACCGGTGATCTGGTCGTTGATCCGGTCCCGCTCGGTGGTCAGCCGGTCCAGCAGCTCCGGGGTCACCTCGCCGGTGAGCACGCACGGCAGGATGCCCAGGATCGTCCGGCTGGACAGCCCGGCCGCGTAGAGCTGCTGGATCAGCTGGACCCGGCCGACCGCGCCCTCCGGGTAGTGCCGCTGCCCGCTCGCGCTGCGCGCCGAGACCAGCAGCTGCTGCTCCTCGTAGTACCGCAACGCCCGCACGCTCACGCCCGTCCTGGCCGCCAGTTCGCCGATGCGCATGTCTTGCCTGTTCGGACCCACCTGTTGCCTCTTCGCACTCAACCCTTGCCTCTGACGTCAATGTCAGGTTTTAGCTTAACGGCATGACCGAGATCCGGGGCACGCACGATGCCCGATTCGAGACCGTCCGCGCCGCGTTCGCGGAGAACGTGGCCACCGGCGCGGAACTGGGCGCGTCGCTGGTGGTCGACATCGACGGCGAGATCGTGCTCGACCTGTGGGGCGGCTTCCGCGACCAGGCCCGCACCGCGGTGTGGGACGAGCACACCATCACCAACGTCTGGTCCACCACCAAGACCGTCACCAGCCTGGCCGCGCTGATGCTGGTGGACCGGGGCGACCTGGACCTGTACGCGCCGGTGGCCAAGTACTGGCCGGAGTTCGCCGCCAACGGCAAGGACGCGATCGAGGTCCGGCACCTGCTCGGGCACACCTCCGGGGTCTCGGCCTGGGAGCAGCCGGTGGTGGCCGAGGACGTCTTCGACTGGGAGCGCTCTACCGCGATGCTGGCCGCGCAGGCCCCGTGGTGGGAACCGGGCACCGCCTCCGGCTACCACATGCTCAACTTCGGCCACCTGATCGGCGAACTCGTCCGCCGGGTCACCGGCAAGTCGCTGAAGCGGTTCGTCGCCGAGGAGATCGCCGGACCGCTGGGCGCGGACTTCCAGATCGGCGCCCTCGAACAGGACTGGGGCCGGATCGCGGAGCTGGTCCCGCCGCCGCCCCTGGACTTCGACCTGGAAGCACTCGGCCCGGACAGCATCATCGTCCGGAGCCTGACCGGACCGGCGATGACCGCGGAGGTGGCCAGGACCGCGGCCTGGCGCGGTGCGGACATCGGCGGGGCGAACGGGCACGGCAACGCCCGGTCGGTGGCCAGGATGCTGTCCGCGATCACCCTCGGCGGCACCGTCGGCGGCCACCGGCTGCTCGGCCAGGACACCATCGAGGCCATTTTCGCCGAGCAGGCCAACGGCATCGACCTCGCGCTGGGCATCCCGCTGCGCTGGGGCATCGGCTACGCGCTGCCCCGCCCGGACCTGCTGCCCTGGATCCCGGAGGGCAAGATCTGCTTCTGGGGCGGCTGGGGCGGCTCGATGATCATCATGGACCTGGAGCGGCGGTTGACGATCTCCTACGTGATGAACCGGATGGC
This sequence comes from Crossiella cryophila, assembly GCF_014204915.1. Classification (NCBI taxonomy): domain Bacteria; kingdom Bacillati; phylum Actinomycetota; class Actinomycetes; order Pseudonocardiales; family Pseudonocardiaceae; genus Crossiella; species Crossiella cryophila. The sequence continues at coordinate 4,213,547 of NZ_JACHMH010000001.1, forward strand.
GCCCGGCATCATCGGCTCGGACCGCAGCGGGACCTACGTGGACGCGGTCTACCACGCCCTGCGCTGAGTTGTCGTCGCGGACTCAGATCCCCGGCCTGCCGCGTTCGAGGTGGGCGAAGGCGACCTCCAGGGCGGCCAGGTCGGGGATCTCCAGCATGTAGCGGGCCGGCAGCCGCCGGGACAACTCGTCCTCGGGGCGTCCCGGATCGCGGTGCTGGACCCGGCGGTGGCGGCCCGGTTGTGGCAGGTCAGCGCCGAGTTGACCGGGGTGGGACCGGAGCTGGACTGACCCGCCGGGTGCGGGCGGCCAGGAGCACCGCGATCAGGGTGAGCGCGGCGCCGGCCCAGGTGGCCAGGGTCGGCGCCGGGCCGGGGGTGACCGCGTCCAGGACCACCGCGCCGAGGAGTTGCCCGGCCACGCTGGCCAGGCCGTAGACCAGCACGCCGATCTCGCGCACGGCCAGGGTGGCCACCGCGACCACGGCGATGCCGATCATCCCCGCCAGGTAGAACCACGGTTCGGCCGGGAATGGCCGGCCCGGCCAGCCCTGCACGGCCACCTGCACCGCGAGCAGCAGGCCCAGGGTGAGGGTGGCGACCAGGAAGTTGAGCGTGGTCGCGGGCCATGGCGAGCCCGCCGCGGCGGCCACCCGCCCGTTGAACGCCGACTGCACCGCCCCGGCCGCCCCCGCGACCAGCGGCAACGCCACCAGGACGAGGGTGCTGGTGTCGCCGAAGCGGTCCAGTCCGGCCACCGCGACCGCGAGCACGCACAGCAGCGCGCCGCCGAGCCGGGCCGTGGTCACCGGTTGCACGCCACCCGGCCCGAGCCCCCACCGGTCCGCGGCCAGGCTGCCGGTGACCGTGCCCGCCACGATCGCCACGGTGAACACCGCGACCCCCAGCGAGGTGACCGTGACGCCCTGACCACCGACGATCAGCGCCCCGGCGATGCCGCCCGCGCAGTGCCACCAGCGCAACCCGCCGTCGCGCACCGCCTCCCGCAGCTTCCGTATCCCGCGCCGACCGGCCGGTAGCGCGGGCACCACGGCCAGCAGCACCAGCAGCCCGCCCGCGGTGGTCAGCAGCGAGGCGGCGAACCCGTTGCCCAGCCGGGCCCCGAACTCGCCGTTCATCCGCGCCTGACCGGCCAGTCCCACCCCGGCGAGCACGGTGGCCGACACCGCGAGCGCTCGCCGCGGCCTGATCTCCACAACTGTTGTCACGTGCACCGATTCTTCTCGGCCACACCCGGGAGCGCGCGCGGATTTCGGCCGCTCACCAGTCGCGTACCGCGTCCACCCCGGCCGCCAGGGCCTTGGTCACCTCCGGCTGGTCCGGCGCGATCGCGGCCAGCGCCTCGAACAGCTCCTCGCGTTCGACCGCGCCGATGAACGGGCTCCGGCCATCCAGGCGGTTGAACAGCTCGCCGTACTCACGCCCGATCTCGGCCAGCTGGGCCTGCCGGTCGGCGGCGTGGTCGGCGAGCACGGCCAGCACCGCGCGCCGGGTCACCTTGTACTGGTTGAACGCCTTGGCGAACCGGGTCTCGCTGATGCCGTCGCGGCGATCCCAGTCGCGCAACGGGTTGTCCCGGTTCTCCGCCACCCACTCCGGTTTGCGGGCGCCGCGGATCTCCAGGCGCACACCCTGCGGGATCTCCGGCTTCCAGCGCTTGCGGATCGCGGTGGCGTACTCGGCCGGGATGCCGTCCAGTTCGATCGCCTCGATCTGCGGAACCCGTTGCGGCAGCAGGCAATCGGCGGCGGTCATGCCGAACAGGTCGTCCAGGCGCACCCGGCGCAGCCCGGTCAGCTCGTTGAGCGCGCCCGCGTGCCGCAGGGTGCCCAGGTCGCCGCCGAGTTCCAGGCGGCGCAGGTTCGGGAACACCTCGGCCAGCCGCGCGAGATCGAGGTCCCGCACCCCGCGAACGTGCAGCCAGCGCACCTCGGGACGTGGCCCGGCCGCGAGCAGTCCGGCCAGTTCGGCCGCGCGTGGTTCGAGCCGCCACGGCGTGGGCTGCTCCTCGGTGACCCCCGCCCGCAGCCGCCTGCTCTGCGCCAGCCGGGAACCGAGGTGCCAGCCCGAGGAGTAGCCGTCATAGCCCTCGGACACCAGCAGCGGCAGCGAGCCGAGCACCCGGAAACTCCGTGGCAGCAACCACTCCTGGTTGCCGCGGGCCAGCACCTCCACCCCCGCGTCGGTGTGCCCCAGGCGCAGTGGACCGACCTCGCCCAGCTCGGCCACCGAGGACGGTTCGGGGCCGGACCAGTCCAGCTCCAGCACCCCGGCGGTCTGCCGGTCCGGGTCCAGGTCGGTGATCTGGGCCGCGGTCCACTCGCCGAGGTGCTCGCTGTGCGCGGCCACGATGTCACCAGGCGCGATCGGCCGCGGCGGCGTTGGGCTCATGTCCCGGAGCGTAGGCCGGATGGCCGACAATCGCGCTCACCAGTCGCGCACCAGCTCCACCCCCTCGCACAGCAGGTCCAACGCCTCCTGCTGCTGCTCGCCCACGATCTGCGCCAGTGCGTCGAACAGCTCCTCGCGCTCCACCGTCATGATGAATTCCCCGCGCTCGTCCAGCTCGTTGAACTTCTCGCCGTACTCCCGGCCGATCTCCACCAGCCGGGTGCGCCGGTCCGCCCCGGGATCGGCGAGCACGGCCAGCACCGCGCGCCTGGTCTGCTTGAACTGGGTGATCGACTCCTGGTACAGGGCCGCGCTGATGTCGGGCCGACCGTCCCAGTCCCGCAACGGGTTGTCCAGGTTCTCCGCCACCCACTCGGGTTTGCGGGCGCCGCGGATGGTCAGCTGCACGCCCTGCGGGATCTCCGGCTTCCACTCGCGGCGGGTGGCGGTGGCGTAGTCGGCCGGGATGCCGTACAGGTAGATCAGCTCGATCCGCGGAACCCGTTGCGGCAGCAGGCAATCGGCCGCGGTCATGCCGAACAGCTCGCGGATCTCCAGCCGGCGCAGCCCGGCCAGCTCGTTGAACGCGGCCGCGTTGACCAGCTTGCCCATCCGGCCGCTCAGACTCAGCTGCTGGAGGTTGGGGAAGGCGGCGACCAGCGGCGCGCAGTCCAGCTCGGTGATGGTGCGAACGGTCAGCCAGCGCAGCGCCGGATCCGGCTCGACCTGGCCGATCTCGGCGGCGGTGTACTCGGCCGCCCACGGCGTGACCGGCTCCTCGGTGTCCTGGGCGTCCCAGCGGCGCTGCGTGGCGAGCTGGTGCCCGAGGTACCAGCCGCTGCCGTAGGAGTTGGTCTGTTCGGGGCCCAGCAGCGGCAGCGAGCCGAGCACCCGGTGGCTGCGCGGCAGCACCCACTCCCAGTTGGTGTGCACCAGGTCGCCGGTCCAGTTGTGGTGGCTCAGCCGCAGCGGCCGGACCTCGCCCAGATCGGCCAGCGAGGTCGGCTCAGGGCCGGACCAGTCCAGTTGCAGCACCGCGGCCAGCTCCGACTCCGGGAGGAACCCGGTGATCTGGGCCGCGGTCCACTCGCCGAGGTGCTCGCTGAAGGCGGTCACGATGTCACCCGGCGCCAGTGGGCGTGGGGGAGTTGCGCTCATGCCCGGGAGGGTAGGCCGAACGACTGACATTCCTGCCGGTTCGCTAACCGGGCCGGGCCGGCGTTCGACAGACTGCGCACGGCACCGGAGGCGGGGGGAGGCTGTCATCAGCGGGCTGGAACTGCTCGACCTTGGCAAGATCATCGCGGAGAAGGCGGTGACCGCGTGGCTGCGCAGGCACCGGGCCCGCCAGCAGCGCACTGCCAGTCTGGCCGAACTGGCCGCGGCCGAACTCGCCGGTCCGGTGCAGCGGGACAAGCTCAACCGGCTGCTCGGCAACGTCGGCGGACAGGTCGCCGAACGCCTGGAACTGGTCCTGGCCACCCGGTTCAAATCCCTGCCCGGCAACGAGATCGCCGCCGCGCTGGCCGGGGCCGGGGACGCACTGGCCGAGGTCGAACTGACCGACGAGCTGCTCTTCGCCGTCGACGCCGACGGGGACAAGCTCGCCGCACACGTCCGCTCGGTCCGCCCACCGCCCAGCGGCCTGGCCGAACCCGCCGCCCAGCTCTACGACATCGCCCTGGACCAGTCCTGCCGCTACCTGACCCAGGTCATCCAGCACCTGCCCGCACTGCCACCGCGCGCCCTGGCCGAAACCCTGTCCCGGCTGACCACGCAGACCGCCCAGCTCGACGAACTCCTGGCAAGGGTCCCGCGCTCCACCCTGCACGCGCCCCGCGGCACCCGGCACGACGCCGAGTTCACCGCCGCCTACCTGCGGCACATCGAGTCCACATTGGACAGTGTGCTGCTGCTCGGACTGGCAACGCACGAACAGCCGAAACTGGCGCTGAGCATGGCGTACCTGAGCCTGAGCGTGTCCAGCACCCTGGACCGCCGCAGCCGGTCCACCCGCCGCCGCCCGGACCGGCACTGGTTCGCCGAGACCGGCGAGGAGACCACCAGTACCGGCCGGGTGGAGGCCGCGATCGGCGCCGCGGACCGCAGTTTCGTCCGCGGTGAGGCCGGTTCCGGCAAGACCACGCTGCTGCACTGGCTCGCCGTCACCGCCGCCCGCGCCGCCTTCACCGAACAGCTCGCGGACTGGAACTCCTGCGTGCCCTTCGTGATCCGGCTGCGCGCGCACGCCACCGGCGAACTGCCCCGCCCCGAACAGTTCCTCCGGGACGCCTGGCCCAGCCGCGCCGCCGAGATGCCCGAACTGTGGGTGCACCGCCGCCTCGACGAGGGCAGCGCGCTGCTGCTGGTCGACGGCGTGGACGAGGTGCCTGCCGCCCGGCGGCCGCAGGTGCACGCCTGGCTGGCCGAACTGGCCCGCGAGTTCCCGCAGGCCCGGATCGTGGTCACCGCCCGCCCCGCCGCGGCCGAGGCGAAATGGCTGGCCGCAGAGGGTTTCGCCGCGGTCACCCTGGAACCGATGAACCGCGAGGACCTCGACCAGTTCGTCGCCCGCTGGCACGAGGCCGCCCACCGCGCGCACTCCCTGCCCTGCGACCCCGCCGAACTACCCGCCGCCCAGCGCCGCCTGCGCAACCAGTTCGCCAGCCGCCCACACCTGCGCACCCTGGCCGCGAACCCGTTGCTGGCCGCCATGCTGTGCGCGCTCAACCTGGACCAGGCCACCGAACTCCCACGCAACCGGATGGAGCTGTACCGCAGGGCCCTGGAGATGTTGCTGGAGACCAGGGACGTCAAACGCGGCATCGCCGGGATGCTCGACGTGGCCCAGAAACGCGTCCTGCTGCGCGACCTGGCCTGGCGACTCACCGAGGCCAACCGCATCGAACTCTCCCGGTCTCGAGCCGAGGAGCACGTGGCCCGCAAGTTGCCCGCGATGCCCAACGTGACCGAGTCCGCGGATCGGATCCTGGACCACCTGCTGGAACGCAGTGGCGTGTTGCGGGAACCGGTGCCGGGCACGGTGGACTTCGTGCACCGGACGTTTCAGGAGTACCTGGCCGCGAGTGAGGCGACCGAGCAGGGGCGGATCGAGAAGCTGGCCTCGCAGGCGCATCTGGACGTGTGGTGGGAGACCATCGTGATGGCTTGCGGGCATGCGAAGCGCACGCAGGCGGATCTGTTGTTGACCGAGATCCTGGATCGGGCGGCGGGGGAACCTCGGCGGGCCAGGCATTTGCGGTTGCTGGCGGCTGCTTGTTTGGAGACGGTGGAGGAGCTGGATCCGGCGGTTCGGGCTCGGGTGGACTCGTTGATCGAGCAGCATCTGGTGCCGCCGCGGAGTGTTCGCGAGGCGGGATCGCTTGCCGCCATTGGGCATCGGGTGCTGCGGTACTTTCCGTCCACTGTGGACGAGTTGTCCGAGGCTTCGGCTGCGGCGACCGTGCGGGCGGCGGCCTTCACCGAGAATCAGGAAGCATTGGCGTTGCTGCGCGGATATGCGCGGGATCCGCGGCATCGTGTGCAGGAAGAGCTGGCCCAGGCTTGGCGGTACTTCGAGCCGCAGCGCTACGCCGAGGAGGTGCTGGCCGAGGCTCCGTTGCGGGACGGGGTCATTCGCGTCCGGGACGAACACCTGCTGCCGTTCGTGGACCGGCTCACCCGGCTGCGCAGCCTGTGGCTCGACCTGGACTCGGGTCGCCGCTTGGCGCCACTGGACATCATTACCGGTCTGCCCAAACTCACTGCGGTGAATCTTGAACTCCAGCACGAGACCGTTGATCTGGAACCGCTGGCCGAGCATCCACTCCTGCACACCGTGCACCTCTTTTCCACCGCGGGCTACCAGCGGCATGACGTGCTAGCCCGGTTACCCGAGCTGGTTCACCTAGCGCTGTTCCAGTACGAACCCATGGCTGATATCCGGTTCCTGCGTGCACTGCCCAACCTGTTGACCCTGTCGCTGGACCAACTCGAGCAGATCGACGACTATTCCCCACTTGACGATATGAACTCACTGCGGTCCTTGAATCTTTGGTCCCGAGTGAGTCTGGCGAGCAGTTCTGGGCGGGCCTGGCCGAGCATCCGTCGGCTGGTGTTGGGCGAGGCGGGTTCCGATGCGCTTGAACGAATTCCGGACCTGTTACCCAACCTGGAAATACTGATTATCGACCGGTGTACCGCACGCACCCTGGCCCCGCTGGAGCGGTTGTCGTTGCGGAAGTTGGATATCCGGCGAAGCGACCACAACCTGGGGAGTCCGTGATCAGCGGCGTGGAAGTGCTCAAGCTCGGCCAGACCGTGGCCACCCGGGCCGCGGCCGCCTGGCTGCGCAAGCACCGCGAGCAGAAGGAACGCGTCTCCTCCCTCGCCGAGCTGGCCGCCGAACAACTCGCCAGCCCCCTGCACCTGCGCAAGTGGGACAACTTCCTCAACAACCTCGGCCTCCAGGTCGCCGAACGCCTCGAACCCCTCCTGGACAACCGCTTCCCCGGCCTGCCGGCCAACGAGATCCAGGCCGCCATGGACGCCGCCGGGGACGCCCTGGCCGAGGTCGAACTCGCCGACGACCTGCTCCTGGGCGTCGACCTGGACGCCGACAAGCTGGCCGCGCACGTGCGTTCGGTGTGTCCGGGGCAGGTCCGGGTGGCGGGGCTGTCCGAGGACGGGGCGCGGCTCTACGAAGTCGCCCTGGACCAGAGCTGCCGGTACCTGGTCGAGGTCGTGCGCTGGCTGCCCGCCTTCCAGCCCCGCGCCCTGGCCGAGGCGCTGGGGCGGCTGGGCGCGTTGAGCGGGCAGCTCGACGAGGTGCTGGCCCGGATTCCGCGCTCCACCCTGCACGCCCCACGCGGCACCGGGCACGACGCCGAGTTCACCGCCGGGTAACTGCGGCACCTCCAGTCCACTTTGGACAGACTGGAACTGCTCGGACTCACCATGCAGGAGCAGCCGCGGCTGGCGTTGAGCGTGGCCTACCTGAGCCTGTCGGTGTCCGAGTCGGCACAACCGCGGGCCCGGCGGGAACTCGCCGACGGACGCTGGTTCGGCGACGGCGAGCGCGGCCCGGTCAGCGGACGGGTCGAAGCCGCCATCGGGGCTGCCGAACGCACCCTGGTCCGCGGCGAGGCCGGATCCGGCAAGACCACCCTCCTGGACTGGCTGGCGGTCACCGCGGCCCGCGGGCACTTCACCGGGCAGCTCGCCGAGTGGAACGGGTGCGTGCCGTTCCCGGTGCGGCTACGCAGTTTCGCCGCGGGACAGCTGCCCCAGCCGGAACAACTGCTCACGCACGCCTGGCCGATGCGCGGGGCCGAGATGCCCGAAGGCTGGGCGCACCGGCGGCTCAGCGACGGCACCGGACTCGTGCTCCTGGACGGGGTCGACGAAGTGCCCGCCGGACAACGCGCCGAGGTGCGCAACTGGCTGCGGCAGCTGGTCGCCGAGTTCCCCCTGGCCCGGATCGTGGTCACCGCCCGGCCCGCCGCGGTGGAGGAGAAATGGCTGGCCGACGAGGGATTCCGGGCCGTCCTGCTGGAACCGATGACCGGCGACGACATCCGCCGGTTCATCGAACGCTGGCACACCGCCGCCGAGCAGGCCAGGTTCCTGCCCTGCGCACCCGGTGACCTGCCGGCCGCCCGGCAACGCCTGCTCAACCAGTTCACCACCCGCCCCCAGCTCCGCGCACTGGCCGCCAACCCACTGCTGTGCGCCCTGCTCTGCGCGCTCAACCTGGACCACGTGGCTGATCTGCCGCGCAGCCGGATGGAACTCTACGAACGCGCCCTGGCCATGCTCCTGGACATCCGGGACGCCAAACGCCGCATCGCCGGACTCCTCGACGTCGCCCAGAAACGGGTGCTGCTGCGCGACATCGCCTGGCGGCTCACCCTGGCCAACCGGATCGAACTGCCCAGAGACAAGGCCCTCGACCACATCGCCCGCAAACTCCCGGCCATGCCCAACGTCACCGAACCAGCCCCGGAAATCCTCGACCACCTCCTGGAACGCAGTGGCGTGCTACGCGAACCCGTGCCAGGCCGGGTCGACTTCCTGCACCGCACCTTCCAGGAGTACCTCGCCGCCAGCGAGGCCACCGAACAGGACCACATCGACACCCTGGTCGCGCACGCCCACCTGGACGCCTGGTGGGAGACCGTGGTGATGGCCGCCGGACACGCCAAACGCACCCAGGCCGACGAACTACTCACCCAGATCCTGGACCGCGCCGACCACGAACCCCGCCGCGCCAGGAAACTGCGCCTGCTCGCCGCGGCCTGCCTGGAAACCGTGCAGGAGATCGACGCCGGCCTGCACGACCGCCTCGACACGCTGATCCGCACCCACCTGGTGCCACCGCGCGGCATCCGGGAAACCGAGTCCCTGGCCGCCATCGGCCACCGCCTGCTGCGCTACCTACCGTCCACAGTGGACAAACTGTCGGATGCTGTTGCGGCAGCGACCGTCCGGGCCGTCGCGCTCACCGGTACCGCCGAGGCGCTGACCCGGTTGGCGGGCTATGTCCAGGATCCCCGGGGCTGCGTGCAGCAGGAACTGATCCTGGCCTGGCGGATGTTCGACCCGGCCCGCTACGCCGAGGAGGTCCTGACCGACGCACCACTGATCAACGGCCAGATCGGGATCGCCGAGGGCCGGTTCCTGCCGCACCTACGGAAGCTGCAACGGATGACCGAGGTGATGGTGCTGTTCGCCGAGCCCCAAGCCAGCGGCCTGGACGCGCTCACCGGCCTGCCGCTCTTCGACACCCTGTGGTTCCGGTTTGACGGACGGCCAGCCGACCTGAGTCCGCTCGCCGAACACCCCCGGCTCCGACTCCTGTACCTGATGGGCGCCGCGCACTACCTGACGCTCGAAGCGCTGACTCAGCTCCCCGAACTGACCGAGTTGACGTTGCGCCAGCTGGAACCGTGGCAAAACCTGGAGTTCGTGCGGGCGCTCCCCGGACTGCGCACCTTGAAGCTCGTCGGCTTGGAACGGATCACCGACTACGCCTTGCTGGAAGACCTGCCGAGCCTTGAACAGCTGTCGTTGGAGAATGTGTCGAACTTCGACTCGTCCACTGGTCGCCCGTTGCGGGAGGTCCGTTCCTTGCAGCTGAGTCGGTGGACCGATCCGCGGTGCGTCGAACAGATCGCCGAGCGCTTCCCGGCACTGCGCAGACTGCGGCTCTACAAGGGCGAACTGCCCTCGGCCGCGCCGCTCGCCGCCCTGCCGCTGACCACGCTTTACCTGTCCCGCTGCGGCCCCATCGACCTGAGCCCGCTGGACGGCCGGGACATCGAGATCTACGTCGACGGTGTTGCCCGCTCTCCACGATGAGAGCGGGCAAACCCCCAGTTCACCCACTCAGACCGAAGCGAAGAACACCTTCGCGTTGGCCATCGCCTCGGTGTCGGCCAGCACGTCGTCCGGCTTGCTGCCGTTGCCGGTCAACGCCCCCGCGAACTCCATCTTCAGGTACTCCGCCGAACGCCGGAGCGTGTCGATCAGCGCGTCCGCCTGGTGCGGCTCCTCGCTCAGCGCGGTGATCACCCACAGTCGCTTCCCGGCCATCCGGCCCTTGAAGCCCAGCTCCTCGATATCGAACCAATCACTCCAATAATCGAGGTAGCGCTTGGTCGAGGAGGACACCGTGTACCAGTAGGTCGGCGAGGCGATCACGATGTCGGTGGCCGCCACCGTGGCGTCCAGCAGGAGTTTCTCGTTGCCCTCCGGTGCCGGGTGCAGACGATTGCCCGGCACATGGCGGCGGTCCGCGTAGTCCGTCAGGGGCAGCGTGGCGAGGTTGAACCACTGTTGCTCGACGTTCGTAGGGAGATTTTCCGCAGCGTTACGTGCCAATGTCTCTGTGTTACCACCCAGGCGTGAGCTGCCGAGGAGGAACAGGAACGAGCGCATAGAACGGGGACCTTCCTAGGGGATATAGTAGATGCATGCACCTACATGTACTTCGGCCGAGTTGGATACTGGCACCGGAGGTAGGCTCCGGTCAAGGGGCGTGGTTGTGGGGAAGACAGTGACAGCGAAGAACACGACGACGACCGCGCGGGACGCGGTCGACGAACCGGCCTGGCGACGGGTGATCACCCTGCACGGGCGGATCGAGCAGGAGCTGGCCAAGGCGTTGCAACGGCGGTTCGGGCTCGGGCTGACCGAGTACCGGGCGCTGAGCAGGCTGGCCGAGGTGGACGGGTGCAGCCTGCGCATGCAGGTGCTCGCCGACGCCATCGGGCTCAACCAGAGTTCGGTGTCCAGGCTGGTCGCGCGGCTGGAGGAGGCCGGGCTGACCGTGCGGGACCCCTGCGAGAACGACCGGCGCGGGGTGTACTCGATGCTCACCCCGGAAGGCAGGGAACGCCAGGCACTGGCCGAACCGGTCTACCGGGAGACGCTCAGCTCCGCACTGGACAAGGCCGCCAGCGACCCCGACCTGGCCGAGGCCGTGGCCGCGTTGCGGGCGGCGGGCTGATCGTCGATGACACGCTGGGACGCCGTGGTGCTCGCCGGGGGACGGGCGAGCCGATTGCACGGCGTGGACAAACCGGCCCTGCGGCTCGGCGGACGCAGCCTGCTGGACCACGCGCTGGACGCCGTCGCGGCGGCGGAGCGCGTGGTGGTGGTCGGTCCACAACGGACGGTGACCCGCCCGGTGTCCTGGACACGTGAGGAACCAGTCGGATCGGGACCGCTCGCGGCACTGGGGGCCGGACTGTCCCGACTGTCCACATCGGAGGGTCTGGTGGCGGTACTGGCCGCCGACCAACCGGGTGTCACCGCCGCCACGGTGTCCCGGCTGCGCGCCGCACTGTCCGAAGTGGACGGAGCGGACGGCGCGCTGCTGGTGGATGCGGGCAGGCGGCAGTGGCTCACCGGGGTGTGGCGGATCGGCGCGTTGCGCGCGGCCATGCCGGAGCACCTCGCGGGCGCGGCCTTGCGCGCGCTCTTCGGCGGGCTGACCGTGGTGGAGGTGCCAGCGGACGTGCGGGAGGGGCGGGACGTGGACACGCCGGAGGACCTCGCCGCCTGGCGGGCCGGTTATCCGGATCCGGGCAGTTCGGTCTGATCCGGCGCGGTGGCCAGCAGGGCCCCGTAAGCCCGTTCGATCAGCCTCGCGGGATCGTAGGCCTGGCCCAGATTCCACGGCATCAGCATGCTCAGCTGCAGGCCGCGCAGGAAGATCCCGATCATGTCCAAGGTCTCCCGGTCGGCCGGGAGGCCCTGTAGTCGGTGGTTGATCCCCATCTGCCGGGTGACCAGCTCGTTCAGCTCGTGCAGGGTCGGCCGCAGGCCCGGTCGCCGGATCGCCTCCAGGTTCAGCTCCAGCATGGCCAGGTTGAAGATCCGGCCCTCATCCGCCATCCCGGTCAGCATCAGGCTGATCGCCTCGGATGCCTCGTTGGGCGTGGCCATCTTCTCCGGGAAGCCCTCGATGGTGCTGATGATCTCCCAGTGCCGTTCGGCCACCCGGTTGGCCACCGCCACCCAGAGCGCGTCCCTGGTGCGGAAGTAGTTCGAGGTCGTCCCGGTGGGCACCGCGGCGTGTTTGTCCACCGTGCGGTGGGTCAGCCCGTGACCGCCGTCCCTGGCCAGGACGTCGATCGCGGCGTCGGCCAGGTGCTTCTTGCGCGCTTCGTTCTGGGGTGGCACGTGATCAGTCTGCCGCACGCCCGTGCCCGCGCCGGAAAGTCACTGCTATGGTAGTACTACGAACGTAGTGAACGGTCTTGAGGAGGGGAAATGTCGACCACGCGGTATGGGGACGACCAGATCGTCGAGAGCATCCAGGCACTGGGACCGGCTTTGGCGCGGATCACCGAGCCGCGGCCGCCGGAGCTGCTCTGGGAGATCGGCGGACGGCAGCAGTGGGTGCTCACCCGGCACGCCGATGTCACTGCGCTGCTGGCCGCGCCGCAGGCCACCGTGCGGGTGCAGGTGCCGACCAACCCGCAGGGGCCGGTCGGTGAGGCGCTGATGGCCATCGCCGGGCTGATCGGCGGCTCGATGCTGCAACTGGACCCGCCGGAGCACACCCGGCAGCGCAAGCTCGTGGTGCGTGCCTTCAGCGCCCGCCGGGTGGACGCGCTGCGACCGCGGATCGAACAGATCGCCGCCGAACTGCTCGACGAGCTGGCGCGGCGGAGCGGGCCGGTGGACCTGGTGGCGGAGTACGCCTTCCAGCTGCCGATCAGGGTGATCTGCGAGCTGCTCGGCGCGCCGGTGGCGCGGCGGGAGCTGTTCCGGGAGTGGTCGCACGCGATGACCTCGCTGTTCGCCGACCTGGCCAACGCGCCCACCTACGTCGGGCTGCTCAACGACATGGCCGAGTACCTGCGTGAACTGGTCGTGGTCAAACGCGGCGAGGGCGCCGGCGACCTGCTCGGCGACCTGGCCGCGGTGGAGGTCGACGGGCAGCACCTCACCGACGCGGAGATGGTCGCGATGGCCGCGTTGCTGATCTTCGCCGGGCACGAGACCACCACCAACCTGATCGCACTGGGCACGCGCGCGCTGCTCACCCACCCTGACCAGCTCGAACTGCTGCGCACCCGCCCCGACCTGCGCAACAGCGCGATGGAGGAGTTCCTGCGCTTCGACGGGCCGATCAACCCCGGCCTCAACCGGGCCATCACCGCCGACCTGCCGGTCGGTGGCGTGGTGATCCCGGCTGGCAGCGCGGTCTACGCCGGGGTGAGCCTGGCCAACCGGGACCCGGCGGTCTTCGCCGACCCCGACCGCCTGGACGTGACCAGGGACGCGGGCAAGCACCTCGGCTTCGGGTACGGCATCCACTTCTGCCTGGGCGCGCGGCTGGCCAAGCTGGAGGGCGAGGTGGCCATCGGCGCGCTCATCGAGCGCTTCCCCGGGATGCGGCTGGCGGTGCCCGAAGAAGAGCTGAAGCTGCGGATCAGCGGCCTGCGGGCGCTGGAAGCCCTGCCGGTCCTGCTGGGCTGACTCGATTCGACCCCGTCGCTTCGCTCGCCCTGATCTTTCACAGCCGTCATACCCGACGCGGGGTTTGCTGTGTACCGGCACGAGTGGGGTGCGTGCCGGTACACAGTCTTTCGTTCTAGGAGGTTCGCCAGTGACCGAGCCCGGGTACGCCGAGGGCGCGGCCGCGATCACGCCCGCGCGCGACGCACAACTGCTCGAGCGCACCGTGTTCGAGGTCAAGCGCGTCATCGTCGGCCAGGACCGGCTGGTGGAACGCATGCTGGTGGGCCTGCTCGCCAAGGGGCACCTGCTCCTGGAGGGCGTGCCCGGCGTGGCCAAGACCCTCGCGGTGGAGACCTTCGCGCGAGTGGTCGGCGGCTCCTTCTCCCGCCTGCAGTTCACCCCCGACCTGGTGCCTGCCGACATCCTCGGCACCCGGATCTACCGGCAGGGCAGCGAGAGCTTCGACGTCGAACTCGGCCCGGTGGTGGCCAACTTCGTGCTCGCCGACGAGATCAACCGCGCGCCCGCCAAGGTGCAGTCGGCCATGCTCGAGGTGATGGCCGAGCGGCACGTGTCCATCGGCGGCAAGACCTTCCCGATGCCCGACCCGTTCCTGGTGCTGGCCACCCAGAACCCGATCGAGAACGAGGGCGTCTACCCGCTGCCCGAGGCGCAGCGCGACCGCTTCCTGTTCAAGATCATCGTCGAGTACCCGACCGCCGAGGAAGAGCGCGAGATCGTCTACCGGATGGGGGTCACCCCGCCGGAGCCGTCCCAGGTGCTCAGCCCGGAGGAACTGGTCCGGCTGCAGGGCGTGGCCAGCAAGGTCTTCGTGCACCACGCGCTGGTCGACTACGTGGTCAGGGTGGTGCTGGCCACCCGCTCGCCCAACGAGCACGGCCTCGGCGACGTCGCGGGCTGGATCGCCTACGGCGCCTCCCCGCGCGCCACCCTGGGCATCGTGGCCGCCGCCCGCGCGCTCGCGCTGGTCCGCGGCCGGGACTACGTGCTGCCACAGGACGTGGTGGACGTGGTGCCGGACGTGCTGCGGCACCGCCTGGTCCTGTCCTACGACGCCCTCGCCGACGGCGTGCCAATGGACCACCTGGTCTCCCGGGTGCTGCAGACCGTGCCGCTGCCGCAGGTCTCCGCACGCCCGCAGGCGCCGCAGCCGCAGCTCGGCGTGCCCATGCAGCCGCCGCCCGTCCCGCAGGCCGCGCCGGTCCAGCGCCCGTGACCGGCACGCCTGACCCCGACACCCCGGCCGTCCCGGAGGCGCCGGTCGCCAAGCGGCCGTCCTGGGCGCCGCCCGCGCTGGACGAGGGCCGCCTCGACGTGGCGCTGCGCACCCTTGAGCTGACCGTCCGGCGCAGGCTGGACGGGTTGCTGCAGGGCAACCACCTCGGCCTGGTGCCGGGGCCGGGCACCGAACCGGGCGAGGCGCGGCCGTACCAGCCTGGTGACGACGTGCGCCGGATGGACTGGGCGGTCACCGCCCGGACCACCGTGCCGCACATCCGGGAGACGGTGGCCGACCGGGAACTGGAGACCTGGGTCGTGGTCGACCTGTCGCCCAGCCTGGACTTCGGCACCGCCGCCTGCGAGAAGCGCGAGCTGGCGGTGGCCGCGGTGTCCGCGGTGACCCACCTGACCGGGGGCGGCGGCAACCGGATCGGCGCGATCGTGTCCACCGGCGAGCACACCGAGCGCATCCCCGCGCGCGGCGGCCTCGCCCACGGCAGCGGGCTGCTGCGCCGGATCGCGCAGACCAAGCGCGCCCCCGACGGCACCCGCGGCGACCTCGCGCTGGCCCTGGAACAGCTGCGCCGCCCGCCGCGCAGGCGTGGCCTGGCCGTGGTGATCTCGGACTTCCTGGGTCCGCTGAGCTGGGAGCGCCCGCTGCGCGCGCTCTCGGCCCGGCACGACCTGCTGGCCATCGAGGTGCTCGACCCGCGAGACGTGGAGCTGCCCGACGTGGGAACCGTCGTCCTGTCCGACCCGGAGAGCGGCAAACAGCGCGAGGTGCACACCACCCCGTTGCTGCGCAAGGAATTCGCCGCCGCGGCGAGCGCGCACCGGGACCAGGTGGCCGCGGTGCTGCGCGGTGCAGGCGCCGGTCATCTGGTGCTGCGCACCGACTCGGACTGGGTCGCCGACACCGTCCGGTTCGTGGTGGCCCGCAAGCGCCGCTGGTCGGGAGGGGTGGCCTGATGTTCGGCCTCAGCCTGCGCGGATTCACCGCGCCCTGGTGGTTCCTGCTGGCGCTCGCGGTGGCGGTGCTGGTGGTGGTGTACCTGCTGGTGCAGCGACGCCGGCGCCGCTACGTCATGCGCTTCACCAACCTGGAACTGCTCGAGAAGGTCATCCCCAAGCGGCAGAACTGGGTACGGCACGTGCCGCCAGCGCTGCTCGCGGTGGCGCTGATCCTGCTCACCGTCGCCCTCACCGGCCCGACCTCCGAACAGCGGGTGCCCCGCAACCGCGCCACGGTGATGCTGGTCATCGACGTGTCGCTGTCCATGCAGGCCACCGACATCAAACCGACCCGGCTGGACGCGGCGAAGAAGTCGGCCAAGTCCTTCACCGAGGGCCTGACCAAGGGCGTCAACCTGGGCCTGATCTCCTTCGCGGGTTCCGCGGTGGTGCTGGTCTCGCCGACGGTGGACCGCAAGCCGGTCGCCGATTCGATCGACACCCTCAAGCTCGGCCCCGCCACCGCCACCGGCGACGCGCTGAACGCGGCCATGGCGACCATCGAGTCCTTCGGCAAGCTGCTCACCGGCGCCGATGGGCCGCCGCCCGCGCGGATCGTGCTGATGACGGACGGCAAGAAGACGGTCGGCGCGGAGCCGGTCGAGGTCGCCACCCGGGCTGGCAAGGCGAAGATCCCGGTGTCGGCGATCGCGTTCGGCACGGACTACGGGACGATCGAGAACGAGGGCCGGGTCACGAATGTGCCGGCTGACGTGGAGACGATGAAGGAGATCGCCGAGGCGTCGGGTGGGGATTTCCACAAGGCGGACACGGCGGAGCAGTTGCAGAAGGTGTATGACACGTTGGGGGAGCAGATCGGGTACGAGACCAAGGAGGACGACGCGAGTCGCCCCTGGCTGATGCTCGGCACACTGGCTCTCATCGTGGCAGCCGGCACCTCCCTCATCTTCGGCCAACGCCTCCCGTAACCCCAGCGTGTTGGTCGTTGTGGGGCACGAGCGACGATCAAGGGCGTCCTCGCCGGACGGGCAGAAATCAAAGGATGGGGGGGAAAATCAAAGGCAGAGAGCAGTGCTCGTACGGTTCCCCATCCCCGTCAGCCTTCCGATACCAAACCACATCCTGGGCGCGCGGACCCCTGCGGTTGGGTGGCTAGGGCGGCGGCGGGTTGCGGGTCCGCGCGCCCAGGATGCGGTGTGTCCTCTCCAGGCTGACGGGGATGGGGAACCGCTCGGGTGGGGTTTGAAAAGCCACCCCGTCTGCTGGTGTTCGGGCTTCGCCCGGTCGCGGCGTGTGTGAACCGCCTAGCCGCATCGTTCCCGGGCTTCGCCCGCTTGCCCGCAACGCTCACCGCTCCGGGCTTCGCCCGCCCACAACGGCCAACGTGGTGTACAAGAACGGCCAACACACCGTCCCATAACGGCCAACACGCGCGGAGGGTTGAAACCCTCGCCGGCGTGTTGGCCGTTCTTGTACCGAGTGTTGGCCGTTCTTGTACGCCTGGTTGGCCGTTGTGGGACGCCTGAGTCGCCCAGCTCTCTGGATTCCGCCCGCGCCCTCATCCCCGCCTCGCCGCCTGCCCGTCCATAACGGCCAACGTGCCGTACGACAACGGCCAACACTCCGTACGACAACGGCCAACACGCGCGGGTGGGGGTGAGACCCGAACCTCGCTCGGCGTGTTGGCCGTTGTTGTACTGGGTGTTGGCTGTTTTGGGACGGTGTGTTGGCTGTTGTGGGTGGGGTTACCAGGCGATGGGCATGGTGCGGGGGCCTCGGACGATCATTTGGGTTTTCCAGGTGATGTCGCCGGCCAGGTGGAGGTTGGGGAGGCGGGCGAGGAGGACTCGGAGGGCTTCCTGGAGTTCCATGCGGGCCAGTTGGGCGCCCAGGCAGTGGTGGACTCCGTGGCCGAAGCCGAGGTGTTGGATGTTCTCCCGGGTTACGTCCAGGACGCCGGGGTTGGTGAATTTGAGGGCGTCTCGGTTGGCTGAGCCTACGGAGACGAGGACCGGCTCGCCTGCCTTGACCAGGACTTCGCCTACGTGGACGTCCTCGGTGGCGTAGCGGGGGAAGCTGGCGCCCACGCCAAGGGGGGTGAAGCGGAGGAGTTCCTCTACGGCGTTGGGGATCAGCTCTGGCTCCGTCTGGAGTTTCTTGAGCTGGTCTGGGTTTTCCAGCAGCATCCAGAGGAAGTTGGGGATCTGGGTGGCTGTGGTCTCGTGGCCTGCGATGAGGATGCCGACGCACAGGTCGACCATTTCCAGTTCGGTCAGGCGGTCGCCTACGTCGCGGGCCTCGATCAGGGCGGTCATCAGGTCGTCCTGGGGCGCCGCGCGGTGTTCGGTGATCAGTTTGCCCATGTAGGCGCGCAGGTCTTCCTGGTTCTGCGCCATCTCCTCGGGGGTCAGGCCGGTGGTGGAGAGGGCGTTGTCGCTCCAGACCCGGAACTGGGGGCGGTCCTCGGTGGGGACGCCCAGGAGTTCGCAGATCACCGCGACCGGGATGGGGAGGGCGTACTCCTCGACCAGGTCGGCCGGCGGGCCCTGCTCGATCAGGCCGGTGATCAGGGACTCGGCCAACTCGATCACCCTGGGGCGGAGTTGCTCGACGCGGCGCACGGTGAAGGCCTTGGTGACCAGGGTGCGCAGGCGGGTGTGGTCGGGCGGGTCCATGGCCAGGATGCCGCCGGGGCGGATCACCGGCCACTGCCTCGGCGCGTCCCTGACCTCGGCCATCGCCCGGCTGAAGCGCTTGTCGCCCAGCACGAAGCGGGCGTCGGCGTAGCGGGTGGCCAGCCAGGCCGGTTCGCCGTAGGGGAGGGTGACCCGCAGCATGCCGGGGGTGTTGCGGATCTGCTCGTAGAGATCGGACAGACCCAGGCCCGCGGCCTCGTTGAACGGGTACGGGATGGGGTCGAGATCCGTGGCGGCAGCTCTCGTGGTGGTCATGCGACGCTCCCGACTTCGCTTGTAAGCAACTGCTTACAACGCTAGGCCGGTGGGTGGGGGGCGTCAACGCGCGATCGGGTGGATCGGTTCCCGCCACCTGGCTCTGGCGGGGGAGGGCTTTCGGGGAGCAGAATTTCTGCCCGATTTACCCGGGTTTACGCCGAACGGGTGGGTGATCGAGTGGTCTATACCGCTACTCTCGGTACTAGCCCGATGTGAGCCACGCCATGGGTAGGGGGCCCTATGAGCGGCGTAGAGGATCGCGATCCACCGATCCCCTCCTCGACGTGGGAAGAACCCGAGATGCGCACCGCGTTGGTCCGCCGGGACATCTCCCGCGTCTACCAGCTGTTGCGCCGACTCGGCATCACCCAGAAGCGCATTGCCGCCCGGACCGGACAGTCGCAGTCCGAGGTCTCCGAGATCACCAAGGGCCGTCAGGTGATGGCCTATGACGTGCTCGCCCGTATAGGTGACGGATTAGGCATTCCGCGTGGTTACATGGGGATGGGTTACTCACCTGGAGTAGCCGCGGTTGGGCCATCCGGCGGGAGGGAGGACGAGGACGTGCAACGGCGCAGGTTCCTCGCCGCCGCCGCGAGCGCCGTCGTCGGTGCGACGCTGGACTTCGGCTGGGGGCAACTGGGACCACTGCGCGATGTGGCCAGTCCGACCCCGGTGCCGGGCCGGCTGGGACTGGAGGACGTGCGGCGGATCGAGGCAGCGACGGGGGCGTTGAAGGCCCTGGACTACCAGCAGGGCGGGGGGTCGGTCCGGGACGCGGCCATCGCGCATGTCTCCTGGTGCAGACGATTGCTCTCCGCGGACTGCACGGACGCGGTCCGCGAACGATTACTCAGCGCGGTCGCCGGCGCGCACCGGTTCGCCGGCTGGACCTCCTTCGACGTCGGCCTGGCCGACGCCGCCCGCTACCACTACGTGCAGGCGGTGGAACTGGCCAAACAGGCCGAGGACCACGGCCTGATGTGCAGCGTGCTCTACGCCGCGGCCCGGATCGAGCTGCACAACGGCGCGGTCAACGACGCGCTGAAACTGTTCCAGCTCGGCGAGATCCCGGCCGCCGACGCCGCCGACGCGCACGCCGGCGCGGTGCTCGCGGCCAACCAGGCCTGGGCCTACGGCAGGCTCAACCGGCCCGACCTGGCCAATACCGCGATGGCCCGCGCGCGCCGGGACTTCGCCCGCGCCCAGGAGTACGGCGAACCGGAACGACCCAGCTGGGCCTCGTTCTTCACCGCCGCCGACCTGGCCGCCAGCGAGGGCATGATGCACCTGGAGATGCGCGACGGCGACCCGTTCCGGGCCATCCCGCTCTTCGAGCACTCCATCGGCCTGCGCACCGGACTCACCGCGCGCAGCCAGACCTTCGAGCGCATCGCCCTGGCCACCGGGTACCTGCGCGCGGGGGACCACCGGCTCGGCGTCCCGGCGGCGGTCGCCGCGGTCGCCTCGGCCGAACAGCTCCAGTCCCGCCGGGTGCTGGACCGGCTCACGCCGCTGCGCCTGGAGGCGGCCCGCCGCCGGGACCCGGACTGCCAGCAGCTCGTGCACGAGATCACCGCCGTGCAGTCGCAGTACGCAGCCTGACTTCTGCCACCGAGGTCAGTCCGCGCCGCCAGGTTCAGTCGCCTGGCCCGGCCTCCCGCCGGGCCAGGACCTGCTCCAGGCCGCCGATCAGCAGATCCAGCCCGAACTCGTACTGGGCCGGGCCACCACTGCGGTTGAGTTCGGGCACCAGGTCCACCAGGGTCGGATACCTGGTGCGGGACAAGCCATCCAGGGTCTCGCGCAGCGCCCGCCGACCCGCCGGGTCGGCCAGCTGCCTGCTGAGCTGGACCTCCCAGGCGGCCACGCCGAGCACGTGGTTGAACAGGGTGAGATAGGCCCGGACCGCGGTGTCCCGGTCGAACCCGGCCGCGCGCAGCACGCCGAGCAGCGCCTCCACCGCGTGCGGCACCTCGTGCCCGGCCAGCGGGCGCGCGGTGAACAACTGCACCAGGCAGGGGTGGGCCAGCATCATGTCCCGGATCGCCCGGCAGGCCACCCGGACCCGTTCCTGCCAGGTTTCGCCTTCGGCCCGCACCGGGTGCTCGGCCATGGCATGGTCGCGGACGGCGTCGAAGAGTTCGTCCCGGCCGCGGAAGTAGGTGTAGAGGGCCATCGGGCCGACGCCGAGCTGCTTGGCCAGGGCGCGCATGCCGAAGGACTCGACACCCTCGGCGTCGAGCAGGTCCAGGGCGGTGCGCACGATCAGCTCGGGGTTGAGCGTGTTACGAGGCGCACGTTTGCGCTGAAGCTGTTCGGTCATGGTTGCCTCCTCCTTACTGTACAGCGTACTGTACGCCGTACAGCAGTTGCTGGCACTGGGGCAGGGCAAAGGAGTGGCACGTGCGCGCGGTACAGATCACCGAGTTCGGCGGACCCGAGGTCATGCGGCTGGTGGACCTGCCGGATCCGGTCGCGGGGGACGGGCAGGTGCTCGTCGAGGTCGACCGGGCAGGCGTCAACTACGGCGACACCCACAACGTGGAGAACTCCTACCTGGCCCCGGCCAAGCTGCCGCTGATCCCCGGCGGTGAGGTCATCGGCCGCACCGCGGAGGGCCGCCGGGTGATCGCGCTGATCGACTCCGGTGGTTACGCGAGCAAGGTGGTGGCCGCGCCGGAGCGTCTCTTCGACGTGCCGGAGGACATCTCCAGCGGTGACGCGCTCGCGCTGATCTGCCAGGGCACCACCGCCTGGCACATCCTCAAGACCTCCGCGCGGATCCAGCCGGGCGAGTCGGTGGTGGTGCACGCCGCCGCCGGTGGCGTCGGCTCCCTCGCGGTGCAGCTGGCCAAGGCATTCGGCGCGGGCACCGTGATCGCCACCGCCTCCACCGAGGACAAGCGCAAGCTGGCCCTGGACCTGGGTGCGGACGTCGCGGTCGACGGCGCGCCGGAGGGCCTGGCCGAGCGGCTGCGCGAGGCCAACGGCGGCAAGCGGATCGACGTGGTCCTGGAGATGGTCGGCGGGCCGGTCTTCGACGACTCGCTGAGCGTGCTGGCCCCCTTCGGCCGGATCGTGGCCTACGGCAGCGCGGGCCGGGTGCAGCCCACCCCGGTGCTGCCGGCCAAGCTGATGCGCGGCTCCCAGTCCATCGTCGGCTTCTGGCTGATCGACTGCCTGCGCAACCCCGGCGCCCTCATCCAGGAGCCCTTCGACCAGATGGTCGAGCTGGTGCGCGCCGGCACGCTGCGCCCGCAGATCGGTGGCGAGTACCCGATGTCGGCCTCGCGCACCGCGCACGAGGACCTGCGTGCCCGCCGCACCGTCGGCAAGCTCGTCCTGGACCCGGCCCTCTGACCTAGGGAGTTCGCTGTGCGAGACCTGACCGGCAAAGTCGCCGTCATCACCGGTGCCGCGGGTGGCATCGGCACCGCCCTGGCCAACTCCTTCGCCGCCCAGGGCATGCGCCTCGCGCTGTCCGATGTGGACTCATCGGCCCTGGACGCGCTGGTGAAGTCCTTCCAGGACAAGGGTGTCCAGGCCATCGGTGTACAGGCGGACGTGGCCAAGGCCGCGGACCTGGAGACCCTGGCCGACCGTACCTACGCCGAGTTCGGCGCGGCACACGTGCTGTGCAACAACGCGGGCATCGGCAGCTCCGGCCTGACCTGGCGGCTTACCCTCGAAGAGTGGAAGCGCGCCATCGACATCAACCTGTGGGGCGTGATCCACGGCCAGCACGCCTTCCTGCCCAGGATGATGGCGCAGGAAGAAGGCCACATCGTCAACACGGCCTCGATGAGCGGCCTGCTCGCCGGGATGGGCACCGGCCCGTACGCGGCGACGAAGCACGCGGTGGTCGGGCTGACCGAGACCATGCACCACGAGTTCGTCATCACCGGTTCCCCGCTGCGGGCCTCGGTGCTGTGCCCGGCCTGGACGAGGTCCAACATCGCCGAGAGCACTCCGCCGGCGAACGGGGAGGGCCTGGAGGCCAAGTTGATGGCCAAGGCCAGCGAGGCCATCGGCGCCGCGGTCCGCGCGGGCAAGCCGGCCGAGGAGGTCGCGGACGCGGTGGTCGAGGCGGTCAAGGAGCAGCGGTTCTGGGTGCTGACCCACCCGGAGTTCCTGCCGGTGGTGACCGACCGGTTCAGCCGCGCGGTCAACGGCGAGGAGCCGGTGATCCCGCCGGTCATCCCGCAGCAGCGCTGAGTTCAGCCGTGTAGTTCCCGGTAGACCCCGGCCGCGCCGGGGTGCAGCGGGATGGCCGCGGTGCTGATCAGCGCCCGCGGATCGAGGAACTGGATGCCCAGTGCGTCCTGCGGGATCAGGCGGTCGGCCCGGGTGAGCAGCACCCGGGTCACCGCCGCCGCCACCTCGACGGGGAGTTCTTCCCGGCACACCACCAGGTTCGCCACCCCGATGGTCGGGATCGGCCGCGGCGCGCGGTACACGCCGCTGGGCACGGAGACCTGTTCGTACACCGGTCCGTGCGCGGTGCGCAGCGCGGGCAGCACGTCGTCCAGGGGCAGCAACCGGATGGGCGTGCGGATGTCGAGTTCCTCCAGGGCCGGTGTGGGCACGCCGCCGGACCACACCAGCGCGTCCACCCTGCCCTCGGCCAGGGCCGCGGCGGCCTCGGCCAGCCGCAACTGCGGGCCGGGGGTGAGGTTGAGCCGGGTGGTGATGCGGTCGGCGACCATGGCCGCGCCGGAACCCGGTGCCCCCATGGCGATCCGGCGACCGGCGAGTTCGGCCACCCGGCGCACCGGACTGGCCGCCGGGACCGCGATCTGCAGGTAGTTCTCATAGATCCGGCCGAGTGCGCGCAGCGGCAGCCGTTCGGTGAACGGGGTGGCGCCGGTGGCGGCGGCCTCGCAGGCGTCGGCGTGCGCCAGGGCCAGGTCGACCTCGCGGGTGCCGAGCAGGCGCAGGTTGGCCACGCTGGCCTGGGTTTGCGCCGGGGTGGCGCGCAGGTCGGGTTCGGCGGCGGCGATCTCGGCGGCCAGCCGGGTGGCGAAGGCCAGGTACGGTCCGCCGGGTTCGCCCGCGCCGATGGACAGTCCGCGCGCGGGGCCGGGGTAGTCGGTGCTGGTGCAGGCCAGCGCGGCCAGTGGGGTGAGCAGGAACAGCCTGCGGGGCAAGGTCATCCGGCGGTCCTGGGGAGTCCGATGTGGACGGACAGGCCGTGTGGCTGGGCGGTCTCCAGGGTGAGCCTGCCGCCGTGCGCGGTGACGAGTTGTTCGGCGATGGCCAGGCCGAGGCCGGTGCCGCGGCTGCCGCGATGTTCCTGGGAGCGCCAGAACCGTTCGGTGGCCAGGGCGAGTTCCTCGGCGGTCAGGCCGGGGCCGTTGTCGGTGACGCTGAGCCGCACTGTCTCCGGTTCGGCCAGCAGCGCCAGGGTGATCACGGCCTGGGCGCCGGCGTACTTGATCGCGTTGTCCAGGACCACGTCGAGGACCTGGGCGAGTTCCTCGGCGGGGAAGGCGGCCACCACCGGCGTGCCAGGGGTGCGGCCGATATGGAGGGTGATCCCGGCGGCGGTGGCCGCGGCGGACCAGGCGTCCCGGCGGTCGGCCAGTACCAGCAGCGGTTCGCAGTCGGCGGGTGGTTCCTCCAGTGTGGACGGTGAGCGGAGTTCGGCGGCCCGGTTCTCCGCGCTGGCCAGGGTGAGCAGGCCGTCCAGGAGTGCTTCCAGGCGGTCGACCTCGCCGAGCACGGACTGGTAGGAGCGCTGGGCCGGTTGCGCGACCGAGGGGCCGAGGGCGTCCACCCGCAGGCGTAGTGCGGTCATCGGGTTGCGTAGCTGGTGGGAGGCTTCGGCGACCAGGCGGCGTTGCCGTTCGGCGGCGTCGGAGACCGCGTCGGACATCTGGTTGAACGCGGCGGCCACCACCCGGAGTTCGGCCGGTCCGTGCACCGCGACCTGGGCGTGTGCTTCCCCGGAGGCGACCGCGCGCACCCCGCGTTCCAGCTCGCGCAGTGGCCGCAGCACCCAGCGGGACACGCCGAGGGCCAGGCTCACGCAGGCCAGTGCGGCGGCCAGCGCGCCGAGCAGCACCACACCCCAGCGGCGGGCGATGTCCCCGGCGGCCGCGGTCACCGCGGCCCGCAGCACCACCGCGCCGGTGACCCGGATGCCGGTGCCGACCGGGCGGGCCAGCAGCACCGGTTCGCTGGACCAGGGCGTGAGTGGGTCCACTGTGGACTGACGTTCGTTGCGCAGGGCCCCGTCCACCAGGCGGACCACGGCCGGGTCGGCTGGCCGGAGGTCGCCGGTGGCCGCGAGGGAGCCGCGCCGGGTGTCCACCACCAGCACGGCCTCGCCGTACAGCTCGCCGTAGCGCTGGATCTCCGCGGTCAGCGCACCCAGGTCCCCGGTGGTGCCCGCGGTGTCGGCGAGCGCGGCGAAGCGGTCCAGGTCGGCGGTGCGGGAGAGCAGGAGTTGCTGGGTGCGTTCGGTGGCGGTGCTCATCAGCAGCGGCCAGGCGAAGGCGGCCACCGCCAGCACCGAGAAGGCCAGCAGCACCACCAGGAGTCGCCGCCGCACCCTAGGGCTCCAGCCGGTAGCCGAAGCCGCGGATGGTGCTGATCAGGTTGGGGCGGCCCAGTTTCGCCCGCAACTGGGCGATGTGCACGTCCAGGGACCGGGAGATCGCCACGTAGGCGTCGCCCCAGAGTTCGTCCATGAGCTGCTGGCGGCTGACCGCGGCGCCCATCCGCCGGGCCAGCGCGGCCAGCAGGTCGAATTCCTTGGCGGTCAACGTGATCGGCGCCCCGGCCACCTCGACCCGGCGGCTGGCCAGGTCGATCCGGACGTCGCCGGTGACCACCTCGTCGGCGGGTTCCTCGGCGGTGGCCCGGTGCGCGGCCCGCCGGGTGACCACGTCCATCCTGGCCAGCAGTTCGGCCAGCCGGACCGGTTTGACCAGGTAGTCGTCGGCGCCCAGGCGCAGACCGCGCACGACGGAGCGTTCGTCGCCGCGCGCGGTCAGCACCATCACCGGCACGGTGGCCACCCGGCGCAGCTTGCGCAGCACCTCGAGACCGTCGCCGTCGGGCAGACCCAGATCAAGGAGCACCAGATCCACCTCCCGGTGCCCGGTCAGCGCGTCCGCGCCGTGCCGGACCCGGCGGGGCTGGTGCCCGTGCGCGGTGAGGACTTCGACGAGGGCGTCCGCGACCCCGTCGTCGTCCTCCACCAGCAGCACCTTCATGCGTCGCAGCCTATTTGGGCTGCCCGACCTCGTACTCACCGGAGTCGTTGGTGACCTTCACCGGCACCTGCCGCTGCTTGCCGTCCACGGTGGCGGTGCAGGTGAAGGTGTTGCCGGATTTGATCGCCGGCTGGTTCGGGCAGGTCACCGCGGTGACCTTGGCGATGCCGAAGTTCTCGGTCAGCACCTTCTGCACGCCGGTCTGCACCGCCTTGGTGTCGAGCACCTTGCTGGTGAACACACCCAGGAAGGCCAGCACACCGAAGACGATCCCGATCAGCACCAGGCCGACCAGGCCGTAGAGCAGCGGCTTCTTCGCACTGCCATCGGACTTCTGCTGCGGCCCCTGCCCCTGCTGCGGCGGCCCGCCGTAGGGCGCGCCACCGTAGGGACCACCAGGGCCGCCGGGACCCTGCTGGGGGTAGCCGGGCGGCGGGGTGGGCGCGCCCTGCTGCGGATAGCCGGGCGGCGGCGTGGGCTGCCCACCCCACTGCGGTTGCGCGGGCAGCGGCTGCTGCGGCTGCTGGTACGGGTTCGGCTGCTGCGGCTGACCGCCCCACTGCGGCTGCTGCGGCTGGTACGGGTTGCTCATCTCTTACCTCGGTATCTACAGCGCGGCGAGCCGGTTGAAGAAGTCCTTGCGGGCGTTCAGATCAGGCAGGTCGGTCCGGTCCAGCGGCGAGGGCTCCGGCGGGAAGTCCTTCGCGGTGGCCTTGCCCAGGATCTCGTAACCCACCTGGATCTCGATCTTCGGACCGCCCTTGTCCACGATCCCGTTGATCTCGATCTTCTTGAGCTGCCCCTGCGGGTCCATGGTCACCGTGGTGCGCAGGAAGGACTCCAGCATCGGCGGGGTCATCTGCTTCTTGAAGTCCTCCGGGAAGCTCAGCACCCTGGCGTCCACAAAGGACTTGAGGGTGACCCCGGTGAGCAGTTCGGCGGTGCCGTCGGCCTGCTGCCGGTACTCCTTGACCAGCCCGGCCGGCGAGGACTTCTGGGTGGCCTTCATCGCGTCCTGCATGGCGCACACCGTCTGCACCCCGGTCAGCAGGCACACGTTGAACCCGTCCTTGGGGGTGAAGGTCGGGAACCGCACCCACGGGGTGGTGGCCAGCGAACGGAACCGCTCACCCAGCAGCAGGTAGTCCCACTCCGAGCCGCTCGGGTGGTACTGGTCCAGGTTGTCCTTCATGTCCTTGCTGGTGCGGGACTTGGTGAAGATCGCGGGCGGTTCCGGCTTGGCCTTGTCCGCCGCCTGGTAGCGGAAGACGTCGATCTCCTTGTCCGTCTTGCGCTCGTTGAACCGCCCGTGCCAGAACACGGTCGACTTCTCGTCCCGTGGCTTGATCAGCTCCTGATCGAGCTTCTTGAACGCGCCGTCGAACTGGGCCGCCATGTAGGCGGTCACCGCCTGCTGGTCGGCAAGGGCGAGCCCGGGGGAGGCGCTGCTGCACCCCGCCGCGGTGATCGTCACGGCCAGTGCGCCGGCCAGCGCGGCCAGCCGCCCGCGCCGCTGGGTTCTCGTCATCATCCCGCGTCCGCCTGCTTGTAGAGGTTGTGCGCCACCTGGCCGAGCACCGCGCCGGAGAGCGTCCTGGCGTTGCCCACCGAGGACACCGAGACCACGATGCCCGCGCCCCGGCCCGGATCGAACCTGGTGAACCACGGCCCGCCCGAGCAGCCCGGGGTCATCACGCAGTTGATGGTGTAGTCGCCGAAGGGCCCCTTGACCCAGTTCGGCGAGGAGCAGTACCGCATCACCTTGCCGTCGAACGGCGGCGCGGTCGGGTAGCCGATCGCGGTCAGCCCCTCGGCCAGCACGCCGAAGGCCATGCCCTGCGCGCCGAGCGCGTCCTGGATCTTCTTGCCGCCCAGTGGCCGCATCCGCAGGAAGGCGATGTCGTAGGCCCAGCCCTCGCCGGAGGTGCCCCGGTCGGAACTTTCCGCCTTGGTCAGGAACTCGCGGGTGGTGTAGATCGACTCCGCCGCCCACTTGCCGTGCGGGGACTGCCCGGCCCGGTCACCTGGCACGAACATCACGTTGTCCGCCCACGTCTTCTCGCCCTGGGTCTCCCACACGCAGTGCCCCGCGGTGGCCACCAGGACCTTGGACGGCGAGCTGATCACCGAGGCCGAGCACACGTACGGCTTGCCGCCGAAGGTGTAGTAGAGCCGTCCCACCGTGGTCTCGCTCAGCCCGGCCCGCGACCAGGCGTCGCCGCGCGGGTTGGTGCCGTTGGAGTCCGGCTTGACCTGCCCGATCGCCCCGTCGGATGGCTGGATCACCACCTGCGCGCCCGGGTTCTCCTTGGGCACGTCGCTGCCGCCGTCGCTGGGACCGGGCTGCTTGGGCCGGGCGTCGCGCAGCCGGTCGCTGTTCCAGTAGTCGTTGACCTGCTGCGGGGTCGTGGAGAAGGTCTTGCGCAGCTCCGAGGTCGGGCCGCCCTTGATCTCGTCGGCGATGTTGCGGGTGGAGGGCCCGGCCTTCGGTGTCCCAGGAGAGACCTGGGTGCAGGCCGTGAGCGCGGTGGCGGTGAGCAACACCGCCACGACGGCACTCAGTTGTCGCATCGTCAATACCCCAGATGGCCGTGAAACGCGGATACCGCGGGCAGATTAGCCCGATCGGAGCCATCTCACCCGGGGAAGCGACGAAATGCCCGCCGGGTGGGCGACAAGCACCACCCGGCGGGCACGGTGATCAGCGGAAATCGCGTCCATCGAAAACAGTGATCACCGGAACGACTTCTCCTCCAGCGGGGAGGACTTCGAGGTCTCCCGCATGGTCCCGTAGACCAGCAGCGAGATCAGCACGCAGCCCGCCACGTAGTAGAAGAACACCGACTCCATGCCCGCCTGCTTGAGCCAGAGCGCCACGTACTCCGCGGACCCGCCGAAGATGGCCACGGTCAGCGCGTACGGCAGCCCGACGCCCAGCGCGCGGATGTTGGTGGGGAACAGCTCGGCCTTCACGATCGCGTTGATCGAGGTGTAGCCGGTGACGATGATCAGCCCGGCCAGCATCAGGAAGAACGCCGCAACAGGGGAGTTGGTGCCGGCCAGCGCGGTCAGCAGCGGCACCGTGCCCAGGGTGCCGCAGACGCCGAAGAACAGCAGCAGCGGCCGCCGCCCGATCCGGTCGGACAGCTTGCCGGCGAAGGGCTGGATGACCACGAAGACGACCAGGGCGAGGAAGTTGATCCAGGCCGCGTTCTGCTTGCTGATGCCGCTGGTGTTGACCATGAACTTCTGGAGGTAGGTGGTGTAGGTGTAGAAGGCCACCGTGCCGCCCAGGGTCAGGCCGACCACCAGCAGGCACTCCCTGGGGTGCTGGAGCAGGGCGCGCAGGGTGCCGCGCTGCGGGGTCTTGCCCTCCTCGGACTGGGCGACCTTCTTGAAGCTCTCCGACTCGTCCATGCTGCGCCGCAGCCACATCACCACGATCGCGCCAGCCGCGCCGATGACGAAGGCGATCCGCCAGCCCCAGGAGTGCATCTGCTCCTCGGTCAGCACCTGCTGCAACACGATCTGCACACCGAGGGCGAGCAGCTGGCCCGCGGTCAGCGTGACGTACTGGAAGCTGGAGTAGAACCCGCGCTTGCCAGGTGAGGCGACCTCGGAGAGGTAGGTCGCCGAGGTGGCGTACTCACCACCCACCGACAGGCCCTGCAACAGCCGCGCGGCCACCAGCAGCGCGGGCGCGGCCAGGCCGATCGAGGTGTAGGACGGGGTGACCGCGATGACCAGCGACCCGGCCGCCATCAGCGTCACCGACAGGGTCAGCGCGGCCCGGCGGCCGAACCGGTCGGCGTAGCGGCCCAGCATCCAGCCGCCGATGGGGCGCATCAGGAAGCCGACCGCGAACACCGCGGCGGTGTTCAGCAGCTCCGCGGTGGAGTCGTTCTTGGGGAAGAACGAGCTGGCGAAGTAAATGCTGAAGGCTGTGTACGCATACCAGTCGTACCATTCGACCAGGTTGCCGATCGAGCCGCGCAGCACGTTCGCCACGACCCGCTTCTCACCCTGCTTACTGCCCTTGGGCGGTTCCCCGCCCAGTGGGACGTCCGCGCTGACGCCAACCGACATGTGCCCTCCTTGAGACGCCTGTCACGGTGTGGGCAAACGCGCTGATCAGCAAGCGGAAGCGGGCAGAACTTACCTCTGCTTGAGGTAACCCGTCGGCGGGCGCCACCCGGGCGCACGGGATACTGGAGTCTCCGGCCCGTCGAGCAACCCGAGGTGAATCCCCACGTGTGCGGAGTGCTGGGACTGATCTGCGCCACCCCCGCCCAGGCGGCCAACGCCCGCGGCGCGGTCGGAGCGGCCATGCGCTGCCAGCGGCACCGTGGACCCGACGAGCACGACACCTGGGCCGACGCCGAGGTCGTCTACGGCTTCAACCGGCTCGGCTTCATCGACCTCGAACACTCGCACCAGCCCCTGGTCTGGGGCCCGCCCGAGGCGCCCAACCGGTACACGCTCAACTTCAACGGCGAGATCTACAACTACCGCGAACTGCGCGCCGAGCTGACCGCCCGCTTCGGCGCCCGCTTCCGCACCCAGGGCGACGGCGAGTCCATCGTGGCCGCCTACCACTACCTCGGCCCGGCCGCCCTGCCCAAGCTGCGCGGCATGTTCGCCTTCATGATCTGGGACGCCCAGGAGCGGATCGTCTTCGGCGCGCGCGACCAGTTCGGCATCAAACCGCTCTACTACTCCTCGGGTCCCGGCGGGATCGCCTTCTCCAGTGAGAAGAAGAGCCTCCTCGAACTGTCCGGGGTGCTCGGGGTGGCCGAGGAACTCGACCTCACCGCGTTGCAGCACTACCTGGTGCTGCAGTACGTGCCGGAGCCCGAATCACTGCACGCCGGGATCCGCCGGGTCGAGTCCGGCACCGCGTTCCGGCTGCGGCCCGGCGGGCAGCTGGAGTTCGCCCGCTACTTCAATCCCACCTTCACCGCCAAGCCGGTCAACGGGGAGGCCGAGGCGGAGGCGCTGTACCAGCGGATCGCCGATGTCATGCGGGATTCGGTCGGCAAGCACATGATCTCCGACCCGGAGGTCACCGTCGGCGCGTTCCTCTCCGGCGGCATCGACTCCACCGCCACCGCCACCCTGGCCAAACAGTTCAACCCCAACCTGATCGCCTTCACCGCCGGGTTCGAGCGGGAGGGCTACTCCGAGGTCGACGTGGCCGCCGAGACCGCGGCCGCGATCGGTGTCCGGCACGTGGTCCGCACCGTCTCCGCCCAGGAGATGATGCAGGCGATGCCGCTGATCATCTGGTACCTGGACGATCCGGTGGCCGACCCGGCGCTGGTGCCGCTGTGGTTCATCGCCCGCGAGGCCCGCAAACACGTCAAGGCGGTGCTCTCGGGGGAGGGCGCGGACGAACTCTTCGGCGGCTACACCGTCTACGGCGAACCGCTGTCCCTCGCCCCGTTCGAGAAGATGCCCGGCAGCCTGCGCAAGGTGCTCGGCAAGGTCTCCACCAAGATCCCCGAGGGCGTGCGCGGCAAGGACCTGCTCCGCCGCGGCGCGCTCACCCTGGAGGAGCGTTACTACGGCAACGCGCGCAACTTCCGGGACGAGCAGCTGCGTGCCGTGCTGCGGCACTACGACGAGCGGATCGGGTTCAAGGAGATCACCGAACCCTGGTACCGGATCTCCAAGGACTGGGACCCGGTGGCCCGGATGCAGCACGTGGACCTGTTCACCTGGCTGCGCGGGGACATCCTGACCAAGGCCGACAAGGTCACCATGGCCAACTCCCTCGAACTGCGGGTGCCGTTCCTGGACATGGAGGTCTTCAAGGTCGCCTCCACCGTGCCCCTTGACCAGAAGCTGGCCGGTGGCACCACCAAGTACGCGCTGCGCAAGGCCCTGGCCAAGATCATCCCGCCGCACGTGCTCAACCGGCGCAAACTCGGCTTCCCGGTGCCCATCCGGCACTGGCTGCGCGAGGAGATGCACGACTGGGCCTGGGGTATCATCGCCGACTCCAAGACCGACGAGATCCTGGACAAGAAGGCCGTCTTCGCCATGCTCGCCGAGCACAAGACCGGCGAACGCGACCGCAGCCGCCAGCTCTGGGCGGTGCTCAGCTTCATGATCTGGCACGGCATCTTCATCGAACACCGGATCAAGGTCGACGTGCCCGAACCGGTCTACCCGGTCCGCCTCTGACCATGACCGCGGACACGCTGCGCACCGGCAGGCTGCTCCTGAGCCGGCCGGTCGCGGGCGATGTCGAGGCGATCCTGGCCATCCACGCCGACCCCCTGGCCTGCGCGCACAACCCCGGCGACGCCCTGGCCAGCCGCACCGAGGCCGAGGAGCTGTTCGGGCGCTGGGACGCGCACTGGCGGCGGCACGGCTTCGGCTACTGGGTGCTGCGCCGCCAGGAGACGCCTGACCCGATCGGGTTCTGCGGCCTCAAACGGATGGAACTGCACCGGCGCCCGGTGCTGAACCTGCTCTACCGGCTCGCCCCGGCCGCCTGGGGCGCCGGACTCGGCGGCGAGGCGGCCACCGCCGTGGTCACCTGGGCCCGCGCCGAGTTGCCCGGACAGCCGGTCATCGCCAGGGTGCGGCCGGACAACCACGCCTCGCACCGGGTCGCACTACGCGCCGGACTGCGCCGGGTACCCCATTTGGACGAACTCGGATTAGATGGTCCAGACCAAATTTACGAACTCCCTACTTAAGTTACTTCCCACCGCCGGGCACCTGTGGCGAAATGGGTCCCGCAGTTGTTCGGAACCTCTCACCACCGCCGCCCGGAAGTGGTTTTTGGGGCCACCCCTGCGCTTCGCCCTTCCGTGGTGTCCGGTGCTGTCCTGCTGCGAATTCGCGAGGTCCGCCTCGCGCTTTTCCCCTGTGCAGCTAGGAGCGTTCTCATGCGACGTCGTCTTCTCGGACTGCTGGTCGCCGTGCTGTCCGCGGCCGGGTTCGCCGCGGTGATCCCCGCCGCGGCCGCCCCCACCGCCTTCATGATCAGCGAAGCCCAGTTCAACCAGATGTTCCCCGGCCGCAACGGCTTCTACACCTACACCGGGCTGCGCAACGCCGCCCAAACGATTGGGGCCTTCGCCAACCAGGGCAGCGCCACCGTGCAGCGGCAGGAACTGGCCGCCTTCCTGGCCAACGTCAGCCACGAGACCGGCGGGCTGCGGCACGTGGTGGAGCAGAACACCGCCAACTACCCGCACTACTGCGACCGCGGCCAGCCCTACGGCTGTCCGGCCGGGCAGGCCGCCTACTACGGCCGCGGGCCGATCCAGCTGAGCTGGAACTTCAACTACAAGGCCGCCGGTGACTACCTGCGGGTCAACCTGCTGGGCAACCCCTGGCTGGTGCAGAACGACGCCACCATCTCCTGGCGGACCGCGATCTGGTACTGGATGACCCAGAACGGACCGGGTTCGATGACCCCGCACAACGCCATGGTGAACAGCCGC
This sequence comes from Crossiella cryophila, assembly GCF_014204915.1. Taxonomy (NCBI): domain Bacteria; kingdom Bacillati; phylum Actinomycetota; class Actinomycetes; order Pseudonocardiales; family Pseudonocardiaceae; genus Crossiella; species Crossiella cryophila. The sequence goes on from NZ_JACHMH010000001.1 coordinate 4,246,781, forward strand.
GGCTTCGGCGAGACCATCCGCAGTATCAATGGCTCACTGGAATGCAACGGCCGCAACCCCGGACAGGTGCAGAGCCGGGTCAGCAACTATCAGCGCTTCACCGGCATCATCGGTGTCGCCCCCGGCGGCAACCTGTACTGCTGAATTCCCCGGAATTGATCGGGGGCGTGACCCGGAATGGGTCGCGTCCCCTTTTCGGCGTGTCCGGGGATCACCCTCGGCGACCGCCGCGGGGGAGACCGCGAGCCGCCGCGTGGATGCCCTGCTTACGCATCTTCGATGCCTTTTCCTGCGGGTTCGAGCCGACCGACTAGCCTGACGCCGTCCACAGCAGCAACCGCGCGAGTCATGGAGGACCCACGGTGTCTAGGTCGGTACTGGTCACTGGCGGCAACCGAGGCATCGGCCTGGCGATCGCCCGTGCCTTCGCCGAGCAGGGCGACAAGGTCGCCATCACCCACCGCGGCTCCGGCGCGCCGGAGGGGCTGTTCGGGGTGCAGTGCGACGTCACCGACGCCGCGCAGGTCGACCGCGCCTTCAGCGAGGTCGAGGCCCAGCACGGCCCGGTCGAGGTGCTGGTGTCCAACGCGGGCATCGTCGATGACGTGCTGCTGCTGCGCATGTCCGAGGAGTCCTTCACCAAGGTCGTGGACGCCAACCTCACCGGCGCCTACCGGGTCGCCAAGCGCGCGGCCTCCGGCATGCTGAAGAAGCGCTGGGGCCGCATGATCTTCATCTCCTCGGTGGTCGGCCTCTCCGGCCAGGCCGGTCAGGTCAACTACGCCGCGAGCAAGGCCGGACTGGTCGGCGTGGCCCGCTCCATCGCCAGGGAACTCGGCTCGCGCAACATCACCGCGAACGTCATCTCGCCCGGCTTCATCGAGACCGACATGACCGCGCACCTGGCCGAGAGCCTCAAGGAGCAGCTGGTCACCGTCCCGGCCCGGCGTGCGGGCAAGACCGAGGAGGTCGCGGCCGCGGTCACCTGGCTGGCCTCCGACGGCGCCTCCTACGTCAACGGCGCGGTGCTGCCGGTCGACGGGGGCATGGGCATGGGTCACTGACCCGTTCTGCCAGGCTAGGCCCTTAACCACCACTTCTTGACTAGTTCTCGACTAGGTCGACTCGGAGGAAGAGCACGTGACCGGACTGCTCGAAGGCAAGCGGGTGCTGATCACCGGAGTGATCACCGAGGCCTCCATCGCCTTCCACGCCGCAAGGATCGCCCAGGAGCAGGGGGCCGAGGTCGTGCTCACCGGCTTCGGGCGGCTGCGGCTGGTCGAGCGCATCGCACAGCGCCTGCCCAAGCCCGCGCCGGTGATCGAACTCGACGTCACCAACCAGGAGCACCTGGACACCCTCGCCGGCAAGATCAGCGAGCACGTCCCCGCGCTGGACGGGGTGCTGCACTCCATCGGCTACGCCCCGCCGTCCTGCCTCGGCGAGAAGTACCTGGACGTGCCGTGGGAGGACGTCTCCGTCGCCGTGCACACCTCGGCGTTCTCGCTCAAGGCCCTGGCCAAGGCGGTGCTGCCGCTGATGGAGGGCGGCGGCTCGATCGTGGGCATGGACTTCGACGCCCGCGTCGCCTGGAGCAGCTACAACTGGATGGGCTTCGCCAAGGCCGCCTTGGAGAACTGCACCAAGTACCTGGCCCGCGAACTGGGCCCGCAGGGCATCCGGGTCAACCTGGTCGCCGCCGGACCCCTGGAGACCATGGCCGCCAGGTCCATCCCGGGCTTCAGCGACTTCAACGAGCTGTGGGCCAAGCGCGCCCCGATGGGCTGGGACATCACCGACCGCACCCCGGCCGCCAAGGCCATCTGCGCGCTGCTGTCGGACTGGTTCCCGGCCACCACCGGCTCCATGGTGATGGTCGACGGCGGCATGCACGCCGTCGGTGACTGACTGACAACTGCCTGACAACCCTGCCCCCGCCCGGTGCGAATTCCGGCGCGGGGGCAGGATTGTGCGGTGAGCTTCGACGCGTTGCTGTTCCTGTCCTTCGGCGGGCCGGAAGGACCCGAGGACGTCCGGCCGTTCCTGGAGAACGTCACCAGGGGGCGCGGGGTCCCGCCGGAACGCCTAGACGAGGTCGCCCAGCACTACCTGCACTTCGGCGGCGTCTCGCCGATCAACCGGCTCAACCTGGCCATCATCGACGCCGTGCGCGCCGAACTGGCCAGGCAGGGCATGGACCTGCCGGTCTACTTCGGCAACCGCAACTGGCACCCCATGGTGGAGGACACCGCCGCCAAGATGGTCGCCGACGGCATCCGCACGGCGCTGGTGTTCCCGACCAGCGCCTACGGCGGTTACTCGGCCTGCCGCCAGTACGACGAGGACATCCTCCGCGCCCGCGCCGCCGTCGACGAGGCCCTCGATCTGGTCAAACTCCGCCAGTTCTTCGACCACCCCCTCTTCGTCGACGCGGTCGCCGACGCCGTCCGCGCCGCCTACGCCGAGCTGCCCGCCGACCAGCGTGACCAAGCCCGCCTGGTCTTCACCGCCCACTCGGTGCCCAACTCCGCCGACGAGGCAGCGGGCCCGCCAGAGGAAGGCGGCCAGCGCTACTCCCGCCAGATCGCCGAAGCCGCCCGCCTGGTAGCCGAAGCCGTCGGCGTCCCCGCCTACGACGTCGTCTGGCAATCCCGCTCCGGCCCACCCCACATCCCCTGGCTGGCCCCCGACATCGTCGACCACGTCGCCACCCTGCACGCCAACGGCGTCCAGGCCCTCGTCGTCAGCCCCATCGGCTTCGTCAGCGACCACCTGGAAGTCATCTGGGACCTCGACGCCGAAGCCAAAGACCGGGCCACCGAACTAGGCATGACCTTCACCCGAGCCGCCACCCCCGGCCCAGACCCCCGCTTCGCCCAACTGATCGTCGAACTGATCCGCGAACACACCCACCCCACCCCACCCCGCAAACTCTCCCCCCTCCCCACCGCAGGCTGCACCCGCAACGGCCTCCCCTGCACCCCCCTCTGCTGCGAACCCCCCACCCGCCGCCGCCCGACCTAACCCACCCCTCCCACCCCGCGCCGCAAGCCCCACCTCCTCCGTCCCGCAACGGCCAACACGCGGTACGACAACGGCCAACACGCGGTACAAGAACGGCCAACACACCGGCGAGGGTTTCAACCCTCCGCGCGTGTTGGCCGTTCTTGTACGCCATGTTGGCGGTTCTTGTACGCCACGTTGGCCGTTGTGGGACGCCGGGCGGGCGAAGCCCGGAGCGGTGGGCGCCGGGGGCAGGCGGGCGAAGCCCGGGAACGCCGCAGCCAGGCGTTTCCCACGAGCCGCGACCGGGCGAAGCCCGGAGAACCAGCAGGCGGGGTGGCTTTTCAAACCTAACCCGAGCGGTTCCCCATCCCCGTCAGCCTGGAGAGGACACACCGCATCCCGATGAGCGGCCCCGCAACACAAACCGCCGCCGAACCAACCCCAACGCGACTGGGCCGCTCATCGGGATGTGGTTTGGTATCGGAAGGCTGACGGGGATGGGGAACCGTACGAGCACTGCTCTGTGCCTTTGATCTTCTCCCCCCATCCTTTGATTTCTGCCCGTCCGGCGAGGACGCTCTTGATCTTGACCCTCGCCCCTGACTTTGATCTTGCCCCAAAAATCAGAACTGAAGAGCAACAAACACGCCCGCACCCACGCCCCCCCCCGGACAACCACGGCAAGCCCAAGCACAAGATCCACCCCGAACAGCCCGCACCGCGAAGCAGCCCACCGCAACCAGCCCCACCCCAACGCCAGCCCCAGAACCCGCCCACCACAACGGCAAACACCCCGTCCCAGTCGGGCAAACACCCCGTCCCACAACGGCAAACACTCCGGCAGGTTCGACACCTCGCCGGAGTGTTATCCCGAACCTGCCGGAGTGTTCGCCCGAACGGGACCCCACATTGGCCGTTGTGGCGGAGTTAGTGGCGACCAGCCTGATTGGCGAGCTGACGAACAGCCTCGCCGACCGCCGCGCAACGAGCCGAGCGAACCGCGTCCGAGAGCGGCTTCAGCGCCGCAGTCCGGGCGCGGGCAGCCGAAGCGGAAACCGCGCCACCATCCGGATCACTCATCGCCGCCCGCACAATCGCGGCCACCTCCGCCGCCCGCTCCAACACCCGCAACGCACGCCCAGGCATGCCGGGCGGCCACGGGGTGCGCGGGCGGGCCCGCAAGGCGGCGTCGATCTCGGTGCGCACACCCGGGCGATGCCGGGCCACGTCCAGGGAGACCAGGGTCGCCGCGGCCGCGCGGACCGCCTCCGCCATGCCGTGTTCGGCCTCACCAATGCCGACGTACTCCAAAACCGGGGGAGTGGCCAGGGCGAACACCGACCACCGCACCACACCCTCGGCGACCTCCTCCGGCACCAGCCCCACCGCCGCCGAGGGCAGCACCACGGCCTCCCCAGCCCGCAACGCGGCCACCCCGAACGGCCCCGGCCCGCCAAGTCCACGCACATCACCCGGCGCGGGCAGCACCAGCGCGCCGGCGCTCGCCCCGGACCGGCGCAGGCAGGCCAGCAGCAGGGCGGGCCCGACCGGGCGGTCGCCGGGCAACGGCAGGTCGAACCGTTCGGCGGCGTGTTCGTCTCCCGCACTGACCTCCTGGAGTTCACCCCACGCCAGCAGGGCGTCGAGCACGTCATCGGAGGCCGCGGAACCGTTCAGCCACGCGGAGGTCCAGACCGCCATGGTCGCGGAGGCACAAGGCACCACAAAAGGTTACTAGGCCGCGGCCCAGCGGGTCGCCGCCCCGCGCACCCACCACCTGGGGGCCTGACACCTGGGGGGCCTGCCCGGCCACCAGCGGCTCATCCGGTCATTCGCCTGCCCCGGCTCGCCTGCCACCCGTCCCGATTCGCGACATGCCGCCCAGGCCGCCCCGCGCTCCGGCCGCTTCGAGCGCCCCGCGCTGGCCTGCCGCGCTCCGCCCGCGCACCCCGCGCCGACACGCGCACCCCGGGCCTCCCCGCGCACGCCCGGCCGTCGCGACCCGCGCCGCCCACGGTCCTGCCCTCGCCACCTGGCTCCGGCCCGGCAAGCCCCGGCCCCAGCCCGACTCCGGCCACCCAGCTCGCGTCACCCAGCTCGGGCCCCCGGATCGCGCGCCCGGCTAGACCAGCCACGGGCAGCCCCGGTCAGCGCCGTGCTGAGCCACGCCATCCCGGCCCAGCCCGGCCAGCGCCGTCCCGACCCGGCCCGGACGCTCCGACTCACGTCATCCCGGCCCGCGTCTTCCCCGCCCCGCCCGCCGCTTCCTCTGCGGAACGCTTTTCGAGCCGAAAAGGTTGCCTTCAGCCCCCGACCAACTCGCCAACCGCAGGTCACCGGCCCGCAACAGCCTAAACCGGCGCAGACCCCCGGTCCGCGACAGCCCCATCCCGCGCGGGTTGGCGGCTCATGCCCAACCCGCCCACCAGAGGCCGCCGATCCACCGGACGTCGAGCCGTACCAGTCTCATCCACCGCGGGACGCCAGCTTGAACCAGCCTCTTCCGCTATGTACCAGCCTCTTCCACTGCCGGTCACCAACCCCAGCCTCCTCCGCCGCAGATCACCCGCCCAAGCCGGGCCCGCCCACCGCAGGTCACCGACCCAAACCAGGCCCATCCACCGGAGGTCGCCAGACCCCTGCATGCCCGGACTACCCTGTCGCCCGTGCGCCCCTCCCCAGGTGATCCCTACGGACGTGACGTGCTCGCCGCCGGCCCCAAGCGCCGTGCCGTCCCCGAAATCCCCGCCGAGCCCGACCTCGTCGTCGAGGACCCGGCCAGTGGTTTCTGCGGTGCCGTTCTCCGCGTCGAGGGCGCCAATGTCGTGCTTGAGGACCGGCATGGGCGGCAGCGACTCTTCCCGCTCCGGCCCGCCGCGTTCCTCCTCGATGGGCAGCCGGTCACGCTGGTCAAGCCTGTCGCGGTCCCCGTCAAACCCACCGCCTCGGCCTCCGGGTCGGTTCGGGTCGAGGGGGTGCGGGCGAAAACCGCTGCTGCCAGCCGGATCTGGGTTGAGGGGATTCACGACGCCGAGCTGGTGGAGCGGGTTTGGGGGCATGATCTTCGGGTGGAGGGGGTGGTGGTCGAGCCTCTGGACGGGATTGACGCGTTGGCTGAGCGGGTTGCGGGGTTCGGGCCGGGGGCGCGGTGGCGGTTGGGGGTGTTGGTGGATCACCTTGTGGTGGGGAGCAAGGAGTCTCGGATTGTGGCGGGGGTGGTTCACCCGGATGTGCTTGTGACGGGTCACCCGTACGTGGATATCTGGCAGGCGGTCAAGCCTGCTTCGGTGGGGATCCGGGAGTGGCCGGTGGTGCCCCTGGGACAGGATTGGAAGACGGGGGTGTGTGCTGAGCTGGGGTGGGGGGAACCTGCTGCGGGGTGGCGGCGGGTGCTTTCCGGGGTTCGGGGGTTCCGGGACCTGGAGACGCCGTTGGTGGGGGCGGTGGAACGGTTGATTGACTTCGTCACTGTGGGTTCGCGGGAGTGATCCCGGATCGGGTGATCGCTGTCGCCTGGTAGATCACACGTCGGTCACGGCGGCTGGTCACGGTCGGCAACGGGTCGCGCACTCTGCCACGATGGCGACATGGCCGCCCTGGTCTGGCTGGTAGCCGGAGTCCTGCTTCTGGCAGCGGAAGTGCTTTCTGGTGACTTCGTGCTGCTCATGATCGGCGTCGCGGCACTGGCCGCGGCCGGATCCGCGGCCGCGATCGACATCTTGTGGGTCGACGTCGCCGTGTTCGCGGTCAGTTCGATCGTGCTGCTCGCGGCCGTTCGGCCCGCGCTGCGCAGGCGGATGCTGGCCGGGGACCATGTGAAAACCAACGTGGAAGCGCTGGTCGGCGGCAAGGCAGTAGTACTGTCCACTGTGGACGCTCACGGTGGTCAGGTGAAACTCGGTGGTGAGATCTGGTCGGCCCGCGCCTACGACGAGACGCAGGTGATCGAGGTCGGACGGGCCGTCACCGTCATGGATATCGCTGGAGCGACCGCGGTCGTGTGGGCGGAAGGCTGAGGCGTTGGAGGCTGGGTTGGGCGCGGTTGTAGTCGTCGCCGTCATAGTCCTGCTGGTGCTGGTCGCTGTCGTCAAGGCAGTGCTGGTCATCCCGCAGGCGCAGGCGGCGGTCATCGAGCGGCTTGGCCGCTTCCGCACGGTCGCGGCCCCGGGGCTGAACATCCTGGTGCCCTTCCTGGACCGGGTGCGGGCCCGGATCGACCTGCGCGAGCAGGTGGTCTCCTTCCCGCCGCAGCCGGTGATCACCGAGGACAACCTCACGGTGTCCATCGACACGGTGGTCTACTTCCAGGTCACCGACCCGCGGGCGGCGGTCTACGAGATCTCCAACTACATCATCGGGGTCGAGCAGCTCACCACCACCACACTGCGCAACGTGGTCGGCGGCATGAGCCTTGAGCAGACGCTGACCTCCCGTGACTCCATCAACGGCCAGCTGCGCGGCGTGCTCGACGAGGCGACCGGCCGCTGGGGCATCCGGGTCGCCCGGGTGGAGCTGAAGGCGATCGACCCGCCGCCCTCCATCCAGGACTCGATGGAGAAGCAGATGCGCGCGGACCGGGAGAAGCGCGCCATGATCCTCACCGCCGAAGGCCAGCGCGAGTCCTCCATCAAGACCGCCGAAGGCCAGAAGCAGGCCCAGATCCTGGCCGCCGAGGGTGGCAAGCAGGCCGCGATCCTCTCCGCCGAGGGCGAGCGGCAGAGCCGCATCCTCAAGGCGCAGGGCGAGCGGGCCGCGCGTTACCTGCAGGCGCAGGGCCAGGCCAAGGCGATCGAGAAGGTCTTCGCCGCGGTCAAGGCGGGCAGGCCGACGCCGGAACTGCTGGCCTACCAGTACCTCCAGACGCTGCCGCAGATGGCGCAGGGCGACTCCAACACGGTGTGGATGGTGCCCAGCCAGTTCGGCGACGCGTTGCAGGGCTTCGCGAAGATGTTCGGCGACAAGGGCGAGGACGGCGTCTTCCGCTACGAGGCCGCGCCGCCGGACACCGAGTCCAGGCCGGAGGAGGACGACGAGTCGATCGCCTCCTGGTTCGACACCGCGCCCGACCCGGAGATCGCCCGCGCGGTCAAGGAGGCCACCGCGGTCGCCCAGACCGATGTGCCGCCGGTCGGCCGCGCCTCGGTCGCGGTGGTCCCGCCGGTCATCCCGCCCGCGGTCGTCGACCCGGCGCCCGCGCCGGAAACCCCGGCCACGCCGGGCGACTCGACCGAGCTGAGCGACGGCGAGACCAAGTAGCACCAAGAGCGCGCTGGCCAGCGCGGCAGCACTCCGACGCCGCCTCCGGAATCCCGGGGGCGGCGTCTTTTTTCCAGCTCCCGCCGCCGGGCTGCTCCCCGCCGCCGGGTCCCGCCCCGCCCGCCGACACCGTATGCACTCATCGCAATACCGCTAACTGTTTCCGACAAAAGTCGGGTACCGCCCACCAGCACACCCGTTCGACACTCGCCGTGACGCTGATCGCAACCCTGCGCGATCAGCCCAATCGGGAGGTCCGCGTGAAACTCCGACTCGTTCTCGGCTCGGTGACGGCCACCGCCGCACTGGTCGTCAGCGGCATCGCCGGCACCGCCACCGCGGCCGCGCCCGCCGCGCCGCCGACCATTCCCACCGCGAACATCCAGGCGCACCTCACCGAACTCGGCAAGATCGCCGCGGCCAACGGCGGCAACCGGGCGCACGGGCGGCCCGGCTACAAGGCCTCGGTGGACTACGTCAAGGGCAAGCTGGACGCGGCCGGGTTCCGCACCACCGTGCACACCTTCACCCAGAGCGGCGCCACCGGCTACAACCTGATCGCCGACTGGCCCGGCGGCGATGAGAACAACACCATCATGTTCGGCGGCCACCTCGACGGTGTCACCGCGGGCGCCGGCATCAACGACAACGGCACCGGCTCCAGCGGCCTCCTGGAGGTCGCGCTGACCGTGGCCAAGCAGCAGCTCAAGACCACCAAGCACCTGCGCTTCGGCTGGTGGGGCGCTGAGGAACTCGGCCTCATCGGCTCCACCCGCTGGGTGGCCAGCCTGTCCGCGGCGCAGAAGGCCCAGATCAAGGCCTACCTCAACTTCGACATGATCGGCTCGCCCAACCCCGGCTACTTCGTCTACAGCAGCGCAGGCCAGCCCACCGGGTCCGCGGCGCTGACCACGTTGCTGGAGAACTACTTCCGCGGCGCGGGCGTGCAGACCGAGCAGACCAGCGTCGGCGGCCGTTCCGACCACGCCGCCTTCGCCAGGGCCGGCATCGCCACCGGTGGCACCTTCACCGGCGCCGAGGGCCGCAAGACCGCGGCGCAGGCGCAGAAGTGGGGCGGCACCGCCAACCAGGCATACGACCCCTGCTACCACCGCTCCTGCGACGGGGTGAACAACGTCAACGCGACCGCGCTCTCCCGCAACACCAACGCGATCGCGCACGCGGTCTGGACGCTGACCGCGCCCGCCGCACTGCGCTCGGCCGCCTAGCCGCGTCCGACTGGGCCACCTGGTCGCAACCGTTGCGCTGAACGGGGTCAAGCCCGCGCGGGAGTGCTCACCCGTGCGGTTTCATCTCCTCGTGGCGGGCCGGGCAGGGGACGAGTTCCACGATGTGGCTGCGTTGCGCAGCACCCTCCACGGCTCGCTGTCCCCGCCAGGGCACCAGGACGACACCGCGCACTGGCAACGGTTGCACCAGGTGGTCCAGTCCCTGCACGACCTCGTCTCCGACGGCCGCGCCCAGGAGGCCGTGCAGTTCGCCGAACAGGTCGTCGAGGTCCTGGCCGGGGCCGCGCACCAGGTCACCGGGCAGTGGGACGAACTCGCCGACCTGGCCCAGCGGGCACTGGCCGCGCACGCCATCGCCTGCCGCCTGGTCCGCCCGGACCCCTACCGACTGGCCGGTTGGCTGATCCGGCTGCAGCTGACCCACCCGGACGGCCCCGAGGTGCGGCTCACCGAGTACACCGACGCCCTTGGCACCGCCGGACTCGCCTACTACCGCCAGGGCGCCGAGGCCGCCTGCCGCGGGCTGCCCACCGTCCGGTTCGGCCAGACCGGCCGCTACGACCGGCACCGCTGGGCCGTCTCCCGCCTGGTGCACGAACTCGCCGACCACACCGGCGATCCCGACCTCACCGTGCAGATCCTGGCCACCGACCTGTCCACCGCCTGGCAGTACCTGCGGATCGCCTCCGAACTCGAGGACGCCGGCCGCAGCGAGGCCGCCCTGGCCTGGGTGGAACGCGGCCTGGTGGCGGCCAAGGGCACCGGCGCGGTGCCCAGGCTGGTCGACCTCGCGGTGGACCAGTGCGTGCGACTGGGCAGGCTGGACCGCGCGGTCGAACTGCGCCGCACCGCCTTCCGTGCCCGCCCCGGCCTGGACGCCTTCCTGCGGCTGCGCGCGGTCGCCGACCACGCCAAGTCCTGGGACCGGGAACGCCAGCGGGTGCTGCGCTGGCTGCGCCAGCCCGGCGAGGACGACCAGCGGCGCAACACCGTGCTGGTGGAGATCCTGCTCTGGGAGGGCGACCGGGACGCCGCCCGCCGCGCCGCCGCCGAGCGCGGCTGCGACCCGGAGATCCTTGTTCGACTGGACCGGGTCGAGGACTAGACAGGCTTCTTAGGATGTCCGGCATGCCGCCGCCACCGCTGTCCCGTCGCACGGTCCTGTGTGGACTGCTCGCCCTGGCCGGAACCGCCGCCGCCTGCGGTAACGGCAAACCGCCGCGCACCGGCGGCACCGGCACCGCCAAGCCCGGCGCCGAACTGGCCAGGCTCTCCGCGCTGCCGGCCACCGGCGGCGCGCTGGTGGAGACCGAGGGCAACGGCATCCTGCTGATCGTGCGCACCAAGGACGGCGCGGTGCGCGCCTTCGACCCGCGCTGCCCGCACCGGGGCAACCTGGTCAGCCCGCCGGTCGGCGGCGTGATCGACTGTCCGACCCACGGCAGCCTCTTCGACGGCGAGACCGGCGAGGTGAGCAAGGGGCCCGCCAAGACCGGGCTCGTCCAGATCCCGGTCAAGGTCGACGGGGAGCGGATAGTCCTGATCTAGCCGACCAGGCGATCCGGTGTCGGTGTGTCGCCGTAGTCTTACGGCGTGCCCGATCCGTCCACCTATCGTCCAGCGCCCGGAACCATCCCGGACTCCTTCGGCGTGTACAAGTTCCGCGACGGCACCGGACGGGTCATCTACGTCGGCAAGGCCAAGAGCCTGCGCAGCCGGCTCTCCTCCTACTTCGCCGACCTCTCGGGCCTGCACCCGCGCACCAGACAGATGGTCACCACCGCCGCCTCGGTGGAGTGGACCGTGGTGTCCTCCGAGGTCGAGGCGCTGCAACTGGAGTACTCCTGGATCAAGGAGTTCGACCCGCGGTTCAACGTGCGCTACCGGGACGACAAGTCCTACCCGATGCTCGCGGTCACCGTCGGCGAGGAATTCCCCCGGCTCCAGGTCTACCGCGGCCCCCGGCGCAAGGGCGTGCGCTACTTCGGCCCGTACTCGCACGCCTGGGCGCTGCGCGAGACCATCGACCTGCTGCTGCGGGTCTTCCCCGCGCGCACCTGCACCAGCGGGCTGTTCAAGCGGCACAGCCAGATCGGTCGCCCCTGCCTGCTCGGCTACATCGACAAGTGCGCCGCGCCCTGCGTCGGCAAGGTCAGCGCCGAGGAGCACCGGGAGATCGTGGAGGACTTCTGCGACTTCTTCTCCGGCCGCACCGACACCATGATGCGCCGCCTGGAGAAACAGATGCAGGCCGCGGCAGAGGAGCTGGAGTTCGAGAAGGCCGCCCGGCTGCGCGATGACCTGGACGCGCTGCGCCGGGCCATGGAGAAGCAGGCCGTGGTGCTCGGCGACGGCACCGACGCCGACGTGATCGCCTTCGCCCAGGACGAACTCGCCGCCGCCGTGCAGGTCTTCCACGTGCGCGGCGGCCGGGTCCGCGGCCAGCGCGGCTGGGTCATCGACAAGGTCGAGGAGGTCGACACCCCCGGCCTGGTCGAACAGTTCCTCACCCAGTTCTACGGCGAACAGGACGAACTCGGCGAGGCCGCCGACGGCGGCGGGGCGGCCGAGGCGGTGCCGCGCGAGGTCCTGGTGCCCGAACTGCCCCCGGACGCCGAGGCGGTCACCGACTGGCTCTCCGGCCTGCGCGGCTCCCGGGTGCAGCTGCGGGTGCCCCAGCGCGGGGACAAACGCGCGCTGGCCGAGACCGTGGCCCGCAACGCGGCCGAGGCCTTCACCCAGTTCAAACTCCGCCGCTCCGGCGACCTCACGGCCCGATCCCTTGCCCTGCAAGAACTGCAGGACGCGCTCGGCCTCGAAACCGCGCCGCTGCGGATCGAATGCGTGGACGTCAGCCACATCGCGGGCACCGACGTGGTGGCCTCGCTGGTGGTCTTCGAGGACGGCCTGGCCCGCAAATCCGAGTTCCGGCACTTCGCCATCAAGGGCGACGCCGAGACCGGCGACGTCGGCGGGGACGTCGGCTCCATCGCCGAGGTGGTGCGCCGCCGCTTCGCCCGGCACCGCGCCGACGTCGAGGAGATCGCCCGCACCGCGCCGGAGACCGGCGAGGTCGAGGCGGAGGCCGAGGCCAGGCCCGGCATCGATCCCACCACCGGACGACCGCGCCGCTTCGCCTACCCGCCCAACCTGCTCGTCATCGACGGGGGCGCGCCGCAGGTCAACGCGGCCGCCGAGGTGCTGGCGGAGCTGGAGATCAGCGATGTCGCGGTGATCGGCATCGCCAAACGCCTGGAGGAGGTCTGGCTGCCGGCCGACCCCGATCCGGTGATCCTGGCCCGCAACAGCGCGGCGATGTACCTGTTGCAGGAGATTCGGGACAAGGCTCACGACTTCGCCATCCGCTACCACCGGCAGAAGCGGTCCAAGCGGATGACCACCTCTGCCCTGGACGAGGTGGCGGGACTCGGCGAATCCCGCAAGGCCGCACTGCTCAAGCACTTCGGCTCGGTGCGCAAGCTCCGCGCCGCCACCGTCGAGGCCCTCACCGAGGTGCCGGGGGTGGGACGGCAGACCGCGCTGGCCGTGCTGGCGGCGTTGCAGGGCACGGAGAACAAGGCCACGAGGACAACCACGGCGACCACACCGGTCCCGGGACGGCAGGAGGACGGGTGACCGAGGAGAAGACCGGCGTCGAGGTGGCGGTGGTGACCGGCCTGTCCGGGGCCGGCCGCAGCACCGCCGCCAAATGCCTGGAGGACCTGGGCTGGTTCGTGGTGGACAACCTGCCGCCGGAACTGGTCTCCACCATGGTCGAACTGGGCGCCCAGGCCCAGGGCGTGATCTCCAGGGTCGCGGTGGTGATGGACGTGCGCAGCCGCGCCTTCACCGACGACCTGGCCGCGGTGATCAAGGACCTGGACGCCCGCGGCTACAAGCCCAAGGTGCTGTTCCTGGAAGCCACCGACGCGGTGCTCATCCGCCGCTTCGAGCACGTCCGGCGCGGCCACCCGCTGCAGGGCGACGGGCGGCTCTCCGACGGCATCGCCAACGAGCGTAGGCTGCTCACTCCGTTGCGGGAGGAGGCAGACCTGGTGCTGGACACCTCGTCGTTGTCCGTGCACCAGTTGCGCGCCAAGATCGAGGACGCCTTCGGCTCGGAGACCTCGGCCAGCACCAGGGTGACCGTGCTGTCCTTCGGCTACAAGTACGGCCTGCCGATGGACGCCGACCTGGTGATGGACGTGCGCTTCCTGCCGAACCCGTTCTGGATCCCGGAACTGCGCGACTTCACCGGCCTGGACGAGGCGGTGCGCAACTACGTGCTCTCCCAGGAGGGCGCGGAGGAGTTCCTGGAGCGCTACCACGAGCTGCTGCGGCTCATCGGCGCCGGGTACCGCCGCGAGGGCAAGCGGTACCTGACCCTGGCGATCGGCTGCACGGGTGGTAAGCACCGCAGTGTGGCGATCTCCGAGCAGCTCGCCGGGTTGCTGGCCAAGGAGGACGGGATGGCGGTCAAGGTCGTGCACCGGGACCTGGGGCGGGAGTGACGCTGGTACCCAACGGAAATCCGGGCGGGCCGATGCGGGCCGTCGCACTGGGCGGCGGCCACGGCCTGCAGGCCACGCTGTCCGCGCTCAAGCGGATGACCCACGACGTCACCGCCGTGGTCACGGTGGCCGACGACGGCGGCTCCTCCGGGCGGCTGCGCCGGGAACTGGGCCTGCTGCCACCCGGCGACCTGCGCAAGGCACTGACCGCGTTGGCGGACCCGGACGAAGATCGTCTACTGTGGACGGACGTGTTCCAGCACCGCTTCGGCGGATCGGGCGCGCTGGCCGGGCACGCGGTGGGCAACCTCGTGCTCGCCGGGCTCCTCGAGGTCCTCGGCGATCCGGTGGCGGTGCTGGACGAGGTGCGCAAGTTGTTGGGAGTGCGTGGACGGGTGCTGCCGATGAGCCGGGTGCCGCTGGACATCGAGGCCGATGTCCTCGGTCTCGACGACGACCCGAAATCGGTGCGCCGGATCCGCGGCCAGGTCGCCGTGGCCAGCACCCCCGGCCGGGTCCAGCGGGTCCGGCTGCAGGGCGCGGCCCCCGGCTACGCGGCGCCCAAGGCCTGCGAGGAGGCCGTCACCGCGGTCACCGAGGCCGACGTGGTGCTGCTCGGACCCGGCTCCTGGTTCACCAGCGTGCTGCCGCACCTGCTCGTGCCCGAACTGCACGAGGCACTGGTGGACACCACCGCGCGCAAGGTCGTGGTGCTCAACCTGGTGCCGCAGCCGGGGGAGACCGAGGGTTTCTCCCCGGAACAGCACCTGCACGTGCTGGCCGAGCACGCGCCGCGGCTGCGGGTGGACGCGGTGGTCGCCGACGTCGACTCGGTGTCCACCCCGGACCGGCTGCGGCGGGCCGCCGCCGCGCTCGGCGCGGTCACCACCCTGCGCAAGATCTGCCACCACGGCGCCCCGGACCGGCACGATCCGGCCGCGCTCGCGGTGAGTCTGCACGAAGCACTAGCCGAGATCCCCGGTCCGCGAGGACAGGGATCCGGCGCACTCAAGGAGGGCCAGCCATGGCGATGACCGCGTCGGTCAAGGACGAGCTGAGCCGTCTCGCTGTCACCAAGACCTGCTGCCGCCGGGCCGAGGTGTCCTCGCTGCTGCGCTTCGCCGGCGGGCTGCACATCGTGGCCGGCCGCGTCGTGGTGGAGGCCGAGATCGACACCGGGTCGGCCGCGCGCAGGCTGCGCAAGGAGATCCAGGAACTGTTCGGGCACATCAGCGACGTGCACGTGATCACATCGGGCGGGCTGCGCAAGGGCACCCGGTACGTGGTGCGGGTGGTCAAGGACGGCGACGGCCTGGCCCGCCAGACCGGCCTGCTGGACCCCAGGGGCCGTCCGGTGCGCGGGCTGCCCGCGCACGTGGTCAGCGGCGGCACCTGCGACTCCGAGGCCGCCTGGCGGGGCGCCTTCCTCGCGCACGGCTCGCTCACCGAACCCGGCCGCTCCTCCGCCCTGGAGGTCACCTGCCCCGGCCCCGAGGCCGCGCTCGCGCTGGTCGGCGCGGCCCGGCGGATGGGCATCCAGGCCAAATCCCGCGAGGTGCGCGGCGCCGACCGGGTCGTGGTCCGCGACGGCGACGCCATCGGCGCGCTGCTCACCCGGCTCGGCGCGCACTCCAGCGTGCTGGCCTGGGAGGAACGCCGGATGCGCCGCGAGGTCAGGGCCACCGCCAACCGGCTGGCCAACTTCGACGACGCCAACCTGCGCCGCTCCGCCCGTGCCGCGGTCGCCGCCGCCGCCAGGGTCGAACGCGCCCTGGACATCCTGGGCGCCGACGTCCCCGACCACCTGGTCGCCGCCGGTCAGCTGCGCCTGGCGCACCGTCAGGCGTCCCTGGAGGAGCTGGGCCAGCTCGCCGAACCACCGATGACCAAGGACGCGGTGGCAGGCCGTATAAGGCGTCTCCTGGCGATGGCCGACAAGAAGGCCCGCGAACTCGGCGTCGGCGACACCGAGAGCGCCGTCACCGCGGACATGCTCGACGCCTAGCCGTTGGACGGCGTCCACCGGGCCTGGCTCAGTGGACGCCGTGCATGAGCCGCCGCACCCATCCGCCGCTGGCCAGTAGCAGGGCGCCCAGCGCGGTGGTGTTCGGCGTCAGCCCACCGGAGCCCAGGACCAGCAACAGCAGCCCGGCCGCCACCCCCGGCGGTCCCGGCAGCGACGCCAGCGCGAGGTGCCCGAGCAGCACGGCCAGGCCGCCGTAGAACACCGTGCGGTCCGCGCCGAGCAGCCGGTCGGCCACCCAGGCCCCGCCCACCGAGGCCAGGAACACCAGCCCGCCGTACCCGCCGAAGCTGGGTGCCGGACAGGGTGGCCAGGGCCCGCGGCTGGCCGAGGAACCCCGGCCGCGCGCTCACTCCGCCCCGGTGCGCAGGGTCCAGTTCCGCCGCTCGTACCGCACGGCCATCCCGGCCCGCAGCATGTTGTGCAGCGAGGAGTTGTGCTCACCCGGCTGCTCGGCCCCGGTCTCCGACACCAGCCACCGCGCCCCGCCAGCCCGCGCCAGTTCCGCCCGCGCCCACAGCAGCGCGCTCTGCCCGCCCCGGCCGCGCGCGGCGGGCACGGTGGCGCCGCTGAACATGTTGCCGACCTCGCCGTGCACCCGCAGCATCGCGGTGCCCACCAGGTCCCCGCCGTCCCAGCTGCCCAGGGCGTGCCAGCCCAGGTCGGTCCGCCCGACCGAGGCCTCCGCCACCCGGCGCAACACCAGACCGGGCAGCCCGAAGACCTCCGCCATCACCGTCGCCCACCGCGGCGCCTGGGCCGCGGTGACCTCGGCCACCCGCAGTTCGGGGGCAGGCTCGGGCGGCACGATCGCGTCCAGCCGCGCCGCCACCTTCACCAGCAGCGCGCCCTCGGTCAGCTCGTGCTTGGCGGCGATCTCCGCCCAGTCCGCGGGCAGTGCCGAGGGCGCGATCTGCACGGTGGCCGAGCCCACCCCGTGCGTGGCGAGGAACTCGCGCGCCTGTCCGATCAGCGCCGCGGTGACCGGTTCGGTGAGGCCCAGCCCGACCGCCCGGCTCCAGAACCCGGACGGATCGTTCCGCACCGCGACCACGACCCCGCCGCCCAGGCGGGTCACCGCGACGCCCAGCTCCCGCCGGGTTTCCGCGGACAACAGGCTGACCAGGCTGTGCATCGCCTCGGCCTCGGACTGCTCGGCCAGTTCGGCGCTGATCGTCTCCATGCCGAGGTCATAGCAGAACCCCAGGTCACCGGGGTGCCCGTGACGTGGATGTGCCACCGCCGGGCAGCGAAACGCACCCCGCCGGGCGTCCCGCTCAGCCCGGCGCGTCCTCGGTGAGCTGCCGCATCAGGTTCGCGATGTCCGGCGCCACCCACTCCTCGGCGAAACGTCCGTCCGCGGTGAAGCGGTAGTGCTCCACACTCCAGAACTCCACCCGGCGCCCGGTGGCCGGGACGCCGTTGAACTCGCCGCGGTGGGTGCCGCGGAAACGGGCCCGGACGGCGAGCTGATCGCCCGCGGCGAGCATGTTCTCGATCTCGATGTCCAGGTCGGGGAAGGCGGTCAGCATGGCCTGGGCGCCCATCCGCCAGACCTCGCGGCCGTGGAAGGGCTCGGGCACGCCGGGGATGTTGGCGATGAAGTCCTCGGTCAGCAGGCGCACACAGGCGTCCAGGTCGCCGCCCTGCAGCGTCCGGTAGGTGGTGCGCATGGTGTTCATGTTCCGCTCGGCGACGGCGTCCACGGTTCGCTCCTTCCTCGGCACCACGCGGTAGCATGGTGAATATGGGACATAGTGAACATGGTACATCATCTGCCGAGTCGGCGTTCGGGGCGCTGATGCTGGCCAACGACCTGATCAACCAGGAGATGACCGCCACCCTGCACGCCGACGGCCTCACCCCCGCCCGCGCCAAGGCCCTGTGGACCCTCGCCCCCCTCGCCCCGATCACCCAGCGCGCCCTGGCCGACGCCCTGGCCGTCACCCCACGCAACGTCACCACCCTGGTCGACGCCCTGGAGGAGTCCGGGTTCGTCACCCGCGGCGCGCACCCGGAGGACCGCAGGGCCATCGCGGTGGACCTGACCGTCAAGGGGCGCACCGCGATCGAGCACATGCGCGACTCGGCGGCGGAACTGGCCGATGCGCTCTTCGGTGCGCTGCCGCCGGCGGAGCTGGCGCTGGTCACCCGGGTGCTGCACGGGGTGGCCGGGTACTTCGCCGCGCACATCCCCGGGCCGGCCGACTGAACCTGGGACACTCCGGCGGGTGACCGGACCGGGGGAGCGGGTCAAGCCGCCCATCGCCACGGGCAGCGCGATCCTGGGCACCGTCGCCCTGCTGCCGATGATCCTGTTCGGCCCGCTGTTCGTGGAGTTCATGACCCTGGGCATGGACTGCTCCCGGGAATTCCCCAGGGGCGGCGGCTGCGATCCGGCCACCCGGTCCGCGGTGAACCGGGGGCTGCTCGGCGGGTTCGGCGCGAGCGTGCTGCTCATGGTGGCGGCCTACGTCTTCCGGCGGGCGCGGCCCTGGAACCGGCGCTGGCTGGTCCTCGGGTCCCTCGCCGTCGCGGTGGCGACGCTGGGAGTGGCGGTCTCGGTGCGCACGGAGCGGCCGAGTCCGGCGGACCGGACCTGGTCGGAGGAGCGGGAACGGGCCGCTGAGCACGAGCGTGAGATCGCCGCGATGCGGGCGCGCAGTCCCCTGGAAGAGGTTCGGGCCCGGCTGGAATCCGCACGGGCCGAGCTGGACCGGCGGCTGGCCGAGGCGGTGCCGGGCGTGCGCTGGCCCAGCCTGTTCCGGCAGGAGCGACCCTGCTCCGGCCATCCCGAAGGGCGGGAGCTGACCGACCGCGTCCGTCTCGACAGCAGCCCGCCGCAGGTCAGCGGTCCGGGCGGCCGGGAGTTCAGCGCCGAGGAACTGCGGGCGATCGAGCAGGCGTTCCGGGCGGCGCTGCGGCCCGCCGGGTTCACCGGCCCGCCGCTGGAAGGTGGCCGCGACGGCGAGCGGTGGACTCCGCTGCGGGATCCGGAGGAGGCCACCCTGCGTCTGTGGGTACAGCGCGGCCGGGTCTCCTTCTCCTTCGGCACCCAATGCCACCTGCCCAGGGCGGTCCGTTAGCAGACCGAGGGCCCTCCGGCTAGCAGCCACTCGCGGGGACCGCCGAGACCTCGGTCTCTGTCTCGATCAAGCCAGTTCCCCGGGTGGCCGTGACCAGCGACATTCCCGCCCGCTAGGGTGAATGCGCAAACGCCGGTTAGCGCCCGGTCTTGGACGGCCGGGACGAACTTCGAGGAGACGCACCGTGACGGTTCGCGTGGGTGTGAACGGCTTTGGTCGGATCGGCCGCAACTTCTGGCGTGCCCTGGCCGCCAGTGGCCGGGACATCGAGATCGTGGCCTTCAACGACCTGGGTGACGTGGCCACGATGGCGCACCTGCTCAAGTACGACTCGATCCTGGGCCGCCTCGACGGCGAGGTCAAGGTGACCGATGAGGGCATCTCGGTCAACGGCAAGGTCATCAAGGCCCTCGCCGAGCGCGACCCCGGCAAGCTGCCGTGGAAGGACCTGGGTGTCGACGTCGTCGTCGAGTCCACCGGGTTCTTCACCAACGCCGACGCCGCGCGCAAGCACATCGACGAGGGTGGCGCCAAGAAGGTCATCATCTCCGCCCCGGCCAAGGGCGAGGACCTGACCGTGGTGCTCGGCGCCAACGACCACCTCTACGACGGGTCGCAGAGCGTCATCTCCAACGCCTCCTGCACCACCAACTGCCTGGCGCCGATGGCCAAGGTCCTCAACGACACCTTCGGGATCGAAAAGGGCCTGATGACCACCATCCACGCCTACACGCAGGACCAGAACCTGCAGGACGCGCCGCACTCGGACCTGCGCCGGGCCCGCGCCGCCGCGCTGAACATCGTGCCCACCGGCACCGGTGCGGCCAAGGCCATCGGCCTGGTGCTGCCGGAGCTGAAGGGCAAGCTGGACGGCTACGCCCTGCGCGTGCCGGTGCCCACCGGCTCGGCCACCGACCTCACCGTCGTGGTGGGCAGGGAGACCTCCGTCGAGGAGGTCAACGCCGCGGTCAAGGCCGCGGCCGACGGCCCGCTCAAGGGCATCCTGCGCTACAACACCGACCCGATCGTCTCCTCCGACATCGTCACCGACCCGGCGTCCTGCATCTTCGACGCGCCGCTGACCAAGGTCATCGGCAACCAGGTCAAGGTCGTCGGCTGGTACGACAACGAGTGGGGCTACTCCAACCGCCTGGTCGACCTGACCGCGCTGGTCGCCTCGAAGCTCTGACGGAGAGACAACTGTGAAGACCCTGGCAGATCTGCTCGCCGAGGGTGTTGCCGGTCGGCGCGTGCTGGTGCGCGCCGACCTCAACGTTCCTCTGGACGGCTCCGTCATCACCGACGACGGCCGGGTCCGCGCCTCGCTGCCCACCCTGCGGCAGCTGACCGAGGCCGGGGCCCGCGTGCTCGTCGCGGCACACCTGGGCCGCCCCAAGGGCGAGCCCGACCCCAAGTTCTCCCTCGCCCCGGTCGCGGCGCGCCTCGGCGAACTGCTCGGCGCCGAGGTGGCCCTGGCCGCCGACGTGACCGGCCCCTCGGCGAAGTCCACTGTGGACGGTCTGACCGACGGCAGGGTGGCACTGCTGGAGAACGTGCGCTTCGAGGCGCGCGAGACCAGCAAGGACGAGACCGAGCGGGCCGCCTTCGCCGCCGAACTCGCCGCGCTGCTCGGTGCCGACGGCGCCTACGTCTCCGACGGATTCGGTGTGGTGCACCGCAAGCAGGCCTCGGTCTACGACGTGGCCAAGCTGCTGCCGCACTACGCAGGCGGCCTGGTGCTGGCCGAGGTCGAGGTGCTGCGCAAGCTCACCACCGACACCGCGCGGCCGTACGTGGTCGTGCTCGGCGGGTCCAAGGTCTCGGACAAGCTCGGCGTGATCTCCAACCTGCTGGCCAAGGTGGACCGCCTGCTCATCGGCGGCGGCATGGCCTACACCTTCCTCAAGGCCCAGGGCCACGAGGTCGGCGAGTCGCTGCTGCAGGAGGACCAGCTCGACACCGTGCGCGGCTTCCTCAAGGAGGCGGCCGAGCGCGGCGTGGAACTGGTGCTGCCGGTCGACGTCGCCACCGCCGAGCGGTTCCCGGACTTCGGCGCCGACTCCCAGCCCGCCCCCGTGGTGGTGCCGGTGGACGGCATCCCGGCCGGGCGGATGGGCCTGGACATCGGCCCGGACACCGAACGCCTGTTCGCGGACAAGCTCGCCGACGCCCAGACCGTGTTCTGGAACGGGCCGATGGGCGTGTTCGAGGTCGCCGAGTACGCCAGCGGCACCCGCTCGGTGGCCAAGGCGCTGGTCGGCTCCTCGGCGTTCACCGTCGTCGGCGGCGGTGACTCCGCGGCCGCGGTGCGCCTGCTCGGCCTGCCGGAGGACGGTTTCTCGCACATCTCCACCGGTGGTGGAGCATCCCTGGAATTCCTTGAGGGCAAGGAACTCCCCGGCGTTTCCGTCCTGGAGGACTGATGGCGCGCAAGCCGTTCATCGCCGGCAACTGGAAGATGAACCTGAACCACCTGGAAGCCATCGCGCTGGTCCAGAAGTTCGCGTTCTCCCTGCCGGACAAGTACTACGACAAGGTCGACGTGGCGGTGCTGCCGCCGTTCGTGGACATCCGCAGCATCCAGACCCTCAAGGACGGCGACAAGCTGCTGCTCACCTACGGTGCGCAGGACCTCTCGCCGTCGGACTCCGGCGCCTACACCGGGGACATCTCGGGTCCGATGCTGGCCAAGCTCGGCTGCGCCTGGGTGGTCGTCGGCCACTCCGAGCGCCGGGAGATCCACGGCGAGACCGACGACCTGGTCAACAAGAAGGTCCGCGCGGCGCTCAAGCACGGCGTCGCGCCGATCTTCTGCATCGGCGAGAAGCTGGAGATCCGGGAAGCCGGCACGCACGTGGAGTACACCACCGAGGCGCTCATCGCCGGGCTCAAGGGCCTCAAGGCCGAGCAGGTCCAGCAGGTCGTGGTGGCCTACGAGCCGGTCTGGGCCATCGGCACCGGGCGGGTGGCCAGCGCCGCCGACGCCCAGGAGGTGTGCGGGGCGATCCGGGCCAAGCTCGCGGAGAAGTACGGGCCCGAGGTGGCGGCCTCGGTGCGGGTGCTCTACGGCGGCTCGGTCAAGTCCGGCAACATCGCCGAACTGATCAAGCAGGAGGACATCGACGGGGCACTGGTCGGCGGGGCCAGCCTGGACGCGGAGGAGTTCGCGAAACTCTGCGCACTCGCCGCCGGTGGCCCGCTGCCGTAAGGCCGTGACCTGGCCATTACGTAGTGCAATCGCCATTACGTACGGCAATGATCCGGAGGGCGGTCCAAGTCGGCCGCCCTTACCGGTACTCTGTGACGTCTACCGCGGTACGGCGAGGATGAGATGAAGCTGACTCTTCAGATTGTGTTGATCGTGGCCAGCGTGGTGCTGGTGCTCCTGGTGCTGCTGCACCGTGGCCGGGGCGGCGGGCTTTCCTCGCTGTTCGGCGGCGGTATGCAGTCGAGCCTGTCCGGCTCAAGCGTGGTGGAGAAGAACCTGGATCGCCTCACGCTGTTCTTCGGCGCGGTCTGGTTGATCTCCATCATCGGCGTCGGCCTGTTGATGAAGCTCGCCCCGGCAGCGGCGACCTGAGCTGAGCTGAGGGAACCGGATCCGGGCCTCGGCCGTTCCAACGGTTGACAGTCCGGATCCGGGTTTGACAAGTGAACACAGGCACCAGGGGCAAATACATGACGGGGGAAGTGAGGGTCGATGGCTGGCGGTAACGCGATCCGCGGCACCCGAGTCGGTGCTGGCCCGATGGGCGAGTCCGAACGAGGTGAGTCGGCGCCGAGGCAACGGGTGGCCTACTTCTGTGCCAACGGGCACGAGGTCCGGCCGTCCTTCGCCTTGGAGGCCGAGGTACCGGAGAGCTGGGACTGCCCGCGCTGCGGGCTCCCGGCAGGTCGCAACGAGCAGGCCCCTCCGGCCGCGCCGCGCAACGAGCCCTACAAGACTCACCTGGCCTACGTGAAGGAGCGCCGCTCCGACGCCGACGGCCAGGCGATCCTGGAAGAGGCCCTGGCCCGGCTGCGGGCCCAGCGCGGCGAGGCCTGAGTCTCGGCCTGACAAGGGGAACGACTGGCGGTACGGCCGTGTGGGGCACGGCCGGTTCGAAGCAGGTCGCGGTGTCGGAAGCGGCCTGTCGCAGGGGTCAGTGAGACGACTGCCCGGAGGCCGTCCGCCTCCGGGCCGTCTGCTGTCCGGGCCCGGTACCGTGCGGCATGGCCGAGCACCTGATCGTCACCACCACCCTGGACACCCCCGAGGCCGCGCACGCTCTCGCCGCCGCCGTGGTCGAGGCCCGCCTGGCGGCCTGTGTGCAGATCCTGCCCGTGACCAGCGTGTACCGCTGGAACGGCGCCATCCAGTCCGATCCGGAGTGGCGCCTGGAATGCAAGACCAGCGCCGATCGCCTGGACGCCCTGCTCGCCGAACTGCGGGCCCGGCACGGCTACGACGAACCCGAACTCATCGCCACCCCCGTCGTGGCAGGCTCCGCGGGCTACCTGGACTGGGTGACCGCGGAGACCCGCTGAGCCGACCCGGTGAAGGCGGTCACCGCGCCGAGGAACGGCTCCGGCTCCTCCAGGTGCCCGAAGTGGCCGCTGTGCTCCAGGACCACCAGGCGCGCGGTGGGGATGCCAGTGGCCAGTTCCTGGGCCCAGCGCGGGCCGCAGATGAAATCCTGCCTGCCCACGATGACCAGGGTCGGGGTGTGGATGACATCCAGGTCGTCGCGGACGTCCCAGGGCTCCCGCAGCCGGTCCGGGTCGTGCGTGGCGTCCAGGGTGCCCAGCCAGCCGGACAGGTCGGTGCCGGCGTAGTCGGCGAAGTACAGCGGCAGCACGGTGCCCAGGTAGGCGCGCAGTGAGGCGTCGTCGGTGATCGGCGTCCGGCCGAAGGCGGCCGCGGCCCGCTCGGTGTCCGGATCGCCGGGGTGCGCGGCCAGCCGGTCCCGCACGCCCCTGGCGAGTTCCTCGGCGAACTCGGGGGTGTCCATGGTGGGCGCGCCGTCGTAGAGGATCAGTCCGCTCAGCCGGTCCGGGTGGTCCAGGGCGTACTGCAGGCCGACGAAGGCGCCGTGCGAATGGCCGAGGAAGTACACCTCGGGGCCGCCGAGGTGGTCGATCACGCCGTCGACGAACTCGGCGTAGCGGCGCACCGTGTACCGGCCGCCGGGCAGCGCCTCGCTGCGGCCGGTGCCCACCGGCTCCAGGTAGACCAGGGTCAGGTGGCGTTCCAGCGCGGGCATCCGCAAGTACTCCCAGTGGATGCCGGGACCGCCGGGATGGACCAGGCAGAGCGGGCCGGTGCCTGCCACGTGGTAGCGCTGGCGGATGCCGCCGACCTCGATCAGGTGCGATCCGGCGGACAGGACGTCGGTCATGGGCTCAGCATGAGCCGACCGCGTGCCACCGGACCGCCCTGACCTGGGCTTGTCACCGCGAGGCAGGAATCCCTGCCCCCGTAGTCACTGTGCTGACAGGTGCAGTTCCGCTGGACTGGGTTCCCGCGGCCGGGGATGGCGCAGCATCGCCAGATGCTCGGCCGAGGCCAGCGCGGACTGCCCGCTCGCGGCGGCATGGGAGATCCGCCGGGCGGTCACCGGCACGGGCGCCGGAGCCGGGCTGGACGGCGCGGGGCCGTCCGTCGGGACCGGAGTCGCGGCGGTGGGGGAGGAGACCGGGACCGGGCCCGCGGGGGCCGGTGCGGCCAGGTTCTCCGCGGTGAGCGGGAAACTGGCGTGCACCACGTACCCGCCGTCCTCGGTCGGCTGCGCGGTGAGCGTGCCACCGAGCATCGCCGCCCGCTCGCGCAGGCCCATCAGTCCGTGCCCACCCGGCGGCAGCGGCGCCATGCCGTCCTGACCGCGCGGGCTCGCGTTGCGCACCTCCACGTGCAGGCTGCCGCCCGCCAGTCCCAGGTGCACCGTGACCGGCGCCCCCGAAGCGTGCTTGCCGATGTTGGTCAGTGCCTCCTGCACGGTCCGGTACACCGCGCAGCCCAGCTGCGGGGACACCGGACCCGGCATCGGGCCCATGGTCAGCGTGGTCGGCAGGCCGCTGTCGGCGACCAGTTCCGGCACGTCCTCCAGGCCCGGCTGAGCCGCCTCGCAGTCCAGGGTGGAGGAACGCAGCAGGCCGACCAGGTTGCGCAGTTCCTCCAGGGTGCGGTTGGACAGCCTGCGGATGGTCAGCGCGATCTCCCGGGAATCCGGGTCCTCGGCCACCACCTGCAGCGCGCCCGCCTGGATGGCGATCAGCGTGACCTGGTGCGAGACCACGTCGTGCATCTCGCGGGCCAGCCGGGTCCGCTCCTCGGCGCGCACCGCGTGATCGTGCAGCTTCTGCTGCCGTTCCCGCCCGGCCGCCAGTTCGGTGAGCTTGTCGGTCAGCTCGCAGCGGGCCCGCACCAGCTGGCCCACCGCGATCGGCGCACCGGCCAGCAGTGCCGCGTACAGCGCGCGCAGGCACGCCTCGTGCACGGCGACGTCGGGGAACAACTGCATCGGGCCCAGGGTCAGGCAACCGCCGAAGGCCAGCAGCCCGCAGCCGATGAGTTGCCAGTCCAGGCGACGTGCCCGCGCCACCGAGTACAGCGCGACCATCGCGGCCAGCACGGTGAAACCCACCACCAGGCCGGGAATGGTCAGCAGCAGCGCGGTGCGCGGGAACTCCCTGCGGAACAGCAGTGCCAGACAGGCCAGCACCGGCAGCAGGAACGAGTAGTGCGTCGAGGGCGTCGTGTTGACCACGACGTCGAGTCCCGCCAGGGCGATCAGCGCCAGGTCGGTCAGGGTGCGCCGCAGGCAGCGCAGCCCGTCCGGCCCGCGGTCGCCGCGGGTTTCCGTGCTCACGTTTGGGTCGGGGGCGGCCTGACGCAGGCCGGGCCCGGACCACCTCTTCGTGACCAGAGCAGCACCTCCGAGTCACCCGTCCGATCGACCCCACCGTACGGCAGCTTGCTGCCAAACAACAGGGTCAGTTGACAAGTCTGTCCAGCTTGTCATGATCCGGCTGCAACTGACTCCCCAGACAGCCTGCGGGGTTGTCAAAGTTTGTCAGATTGACCGAGTCATCCGTGACTACGCAGCGTGTTCCCAGTTCGGCCGCTCGACGGGGTCGTTGCTCCGAACGTGGGCGTGTCATCAGTTTGACAACTTCGAACCATGTGTCCGGCCATCGAACGGTCCAGTCGGCACCGCCGTTGACCGGCGGAATGGTACAGACCACTACATCCGGTGGCGGTGTCCGGGAAATTGCCACACAGTTACGGCCGTCCGAGGGAACCGGCAGGCCGCCGTTGTGGTCTGACCGGGGGACAACAGGGCAGGGCGGGCGAGTGAAAGGTGAATGTTTGTGGACCCCGAAGCGTGGGTAGCGCGCATGGAACGCGAGAACCGGGCCCGGCTGGCGGCGGTGGACGCGGTCTCCGGAGAGCTGCAACAGCTCAGCGGCCGCGCGAGCACTCCGGACGGGAAGATCAGCGTCGAGGTGCACGTCAACGGGTCGCTCAAGGACGTGCAGATCCACCCCTCGCTGGTGGACGCCTCACTGCGCAACCTCGGCCAGCTGCTCGTACAGCTCGCCCAGCAGGCCCAGGCGCAGGCAGGCAGGCAGCTGGAGGAGGTGGTGACCCCGCTGTTCGGCGACGCCACCCAGACCATGGCCATGCTGCGCGGCTACCTGCCGCCCGCCGAGGACGAGGACACCGCGGCGGCAGGCCCGGAACGGCGGGAACCGAACACCCCGCCGCGCCCGTCCCAGCAACCGCCGCGGCGGACCGGCCGGGATGAGGACGAGGACGACTTCGGCGGCCCGATCCTGCGCTGATCCGAGGGCGCGGACGACGGTGTGGCACCACTGGGGAAGGCAGTCATGACAGCGGACAAGTTCACCACCAGGAGCGCGGAGCTGGAGCGGTACGCCGCCACCCTGGCGCGCATCGGCGAGGGCCTGTCGAGGCAGGCGGCCACCGCGGCAGGCATCCAGCTCGGCCACGAGGCCTACGGCGTGATCGGCACCCAGTTCGCCGGCGACCTCAACAAGCAGGCCAGCGAGGCCAGGGCGAGGATCGAGGACGGCGCGCAGGGCCTGCAGGACGTGGCCAAATCGCTCAAGGACGCCGCGCTGACCTACCAGGACGCGGAGGACGCGGTCCGCGACTCCTTCGACGGGAAGAAGTGAACTGAGTCATGGAGTGGTTTCCCAACTTCGACGGCGCGACCAAGGCCCTGGACGGCTCCGGCGCGATCGGCAGCACCGCGGAGACGGTCTCGGCGCTGGTGCAGGGCGAGTTCCCGGAGGCTGGCGCGTCCGCGGCCGGACTGGCCTTCGACGCGGTCGGCGTGGTCATGGACCCCTTCGGCTCGCTGCTGGAGGCGGGCATCGGCTGGGCGATGGAGCACATCGGCCCGCTCAAGGAGTGCCTCGACTACATCAGCGGCGACGACGGCGAGGTCAAGAAGGGCGTGCTGGCCTGGCACAACGTGTCCAAGGACCTCACCGACCTGGCCACCGACACCCGCAATGAGCTGAACGCGCAGATCGGCGGCTGGAGCGGCGACGCCCAGCAGGCGTTCAGCGAGCAGATGACCATCGTCAACGACAGCCTGCTGGCCATCAGCGCCGAGGCCAAGGCCACCTCCGAGGCCGCGGGCGGGCTCGGCGAGGCGATGGCGATCGTGCGCGCGATCGTCCGCGACACCATCTCCATCGTGGTCGCCGAGATCATCAAGGCCATGATCGCGGCCGGCCTGACCGCCTTCTGCACCTTCGGCGCCTCCATCGCGGCCGGGGTGTCCTGGGTGATCGCCAGGGTCGGCATGGCCGTCTCGAAGATCATGAAGTACTTCACCAAGTTCCTGCGCCTGTGCTCGGGCCTGAACCGGGTGCTCTCCACCATGATCCAGAACATGGCCAAGGCGGCCAGCAAGATCAAGGGCCTTGGCGGGCTGGGCAAGTACAGCCGCAGCGGGTTCGACCTGTCCAAGAGCGTGAGCAAGACCAACCAGAGCATGCTGCGCGGCCTGCGGGGCAACCGGGGCGAGCAGATACCCAGGCTGGACGGGTTGAAGGACGACTACGGGCAGGCCGCCGACTACGGCAAGCGGGTCGGCGCGGAGGCGGGCAAGGAATACCTGTGGCAGGCCCCGATCAAGGTGGGCCTGGAGGGCGGCAAGACCTGGGCGAAGGACGACTTCAACCCGGAGAACATCGAGGAGAACGAGAAGAAGGGCTGGTGGGAGAAGTAACTCCCGGCGGCCCATGGCCCGGTCCGGCACGGTCGGACCGGGTTCTCCCGTCTCACCAGTCGTTGGCCACCGCCACCACGGCGACCACGAGGAACAACCCGACCAGCGCGGCGAGGCCGTAGACGATGTTGCGGGCGGTCTCCCCAAGCAGTGCGTAGCCCAGGCCCGCCGCGGCGAACACCCCGGTCAGGATCAGGTCCGGAACCAGCAGGAACAGCGCGAACAGCAGGCGCAGCAGGAACCACACGAAGCCGAGGCCGTACCACTCACCCATGGTCGAGTCGTCGTAGGCCCAGCGGAAGAAGGCGAACGGCGCGTAGATCGACTCCCGCCAGTGCGCCGTCCAGTTGTCGACGAACCGGACGAGCGGGTTGTCCTCCTTGACCGCGGCGACCTGCTCGACGCCCTTCAGCTCGATGGACTCGATCTTGCCTTCGGTGACGTCGATCAGCACCTGCCGGTCCACCACCTGCACCGTGGTGCGCCCGTCGACCACCGCGGTGAACTCGCCCCGGCCGGAGCGCACCTGGTAGGTGTGGTCGAAGCCGGTGTCGCCCTGGCGGCGGTCCCTGATCACGACGTAGATCGAGTCGGCGTCCTTGTCCGGCAGGCTGTACTTGGCGCCGATGGAGAACACGCCGATGGGTGTCACCAGGGTTTTGTCGCCGGAGACGCTGACGCCGCTCGCGCTGACGCTGAACTTCACCGGCAGCAGGACCGGGGTGAAGCCGACCTGCGGTTGCGGGTCGCAGGCGATGAGCAGCAGGGGGGCGAGCAGGAGCTGGAGCTGGAGCCAGCGCCGGACCATGCTCCCTCCTGACTGCCGAGGTCAGGACTGCATGGTCCCGGGCTGGCAGGCCCCGGCTCAGTCGTTTGGTGCCACGTTCACCGGTTCGGCCCAGCCTCGGCGCCGTAGAACCGGCGGGCCCGCCGCCACCCGGCCGGATTGATCAGCCGGGCCAGCGCGGGCCCGAACCGGCGCGAGCCACCCAGCGCCAGCAGCAGCCCGCCGATCAGCAGGAACGCGATCCGCAACCCCCACCGCGGACCCTGCGGCGCGGGTGGTGTCGTGGACAGTTCGGTGCGCCCCCAGAACCCGGGGAAGGGTTTGCGGCCCCACACCTCGATGCCCTGGGCGGCCTGGTCGCGTTCGGCGCGGGTCACGCTCAGCAGTGCGCGTTCGGCGCCGCGGTCGGCCCAGGTCACGGTGACCGCGCAGACCCCGGTGGCGCACGGTTCGGCCAGGGTGGCGCGGCCGTGGGCCGGGGCGGGTTCGGCGCGGAAGGTCAGCGCGCACAGGGCGAGCAGGGCCAGGCCGAGGACACCGGCCAGCACCCGGGTGATGATGATCGTGACGTAGGCCAGCCGAGGGAAGCGGCGGAACCGCCGCTCGTGCTCGGGATGCGCGCCCGGGTATCGCATGGGGACAACCCTGTCACGGCCGGTTCCGGGGGTGTCCCTGGGCGTAGGGTCGGGGCTGGCGGGGACGTCGCGCACGTCGGCAACCGAGCCGGCGCCGTCTCCGGCGCACACCGACACCGGCCGCGCCCCGCGCCCGGAGACGGGACCACCGGCATGCGCTCGGACCTGACTCACCCGCCCAGCGCCGCCCGGCGCGCGCTCCGGCTCCGGCTCAAGCCGCGGGAGTCGGCGGTGGGCCTGCTCGACGGCGGCTGGTGGCCGCACACCGGCTGCCTCGGCGTGGAGCTGCCGCCGTTGCTGGAACTGCTCGCGGTGCGGCTGGGGCCGATCGGGCGGGTGGTGTTCAACCCGGAGGCGTTCGGACCCGCGCCGCGACGGGTGCTCGCCGGCGGCTGGCCGGTGGTGCTGCGCCGCTCGGCGGCCCTGGACCCGGCGATGGTGCTGGTGCTGGGCCGGGCCGGGGGTGGGTTGCGGTTGCTGGTGGTGCCGCCGGGGGTGGCCGAGGAGACCGGGCGGCGGGTGCTGCAGCGGGCGGCCGGGCGGGAGAACATCGACAGTCCGGCGGAGTTGCTGGCGCCACGGGCCTGGTTGCGGCTGGTGGTGCCGCGACAGCGGCAGGGCTGAGCGGACCGGGACGACGCCGGGCGCGGGCCGGGGTCAGGCCTTCGGGGGCAGGAAGCTGGCCGGGACCTGGGCGGCGGCGGTCGTGTCCAGCAGCCACCGGGTGCCCTCGGCGCCGCGGGCCCCGGCCGCCGGGATCGCCACCTCGTCGCCCTCGACCAGCGCCTGCGCGACCGGACCGGCCTTGCTCTCGCCGGTGGTCATCAGCCACACCTCGCGTGCGGTGCGGATCGCGGGCAGGGTCAGGCTGACCCTGGTGGGTGGGGGCTTGGGGCAGTCGCGGACCGCGACCACGGTGCGGCTGGCCTCGTGCACGGCGGGGGAGTCCGGGAAGATCGAGGCGGTGTGGCCTTCCTCGCCGACGCCGAGCAGGCACACGTCGAAGACCGGCACCGAGCCGTAGGCCACCGCGTTCCTGGCCAGGATCTCGGCGTAGGCCTCGGCGGCGGCGTCCGGGTTGTCGCCGAAGCGGCCGTCGCTGGGTTCCATCGCGTGCACCCGGGCCGGATCAAGCGGGATGTGGTCCAGCAGGGCGGTCCTGGCCTGGGTCTCGTTGCGGTCGGGGTGACCGGCGGGCAGGAAGCGTTCGTCGCCCCAGTACAGGTCGACCCGGCTCCAGTCGACGGCGTCGCGGGCCGGCAGGTCGCGCACGTGTTCCAGGACCGCGTTGCCGGTGCGGCCGCCGGTGAGCACCAGGCTGGCGGTGCCGGTTGTGGCCTGGGCGTCGACCAGGGCGGTGACCAGTCGGGCGGCGACCGCCGCGGCGAGCAGGTCCGGACTGGCGTGCACGACTACCCGCGGCTGGCTCATGGTCAGACATTCTGGCCTATCGGCCGGTGCCGCCGCGGGCCCGCTCGCCCTAGGCAGGGAACACAGCCTTGAGGAGGGATCCCGCCATGCGAGGACGAACCATCGTGTCGCTGACCGCCGCCGCCCTGCTGCTGGTCGGCCCGCAGAGCAGCGCCCTGCCCGAACCGCCGGCGCCCGAACCCGCGGCGGAGCAGGGGCGCGGACCGGCCCCGGACGCGCGGAACGTGGTGCTGGCCGTGCACGGCGGCGCGGGCGGCGGCCTGGTCCGCGAGAACACCACCCCCGAGGTGGAACGCGCCTACCGGGACGGCCTCACCGCTGCCTTGCGGGCGGGGGAGAAGGTGTTGCGGGACAAGGGGAACAGTGTGGACGCGGTCGAGGCCGCGGTGAAGGTGCTCGAGGACGACCCGTTGTTCAACGCGGGCAAGGGCGCGGTGTTCACCGAGGACGCCGGGCATGAGCTGGACGCCTCGATCATGCGTGGGCGGGACCTGGCCGCCGGGGCGGTCGCCGGGGTGCGCAACGTGCGCAACCCGATCTCCGCGGCCCGCCTGGTGATGGAGAAGTCCAAGCACGTGCTGCTCGCTGGGGAGGGCGCGGACGATTTCGCCGCCCGCAACGGCCTGCCCACGGTCACCCAGGACCACTACTGGACCCAGGCCCGCTGGGACCAGTTGATGAAGGCCAAGAACCCGGCCACCAGGGACCTGGCCGACCCGCAGGCCCACGGCACGGTCGGCGCGGTCGCCCTGGACCGGGCCCGCGACCTGGCCGCGGCCACCTCCACCGGCGGGCTGACCAACAAGATGACCGGCCGGATCGGCGACTCGCCGGTGATCGGCGCGGGCACCTACGCGCGCAACGACACCGCCGCGGTCAGCGCCACCGGCGCCGGTGAGGTGTTCATCAGGGGCGCGGCCGCGGGCACCATCTCGAACCTGGTCGAGTTCGGGCGGCGGTCACTGGCCGAGGCCACCTTCGAGGTGGTGGTGCGGCGGCTGCCCGCGCTCGGCGGCGCCGGCGGCGTGATCGCGCTCAACCGGGCAGGCGAGTTCGACGCGCCGCACAGCACCCCCGGCATGCTGCACGGATACCTGACCGCGGATGGCCGGGTCGTCACCAAGGTGTTCCTGGACGAGACCCCGGCCAACCGCTGAGTCAGGCTCGATCAGGAACCGGCGCCCGGAGTGATCTTGACCAGGTCGACCACGAAGATCAGGGTCTCGTTCGGCGCGATGTCGCCCTTGCCCGCCGCGCCGTAACCCAGCTCGGCCGGGACGACGAGCAGCCGGCGGGAGCCCGCCTTCTGGCCGATCAGGCCCTGGTCCCAGCCCTTGACGACCTGGCCGACACCGATGGGCGCGGTGAAGGTCTTGCCGCCGTCGTAGGAGGACTGCTTGAAGGCGCGGTCGGAGAAGGTGGTCAGGTGGTAGTGCGCCTCGACCGTCTCACCGGACTTCAGCCCGGCGCCGGTGCCAGGGGTGATGTCCTTGGACAGCAGGGTGGTGGGCGCCGAGCAGTCGGTCGGCACGGTCACCGTGGGCTTGGCGTTGGCCGCGCCCTCGACCTTGAAGGCGTCGATGGTGCAGGGCGCGCCCGCGGGCTTGCCCGCGGCGCTGGTGGCCGCGGAGCTGCTCGCCGCGGCCGCGGACGGGGTCGTGTTGGCCTTGGCCAGCTCTTCCAGTCCGGCAGGCGCCTCGCTGGGGGTGCAGCCGGCGACCAGCAGGCCGAGCGCGGTCACCGCGCCCGCGGCCAGCAGGCGGGCCCGGGAGATCGTCAGAGAAAGGGACACAGCGGGAAGCCTAGACGGCCCGGTGTGTGGTCCGCCCTCTGCTCAGCCGACTAACTGCCGCAGCGCGTCCCCGACGGCGTTCGCCGAGGTCAGTCCCTTGATCAGGACGCCGCCGGGGGCCACCACGGCCAGCAGCGGCGGTTCGGCCAGCGCGTAGCCACGGCCGATCGTCTGCTGCTGGTCGTCCAGCCCGACCGGATAGGGCACCTGGTGTTTGTCCAGGTAGCCGCGCAGATCGGCCTCGGTGTCCCTGGCGGCCACGCCGAGGAAGACCACCTTGTCCTGGTAGGTGGTGGCCAGCTCGGTGAGCTTGGCCTGTTCGCTGCCGCACTTGGCACACCACGAACTGAAGAACACCACCACCAGGGGCCGGTCTTTCCACAGCGCCGAGGCGGTGACCTTGGCGCCGTCGGTGAGCGGCACGGTGAAGTCCGGCGCGGCCGCGGCCTCCGGGGGCGGCGGGCGGAAGGTGACCCCGGAAGGCAGTGGCCCCGGCAGCGCCGCGGATCCGCCGCGTACCGGGGCGGGCGGGGGAGCGGCGGTGCAGGCGGCCAGGAGCAGGGCGAGCAGCAGGGCCAGGGTGGTTCTCACGTCGTCAATCCCACCAGGGGCGCCTGCTCGCCCAGGTTCGGGTCGCGGGCCAGTTCGATCGGCGGCAGGTCGCCGACGTGCAGCCGGTAGCCGGTCGCGGCCGGGACGGCCACGGTGAACTCCAGCTGGCAGAAGGTGGGTTCGCGCGGGACCTTCAGCGGTTCGTCGATGGCCTTGACCGCCTTGCCCGGCGGCAGTTTCCCGTCGGCGAGCTGCTTGCCCTCGGCGTCGGTGAGCCGGAACCCGGCGTTGGGGTGGATGGCCTGGTAGGCGCCGGTGCCCGAGCAGTCGCCGCCGACCTCGCGCATGGCCCCGTCGCGGACCAGGAGTTTCACCGGCAGCGGACTGGCGGCGGGGGCATTGCTGCACCCCGCCGCCAGCGTCGCGCTGATGAGCAGGATCAGGACAGGACGGTGCACGTCGCCGTCGCGGTCTTGCTCGGGTCGGTCTCGGACACCGCGGTCAGCTTCACCGTGGCGGCCTCGATCGCCTGCGCGGTGGTGCGTTCCACGTTCACCGCCACGTCGACCTTCTCGCCGAACTTGGCCGTCGCGAGGGAGTTGGGCAGCTGGACCTGCCAGCCCGCGCCGCTGACCTCGGCCTTGAGCCGGTAGACGTCCGAACGCAGGTGCGCGGCCGGGTTGCCACTGGCCTTGCCGGTGTTGGTCAGCGGGAAGGAGCAGGCGGTGGCGCCGCGGCGGCCGACCCAGCCGGTGCGCGCGTTGGCCAGGGACACCCCTCGGGTGTGCGCGCCCGCGCCGTCCAGGGAGCGGACCGCGACGGTGTAGGAGAGCACGCCCCTGGTGTCCCGCTTGATGTCGAGGACGTAGAAGTGCAGCCGGTTGTGGGTGTCGGTGTACTCATAGATCGACTTGGACCCGTTGCCGGCCTTGAGCAGCGCGTCGGCCAGCTGGCGCGGATCGCCGATGGTCACCTTCACCGGGGTGCCGTCCGGCTTGTAGTAGTCGACCAGGTTGATGTCCTGCGGGTTGGCGTCGACAACCCACTTGAACGGGGCGGCGTCGGCGTTCTTCGTCTTGGCCAGCAGCACGCCGCTGTCCGGGGTGAAGGAGTCCGACCCCATCCGGTCCACGACCTCCAGGGTGTAGTTCTGGTAGCCGCGGCCGTCGCAGAGCGGATCACGGGCCTGGCTGCACGCCGGGGCCTTGTCCCCGCCGGGCATGACCACGTTGATCCCGGCCAGTCCGGTGGGACCGGGCTGCACCGAGCGGGCGGTCACCGTGGCCACCGCCACCCCGGAGGTGGTCAGCGTGCCCCGGTCCAGCCGCAGCACGTTCGCCTCGTCCACGATGCCGAGCTTCATCTTGTTGCGCAGCATGTGCTGCGCGCCCATGGACGCCCCGGCCATCGGCGGGATGAACCAGCGGGTGTGCGTGCCGCCCGGACCGTTGAAGGTGCCGCGGCTGAGCATGTCCCACGGGCCGCTGTAGGCGCGCACCGGCGGGTTGCCGAAGGGGTTGTTGTAGTTGTCCCCGATGCCCAGGATGTGGCTGAACTCGTGCGCGTACACGCTCTGCCCGGAGCTTTCCGCCTGGGTGGAGGAGCCGCCGCCGGCGTTGGGCCAGATGGAGGCCGCGGCCTTCCACGAGGTCCACTCCACGTAACGGGTCTTGGCCCAGTTCGGCAGGTTGGGGTCGGGCGGACCGAAGGAGTCCGGCACGTCCTCCTTCTTCTCGAACATCATCGGCCCGAACTCCTGCCAGGTCCCGGACTCGTCCTGACCGGCGGAGAGGAAGAAGACGAAGTCGAAGCCCTTGGGCACCTCGGTGCCGACGTCCTTGCGCCAGGCCGCGCCCGCGTCGGTGCGCAGGTCCTTGTTGCAGCTGGACCCGGCCGGGCAGGCGCCCGAGCCCTGGAACTCCATCGCGTACTCGTAGGACTTGCCGGGCAGCCGGTACGCGCCGAAGGCCTTGAGGTCGACGCCGAACCGCCCGCCGGAGTCCTCCATCCAGTACTCGTTGATGGTGTGCCCGTTGTTGACCTTGCCGGGCTTGTTGAGGAAGTCCTGGTAGAACTGCGCCACCTGGGCCCGCGGGATGTTGTTGGCCAGGTTGGTGGGGTTGCCGAACACGGTGGATTTCGGCGGCTGGGTGACCGCGAACTCCTGGTCCGGGTAGTCGACGAGGACGAGAGCGCCCTTGAACATCCGCTTGGTCGGCTTGACCGCCGGGTTCGCCCAGTCGGTGCCCGGCGGCTTCTTGTAGTCCGACCACGTCATGTCAGCGGGGTTCTCCCACTGCTGCGGGTCGATCGGCGCGAGGGAGGCCGGCGCGCCCCAGTCCGCCGGTGCGGCGCTGGCCATGCCCGCCATGGACACCGACAGCGCGGCGGCCAGCGCGAGGGCCCCGGTGCGCGAGACCCGGAAACGGCGACGTAGCTGCATGACCTGGGATCCTAGGAACCCTGGGCGGTGCTACCCAGCCGCCGAAGGTACTGATCCACCCGGTCGAGTC
The DNA here is from genome assembly GCF_014204915.1 of Crossiella cryophila. Classification (NCBI taxonomy): domain Bacteria; kingdom Bacillati; phylum Actinomycetota; class Actinomycetes; order Pseudonocardiales; family Pseudonocardiaceae; genus Crossiella; species Crossiella cryophila. Next base: position 4,282,868 of record NZ_JACHMH010000001.1, read on the forward strand.
AAGCAGGCGACCCCGCCCGTGGAGGGTCGCGCTCCAGGGCAGGGTCGTCTCCGCGCCGCGCGCGGTCAGCCGAGCAGTCCGGCCCCGGGGGCAGCGGAGTCGGAAGTGGTGAACAGTTCCTGCAAGGCTGCCCGGAACTCGGCGTAGTCGATGACACCGTCGCCGTTCTGATCGATTCGCTCGAACGCCGTGGCCGCGATCTCGGCGCTCACCTCCGCCGAGAGGTACAGGGCGATGTACTCGTCCCGGCTGATCTCGCCGTCGCCATTGCGGTCGAGCGCCTCGAACACCGTTTCCGCGAGCTTGGCATATGCCTCGTCGAGGTATTCCGGATTACCCGCCAGCCCCGCCTCGGTGGCGGTGATGAACTCCTCCCTGCTGACCTGGCCGTCCCCGTCGGCGTCGGCGTCCCGTTCGATCTGGGCCCACCAGCCGAGGAACGAGGTCGTGATGTCCTGCCTGCGGTGTTCCTCCGCGTCGGGCACGAGCTGGGCGACCACCCCCTCGGCCAGCGCGGTGAAATCCGCGGCGGAGATGATCCCGTCCTTGGTGACGTCGAGCGCGTCGAAAATCTTGCCGAGGTTGGCGTCCTGAATTGTTGGATCACTCGCCACGATGTGCCTCCCGGTAGCGGACCACTTCGGAGTAAACCGCTTCCGAATACCGGCACACCAGGGTGATTCACGAGTGCACACATTCGGCCGAATGGCGGCGGAGAATCTAGACAAATCGGCGGGTCAGCTGCCCGGTTTCCAGTCCGGGTGGCCCGGCATCGGCGGCGTGGTCGGGCTGTGCAGCCAGTCGCGCAGCACCCCGGCGATCTCCGGGCCTGCGGTCTCGGTGACCACCCGCTCGAAGTCCGCGGTACTGGCGGTTCTGTCCCGGTGCCGGTCCAGGAAGGCCTGCAGGATCCGCTGGAAGGTCTGTTCGCCCGCGGCCTGGCGCAGTGCGTAGACCACCAGCGCGCCGCCCGCCCTGGCCAGTCCGAAGATCCCCTTGGGCTCGTTGGAGACCACGATGGAACCGAGTGCGGTCCTGGCCTCCTGGTCGGCGCCGTAGATCCGGCGCAGGCTGTCCGGCACGGAGGTGCCGCCGTGCTCCTGCTCCCACAGCTGGCCGAAGTAGGTGGCGAAGCCCTCGCTGAGCCACACGTCCTCGTAGGAGCGGAAGGAGATCGAGTTGCCGAACCACTGGTGCGCGGCCTCGTGCACCATGACCGGTTCGGTCTGTTCCAGCTCGGTGAGCGACCTGGTCAGGAAGGTGGACAGGGTCGCGGTCTCCAGGGCGTCGGTGTGCATGGGCCGGTTGCCGTCCAGGCCGAGCACGCCGTAGGTCTCCAGGGGGAACGGGCGGCCGATGCGCTGTTCCAGCCAGGCCAGGTGCCCGCTGATCCGGTCCAGCGCCGGTCGCACCTGTTCCACCTTGCCGGTGGTGACCGCGCTGCGCAGTGGCAGCCCGTGCGGGCCGGTGCCGGTGACCAGGTCGAATTTGCCGACGGCGAGCTGGGCGACCTGGCTGGTGATCGGGTGCACGGTGCGGTGGGTGACCACGGTCCGGCCGCCCGCGGTGCGCTCGCCGGTGCGGATGCCGTTGGCCAGCACGGTCCAGCCCTCGGGCGCGTCCACCCGGTAGGTGAACCGGGCCTTGTCCGAGGGGTGGTCGTTGACCGGGAAGAACATGTGCGCCCGGTCCGGCTGGGACCACAGCGCGAATCCGCCGTCGGCGAGCTTGCTCCAGCCCGCGGTCTCATCCACCGGCGAGGGCACCTTGGCGGCGCGGTCGGCGGTGTACTCGACCTCGACCGCGAAGCCCCGGCCCGCGCGCACCGGCCGGGCCGGGGTGATCACCAGCTCCTCGCCCTCGAGGCGGAACTCGGCGCGACGCCCGTCCACCCGCACCTTGTGCACCACGCCCCCGGCGAAGTCCAGGTTGAACCGCGACAGGTTCTGGGTGGCCCTGGCGGTCATCGTGGTGCGCCCGGCCATGGTGGTCACGCCCGGCTCGAACCGGAAGTCCACTGTGTACTCCTCGGCGTCGTAACCACCGTTGCCCAGTCCCGGCAGCAGCCGGTCCCCGACGCCGGGGGAGCCGGGGGTGAAGGTGGGCGCGGCTGAGGCCGGTGCGATGCCGATCGTCAGCGCCGAGGCGGTGACGAGCAGCAGCGCGGCGGCCCGGCGGGAACTGCCAGACATCAGGAACCCTTTCCTACGGCGAACTTGGCGTGTCCAGCCTGTTCGCCGCGGCCGCCCCCCACCTCGCCCGTTCGGCCAGCAAGATCAGCCGTTCGGCCAAGGCCCCGCGGTCAATGCCGCGCGGCGTGTTGGCCGTTGTCGTACGCAGTGTTGGCCGAACTGGTACGCCATCCGGCCAACACACCGTCCACAACGGCCAACACACCGTACGAGAACGGCCAACACGGTGGCTGGTTGGTCAGACTCGGCGGCGTAGGTGTAGCAGGTACTCCTTGCGGTCCAGGGGGTTGTGGTCGGTGCGTGGCCGTTCCGGGATCCGGCCGCGGACCGGGCGGTGTCCGGCGAAGGCGCAGTCCAGGACGCCTTCGCCGTGCGTGAGGCCGGGGAGTTGTCGTTGCAGTGCATGGACATTGGCCGCTGGAAGCTCGCCTGCCAGGCGGTAGGTGGCGCCGTGGGGGGTGGTCTCGCCGGGTACCGCGTCCAGGCGGGCCAGGGCCGGGCGGACCGCGGTGAGGGCGTCGGCCGGGAGGTCCAGTTCGAACCGGTGCAGGGGTTCGAGGACCTCGGTCCCGGCCTGGCGCAGTGCGGCCATCAGCACCAGCGGGGTCAGCGACCGGAAGTCCCCCGCGGTGCTGTGCACGCTGGAGAACCCGGACTGGGTGAGCGTGACCAGGCAGTCGGTGACCGGCCAGCCGTGCAGCCCCTGGCCGAGGGTGGTCAGCACGGTGTCCTCGATCGCGGTGAAGAAGGCCAGTGGCAGCGCGCCCAGTTCGGTCTCGTAGCCGAACCGCGGTCCGGAACCGGGTGGTCCTGGGTCGACCCGCAGGCCGACGGTGGCGAAGAACGGGTTGCCCGCACCCATCACCTCCAGGGCCGATCCGGTGCCGCGCACGCCTTCCAGGCAGAGCGTGGTGGTCTCCCGGAACTCCACCGCGAGCCCGGACTCGGCGGCCAGGGTGGCCTCGATGACCTCCTTCTGCACCTCGCCGTAGAGGGAGACCGCGATCTCCTGGCGGGTCTCGTCCCGGCGCAGGTTGATCAGCGGATCGGCCTCGGCGAGCCGGGTGAGGGCCTGGTGCAACGCGCCCCGGTCGCGCGGATCACTCGGCAGCACCACGGTTTCCAGGGTGGGCGGGGCGAACTGCGGCCGCGACGCGGAGCGCGGGTGCGGGCGTCCGACCGGGTCGCCGATGCGGATCTCGTCCAGGCCGCGCAGCAGCCCGATCCGGCCCGCGCGCACCGAGTCCGCGGGCACGGCGGCGCCCTGGTCGAACACGCTGATCCCGGTGACCTTGCCCTGCCGGTCCCGGCCGAAGTCCAGGCGTTCCCGGACCCGGATGGTCCCGGCGAACAGCCGCACGTAGGCCAGTTTCTCCCCGGCCGGGCCGCGGTCGACCTTGAACACGGTCCCGGCGGTGGGTGCGTGCGGATCGCCGGGGTCGGCGGGCAGTAGCTCGCGGATGCCCTCGATCAGCGCGTCCACCCCGGCGCCAGTGACCGCGGATCCGGCGTACACCGGGTGCACCAGGGCCTGCCGGGTCTGGCTGACCAGTGCGGCGCGCAGCCGCTGACCGGACACCGAGTCCGGGTCGGTTACGTAGTCGGCGAGGAGGGTGTCGTCGTGGCCGGCCAGCAGGTCGACCAGACGGGTCCGGAACCCGGGATCGGTCGCGGCCCACGGCACATAACCGGCATCGTGACCACCGGCCCGTTCGGCCGAGCCCATGGCCAGCACCGAGGGCGAGAGCCGCTCGGTGATCTGCCGCAGCACCCGGTCCAGGCTCGCACCGCGCCGGTCGACCTTGTTCACGAAGATCAGCGTCGGGATGCCGAGCCGCCGCAGCGCCCGCAGCAGCACCCGGGTCTGCGCCTGCACACCCTCCACCGCGGAGACCACCAGCACGGCCCCGTCGAGCACGCACAGCACCCGCTCCACCTCGGCGATGAAATCCGGGTGACCGGGGGTGTCGATCAGGTTGACCGTGGTGTCGCCGAGTGCGAAGGAGACCACCGCGGATTTGATGGTGATCCCGCGCTGGCGTTCCAGGGCCAGGGAGTCGGTCTGGGTGTCGCCGTCGTCGACCCGGCCGAGCCGGTCGATGACCCCGGCGGCGTGCAGCAGCCGCTCGGTGAGGCTGGTCTTACCGGCGTCGACGTGCGCCAGGATGCCCAGATTGATCGTGCGTGCCGACAAGTGTCGTGTCCTTGGGGTTGAGGGGCTTTCCTTCCTCGGGGAACACGAACGTGCGGCGCATGATCTCTCCTTCTGCCGGCTCTAGGCTCGTCAGGACAGCAGAGGTCCCGCTGGCCGGGCAACCGAATATCGGGGGAGACCATGAGCGAGGCGTTGCGCACCGCGGCCGAGATCGCCGACACCGTGCTGTTCCCGGCCGCGGCCGGGGTCGACGCGGCCGACCGGGTACCGGCGAGTCACCTGGACCTGTTGGCGGAGCACGGGTTCTACGGACTGTCCACAGTGGACCTACCCGATTATCCGTCGGTGCTGCGCCTGGTCGAGACCCTGGCCGGCGGCTGCCTGAACACCACCTTCGTCTGGATGCAGCACCACGGCCCGGTGATGACCCTGGCCCGCTCGGCCAACGAGCCGCTGCGCGAGAAACACCTCGACGACCTGATCGCCGGCCGGGCGCGGGCGGGTGTCGCGGTGGGCGCGGCGGTGCGCCCCGGCCCGCCGCTGCTGCGCGCCGAGCCGGTCGAGGGCGGCTACCTCTTCGACGGCAGCGCGCCCTGGGTGTCCGGCTGGGACATGATCGACACCCTGCACACCGCGGCGAGGGACGCCCAGGACGTGCTGGTCCTCGCACTGCTCGACGCCGTGGCGAGCGACACGGTCTCCGTCGAGCCCCTGGACCTGCTGGCCGTGCGGGCCAGCCGGACCGTCACCCTGACCTTCACCCGGCATTTCGTACCGGCGGAACGGATCGTGCACACCGTCCCGCAGGCCGAGTACCTGACCGGGGACGCCGAGTCCCAGCGGTTCAACGGGGCCCTCGCCCTGGGCATCGCGGGCCGCGCCATCACCCTGCTGGGCGACGCGGCAGGTGCCCTGCCCGTCCAACTCGAGGCCGCCCGCACGCAGTTGCACACCGCCGCGCCCGAGGACATCGCCCAGGCCCGCGCGGTCGGCTCCGAGCTGGCGCTGCGGGCCGCGAACGCCTGTGCCGTGCACCACGGCAGCAGGTCACTGCTGCCAGGCTCCGACGCCCAGCGCCTGGTCCGCGAGGCCACGTTCCTGCTGCTGTTCGGCTCCCGCCCGGCGATCCGCACCGCCCTGCTCGCCAAGCTCACCGGCTGACCGGCGGGGCGGGCTCAGACTCAGAACGGCAGGCCGAGCACCGGCAGCCCGATGGCCGAGTCCACGGCCAGCACCACGAACACCGCGGTCAGATAGGTGTTCGACATGTGGAACAACTTCATCGGGTTGGCCGGCTCGCCGTCGCGCACCGCGTTGTAGAGCCGGTGCGCCAGCAGCAGGAACCAGGCCCCGGCGAGCACCGCCGCACCCGTGTACAGCCAGCTGGTGGCGGGCGCGAGCAGCAGCGACCAGGCCACCATCACCCAGGAGTAGATGACGATCTGCTTGGCCACCTGCACCGGCGTGGCCACCACCGGCAGCATCGGCACCCCGGCCGCCGCGTAGTCGTCCTTGAACTTCATCGCCAGGGCCCAGAAGTGCGGCGGGGTCCAGAAGAAGATCACGCCGAACATGACGAAGGCCGGCCAGTCCACCGAGTTGGTCACCGCGGACCAGCCGATCACCACCGGCATGCACCCGGCCGCGCCGCCCCACACGATGTTCTGCGCCGTGCGGCGCTTGAGCACCATCGTGTAGACGAGCACGTAGAACAGGATCGCCGCCACCGCCAGGATCGCGGAGAGCAGGTTCGTGGTGGCGTACAGCCAGGCGAAGCTGGCCACGCCGAGCACGATGCCGAAGATCAGCGCGTTGCGGGTGGGCACCGCGTGCCGGGCCAGCGGCCGGGCCTTGGTGCGCTTCATCACCGCGTCGATGTCCGCGTCGGCCACGCAGTTGAGCGCGTTCGCGCTGCCGGCGGCCATGGTGCCGCCGACCAGGGTGGTCAGCACCAGCCACACGCTCGGGATGCCGCGCTGGGCCAGCAGCATGGCCGGGATGGTGGTCACCAGCAGCAGCTCGATGATCCGCGGCTTGGTCAGGGCCACATACGCCCCGAACGTCGCCTTGAACCTGACCAGGGAGCGCTGCGCCGGCGCGTCGAGGGTGGCGCTCATCGAACCCTCTTGACCACGGTCACCGGCGGCATCTCGCTCCTCATCGGCCCGGCCGCATCGGTGGGTGGGGGCGGGCCGGGTAGATCCTCGTCAGCTTCGGGAGACCCAGCTTCGGGTCCCATCGGATGGTAGCCGCGCTACCTAAGCGGGGCGCGCACGGGGGTCCGGGCGCGCCAACAACTGGATCGAGTCCGGTGGGCCAGGGGTGGAAGGACTAGGCTGAGCCGAAAGAGGGAAAACAACGGTTCGGGGCTGGTCAGTCCGCCGGTTCCGCCGCTATGGCAACCAAGTTGGGAGCAGCGTCAAGTGTCCGGTTCAGAGGACTCCGTCAACATTTCCGCGTTGACCACCGCGCACCTTCCTGCCGACTGGACCGAGCTGGACAAGCGCGCGGTCGACACGGCCCGGGTACTCGCCGCGGACGCCGTGCAGAAGGTCGGCAACGGTCACCCCGGCACCGCGATGAGCCTGGCCCCCGCCGCGTACACGCTGTTCCAGCGGACCATGCGGCACGACCCCGCCGACCCGGACTGGCCGGGCCGGGACAGGTTCGTGCTCTCCTGCGGGCACTCCAGCCTCACCCTGTACGTCCAGCTCTACCTCTCCGGCTACGGCCTCACCCTGGACGACCTCAAGGCGCTGCGCACCTGGGGCTCGCTCACGCCCGGCCACCCGGAGTACCGGCACACCAAGGGCGTGGAGATCACCACCGGCCCGCTCGGCCAGGGCCTGGCCTCCGCGGTCGGCATGGCGATGGCCGCCCGCCGCGAGCGCGGCCTGTTCGACCCGGAGGCCGCACCGGGACAGAGCCCGTTCGACCACCACATCTACGTGATCGCCTCCGACGGCGACATCGAGGAGGGCGTCACCTCCGAGGCCTCCTCGATCGCCGGTCACCAGCAGCTCGGCAACCTGGTGCTGATCTACGACGACAACCAGATCAGCATCGAGGACGACACCGCGATCGCCCTGTCGGAGGACGTGGCCAAGCGCTACGAGGCCTACGGCTGGCACGTGCAGACCGTGTTCGGCGGCGAGAACGTGGCGGGTCTCACGGCCGCCCTGGACGCGGCCAAGGCCGAGACCGGCAAGCCGTCGATCATCGTGCTGCGCACCATCATCGGCTTCCCCGCGCCGACCAAGCAGAACACCGGCAAGATCCACGGCTCCGCGCTGGGCGCCGAGGAGGTCGGCAAGGTCAAGGAGATCCTCGGCTTCGACCCGGAGCAGGACTTCCAGGTCGACGACGACGTCCTGTCGCACGCCCGCGAGGTCGTCAAGCGCGGCGAGGCCGCCAAGGCCGAATGGCTCAAGGGCTTCGACGCCTGGGCCGCGGCCAACCCCGAGCGCAAGGCGCTCTTCGACCGGCTGACCCGCCGCGAGCTGCCCGAGGGCTGGGCCGCCAAGCTGCCCAGCTGGCCGGTGGACGCCAAGGGCGTGGCCACCCGCAAGGCCTCCGGCGACACCCTCTCCGCCATCGGCGAGGTGCTGCCCGAGCTGTGGGGCGGCTCCGCCGACCTGGCCGAGAGCAACAACACCACCATCAAGGGCGCCGACTCCTTCGGCCCGGCCAGCACCGCCACCAAGGAGTGGAAGGCCACCCCGTACGGCCGGACGCTGCACTTCGGCATCCGCGAGCACGCCATGGGGTCCATCCTCAACGGCATCGCGCTGCACGGCCCGACGCTGCCCTACGGCGGCACCTTCCTGGTCTTCAGCGACTACATGCGCCCCGCGGTCCGGCTCGCCTCGATCATGAGCCTGCCGGTGACCTACGTGTGGACGCACGACTCCATCGGCCTCGGCGAGGACGGCCCGACCCACCAGCCGATCGAGCACCTCGCCGCGCTGCGCGCCATCCCCGGCGTCGCGGTGCTGCGCCCGGCGGACGCGAACGAGACCGCGGCGGCCTGGAAGGCCACCCTGGAGAAGCGCTCCGGCCCGGTCGGCCTGGCGCTGACCCGGCAGAACGTGCCCACCCTCGAAGGCACCGACGCCGAGGGCGTGGCCAAGGGCGGCTACGTGCTGGCCGAGGCCGAGGGCGGCGAGGCGAAGGTTGTGTTGATCGCCACTGGCTCCGAGGTGCAGATCGCGGTCGCCGCGCGGAAGATCCTGCAGGACGCCGGCGTTCCCGCTCGTGTGGTGTCCATGCCGTGTGTCGAGTGGTTCGACCAGCAGGAGCAGAGCTACCGCGACCAGGTGATCCCGCCCGCGGTCAAGGCGCGGGTCGTGGTCGAGGCCGGTATCGCCCAGCCGTGGCACCGCTTCGCCGGGGACGCCGGGGAGATCGTCTCGATCGAGCACTTCGGCGCGTCGGCGGACTACCAGACGCTGTACCGCGAGTTCGGCCTGACCGATGACGCCGTGGTCGCCGCGGCGCAGCGCAGCATCGCGCGAGTGGAGGGAAACAAGTGACCGGCACGAACCCCCTGGCCGCGCTGAGCGAGGCCGGCGTCTCCATCTGGCTCGACGACCTGTCCAGGGACCGCCTGACCTCGGGCAACCTGGTCTCGCTGATCGAGAACCAGCACGTGGTGGGCGTGACCACCAACCCGACCATCTTCGCCGGCGCGCTGTCCAAGGGCAGCGCCTACGACGAGCAGGTCGGCGAGCTGGCCGCCCGCGGCGCCAGCCTTGACCAGACCGTGCGCGAGCTGACCACCACCGACGTGCGCAACGCCTGTGACGTCTTCCGCGGCGTCTACAGCGGCAGCGACGGCGTGGACGGCCGGGTCTCCATCGAGGTCGACCCGCGGCTGGCACACGACACCGAGCGCACCACCGCCGAGGCGCTCGACCTGTGGAAGACCGTGGACCGGCCCAACCTGATGGTCAAGATCCCGGCCACCGTCGAGGGTCTGCCCGCCATCACCAAGGCCCTGGCCGAGGGCGTCAGCGTCAACGTCACGCTGATCTTCTCGGTGGCCCGCTACCTCGACGTGATGGACGCCTACCTGGCCGGGCTGGAGCAGGCCAAGGCCAACGGCCACGACCTGTCCACCATCGCCTCGGTCGCCTCCTTCTTCGTCTCCAGGGTCGACTCCGAGATCGACAAGCGCCTGGAAGCCGCGGGCACCCCCGAGGCGCAGGCACTGCGCGGCCAGGCCGCCATCGCCAACGCCCGGCTCGCCTACGCCGCCTACGAGGACGTCTTCGGCTCCGAACGCTGGCAGCGGCTGGAGCAGAACGGGGCCCGCCCGCAGCGGCCGCTCTGGGCCTCCACCGGGGTGAAGGACCCGAACTACTCCGACACCCAGTACGTGGACCAGCTGGTCGCGCCGAACGTGGTCAACACCATGCCGGAGAAGACCCTCTTCGCCGTCGAGGACCACGGGCAGATCATCGGCGACACCGTGCGCGGCACCGCCGAGCAGGCCCAGGAACTCTTCGACGCGCTCGCCGAGGCCGGCATCGACGTGGACGACGTCTACGCCGTGCTGGAGCGCGAGGGCGTGGAGAAGTTCGAGAAGTCCTGGGAAGAACTGCTGCAGACCGTCACCGACCAGCTCGCACGCGCGAAGGGCTGAGACCACACATGACCGAGCAGATCTCGGTTGAGATCGTCCACAGTGGACTGAACGCGGAAGCCGAACCGCTGGCGGCCCAGCTCGCCGAGGAGCAGGTGGCGAGCAAGCTCACCGCGCAGGACCCCACCCTGTGGGGCCCGGAGGCCGAGCCCGAGTCGTCGATCCGGCTGTCCTGGACCACGCTGCACGAGACCTCCCGGCCACTGGTCGCCGAGATCCTCGCGCTGCGCGCCGAACTGCACGCCGAGGGCGTGGACCGGGTGGTCCTCGCGGGCATGGGCGGTTCCTCGCTCGCGCCCGAGGTCATCTGCGAGACCGCCGGTGTCCGCCTGGTCGTGCTCGACACCACCGATCCGGGTCAGGTCGCCGACGCGCTCGCCGGTGACCTCACCCGCACCGTGCTGGTGGTGTCGTCCAAGTCCGGCGGCACCGTGGAGACCGACAGCCACCGGCGGATCTTCGCCAAGGCCTTCGCGGCCAACGGCATCGAGGCCGCCCGGCGGATCGTCGTGGTCACCGACCCCGGCTCGCCGTTCCAGCAGCTGTCGGCCGACGAGGGCTACCGCAAGGTGTTCCTGGCCGACCCGCACGTCGGCGGCCGCTACTCCGCGCTGACCGCGTTCGGGCTCGTCCCGGCCGGTCTCGCGGGCGCGGACATCGGCGGACTGCTCGACGACGCGGCCGCGGCGGCGACCGTGCTGTCCCAGGACAGCGCGGACAACCCGGCGCTGCGGCTGGCCGCCGCGTTCGGCGCGGCGCACGCCCGCGGCGCGGAGAAGGTGGTCCTCACCGACACCGGCTCCGGCATCAAGGGCTTCGGCGACTGGGCCGAGCAGCTGGTGGCCGAGTCCACCGGCAAGAACGGCACCGGCCTGCTGCCGGTGGCGGTGGAAAGCCCCGACGCGGCCGGTTTCGCCGACGCGGGCGAGGACGCCACCACCGTGGGCATCGCCCCCGGCACGCCGAACGCGCAGCTCACCACGTCCGGACCGCTCGGCGGGCTGTTCCTGCTGTGGGAGTACGCCACCGCGGTGGCCGGCCGGGTGCTCGGCATCAACCCGTTCGACCAGCCCGACGTGGAAGCGGCGAAGAAGGCGGCCCGCGCGCTGCTGGACGCGCCTGCCTCCGCGCCGGCCACGCCGTCCTTTGTGGATGGTGCGGTGGAGGTGCACGCCAGCGGTGACTGGCTGCCCGCCGAGGCGGCCACCGTCGCCGACGCGGTGCGCGCGCTGGTCGCCGCGCTGCCCCAGCACGGCTACCTGTCGGTGCAGGCCTACCTGGACCGCCTCGACGACGCCTCCGCCGTGGTGCTGCGCCCGGTGCTGGCCGTGGTCACCGGGGTGCAGACCACCTTCGGCTGGGGCCCCCGGTTCCTGCACTCCACCGGGCAGTACCACAAGGGCGGCCACCAGAACGGGGCCTTCCTGCAGCTCACCGGCGCCAACGAGCAGGACCTCGAGGTGCCGGACCGTCCGTACACGCTCAGCGTGCTCCAGCTCGCGCAGGCGCTGGGCGACGGCTCGGTGCTCGCCGGGCACGACCGTCCGGTGCTGCGCCTGCACCTGACCGACCGGGCCGCGGGTCTGGCGCAGGTCGTCAAGGCCGTACAGGAGGTCGGTGAATGAGCCGACAGTGGCAGAACCCGCTTCGCGATCCGCGGGACAAGCGACTCCCGCGGATCGCCGGGCCCTGCGGCCTGGTCATCTTCGGCGTCACCGGTGACCTCTCCCGCAAGAAGCTCATGCCCGCCATCTACGACCTGGCCAACCGCGGCCTGCTGCCGCCCGGCTTCGCACTCACCGGGTTCGCCCGCCGCGACTGGGCCAACCAGGACTTCGAGCAGGTCGTCTACGAGGCGGTCAAGCAGCACGCGCGGACCCCGTTCCGCCAGTCCGTGTGGGACCAGCTCGCCGAGGGCTGCCGGTTCGTGCAGGGCACCTTCGACGACGACGAGTCCTTCGACCGGCTCGCCGGGACCATCAAGGAACTCGACGAACAGCGGGGGACCGGCGGCAACCACGCCTTCTACCTGTCCATCCCGCCCGGCGCGTTCCCCACGGTCTGCAAGCAGCTGGCCCGCTCCGGGCTGTCCGCGCCCGAGCCGGACCAGTGGCGGCGAGTGGTCATCGAGAAGCCGTTCGGCCACGACCTGGCCAGCGCACGGCAGCTCAACAAGATCGTCAACGAGGTCTTCCCCGAGGAGTCGGTGTTCCGCATCGACCACTACCTCGGCAAGGAGACCGTGCAGAACATCATGGCTTTGCGCTTCGCGAACCAGTTGTTCGAGCCGATCTGGAACGCCAACTACGTCGACCACGTGCAGATCACCATGGCCGAGGACATCGGCCTCGGCGGTCGCGCCGGGTACTACGACGGCATCGGCGCCGCCCGTGACGTCATCCAGAACCACCTCCTCCAGCTGCTCGCCCTGACCGCGATGGAGGAGCCCAGCTCCTTCGCGCCCAAGGACCTGCGCGCGGAGAAGGCCAAGGTCCTCGCCGCCACCGCGCCGATGGCCCCCCTGGCCGAGACCACCGCGCGCGGGCAGTACGTCGGCGGCTGGCAGGGCGGCCAGAAGGTCCCCGGCCTGCTCGAAGAGGGCGGCTTCGCCGAGGACTCGATCACCGAGACCTACGCGGCGATGACCGTGGAGGTCAAGAACCGCCGCTGGGCCGGGGTGCCGTGGTACCTGCGCACCGGCAAGCGACTGGGCCGCCGCGTCACCGAGATCGCCGTGGTGTTCAAGCGCGCCCCGCACCTGCCGTTCGACTCCACCTCCACCGAGGAACTGGGGCAGAACGCGCTGGTCATCCGGGTCCAGCCGGATGAGGGCATCACCATGCGGTTCGGCTCCAAGGTGCCGGGCACCTCGATGCAGATCCGCGACGTGACCATGGACTTCGGCTACGGCCACGCCTTCACCGAGTCCAGCCCCGAGGCCTACGAGCGGCTGCTGCTGGACGTGCTGCTCGGCGAGCCCTCGCTGTTCCCGGTCAACGACGAGGTCGAGACCTCGTGGGAGATCCTCGAACCAGTGCTGAAGTTCTGGGCCGGTCAGGGCAGGCCCGAGCCGTACCAGGCGGGCACCTGGGGCCCGGAGTCGGCCGACGAGATGATGGCCCGCACCGGACGTCACTGGAGGCGACCGTGATCATCGACCTGCCCTCCACCACCACCTCGGCGGTCAACAAGAAGCTGGTCGACCTGCGTGAGCAGGGCGGCGCGGTCGCGCTGGGCCGGGTGCTCACCCTCGTCATCGTCACCGACGACGGGGAGAGCACCGAGGAGGCCATCGACGCGGCCAACGACGCCAGCCGCGAACACCCCTGCCGGGTGATCGTGCTGGCCCGCGGCGCCCGCAAGGCCGCGCCGCGGCTGGACGCGCAGATCAGGGTCGGCGGCGACGCCGGGGCCAGCGAGGTCATCGTGCTGCGCCTCTACGGCGCGCTCGCCGAGGAAGGGGCCAGCTGCACCATCCCGCTGCTCCTGCCCGACGCGCCGGTGGTCGCCTGGTGGCCCTCGGCCGCCCCGGCCATCCCGGCCCAGGACCCGATCGGCAAACTCGCCCAGCGCCGGATCACCGACTCCGCCGCCGAGCGCCACCCGATCAAGGCCCTGGAACAGCGCCGCAAGTCCTACACCGCGGGCGACACCGACCTGGCCTGGACCCGGCTGACCACCTGGCGGGCCGTGCTCGCCGCGGCACTGGACCTGCCGCCGTATGAGAAGGTCACCGCGGCCACCGTCGCGGGCGCCGGGGATTCGCCGTCCACCGAGCTGCTGGCGGCCTGGCTGGCCTCCAGCCTGAAGATCCCGGTGGAGCGGGCCAAGTCCCAGGACGGCCAGGGCATCTGCTCGGTCGTGCTGGAACGCCGCACCGGCCGGGTCGAACTCGAACGCCCCGACGGCAAGGTCGGCGCGCTCACCCAGGCCGGACAGCCCGAACGCCGGGTCGCGTTGCAGCGGCGCGAGGTGCGGGACTGCCTGGCCGAGGAACTGCGCAGGCTGGACCCGGACGAGATCTACGACGTCACGCTCAAGGGCCTGTCCAAGGTCGTCAAGTCCGCCGCCAAGCGGACCGCGACCAAGCCCAAGACGGAGTCGAAGCCCGCCGAGGCCAAGCCGGAAGCCAAGGACGAGCCCAAGCCCGCCGCGAAGTCCGCGGAGGCGAAGCCCGCCGCCAAGGCCGAGTCGAAGGCAGAGGCGAAGGCCGAAGCCAAGCCGGAGCCCAAGGCAGCGGCCAAGTCCGACGCCAAATCCGAGGCCAAGCCCAAGCGCGCGAAGAAGGCCGACGCCTGATCCCGTTGTGCTGAAACGACTGTGGCGGTCCCGCACCTCGCGGGACCGCCACAGTCGTCTTGTCAGGCCGCGGATTCCTCCGCCAGCCGGTCCATCCCGCTCTGCGTCTTCAACGGGATCGCCCGCAGGAACACCACCGCCACGACCACCAGCAACGCGATCGGCGCGGAGATCAGGAACAGCTCACCGGTGGCCGACCCGTACGCCTCCTGCACCGCCAGCCGGGCCTGGTCGCTCAGGTGCGCCAGGTTCGGCACCGACTCCCCGCCGCCGCCACCGGTCGTAGCCGTGCCGAGTTTGCCCGCCACGTTGCTGGCCAGCACCGCGCCCAGCGCGCTGACCCCGATGGTGCCGCCCAGGCTGCGGAAGAAGGACAGCACCGAGGTGGCGGTGCCCAGGTCCTTGGCAGGCACGTCGTTCTGCGCGGCCAGCACCAGGTTCTGCATCAGCATGCCCATGCCGACCCCGAGCAGCACCATGTAGGCGCCCAACAGCACCAGGCTGGTGTGCGCGTCGATGGTGCCCAGCAGCGCCAGGCCGACCGTCATCAGGACGGCCCCGGCGACCAGGAAGTGCTTCCACCGCCCGGTTTTGCTGATCCGCTGACCGGCGATGGTGGAGGAGACCAGCATGCCCACGATCATCGGCAGGCTGAGCAGCCCGGCCACCGTCGGCGTGTGTCCCAGCGCGAGCTGGAAGTACTGGGAGAGGAACACGGTGCCGCCGAACATGGACACGCCGACCAGGAAACTGGCCACCGTGGTCAGCGTGACGGTGCGGTTGCGGAAGATGGTCAGCGGCACGATCGGCTCGGCCGCCCGCGATTCCACGAACACCGCCAGCGCCAGGATCAGCAGCCCGCCGCCGAGCAGGCCGAGGGTGGCCCCGGACATCCACTCGAACTGCTTGCCCACCAGCGAGGACCACACCAGGGTGAGCGAGACGCCCGCGGTGATCAGGAACGCGCCCAGGTAGTCGATCTTGACCTTGCGCCGGGCCACCGGCAGGTTCAGCGTGCGCTGCAACAGGATGATCGCGGCCACGGCCAGCGGCACGCCGATGAAGAAGCACCAGCGCCAGCCCAGCCAGGAGGTGTCCACCAGCACGCCGCCGATCAGCGGGCCGGCCACCGTGCCGACCATGAACACCCCGCCGAACAGCCCGGAGTAGCGGCCGAGTTCCCGCGGCGACAGGATCGCGGCCATGATCACCTGTGCCAGCGCGGTGAGCCCACCGGCGCCGATGCCCTGCGCGATCCGGCTGGCGATGAGCACACCCATGCTGTCGGCGAACCCGGCCACCAGCGAGCCGATCACGAACAGGCCGAGGGAGAGCTGGATCAGCAGCTTCTTGCTGTAGAGGTCGGAAAGCTTGCCCCACAACGGAACCGTGGCGGTCATGGCCAGCAGTTCGGTGGTCACCACCCAGGTGTAGCTGGCCTGCGAGCCACCCAGTTCGGAGATGATCCGGGGTAAGGCGTTGGCCACCACGGTCGAGGCCAGGATCGCGACGAACATGCCCATCATCAGGCCGGACAGCGCTTGCAGCACCACGCTCTTGTTCGGCGCCACGGACGCCTGCTCCGGCGCCGCCGCGGTTGTAGTCATCGGTTCTTCCTCAGCTCCCAGTGGAAATCGGTCAGGTGGTCAGCCGCGCGGCGTCGCGTCGGCGGGCAGGGGGAGGCCGGCGCTCAGCGCGGCGCAGGCGGCCTCGACCAGGTCGACCATGGATTCGGCGCCGTCAACGGCGTACCAGCGGCGCATGGCCGAGCGCACCGCGGCGCCGAAGGTGTAGAGCACCAGCGCCGGGTACTGGTCGTCGGCTGGCAGCCCGCACCAGCGCGCGATGGCCTCGGTCATCTGCTGCTCCCCGGCGGACTCCAGCACCGCGGTGCGCGCCAGCAGCTGCGGGTTGTCGGTGAACACGGTCATCCGCAGCAACCACTCGTCCCGGTCGGCGTCGATCCGCTCCAGGTCGGACCGGGCGATCGCCATCAGCCCCGCCAGCGGATCCGGTCCAGGCGGCGCCTCCTCCAGCCGCTCCGCCAGGCGATCGATCCGGTGCCGGTGGTCGGGGTAGGCGGTGGACAGCGCGTCCTCTTTGGAGCCGAAGTAGTTGAAGAACGTGCGGGAGGAGACGCCGACCTCGGTGGCGATGTCCTCGACCGTCACGTGCTCCAGCCCGCGCTCGGCGATCAGCCGCAACGCGGTCAGCGCGATCGTGCGATGGGTCTCCTGCCGCTTCCGCTCCCGCAGTCCCAGCGGCCGGTCGATGGTGGTCACAAGACCAAGGAACCAGAAAACTTCACAACGTGCAAAGTTTCAGACTGTGAAGCGGACGACAACGCCCCCCGGTCCACCAGGACCAGGGGGCGCTGCGCTCGCTCTCGTCAGCCCACGAGCAACCGGTGCTCGGCCGACAGTCCGTCCTCAGCCCACCAACAGCACCTTCCCGGTGGTCCGCCGCCCCTGCAGGTCCTCGTGCGCCTGCCGGGCCTCGCTGAGCGCGTACCGCGCGCCGACCCGGATGGTCAGCGATCCGTCCGCCACCCCCGAGAGCACCTCGGCGGCCCGCCACAGCAGTTCCTCGCGGTTGGCGGTGTAGTGCCCGAGGCTGGGCCGGGTGACGTAGACCGACCCGGCCTGGTTGAGTCGCTGCAGGTCAACCGGCGGAACCTGCCCGCTGGCCGCGCCGTAGAGGGCGAGCACCCCCCGCGGCCGCAGACTGGCCAGACTGGCGTCGAAGGTCGTGGCCCCCACCCCGTCGTACACCACGGCCACGCCACGCCCACCGGTCAGCGCACGGGCCTGCTCGGCCACATCGGCCTCGGTGTACCGGATGATCTCGTCCGCCCCGGCCTCCCGCGCCAGCTTCTCCTTCTCGTCGGTGGACACGGTCCCGATCACCCGCCCACCCTTGGCCTTGACGAACTGGGTGAGCAGCAACCCCATGCCCCCCGCCGCCGCGTGCACCAGCACGTCATCCCCGGCCTGCACCGGGTAGGTGGAGGTGGTCAGGTAGTGCGCGGTCATCCCCTGCAACATCGAACTCGCCGCCACCACCAGATCAACCCCATCCGGCACCGGCACCACAGCCGAGGCCGGAACAGCGGCCAGCTCCGCATAAGACCCGATGGCCGAGGCCCAGGCCACCCGAGCCCCCACCCCGAACTCGGTGACCCCGTCACCCACCGCGACAACCTCACCCGCACCCTCGAGACCAGGCGTGAAGGGCAACGGCACCGGATACACCCCGGTCCGGTGGTAGGTGTCGATGTAGTTGACCCCACTGGCCGCCACCCGGACCAGCAACTCCCCGGGACCGGCCACCGGATCAGCCACCTCGGCCGCCACCAGAACCTCAGGCCCGCCGTATGCCTGCACCTGCACTGCGCGCATGAAACCCGCACCTCTCGCGTGATCTTCCCGGTCACTGTTGCCAACAGAACCGGTCACGGACGTGTTCCCACCGGCCGGATTTCACCCCCCGGCCAGCTAGAGTGACCCGGGTGAGTGAGCCTTCGAAGGCCGCGGTCGCCGCCGCCACCGCGTTTGTCGCTGCCCACGGCAAGTCCGCCCGAGCCGTAGTCGAGAACATCGGCCGAGCCGGCGTCCGAGTAGTCCTGGTAGGCGACGACGGCGCCCTGGGCGACGTCATCGTCCCCGACATGGCCACCGGCGAAGCCCTGGTAGCCAAGGTCGAAGGCCTCGACGGCCACGACTGGGACCGCGAAACCATCGCCGCCACCAAAATCGGCCCCGCCCACCGCAAAAAGATGGCCGGCCCCCGAGCCCGAAGCTAACCCCACACCCACACCCCACCGGCGACGGCGGCCCCCACCTTCGGCCGCCCGCCATCGCCGCAACATCCCCGCCACCCGCCACAGCGTCGCCGCCACCCGCCAACCGTGCCCGCCGCCATTGGCCACTGGCCAACGGCCTCACCAACTGCGGCGCCACCAACGGCCATCGCTGCCGAGCATCGCGGCCCCCGGCCCCCGGCCCCCGGCCCCCGGCCCCCAGCCCCGGCCCCCGGCCCCCGGCCTCCTAGCCCGTGACCGCGGTCACCCACCTCTCCCGCGGTCACCCAGTCCTCCCACAAGCACCCACCTCGGCCACTGATCCCACCTGCGGTCGCCGCCCCGCCCGCCCTGCCGTGGTCCCGCTTGCCCTGCCTCGCCCAGCTGTGGTCCGGGCCCGCCGTGCCCGCCAGTCGTGGTCCGCCCAGCCCTGCCCCGGCGCGGGCCCACCTGCCCCAGCGCGGCCCTGCTCGCTCGCCTGCCTGCCTCGCCGCCCGCCCGCCTGCTTCGCCCCCGCCTGGCCGCCCGCAGCCGCCCCGCAATCGCCCCGAAGCCCCGTCATCGCCGCCCCGCAGCCGCGGTCCCCGCCCAGGCCCCGGCCGCGCGTTGCTGATCCTCGCCCTCGGCCCCAGGAGTCTCAGCCATCCGGCCCGCCGTCCCTCGGCCCCGGCCCCGTCCTCCGCCCCCAGCCCCGTGCCCGCCCGTCCCCACCAACCTCGCCCCCGCCCCCAACCTCACCCCCAACCTCACCCCCAACCTCGTCCCCAACCTCGTCCCCAACCTCGTCCCCGTCCCCGTCCCGTCCCCGTTTCGGCCCCGGCTCAACCTCGGCCCCGCCCCGCCCCGCCCCGCCCCGCCTCGCCTCGCCTCGCCCCGCCTCGCCTCGCCCCGCCTCGCCCCGCCCCGCCTCGCCCCGCCCCGGCCCGGCCCGGCCCGGCTCCAGCTCGGCCCCGGCCCGGCTCCGGCTCAACCTCGCCTTCACCCCTCGCCCCTCGCCCCCTGCCCGGCCAGCCCGGCCCCCGCCTCGTCCCCGACCTCGTTCACCACTCCGCCTCTGTCCCCCGCTCCGACCGTGGTCCCTCCCCGAGGCCCTCGGCCACCCACCCCGACCGCAGCCCGTCGCACGTCGTCAACGGCCACCTCTGTCGCCGTCAGCCGCCCTCGCGCCATCCGGCCAATGTTCCTGCGATCAGTTCCGCACACCCAGGCGCCTCCATTGCTACCATCTCTTCAGTTCCAACTGAAAGAGATGCGGAGGTCCGCGGTGTCCGACGTCAGCCGTACCGGTGGTCGCCAGCCGTCCGATTGGATCGAATCGTTCGCGGCCAGGTTCGAAGCCCAGGAGGGCATGCCCCTCATCGCCGGCCGGATCCTGGGCTTCCTGCTGATCTGCGACCCGCCGGAGCGCACCGCCGCCGAACTGTCGGCCGCGCTGTCCGCCAGCAGTGGCTCGGTGAGCACCAACGTCCGCTTGCTCATGGCCCGTGGCCTGGTCAGCAAGACCACCCGCCGGGGCCGCGAGGCCGCCGTCTACGAGGTTCGCGCCGAGGCGTGGGCCGAGGTCATGCTCCGCCGCCTGGAGGCCGTCGCCGCGGTCAACGAACTGACCCACGAGGGCCTGCGTCTGCTCAGTGGACAGGGCGACCGCGCGCAGCGGCTGCGCACCGTGGACGCCTACTACCGCTGGCTGGCCACCGAGGTCGCCGAACTCCCCGCCAAGTGGTCGGCCGCCAAACCGCGCTGACCGCGATCCCCGGTCGCCGCCCACATGTTCGCCATCCCCACCGTCACCAGCGCCGCCCCGAGCACGTGGAAGATCACCAGTACCTCCGGCACGCCCGTGAGGTACTGGACCATGCCCACCGATCCCTGTGCGAGCACCACGGCGATCAGCCACCAGTACGCCCGCCACACCCCGCTCGGCGCCGACACCGCCCGCAACGCGAACGCGAACGCGATCAACAGTCCGAGGAAGAGGAACAACAGGTCAGCGTGCGCCTGCGCCAAGCCGGACACCGAGGCGTTCAGCCGGGCGGTCGCGGCATCACCCGCGTGCGGACCGGCCCCGGTGAGCATGGTGCCCACCACCAGCACCCCGATCAGCACCACCGTGCTGACCACCAGCAACTGCCGCAGCGCACCCGGGATCAGCGGTCGCACCGGCGCGTCGGTCTCCCACTGCGACCGAACCAGCAGCACGGCCACCCACACCAGCACCATCGAGACCAGGAAGTGCCCGGCCACCGTCCACCACACCAGCCCGGCCAGCACGGTGATCCCGCCGATCACGCCCTGACTGATGGTGCCCGCCAGGGTGTAGGCGGCCAGCCGGGTCAGTCGCCGCCGCCGCGGCCGGTGCAGCCAGGCCAGCACGAAGCAGGCCAGCGCGACCATCCCGACCACCCCGCTGAGCAGTCGGTTCCCGAACTCGATCCACTGGTGGAACCAGGCGAACTCGGGGTGCTCGATCGGCACCAGGCTGCCGGGGAAGCAGTTGGGCCAAGTAGGGCATCCCAACCCAGACCCGGTGACCCGCACCACCGACCCGGTGACCGCGATGACGACCTGCAACACCAGGTTCGTCACCAGGACACCCCTGGTCAGCTTGTGCGACGGCCTCGACGCGGGCACGCCGGCGTCGGTGGAGGGTTCGGCGGAGGTAGCAGCCACGGCCCATGATGGTAGGCCGCCCCGCCCCAGCACCTGTCGCCGGGCTACGTAACCTGTTCAGGCCACCTAGCCCTCAGCGTCGCCGGAACCACCCGTTGGCATTCGGTGTGAACATCAACGCGAGCGCCCCGAACACCGCCGCGATGTGCAACGCCCGCACCACCGCGAACACCAGGAACCCGGTGTCGGTCCCGGCGAACAGCGCCACCGGATCGTTGCCCTCGGCCAGCCACGAGATCAGCTCCACCACCAGCGACAGCGTTCCCGCCACCCCCAGCAACAGGGCCAACGCGATCCGCGCCCAGCCCCGCCCCTGGCGGAAGGCCAGGATGAGCGGCACCAGAATCGCCGTCACCACAACCCGAATCCCCACCGGCGCAAGAGCTTCGTCAAGCGTCGGCGAGTGCTCGAGCACACCGAGCACGGTCTCGACCACCCCGGCGCCCACCGCGGCAAACCACAACGCGGCGGAGTACCGGACGGCAGTGGGTGCGACCCGCGAGTCGACCAGCGTCTGTGTCATACCTGGAACTCTGCTCCGCGAGCCGCACGGAGTCAGGGGTCCCAGGCACCGCGTGGGCAGGTGGAGAAAACCCCCGTGCGATCAGGGATTCTCACCCACTGGCGCCCGTGCGATACACAGGACGCAAGGCATCCCCACGCTCCGCGGCTCCACCACGGTCGTCGGTGCGCGATGCCCGCACAGAGCGGTCAACTCGGCAGGCGGCCGCCGCGGATCAAGCCCCCTGACAATGAAGGCATGCACCTGGCGATCCCGCCAGGATCGCCACCACGCCAGGTCATCCACGGTAACCACTGCCCTGCCTCCATTCGGTCGCCCGCCGGGGTGACGATCGGGTCAGGCTCGAATGACGTTGCCTCCCAAGGTTCTCTAGGTGGAACACGGCCAGTGTCGTTCAGGAACCCGCCGCACATGTGCTCGTCGTTGTCTCCCTTCCTTGTGCGCCTCGCACCTCAGAGCCCGGCGCGAAGTCGCGTGGTCAGTTCCGTCCACCGGAGGGCCTCGGCGTGGTCCTCCGGCGTGATCTCGAGGGGTAATCGCTTCTTCTTGGTGTAGGCCGACAATCGGCCGGCCGGTGGATCGGTCAGCAGGGCCAGGATCGGGGTGAGCGCCTGCTCCGGGGTGGGAGCCAGTCGGAACAGGACCCGGGTGAGCGCCCGATGGGCGGGGGAGAGGTCGCCGGAGAGGCTGCTGCGCACGAACAACGGGTTGTAGAGGACGTACTTCAGCCTCGGCTCGGCCTTGGTGAGCGCCAGGCCGGAGAGTTCGTTGGCGCGACGACTCTGGTGATTGGCGGTACGCCAGCTGTACGCGCCGGCCAGGGTGAGATCGTCCCAGCGGATCGCGGTCCTGGGTGCGCCGGGGACCGCGGTGTTGATGATCACCGGGCGGGTGGCCGCACTCAGCTGGGGGAGTAGCGCGTCGGCCAGGACGTGGCGGCTCAGGGCGTAGAGCGCCAGGTTGTGCTCGATGCCTTCGGTGGTCAGGTTGCGGCCGCGGACCACGTGCGCGGCCGCGAGGAACAGGGTGTCGATCCGCGGATGCCGCTCGGCGATGTGGGTGGCGACCCGGTCGTTCTCCTGCACCAGGCGCAGGTCGGCCTGGACGAAGTGTGCGCGGCCGGGCGCGATGGCTGCCAGCGTCCTGAACTTGCCCGCGTCCCGACCGATCACCACGACTGTCTCACCTGCTCGGAGCTGGTGCGCTGCCAGCGCCCTGCCCAGGCCGTCGGTGCCGCCGGAGATCACTGTGGTGCCCATGTCCACCTCTCGTTTGCAAGAGGAGCGGTTGCTCCGTATAGTCAACGTAGCAGAGGCGGAGCAGACGTTCCAGTTGCTGACTAGAATGGAGTCATGAGTGCGGCGGACAGTGCGAGAGCCAAGCCACTACGGGCCGACGCGGCGCGGAACCGGGCCCAGATCCTCGACGCGGCCACCGAGGCGTTCCGGGACCGTGGGCTCGAGGTGGATGTTCGTGAGATCGCCCGGCTGGCTGATGTGGGCATGGGCACTCTGTATCGGCATTTCAGCACCAAGAAGTCGCTGGTCGAGGCGGCGTTGGAGGCGAAGATCGTGGAGTGGGAGCAGCGTGCCGCCGCTGCTCGTGGCTCAGCCGGTGCGTGGCAGGGACTTCGTGCCCTTATCGAGCACACCGTCGAGCTGATGGCCGCCAACCGGGCGTTCCTGGACGGCTTGGCGGTGGAGGAGTCCGCGGTCGAGGCGTGCCAGTCGCATCTGCGGCAGTCTCTGGGTGACCTGGTCGAACGCGCTCACCGGGAAGGTTCGCTGCGGGCCGATGTCAGCGCCGGTGACATCGGGTTGTTCGTCCTCTCCTTCGGGCCGATCGTGCTGGCCACCAAGAGCTCCGAGCCGGACGCGTGGCGCCGGCTGCTGGCGGTGTTGCTGGACGGCCTGCACGTGGCATGAGCGCCGGTTATGGCGGGCATGAGCAGTAAGCGTTGGACTCATCGCCGGACTGACCTGAAGATCGTCCTATGAGCACACTGGGGAAGGTCGCACTGGTCGTCGGAGCCAACGGCGTCATCGGCGGCAACCTGGTCGAGCACCTGCTCGGACTGGGAGATTGGGAGGTCATCGGGCTGTCCCGGCGGGGCGGCTCCGATCGGGAGCGGCTGCGCTACCTCGCGGTTGATCTGCTGGATCCGGTGGACACACGCGAGAAGCTGGCCGGGCTCGACTCGGTGACGCACGTCTTCTACGCCGCCTACCAGGACCGGCCGAGCTGGGCGGAACTGGTGGCACCGAACCTGGCCATGCTGGTCAACGTCGTTGAGGCGATCGAGCCGGTCGCGACCGGTCTCGCGCACATCAGCCTCATGCAGGGCTACAAGGTCTACGGCGCGCACCTCGGTCCGTTCAAGACCCCGGCCCGCGAGGACGACGCCGGCCACATGCCGCCGGAGTTCAACGTGGACCAGCAGGATTTCCTGGTTCGGCGACAGGTTGGCAAGAGCTGGACCTGGTCGGCCATCCGCCCGTCGGTGGTCGCCGGATTCGGTCTCGGCAACCCGTTGAACCTGGCCATGGTGATCGCGGTGTACGCCTCGATCTCCAAGGAACTCGGTCTGCCACTGCGTTTCCCCGGCAAGCCGGGCGCCTACGACGCGCTGCTGGAGATGACCGACGCGGGGTTGCTGGCCGAGGCAACCGTGTGGGCGGCAACGGATCCGGCGTGTGCCAACCAGGCGTTCAACATCAACAACGGTGATCTGTTCAGGTGGAGCGAGCTGTGGCCGAAGATCGCCGAGTTCTTCGAGCTGCCGGTCGCGCCGCCGCTGCAGATGTCGCTGGAAACGGTGATGGCGGACAAGGAAACGTTGTGGGACCGGATGACCAAGGCACACGGTCTGGCCGGCCACAGCTACCGCGAGGTGTCCTCATGGGCCTTCGGGGACTTCGTGTTCTCGTGGGACTACGACATGTTCGCCGACGGGTCGAAGGCACGCCGGTTCGGGTTCCACCGCTACGTGCAGACCGAGCACATGTTCTTTGACATCTTCACAGAGATGCGCAAGCGGCGGGTCATTCCGTGACCCGGCCGAAGTACTGGCCGGGTGGCAGGCCGACCGCGGCCCGGAAGGCCGCCACGAAGGCGCTGACGCTCTCGTAGCCGATGCGTCTGGCCACTGCGGACACCGCGCTTCCGTGTGCCAGCAACGGAAGCGCGGCCTGGATCCGCAACTGGGTGCGCCACCGGCCGAAGGGCAGGCCGGTCTCCGCCCGGAACAGCCGGGCCAGGGTCCGTTCACTGGCGCCGACCTGGCGGCCCCAGTCCCGCAGGGTCCGCGGGTCGGCCGGATCGGCGGCCAGGGCCACGGCGATGGCCCTGGTCCGCGGATCGCGTGGGCTGGGTACCGCCAGGGTGGTCACCGGCAGCGGCTCCAGCAGGTCGAACACCACCGCCTCGGCCCGTGCCCTGGCCTGCGGGGCCAGGGCTTCCTGACCCAGATAGGGGATCAGCTCGCGTAGCAGTGGCGAGGCGGCGACCACTGTCGGCCTCGACCACCGTGTCGCCCAGCCCGGTGGGCACACGGCCGGGTCCAGGTAGAGGCTGCGCATGACCGCGCTGCCGATCGCGGCGGTGCTGTGGCCGATCCCGGCGGGCAGCCAGAGCGCGCGGTTGGTCGGCAGCACCCAGGTGCCATCCGGTGTGGTCACCGCCAGGACTCCGGTGGCCGCCCAGGCGAGTTGGTGGACCGGGTGCAGGTGCCAGTCGAAGCGGGTGCCCAGCCGCAGCTCGAAGCTGCCGACCAGCACCGCGCCCGAGGTGGGCACGAGCAGCGGCAGGGCTTGCGGCCCCGCGGCCTGTCCGGATGGCGACATCGGTTGTCAGGCTAGCTCGTAGCGGACATCGGTGGCGGTTTCTAGGGTCGGAACCATGCCGATGAACCTGTGCCACCGTTGGTTGTGCCGTTCGGACCGGTGGGCTCGGAAGGTGGCCCGCGACATGATCCCGTGGGCACTGGACGGCGTCGATCTGGGCGCCGACGTACTCGAGATCGGTCCCGGCTACGGCGCGACCACCGTGGCGCTGGCCACCAGGACACCCCGGCTGACCGCGGTGGAGATCGATCCTGAGCTGGCCCGCGGGCTGCAGGCGCGGCTGAGTGGGCGGGTGAACGTGGTCGAGGGTGACGGAACGGCGATTCCGTTGCCGGACAACAGCTTCACCGGGGTCGGCAGCTTCACCATGCTGCACCACGTGCCGTCGGTGGCGTTGCAGGACCGGCTGTTCGCCGAGGCATTCCGGGTGCTGCGACCGGGCGGGACCTTCGCCGGGATGGACGGCGTGCCCAGCCTGGGCTTCCGGCTCGTCCACCTGTACGACACCTACGTCCCGGTCAACCCGGACACGCTGGCACCACGGCTTCGGACCGCCGGCTTCACCGACATCTGGCTGACCGCGGTACCCGGCCGGTCATTCCGCTTCCGCGCTCGCAAACCCTTGCGGTGAAAGCCGTCTGAAGTAGTTGTACCTGCCTGTCTTGGCAGGACCGGCTGAGGGCTTCCACTCCGTGGCGACCTTCGAACTCCCCTGCAGGCTGTCCTCTGTGGTCGATTACGCGGACCTGGTGACCGCCGAACGGCAACCGGTGTGGGCGATACGCGCTGGCCCGCGGTGTCACCACGAGACCTGGCGGTGGGCCTAGTGGGGTTGCGGCGGGGCTGGCCGAGCGCCGGATCGGCAACTATGCGCTGGAGATGGTGTGTCGTCACCGTCGGCGGGGCGGCATGGTGGTCAACGTGTGTGCGGACGCGGAGATGCTGCGATGAGCAGGTGGTGGCGGTCCGGACTGTGCGCGCTCCGCTCGTCTAGACCCGGCACGACCGGGATGAGGAGCAGATCAGCACGCCGCTACGACACCGCGGTCATCTCGGCGGCGTGCTGTACCGGTTGTGGGACCTGATCGAGGCGCAGTACGCCGAGGCCCCGGGTCTGTCCCGTGTGGATGGCCGTCACCCACACCGGAGGCCCGTGGTGGCCTGACCGGGCCACCCGGACCAGTGCCCGGCGCCTTCGCTGAGGGTTCGTGGCGAGCTGGATGCGTTGTGCTGTCAGGGATTCCGGGGCAGTTCGCCGAGCCCGGCGACCAGGGCGCGGACGCCGAACTCGAAGTAGCCCTCGAAGTCCGCGCTGGTGATCATGTGTGCTGCCGCGGTCAGCCGGGGGTAGTCCTCGGTGGCCAGGGCCCGGTGCAGGGATTCGACGTCGGCGGCCAGTCGGTCGTCACCCGCCTGCTCCTCCAGGGTGTGGCCGATGACGAAGCGGATGACGGTGAAAGAGGCTCGCACCGCGTCCTCCGCCGTGAAACCCGCCGCGGTCAGCACGCCGACGAAGGTGTCGGCGAAGCCCAGGGTGTTGGGGCCGGTGGTCCTGGTGCCGGCGTAGACCCGCGCGCCGTCACGGTGCCGCAGCAGTGCCAGGCGCATGCGGCGGGCGAGTTCGGTGACCTGGGCCTGCCAGTCCGGGCCGGTCGGCCAGGGCTCTGCGCAGCCGTGCAGCATGCGCTCGGCCATCGCGGTGAGCAGGGCCGGCTTGTCCGCGAAATAGCCGTAGAGGGTGCCGACCTGCACGTCCAGCGCGGCGGCCAGGCGGCGCATGGTCAGCGCGTCCAGGCCCTCGGCGTCCAGTACCGCCAGCGCGGTGGCCACGGCCCGCTCCTGATCGATCCGCGGTGGGCGGCCGCGCGGTTTGCGGGCCGGGGCGGTGTTTGACGGACCGGTCATGGCGGAGCACACTAGCAACAGTTAAATGAACGTTGTTCAGAAATTGCTGCGGAGGTGTGCTCGTGAACGTCGATGTCGTGGTGGCCGGGGCGGGCCCGACCGGGTTGATGCTGGCCGGTGAGCTGGCGCTGGCCGGGGTCCGGGTGCTGGTGCTGGAACGCCGGGAGGCGTCGCAACGGGATTCGCGGGCGTTGAGCCTGCATCCGCGCAGCGTGGAGCTGATGGACCTGCGGGGCATCGCGGAGGGGTTCCTGGCTCGCGGGCGGCCGGTGCCGGGCTGGCACTTCGCCGGATTGCCCACCGGGCTCAACTTCGCCGGCCTGGACTCGCCGCACCCTTACTCCCTGTTCCTCGCCCAGTCGCACACCGAGGAGTTGCTCGCGGAACGGGCCGCGGAACTCGGCGTGCGACCGCGGCGCGGACATGCGGTCACCGGCCTGCGGCAGGACGCCGACGGGGTGGCGGTCGAGGTGCGGGGGCCGGACGGGGACTACCTCGTGCGGGCCGGGTTCGTCGTGGGTTGCGACGGTGGGCGGAGCGTGGTGCGGCAGGCGGGCGGCATCGGATTCCCTGGCAGTGACAGCACCTTCTCGGCGATGCTCGCCGACTTCGCGGTGGTAGGGCCGGAGGCGGTGCGGCGCGCGGGCGAACACGGAGTGCTGGCCGCGCCGCTGGGTGACGGGGTGACCAGGTTTGTGCTGCCGGATGCCGAACGGATGCGGGTCCCGGTGTCCGAACCGGTGTCCGAGGCGGAGTTCCTGGCCGCGTTGCGGCGAGCGACCGGGTCCACCCTAGGCGTGGCCGAACCGCGCTGGCTGTCCAGGTTCGGCAACGCCACCCGGCTCGCCGACCGGTACCGCAACGGGCGGGTCCTGGTGGCCGGGGACGCCGCGCACATCCACTTCCCGGCAGCGGGGCAGGGGCTCAATGTCGGCCTGCAGGACGCGATGAACCTGGGCTGGAAGCTGGCCGCCGAGGTCAAGGGCTGGGCGCCGGCGGGGTTGCTCGACAGCTATCACGTCGAGCGGCATCCGGTGGGGCAGCAGGTCGTGGACAACACGATGGCCCAGACGCTGCTACTGGAACTGATGTTGATGCCGGAGTACCGGCGGCCGGTGGGGGCGTTGCGGGCGATGCTGGACGAACTGCTCGGGATCGAGGAGGTCAATGTCCGGCTGGCGGGACGGGTCTCGGCGCTGGACACGCGGTACGGGGCGGCGGCGGATCCGTTGGTGGGCGCCCGGATGCCGGATGTCGTGGTGGGGGCCGGTCGCCGGGTGTACGAGCTGGTGCGGGACGGGCGGTTCGTGCTGCTGGACTTCGCCGGGGACGGGGAGGTCGCGGGGTGGGCGGATCGGGTGCGCGGGGTGCGGGTGCGGGCCGATGGGCCGGTGCGATCCGAGGGGCCGGTGCCAGGCGAACATCCAGTGCCGGGCGGGCATCCGGCGCTTGCCGGGGTGCGCGCGGTGCTCGTGCGGCCGGATGGGCACGTGGCCTGGGTGTCGCGGGAGGAAACGGGTGGCGGGCGGGCGGAATCGGGTGCCGGGTGGGAGGGAGCGCTGCGGGAGTGGGCTGGTGCGCCCGCCGCGGTGGTGGGGTGAGGAGCGAAGCGGGGGTCAGGGGGTTGGTTTGTGGCGGTTGTAGTGGCGGGCGGCTCTGGCTCGGTTGCCGCAGGTGGTGGAGCACCACTCGCGGCGGGGGTGGTCCTTGCTGAAGTAGACGACGCAGGCGGGGGCCAGGCAGGCCTGCAGGGGTGCTGTGGTGAGCACCGGGATGGCCTGGGTGGCGATGGTGGCCAGGGTGCGCGCGGTGGTGCTGCCCTTGCTGGTGGTGGTGCTGCCCAGGGTGTGGCCGGTCAGGGTCAGCTGGGGGCTGGTGGGGGACTGGGTGATGGCTCGGTTGACGGCGGCCACGGCCTGGGCCGGGGTGAGTGGGCTGGCGGTGGCTCGGGCTCGGGGGTCCTCGGTGCGGTGGGCCGCGAGGCGGCGCAGGGCGGCGCGCAGGGCGTGGAAGTGGGGGATATCGTTCTCGGTGATCCGTTGGGCTGTGGCGTCGTCGTGTACGGCAGAGAGCCAGCCGCGGAGTGAGTCCAGGGTGGCCAGGGTGTCGTGGACGCCGGTGCGGTCAGCCCAGATGGTGTTCATCAGGTGTACCGGGAGCGGCTCACCGGGAAGTATCACGTTCTCACGGTAGCAGTGGGTTGTGTCCGTTAGAAGTTCATGGTTGGGTTCTAACGTCAGAAACATGATTCATCCGTTAGAAGTGTTGGGAGTGTTCGATGACGCGTGCACCGGTTCCCCCATTCGACGAGGCCAGCGCCCGGCAGAAGGTGCAGGCCGCCGAGGATGCCTGGAACACCAGGGAACCCGCTCGGGTCGCGGCGGCGTACACGCCGGACTCGGTGTGGCGCAACCGGTCGGAGTTCGTCACGGGGCGGGCGGAGATCGAGGAGTTCCTGACCCGGAAGTGGGAGCGGGAACAGGACTACGCGTTGCGGAAGGACTTGTGGACCTTCGGCGGCGACCGGATCGCGGTGCGTTTCCAGTACGAGTGGCGGGACGCCGACGGGCAGTGGTGGCGCAGCTACGGCAACGAGAACTGGGAGTTCGACGAACAGGGGTACATGCGGCGACGGGAGGCCAGCATCAACGACGTCGCCATCGCCGAGGGGGAGCGGCGGATCTTCGGGCCGCGGCCGGAGAGCGAGCGGGGGCAGGGGATTCCGTTGCGGTGACGGTGTTTCGCGGCGGTCGGGTGGGCTGAGGCGGCGCAGGCGGCGCGGTGGTGCAGCACCGGGGAGGGGCGGTGGTCGGCCAGCCCCCGGTGAGGTGGGACGGGCTGGTTCGCTGGTTCGCCAGGGCCAGTGGGGCTGGGCTGGTTTGGCTGTGGGGCGTCAGCTCAGTTTGGTGGTGCGGCAGGCCAGGGCGGTGGCCGCCGCTCCCCAGCCCAGCAGGACCAGGATGGGGTGGGCGCCGGGCCAGGAGCCGGTGGCGGTCACCGTGTGCAGGCCGTCGGCCAGGGCCGCGGTGGGGAGGTAGGCCGCGATGTCGGCCCAGGCGCCGGGGAGTTGGGCCGTGGGCAGGGCCACGCCGCCGCCCAGGAGCAGGGCGAACCAGATGATGTTGGCCAGGGCCAGGACGATGTCGGCTCGGAGGGCTCCGCCCAGCAGGACGCCAAGGGCGGCGAAGGTCAGGGCGCCGAGGATGACCAGGAGCAGGGCCGGGAGCAGGCCGGGGAGAGCCGGGCGCCAGCCGAGGGCGACGGCCACGACGGTGATCAGCACCAGTTGCACCGCGACCACGCCCAGGACGGCGAGGATTCTGCCTGCCAGCAGCATCCAGCGGGGGACGCCGGTGGCGGCCAGGCGTTTGACCACGCCGTAGCGGCGGTCGAAGCCCAGGGCGATGGCCTGGCCGGTGAAGGCGGAGGACATGACGGCCAGGGCGATGATCCTGGGGGCGATGACGTCCAGGCGGGGTTCGGGCAGCGGGAGGATCGGCAGCAGGGCCAGGCCCACCAGCAGGGCGATCGGGATGAGCAGGGTGAGCAGGACCTGTTCGCCGTGCCGCAGGTGCAGGCGCAGCTCGGTGCCTGCCTGGGCGGCCAGCATGCGCAGCGGGGCGCCGGGCTGGGGGTTGGGGCGGAAGGTGCCGGGGGCGAAGCGGATGGTGGCGGTCATGAGCGCAGGTCCCGTCCGGTCAGGTCGAGGAAGACGTCCTCCAGGCTGCGGCGGGCCACCGACAGCTCATGCGCCAGCACCCCGTGTTGTGCGCACCACGAGGTCACCGTGGACACCACCTGCGGATCGATGTGGCCCTCCACCAGGTAGTCGCCGGGACGGGGTTCGCTGGTCCGGCAGCCCTCGGGCAGGGCCGCGGTCAGCAGTGCCAGGTTCAACCCCGGCAATGAACGGAAACGCAGCTGCTGGTGGTCTGGTTCACCACTGGTCAGTTCGGCAGGCGTGCCCTCGGCGACCACCCGGCCGTGGTCGACGATGGCGACCCGGTCGGCCAGGCTCTCCGCCTCGTCCATCAGGTGGGTGGTCAGCAGCACGGTGACGCCGTCGGCGCGCAGGGCGCCGATGAGTTCCCAGACCAGGCGGCGGGCCTGCGGGTCCATGCCCGCGGTGGGTTCGTCCAGGAAGACCAGTTCGGGGCGGCCGACGATGGCGCAGGCCAGCGCGAGGCGCTGCTGCTGGCCGCCGGAGAGGCGCTTGAACGGGGTGCGGCGGGACTCGGCCAGGCCGAGCACGTCCAGCAGCCATTCCACGTCCAGCGGCTCCGCGGCGCAGGCGGCGACCAGGCGGAGCATCTCGTCGGCGCGGACCGACGGGTAGGCGCCGCCGCCCTGGGGCATCACGCCGATGCGTGGGCGCAGCCGGTCGGCCTCGGCGGCCGGGTCCAGGCCGAGCACCCGCACCCTGCCCGCGTCCGGGCGCAGGAAGCCCTCGCACAGTTCGATGGTGGTGGTCTTGCCCGCGCCGTTGGGGCCGAGCAGGGCCAGTACCTGGCCACGCTGGACGGTCAGGTTCAGGCCGGCGACGGCGACCGTCGAGCCGTACCGCTTGACCAGCCCGGTGATCGCCACTGCTGGGTCGTCGAGATCCGGGCGCACGAGAGCCAAGGGTAGGCCGAGAGCGGGGTCACCCGGACGGCGGGCTTCAGAACAGGACACGCTTCTTGCCGTTGTTGGGTTCGGGCATGTGTTTGCGCACCGCCCAGACCAGCAGGGCGCAGGCGATCAGGCCCGCCGCCACCGACAGCGGGATGACGTAGGCGCGACCCTCATACGTCATGCCGGGCGGCGGGTCCGGCACCGCGAGCACGATGCTGAGCACGATCGCGGCGGTGCGGAACCGGCGTGAGTTGGTCGCCGCGGCCAGCGGGATGGCGGCCCAGATCATGTACCAGGGGTGCACCACCGCGCCCAGCAGCAGCACGCAGCCCAGCGCGATGCCCAGCGCGGTGAGCGGGTTGCGGCCGGGCACCCTGGTGCGGAAGGCGATCCAGAGCAGCGCGACGCAGATCACCGCGATGATCACGTAGCCGAGGCCGCGGCCGATCAGGATGGCCGAGTCCATGTGGTTGCCGACGCCGAGCAGGATGCCGATACCGCCGGCGGCCATGCCCAGCGCGGTGGTCGGGGACTTGAACGTCTTGACGATGTTGGGCACGTCCAGCGCGCCTATCCAGCCGAAATCCAGGCCGGTGAGCAGCCGCCAGGCCGCCAGGGTGAGGGCGAAGACGATCACCAGTTTGACCGTGATCCGGAGCAGGTCGCGGATGTCCCCGCCCATCCGGCGGGCCAGCACCGCGCCCAGGAAGCCCAGCGCGAGCACCGCGGGCAGTTTCACCAGTGCCGCGGTGGTGATGATCACAGTGCCCAGGATGACCGAGCGGGACAGCGCCAGCTCGAAGCCCGCCAGCATCAGGCCGATCGCCAGCGCCTCGTTGTGCACCCCGCTGACCAGGTGGAACAGCACCAGCGGGTTGGCGGCGCCCAGCCAGAGCGCGGCCACCGGCGGCACCCCGAACCGGCGGGCCAGCCGGGGCAGCGCCCACACGATCATCGCGATGCCTGCCAGCGCGAGCAGCCGGTGCAACAGGATGCCGACCATCAGGTGGTCGCCGACCAGCGAGGCGATACCGCGGCCGATGGCCAGCCCGACCTGCCCGTACGGCGAGGGCGTGTCCCGCCAGATGTTGGGCACGCCCCTGGTCAGCGGGTGGTCCACGCCGAGGGTCTCCGCCGGCCCCT
Source organism: Crossiella cryophila (assembly GCF_014204915.1). Classification (NCBI taxonomy): domain Bacteria; kingdom Bacillati; phylum Actinomycetota; class Actinomycetes; order Pseudonocardiales; family Pseudonocardiaceae; genus Crossiella; species Crossiella cryophila. The sequence continues at coordinate 4,315,654 of NZ_JACHMH010000001.1, forward strand.
GGGTGTACGGGTCGAAGCCGCGGGCGGCCATCTCGCCGATGGCCAGGTAGCTGTAGACGTCCCGGCTGAACATCGGCAGCGACAGGCTGAGCGGGACCAGCCACATCATCAGCGTGCGGTCCATCTGCGAGCGCGAGACCAGCCGCGGCCGCCCCGGGCTGGCGAAACGGCCCAGCCACAGCCAGGACACGATCAGCAGGCCCATGCCGGTGTAGACCGCGGCCATGGACACCGTGCCCACCCGGATGAACAGGTTGAGCACCGGGAAGTCCTGGAACGGGTTGACCACCGGGGAGGCGCCGGCGCCGATCGCGCCGACCGCCATCAGCAGTGAGCCGAGCGTGCCGAAGCGGCGCACCAGGTCGAGCTGCCGTTGCTCGGCCTCGTTCAGCCCGGCCGGACGGCCGTGGCTGGACCGGCCTAGTTCTGCCGGTCGCCCTTCCACCACAGATCCACTGACACCACTGCCTACCTCGCCGGACGCCACGTCAGGAAGGGTAGTGCGTAGGCATCGGGGGTGAGTCGGGTCACCTCCCCGGACCCCGCCTTTGCCGCTCGCGAGTAAATAAGCAACACTTGTGTTGTGAAAAACACCGGGACCCCCCAGCGATCAGTCGTGGAGGCTGAACGCGCTGATGGGCGTACCCGGCAGGCGGTCGCCCGGCTGCTGCTGGAGCAGGGGCCGATGACCGCCGCGAGCGTTGCCGAGGAACTCGGCCTCAGCCCGGCCGCGGTGCGCAGGCACCTGGACGCGCTGCTGGCCGACAAGGAAGTGAGCACCAGGGAGGCCTCCCGGCTCCAGCCGAGGGGACGAGGCCGCCCGGCCAAGCTTTTCCTGCTCACCGAGAGTGGTCGCGCCCAGTTCGGGCACGCCTACGACGACCTCGCCGTGGCCGCGCTGCGTTACCTCGCCGAATGCGGCGGGGAGGAGGCGGTACGCGCCTTCGCCGAGCGCCGGGTCGCCACATTGGTGGACCGGCACCGGGCGAGCGTGCTGTCCGTTTCCGACCCGGTGCAACGGGCCGAGGCCCTCGCGCAGGCGCTGAGCAGCGAAGGCTACGCTGCCTCGACGCGGCGCGTCGGCCATGGTGAGCAGCTCTGCCAGCACCACTGCCCGGTCGCGCACGTCGCTGCCGAGTTCCCACAGCTCTGCGAGGCCGAGACAACGGCCTTCGCCGAGCTGCTCGGATCTCATGTGCAGCGCCTGGCGACCATCGCCAGGGGTGACGCGGTGTGCACCACGCACCTGCCGCTGATCCCCGTGGCGGTTTCCCAGAACGACCCGGTCCCGCCGACGGCGGGCACCACCACCACGCGTCCGGAACCGGCCGAGAAACCGGTGCCGGGCCAGACCGCACGGATCCCGGACGGAGGGGAGCCCGCATGACTGCCGCTGCCGAGCAGCGTCCCACCACGGAGCCCATGACCCAGGAGGAGACGCTCGCCACCCTTGGTCGTTACGAGTACGGCTGGGCCGACTCGGACACGGCCGGCGAGACCGCTCGACGTGGCCTGAGCGAGGACGTCGTCCGCGACATCTCCGCGCGCAAGGGCGAGCCCGAGTGGATGCTGGAGTCCCGGCTCAAGGGCCTCAAGCTGTTCGAGCGCAAGCCGATGCCGCACTGGGGCGCCGACCTCACCGGGATCAACTTCGACTCGATCAAGTACTTCGTGCGCTCCACGGAGAAGCAGGCCACCAGCTGGGAGGACCTGCCCGAGGACATCAAGAACACCTACGACCGCCTGGGCATCCCGGAGGCGGAGAAGCAGCGCCTGGTCGCCGGTGTCGCCGCGCAGTACGAGTCCGAGGTCGTCTACCACCAGATCCGCGAGGACCTGGAGGAGCAGGGCGTCATCTTCCTGGACACCGACACCGCGCTCAAGGAACACCCTGAGCTGTTCATGGAGTACTACGGCTCGGTGATCCCGCACGGGGACAACAAGTTCTCCGCGCTCAACGGCGCCGTGTGGTCGGGTGGCTCGTTCATCTACGTGCCCAAGGGTGTCAAGGTCGACATCCCGCTGCAGGCCTACTTCCGGATCAACACCGAGAACATGGGCCAGTTCGAGCGGACGCTGATCATCGTCGACGAGGGTGCCTACGTGCACTACGTCGAGGGCTGCACCGCCCCGATCTACTCCTCCGACTCGCTGCACTCCGCGGTCGTGGAGATCATCGTGAAGAAGGGCGGCCGCTGCCGCTACACGACGATCCAGAACTGGTCGAACAACGTCTACAACCTGGTCACCAAGCGCGCCAAGGCCGAAGAGGGCGCGACCATGGAGTGGATCGACGGCAACATCGGTTCCAAGGTGACCATGAAGTACCCGGCCGTCATGCTGATGGGCCCGCACGCCAAGGGCGAGGTGCTCTCCATCGCCTTCGCCGGCGAGGGCCAGCACCAGGACGCCGGCGCCAAGATGACCCACCTCGCCCCGTACACCTCCTCGACCATCGTGTCGAAGTCGGTGGCCCGTGGCGGCGGCCGCACCTCCTACCGCGGCCTGGTCCGGGTCAACAAGGGCGCGCACCACTCGGCCTCCACCGTGAAGTGCGACGCGCTGCTGGTCGACCAGATCAGCCGCTCGGACACCTACCCCTACGTCGACGTCCGCGAGGACGACGTGTCGATGGGGCACGAGGCCACGGTGTCCAAGGTCAGCGAGGACCAGCTTTTCTACCTGATGTCGCGCGGCCTGACCGAGGACGAGGCCATGGCGATGGTCGTGCGCGGGTTCGTCGAGCCCATCGCGCGCGAGCTGCCGATGGAGTACGCCCTCGAACTGAACCGCCTGATCGAGCTGCAGATGGAAGGGGCAGTCGGCTGATGACTGCGATTGTTGAAGGGGTGAAGCCGCACTCGCACGGCGCGGGTGCGGTTGTTCCGGACGCCTCCCGCGCGGAGTGGTTCTCCTCGTTCGACGTCACCGAGTTCGAGGTGCCCACCGGGCGCGAGGAGCTGTGGCGGTTCACCCCGCTCAAGCGGCTGCGCAACCTGCACGACGGTTCGGCCCCGGCCAGCGGGACCACCGCGGTCGAGGTCAGCGCCGCGCCCGAGGTGAACGTGGAGACCATCGAGCGCGGGGACACCCGGCTCGGCGTGGCCGGCGTGCCAGCCGACCGCGTTGCCGCGCAGGCGTGGTGCTCCTACCCGTCGGCGACCCTGGTGACCTTCCCGAAGGACACCAAGGCCACCGCGGCGACCATCGTGACGGTGACCGGAGCGGGTCTGGACAAGACCGCGTACGGGCACATCCAGCTGCGCGCCGAGGCTTTCGCCGAGGGCATCGTGGTGCTGGACTACCGCGGCTCCGGCGCCTACGCGGAGAACGTGGAGATCGTCGTCGGTGACGGCGCCAAGCTGACCGTGGTCTCGGTGCAGGACTGGGCCGACGACGCGGTGCACGTGGCCAGCCACCACGCCAAGCTCGGCCGGGACGCCGTGCTGCGGCACACCGCGGTGACCCTGGGCGGCGACCTGGTCCGGCTGTCCCCGACGGTGACCTACGACGGTCCCGGCGGCGACGCGGAGATGCTCGGCGTCTACTTCGCCGACGCCGGCCAGCACCTGGAGCACCGGCTCTTCGTCGACCACTCGGCCTCGCACTGCCGGTCCAACGTGGTCTACAAGGGCGCGCTGCAGGGCGAGGGCGCGCACACGGTGTGGATCGGCGACGTGCTGATCCGGGCGACCGCTGAGGCCACCAACACCTACGAGCTGAACCGCAACCTGCTGCTCACCGACGGCGCCCGCGCCGACTCGGTGCCGAACCTGGAGATCGAGACCGGCGAGATCGAGGGCGCGGGTCACGCGTCGGCGACCGGCCGCTTCGACGACGAGCAGCTGTTCTACCTCCAGGCGCGGGGCATCCCGGTCGAGCAGGCTCGGCGACTGGTGGTGCGCGGGTTCTTCAGCGAGATCCTCGCCAAGATCACCGTGCCCGAGGTCCGCGAGCGCCTCGAGGCCGCCATCGAGGCAGAACTCGAGGCGGTCGGCGCATGACCGAGTTCAGGGTGTGCCCGCTGGCCGAACTGGCCGAGGGCAAACCGCACGGCACCGAGGTGGACGGCACGCCGGTCGTGCTCGTCCGCCTCGGCGAGCGGGTGCACGCGCTGCGTGATGTCTGCTCGCACGCCGAGGTCACCCTGAGCGACGGTGGCGAGGTCAGTGACGGCGCCATCGAGTGTTGGCTGCACGGTGCGGGTTTCGACCTGTGCACCGGCGAGCCGCTGACCCCGCCGGCCAGCGAACCGATCGACGTGTACGCGGTGAGCGTGCGCGAGGGCGAGGTCTACGTGGACCCGGCCACCCCCACGAACCGCTGACTGCTTTCACCAGGAGAAACGACAGACCATGGCTACTCTGGAGATCAAGGACCTGCACGCAGAGGTCATCACCAATGAGGGGAACAAGGAGATCCTCAAGGGTGTCAACCTCACCGTGAAGGCCGGTGAGACCCACGCGATCATGGGGCCCAACGGCTCCGGCAAGTCCACCCTGGCCTACGCCATCGCCGGGCACCCCAAGTACGCGATCACCAGCGGCTCGGTGCTGCTCGACGGTGAGGACGTGCTGGAGCTGAGCGTGGACGAGCGGGCCCGCGCGGGCCTGTTCCTCGCCATGCAGTACCCGGTGGAGGTGCCGGGCGTGTCCATGTCCAACTTCCTCCGCACCGCGGCCACCGCGGTCCGTGGCGAGGCTCCGGCCGTGCGCCACTGGGTCAAGGAGGTCAAGGCGGCCATGACCGACCTGGACATCGACCCGACCTTCGCCGAGCGTTCGGTGAACGAGGGCTTCTCCGGCGGTGAGAAGAAGCGCCACGAGATCCTGCAGCTGGCGCTGCTCAAGCCGAAGATCGCGGTGCTGGACGAGACCGACTCCGGTCTGGACGTCGACGCGCTGCGCGTGGTGTCCGAGGGCGTCAACCGCTACAAGGCCGACGGCGAGGTGGGCGTGCTGCTGATCACCCACTACACCCGGATCCTCAAGCACATCGCCCCCGACTTCGTGCACGTCTTCGCCGGTGGCCGCATCGTCGAGTCCGGCGGCGCGGAACTGGCCGAGCGCCTGGAGAACGAGGGCTACGTCCGCTACGCGGGCAAGCCGGAGGCCGCTGCCGTCTGAGGGAATTTCCCTTGATCGGCAACGGTTTCCCGTACTGAGAAGCACCCACCACCACATGCGGACAGCGAAAGGAGGCGGCTCCCTGTGACCACTGTTGCCGCACCTTTGGACGTCGCCGCCATCCGGGCCGACTTCCCCATCCTGGGCCGGACCGTGCGCGACGGCAAACGGCTGGTCTATCTCGACTCGGGAGCCACCTCCCAACGTCCGCGCCAGGTGCTGGACGCGGAACGGCACTTCCTGGAGACCAGCAACGCCGCCGTGCACCGCGGCGCGCACCAGCTGGCCGAGGAGGCCACCGACGCCTATGAGGAGGCGCGGGCCAAGATCGCCGCGTTCATCGGCGTCGGCGCGGACGAGGTGGTGTTCACCAAGAACGCCACCGAGGGCGTCAACCTGGTGGCCTACGCGATGAGCAACGCGGCCACCGCGGGCGACCTCGCGTCCCGGTTCCAGGTGGGTCCCGGTCACGAGATCCTGGTGACCGAGATGGAACACCACGCGAACCTGGTGCCGTGGCAGGAACTCTGCCGGCGCACCGGCGCGACGTTGCGCTGGTTCGGGGTCACCCCGGACGGCAGGCTCGATCTGTCCAACGTGGACGAACTGATCAACGACAACACGAAGGTGGTCGCGTTCGCGCACCAGTCCAACGTGTTGGGCACGGTCAACCCGGTGCGGTCCCTGGTGGAGCGGGCACGGGCGGTCGGCGCGTTCACCGTGCTGGACGCCTGCCAGTCGGTGCCGCACGCCCCGGTTGACTTCGAGGCGCTCGGAGTGGATTTCGCGGTCTTCTCCGGACACAAGATGCTCGGGCCGTCCGGAGTGGGTGTGCTCTACGGACGGCACGAGCTTCTTTCCGCGATGCCCCCCTTCATCACCGGCGGCTCGATGATCGAGCTGGTCAAGATGGAGGGCTCCACCTACGCCCCGCCGCCGCAGCGGTTCGAGGCAGGGGTGCCGATGACCTCGCAGGTGATCGGGCTGGGCGCGGCGGTGGACTACCTCACCGAACTGGGCATGGACCGGGTGGCCGCGCACGAGCACCACCTCACCGAGCTGGCGCTGGCCGGGCTCAAGGAGATCCCCGGCGTGCGGATCATCGGCCCGGACGTGCCGGTGGACCGCGGCGGTGCGGTGTCCTTCGTCATCGACGGCGTGCACGCGCACGACGCCGGGCAGGTGCTGGACAGCCTGGGCGTGGAGGTCCGCGTCGGGCACCACTGCGCGTGGCCGCTGCACCGCGCCCTCGGCGTGGCCGCGACGGTGCGCGCCAGTTTTTACGTCTACAACGAGCCCGCCGAGGTCCAGGCCCTGCTGGACGGGGTGCGCGAGGCCCAGCGGTTCTTCGGGGTGAACTGATGCAGCTGGAACAGATGTACCAGGAGATCATCCTGGACCACTACAAGAACCCGCACCTGCGCGGCCTGCGCGATCCGTTCCAGGCCGAGGTGCACCACGTCAACCCGACCTGCGGTGACGAGGTGACGCTGCGGGTGCAGCTGGTGGGCGAAGGGCTGGACGCCAAGATCCTCGACGTCTCCTACGACGCCCAGGGTTGCTCGATCAGCCAGGCGGCCACCTCGGTGCTGACCGACCTGGTCGTGGGCACCACGGTGGAGCAGGCGCTGACCAAACACGAGGCGTTCCGCGAGCTGATGCAGGGCCGTGGCAAGGTGGAACCGGACGAGGACGTGCTGGAGGACGGCATCGCCTTCGCCGGAGTGGCCAAGTACCCGGCGCGCGTCAAGTGCGCGCTGCTGGGCTGGATGGCATTCAAGGACGCGGTGGCGCAGGTCGTCGGGGAAGGAGCCGGTGCGCGATGAGCACCGAAGAGCAGCAGGAAGTGCAGCGCGGGGTCGCCGGGATGCCGGAGTTGCCCGCCGAGCCCAAGGTCGAGCTGGCCCTGGTCGCCGATGTCGAGGAGGCCATGCGTGACGTGGTCGACCCCGAACTGGGTATCAACGTGGTCGACCTGGGCCTGGTCTACGGCATCCACGTCGAGGAGGACAACGTCTGCATCCTGGACATGACGCTGACTTCCGCGGCCTGCCCGCTGACCGACGTCATCGAGGACCAGACCCGCGCCGTGCTGACCGGCCCCGGCCTGGTCGACGAGGTCCGGATCAACTGGGTCTGGATGCCGCCGTGGGGCCCGGACAAGATCACTGACGACGGTCGCGAGCAGCTCCGCGCGCTCGGTTTCACCGTCTGACACAGGCTTTCCGCAACCGCCCGGCACGGGGTCACCGTGCCGGGCGGTTCTGTGTTGCAGGATGGGCCCGGCTGTTCGGCCACACGAATGGACGGGGTGGGGATGACACAGCGAACGCGCTGGCTGGGGATCGTGGCGGCGCCACTGCTGCTGACCGGGCTGCTCGCGCAGCCGGCGGCGGCCGAGGCGAGCACGGTGGCCAAGATCGTGCAGGAGCCGGGGGAGTACGAGGCGCGATTCCCTGACGTGCTGAAACTGCGGGACGGCAGGCTGATGGCGGTGTGGCACCGGGCCACCGCCCACGCCGGGGCGGTGGGCACCATCCAGCTGTCCTTCGGCAGCGCCGACGGCCGGACGTGGAGCGAGAACCCCACCCCCGCGCTGGCCGATCCGGGCACCATGGCCGGGATCGACACCCGCGATCCCAAGCTGGGCATGATGCCGGACGGCAGCGTGCTGATGACCTTCTTCGTGCCGGGCGGCAAGGTCTACTACTCGGTGTGGAAGCCCGGCTGGACCCGGTTCACCGACCCGGTCCAGCTGACCGCGCCCGGCATCGGCGCCGGGATCTTCAGCCACGGCAGCCCGCTCGCGCTGGCCGACAACGGCTCCCAGACCGACCAGGTGCTCATCCCGGTCTACACCGTCGACAACGACCAGACCGGGTACAAGGGCGGGGCGCACTTCATCCGGGCCACCTACCGGCCCACCGGCGACCCCCGGCTGGTGGTGAGTTCGGCGCACCAGATCATCGGCAACGCCAACCCGCCCGGCCGGAAGTACTTCGAGCCGAGCTTCGTGCAGTACGGCGGCACGGTGGTCGCGGTGGTGCGGTCCGAGCAGAACGGCGGCGGGTCACCGGCGATCGTGGTGCGCTGGAACCCCTACACCGCCACCCCGGACTACGAGTACCAGAGCTTCAGCGATGTGCTCGCCAGCTCGCACCACCTGCTCAAGACCGCCAGCGGCAAGCTGCTCTTCACCTACGGCGACCGGGCCCGCGCGGGGCGCCCCACCGCGGGCATGATGATCAGCAACCCCATCGCGGACTGGACCAAGGGCAAGGTGCTGCCGATCTACAACTCCGGCGCGCAGGACCAGGCCAACCCCTCCAGCGTGGAGATCAGCGCCGGGACCTTCCTGACCCTGGCCTACAACGCCAAACCGAAGACGAGCGATCCGGAGTTCGGCGGCACGCTCTGGGTCGTGCAGAGCAAGGCAGCCGACTACTAGAGCGGGCCGAACACCAGGGTGCCGGGGGCGTCGGCGTCGTCCCCGGCCCAGAACTCGTACCAGAGGTCGCCGAACTCCTCGTGCGAGAGACGGCCGTCGCCGTCGGCGTCCAGCGCGGGGAAGATCGCGTCGGTGTCGGTGGGACGGCCGTTCCAGACCTCGATGAGCTGCCGGTACTCCGCGGCGGAGATCAACCCGTCCTGGTTCTCGTCGATGGCCTCGAACATCGCCGCCGCGGTGCCGGTGACCGCCTCCGGCATCTCGGGCAGCTGATCGACCACCAGCAGCACCTCGTCCAGGGTGACTTTGTTGTCACGATCCAGGTCGGAGGCGGCGAGCAGGGTGGCCCACCAGCCGAGCATGATCTGCTCCAGCAGCTGGTGATCGCCCGGCCCGCGCACCTCGATCCAGCGCGCGGCCAGCGCGGCGAAGTCGCCTTCCTCCAGGAACCCGTCGCTGTTGGCGTCCAGTGCCGCGAACACCCGGCTGATCTTGCGTCGTTGCAGGTCAGTGGCCATGGCAACCACGGTAGGTGGACAGCTGGGACGGGCCTATCGGCCATCCAGGTCAGCGCGGCACCGGACCGGGTCGCGCGAACACCACGGAGAGGAAGCGGTCCAGGGCGGCGTTGAACTCGGCCGGGCGTTCCAGGTTCGGCAGGTGCCCGGCGCCGTCGATGATCACCAGCGGCGCGTCGGGGATGCCCTGCTGGATGGTGCGGGCGTCCCGGATCGGGGTGAACTCGTCCGCGCTGCCGACCACCACCAGCGTCGGCGCGGTGATGGTGGGCAGCAGCGGCAGGTAGTCCGGGCGCTCGGCGCGGCCCCGCAACGCGGCGGCGGCGCCCTCCGGCGGCGCGGCGTTCATCATGCGCAGCACGTGCGCGGCGACCTCGGGCTGTTCCCGGATCGTCCGCGGCGCCACCATCTTGGACAGCACCTCGGTCGCGTAGCCCGCCATGCCCTCGCGCAGCAGCCGGTCGGCCTGGGCGTTGCGGTCGGCCCTGCCCTCGGCGGTCTCGGCCTCGGCGAAGGTGTCGGCCAGCAGCAATCCGCGGATGCGGTGCGGGAACAGGCGGTAGCACTCCAGCACGATCTGGCCGCCCATGGACAGGCCGCCGAGCACGAAGCGGTCCACGCCGAGCCGGTCGAGCAGTTCGGCGAGGTCGGCGGCGAAGACGTCCAGGCCGGTGACGCCGGGCACGACCGGGCTCCGGCCGTAGCCGCGCAGGTCCGGGGTGATCACCCGCAGGCCGGCCGCGGTGAGGTGCTCGACCTGCGGGCGCCACATCGAGCGGTCGAACGGGTGGCCGTGCACGAGCACCACCGGCTCGCCGGCACCCTGGTCGTCGAAACTGAGTTCCATGTCGTTCTCCCTGGTCACGGTTGACGACTCGACGCTATTCGGTGCACTATCCCGGTGCAATGAAAACAATGTGCTCGGAGCAATGATGCGAGATTACCGAGTGGTCGCGGACCGGATCGCGGCCGAGATCGCCGTCGGGCGGTTGCGGCCGGGGGACCGGCTGCCGCCGCAGCGCCAGTTCGCCCGCCGCCACGGCATCGCCGGGTCCACCGCGGCCAGGGTGTACGGCGAGCTGGTGCGCCGCGGCCTGGTCGTCGGCGAGGTCGGCCGCGGCACCTTCGTGCGCGCCGCCGAACCCGCGCCGGGTCTCGCGCTGTCCGAACCCGCCGCCGCGCAGGTCGACCTGGAACTGAACTTCCCGGTCCTGCCCGGCCAGCCCGAACAACTCGCCGCGGCGCTGGCCGGTCTGACCCGCCCCGACGTGTTCGCCGCCGCCCTGCGCCCGCTCGGCGTGACCGGCGATCCGGACCTGCGCGCGGCCGCCGCGATCGGATTGCGGCGCGGCGACTGGACCCCCGAGCACAGCCGGATCCTCTTCTCCGGCAACGGAAGACAGGGCCTGGCCGCCGCGATCTCCGCACTGGTGCCCACCGGCGGACGGCTCGGCGTGGAGGCGCTGACCTATCCGGTGATCAAGGGCATCGCGGCCCGCCTCGGCGTCACCCTGGTGCCGCTGCCGATGGACGAGCACGGCGTGCTGCCCGCCGCGCTGGACACCGTGCCCGCGGTGTACCTGCAGCCCACCCTGCACAACCCGCTCGGCGTCACCATGTCCGAACAGCGGCGGGTCGAGGTGGTGGAAGCACTGCGCCGCAACGACATCCCGCTCATCGAGGACGGCGTCTACGGTTTCCTGCGGCCGGAGCTGCCGCCGCTGGCCGCGCTGGCCCCGGAACGCACCGTGCTGGTGGACAGCCTGTCCAAACGCCTGGCCCCCGGCCTGACCCTGGGTTTCATCGTGTCCACACCGAAACTGACCGATGGGTTGGCGGCCGCGCTGCGCTCGGGTGCGTGGGCCGCGCCCGCCTTCGCCATGGCCGCGGCCCGGCACTGGCTCACCGACGGCACCGCCACCGCGATCGAGTCCGCCAAACGCCTCGACGCCGGCGCCCGGCAAACCCTTGCCGCCCAACACCTCGCCGGGTTCACCCGGCGCGCCGACCCGGCCGCGTACCACTGCTGGTGGGAGTTGCCCGCGCCGTGGCGGGCGGAGACCTTCGTGGCCGCGGCGGCCCGCCGGGGCATCGCGGTCACCCCGGCCGCCGCGTTCGCCGTGGTGCCGGGCCACGCCCCCAACGCCGTCCGCCTCGCCCTGTCCGCGCCGCCGATGGGCACCCTGGCCGCGGCGTTGCGGGTGCTGGCCGAGCTGGCCCGCGGTGTGCCGGAGGACACCACAATGGACTGATCATCGGGCTGCCGCCCGCGCGCACGAACGGAATCCGGACATTAGGGTCAGGGGCGTGAACCCGCCGACCGACACCGCCCCGGACACCTCGGCCGCGTTGCCCAGGTGGAGTCTGATCGTCCCGCCACTGGCCCTGGTGCTGCTGGTCGCGTCCTGGGGGCGTGGCCTCAACGCGGTGCTGCTGATACTCGTCTGCGCAGGCCTGGCCGGTGGCGTGATCGCCGCGGTGCACCACGCCGAGGTGGTCGCGCACCGCGTCGGCGAACCCTTCGGCACGTTGATCCTGGCCATCGCCGTCACGGTGATCGAGGTGGCCCTGATCGTCACCCTGATGTCCTCCGGCGGCCCCGACAGCGCCTCCCTGGCCCGCGACACCGTCTTCGCCGCCATCATGATCACCTGCAACGGCATAGTCGGCGTCGCCCTGCTCGCCGGTTCGCTGCGCCACCGCGTCCAGGAGTTCCGCGCGCACGCCTCCGGCGGCGCCCTGGCCGTCACCCTGGCGTTGGTCACGGTGTGCCTGGTGCTGCCCACCTTCACCATCAGTTCGGCTGGCCCCACCTTCACCGGCCCGCAGTTGGCCTTCGCCGGCGTCGCCTCGCTGGTGATGTACGCGGTCTTCGTCTTCGTCCAGACCAAACGCCACCGCGACTACTTCCTGCCCAAGGGCGACTGCACCCCCGACGAACACGCCCCCGCCCCCACCGCCCGCACCGCCTGGCTGAGCCTCGCCCTGCTGGTGCTCTGCCTGGTAAGCGTCGTCGGTCTGGCCAAAACAGTCTCCCCGGCCCTGGAATCCGCGGTGGAATCCGCCGGCGCGCCAAGATCGTTGGTAGGCCTCCTGATCGCCCTGCTCGTCCTCCTCCCGGAAACCGTCGCCGCCGTCCGAGCCGCCCTCCGAGACCGCCTCCAGACCAGCCTCAACCTCGCCCTGGGCTCGGCCCTGGCGAGCATCGGCCTGACGATCCCGGCGATCGCGCTGGCGTCGATCTGGTTGACGGGGCCGTTGGTGCTGGGGTTGGGGGCGAAGGAGATGGTGTTGCTCGCGCTGACCGGGGTGGTGTCGACGCTGACGATCGTGTCGGGGCGGGCGACGGTGTTGCAGGGGGCGGTGCACTTGATGGTGTTCAGCGCGTTCGTGTTCTTGGCTGTGACCCCGTGAGGGTGTATTTGGTTGGGGTGCCTCGAGTTGGGGTGGTGGGCTTGAGCTGGGATGATGTGGGGGGCGTTGGGTTTGGGGGTGGGTGGGGTTCACCTGGTTGGGGGAGATGATCCAGAGGGTGGGGCAACCTAAACGCGGGTTTTTGCGTTCCGCAGAGGGACGGTGGCGGCGGCGGATCCCGTCAGGGCGGGGTGGCGGGGTGGGGTTGGCCGGGGCTGGGCCGGGTTGAGCTGGGCTGGGACTGGGCCGGGCTGGATGGGGCTGGGCTGGGCTGGGGCGAGCGCCGGGCTGGGGCGAGCGCCGGGCTGGGGCGAGCGCCGGGCTGGGGCGAGCGCCGGGCTGGGCTGGAGCTGGGCCCGGCCGGGTAGGGCTGGATGGGCTCAGCCGGGCCAGACAGGGCGGGGCCGGGTGGGGCGAGGGGCTCGGGCCGGGCTGAGCCGGGCTTGGGCGGGCCGGGACGTGCAGTGCAGGGAGGCGGCAGGCGTGGCCGGCGCGGCTGGGGCTGCTGACGCGGGCGGCTGGGGCAGGCGGTCTGGGGCAAGCGGCTGGTATGCGGAGCGCTTGGTGCGTCAACGCGCGCGTCAGGTGTTGAGCGTGGGGCCAGTCGTGTGCGGGGTTGAGTGTGGTGCGCGGGGTTGAGCAGGGTGCGCGCGGCTGAGTGGGGCTTGCGCGTGAAGCGCGAGGGCGGCGGCAGGGGTTGTGGTGGCCCGGGGTACGGCGTCGGGATGAAGCGGCGGGGCGAGTCAGGCTCGGCCGAGTGGCAGGTGGATGGTCAGGTCGCGGGGCGCGGTGGGCGCGGGTCTCGAGGAGCGCGGTTCCTGAACGCAGCCGGGCGGGCGGGAGTGGCAGGGCTGGAGCTGGCTTGGGCACAGTGCTGGCTTGGGCACGGTCTGGTGCGCGGCGTGACCCGGCCGGGCTATGGCGCGGCGGAGTTGTGGCTCAGCGGAGTTGTGGTGCGGCGGGGTTGTGGCCCGGCCGCGCGGTGGCCTGGCGGGGCTGAGCTGGGCCGCGGGTGAGGCGGGTTGGGGCGTGGATGGCCGCGGATGAGGCGGCTGAGGCGGGGCTGGGCTGCGGCTGAGGTTGTGGCGCGGGGTGTCCGGTCAGCAGGGGCCGCGGTAGGCGGTTATGGCGTTTCGGGCTGTGGTGATCTCTCGGGTTTCCAGGGGAGAGATTGCTTGTGGGGTGGGGATGTTGTTGGTCAGGGCGGTTTTGGCGGCGCTGGCGGCGTAGGCGAGTTGGCGGAGGTTGTTGTCGATCTCCTTGGGGGTTTTGTTCAGCAGGGCGATGCTGAAGTGGGCGATGTTGTCGACTGCTTGGGTTATCCGGGTGCGTTCTTGCGGGGTTTCGCCGTCGAGTAGGGCTGCGGTGGCGAGGGTGAAGGTTGGACCTGCGACGGCGGTCAGGGCGTCGAGGTTGGTGCAGAGGTCTGGGCGGGCTTGGGGGTTGGGCGCGGGGGGAGGCGTGGTCGCCGTTGCGGTTGTGGGTGGGGATGGCGGGGTTGGTGGGGTGGTGGTGCAGGCGGTGGTGGTCAGGGCGGTGAGGAGGGCTGCGGTGGCCTTCAGCGTGGTGGTGGGTGGGGTGGCGGGTTTCAGGTTGGTGGCGGGGGTTGCGGTGGGTTTCTGAGTGGCGGTGGGGGTGGGGGCCGGAGTCGCGGTGGGGTTTGGGGCGGTGGTGGCCGGAGTTGGGTTGGGTTTCGGGGGTGCGGTGGGTTTTGGGGCTGTGGTGGGGGTTGCGGTGGGGGAGGGGTGGGGCATGGGCGGGAAGGTAGTCGGGTTTGGGGGGATCAGTCCCGGGGTGTCTGGGTTGGGTGTCTCGCGGGTCACGTTGGGGGCACCTTGATCGGGGTGGTGCGTCTTTCTCGGTGTACAGCGCGTTCTACCGAGGAGATCGCCATGAAACTGAATCTTCGGCGGGGTTTCGCCGTCGTCGCCGTGCTCGCCGCCACCGCTGCGGGCGGGGCGTTGTGGGCTGGGTCTGCTGTCGCCAATCCGACCGATCAGCCTTGCCGGGCCGGGCAGTTGGACGCGACGCTGGTCGCTGGGTCGCCTGGGGCGGGGCAGCGGTATGCCTCTGTTCAGTTCACCGCCAAGCGGGGGACCGCCTGCAAGCTCGCCGGGGCGTTGCCGGTGACCTTGCAGGGGGCTCCTGGGGTGACTGTGGTCGCGGACAACGCGGGGGCGCCGCCGGTGTACCTCGCGGGGGGTAAGTCGGCGCACATTGTGTTGCACTGGACCGGGATTGGGGCTCCGGAGCAGCAGCAGACTCCCGGCAGTGTCACCGTTGGGCTGCCTGGACGGGGGGCCGGGGTGAGTACTTTGCGTTGGGATCAGGGTGCGTTGGATGCGTTCTCGGAGGCGCACACCTTGTACGTCGGGGCTGTGCAGGCTGGGCCTGCGGAGTACTGATTCTCGCTGCTGGCCGGGTCCCTGCCCCGGTCAGAGCGTCAGCAGGAGCAGTACCAGGATTGAGCCCGCGGTGGCTGTGGTGAAGCGGATGGCTACGACGGTGGGGAACCAGGCTGGGTAGGTTTTTGTCGCCGCGGCGACCAAAGCGGCGATGTCCAGGCCTTGGGGGGACGGGTCCGCTGCTTTGCGGAAGGCCGCCTTGAGGTAGTGGGTGGTGAAGACCTCGCCGGGCATGATGACCAGGCCCAGGATCAGCATGATCGGGTGGGTGATCCAGGCCAGGGGGCGGGCCAGGTCGGGGGTGGTCAGGGTGAGGGTGCCCAGGGTGGCCAGGCAGCCGGCGATGGTCAAGGCGATGACGAGGCTGGTTCTGCTCGCGCCGAAGTTGATGCCGTGGCGGGTGAGCAGGTCGGCTGGGAAGCCTTGGTGGGTCACGTTTTTCTCGGCGGCCTCCTGGGCAGCGGTGCCGTGGCGGGCGCCGACGTAGGGGATGAGTACGAAGGTCGCGGCCAGTAGGAACTGCACGGCCGACACTGTGATCTGGGTGGGCATGGGGGCTCCTTCGGTTGGGGTTGCACTTTGTTCAAGTGGGAAGGTAGTGGGTTTGTTGAACTAAGTGCAAGTGGGGGTTGGGGGTTATTGGCACGGGTTTGGAATAGGGGGGAGCTGGTGGGGTGTTGGCTGGTTAGGTGCTTTGAAAAGCGGAGCGCGGTGGATGGAGAGGACCGGTGGCATGCCACTGACCGGCGAGTACGAGCCCAGCCCGAGCGAGTGGGTGCGTAACCAGGTGGAGCTTTTCGAAAGCTCGAACGGGGCGCGGGGCAACACGGTGCTGGATGATCGGCTCGTGGTCGTGCTGACCACCAAGGGCGGCAAGTCCGGCAAGCTGCGCAAGTCGCCGGTGATGCGGGTGGAGCACGACGGGGTCTACGCCGCGGTCGCCTCGCTCGGCGGCGCGCCCAAGCACCCCGTCTGGTACTTCAACCTCAAGTCCACGCCGCTGGTGGAACTCCAGGACGGCGCGGTGCGCAAGGACTACCTGGCGCGGGAGATCACCGGCGAGGAGAAGGCGCTGTGGTGGGAGCGGGCGGTCGCCGCCTTCCCGAACTACGCCGAGTACCAGGAGAAGACCGACCGGGTGATCCCGGTGTTCCTGCTGGAGCCGGTGTCGGGCTCCTGAGTCATTAACTGGACCGAGCGTTCTGGAATCTGTTAGGGTTCGGTCCATGGGCAGGACCAAGGAGTTCGATCCGGACGTGGCACTGCGGGCCGCGATGGAACTGTTCTGGCGGCAGGGCTACGAGGGCACCTCGATGCAGGACCTCGTGGACCACCTCGGCGTCAACCGGGCCAGCATCTACGCCACCTTCGGCGGCAAGCACGAGCTGTACCTGCGCGCGCTGGACCACTACGCCGAACTGACCGACGTGCTGATGCTCAGCGGACTGTCCAAGGCCGGTCCGGTACTGCCCGAGGTGCGCGCGCTGGTCCGCCGATACGTGCAGGACTCCTTGCAGGACAAGGAAAAACGCGGCTGCCTGGTCACCAACACGGTGGTGGAGCTACTCCCGGCCGACGCGGTGGCCGGGCGCCGCGCCGAACTCAGCCTCGACGGGCTGGAAATGGTGCTCGCCAGCGCGCTGACCCGCGCGCAGGCCCAGGGCGAACTGGCCGAGAGCCGGGATCCGCGGGGGCTGGCCCGGTTCCTGGTGACCTTCCTGCAGGGGGTCCGGGTGATCGCCAAGACGCCGGATCCGCGTCGGCTGCTGGATGCCGAACGGCAGGCACTGTCCCTGCTCGACTGAACCGGCCGCGCCCTCTCCTGGGGTGGCGCGGTCTTCTTTTTGTCCTTTTATTGGAATGCTCGTTCTGGAAAATGGAGACTGTTGTGACCGATCGGTACACCGACGCCGCCCTCGCCGCCACGCTGTCGGGGGACTTCCGCAGCGAGCACGCCGAGGTCAACGGCACCCGCCTGCACTACGTCATCGGCGGCACCGGCAGCCCGCTGGTGCTGCTGCCCGGCTGGCCGCAGACCTGGTGGCAGTTCCGCAAGATCATGCCCGCGCTCGCCGAGCACCACCGGGTCATCGCGGTCGACCTGCGCGGCATGGGCGGCTCGGCCAAACCCGCGGCCGGCTACGACAAGAAGACCATGGCCAAGGACATCCACGAACTGCTCCGGCACCTGGGCATCGAACAGGCCGACGTGGCCGGGCACGACATCGGCGCCATGGTCGCGCACAGCTTCGCCGCCAACCACCCCGAGACCGCCCGCCGGATCGCGCTCATCGACGTCCCGCACCCCGACGACAGCCTCGACGAGATCCCCATGCTGCCGCCGCACCCCGACCGCGTGCACCCCTGGTGGTTCGCCTTCAACCACCTCCACGGCCTGCCCGAACAGCTCCTCGCCGGCCGCTCCCGGCACCTCATCGACTGGCTCTACCAGGCGATGCTGCTGGACCAGGGCAAGATCGACGAGCAGGCGCGCACCGTCTACGCCAACGCCTACGACCAGCCCGAGGCCATCCGGGCCGGCAACGGCTGGTACCAGACCTGGCGGCAGGACATCGCCGACAACCGCGGCTACGCCAAGCTGACCACCCCGGTGCTAGGCGTCGGCGGCGACCAGGGCTACCACTACGCCACCGCCCGCGCGCTGCCCAAGCAGGCCAACGACTACGAGCTGGTGGAGATCGCGGACAGCGGGCACTACGTGGCCGAGGAACAGCCCGAGGCGCTGGTGGCCGAACTGCGCCGGTTCTTCGCCGCGGACAAGATCGGCTGAGCCCGGCCGCGCGGCTCCCGCCCGGTACTCGATTACCGGGTGGGAGCCGCCCGGAATGACCGGATTCAGCCAGGGCTGAAGTGACTCGCCCGTGGCCGGGGCGTGACAGGGAGTCGGTCGCGCTCTGCTGGAATTGACCCAGCCGGCGCAACGGAGGACTGCCTGTGACCCTGTCGGACGAACCCTTCGATCCCAGCAGGCGCAAGGCGTTCCTCGCCGGCGCCGGCTTCGAGGCCATGTACGCGATGTACGTCGACTACTGCGCGCCGGACCCGGTCCGGCTCAGCTCGGCCGACCGGCGCACCGGCCGGTTCTGGACCACCCACCTCACCGGCCTGCCCGACCCGGACCGGATCGGCGGCGTCGGCACCGCGCTCAGCGAGGTGGCCAGCGACTCCGCCTACGAACTCGGCGGACAGGGCAGGCCGGACGGGTACGTGGTGCGGGTGCAGGTGCGGGGCGCCGTCCGGACCGACCTGGAAGGCCACGACCTGGCCGCGGGCCACACCATCCAGGGCCCGGAACAACACCTCACCCAGGCGATCTCGCCCGGCAGCGTGATGCGCTACCTGGTCGTCCCGCCCGCCAAGATCGCCGACGCGCTGCGGGTCCGCCTGGGTGAGGAACCGCGCGGCCTGCTGCACTTCGACCCGGAGATCCGGCACCAGGCACCCGCGGCCGCGGCCTGGCTCGGCCTGGTCAACAGCTGGGCCGACCCCCGGCACGCCCAACTGCTCGCCCAGTCGCCCTTGGCACTGCGCCACTTCGAGCAACTCCTCATCCAGGCTCTGCTGGACGCCCAGCCGCACGCGCTGACCGGCGCGCTGACCCGGCACACCGCGGCCGCCCCGCCCGGCTCGATGCGCCGGGCCATGGCCTACTGCGAGGAACACGCGCACGAACCGATCTCGGTGGCGCACATCGCCGCCGCGGCCGGACTCAGCGTCCGCCAGCTGCAACGCGGCTTCCGCGAACACCTCGGCATCAGCCCACTGGAACACCTGCGCCGGGTCCGCCTCGACCTGGTGCACCAGGAACTCCTGGAGATCGCCGCGGGCCGAGCCACCGGAACGATCACCGAGATCGCCACCCGGTGGGGATTCGCGCACCTGGGGCGGTTCTCCGAGTACTACCGCGGCACCTACGGGCGACCGCCCTCGCACACGGTGCGGGCCGTGCCCGCCTGAGCGGGGCCGGGCTCAGTTGGCCGGATGCACCTCGAGGCAGTTGTCGCTGCCGAGCACCACCCGGCGCCCCGGATAGGCCCGCGCCGCGATCTGCACATCCCGCTCGTCGAACAGGCCCTGGAAGATCAGCACCCCGTCGTACAGCTCGGCCTTCTCCACCCCGGTCGGCCACCGGTGCTGATAGACGTCGACGTCGATGGGTTCCGACGGCGGTGGCAGGTCAGGACCACGATGCATTCACCCAGTATCAACCGTCTGTCCACCCTGTGCCAGAGGTGCTTCGGCGGCACCCCGCCAGGCCCGCTCGAAGACCTCGACGTCGATCTCCATGGCCGCGAACCGGGGGTCGTGCAGGTCGAAGGGCGGGTTGAACGGCCAGTCCCGCTCGGTCGAACGCTCGTGCCCGCCGTCCGGCCGGACCTCCACCTGCCGGAGCCGCCTTCCGTCGGGGCCGAGTTCGACCAGGTAGACCGAATCGTCCTCCGGGTCGTCCTGATCGCTCAGGTACACCAGCGGCCTGCCGACCAGCGCGCCGAACCCCGGCTGATCCCGCTGCCCATCCCGCTCCGCGCGCAGCTCGGCCAGCGCGGGGTCCCCGTCGACCTCGTCGATGTCGACCTCCGCCAGCGACCAGGACGCCGCCGCGCTCAGCTGACCGGGATCGGTGATCACCTCGGTCTCGGCGAGGGTCAGGACGATCTCCTCGGCCGAACGGGCCCGGATCCACCACCACAGGCCACCCATCCCGTAGTCGTGCGACACCAGGAACCGGATCTTGCCGGTGCGATCCACCTCGCTCACGGCGGTCACCCTACGGACCGGATCCGGCCCTCGAACCGGACCGCGCAAGACGGTCGACGGATTGACAGCCGAGTGCCCCACCCGCTGTCATGAATGTCCGCCGCCATGTTGAGAGCGCTCTCTCGTTTCCGGGGAGTGCCCTGACCTCAACTGGAGGCTGCATGTCAACGAGGACGAGCCGACGGAAGTGTGTCACCGTCGCGCTGGCCACCCTCCTGGCCGCGGTCGGCGTCTCCGCTCCGGTGGCACCCGCGAGTGCCGCGCCCGCGGCCTGGGTGCAGGTGTGGAACGACGAGTTCAACGGGCCCAACGGGGCCGGGGTGGACCGCGGGAAGTGGAACTTCGACATCGGCAACGCCCAGGCCAATGGCTGGGGCAACAACGAACTGCAGTACTACACCGACCGGACCTCCAACGCGGCCACCGACGGCGCGGGCAACCTGGTGATCACCGCGCGGCGGGAGACGCACGGGCAGTGCTGGAACGGGCGGGCCTGCGACTACACCTCGGCGCGGCTGCTGACCAAGGGCAAGTTCGAGCGGGCCTACGGGCGGTTCGAGGCGCGGATGAAACTGCCCTACGGCCAGGGCATCTGGCCGGCGTTCTGGATGCTGGGCAACAACTTCCCCGGCACGCGCTGGCCGGACTGCGGCGAGATCGACATCATGGAGAACATCGGCCGGGAGCCCAACACCGTGCACGGCACCTTGCACGGGCCCGGTTACTCCGGCTCCGGCGGGATCGGGGCGTCCAAGGCCTCGCCGGATGGGCGGCCGTACTCGCAGAACTTCCACACCTTCGCCATCGAGTGGTCGCCGACCGACATCAAGTGGTTCGTCGACGGGCAGCAGTTCCAGCGGCGCACCCCGGCCGACCTGGGCGGGCGGCGCTGGGTGTTCGACCACCCGTTCTTCATGATCCTCAACCTGGCGGTCGGTGGGAACTGGCCGGGCAACCCGGATGGCAGCACCGTGTTCCCGCAGCGGTTGAGCGTGGACTACGTGCGGGTGTTCGAGTGGCGTTGATCAGCTGAGGGCAAACGTCGGGGGCCTGTCGCGGCTGTCGCGGCAGGCCCCCGATGTCGTTGGTGGGTCAGTGGCCGAGTTTGGGGTGGCCGTTGGCCTGGCCGAAGCCGTTGGGGCCGGTGATCTCCATCGGGGTGGGGCCGGCGACCTGCCACGGGCCGGGTTTGGTGGCCTTGGGCTTCTGCTCGCGTTCGGCCAGCTCCTGGTGCAGCTGGCGGAGCAGGCCGCGTTCCCGGTCGGTCAGCTTGGCCTCGGCCGAGCTGGTGGCGGGTTCACTCGCCGACGGCAGCGGGAGGTCGGCCATGGCGGGGGTGGACAGCGGGGCGTCCAGGTCCGGGTCGGCCGGGATGGGGTCCATCGCGTGGATGGTGGTGGTGGCCACCGGGTCCTCGTCCGGCCGGATCATCGGCGGCGGCACGGGGGACAGTTCGGTGTCGGCCAGGGCCGGGGGATCGGGGGTGACCACGATCTGGGTGACGTCGGGGCTGGGTGCGGGCGGTGGCGGCGGAGGTTCCGAGCGGGCGCGGCGGGCGACCGGTCGCTCCCGGATCGGCTCGGCCTCGTAGCCGGGCACGTCGATTCGGCGGGCGGTGGCCAGGGCCTTCTCGTGGTACTCGGGCAGTTCCTCGCCGGTGCGGAAGACCTCGATCGAGGAGCGCACGCCCGCCTGCTGCATGGCCCGGTTGAGCTGGTAGACCACGGCCGAGGGGAAGCCCTCCGGGCCGACCTCCATCAGCAGCACCTGGTGCGGCACCGCGCCGGCGGCCGCACCGGCCGGGGTGGTGCGCCAGGTGCCCCAGACCGAGCGCAGCGCGGGCAGCCTGCGCAGCACGCCGGCCAGTACCCGTTCCAGGCCGGGGATGGGGTCGTTGCCGCTGTTGAACCGGTGGCCGTCGCCAAGGCGGACCTCGGAGACCACCACCTGGTCGGCCAGTGCCGGGTCGATGCGCACCTCGTCGAGCACGTGCCGCAGCCGGTACTGCTCGGCCGGGGTGATCGAGATCCGCCCGGCCAGCAGCGCGCCCAGCATCAGCTCGGCCGCTCGCTCGTACTCCAGCAGCGCGGCGTGCTCGCGGGCGGCCAGCACCGCGTCGTCGTCGATCCGGCCCGCCAGCTCCAGCAACAGCTGGTGGATCCGGTCGGCCAGGGTCATGCCGTCCATGCCACGCCTCCCTCGACCCCGACACACACCAGCTCCGCGGCCTCCCAGGCCGCGTGGTGGTAGTCGGGAAGCTCCATCCCCGATGGCAGCACCTCGACGCACGGTTCGTGCTCGCCGAGTGCGCGCAGCACCCGCTGCACCTCACCAGCCAGTCCGGCCAGATCGGCCGAGGCGGTGACCAGGACAACCCGTTTGCCCACCTCACCGGGGCGCTGACCGCGCCGCCAGGTGCAGCGGACCTCGCGCACCCCGGCCCGGCTGCGCAGCGCGGCGGCCAGCACCACGGCCACCGCGTCGCTGCCGCTGGGCGTCTCCGGGTGGTCCAGGCTGAACTTGTGCCCGCTGCGGCCCACCTCGTCCACGACCATGATCGCGGCCAGGGCCGCGCGGTCCGCGCCGTAGGGGGTCAGCGAGTCCGACAGCAGCCGGTGTTCGCGTTCGGTCAGGGCGATCCGGTGTTGCAGCAGGCTGGCCGGCAGCGACCTAGCCAGCACCACCTGCGCTCCGCTGGCGAGCCAGTCCCGGAATCGCCACAGTTGGGCGTCGGGGAGCCGGCCGGCCAGCCGGAGGAGCAGCTCGTGACAGTCGAGCTCGGCAACCTCATGCATGGCCCGCAGCCTAGACCGAAGGGGGCAGCCTTTCAGTCCTTCGGGGGGTCAAGTTGGGGAAAGTATCGATTGATCATGCGTCAGCGTTACTGTCCGTCCGGCTTTTTCTCCCCTGCGGGGCCAGGCTTTTGGGGGAACTGGAGGGCGTCGAAGTAACTCTCCGATTCCTTGCCGCGGATCACGCTGGCCTTGTCGAGCAGGGCCTTCGTCGCGTCGTAGCGGCGCTGCTCCTTGTTCGGCCCGTCCACCAGTGACTGTGCGTGGTGCATCTCCAGCTCCCAGGCCGAGTATGCCTCGGTGAGTTTGAAGTCGCTGCGGCGCAGCAGGCCCCAGTTCTTGTCCCACTGGTAGAAGGAGTGCAGGCCGGTGCTCAGTGCGATGGCCACGCCGATGACCGCGATGGTCAGGTCCTTCTGGGGGAAGGAGATGACCGTGATCAGCGGCAGGCTGATGCTGAGCACGGTGACCAGGATGCCGGTGAACCGGAAGAACCGGCGGTTCCACCGGGACCGGAACCGGTAGCGGTCCCGCAGGTCGATCACATACTGCCGGGCCACCCGCCCGTACTCGCCGTGGTCGGGGTTTGCCGCGGACTTGTCTTTGCCGGCCACCGGTACCGCCCTGGTGTCAATGCTCGCTGGAGGGGACGAACCCGGAGAATATGATGTTGTCGGCCAGTTGTTGAGCCCTTCTCGCCTGAGCGGCCGAACCGACCGGCCAGGCGAGCACCGGCCGCCCCCGGTCCCGCCAGTAGGTGGCGGCCCGCGATGGCAGTGCGGCCAGTTCGAGGCTGAGGAAGTCCGGCCTGGTCACGAAGTTGCCGACCAGGCTGCGGCCGAGGAATCGGCTCACCGGATCGGCTTTGGGCAGCAGTCCGGAGATCTGCCCGAGCGGTACGCGGACACCCAGACGGCGTAACCGGAACACGGCCACCGGGTCGAAGGAGTGCACCGCGACCTCACCCCGGTAACCGCGGAGCTGGCGCAGCAGCGCGGCCTCGATGCCGCGGCCCTCGAGCGGGTGGGCGTGTTTGGTCTCGATGAGCAGTGGGACCCGGCCGTCGACGAGGTCGAGGACCTCGGTGAGCCGGGGGATGCCGTGTCCGGTGCCGTTGAGCCGGAGCGCGCCGAGTTCGGCGGCGGTCTTGGCCCGGACCGGGCCTGGCACGCCGGTGAGCCGGGGCAGGTCGGCGTCGTGGCTGACCACCAGGTCCTCGTCGGCGCTGAACCGGACGTCGAGTTCGCAGGGGAAGCCCTGGCGCAGGGCGGCCTCGAAGGCGGGCAGCGAGTTCTCCGGGATGCCCGCGGTGAGGTCGTAGAGGCCGCGGTGCGCGATGGGCACGGCGGTGAGCCACTTCGGGAGGTCGCCCATCGGCTCAGGCTAGGGCGTGGACCCGCCGGTGGCCCAGTGGGCGCGCAGGGCGGTGGCCACGGCGTGGGTGGCGGGGCTGGGGGAGCGGCGGGGGTCGTGGGTGAGCAGCACGGGGGCCTCGGTGTGCGCCGGGAGCGGCAGGGCGAGCAGGCGGCCCGAGTCGAGGAGGTCGCGGATGGCGATGGTGGGGAACAGACCGAGGCCCAGGCCCCCCGCCACGCAGGAGCGGGCGGCCTCGATGCTGCCGAAGCGGGTGAGCCGGGGCGCGGCGTCCTGGACGGCCAGGAGCCGGTGGGCGAGGCGGTCGCTGTAGAAGCAGCCCTGTTCCAGCAGGAAGAAGCTCTCCCTGGCCAGCTGGGACCAGCGTGGGGTGCGGCCGGCGAGGCGGTGCTCCGGGGCGCACACCAGGGTGAGGGGTTCGTGGCCGAGGGGTTCGGCGGTCAGTTCGGCGGCGGGGGCGGCGTCCAGGGTGAGGGCGAGCTGGGCCTGGCCGGTGTGCAGCAGCCGGGCGCCAAGGGCGGTGCCGGCCGGGAGCAGGTGGATCTCGATCCGCGGTTGCTCGCGGCGCAGGGCGGTGATCAGTTCCGGCAGTCGGTAGGCGCACAGGGATTCGGTGGCGGCCAGGGTGACCTCGCCGCTGGGCGGGCCGTCCGCACCCGCCGCGGTGCGCAGGGCGGCCTCGGCGGTGAGCAGGTCCTCGGCGGGGCGGAGCAGTCGTCTGCCAGCGGCGGTGAGTTCGGCTCCGCCGGGCAGGCGGTCGAACAGGCGGGCGCCGAGCTGTTTCTCCAGGGTGCGGATCTGCACGGTGACCGTGGACTGGGCCAGGTGCAGCTCACTGGCGGTGGCGGTGAAGTTCCCGTTGCGGCTCAACGAGAGGAAGGTGTTCAGCAGCCGAGTGTCCACCCCGCCATGCTATCGCGAATTCCGATTGGCATCATGAGCAACGATCGTTGGACAGCATGACGAATCGGGACGAGGCTGAAGCCATGACACAGCAAGCCACGAGCACTGAGGTGTTGCGCTACACCGCCTTCACCGCCGATCCGGCCGGCGGCAACCCGGCCGGGGTCGTCCTGGACGCCAGGGGCTGGACCGACCAGCGGATGCAGGCCACCGCCGCCTACCTGGGCTACTCCGAGACCGCGTTCGTGTTGCCCGGCGCCGACCCGTGGCGGTCGGAGGTCCGCTACTTCAGCCCACTGGCCGAGGTGGCCTTCTGCGGGCACGCGACGGTGGCCACCGCGGTCGCGCTCACCGAACGCCACGGCCCCGGCGACTACACCTTCGACACCCCGGTGGGCGAGATCCCGGTGCACACCCGGATCACCGACGGCGTGGCCAGCGCGACCCTGACCAGCGTGCCCACCCGGTTCGCGCCGGTGGCGCCCGCGCTGCTCACCGAGACCCTGACCTACCTCAACTGGCATCCACGCGACCTGGACCCGGCGCACCCGCCGGTGGTGGCCTACGGCGGCGGCCACCACCTGGTGCTGGCCGCGCGCACCCGCAAGCGGCTGGCCGACCTGTCGTATGAGTTCGAGCCGCTGGCCGCGCTGATGCGGCAGGAGAACTGGGTGACGTTGCAGCTGGTGTACTTCGACCCGGACGGCACCATCCACTCCCGCAACCCGTTCCCGGTCGGCGGGGTGGTGGAGGATCCGGCCACCGGCGCGGCCGCGGCCGCCCTGGGCGGCTACCTGCGGCCGAACCTGGACCGGCCGACCCTGCTGACCATCCGGCAGGGCGAGGACCTGGGCCGGCCGAGCCTGTTGATCGTGGAGATCGATCCGGCCGATCCGCGGATCCGGGTCACCGGGCAGGCCGTGCCACTGCCGGATCCGGTTCACTAGGCATCGTGCTGAGCGAACTGCTGACCCGGGCCGCGCACGGTGATCCGCCCCCGCCCGACGGGGGCGTGACCGTGCTGCCGCAGGGCGCCGAACAGGTGCCCGCGGTGCTGGCCTTCACCGCGCACCACGTGGTGGTCGCGGATGTGGACCCGGACTGGGTGCGCGCCGAGCTGCCCACCGACGACCTGTCGGCGCCGTTGAACCCGCCGTTCCTGACCGCGTTGTGCGGCCGGATCGGCAGGCAGGTCAACAACATCGACGCGGTGCTGCTCGCACCGGCGGTCCGCGGCGGGCCGGAACTGGAACTGCGGCCAGCCGATACGCGCACGCACGATCGGGTGCGGCTGGCCGAGGAGTTCCGCGCCGAGGTCCGGGTGTGGACCTGCCCTGGCGGACTGGTGCTGCTGGGACGTGGGCTCGGCGGACGCTGGGAGGTCGCGGCCGAGGTGGACCCGGAGTTCCGGGGCAAGGGCCTCGGGCGGGCGCTGTTCGCGTCGGCTCGGGCGTTGACCCCGGCGGGTGAGCCGGTGTGGGCGCAGGTGGCGCCGGGAAACGCGGCCTCGCTGCGTGCGGTGCTGGCCGCGGGCTACCTGCCGCTGGGCGCGGAAGCGCTGCTCAAATAAGCGCTGGTCAGGTAGGGGGTGATCAGGAGTTGTGCTCGGTGTTCTGGGCGGGGATCACCGGCTCGTGGAACAGGGTGTCGTGCGCCCACTGGCCCGACTCGGCCAGGTTCACCGCGATGTGCGGCTGGTCCGTGGTCGGGTGGCTGAACAGGGTGTGCTGAACTGACATTGAGTTTCCGATCTGTCCCGCGCTCCTCGGCCACGGCCCCTGAATGGGCTCACGCTGGCTCGGCGCGGATGACGTGAAGAAGGGGAGTTGCTACTCCCGACATCCACCACGGTACACGACCACGGCGTCGCGGTGGGTGAATATCGGGTCAACCGGTGCGTTGCATGGTCGGGGCGGGGGCCGGGGGCTGGCCGCGCAGCACGTCGGTGCGGGTGGAGCCGGGGCGGCCGAGTACCCAGCTGGATCCGCGCAGGGACTTGGCCTGTTGCTTGAGCGGGGCCAGTAGCCGGGAGGTCTCCCGGTGGTCCAGCACGCTGCCCGCCGCGCACACCAGGGTGGCCATGGACACCGTGATGGAGCGGCCGTTGACCCGCCGGTCCGGGTCCAGTACCGCACCGGCCAGGCGCACCAGGTCGTCCAGCTCGCAGACGACCAGGAAATCGTCGCCGCCGACGTGGCCGACGCAGGCATGGCGCAGGCTCGCGGCCACGTCGGTGAGGCCGCGGCCGAGGTGGCGGATCAGGTCGTCGCCCGCGGCGAAGCCCGCGTTGTCGTTGACCCACTTGAAATTGTCCACGTCCAGCCAGCTCACCGCGAAGATCTGGCCGGTGCTGATCCGCTGGCGCAGATCCCTGGCGATGGCGTCGCTGCCGGGCAACCGGGTCAGCGGGTTGAGCGCGGCGGCGTGTTCGACCTTCATCTCGGCCATGCCGCGGAACAGGTCGGAGAGCCGCACCACGCCAAGGCAACGGCCTGCCTCGTCCAGGACCACCAGGTCGTCGTACATCCGGTCCGAGGCGCCGCCGGACATCAGGTTGAGGGCCTCCATCGCGGTGGCGTTGGTGCCCATCGCACGCGGTTCGTCGGCCAGCCGGGAGGCCGGGCGTTTGGCGTGCAGGGCGTGGCCGTAGGGGCCGGTGACGGCGAGCAGGAACCGGTTCCGGTCGATCGTCCACAGTGGACGTTCTTCGGTGTCGACCAGGACGATGCTGGTGATGTCAGGGCGATCGGCGAAGATCTTGCGCGCCGCGTCCGCGGTGGCGTCCTCGGCGAGCATGGTGGCCGGGCACAGGTATTCGGTGATCCGCGGACCGGCCGTGGCCACCGGGAGTTGCACCGCGCCGACGTCGGAGAGTTCGTTGAGCGCGGCGGAGAGGGTGACCCTGGTGTTGGGGCGGCGGCTGGGCGGGGCGATCAGGTCGCCCTGGACCAGGTGGATCCCGGCCGCGCGCACCGCCTGCAGCTGCTCGCGGGTCTCCACGCCCTGCGCGATGACGGTGGCGCCCGCCTGTTTGCAGGTGTGCGCCAGCCCTTCCAGCAGGGCCTGTTTGCGGCTGTCCTCCGGCAGGCCGGCCAGTACCGCGCGGTCGAGTTTGACCAGGTTGGGTGCGACGTCGAGCAGGAAGGTGAGAGGGATGTCGCCGCCGCCGATGCCGTCGAGGGCGACCAGGAAGCCGATGGTGCGCAGCCGCCGCAGCCGCTCCAGCAACAGGTCCTGGTCCAGGTGCGAGATCGGGTCGCCGATCTCCAGGATGACCTCGCGCGGGCGGCGGCCGGTGGCGCGCAGCGCGCCGAAGAGCGCTTCCATGCCCGCCGGGTCCTCGACCACGGTGTCGGCCAGGATGTTGAGGTGCAGCGGCAGCAGCGTCTCGTGTTCGGAGGCGAACTGCACCGCGAGCACGGCCAGTTCGATGTCGAGTTCGGTGAGGCGGCCGGCTTCGGCCGCCGTGCGGAACAGGTCGTGCACGTGTCCCCGTAGCGGCCGGGCGAGCGCCTCGACCGCGACCACACCGCCGGTATTGGTATTGACCAGCGGCTGGAAGGCGACATGCACTTGGTCCAGCAGCGTGGGCACGTGCCGATCGTGCCCGGAAAATCACCAGACTTGGAGGCCGTTCACCAGGAGTTCACAGAGTCTGTGTCGCTTCGTCTCATAGGTTGAGCAGAGCCGCTCACAACCGCCCAAGAAACGCCATCCGGGTGCGCGTTCCCCACGGTGCGTGCTTGAAGAGCCCGGCCATGGCCGCCGCGGTGCCGCGCACGTCCTCCCGGCCGGAGAGGTAGTGCGCCTGGTCGGATTCGGGCATGGCGAAGAACAACTCGAAGAACCGGGGCAGATCGGCCGCGGGCAGCGCGAGCAGCACGCGCAAGCCGCTGCGGCGCAACGCGTGCACCGCCTTGGCCGCGGGGGACCACAGCACCCGCCAGCCGGCGGCGGCCGCGGCGTGCGGTCCGGCGGGCAGCGCGGTGTGCACGGCCTCGGCGACGCGGGGGGCCAGGGCGAGGGCGGTGGCCACGCTGAACCCGGTGGCCGGGTGCACCAGTCCGGCGGCCGCGCCGAAGGGCAGCAGGCCGCGCACGCTGGGCGGTGGATCGTCCACTCTGAACCGGACGCGTTCCTGGGTTTCGTTGCCGGACAAGGAGATCCCGTAGCGGCCGAGCCGGTCGGCGAGTTTGCGGCGGAGTTCCGGGTAGCCGAGTCCCGGCCGCCGGGCGAGGGAGGTCTCCTCGATCAGGGTGCGGCCGTCGCCGAGTGGCTGGGCGTAGAGGAAGGTGGGCCAGTCGGTGGGTCCGTTGCTGGCGTGCCGCCAGTCCATGAACACCGCTTCCTCCGCCGGGACGAGTGCGGTGACCGCCTCGGTGGGCAGCAGCACGCCGTAGGCGGTCTGTTCGGCGGCGGGTCGGCGGGGCCGTCCGCCGCAGAGGGTGCGCCGGTCGCCGGTGGCGTCCACCACGAGGCGGGCGGCCAGGGCGACGCCGTCAGTGAGCTGGACCAGGCTGCCGTCGTGGGTGTGCGCGACGGTGATGGCCGAGCCCTGGCGCACGGTCAGCGCCGGGTGCTGGAGGTACTCGCGCAGCGCGGTGTTGTCCAGCAGCGCGTACCGGCGGCTGAGTTCGTGCCTGGTCTCGGCGATGGCCACGGTGCGCGCGGGGCAGCTGCGCACGGCCGCGCCGGGCAGGTCGAGGGGCAGCTCGTCGGTCCAGGCCGCGTAGGTCTGCCGCCACGGCCTGCCGGGCGCGGGGTCGAGCACCGTGGTGGCCAGGCCGAGCCGGGCACAGGCTCCGGCCAGCGCGAATCCCGCCGGACCGCCGCCGACCACCAGAACGTCCTGCACGTGCATCAGCGAATCATGCGCTACCGCCGCGGGGGAACCGCGATCCGGTCGAGATCGGCGGCGACCACGAGTTCGCCGTCGAAGTGCTTGGCCGCCTCGGCCCGGAACAGCTCAAGATCGGGATAGCGCTGGGAGAAGTGGGTGAGCACCAGTTTGCGCACCCCGCATTCGGCGGCGACGAGCCCGGCCTGCCCGGCGGTGAGGTGCCCGACCTGGGCGGCGAGTTCGGCCTCGGTGTCCAGGAAGGTCGATTCGATGACCAGCAGGTCGGCGTCCCTGGCCAGGGTGAACACGTTCTCGCACAGCCCGGTGTCCATCACGAAGGCGAACTTCTGCCCTGGTCTGGGCACGCTGACCTCGGCCAGCTCGACCCGGCGGCCGTCCACGTCGAGGTGGCCGTCCCGGCGGAGCTGGCGGACTTGCAGGCCGCTGATCCCGGCTTCGGCGAGTTTGTCCGGGAGCATGCGCAGCGAGTCGGGTTCGACCAGCCGGTAGCCGTAGGCCTCGACCGGGTGGGCCAGGCGGCGGGCTTCCAGGGTGCCGAAGCCGCCGGTGGCCAGCACACCGTCGCCGGTGATCGGTTCCTCGCGCAGCTCGGCGGTCTCGTGGAAGGCGGCGGCGTAGCGCAGCCGGTGGAAGTAGGCGGCGCCGGAGGCCGGGTAGTGCGCGTGCACCGGGTGCGGGACCTTGTCCAGGGACAGCCGTTGCACGATGCCGGGCACGCCGAGGCAGTGGTCGCCGTGGAAGTGGGTCAGGCAGAGCCGGGTGATCGTGCTGGCCGCGACTCCACTGTGGACCATCTGCCGCTGGGTGCCCTCGCCGGGATCGAACAGGAAGCCCTGGTCGTCCCAGCGCAGCAGGTAGCCGTTGTGGTTGCGGGCCCGGGTGGGCACCTGGCTGGCGGTGCCCAGGACGATCAGCTCGCGGTTCGACACGGTGGCGACTGTAGGCGGGGGATCGGGCGTGGGCACGTCTATTCGCGGCCGGGGCGGACGATGCCGTGCTCGTAGGCGAAGACGATCACCTGGGCCCGGTCGCGCAGGCCGAGTTTGGTCAGGATGCGGCCCACGTGCACCTTGATGGTCAGCTCGGACAGGTGCAGCCGGGCGCCGATCTCCCGGTTGGACAGTCCCTTGGCCAGTGCGCGCAGCACCTCGTGTTCGCGGCCGGTGAGCGGATCGGGCAGCGCGGCCAGGGGGTCGGGTCGTTCGGGCACGGGCACCTGTTCGGCGAAGCGGGCGATCAGCCGCCGGGTGACCGCGGGGGCCAGCGCGGACTCCCCGGCGGCGACCACCCGGATGCCGTGCAGCAGTTCGGCGGGGGCGGCGTCCTTGAGCAGGCTGGGGTTGTTTTTTTGGCACGACGCCCCGGCGCGCAGCGCGTCGTAGACGTACTCGTCGAGGTCGAAGGTGGTCAGCACGACCACCTTGGCCGGGGAGCCGTCGGCGATGATCCGGCGGGTGGCCTCGATGCCGTCCATGCCGGGCATGCGCACGTCCATCAGCACCACGTCCGGGCGCAGTGCCCTGGTCATGGTGACCGCCTCCGCACCGCCGCCCGCCTCGCCGAGCACCTCGAGGTCGGGTTCGGGGTTGAGCACGGAGCGGAATCCCAGGCGCAGCAACGGTTGGTCGTCCACCAGCAGCACGCCGACCATCAGACCTCCCAGGGCAGGCGCGCGTGCACCCGCCAGCCGCCGCCTGCCACGGGGCCGGCGCTGACGGTGCCACCGTAGGCGGCGGCGCGTTCGGCGATCCCGGCCAGGCCGTGTCCACCGTCGCCGGGGTGGCCGCTGCCGGTGTCGGTGATCTCCAGGTCGACCTCGGAGTCACTGTGGCGCAACCGGACCTGGGCGAGCACGCCGGAGCCCGCGTGCCGCAGGGTGTTGGTCAGGGCTTCCTGGGTGATCCGGTAGACGATCAGGCCAATGCCGGGATTATCCTTGTCCGGCAAGCCTTCCTGGTGGAATTCCACCGGCAGTCCGGCGGCCCGGACCTGGTCCACGAGGTCCGGCAGGTCGGCCAGACCCGGTTGCGGGGCAAGGGGTTGCTCGCCTTCGCGGAGCAGGCCGACCAGGCGGCGCATGTCGGTGAGGGCGGCCCGGCCGGTGGCCGAGGTCTTGGCCAGCAGGTCCGGGGCGTTGGCCGGGTCGGCGGCGGCGCCGTCGGCGAGGGCGACCATGACGGCGAGGTTGTGCGCGACGATGTCGTGCACCTCCCTGGCGATGCGGACGCGTTCGGCGGTGGCCGCGGTGCGGGCCTGGTGCTCGAGCTGCTGCCGCCGGTAGTCCTGGTGCAGGCGCTGGCTGAGGCCGAGCACCACGGTGGCGGTGAGCACGGAGAGGATGCCGATCAGCACCTCTCCCGGCGGCCCGCTGTACACCCAGGTCCAGCCCAGCGCCAGCACGAACACCACGACCGGTGCCCACAGGTGGTGCGGTGACCGGTGCCGGGCGACCGCGTACAGCGCGAACAGGGGCGCGGTGATCAGGAACACCCCGGTGAACCCGATCTGGGTGCTGAGCATCGCGAACGCGGCCACCACCCAGAACACGGTCAGCGGCGCCCGCCGTCGCCACACCAGGGGCAGGTGCACGGCGAGGAAGAACAGCCAGCCCACGTCGGCGATGCCGGTGCTGTCCTCCAGGACGCCGGGCGCCTCGTCGCCGCCGAGGGTCACCGGCAGCACCAGGGCGGCGGCGAGCACGGCAAGTCCGGCGTCGGCGAATCGTGGTCGATCCATGGTGTGCCCCCCGGTCACAGCTCGCGGCGGCGCAGCATCGCGGCGGCGCACCCGAGTAGGAGTATGGCCCAGCCCAGTCCCACCGCGGTGCCCTGGCCCGGGGTCAGCAGCAGTGGGGAGCCGGTGGTGAACATGGCCTGTAGCGCGAAGGTCGGCAGGTAGGGCAGCACGAGGTCGTGCAGGTCGGTGGGCAGCGAGCCGAGCAGGGCCTGCGGCAGGAGTACGAGGCCGAGCACGAATACGCCGATCGCCCCGGCCAGGCCGCGGACCAGGGTGCCCACGGCCAGCCCGAAGATCGCGGTGAGCGCGGTGGCCTCGGCCGCGCCGAGGACGGCGAGCAGCGCACCGGGGTCGCCGAGGCCGCGTGGCCGGGTCGCGAATGCCTGGTGGGCCAGGAAACCGCCGAGGTAGCCGGCGAGCAGCACCGGCAGGGTCGCGGCGAACAGGACGACAGCCTTGGCCCACAGCACCGGCAGTCGTCGCGGCACGGCCAGCAGGGTGGTGCGGATCAGGCCGGAGCTGTGCTCACCGGCCATGAAGAGCACGCCGAAGATGCCGAAGGTCAAGGCGTAGACCAGGAATCCGCCGCCGACGGCCTCGGTGAGGGTGGCCGGGCGGTGCCGGTTGTGCCAGCCGATCAGTCCGGAGAGCAGGGTCAGGGCGAGGGGCAGGCCGAGCAGGACCAGCCAGGCGGTGCGGGTGGACAGGAGTTTGGTCCACTCGGCGCGGACCACCCGGGGGAAGGTGATCACCTGACCGCCCCGAACTCGACGGAGTTCCTGGTCAGCGCCAGGTAGGCGGGTTCCAGTGAGCCGTCGGCGGCGCGCAGGTCGGTGAGCGGGGCGTCGGCGAGCAGGCGGCCGCGGCCGAGGATGAGCAGGTGGTGCGCGGTCAGGGCCATCTCGCTGAGCAGGTGGCTGGAGACGAGCACGGTGCGGCCCTGGGCGGCCAGCTCGTGCAGCAGCAGGCGCAGCCAGTGCACGCCGTCGGGGTCGAGGCCGTTGGTGGGCTCGTCCAGGACGAGCACGGCGGGGTCGCCGAGCAGCGCGGCCGCGATGCCCAGTCGTTGCCGCATGCCGAGGGAGAACCGGCAGGCGTGGCGGTCGGCGGCGGCGCTGATCCCGGCCAGGGCGAGCACCTGGCCGACCCGGGAGTCGGGCAGGCCGTGGGTGTGCGCCAGGGCGCGCAGGTGTTGCCGGGCGGTGCGTTCCTGGTGCACCGGGGTGGCTTCCAGGAGCGCGCCGACCCGGCGCAGCGGGTCCGGCAGGTCGGGGTAGTGGCGGCCGCCGATGGTGGCGCGGCCACTGGTGGGCCGGGTCAGGCCGAGCAGCATGCGCAGGGTGGTGGACTTGCCCGCGCCGTTGGGGCCGAGGAAGCCGGTGACCCGGCCGGGTAGCACCGTGCAGGACAACTCGTGCACGACGGTCGTGCCGCCGTGGCGTTTGGTCAGTCGGTCGAGCTGGATCATGGCCCTGACGTTAGGAATCCGGGCTGCTCACCGTCGTCTGCCACAGGTCGGCGGCTTCCCGGGGCCGACTACGACCAAGGTCGTACTCAGGCGTGCCGCAGGTAGGTCAGCACCGCGCTGACCCGGCGGTGCACCTGGGGTTCCTCGGCCAGGCCGAGTTTGGCGAAGGTGGAGTTGACGTGTTTCTCGATGGTGGACTCCGACAGCGTCAGGTACTCCGCGATGGCCCGGTTGGTCTTGCCCTGGGCCATGTGCCGCAACACTTCCAGCTCGCGCGGGCTGAGCCGGGTCAGTGGCGCGTCGGCGGCCTTGGCCCGGCTGCCCAGCAGCACCTCCACGATCCGCGGGTCGATCACCGAGCGGCCGGCGCGGACCTCGTGCAGGGCGCGCAGCAGTTCGTCGACCTCGCCGATGCGTTCCTTGAGCAGGTAGGCCAGGCCGTCGGTGCCGTGCTGGAACAGGTCGAAGGCGTACTGCTCGTTGGCGTGCTGGGAGAGCACCACCACGCCGATGTCCTGGTGGTGCACCCGGATGTGGTGCGCGGCGGTGATGCCCTCGGTGTTGTGGCCCGGCGGCATCCGGATGTCGGTGATCACCGCGTCCAGGCGGAACCGGCGGACCGCGTCCAGGAGTTCCTCCGCGGTGCCCACCGCCGCGACCACCCGCACCTCGCCGCTGTCCTCCAGCAGGCGCCGGGTGCCCTCGCGCACCAGGTAGTGGTCCTCGGCGATGACGATCCGCAGCGGCTCAGGCATCAGCGGTGTTCTCCACGATCTCGATAGGACGGTCCGAAGTGGACGGTTCGCGGGCCGCGGCGGGTAGCCGGGCGGTGATGGTGGTGCCCGCGCCGGGGGTGCTGGCGATGGTGAGCGCGCCGCCGACCGCCTCGGCCCGGTCGCGCATGCCGGTCAGGCCGAGTCCGCCGCCGCCGTGCCGGAAACCGCGGCCGTCATCGCGCACGTCCACGATCAGTTCGCCGTCGAGGTGTCCGAAGTGGATGGTCACCGCGCCGGCCCCGGCGTGCTTGAGCACGTTCGTCAGTGCCTCGGAGATGAGGAAGAACGCCGATTCCTCCACGTCCACGCCGAAGCGGGCGGCCCGCAGGTCGGGCGGGCAGTCCACGGTCACCGGGATCGGCAGCCGCCGGGCCCGTGAGGTGACCGCGGCGATCAGGCCCTGGTCGGTGAGCACCGGCGGGTGGATGCCGTGGGCGAGTTCGCGCAGTTCGTCGATGACCCGGTAGGCGTCGTCCTGCACCTCGGTGAGGGTGTTCCCGGCCGCCTCGCCACCGCGGTTGAACTGGTTGCGGGCCAGCCGCAGCTTGGCCACCAGCGCGACGAGTTCCTGCTGGATGCCGTCGTGCAGCTGCCGTTCGATCCGCCGCCGCTCGGTGTCCTGGGCCTGCACGATCCGGGTCCGGGACGCCTCCAGCTCACTGGCCTGCCGGGACACCTGTTCGACCTGCACGCCAAGGGCCTTGGCCAGGTTGGCGTTGTGCACGGCCAGTGCGGCCTGCCTGGCCAGGCTCTCCACCAGCGCGTGGTCCTCCGGGGTGAACCGGCCCTCCACCTTGGGTCCGTACTCGATCACCCCGAGCTGTTCCTCGGCGTGCCGCAACGGGAACCGGGTGGCCGCCTCCTCGGTGACCGTGCCGGCCACGCTGACCACCGGCGGGCTGCACGGATGGGCGGCGCCGCCGAGTTCGACCCTGGCCCATTTGAGGTTCAGCCCGCTCTGCAGGCTGCTGGCCAGGTGTGGGGCCAGCCGGGGCAGGTCGTAGGCGTGCTCCAGGGTGGTGCCGAACTGCACCAGCAGCTCGAACCCGGTCAGCCGCGGCCCGTACACCCGGCGCGCGGCGGCCTGGTTGAGCTGCGCGCGCAACGGCTGGAACAGCAGCATCGCGGTGGCGGTGACCAGCGCGACCAGCCCGACCGGCAGGTACTGGCCCGCGGTCCAGCCCAGCATGGTCGCGGTTCCCAGGTACCAGCAGCCGATGACCAGCCACAACAGGCCGTAGACCACCGAGCGCGGCACCACGATGTCCACGCCGAGCAGTTGCCTGCGCAGCGCGGCGACCACCACGATCACCGGGACCAGCGAGTACGGCAGGGTGCCGATCAGCCGGCCGATGACGTAGTACCAGCCCTCGTCGATGTCGACCCGCCAGTCGCGGGTGAGCAGCAGCACCGCCCTGGCCAGCATGATCGCGATGGTGAGGATGGCCAGCGAGGTCAGCCAGGGCTGCGGCCGCCCGTCCCGGCGGGCCAGCAGGCAGCGGATCAGCAGCATGATCCCGGCGCCCACGTGCAGCCAGGCGAAGGGCTTCTGCGACCACAGGTACATCATCTCGATCGGCAGCCCGGCCAGCGCGGCGATCAGCGGCGCGGGTAGCAGGAACCACAGCGAGCGCAGCAGGATCCGCTCGTAGCGGTGCCGGTAGCCGCCGTCGGGCAGCAGCGCGACCAGGTAGATGATCAGGATGTTGAAGACGAACTCGAGGGTCTCGTTGCCGGTGGAGCCGAACCACACCCAGAAGCCGGCTGGCTGCCAGTCCTGCGGCGTGGTGAGGAAGTGCAGCGGGTAGTTGGTGGCCAGACCGATCGCCAGCAGCGAACCGAACACCATCAGTCTTCGCCCGACCGGGTGGCTGGGGGCGGCCCGCCAGACCAGCAGCCCGGCCGCGTAGCAGGGCAGCACCGCGGTCAGCGCCCAGGACAGGGTCAGTCGCGCGGGCAGCAGGAACAGCGTCACCGGGATCGTGATCAGCAGACTCAGCCCGGCGGCGGTAGCCAGCAGCCGAATGGGCCAGTCCTTCCCCGTCACCCGCTCATTCTGCGGGCTGCCGCCCCCGCGCGTACAGGAAGGTCACACCACACCGCTATGGCGGAAAACCTCCATAGCGATTCAAGGCGGGCCTGGTTATGCGCGGCCGCGCGGCCCGGAAGACTTCGGCAGGCAAGAGGATGACGGAAGGGCCCCCTTTTCGACGCGGGTTCCTGGAGCACCTGGGGGTGTCCAGGAGCCCGCGTCTCGGCGTTGGGAACCGTGATGGGCGTTCGGATCAGTCACCGCGACTCGGTGCACTCCCTGGTCGGCCCGCGGGCCGCCGCCCTGCCCCGCTGGGCGCCGCACCGCACCACCCCGGCCGGTGCCGCCACCCAGGAGACGGGTGGCGCCGATCGGCAGGCCGCGGCAGGTTCGGCCAGGTCAACGTAACGCGAGCCGTATTCACTGGACGTTGAATACGGTCCGGGTCTCCCGGGAACACGCACAGACTGCCAAGACTCGGCTGCGTCGTGGACCACCCGAGAGGACAACCCATGCGCGCTCGACCGTGGCGGCGCAGACTCGCCACCGCCCTGCTCACCGGCGCCCTCCTAGTAGGCGCCGCCGGTACCGCCCCACCCGCCGCGGCCGCGGTGCCGATCGATCTCGGCGGGCTGGCGAACACCCTGCTGGGCAGCTACCTCCGCATCGTCGACGCCGACCGCGACTACGCCCGGCACCTGGTGGCCACCGCGGAACTCGCCGACTGGCGGGCCGCGAACGCCCAGGCCGACCAGAA
This sequence comes from Crossiella cryophila, assembly GCF_014204915.1. Taxonomy (NCBI): domain Bacteria; kingdom Bacillati; phylum Actinomycetota; class Actinomycetes; order Pseudonocardiales; family Pseudonocardiaceae; genus Crossiella; species Crossiella cryophila. The sequence goes on from NZ_JACHMH010000001.1 coordinate 4,353,043, forward strand.
CGCGCTGACCGCGCACCTGGCCGCCACCCAGCAGGCCATCGAGACCGCAGTGCCCGAGCGGGTGTGGGCGCAGCAGACCCACGAGGTGGTCGGGGCCAGCCTGCACGCGCTGCGGTCCGCGCCCGGCGCGCTGCTCACCGGCCCGCGGATCGAGCAGCTCACCGCCGCGCTCGTCGGCCGGGACGCGCCAACACTCACGGGCAGGATCGCCGACCGGATCGGCGGCGCGCTGCCGCACCTGGCCTGGAACACCGGCTTCGACAACGCCCAGGCCGCGGTCTGGACCGCGCTGGGCGGCACCGCCAGGGTGGACGCCGCGTTCAAGGGCGCCTGGGACGCCGGGGTCGGCGCGCTGATCGGCGTCGGCGCGGCGATGAACCACACCCAGCTCGGCGCGCTGCCCCGGCTCAAGCAGGTGCTCGACGTGGCGCCGGTGCTGGCCGCGGCGGCCAACCCGGTCCAGTTCCGGACGCTGACCAGGCAGTTGATCACCAGCCAGGTCCAGGTGGTCAGCACCGAACGCCAGGCCGGTTTCACCAGCATGGTGGCGATCTCGATCACCGTGGTGGCCGGCAAGCCGGAAACGCCGGAGGAGAAGCGCAAGGCCGAGGCCGAGGCGGCGGAGAAGAAACGCCAGGGCATCCTCAACGGGGCCAAGGGCGCCATCGACGGCCTCGCCTGGCTGGTCGGCCGGGACGACCCGGAGGGCGCGCGGCAGATCAAGGCCCTCGCCGCCGGTGCGTTGCAGATCGCCACCGCGGTGAACAAGGCGGTCACCGCGTTCAAGCTGATCGACAGCGTGTTCTCGATGGCCACGGTGGCCTTCACCGGCAACGTGATCGGCGCGATCAGCACCATCGCCTCGCTGTTCGCCGGCGCCGGGCCGACCGTGGAGCAGTTGATCTTGGAGGAGATCGGCAAACTGCGCGAGCAGGTCGCCAAGCTGCACGAGGACATGACCAGGCAGTTCGCCCGGATCGACCGGCGGCTCGACGACATGTACACCGGGATCTCCCAGCAGCTCCAGCAGCTCGACGCCGCGGTGGAGGTGGTCAAGGGCCGGGTCGCCGAGGTGGCCCAGCACCTCACCGAGCTGGAGGTGCGCACCCAGGCCATCGGCAACGCGGTCACCGAGGGCATCGCCAACACGCTGGCCCAGCCGACCTGGGACAACGCCAACCTGGTGATCGACTACAAGCGCACCCGGCCGGGTCAGCCGGTCACCTTCGCGATGTATGACCAGGCGGAGAACGTCTTCCAGCTGGCCGGGCACCGGACCGCCGCGCTGGCCCCGTTCGTGGTGCCGGCAGGCAACTACGGCACCGATCCGGCCACCGCGCGCACCAACCTGAGCACGCACGGCACCACCGGCACCGTCCGCTACCTGGCCGCCTACGCCCGCGCCCGGCTCGACGGCGCCTTCCCGGTGCCGGAGGAGGTGGTCAACCCGGCGCTGTGGAAGGTCGCCGCCAACGCCTACACCCTGCTCGCCGCGCAGAACCCGGAGCACGCCAGGAAGATCGTGCCGGAGCGGGCCGCCGCGGTGGTCGAGGAGGGCCTGCGGCTGCGCGAGGCCGCCGCGCGGTTCAGCGAGCCCGGCCCCGGCGGCGCCACCAACACGCTGTTCACCAGCCTGCTGAACAACTACCGGAACGAGCTGGTCCGGTTCTTCGAGGAGACCGCCAAGCGGGCCACCGAGGTCACCAGGGACCGGTACAGCCTGTGGCACGGGCCGAAACAGGACGTGGCCGACGCGCCCGGGGTGATCGGGCCGGACGAGGTCCCGCGCTGCACCGCCGGTCCCGCCCAGCCGCTGACCCGGCCGGGCAAGGTGGACGGCTCGACGTTGCCGCCCGCGCAGATGTTCGCCCGCAACGTGCTGCCCAACCCGCCCGCCTACGCGGCCTGCTGGACCGCGCCGGAGTGGGTCAACGAGACGATCAGCATCGTGCCCAAGGAGTGCGAGCGGCCCGGCGAACGCGGCTGCGAGATCCACTACAAGTGGGCCGACCTGCGGGTGCAGTTCCAGCAGAACCTGCGCTGGCCGAGCGGGGAGAACCTCGCCGGCCGCTGGCTGACCGGGATCACCAAGCGGATGGTGGTGCAGACCTGCCACGGCAGCAAGAACGGCGTGACCGGGGGCTGCCAGGACCGGGCCGACGCACGGCAGGTCCTGGTCAACGAGTGGGGCACGCTGCGGGAGAACTTCGACCGCACCGCCACCTGGGTGGATCCCGAGATCGCCGAGCAGACCGCGGTCGGCCACATGACCGAGTTCCTCAAACAGCGCCAGCGCGAGTACTACTCGATCACCGCCAGGCACATCAGGGACACCGACGCGGCGCGTGATCTCAACCTGGCGGTCAGCCTGCTGCGCGCCTACACCGAACTGGGCTTCCCCAGGGCCCTGGAGACCGACGACCACCTGCGGGCCCTGCTCTACGGCGGCCACGCGCTGCACACCAGCGGCGGCGGTGACGGTCACCTGCTGGCCGGGACCTACGACCAGGCGGCGGCCAACCTGGCCGCGGGCAAGCCGCCGTGGGAGTCCGACCAGCACGAGAGCCCGGACTGCCCGCGGCTGCCCGGCCTGAGCAGCCAGGACCCGTTCGCGGTGTGCACGGCGGCCAGCGCGAAGCTGCGGCTGGACCGGCTCGGCGGGCGCTACGCCGAGCAGTTCAAGCAGCGCTGGGAAGGCACCGACCAGTCCCTGCCCGAGGTGCAGCGACTGGCCCGCTCGCTGTGGCTGGTGATCAAGGCGGCCCACCCGGCCAGCACGCTGAACCCGCGACTGGACCTGCCCGCGCCGATCGCCCCGGCGCAGGCACGCTGGTCCCAGCCGGTCTCGGTCGAGGACGCGGCCACCCCGCACGGCGGCGCGGCCACGGTCACCTTCCAGGGCAGGCAGCACATCGCCTGGCGGGGCGCGGACAACCAGCTCTACGCGTCCTCCACTGTGGACGGTCGAAGCTGGACGCCGAAGGTGCTGGTGGGCTCGGGCGGCGAGGTCGGCGCGCACCAGTCGCTCGCGGTGTTCCAGGGCAAACTCGTGCTGTCCTGGCGCTTCGGCGTCCCGCAGCGGCCGTCCGCGCCCCGGCTGGCGACCAGCCCGGACGGCCAGACCTGGACCGCCGCCCCGGTCAGCCCCGGGCTGGGCGACGGTAAGGAACCGGCGGTGCTGGCCGAGCACAACGGCACCCTGTACGCACTCACCCGCGGCTTCGACCAGGCCCTGTCCCTGTCCAGCACCACCGACCTGGTCACCTGGACGGCGAAGCAGCGGATCCTGCCCGACCAGCTCAGCAGCCACCGGGCCGCGCTGACCGCCGCCAACGGCAGGCTGTACCTGGCCTGGAAGGCCGCGGACAGCCCGGAGATCCGGCTGGCGACCAGCCAGGACGGCCGCACCTGGAGCGGACCCGCCCGGGTCTCCGACGGCGGCACCAGCACCGGAGTGGCGCTGACCGTGGCCCAGGGCAAGGTCCACGCCGCCTGGCAGGGCCTGGACCCGGACCGGACCATGCACCTCGCCGCCACCACCGACGGCGTGACCTGGACCCCGCGGCACAGCCTGGCCCGCACCTCCCGGACCGCCCAGCAACCCGCGCTGACCGCCCTCGGCGGCAGGCTGCGGGCGGTGTGGCTGGCCGAGGACAGCCAGTACCTGATGTCGGCCACCAGCGCCGTGCTGCCCGGCTGACCCGATGATCGGAAAGGCGGCCGCACGGACCCCGTGCGGCCGCCTTCGCCCAGCTCAGCCGTATTCACCCGGCACTGGATACGGCCCGCCCCTGCCGATGCGGGGCGCCCGCGACCAACACTCGCGGCGCTCGACGACAACGGAGGGGATCATGCAGCCACCACAACGACGAAGAATCACCGCTGTCCTGCTCGGCGCCGCGCTGCTGGCGGGCACGGCCGGTGTGGCGCCCGCCGCGCACGCCGAAGTGCCCACCGATCCGGCCGGCCTGGCCAACACGCTCTTCGGCAGCCACATGCGCATCGCCGACCGGGACGACGGCCTCGCCCGGCACCTGGTGGCCAGCGCCGAACTGGCCGACTGGCGGGCCCGCAACCCGCAGGCCGACGGCAACGCGGTCAGCGCGCACTTCACCGCCGTCCGCGCGCACCTGGACGCCGCCGTGCCGGACCGCACCTGGGCCAGGGACTCCCACGAGGCGGTGGGCGCGGCGCTCAACGCGGCCCGCACCGCCCCCGGCGCGGCCACCGGCGGCCCGCAGATCACCACGCTGAACACCGCCATGCTCGGCCTCAACGTGGTCCCGGTCTCCGGCAAACCGGAGGACCGGGTCAGCGGGGCACAGCCGCAGTTCGCCTGGCGGCAGGACTACGCCGTCGCCCAGGCCCAGGTGTGGGGCGGGGTCGCGGCCACCGCGCGCGCCGACAACGCCTTCCGCACCGCCTGGAACGCCGGGCTGGGCAGCTCGCTCAAGGTCGACGCCGGCGCGGACGCCACCGAACTGGGCAACAGCGAGAAACTGCGCACCGTCCTGGACGTGCCCAAGATCCTGGCCGCCGGGAAGATCGGCCCGGTCGAGTTCCAGGACGAGGCCACCAGCCAGTTCCGCGACCTGACCACCAAGCTGTACAACCAGCGCAAGCTCTGGACCGAGGAACTCGGCCGCGCGGCCAGGGAGAACCCGCCGGATGTCACCCCGCGCGAGCCCACCGAGGCGCAGAAGGAGACCGCCCGCGCCGAGGAGGCCAAGCGCCAGGACTTCATCGACGGCGCCGAAGCGGGCCTGAACGCGATGGCCTGGCTGGTCGGCAGGGTCAACGCCGACCTGAGCAGGCAGATCAGCAAGTTCACCGTGGGCGCGGTGCAGGTCGCCGCCGCGGTGAACAAGGCGATCACCGCCTTCCGCGTGATCAACTCGGTGTTCTCGCTGGCCACGGTCGCCTTCACCGGCAACGTCATCGGCGCGATCAGCACCCTGGTGTCGGTCTTCGGTGGTGGTGGGCCGGATGTGAACCAGCTGATCCTGGGCGAGATCAAGGCCATGCGGGAACAGTTGGCCGCGATCCAGCAGAACATGAACGAGCGCTTCGACAAGGTCGACGCCAAGCTGAACCTGATCTACGACCGGATGCTCGGCGAGTTCAAGCGGCTGGAGAACGGGGTCGCCTACGTCCGGGCGAACACCGAGGCGATCCTGACCGTGCTGACCTCGCTCAGCGCACAGAACCAGATCATCGGCTCCACCCTGCTCAAGGCGGTGGCCGGGCTCTACGAGCTGAACAAGTGGGAGATGGTCGACGCCACCATCGACTACAAGCGCAAGCGCGGTGGTGAGCAGCTGCCGCACGCCAAGTTCACCGACGCGGAGAGCGCCTTCTACACGATGGGCGTGCAGGCGCCGACGAACAACCTGTTCGTGGTGCCGCAGGCCAACTACTCCACCGTGCCGGCCAAGGTCGCGGAGAACCTCAACCTGCACGGCGAGGGCGGCATCGCCGACTACCTGGCCTGGTACGCGGCCAACGCCGGACTCGACCCCGGGTTCAGCGCGCCTGCGGGCGGCAACGCCGCGGTGTGGGGCATCGGCGCGACCGCCTACTCGCTGCTGCGCGCGCAGAACCCGGCCTACCGCATCGAGGAGGATCGCGGGCGGGTGTTGCTGGACAAGGGCAAGAACATCCGGGACCAGGCGCTGGCGTTCAGCCGTCCCGGCGTGAACGGGACCACGAACACGCTGTTCACCAACCTGCTGGAGAATTACCGGCGCAGGTACGAGTCGCTGCTGGCCGAGGCGCCCAGCCGTGAGGCGGATGTCAAGGGTGGCAAGGACTTCCACCTGTGGCGAGGTGCGGACCAGGGCACGCCCAACCCGGCGCTGGCCCCGGCCACGCTCGAGGGCTGCAACCCGCACGCGACCAGGTTCTCACTGTCCAGGCCGGGCAATCTCGACGGCAGGCACCTGCGCCCCGGTTTCCAGTTCCTCCGGCACGTGTTCGACTCGCCCTATCGCCAGTGCTGGCGGGTCCAGGGGGTCGGCGTGCCAGGACGGCCGGGTGCGGTGGGCCTGCACGTGGTCATCGAGGACTACCTGCACCTGCCAGGAGACGCGGAACAGGTGTCGGTGCGGACCACCTCGGCCGTCGTGCACGAGTTCCCCAGTCAGCCGCCCGGCGATGGACTCTGGACCTACCTCCGGGACAACTGGGACGCGCGCCTGCGGGCCGTCTTCGAGCGCATCGGCAGGGACGAGACCTTCATCGACGTCCAGCCGCGGGCGATCGCCAAGGGCAACGAGTTCCTCAAGAACAAGCGGACCGACTACTACGGCAAGGTCGCCCAGTACCTCAACAACGGCAACCGCGCCTTTGAGACCAACCTGGCCGCCCAGCTGATCCGCCGCTACACCGAGCTGGGCTTCCCGCAGGCGCTCAACACCGATGAGTACCTGCGCGGGTTGTTGCGCGGCGGCAAACAGCTCTACGGCGTCAACGCGGAGAACAGCGAATACCTGGCGTATGAGTTCCAGCTCGCCGCGAGGAACAACCACGAGGGCAGGCCCGCCTGGGACCCGGCCCGCTCCGACGCGCCCAGCCTGTGCGCGAACATCGCCGCCATGGGTAATTCCGACCCGGTGGTGGCCTGCATGATCGAGCAGTTCAAGCAGCGCAAGGACCGCCTGGCGGCGCGGTTCGCCGAGCAGTTCAAGCAGCGCTGGGAAGGCGTTGACCAGACCCTGCCCGGCATCCAGGGTCAGTTGCGCTCGCTGTGGCTGGCGATGAAGGAACTGCACCCGGACCACAACTACGGCCCGCCGATCACCGGTCCGGAGGCCCAAGCCCCCGCCTCGGCGATCTGGAGCACGCCGGTGTCGGTGGACGCCGCCGCCGCGTACTGGCCCAAGCCGGCGATCACCACCTTCCGCGGTGGCCGCTTCGCCGCCTGGACCGGCGACGAAGGGCACATCTACGGCTCGGTCAGCGACGGCAGGGGCTGGGCGCCCAAGGTGAAGATCGCCGAGGGCAGCAGCCGGACCTCCTCGGTGCCCACCGCGGTGGAGTTCAACGGGAAACTGGTCGTGGTGTGGCGCAGCCTGACCAGGGGAACGGTGCTGACCGAGCACCGGGCGATGAGCGCGGACGGCAGGGACTGGGCCATCACCAGCACCAGCGAACTGCCGAATCCGGTGCGGCACCACGAGTCCCCGGCGCTGACCGTGTTCAACGGCAAGCTGTACGCCCTGCACATCGGCACCGACCAGAAGCAGTACCTGTCCACCAGTGCCGACGGGCTGGTCTGGACCCCGGCCACGGTGACCCTGCCGGGGCACCAGACCAACCAGTCGCCCGCCTTGACGGTGTTCAACGGCAAGCTGCACGCGGCCTGGAAGGCGTTCAACAGCTCCTGGATGTTCGTGGCCAGCTCGCCCGACGGTGTGACCTGGACCCTGATCGGCCGGGTGGCCCCGGACGGCGGCACGGACAACAGCCCGGCGCTGGCCGCCACCGGCGGCAAGCTGTACGCGGCGTGGCGGGGCATCGGCTCCGATCCGAACCTGTACGGCTCGTACAGCTCCGACGGGGCCAGCTGGGCGCCGCAGCACTACGTGGCCCGGGGTTCGCGAACCGACCGGGGACCGGGCCTGACCGCCGCCGACGGCAGGCTGGACGTGGTGTGGAGTCCGCAGCAGGCGGCGGGACCCGCGCACCTGGGCACAGCCAGCAGCATGGTGGCGCCGAAGTGATCCGATGATCAGGCGGCGGTCGTCCGGCACACCGGGCGGCCGCCGTTCGTCGTCAGCGCGGCGGTGCGGTGGTGGCGCGTACGACCAGCTTGGTGTCCAGCCACTCCTGCCGCACCGGCGCGTCATCCTCGCCAGGACCGGCCAGCAGCAACTCCACCGCGAGCCGCCCGGCCTCGCGCACCGGCATCGCCACCGTGGTCATCGCCGGATCGCACAGCCCGGCGAAGACCAGGTCGTCGAAGCCGGTCAGGCTCATGTCCTCGGGGACCCGGACGCCCTCCTCGCGCAGCCGGGCCAGCACGCCCAGGGCCATCACGTCGTTGTAGGCGATGGTCGCGGTGACCTCGGCGCCGAGCACGTCCTCGGCCGCGGCCACGCCGCCCTCGTAGCGGGGCGGGTAGGGGCCGAGTTCGGTGACGGTCAGGCCGTGCTTGGGTGCGGCGGCGCGCAGGCCGTTGCGGCGCTGGGTGTTGGACCAGGAGGTGTCCGGGCCGCTGAGGAAGGCGACCCGCTCGTGCCCGAGTTCGGCCAGGTGCGCGACCAGCTGTTCGATGCCGTTGGCGGCGTTCATCAGGGCCGCCGGGACATCCGGCAGCACCCGGTTGAGCAGCACCAGGCTGGACTTGGCCGCCACCTCCAGCAGCGGGGCGTCGGACAGGCCGGGGGAGCAGACGATCAGCCCGTCCACCTGCTGGGCCATCGTGCGCACCAGCTTCTCCTCCACCACCGGGTCCTCGTCGCTGTCGGCGACGAACACCGAGTAGTCCGCCTGCACCGCCGCGGCCTGCACCGCCTTGAGCACCCCGGTGAAGAACGGGTTGTCCAGGTCGGGCACCACGATGCCCAGGTTGCCGGTGCGGCCGGTGATCAGTCCGCGGGCGGCCCGGTTGGGCTGGTAGCCCAGTTCGGCCGCGGCGTTGAGCACCCGCTCCCTGGTCTCCTCCCGCACCAGGTTCGGCGAGCTGAGCGCCCGCGAGACGGTGGCCACCGACACCTGCGCCTGGCGGGCGACATCGCGGATGGTCGCCGGCGCTCCCGTAATACCCCGTTGTCGCACTGGATCATCCTACCCAGCGGTGCCGCACGGATCGGGGACGCGCAGGTAACAGCGATGCGACCGTTTACATCGGTCGCACCGCCGTCGCCCGCTTTATACCGGTTTGGGGGAATCGAGGGTGGGTCGGGACTTGTCCCGCCACTTACCCCTGGTGAAGTCCGGGATGGCCACCGCCGCGCCCTTGCGCCGGATGGACTCCGCGCTCAACGGCACCGGCGCGCTCCACGTGGCCGAGTCGTAGACGTCGACCTCCGGTGGCAGGCCCAGCCGCATGGTCTGCATGGTGCGGTACACCATCAGGTAGTCCATGCCGCCGTGCCCGCCGGGGCCGGGGCCGATGTCGGTCCACAGCCAGTGGTCGAAGGACTTGAAGTCGTCGAAGGACCCCCACTTGTGCCCGGAGTGCTTCGGCTCGACGTAGATCCGCGGCGGGTAGTCCTCGAACACGCCCTTGGTGCCCGCGACCTGGTTCAGCCTGCTGTACGGGTAGGGGTTGGACACGTTGTGCTGCAACCGGATCACCTTGCCGTTGGCGGTCTGCAGCAGGCTCATCGTGGTGTCGCCCTTGACGTAGTGCTCCTTCCACGAGGAGTCGCCCGGCTCCTCGTGCGCCTGCCGGTACTCGGCCATGCCGACCGCCGGGGTGGCCATCGAGGTGATCCGGGCCAGCCGGTCACCGCGGTGGATGCCGAAGTACCCGGCCACCGGCCCGAGGCCGTGGGTGGGGTAGTGGTCGGCGTTGAGCCTGGTGTGCCAGCCCCGCCGCCACTCGGCCGCGTAGTAGGTGTCGGAGAGCAGCAGTTCGCGCAGGTCGTGGATGTAGGCCCCGGCGCCGTGCAGCACCTCGCCGAACACCCCGGCCCGCACCATCCGCAGCAGCCGCAGCTCGTTGCGGCCGTAACAGCAGTTCTCCAGCTGGATGCAGTGCCGCCGGGTGCGCTCGGAGGCGTCCACCAGCTGCCAGAGTTCGTCCAGGGTCAGCGCCATCGGGCACTCCACCCCGACGTGCTTGCCGCCGTACAACGCGGCCAGGGACATCGGCACGTGCCATTCCCAGGGGGTGGCGATGTAGACGAAGTCCACGTCGTCCCGCCCGCACAGCTGCTCGTAGGCCCGCTCGCCCTTGCCGTACACCGCGGGCTCTGGCTGCCCGGCGTCCCGCACCGCCTTGGCCGCCTTCTGCAGTGCCGCCGGGTTGGTGTCGCACAACGCGGTCACCCGCACCCCCGGCGTGGCCAGGAACATCGCGATCATCGACCCGCCGCGGTTGCCAAGGCCGATGATGCCCACCCGCACCGTCTCGTGCCGGGCGAACGGCACCCCGATCATCGTCCTGCCGCGCGCGGCAGGCACCCGCTCGGTGTCCGCCTCGCCCTGCCCTGGCGCCGCCCCCGCCGCCCCCGTGCCCAGCCCGGTGAGCCCGAGCCCGGCCACCGCGGCACTGGTGCCCAGTAGCGAGCGCCGGGAGATCGACGACGTGGGCCGGTCCTGCTCCGTCATGACGCCTCCTGATCGAACCTGACTGAAACCTCGTCGTTCCAAGCAGTAGTACGCAGTGAAGGCAGGTTTACACAGCTCGACGATCAGCGGGACCCGACGATCGGAGGGTGTCCTGATCGGTTGCCGGGGCAAGTCAACAAGGACGCACAACGGTCAACACGAGGGGAGGACAACGCACCGCACGAAGGGGTGGTGACCCTCAGCGCCGGGCCCGGAGCGGCCGACATGCCTGGCGTGACGGGACGACTCGGCTGGCCGGCCGCGCTGCTCACCGCGACCCTGGTCGCCGGATCGCTGACCACGCCGATCGCGCGGGCCCAGGTGCCGCAGCTCGCGGCCGAGGGCGTGCGGGCGCAGCTCACCGCGCTGTGCCGGAGTGGGCCGCGGTCGCCGCTCTGCGAGACCGCCGACAGTCTGGGCGAGCTGTTCCACCAGGGCATGACCATCGCCGGGGAGGCGGTCGCCGAGCTGGACCTGGAGGAGGCGCTCAAGAGCCAGAAGGTGGCCAAAGGAGACGCCCGCGCCGTGGTCGCCGGGAAGGTCGCCGCGGTTGGCAAGCAGGTGGGGAAGTCCTCGGCGCTGGCCAAGTTCAAGGAGGTGCTCAAACCCTCGAAGGGAGTGATCGCGCTCTGGGCCGTCAGCGCGCTGTACACCCTGGCCCAGGAGGACGTGTCCACCGTGGACAAGGCCGAGGCGGTGCTGGCCATCGTGCCGATCCTCGGCCCGCTGTTCTCCTTCGGCAACTCCTACCGCAAGGAGGACGTGGAGGGCATGGTGATCTCCACGGTCGCGCTGGCCGCCACCCTGATCGCCTTCCTGTGCCCACCGGTCGGCGCGGGCATCGGGGTCGGCCTGGCCGTCTACCAGGTGGTGCGCGCTTTCTGCCCCGGTCTGCTGGCCAAAGTGAAGGCCGCGCTGGCCGAGGGGGCGAACTGGTTCCGCCGCCACGTGTTCGCCGACCCCGACGGTGACTGGCGCTCGTTGCCACTGGTCGGCGCCGCGGATTTCCAGCGGGCCGGGGGACTGATGCACTGGGACACCGACACCTCGGATGTGGTGGAGGCATCCGATGTCGCGCATGTGGTGACCCCGCTGCGCCTGGTCGCGCCCGGCGCCCACCGGGCAACCCTCACCCTGGCCAGCGCCTGGCCGGAGGAGGTGGCGGCGGAACAGGAACCGATCGAGTACCGGCTGGCCGCGGGCCGGGACCTGGTGGTGCGGTTGCGCACACCCAGTCCCGAGCACTTCGCGCTGACCGGGCTGGCTTTCCGGCAGGACGGACAGACCCTGCCCACCGACTGCCGGACGCTGCCCAGCGGCAACCGGGCCTGCGTGTTGCGGTCGGACGTGCTGGTGACCGCGGAGCACGAGGTGAAGATCGACCTGGAGTTCAGCACCGGCAACGGGTTCTGCCCGGACGAGCCGGGGTGCGAGCTGCCGGGCACCGGGGTGATCGTGGAGGTCACCGGCCCGCTGGGGCCGCCGGTGCCGGTGACCATGCCGATCACGGTGACCGGCTTCTAACCGATCTCCACCATGATCGTCGGCAGGAATCCCTGGTAGGCGGCCAGATCGAAGCTGCCGGCCAGCGGATGCAGCACCGCGGCCGCGGACAGCGCCACCGCCTCGCGCAGGATCTGCGGCCAGGAGTGCTCCTGGGCCAGTCCGGCCGCCAGTGCCGCCACGCAGGCGTCCCCGGCCCCGGTCGGATTCCCGGCCAGCCGCCGCGGCGGCCGGGCCCGCCAGGACCCCGCCGCGGTGATCGCCAGCAACCCGGCAGGCCCACCGGAGGCCAGTACCGCCGACGCCCCGCCGTCGATGAGTTTCCGGGCCGCCGCAGCGGGATCGGCCACCCCGGTGACCGCGCGTAACTCCGCCGCGTTGGGTTTGACCGCGGTCGGGTTGCCCGCCACGCCCTGCCGCAACGCCTCCCCGTCGGCGTCGAGCACCGTGGGCACCCGCCCGGCCACGATGTCCAGGAGTTCCCGGTACACCCCCGCAGGCAGGCCGGGCGGCAGGCTGCCGGAGAGCACCACCAGGTCGGCCTGCCCGGCCAGGGCGGTGAAGCGCGCCAGGAAGGTGGCCCACTCGGCCTCGGTGACCGCCGGACCCGGTTCGCTGAACAGGGTGGCGTCGCCGGCGCTGACCACCGCGACGGTGCGGCGGGACTCGGCCTGGATCTCGGTCAGTTCGGCGGCCAGGCCCGCCTCGGCCAGTTCGGCGCGGATGGCCTGGCCGGTGGCGCCGCCGACGAAACCAGTGACCACGGTGTCGTGCCCCAGCGCGTTGAGCACCCGGGAGACGTTCACGCCCTTGCCGCCCGCCCTGGTCCGTACGGTGCGCACGCGGTGGGTGGTGTGCGGGCGCAGGTCGTCCACGCCGTAGGTGACGTCCAGGGCCGCGTTCAGCGTGACGGTCAGGATCACGGGGCGGCCCGCAGCACGCCGAGCAGGCGTTCGGCCTCGACCGCGACGGCTTCCCGGCCCGCGGCGAAGTACTTTCGGGTGTCCACAGTGGACGGGTTGGCGGCCAGGAAGTCGCGCACCGCCTTGGTGAAGGTCTTGTTCAGGTGGGTGGCGATGTTGATTTTGGTCATGCCGGACCTGACCGCGGTGGTCAGATCGGCGTCGGGCACACCGGAGGATCCGTGCAGCACCAACGGAACCGGCACCCGCGCGCGTAGCCGGGTGATCAGCTCGAAGTCCAGGCTGGCGTCCCTGGTGAGCATCGCGTGCGAGCTGCCGACCGCGACCGCCAGGGCGTCCACCCCGGTGGCGGCGACGAAGGCCGCGGCCTCCTCGGGATCGGTGCGCACGCCGGGGGCGTGCACGCCGTCCTTGCCGCCGACCTCGCCCAGTTCGGCCTCCACGTACACCCCGTGCGCGTGGCAGTGCGCGGTGATCTCCTTGGTGGCGGCCACATTGTCCGCGTAGTCCAAAGTGGACGCGTCGAACATGACGCTGGTGAAGCCCAGCGTCACCGCCTCGCGCACCAGGTCCGGGTCCTCGGCGTGGTCCAGGTGCACCGCGACCGGGACCGCCGCGGCCCTGGCCACCGCCAGGGTGGCCAGGCCGATGGGGGCCAGCGCGCCGTGGTACTTCACGCAGTTCTGGCTGATCTGCAGCACCACCGGCGCGCCGGCCCGTTCGGCCCCGGTGACCAGGGCCTCGGCGTGTTCGAGCTGGATGACGTTGAAGGCGGCCACGCCGCGGCCCGCCGCGACGGCCGCGGCGACGATCTCTCCGGTGGGACGCAACGGCACGGCGTGGAACCTTTCGTCAGGAGTGGTCGAGGATGACGGAGCGGGTCAGGTGCCGTGGCTGGTCCGGGTCCAGGCCCTTGGCCGCGGCGATGGCCACCGCCAGGCGCTGCACCACGATCAGCTCGGCCATCGCGTCCCGCACGTGCTGCCGGAAGGCGCCGCCGGTGGCGGCCACGTCCTCGGCCAGGCCGTCGGGCGCGGCGCCGAACATCCAGGCCACCCGGTTCGGGCCGGTGATGCTGATCGGCCCGTGCCGGTACTCCATCGCCGGGTAGGACTCGGTCCAGGCGCAGGCGGCCTCGCGCATCTTCAGCCCGGCCTCCTGGGCGATGCCGTAGGTCCAGCCCCGGCCCAGGAAGGTGAACTGCTCGGCGGCCAGGAGTTCCGGCGTCAGCGGTTCGGCCAGCGCGGCCTGCGCGTCGGCGATGGCGGCGTCCAGTGACTCGCCGAGGCTGGCCCGCAGCAGGGCCAGCGCGGAGGTGGCGAAGCGGGTCTGCACCACCGAGCGCTCGTCGGCGAAATCGAGGAGCACCAGCGCGTCCGCGGCGGTGCGGATCGGCGTGTCCGCGTCCCCGGTGATGGCCAGGGTCGGATCGTCGACCCGGCCTGCCAGGTCGAGCACCTCGGTGGTGGTGCCGGAGCGGGTGATCAGCACGATCCGGTCGTAGCGGCGGCCCGCCGGGTACTCCGAGGCGGCGAAGGCGTCGGTGTGCCCGCGCCCCGCCGACTCGCGCAACGCCGCGTATGCCTGTGCGATGAACCAGGACGTGCCGCAGCCCACCACCGCGACCCGTTCACCGTCTCTAGGCAAGACCTCGGCGTACGTTCCCGCCAGCGCCGCGGCCCTGCGCCAGCACTCCGGCTGGCTGCCCAGTTCGGTCACCACGAACGGCTGCTCCGTCATGGCGCGCCTCCTTGTGTCCCCTGTGGTCCCCAGATTGCGCCAACTGTGCGCGTTGCTGCGTGTAAGTGCGCACAATACGCAACAATAGTGCACGATCGACCATTCACAGTCGAGGGCGGCATGAGCGATCATGGTCGCGGAGGTGCTTGGTGAACCGGTACGAGCGACTGAACACCCTGTTGGAGATCCTGGCCGAGCGTGGACGGGTGGAGGTCGACGAGATCGCCGCCGAGCTGGACGCCTCGGCCGCGACCATCCGAAGGGACCTTGACCACCTGGCCGGTCAGCAACTGCTGACCAGGACCAGGGGCGGCGCGGTGGCGCACGCGGTCTCCTACGACCTGCCGTTGCGCTACAAGTCCGTGCGGCACGCCGATGAGAAACAACGCATCGGCAAGGAGGCCGCGGCGCTGGTCGCGCGCGGCTCGGTGGTGGGCCTCAACGGCGGCACCACCACCACCGAGGTGGCCCGCGCGCTGGCCACCCGCGGCGACCTGCCGCACGTGGAGGGCGAGACCGCGATCACCGTGGTCACCAACGCGCTCAACATCGGCAACGAACTCGCGGTCCGCCCGCAGGTGAAACTGGTGCTCACCGGTGGGGTGGCCCGGCCGCAGTCCTACGAGCTGATCGGCCCACTTGGCACCAAGATCCTGGACGAGCTGACCCTGGACATCACCTTCCTCGGCGTGGACGCCATCGACCCGGTCAGCGGCGCCGCCGCCCACCACGAGGGCGAGGCCAGCATCAACCGGCTGCTCGCCGCCCGTGCCCGCAAGGTGGTCGTGGTCGCGGATTCCTCGAAGATCGGCGGTAGTGCCTTCGCCCGGATCTGCGGTATCGAGGACGTGGACGTGTTGGTCACCGACGTCGACGCGAGCGAAGAGGACGTTCGCCGCTTCACCGAACGCGGGGTGGATGTAGTTCGGGTGTAGGTCGTATGTCACGCACAGCAGGCATGCGGTTACGGTTCGCGCCGTAGTGTTGACTACTGCGCATTTCATCGCGAGCATGAGCGAAATCACGCAAGTCGTGACCATCCTTCGCTCACTGGCGAGAATCAGGGGAGAAGTCATGATCCTGTCCAAGAAGGCCAGGCGCGGACTGTCCGTGCTGCTGGCCGCCGGCCTCGGCCTGACGGCGGCGGCGTGCGGCTCGGGGGGAGCGGGCGGCGACGACAAAGCGCTGACCTACTGGTCGATGTGGAAGGAGAACGAGCCGCAGGCCCAGGTCCTCAAGGAGGCCGCGGCGGCGTTCAAGGCGAGCACCGGCATCGAGGTCAAGATCGACTGGCAGGGCCGCGAGGTGCTCAAGAAGGTGGTGCCCGCGCTGCGCAGCGGTGATCTGCCCGACCTGGTTGACCAGGACGAGAACCAGATCAGGGCCACCCTGGTGACCAGCGACGCGCACCGCGACCTGAGCGGGCTCTACGGCGGCACGGTCTCCAGCGGCGGCAAGCTGTCCGAGGTGGTGCCGGATCGCTATCTGGCCAACGCCAAGAAGGACGGCAAGCCGTTCATGCTGCCCTACACCGTGGTGGCCTACGGCCTGTTCTACAACGGCGCGACGCTGCCCGAGGTGGCCAGCAAGCCGGTGACGCAGTGGAACGACTTCACCCAGTTGCTGGCCAAGCGCAAGAGCGAGGGCAAGGCGCCGCTCGCGCTGGACGGCGACATCGCCGACTACAACGCCTACTGGACCATCGCGGTGCTGCAGGGGGCACTCGGCCCCGGCAAGGTCTCCCAGCTGGCCAGGGACGAGGCAGGCACCGCCTGGAACATCCCCGCGGTGAAGAGCGCGCTGGGCGAGGTGCGCAAGCTCGTGCAGTCCGGCTACTTCATCCCGGGCTATGACGGCAGCAAGTTCCCCGCGGTGCAGGAGAAGTGGGCGCAGGGCCAGGCCGACTTCGTCAACGTCGGCAGCTGGGTGCCCAGCGAGGTCGGCAAGAAGGCGGCGCCAGGGTTCCAGTTCAAGTTCCTGCCCACGCCGGCGATCAGCGGCAAGGTGAACGTGCCCACCTCCACCATCGGCTTCGCCATCCCGCAGCGGGCCAAGCAGCCGGGCAACGCGGAGAAGTTCATCGCCTTCTTCCTCGGTGACGAGCACCTGGGCAAGATCTCCTCGGTGGCCAAGAACCTCACCCCGAACGCGAAGCTGACCGCGCCGCCGGAGCTGACCGACGTGGGCAAGGCGCTGGCCGAGGCCGAACTGGCCAGGCCGCTGGACGGGGTGGACGCGGACTACCCCGGCTACAACACCGAGGTGTTCAACCCGGTCAACGACAGGCTGATCAAGGGCAAGATCGACATTGACGAGTTCCTGACCGACCTGGCCGCCGCACAGGCCAACTACTGGAAGAAGAAGCGCTGATGGCCGCCCCCGCCGTGCCGGTGGCCGTTGCGCGGCCGGCACGGCGGGCCGGGGCCGGCGCGGCCGCCTCCGGACCGCTGGCCCGCCGCCGCAGGCAGATCTTCTGGCCGTTCCTGCTGCCGGCTCTGGTGCTGTACCTGGTCTTCTTCATCGGACCGACGCTGGCCTCGGTGTGGATCTCCTTCCACCGCTGGAACGGCATCAGCGCGATGGAGCCGCGTGGCTTCCAGAACTACCTGCTGCTGCTGGACGACTCGATCTTCCTGACCTCCTTCGCCAACACCATGATCATCCTGTTCGGGGTCGGCGCGACCACCTTCGCGGTCAGCTTCGCCTTCACCATGGTGTTGCGCGAGATGCGCGGCAAGAAGATCGTGCGCTCGGTGCTGTTCTTCCCCTACATCGTCGCGCCGCTGGTGCTGTCCATCCTGTGGGGCTTCCTGTTCTCCAGCGACGGCCTGGTGAACAAGGCGTGGGCGGCGATCGCGGGCGGCACCGGGCCGAACTGGCTTTCCGACCACCTGTTCCTGATCGTGGCGATCGGGCTGGTGTGGATCAACACCGGCTTCTATACCACGGTGATCATGGCCGGGGTGGACCGGATCCCGCCCGAGCTGTACGAGGACTGCTCGCTGGCCGGGGCCACCGCCTGGCAGCGCTTCCGCTATGTGACGCTGCCGCTGTCCTGGGACGTGGTGGCCACCGCGGCGGTGATCTGGACGATCTCCTCGCTGAAGATCTTCGAGTTCATCTACGCCTTCGGCGGCACACCCAACGACATGCCAACCCCGGAGATCTGGAACAGCGCGTTGTTCGTCTACGGCAACACCTTCGGCAACCGGGTGCCGCAGTTCCAGTTCGGCTACGCCTCCGCGGCCGCGGTGGCCACGCTGGCGGTGATCATCGTGCTGGTCGTGCTGCTGCGCCGGTTGATGCGGCGCGAGGCCGTGCAGTTCTGAACGGGAAGGGTCTGTGATGACGACGACCACGCAGGTCGTGGAGGCCGCGCCGAAGGCCCGCCGGGAACGGCAGCCGATGCGCGCGGCCGGGCTCGCCCTGGTGTGGCTGCTGGTGGCCTTCAACGTGGGCGTGCTGCTGTGGATGCTGCTGGCCGCGTTGCGCGAGCACACCGCGATCTTCCGCGAGCCGTGGGGACTGAGCGGCTTCGGCGAGTTCGGCAACTTCGTGCGCGCCTGGGTGGACAGCAACTTCGGGCAGGCCGTGCTCAACACGATCATCCTGGTGGCCGGGGCCTCCGTGGTGGTGGTGCTGGTGTGCGCGCCCGCCTCCTACGTGCTGTCCAAGACCCGCACCCGGCTCTCCGGCGCGACCGCGGTCTTCTTCGCCATGGGCATCGGGATCCCGGTGCAGGTCATCGTGATCCCGCTGTACTCGCTCATGCAGGAGCTGGGGCTGATCAACAACCTGTTCGGGTTGTTCCTGCTCTACGTGGCGTTGTCGGTGCCGTTCACCGTGTTCCTGCTGACCGGTTTCTTCGGCTCGCTGCCGGATGAGATCGAGGAGGCGGCGGCCATCGACGGCGCGGGCTCGGTGCGCACCTTCGTGCAGATCGTGCTGCCGCTGGCCCGCAACGGGCTGCTGACCGCGTTGATGCTCAACGTGATCGGGCTGTGGAACGAGACGTTCATCGCGCTGGTGTTCATCCAGAAGCCCGAGCTGAACACGTTGTCGTTGTCGCTGCTGGGTTTCCTGCAGACCCAGCAGTACGCCGGGCTGGACTACGGCACGCTCTTCGCCGGGGTGAGCATCCTGGTGCTGCCGATGGTGGCGGTGTACGTGTGGCTGGGCAGGCGGATCATCGAGGGCCTCACCGTGGGGGCGGTCAAATGACATCCATCCAGCGGGGCAGCCTGACGCTGCCGATCTCGGCGGTCGGACCGGAGAACCCGTTGCCGCCACTGGCCGGGCTGCCCGACGGCGCCGGTGCGGTGGACCTGTCCGAGGTGCCTGCCGACCTGGCGGCCGGGGCCCGGTACGGGCACGTCCGCAGCATGCTGCCCTACCTGACCCAGGACGACTACCGGCGCGCGCCGCAGGAGTCCACTGTGGACACGGTGGTGCTGGACAACGGGTTGCTGCGCGCGGTGTTCGTGCCCGCGCTGGGCGGCCGGTTGTGGTCGCTGACCGACCTGGTCGCCGATCGCGAGCTGCTGCACGTGCCGAACCTGTTGCAACCGGCGAACCTGGCCCTGCGCAACGCCTGGTTCGCCGGTGGCGTGGAGTGGAACATCGGCACCCGCGGGCACAGCCCGTTCACCTGCGCGCCACTGCACGCCGCCCAGGTGCGCGGTCCCGGCGGGGTGCCCGCGTTGCGGCTGTGGGAGTGGGAACGGTTGCGCGGCCTGGTGTTCCAGGTGGACGCCTGGCTGGCCGAGGACTCCCCGGTGCTGCACGTGGGGGTGCGGGTGCACAACCCGCAGCCGCACGAGGTGCCGATGTACTGGTGGTCAAACACCGCGGTGGCCGAGACCGCCCGCACCCGGGTGCTGGCCCCCTCCACCAGCGCCTTCCGCACGCACTACAGCGGCAAACTGTCCAGAGTGGACGTTCCGGTGCACGGCGAGCTGGAAACCACCTACCCGGCCGGGATCCCGGACGCCGCCGACTTCTTCCACGACCTGCCCGACGATCTGGACGGCCGCCCGTGGATCGCCGCCCTTGACGAGACCGGCTACGGCCTGGCCCAGGCGTCGACGGGGCGGTTGCGTGGGCGAAAACTGTTCTGCTGGGGAGAATCCGTCGGCGGTCGGCACTGGCAGGAATGGCTGGGCGGTCCGGACACCGCGCCGTACTGCGAGATCCAGGCCGGACTGGCCCGCACCCAGTACGAGCACCTGCCGATGCCCGCCGGGGCGGACTGGACCTGGGTGGAGACCTACGGTCCACTGCGGACCGATCCGGCGCTGGTGCACGGCGACTGGCCGGTCGCGGTGGCCGAGGTGAACCGGGCGCTGGACGAGACCAGTCCCGCCGCCTGCCTGCACGCGGCGCTGCACGAGTACGCCGAGGTGACCGCCAAACTGCCCCCGGTCGCGTCACTGTCGGCCGGAAGTGGCTGGGGCGCGGTGGAACGCCATCGCCGGGCGCTGGCCAAGGAGAACCCGCTGCCGCCGGAGTCGACCCCGTTCGCCGAGGACACCCTCGGTACGGACCAGGTCCCCTGGCTGCACCTGCTGCGCACCGGCGAACTACCCGAACCCGACCCCGCCGTCCCGCCATCGTCCTATGTGGACGGTGCGGACTGGGCAGTGCGACTGGCCGCCGCGCCGGAGCACTGGGCCACCGCCTACCACCGCGGGGTGCTGGCGCACGGCGCGGGCGCGCTGGACGAGGCCGCCGACCACTACCGCCGCTCCCTCGCACTCGGTTCCTCGCCGTGGGCCTTGCGCGCCTTGGCCTTGGTGGCCGCCGAGCAGGAGGACCAGGCCACCGCCTGCACCCTGTTCCGGCAGGCACTGGCGGCCGCGCCGGAGGTGTGGCAGCTCGCGGTGGAGACCGTGTCCACGCTGCTCCAGGCCGGTGATCCGGCGGTGGCCCTGGAGGTACTGGCCGGACTGCCGTCCTCGGTCGCCGCGCACGGGCGGGTGCAGTTGCTGCGGGTGCAGGCCCATCTGGCGGCCGGTCAGCCGGAGCGGGCGGCCGAGCTGCTGCGGGCCGGGATCGAGGTGCCGGACCTGCGTGAGGGCGAGATCAGCCTGGACCACCTGTGGGCCCAGGCCTGCCCGGACACCCCGTTGCCCGCGCACTACGACTTCCGCATGCACGTCTAGGCGGCGGTCGCGATCTTCCACAGGTGGCCGTCGGGGTCGGCGAAGTAGCCGGAGTAGCCGCCCCAGCCGGCGGCCACCGCCGGGCTGACCACGGTGCCGCCCGAGGCCGCCGCGGCCGACATGATCTCGTCCACCACCTCCCGGGAGTCGGTGAGGAAGTGCAACGAGGTACCCCGGAACCCGGAGCCCTCGGCGGAGACCCCGGCGTCCTGCGCGGCCGCGTCCCACTCATACAGCGCCAGCGCCGGGGAGCCGGGTCCCAGGGCGATCTTGACGAAGCCACCGAAGTCCTGCTCGATCTCCCCGCCCAGTCCCCCGGCGTAGAACTTCTTCGCCCGGTCCATCTCCCGCACACCCAGCATGATGGCGCTCACCTGCAACTTCGTCGTCATGCGAGCAACGATAGGACCGGGCGGACGAGGTTCGCTTCTCGATTCCTGACCGGCTAGATCCGCAGCCTTTCCAGCACCGGCAGCAGCGACTCCGGGGCCTCCACGTGCGCGTTGTGACCGCGGCCGGGCAGGACCAGCGGCTCGATCACCAGGGCCCGCAGGTGCTCGGCCGGGCTCATCGGATCGTGTTCGCCCGCGGCCAGCACGGTCGGGCACTTGGCCGCGGCGAGCAGTCCGGGCAGGTCGGGCGCGCCCACGCCGAAGGCACGCTGGTCCAGGGCCAGCCGCCAGCCGCCGTCGGACTCGATCAGGCCGGTGCTGACCGCGGGGGAGTCCTCGCCGACCAGGCCGAGCAGGCCGGAGACCTTGAGATGCCGGTCGGCGGCCTCGGCCCTGGTGGCGAACTCGCGGGCGGGTTTCCCGGCCAGTGCGGCGGCCTTGGCCAGCTCCTCCTCGCTCCAGCGCACCTTGATGCCCAGCCCGGCCGCCGCGGTCACCCGGACGCCGAACCAGCCCGAGGCCAGGGTCAGCGCGAGCACGCCGCCCAGGGAATGGCCGAGCACGGCTACCGGACGGTCGGTAGGCAGGTGGGCGGCGATCCGGGCGGCCAGGCCGCCGAAGGAGTACCGCGACAGTGGTGGGGCCGCCCCGTGTCCTCGCAGGTCAGGGGCGAGCCAGCCGCCCGGCCAGTGCGCGGGCAGCAGCTCGATCAGGCCGTCCCAGACCGCGCCGGTCGCGCCGAGGCCGTGCAGCAGGACAAGCAGCGGACCGTCCTCGGGACCGCCCTGCCGGAAACCCGGCGCCGAAGTGTCTCCCATGACGATGATCCTGCCGCAGCGGGCCGGGACGGGGTAAGAATCCATCCGTGGCTGATGCGACCGAGGTGATCTTCAACCCGGACACCTACCTGACCGGGGTGCCGCACGCCGAACTGGCCGAGCTGCGCGAGCGGGCGGCCGTGGTGTGGGTGCCCGAACCGGCGGTGGACTGCTGGAGCGCGGGGCCCGGGTTCTGGGCGGTGCTGCGGCATGCCGAGGTCAAGGAGGTGCTGCGCACCCCGAAGGTCTACTCCTCGCAACTGGGCGCCACCCAGATCCGCGACCCCGCCACCCCCGCCGACCTGGCCTACGTGCGCCGGATGATGCTCAACCTCGACCCACCCGAACACGCCAGGCTGCGCACGCTGCTCGCGAAGGCGTTCACCCCGCGCACCATCGCCCGCCTGGAAGACCGCATCCAGGGGTGGGCGCACGACCTGGTCGCCGCGGTGGCCGGGCGCGGCGAGTGCGATTTCGCCAAGGAGGTCGCCGCCGACCTGCCGCTGCTCACCCTGGCCGAGGTGTTCGGGGTGCCGCGCGAGGACCGCTGGCTGATGTTCGACTGGAGCAACCGGGCCATCGGCTACCAGGACCCGGAGTACGCGGTGAGCAGCCAGGTCGACGGCAGCGGATCCAGCCCGATGGCGCGGGCCGCGCTGGCGTTGCGCCCGGCGCCGGACGAACACGGCCGGGTGCCGGATCCGCGGACCAGGGCCGGGATGCCGGACCTCTACGCCTACGCGCGCGCCCTCGGCGAGCACAAGCGGGCGCACCCCGGCGAGGACGTGATGAGCAACCTGATGCGGCAAGGCGAGACCGTCAGCATCGAGGAGTTCGAGAACCTGTTCTGGCTGTTCTCGGTGGCAGGCAACGAAACCCTGCGCAACGGCATCCCAGGCGGACTCATCGCACTGATGTCCAATGTGGACGCATACCGCCGGGTGCTGGCCGACCGGTCGCTGCTGCCCGGACTGGTGGAGGAGATGCTGCGCTGGTGGACACCGGTGATGCACTTCCGCCGAACGGCCACAGTGGACACCCGGCTCGGCGGCGTGGACATCGCCGCCGGGGACAAGGTGGTGGTGTGGTTCAGCTCGGCCAACCGGGACGAGCGCGCCTTCCCCGACCCGGACCGCTTCGACCCGGCCCGCACCCCCAACGACCACCTCGGCTTCGGCCACGGCCCGCACTTCTGCCTCGGCGCGCACCTGGCGCGGGTGCAGTTGCGGGCCATGTTCACCGCGGTCCTCGACCAGCTCGGCGAGGTCGAACCCAATGGTCCGGTGACCCGGCTGCGGTCCAACTTCCAGAACGGGGTGAAGCGGCTGCCGATCCGCTGGTCTAGTCGACCCGCTGGCTGACCGTGTTCGCCGCGCAGCTGTTCACCGAGACCCGCGGCGTGTCCTTGGCCCCGGCCTGCACACCGAGCTTGCAGCGCAACGCGCCGTCACCGGCCGGCAACAGCTTGGCGTCGACCTGCAGCACGGTGCCGCTGGGCACCACCTGGGCCTGCTGGGCCTCGCCGACCCGCAGCGTCTCGGTCAGCCGGATCTCCACCTTGCTCTCCGTGCGCTGACCAGTGCGTTCGGCGCTGGCCTCGCCCTGGCGGATCGGCGCGCCGCTCAGCCCGGTCATGATGCCGTGGATGTAGAGGCCCCCGGCGCCGATGGCGGTGACACAGCAGGTCAGTAGCAGGATGTCCCGAGTTCGTTTCCCCACCTCTCCACCATGCGGCACCGGCGGCGCGGTTGGCTCGGACTTTCGGCCAGGAGATCCAGCCGAGTGGCCAAAACCACGCGCACCGCCGGTGCCCGGGTGATCGCGGAGGGTCAGGACACGAACGCCGAACCCAGCCAGGCCTCGTCCACCCGCAGCCGCTTGTGCCGGGTGCCGTCACTGGCGGCGGCCCAGGTGTTGACCACCTCCAGCCGGACGTGCCTCGCCGTGGTCTGCGGGATGTCCACAAAGGACACGCCGCGGTGGCTGGCCAGCTGACCGGAGGCCACCGGCGAACCCCAGTTGCTGCCGTCGTTGCTGACGTAGACCCGGTAGTCCTTGATCCGCGCGGACTGCTCGGTGCCGGAGCGGGCGTAACTCACCGAGTCCTCCCGCTGGTTCACCGCCAGGTAGCGCACCGGCTTGGCCGAGCCGAGGTCGAAACGCAACGAGACCGGGGTGGACTTGTTGCTGTCCCAGTAGGTCGCGTGGTTGCCGTCGTTGACCGCGGCCGGGGCGTGCCCGGAGGCCGAGGCGGAGGCGGACACGGTGAAGGCGGAGGACGGGTAGACCCCGGCCCGGCCGTCGGTGTCCACCCGGAACACGGTGTCGTACTCGTTCCAGCTGGTGACCCCGGTCAGCGTGAGCGAACCGTTGGCCTGGCTGAAGGACACCGGGTTTCCGGTGCGCAGGTTGGTCACCTTCGTCACCTGGTACCCGTTGTCCCGCAGGCGAAGCGTGCTGCCGGAGGGGCGGTTGACCACGTGGATGTAGTGCCGGTTCGGATCGGCCTTGGCCACCGTGGTGACCCCGTGCGCGCCGTCGTTCCAGAAGCCCGGCTTGAGCCCGCCGTGCCCGTAGCCGCCGCCGTGCACGCCGTAGATCGACTCCCGGATCTCGCCGAAGAAGTCCGCGGCGAAGTTGTTGAACGCCACCTGCTTGGACGGGAACTTCCCGTTCACCATCGCGGTCTCGGCCATCAACGCCTTGACATCGGAGCCCAGGTTGGTCAGATAGCGGCCGATGGTGAGCTTGTAGTCCACGGTCGAGTCCGAGCCGGAGTACCACCAGGCGCCCGCGGAGGGCAGCTTGAAGCAGGCCTCGATCAGGCGCGGCGCGGCGGTGTAGACGGCCTGCGGGTAGTCGTAGTTGGGCGACATGCCGGTCTTCTGCTCGTTGCTGATCGTGTCCATGATCGGCGTGTCTTCGTTGTTGTTGCTCAGCAGGAAGTGCGGGCGCTCCTTGCGGATGCGCTCGTAGAGGCCGGAGCGTTCCCAGTAGGCGTTGTCGTTGTCGATCCAGAATCCGGACAGGTCCGGATACCGTTGCGCCACCTCGATGATGCTGTCCGAGCTGAACTCGCCGAACCCGTCCCGGTTGGTGATGTCGACGTTCCGGCCCTTGTACTTGGAGTACGCCGCCGAGTCCAGCCAGCTGCCACTCGGTCGACCTTCCTGGTGCCACTGCGGGTCGTCGGTCATGTACATGATGACCTTCATGTCCCGCTTGTTCGCCGCGTCCAGGAGTTCCCGGACGAAGTCCCGCTTGGTGGAACAGCTGCCGGGCACCTTGGACGGCCAGGCCTTGCCGTAACCCAGCCGGCTGTGGAAGGAGGCCAGCACCAGGTACTGCGAGTGCAGTTTCTGCGCCTCGGTGATCCAGTAGTCCGGGCTCCAGCCACCGGAGGTGATCGCGTTCTCCCAGGCGGAGCAGCTGGTGTAACCGGGCGAGGTGCGCATGCCCCAGTGCAGGAACAGCCCGGCGGTGGAGGCCCGCAGCCAGTCCTGGCGGGGGTGCTGTACCTCCGCACTGGCGGGGGTCACGCCCAGCCCGAGCAGAGCGAGAACGGAAATCAGGACGACGATGGCGGAACGTCGCCGACCAGGTGCGGACATCAGGGTGCCTCCTCGACGCGGCGGGTGCGCCCCAGGATCTACCCCCACTCCCACACCCCGACAAGAGGACATCCGACCTATCCCCCCAATACCCCGCAACTTGTATCGATCCAGTCCATTCGGCCGCCCCCACCCAGCCGACCTCTCCCCACCCCCCACCGCCCCCCCACCCGCCGTGTTGGCCGTTCTCGTACGCCGTGTTGGCCGTTCTTGTACGCCTCGTTGGCTGTTCTTGTACGCCGTGTTGGCTGTTGTGGGACGCGGGGTTGGCTGGGGGCGGGTGGGGGCGGGGCCGTGCTTGGCATGAGTAGCCGCCCTGCCTGGCCTGCCTGGCTCGCCTGGCTCGCCTGGCCTGCTCGGTCCGCCCGCGCCGCTCGGTCCGCCCGCCCAGTCCGCCTGGCCCGCCTCGCCCGCCCGGTCCGCCCCGCCTGCCTGCCCGCGCAGCCCTGCCCTGCCCAGCCCGCTCTCGGTCGGCACGCCATCCCCGCTCCCCAACCTGCCCGCGGCCCCCTGCCCGCCCGGCCTGCCTGGTCCGCCCGAGCCCCCAGTCCGCCGCCCATTCCAGCCAACACGCCGTCCCACTTCGGCCAACACACCGTCCAACAACGGCCAACACACCGTCCCACTTCGGCCAACACGCCGGTGGGTTCGGGCAGCACCCGGGTTCCGGCCGCCTCCCGGCCAGCGCACCGGGCGTTCCGGCCGGCACGGAGCCTGGGCGTCGGTCGTGGCGTCCCAGATCGGCCAACATGGCGTACAAGAACGGCCAACATGGCGTACGAGAACGGCCAACACGCCGGGTGGGGGTTGGGTGGCGGGGGGAATGTGGTTGGTGTGGGTGGGGGTGGTGGGGCATTCTTGGGGTATGGCCGAGGACCTGCGGGTTAACGCCGCGTTGGTGATCCCCGGCGCGGAGCTGAGTGAACGGTTCTCCAGGTCCTCCGGGCCTGGGGGGCAGGGGGTCAACACGGCGGACAGCCGGGTGGAGTTGTCCTTTGACGTCGCCGGGTCGCGGGTGTTGGCCGAGCATGTGCGGCGGCGGGCGCTGGCGCGGTTGGCGGCTCGGTTGGTCGACGGGGTTGTGACTATCGCGGCTTCGGAGTATCGGACGCAGTTGGCCAATCGGAAGGCCGCTCGGGAGCGGCTGGCGAGCTTGTTGCGGGATGCGGTGTTGCCGCCTGCGCCGCCGCGGCGGGCGACCAAGCCGAGCCGGGGGGCTCGGGAGCGGCGGTTGACCGCCAAGCATCAGCGTGGGGCGTTGAAGAAGGATCGGCGTAGCACCGGCGACTAGGGTCGCGCTTTTTGGCATACAATATGCAGATGGCCGGTCTTGGGCTGTTGGACTCGTTCGGGCGGGTGGCGACGGACCTGCGGGTCTCGCTGCTCGACCGGTGCAATCTGCGCTGCACCTACTGCATGCCCGAGCAGGGCCTGGACTGGCTGGCGAAGCCCGATCTGTTGACCGGCGCGGAGTTCGTCCGGCTCATCGGTATCGCGGTGCGGGAGCTGGGTGTCCGGGATGTGCGGTTCACCGGTGGGGAACCGCTGTTGCGGCGGGATCTGGCCGACATCGTGCGTGGGGTGGCCGCACTGGCACCCCGGCCGCGGATCGCGTTGACCACCAATGGGATTGGACTCGTCCGCGCCGCCGAGGACCTGGCCGCGGCGGGGTTGGATCGGGTGAACGTCTCCCTGGACACGTTGCGGGCGCCGCGATTCCTGCGGATCACCCGGCGGGATCGGCTTGATCAGGTCCTGGCCGGGTTGCGGGCGGCGCGGCGGGCGGGGCTGGGGCCGGTCAAGGTGAACGCGGTGCTGTTGCGCGGGATCAATGAGGATGAGGCGGTGCCGTTGCTGCGGTTCTGCCTGGCGGCCGGTTACCAGTTGCGGTTCATCGAGCAGATGCCACTGGACCCGCAGCACGGGTGGGATCGGGACGCGATGGTGACGGCGGCGGAGATCCTGGCGATGTTGCGGCGGGAGTTCGACCTGACGCCGGAGCCGGGGGAGCGGGGCGCCGCGCCCGCCGAGCGGTGGCTGGTGGACGGGGGACCGGCGACCGTGGGGGTGATCGGCTCGGTCACCCGGCCGTTCTGCGCGGACTGCGCGCGGACCCGGCTCACCGCGGACGGGCAGGTGCGGTCCTGTCTGTTCGCGCACACCGAGACCGACCTGCGGGCCGCGCTGCGCGGTGGCGCGAGTGACGCCGAACTGGCGCGGCTGTGGCGGGAAGCCATGTGGGCCAAGCCTTCCGGGCACGGTATCGACCGGCCCGAGTTCGCCCAGCCGGACCGGCCGATGAGCGCCATCGGCGGCTGACCCGCCCGATCAGCGGTCCCGTTCCTCATCCAGCAGCACCACCGAACCCGGACCGGCCGCGGGCAGCGGGCGATCCAGGTGCAGTGGACGGGTGAGGGTGCCGTTGATCAGTGCGGCGCGTGGGGTGCGGCCGGTCACCGCGCCGCCCGCCACCGCGAGCAGCCGGCCCAGGGTGGTGCCACGGGGCAGTTCGTACACGCCGGGGCGGCGGAAGATGCCGGTGGCGCAGTACAGGCGGGTACCCGTTGGCAGGCCGGTGAGCAGCGGCGGGATGGCGATCAGGGTTTCCACCGAG
Source organism: Crossiella cryophila (assembly GCF_014204915.1). NCBI lineage: Bacteria > Bacillati > Actinomycetota > Actinomycetes > Pseudonocardiales > Pseudonocardiaceae > Crossiella > Crossiella cryophila. The sequence continues at coordinate 4,381,083 of NZ_JACHMH010000001.1, forward strand.
TGCGTGATCGCCGGTTTGCCCAGCAGCACCGGCTCGGCCGGGAACGGCGGCATACCGCGGGACTCGCCACGGCGACCGGGGTAGGCGCCGCCGCCGCGGCGGATCTCCAGGTCGAAGCTGTGGCCGGAGCCGAGAATGTTGCGGCCCAGCAAGCCTTTCTCCCGGGCCTGGGCAACGGCTTCGGTGATCGTCTGGTAGGCGCGCGGGTACTCCCCGCGCAGATGCAGGTAGCCGTGGCGGCTGCCGGTGGCGATCGCGGCGATGGTCATCGCCTCCACCACCGCGAACGGATCGCCCTCCAGGAGCACCCGGTCGGCGAAGGCGGCCGGGTGGGTCTCGTCGGCGTCGCACACCAGGTAGTGCGGGGTTTCCGGTTGACTGGCGAGGACTTCCCAGCTTCGCGCGACCGGCGCGCCCGCGCCATCGCGGCTGGGCAGGCCGGATTCCCTTACCAGGCGCAGGATCTCGGCCTGGCCCAGGCGCAGCGCGTGGTGCAGGGCGGTGTAGCCGCCGGTGTTGAGGTAGTCGGACAGGCTGGCCGGGTCGACCTGGCCGATCCGGCGCAGCAGCACCAGGTTCTCCCCGCCGGAGCGCGGCACGGCGGCCGCGGCCGGGGGTTCCGGCCGGGCCCGGCGCAGATCCAGCGCGACGGAGATCGTTGCGTCCACAGTGGACGGTGCGGAGACGGCGGTGCGCTGCGGCTCGCCCGCCTCCAGTACCAGGGCGGCCGGGGCGCGTTCGCACAGGCCGAGGCAGGGCGAGCGCTGCCAGATCACCCCGCCCGCCGGGCGGTCGGCCGGACCCAGGCGACGTTCCAGGGTCCGGCACAGGGTGGTGGATCCCGTCGCACGGCAGGCGGGTCCGGCGCACACGTGCAGCACCCGGCGCGGCCGGGGCCGCAGCGAGAACAGGGCGCACGAGGAAGCGACGCCGAAGACCTCGGCGGCCGAGAGGGTCAGGCGGCGGGACAGGTAGTCCAGTGCCGCCTCGCTGATCCAGCCCACGCGGTCGTTGAGCGCGTGCAGGGCGGGCAACAGCAGGTCGTGTTGGCTTCTGGTGAACCCGCCGTCACTCCGACCGGAGGACGACGGGGCCAGCACGACATCGATCGCCGCACGTTCCTCTGTGGACAGTGCGGTGTCACGAGAACGGGAATCCATGAGCTGCCCCCGGGAGGTCAGGCAGGAGGGAGGGAGAGGGCCTGGCGGAGCAGGCGTTAAGAAGCGACCGCGGTGGGCAGCCGGGTGACCGAGTCGTTGAGCAGATCGGCCACCGCGTGGATCGCCTTGAGCGTGGGCACCTCGGCGCCGGTCAGCGCGGCCAGTTCGACCACCGCCGCCAGGATCACGTCCAGTTCGAGCGGTTTGCCCTTCTCCAGGTCCTGGAGCGTGGACGTCTTGTGCTCACCGGCACGTTCGGCCCCGGCCAGCCGTCGTTCGATGGAGATCTCGGGGTGGGACCCCAGCCGTCGCGCGACCTCCAGGGTCTCCCGCATCATCGACACCACCAGTTCCCTGGTACTGCGGTGTTTGCAGATGGCGGCCATGGTGGAACGGGTCAGCGCGGAGATCGGGTTGAACGCGATGTTGCCCATCAGCTTGAGCCAGATGTCCTTGCGGAGATCGGCCTCCACCGGGCACTTGAGGCCACCTTCGATCATGGCGGTGGAGAAGTCCAGGCAGCGGGCGGAGATCGTCTGGTCCGGCTCGCCGATGGAGAAGCGGGTGCCCTCCAGGTGGCGGATGACGCCGGGAGCCTCGATCTCGGTGGCCGCGTAGACCACGCAGCCGATGGCCCGCTGGACTGGGAGTGCGGCGCTGACCGCGCCGTCGGGGTCCACGCTGTTGATCCGGTGGTTGTGGAAGGGGCCGGGCAGACCGTGGAAGTACCACCACGGAATCCCGTTCTGCGCAGCGATGATGGTGGTGCGCTCGTGTAACAGCGGCTCGATCATCCGGCCCGCGGCGGCGTACGAGTTCGCCTTGAGGCCAAGGAAGATGTGGTCCACCGGGCCGACCTCGGCCGGGTCATCGGTTGCGTGTGGTCGGGCATGGAAGTCGCCGCGGTCGGAGAGCACCCGGACCCCGGCTTCGCGGATGGCCGATAGATGCGCACCGCGGGCGATGAGATGAACCTGCGCTCCGGCACGGTGTAGGGCTGCACCCACGTACGCGCCGATGGCGCCGGCACCAAGAACAGCGATTCGCACATCACTCTCCTGTTCTTGTGTCGACAACTCATTCAGCATACAGTATGGAGTAGCCCGGTCAACGGGCCGCACGCGGCAGCGACCGCGTGGGTGAGGAGGCGTTGCGGTGCCTGAAGGGTTCGGGTTCCAGTCGCTCCCGCCGATGCGTGTGGTCGCCACTGCTGGAGGCGCCGGAGCCGGCAAATCCACCCTGGTGCGGGCGCTCACCGGACGGGATCCGTGGGCACGTCTGCCCTCGGGGCGGGTACTGGCATTGGTCGATCGCGCACCCGGCGCGGTCCAGGCGAGCGTGGCCACCGCCGAGGCGGTGGTGGTCGTGGTCGCGGCCGACCAGGAGTTCTCAGCCGAGCTGGCGACGCAACTGGATGTGTTGCACGCCTTGGACATCCGGCACGGGTTGCTGGTGGTGACCCGGGCCGACCTGGCCGACCCCGGCCCGGTGCTGCGGCGGACCCGGCGGGCACTGGCCACCGGCGCGCTCGGCCGGATCGAGTGCGCGGTGGTGAGCGCGCGCACCGGCGCTGGCATCGACCGGTTCCGGTCAATGCTGGACCGGCTGGCCGCCGCGCTGCCCCCGCCGCCGGCAGCTCCGGTGCGGTTGTGGCTGGATGGCGTAGCCGAGGCGGCGGAGGAGAAGGGGGTGCTGGTCACCGGGACCCTGATCACCGGATCGATCGAGAACGGCGCCGAACTCGCCCTCGGGCCGGAGGATCGGCGGGTGCGGGTCGGCGGGCTGGAGTCGTTGCGGCGTCAGGTGTCCGTGTTGTCCGGTCCGGCCAGGGTCACGGTGCACCTGCCCGAGGAACAACCGGACGAACTGCCCGTGGGGACCGCGCTGGTGACCCCCGGCCGGTGGCGGCACGTCGGCGTGCTGGACGTGCGGCTGCGCCCGCTGCCCGGCCGCAAGCTGGACGGGGTCGCGGGTGATCTGGAGCTGGGCTGCGGATCGGCTCGGCAACCGGTGTTCGTCCGGGTGCTGGACGGCGATATCGCGCGACTGCGGCTGAGTGAGCCGCTGCCGCTGCGCATCGGCGACCGCGGCCTGCTGCGCGGCGGCGAGGAGGTCCTGGCCGGGTTCACCGTGCTGGACATCCTGCCGCCGGAGTTGGGCGGCGAGGCGGAGCAGATCGCGCGTGGAAACGAACTGATGAGTCGGTCAGGGATTCCCAACGGGCACGACGAATTGCGCCGACGTGGTCTGGTCCGGGCCGGTGACCTGCTCGCCATGGGCGCGGGTCTGCCGCTGGCGCCCAGGGCGGGGGAGTGGCTGATCGACCCGGCCAAACTGGACGAACTGTGCGGACAGCTCGCCGACCTGGTGCGCACCCGTGCGCGCGAACAACCCTATGACCCCGGCGTGCCCAAGGCGGAAGCGGTGGCACTGCTGGCTTTGCCACACCGAAGGCTGCTCGAACCGGTGGCCAGGGCGGCTCGTGACCTCGGTGTGCGGATCAACCAGGGCCGGCTGGTGCTGGCCGAACGCGGCGGCGAACTCGCGTTGCCGGTGCGGCAGGCGATCGAGGCACTGTGCGCCGAACTGGCGCGAAATCCTTTTCTCGCACCGGAGGCCGACCAGCTCACCGCACTGCGACTGACCCCCAAGTCGCTCGCGGCGGCCGTGCGCACCGGATTGCTGGTGCGCCTGGCCGATGGCGTCTACCTGGGACCGGACGCGGTGGAGCAGGCGGTGGCGGTGCTGTGCGCGCTGCCGCAACCCTTCACCGTGGCCGCGGCCCGAACCGCGCTCGGCACCTCCCGCCGGGTCGCGGTGCCCCTGCTGGAACTGCTCGACACCCGGCGGATCACGATCCGGCTGCCCGACAGCCGACGTCGGATTCGCCCGGAACACGACTGATGAAGGGCCCTCGATGGGTGGAAATCCGTCGAGCGGCTGACCTGTGGACCCTGGACAACGTTTGCTCGACGGAGTATCACTAAACCACCATACGGTATGCAGTATGGGGATCGAGTGGTGTGCGGTCCGCGCAACGTCGGCCTTCACCAGTCACCACCAAACCAGCCCGGCTCGCCCAGAGCAGACGAGCGGGCAGCGACGTGAGGAGATGACGCACCTATGGCGCAGACTGCCGAGGCACCCCCCAGCGCCAGTCAGGTCGAGGTGAAGGAGACCGGCGAAGGTCTCATCTCGGGCGGCCACCTGGTGGCGAAGGCACTCAAGGCCGAAGGCGTCGACGTGGTGTTCACTCTGTGTGGCGGCCACATCATCGACATCTACGACGGCTGTGTTGACGAAGGCATCGAGGTCATCGACGTCCGGCACGAGCAGGTCGCCGCGCACGCGGCCGACGGCTACGCCCGGATCACCGGCAAACCGGGCTGCGCGGTAGTCACCGCGGGACCCGGCACCACCGACGCGGTCACCGGGGTCGCCAACGCGCTGCGCGCGGAGAGCCCGATGCTGCTCATCGGCGGCCAGGGTGCGCTGAGCCAGCACAAGATGGGCTCACTGCAGGACCTGCCGCACGTGGACATGATGGCCCCGATCACCAAGTTCTCCGCCACCGTGCCGGACACCGCGCGGGCGGCCGACATGGTCTCGATGGCCTTCCGCGAGTGCTACCACGGCGCACCCGGCCCGTCCTTCCTGGAAATCCCCAGGGACGTGCTGGACGCCTCCGTGCCGCTCGAGAAGGCCAGGATCCCCAAGGCGGGCGCCTACCGGGCCTCCACCCGCTCGGCCGGTGACCCCGAGGCCATCGAGAAGCTGGCCGACCTGCTCACCCAGGCCGAGAAGCCGTGCATCCTGCTCGGCAGCCAGGTCTGGACCACCCGGGGCAGCGACGCGGCGATCGACCTGGTCCGCGGCCTCAACATCCCCGCCTACATGAACGGCGCCGCCCGCGGCACCCTGCCGCCCGGCGACCCGCACCACTACCAGCTCTCCCGCCGCTACGCCTTCACCAACGCCGACCTGATCATCATCGTCGGCACCCCGTTCGACTTCCGGATGGGTTACGGCAAGCGGCTTTCCGCCGAGGCCACCGTGGTCCAGATCGACCTGGACTACCGCACCGTCGGCAAGAACCGGGACATCGACCTGGGCATCGTCGGCGATGCCGGACTGGTGCTCTCCCAGGTGTTCGCGGCCACCACCGGCCGGGTCAGCAACGGCGCCACCGGCCGCAAGGCCTGGCTGGAGGAGTTGCGCGCGGTCGAGGAGCAGTCGCTGGGCAAGCGGATGGCGCGGCAGCTGTCCAATGCCAACCCGATCGACCCGTACCGCCTGGTGCACGAGATCAACGAGTTCCTCACCGAGGACTCCATCTACATCGGCGACGGCGGCGACATCGTCACCTTCTCCGGCCAGGTGGTCCAGCCCAAATCGCCCGGCCACTGGATGGACCCGGGACCCCTTGGCACCCTTGGTGTCGGCATCCCGTTCGTGCTGGCGGCCAAGTACGCCCGACCGGACAAGGAGGTCGTCGCGCTCTTCGGCGACGGCGCGTTCTCCCTGACCGGGTGGGACTTCGAGACCCTGGTCCGGTACAACCTGCCGTTCGTGGGCATCGTGGGCAACAACTCCTCGATGAACCAGATCCGCTACGGCCAGGCCGTCAAGTACGGCGAGGACCGCGGCCGGATCGGCAACACCCTCGGCGATGTGCCCTACGACCAGTTCGCCAAGATCCTCGGCGGCTACGGCGAGGAAGTCCGCGACCCCGCCGACATCGCACCCGCCCTGCAGCGCGCCCGCGAGTCAGGGCTGCCCTCGCTGATCAACGTGTGGGTCGACCCCGACGTGTACGCGCCGGGCACCATGAACCAGACCATGTACAAGTAGGTCCGGAGGGGGAAAGCCGTTATGGGACAAGCACTCGAAGGTGTTCGCGTCCTGGACATGACGCACGTCCAGTCCGGACCGTCGGCCACCCAGATCCTGGCCTGGCTGGGTGCGGACGTGGTCAAGCTGGAGGCGCCCAGCGGGGACATCACCCGCAAGCAGCTGCGCGACATCCCCGATGTCGACAGCCTCTACTTCACCATGCTCAACTGCAACAAGCGCAGCATCACGCTGAACATGAAGAGCGACAAGGGCAAGGAGCTGTTCACCAAGCTCGTGTCCGATGTGGACATCCTGGTGGAGAACTTCGGTCCAGGCGCGGTGGACCGAATGGGCTTCACCTGGGAGAAGCTCCAGGAGATCAACCCCAGGCTGATCTACGCCTCCATCAAGGGTTTCGGCGACGGCCCCTACACCCACTACAAGGCCTATGAGGTCGTGGCCCAGGCCATGGGCGGCTCGATGACCAGCACCGGCTTCGAGGACGGCCCGCCGCTGGCCACCGGGGCGCAGATCGGCGACTCCGGCACCGGCATCCACACCGTGGCAGGCATCCTGGCCGCGCTGTACCAGCGGGAGACCACCGACCGCGGGCAGCGGGTCACCGTGGCCATGCAGCACGCGGTGCTCAACCTGTGCCGGGTCAAACTGCGCGACCAGCAGCGCCTGGCCCACGGACCCCTCGCCGAGTACCCCAACGAGGAGTTCACCGACGAGGTGCCGCGCTCGGGCAACGCCTCCGGCGGTGGACAGCCCGGCTGGGCGGTCAAGTGCAGTCCCGGCGGGCCCAACGACTACGTCTACGTGATCGTGCAACCCGTCGGCTGGCAGCCCATCGCCGAACTGATCGGGCGGCCGGAACTCGTCGAGGACCCCGAGTGGGCCACCCCGGAGGCCCGGCTGCCCAAGCTGGACAAGATGTTCCAGCTCATCGAGGAGTGGACGGTCCACCACACCAAGCGCGAAGTCCTGGCGATGCTCAATGCCAAGAACGTCCCCTGTGGACCGATCCTGTCCACAAAGGAACTGATCGAGGACGAATCGCTGGTGGCCAACGAGATGGTGGTCACGGTGGACCATCCCGAACGCGGCGCGTTCAAGACCGTGGGCATGCCGCTCAAGCTCTCGGACTCCCCGGCCAAGGTCGAGCGCTCCCCACTGCTCGGCGAGCACAACGAGGACGTGTACGTGAAGGAGCTGGGCGTCTCCGTCCCGGAACTGGCCCAGCTCAAGGCGAACGGAGTGATCTGAGCCATGGTGGCTTACGACAAGGCCGCGGTGCGCGAAGTCCTGGACAAAGCGCGCGCCGAGGGCCGCGAGTCGCTCAGCGCCCCCGAGGGCAAACGACTCTGCGACGCCTACGGCATCCCGACGCCCGGCGAGGGACTCGCGGCCACCGCCGACGAGGCGGTGACCCTGGCCGGTGAGATCGGCTTCCCGGTGGTGATGAAGATCGTCTCACCGGACATCCTGCACAAGACCGAGGCCGGCGGCGTCATCGTCGGCGTCACCGACGAAGCCGGCGCCCGCGCCTCCTACGAGAAGATCATCGCCAACGCCAAGGCGTACAAGGCCGACGCGGACATCACCGGCGTCCAGGTGCAGAAGCTGCTCTCCGAAGGGCAGGAGGTGATCATCGGCGCCACCACCGACGACACCTTCGGCAAGATCGTGGTCTTCGGCCTCGGCGGCGTGCTGGTGGAGGTCCTCAAGGACGTCACCTTCCGGCTGGCCCCCCTCGAACAGGCCGAGGCCCGCGCGATGGTGGAGGACATCAAGGCGGTGGAGATCCTGCGCGGGGTGCGTGGGGCCGACCCGGTGGACCTCGACGCGCTGGCCGAGGTGGTCAAACGGCTCTCCGACCTGGTCACCGACTTCCCGGAGATCCGCGAACTCGACCTCAACCCGGTCTTCGCGGCCAAGGACTCCGCGATCGCCGCGGACGTCCGGGTGCTGGTGGAGACCGGCGAGATCACCGAGAAGCACGTGTACTCCGACGAGGACATCATCATCGCGATGAACCGGCTGATGAAGCCGAGGAACATCGCGGTGATCGGCGCCTCCGCCGAGGACGGCAAGATCGGCAACTCGGTGATGAAGAACCTGGTCAACGGCGGCTACCAGGGCGGCATCTACCCGATCAACCCCAAGGCCGACGAGATCCTGGGCCGCAAGGCGTACAAGGCGGTCGGCGACGTGCCCGCCGACGTCGACGTGGCGGTGTTCGCCATCCCGGCCAAGTTCGTCGCCGGGGCACTGGAGGAATGCGGGAAGAAGGGCATCCCGGCCGCGGTGCTCATCCCGTCCGGGTTCGCCGAGACCGGCAACCAGGAACTCCAGGACGAGGTCGTGGAGATCGCCCGCAGGCACGGCATCCGGTTGCTGGGCCCCAACATCTACGGCTACTACTACACGCCGGAGAACCTCTGCGCGACCTTCTGCACGCCCTATGACGTCAAGGGCGGGGTGGCGCTGACCTCCCAGTCCGGCGGCATCGGAATGGCCATCCTCGGCTTCTCCCGCACCACCAAGATGGGTGTCTCGGCCATCGTCGGCCTCGGCAACAAGTCCGATGTGGACGAAGACGACCTGCTCACCTTCTTCGAGCAGGACGAGAACACCCAGTGCGTGGCCATGCACCTGGAGGACCTCAAGGACGGCAGGGCCTTCGTGCACGCCGCCCAGCGGATCACCAAGAAGAAGCCGGTGGTGGTGCTCAAGGCCGGGCGCACCTCCGCCGGGGCCAAGGCAGCCAGCTCGCACACGGGCGCGCTGGCCGGTGACGACAAGGTCTACGACGACATCCTGCGCCAGGCCGGGGTCGTGCGCGCCCCCGGCCTGAACGAGATGCTGGAATATGCCCGAGGGCTGCCGTTGCTGCCCACGCCCAAGGGCGAGAACGTCGTGATCATCACCGGCGCCGGTGGCTCCGGCGTGCTGCTGTCGGACGCCTGTGTCGACAATGGACTGTCCATGATGGAGATCCCACCCGACCTGGACGAGGCGTTCCGCAAGTTCATCCCGCCCTTCGGCGCGGCGGGCAACCCGATCGACATCACCGGCGGCGAACCGCCCTCCACCTACGAGGCCACCATCCGGCTCGGGCTGGAGGACCCGCGGATCCACGCGCTCATCCTCGGTTACTGGCACACCATCGTCACCCCGCCGATGGTCTTCGCCGAGGTGACCGCGCGAGTGGTCAACGAGGCGCGCGCGAAGGGCATCGACAAGCCGGTCGTGGCCTCGCTGGCCGGTGACACCGAGGTCGAGCGGGCTAGTGAATACCTGTTCGACCATCGTATTGTCGCCTATCCCTACACCACGGAGCTGCCGGTCGCGGTGCTGGGAGCCAAGTACCGCTGGGCACGATCAGCGGGACTGATCGAACAGTAAGGCGACGGCCGACCAGCGTGGTGGGGTCCCGTCGGCCAGCCGGGACCCCCACCACGCCAGGCCAGGGAGGTCAACGGGCGGAGTCCGAGAGTTCTCGTGAAAGAGGTTTCTCATCATGGATCCTTCGAACACCCCGAGCGCGGGGCCGACCACCAGCGGGGGCAACGACCTCGCAGGCGGCGGCTCGGAACGCGTGTGGCGGGCCGGTCGGCTCGATCCGATGCCCATCCGGAAGTTGCCCGACGCGCCACCGTCGGTGCACCTGATCGGCCCCACGGTGTTCCTGGTGGCACTCGGGGTCGGCATGGGCGAGTCGTACATGTGGCCCCGCCTGGTCCTGGTCTTCGGACCGGAGATCCGGTGGTTGTTCCTCATCGGCGTCACCCTGCAGGCCGTGGTGATGCTGGAAATGGCCCGTTACGCCATGGCCACCGGCGAGAGCATCTTCGCCGGCGCGGCCAGGGTCTTCAAACCGATCATGTGGTTCTTCTTCATAGTCGCGATCGCGGTCTACATCTGGCCCGGACACCTCTCCGCTGGCATGTCCGCGCTGGAGAAGATCACCGGCATACCCTGGCAGGTAAGCGCGATCGTCGGCCTGGTACTGGTCGGCGTGTTGTTCAGCCTGGCCAAGGTGATCTACAACCTGCTGGAGAACGTGCTGGCCATCCTCATCGGACTCCTGGTGGTCAGTACCGCGGTGGTGGCGGCACTGGTCGGCACGTGGGCCGATCTGGCGAGCACGATCAGCGGCATGTTCCAGTTCGGCTATCTACCCAGCGAGATGTTCTCCCAGGCGTGGTTCCCGATCGTCGTGGGCTCCATCGCGTTCGCCGGACCCTCTGGCATGCAACAGATGTGGTACACGCTGCACCTGCGTGACTCCGGCGCCGGCATGGGCGCGCACATCCCGCAGATCAAGGGACTGCGCGCCTCCGAATCCGGCGAGGCCGAGCAGATGCCCGCCCGCGGGTTCATGTTCGACACCGCCGACCCGGATGAGATGGCCAAGTGGAAGGGCTGGCGGCGCTGGGTCACCTTCGACGCGCTGCTGCTGTTCTGGGGGGTGACCATGCTGGTCACCGTCTCCTTCACGGTGCTGGCCCAGACCGCGGCCAGACAGAACCCCAACGTGAAGGACCTCATCGCCGGCGGTGACCGCACCGCGGCGCTGGACGCGATGGCCGACGCCTTCTCCTCACTCGGCGGACCCGCGCTGGGCACGGTGTTCTTCGGGTTCATCGCGCTGATCGGGTTGAACGCCACCCTGGGCCTGTTCGACTCCTTCTCCCGCGGCCAGGCCGACATGACCTACTTCTTCGTGCCCGGCGCCAAGAAGATCGGCATGTCCCGGCTCTACGCGGGCTTCCTGTGGGGCCTGATCCTCTTCGGCATCATCATCCTGCTGTGGGGCCCGGCCAAGGGCCCGGCGGCGATCCTGGACGTGCTGGCGTTCCTCTCCGCCTTCGCCATGGGCGCCTACTGCGTGGTGCTGTTGCTGGTCAACAACAAGATGCTGCCCAAACCGATCCGGCCGAAGTGGTGGACCAACGCCATCATCGGCTTCGGCGCGGTGTTCTACCTGGGCATGCTGTTCTACTCCCTGATCGCCTACGGCGTGGTATTGGACTGATCATCATGAGTGAACCGCTGCAACCGCCACGAATCAGCGCCTTCGCTCAACTGGCCGCCCCCGGCGCGCTGGTGGGGGTGCTGGCAGGCTCGGTCGCCGGACTGCTGGCCCTGCTGGTCGGTCAGCCGCTGGGCTGGGCACTGACCACCGCGCTCGGACTCGGGGTGCCACTGGCCCTGCTGGGCGGGCTGTACGGGATCGGCGCGGCCACCGGTCACATCCGGCTCGGCGTGTTCGCGCCCGCCGCGGTGTTCTGGATCATCGGCTTCCCGTTGAGCAGGCTGATCCAGGAGGTCGTGGTCCACCTGGTGATCGCGGGCAACCTGCGGGTGCCCGCGGATCTGCTCGGATTCCTGGCCTACCAGGGAATCGTGAGCGCCGGCTTCGCGATCGGCTTCATCTGGCTGCACGAACGCCTTGCCCCGCAGTTGTTCCGGCGGTTCGCGCCACGCAACCCGTTGGCCGCCCAGGCATTCACCCGCTACGCCTCCCACGCGGAGACGGTGTGGGCGGCCAAGTCCCGTGCCCGAGCCGCGCGAGCGGCTGCCCGAGGAGCCTGATGACCTTCTCCATGTGGGTCTGGATCGCCACCGTGGGTGGTCTGGGCGCGATCGTCGCGTTCGACTTCTACCTGGCGGCCCGCAACCCTAGGGATCCCTCGTTCAAGGAAAGTGTGGGCTGGACCGTCGCCTACGTCACCCTGGCCGTCCTTTTCGGACTCGGGGTGCTGTGGCTGGCCGGTCCGCGCTACGGCGGGGAGTTCTTCGCCGGCTGGATCACCGAGTACTCGCTGTCGGTGGACAACCTGTTCGTGTTCATGCTGATCATGAGCAGGTTCGCGGTGCCCAAGCTGTACCGGCAGAAGGTGTTGCTGGTGGGCATCGTGATCGCGTTGCTGATGCGCGCGGTGTTCATCGCGGTGGGCGCGGAAGCGGTGTCCCGGTTCAACTGGCTGTTCTACGTCTTCGGCGCCTTCCTGATCTTCACGGCGTGGAAGCTGCTCCGGCAGGACCCGAACGCGGAGGAGGAGTTCTCCGAGAACGTCGTCCTGCGCACGGTGAAGAAGTTCGCCCCCACCACCGACGACTACGTCGGCGCGAAGATGGTGACCCGGATCAACGGGCGGCGGATGGTGACGCCGATGCTCATCGTGATGGTCGCGATCGGCACCACCGACCTGTTGTTCGCACTGGACTCGATCCCGGCGATCTTCGGGCTGACCAGGGAGCCATACCTGGTCTTCACCGCCAACGCGTTCGCGCTGATGGGGTTGCGCCAGTTGTTCTTCCTGATCGGCGGCCTGCTCGACCGGCTGGTCTACCTCTCGGTCGGGCTGGCCGTGATCCTGGCGTTCATCGGGGTGAAACTGGTGCTGGAGGCCATGCACGGCTCCGGCGTCCCGTGGGCGCCGACCATCTCCATCCAGCTGTCGCTGTCCTTCATTGTGGGGACACTGGCGGTGACCATCATTGCTAGTGTGATCAAATCCAGGCGGACCGAACGAGCCGCTGCCGCCGCTGCGGCACCGGAACCCGTGCGGACCGCTCAGGCCTCGTCCAGCACAGCGGCGCTGGACGAGACCGGGACCGGATGAGCCCGGCGCACTGGAGCTATCCCTGGACCCAGTGACCGGTAGTGCGGTACTCGGCGAACCAAGAGGTGGCCGGGGTCAGGAGGAGGCAACCTCCTGGCCCTGGCCATGCCGCGTGCCGGCCTGGCCCCGCAGGTAGTTCTCCACCCCCGCGGTGGGGTTTTTCTTCGCCTCGGCCATGGCCAGGGCCAGACCCAGTCCCTGCGGCCGGTCACCGCGGTAGCCCAGGGGCTGCTCGGTCAGCGAACGCAGTAGCTGCTTGAACTTGCGCATCATCAATACACCTCCTCACATCAGGGATATACCCGGATGGCGACGGCGCCATTCGGGAGTGTGTCGCAGCGAACTCCGGGAAATCCCAGAGCTTGGCGATGCGCTAGGGCTTGACGGGCGCGGTGCGGGCCACCGTGCGACGGCGGCGCCGCAACGGCACCTCCGGCGCGGGCGTCTCCGCTGGCGCGCTCTGCCTGGCCTCCAGATAGGACTGCCGGGTGCGGTCGGTGTGCTCGCGCATGATCTCCGCGGCCCGCTCGGCGTCGCCGGTGGAGATCGCGCTGATCAGCTTGCGGTGCTCCCGCCAGGACTGCTTGCCGCGCTGGCGGGCGACCGGGGTGTAGAACCAGCGGACCCGGCGGTCGACCTGCGCGGCCAGTTCGAGCAGCACCTTGTTGCCGGAGAGTTCGGTGACATAGCGGTGCAGGGCCGCGTTGGCGGCCACCGCCCCGTCCACGTCGTCGGCCAGCACCGCGGCCTCGCCCTGCTGGCAGATCTCGCGCAGCCGGGCCACCCCGTCCTTGTCCGCGTTCAGTGCGGCCAGCCGGGCCGATTCGGTCTCCAGCAGGGTGCGTACGGCGAGCAGCTGGTCCGCCTCCTGCTCGGTGGGCACGTGCACGAACGCGCCGTACCCGGGCACCAGATCGACCCAGCCCTCGTTGTTGAGCCACTGGAGCGCCTCGCGCACCGGCTGCCGGGAGACACCCAGCATCTCCGCCAGCTCGCCCTCGACCAGGTGCTGACCCGGGGCGAGGCTGCCGGTGATGATGAGGTCGAGCAGGGCCTCGAAGACCCGCTCCCGCAAGGGGACCGGCCGATCGATCCGGCGTGCGGCCGTACCCTGCGACAGCTCCGACATCGTGTGCTCCATGAGGTGAGGTGGGCGCTTTCGCCCGGTGTGCCGATCTTGACTCTATTGTGCCTGGTCGACTGCCTACAGCATACAGTGTTCCAAATGCCTGAATTGCGTGACCACGGCCACAAGGGACAGACCACCCATACCGCGTACACGTTTTGGAAAGAAACACACCGATTGCGAGCAGTGCATCACCTTCCGCCACCAATCCGCATCTCATGATGCCCCAAACGGACGCTCGATCTCATCGGACACGCTGGGTTGTCCAGAGCAATGGGATTCGGCCCGGTTGCCGCAGCAACCTGCACAACAGCGCCGAACCCAGTGCCAGGGCTCCTGCCAGCAGGAACAGTGCCGGGTACCCCATTGTGGGGACAGCGGCGGCGGTGAGTCCGACCCCGGCGATACCGCCGAATGCCTTGGCGCTGTAGACCACCGCGTGTATCTCGCCGTGTCGCCGGTCACCGAAGTACTCCCGGACCAGACTGGCCACCAGCGGATAACACGCCCCGCCCGCGCCCGCGAGTACCGCCGCGGCCAGCAACAACGGCAGCGATTGATCCCTGGCACTGGCCGCCAGCGCGGCCTGGGACAGTGCCAGCACGGTCAGGGTGGCGGCCAGGGTGCGGGCCCGGCCGATCCGGTCGGAGACCCGCAGCACCACCGCCCGCGCCACCCCGTTGCCGGCCACCAGCAGCGCGGTGGCCGCGCCGATCACCGGCGGGCTCAGATCGAGGGTGGCGGCGAAGCCGGCGAAGGCGGCCACGGTGAACAGGGTGACCGCGCTGGCACAGAACAGGATCACCGCGAGCGCGGGCAACGCGCCGATGCGCACCGCCTCTCCCGGTGAGTAGTCGCGGACCGCCGGGAGGTTGGCCGAGCCGGGACCGCGGCGGCGGGACAGCGCCCACGCCCGCGGATCCACCTGCGGCGGCCACCAGTTTGACGGCGGGTCCCGGAAGAACACCCCGGCCACGGCGATCACCAGGCCCAGTACCAGGCCGGTGCGGTCCAGGGTGGGCACCAGGTTCGTGGCGGAGACGGTCGGCAGCACGAGCAGCAGGAACGGGATGGCGCCCATGGCGAACGCGCCGGTGACCAGGCTGACCCGCACGGCCGAGCGATCCGGGAACCACTTGGCCACCGTGGACGCGCTCACCGCGTAGACCAGCCCGGCCCCCGCACCGCCGAGGAGCGAGAAGCCCAGCAGGGCGCCGGAAAAGCCGGGTGCACGGCCGAGGGCCACTGGACCCAGCAGACACATCGCCGCGCCCAGCCACAGTAACGCCCGAGGACCGAGGACACCCCGCTCACGCAGGTAAGCAACAGGTAAACCCACCCCGGCCTGGGCGGTGATCCACAGTGCCAGCAACCAGAAGGTCTGGCTGACCGGCCAGCCGTGCAGTGCGGACAGCGCGGGCGCCAGCGCGCCGAAGGAGTACTGGAGCACACCGGCCGCGGCCATCGCGGCCAGCGGCGGCGCCAGTTGCCAGGAGCGGGACCGGCCGGTCAGCAGCTCCGCGCTGGGGCCGACCCGGTAGTCGCGGCCGAAGCAGTCACGCAGCTCGGCGGGTGGGGGAGTGGTCATCGGTCCTCCCTCTACTAGATACTGTATGCAGTATACATCGCGAAGCAATGCTGGGGACCTGCTGAAATCATGCGCCCGGACTCTGGTGCTCAGTCTCACATACTGTATACAGTAGGCGGCGTGGATCTGTACGAGTACCAGGCGAAGGATCTCTTCGCACAGCACGGGGTCCCGGTGGGTCCGCCGCAGCGGGTCGTCGAGGATCCGGCCGACGCCCGCGCGGCGGCGGCCGAGTGGGGCAGCCGGGTGGTGGTCAAGGCGCAGGTGAAAACCGGCGGCCGTGGCAAGGCGGGCGGAGTGAAGCTCGCCGTCGACCCGGAGGACGCGGAAGTGAAGGCCGGAGCCATTCTGGGGCTGGACATCAAGGGGCACGTGGTGCGCCGGGTGCTGGTGACCCCCGCTTCGGAGATCGCCGAGGAGTACTACGTCTCCTTCTTGCTCGACCGGACCCGGCGCACGTTCCTGGCGATGGCCTCGGTCGAGGGCGGGATGGACATCGAGGAGGTCGCTGCCACCAATCCGGCGGCCCTCGCCAAGGTGCCCGTTGACGCCCTTGCCGGCGTCGACCTGGCCAAGGCCAGGGAGATCGTCGCGGCCGCGACGTTCCCCGCCGAGGTGGCCGAGGAGGTGGCCGCGGTGCTGGTGAAGCTGTGGAACACCTTTGTAGCCGAGGACGCCACCCTGGTGGAGGTCAACCCACTGGTCCGTGACCCGCGGGGCAACATTCTCGCCCTCGACGGCAAGGTGACGCTGGACGGGAACGCCGATTTCCGGCATCCCGGGCACGGCGACCTGGTGGACAAGGCCGCGGAGAACGAGCTGGAGCAGCGGGCCAAGGACAAGGGCCTCAACTACGTCAAGTTGGACGGCCAGGTCGGTGTGATCGGCAACGGCGCGGGCTTGGTGATGTCCACATTGGACGTGGTGGCCTACGCGGGCGAACGGCACCAGGGCGTGAAACCGGCCAACTTCCTCGACATCGGCGGCGGCGCCTCCGCCCAGGTGATGACCGACGGCCTGGAGATCATCCTGGGCGACCCGGACGTGCGCTCGGTCTTCGTCAACGTCTTCGGTGGCATCACCGCCTGCGACGCGGTGGCCAACGGCATCGTGGCCGCACTGGAGATCCTGGGCGCGGAGGCGGCGAAACCGTTGGTGGTGCGCCTGGACGGCAACAACGTCGAGGAAGGCCGCCGGATCCTGGCCGAGGCGGACCACCCGCTGGTGACCGTGGTGGACACGATGGACAACGCGGCCGACAAGGCCGCCGAACTGGCAGCCGCGGGGGTATGAGTCGATGGCGATCTTCCTGACCGAGCACAGCCGGGTCATCGTGCAGGGCATGACCGGCGCCGAGGGCGGAAAGCACACCAGGCGGATGCTGGCCGCGGGCACGAACGTGGTCGGCGGCGTCACCCCTGGCAAGGGCGGCCAGTCCGTGGACTTCGACGGTGTCACCGTGCCGGTGTTCGGCTCGGTGGCCGAGGCGATGGCCGGGACCGGCGCGGACGTGACGGTGGTCTTCGTGCCGCCGCGCTTCGCCAAGGCCGCGGTGATCGAGGCCGTCGACGCGGGCATCGGCCTGGCGGTGGTGATCACCGAGGGCGTGCCCGTGCACGACACGGCCGTGTTCTGGGCCCATGCCTGCGCCGCGGGCAACAAGACCCGGATCATCGGCCCCAACTGCCCGGGGATCATCTCACCGGGCAAGTCCAACGCTGGCATCATCCCGGCCGACATCTCCGGCCCCGGCAAGATCGGTCTGGTGTCGAAGTCGGGCACCCTGACCTACCAGATGATGTACGAGCTGCGGGACTTCGGTTTCTCCACCGCGGTCGGCATCGGTGGCGACCCGATCATCGGCACCACCCACATCGACGCGCTGCAGGCCTTCCAGGACGACCCGGAGACCGCGGCGATCGTGATGATCGGTGAGATCGGCGGCGACGCCGAGGAGCGCGCGGCGGCCTACATCGCCGAGCACATCACCAAGCCGGTCGTGGGCTACGTGGCCGGGTTCACCGCGCCGGAGGGCAAGACGATGGGCCACGCGGGCGCCATCGTGTCGGGTTCGTCGGGCACCGCCGCGGCGAAGCAGGAGGCCCTGGAAGCGGCCGGGGTCAAGGTCGGCAAGACGCCGAGCGAGGCGGCCCGCCTGATGCGGGAGTGCCTCGACCCGATCACCGTGTGACGACAGCCTGAATGGAGCCGTCTTGACCAGTCCACACCTGCGTTTCGACGTCAACCTCTCCATCCTGTTCACCGAGCTGCCGCTGCTCGAACGCTTCGCCGCGGCCAGGTCCGCCGGTTTCGACGCGGTGGAGCTGTGGTGGCCGTTGCCCGAAGCCGTGCCGCTGCAAGGGGAACTGGACGCGGTGCGGCGTGCGATCGAGGACGCGGGCGTGCGCCTGCTCGGACTCAACTTCGCCGCCGGGGACATGGCGGCTGGGGAGCGCGGACTGCTCTCCCGCCCCGCCGACGTGCACCTGTTCCGGGAGAACGTGCACGTGGCCGTCGAGTTCGCCGGCCAGCTGGGCTGCAAGACGCTCAACGCCCTCTACGGCAACCGGGAACCCGGGTTGTGGCCGCAGGAGCAGGACGAGCTGGCCGTGGCCAACCTGACCTACGCCGCCCAGGCCGCGGGGCGGATCGGCGCGACCGTGGTGGTCGAGGCGCTGAACTCGCACGAGAACCCGGTCTACCCCATCATCTCGCTCGCCTCCGCCTACCACGTGCTGGATCTGGTGCGCGCGAACGGGTCGACCAACGTGGCCTTCCTGGCCGACCTGTACCACCTGAGCCGGATGGGTGAGGACCTGGACACCCAGATCGACCGGCGGGGTGCGGAGTTCGGTCATGTGCAGATCGCCGACGCCCCTGGCCGCGGCCAGCCGGGCACCGGCGGCATCGACTACGAGAAGGTGCTCGCCCGCCTGCTGCTCGCGGGTTATGACGGCCACATCGGCCTGGAGTACCGCCCCGTCGGCCCCAGTGCGGACAGCTTCGGCTGGCTGCCCAGACTCAGGGCCGCGGTGGAGTCCACTGTGGAGGGATCGGCATGACCGCTGTCGGATTCATCGGCCTGGGCATCATGGGCGCCCCGATGGCCGTCAACCTGGTGCGCGCGGGCCACCGGGTGATCGGCCACGACGTGTTCGGCACCGGACCGGCCCGGCTGGCCGAGGCCGGCGGGGAGACTGCGGACAGCATCGCCGAGGTGCTGGCCACCGCCGAGGTGCTGATCACCATGCTGCCGGACTCCCCGCAGGTGGAGCAGGTGGTCCTGGGTGCGGGCGGGGTGTTCGAGCATGCCAAGCCCGGACTGCTCTACGCCGACATGAGTTCCATCCGCCCCGAGACCTCCCGCCGGGTCGCCGAACTCGGTGCCACCGCGGGGATCCGGGTGCTCGACGCCCCGGTCAGCGGCGGCGAGAAGGGTGCGGTGGACGGCACGCTGTCCATCATGGCCGGCGGCGCGGCCGAGGACTTCGCCGCGGCCCGGCCGCTGTTCGAGGTCCTCGGCGGCACCATCGTCCACGTTGGACAGTCCGGCGCCGGGCAGACGGTGAAGGCGGCCAACCAGCTGGTGGTCGGCGGCACCTACGCGCTCATCGCCGAGGCCATCGTGCTGCTGGAAGCCGCGGGCGTGGACGCGGACCTCGGTCTGGACGTGCTCGCGGGCGGACTGGCCGGCAGCCGGATCCTGGAGATCAAACGCAAGTCCATGGTGGCCCGCGAGTTCGCCCCCGGCTTCCGGATCGACCTGCACCACAAGGACATGGGCATCGTGCTCGCCGAAGCGCGCGCCGCCGAGGTGGCCCTGCCGGTCACCGGGGTCACCGCGGCGCTGATCGCGGCGGCCCGAGGCCAGGGCTACGGCGCCCTGGACCACTCGGCTCTGTTGAAGGTGATCGAGAACCTCTCCGGACGAGGGAGCACCACGAGATGAAGAGCATTCCCTGCATGGAGGCCGTGGTCCGGGTGCTGGAGTCCGAGGGCGTGGACACCGTCTTCGGCATCCCCGGCGCCGCGATCCTCCCCCTCTACGCCGCGTTGCAGCACAGCACGATCCGGCACATCACCGTGCGGCACGAGGAAGGCGGCACGCACTCCGCCGACGGCTGGGCCAGGGTCACCGGCAACGTCGGGGTGTGCATCGGCACCTCCGGCCCTGCCGGCACCAACATGATCACCGGGTTGTACACCGCGCTCGCCGACTCCATCCCGATCATCTGCATCACCGGCCAGGCCGCGAAGTCCAAGCTGCACCAGGAATCCTTCCAGGCCGTGGACATCGTGGAGATCGCCAAACCGGTCACCAAGTGGGCGGTGCAGCTCAAGGAACCCGCCCAGGCGGCCTGGGTGTTCCGGGAGGCGTTCCGGATCGCCCGGTCCGGACGGCCGGGGCCGGTGCTGATCGACCTGCCCATCGATGTCCAAAGAGGACTGTGCAACTACGACCCCGCGCTGGACGCGCCGCTGCCGGTGGAGGTGCCGCAGCCGAGGGCCGAACCGGTGCGCGCGGCCATCGAGATGCTCCTGGCAGCGCAGCGCCCGCTGATCCTGGCCGGTGGCGGGGTGATCGTGGGCGAGGCGGCCGACGAGCTGCGCGGGCTGGCCGAGCACCTGGGCATCCCGGTGCAGGTCACCCTGATGGGCAAGGGCGCCTTCCCGGAGGACCACGACCTGTTCGCCGGCATGGCCGGGTTGCAGACGCAGACCCGGTGGGGCAACGCGGCCTTCCTGGAAAGCGACTGCGTGCTGGCGATCGGCGCCCGCTTCGGCGACCGGCACACCGGCGACCTGGAGACCTACCGGCGCGGCCGCAAGTTCATCCACGTCGACATCGAGCCCACCCAGCTCGGCAAGGTCTTCGAACCCGACCTCGGCATCGTCGGCCACGCCCGCCCCACCCTGGCCGCGCTGGCCTACCACGCCAAGGAACGCACCCGGCCGCGCACACCGGGCGAGTGGCCCAAGCGGATCGCCGAACTCCGGGAGACCCTGCCCCGGCGGGACGACTTCGACGACGTGCCGATCAAACCGCCGAGGGTGTACCGGGAACTCAACGAGTTCTACCCGCCGGACACCACCTTCGTCACCGCGATCGGGCTCTACCAGATCTGGTCCGGCCAGTTCCAGCGCACCTACCTGCCGCGCCGCTACCTGGTCTGCGGCCAGGCCGGGCCGCTGGGCTGGGAGATCCCGGCCGCCATCGGCGTCAAGTGCGCGCACCCGGAGCGCACCGTGGTCGCGGTCTGCGGCGACTACTCCTTCCAGTTCCTGATGGAGGAGGTCGCGGTCGCCGCCCAGTACGAGATCCCGTTCGTCATCGTCATGATCAACAACGAGTACCTCGGCCTGATCCGCCAGGCCGAGATCCCCTACGACATGAACTTCGCCGTCGACCTGCACTACGGCAGCAACGGCATCGACCACGTCAAGGTGATGGACGCCTTCGGCTGCCCCGCGGTCCGGGTGGAGGAACCCGGCAAGATCCGGGAGGCCCTGGCCTGGGCCACCGAGGAGGCCGAGCGGGTGCGCAAGCCGGTGCTGGTGGAGGTCATGGTCGAACGCGAGGCCAACGCGGCCATGGGCGCCTCTCTGGACGCGATCAAGGAGTTCGAGCCCGCGCCCGAACTGGCCCCGGCGGCCGACTGAGGCAGCACCCTCAGCGCGGCGGTGTGCCCGCCGCGCCCCGCCCGGCCCCCGTCGCACCGAAGCCCGCTTCGGCCGCGGCGGGGGCCGGGCCGTCGCCCGCGGCGATCCGGGCGTCGTAACGCCGGTGCTCCGCCATGATCCGCGGCATCCGCCGCTCCACCCAGTCGACCAGGCCGCTGAGCAGCTCCGCCGCCTCCCGCCCCGAGGCGGTGAGGCGGTACTCCACCCGCGGCGGCACCTCCGGGTAGGCCGTGCGCAGCACCAGCCCGTCGCGTTCCAGCGTCTGCAGCGTCTGGGCGAGGACCTTCTCGCTGACCCCGTTCACCCGCCGCCGCAGTTCGCTGAAGCGGTAGGTCCGCTCGCGCAGCGCGGCCAGCGCGAGCACGCCCCAGCGACTGGTGAGGTGTTCCAGGACCAGGCGGGCCGGGCAGGCCGGATCGTAGGCGTCGAACCCCGTCGGCATGGTCACCATCGCGCCCCTTACTGACCTTGAAGTGCGTACTTCTGCCCGGGAAAGGCCCTGCCTAGGTTAGGTCTCCTCCGGCCGCGAACCGTGCCGCCGCGTACCGACGGGAACGAAGAGTGTCCATTCAGGAGCGCAACAAGAAGATCGTGCTGGACTACTACCGGACCGCCTTCGGCGGCGATCCGGAGCGGGCGGTCGCCGAGCACTTCGGTCCGCACTACATCCAGCACAACCCGCAAGCCCAGGACGGCCCTGAGGCGTTCATCGGCTTCGTCCGGCACCTGCGCGCCCAGTACCCGGAGCTGAGCCTGGACATCAAACGGGTGATCGCCGAGGGCGACCTGGTGGTCACCCACTCCCACCTGGTCCTGGCACCGGGCGCCCCCGGCCAGGCGCTGGCCGACTTCTTCCGGCTGGCCGAGGGCAAGGTCGTCGAGCACTGGGACGTCATCCAGGACGTCCCGGTCACCTCGGCCAACCCCAACGGCATGTTCTGAGTGCGGCCTCAGGCCCCCTTACCCCCGATTCCGGGCGGGTAAGGGGGCCTGAGGGGTCTTGGGTAAGGCATTCGGCGCCCAGATCGGGGGTGATCTTCCGACGCGGGCCGCCAGCCCTCAGCAGCAGTCTTCACCTCACAACGACACGAGTCGAACCGAGGAGAAGACGATGATCACCTGGACTGACCAGGCACTGCGGGCCGAGATCGACTACCGGGCCGACCGCGCCCAGGCCGCGATGGGGCACGGCGACCGTAAGGAGCGGGTTGCCCGCCGCTGGCTCGGGCTGGTCCGCAAGGACGAGGCCGACACCCAGCCCGAAAAGGACCCCGAAGAGCCCTCAGAGGAGTACCGGACCGCAGCCTGAACAGGGAATTCGAGCCGAGAATGTCGGACGGGTATGCCACGATTCAGGACGTGGCACGGTTGGGGTCAGGAATTCCGCTCGTCGCGCGGGGCGCGCAGTTGCGCCAGCTCCGCGCGGCGTTGCGGCAGGCGTCCAAGGGCGCGGCGAGCGCGGTGCTGGTGGCCGGGGACGCCGGGGTCGGCAAGTCCAGGCTGCTCGCCGAGCTGAGTGAGCTGGCCGCGGCCGAGGGCGCGCTGGTGCTCACCGGCCGCTGCCTGGACGTCGGCGAGGGCGGTCTGCCCTACCTGCCGTTCGTGGAGGCCCTCGGCCTGCTCCGGGAGGGCCACCTGGACGCGCTGCGCGCGCACCCGGCGCTGGCCAAGCTGCTGCCCGAGGTGCTGCCCGAGCACGTGGTGCCCTTCGACCCGCGGCGCACCGAACTGGACATGAGCCAGCTGCAGATGTTCGACGCGGTGCACGCGCTGCTGGCCGAACTCGCCGCCGACCGCACCCTGGTGCTGGCCCTGGAGGACCTGCACTGGGCCGACGGCTCCACCCGGCACCTGCTCTCCTTCCTGCTCTCCCGGCTGCGCGCCGGGCGGCTGCTGGTGGTGGCCACCTACCGCAGCGACGACCTGCACCGCCGCCACCCGCTGCGCCCGCTGCTGGCCGAACTGGTCCGGCTGCCCGCGGTGGAACGCCTCGAACTGAGCCCGTTCACCAGCACCGACGCCCGCACCTTCGTCCGCCGCCTCTCCGACGGCACCATCGCCGAGGACAAGATCGCCCAGATCGCCGAGCGATCCGAGGGCAACGCCTTCTTCGCCGAGGAGCTGATCGCCGCCTGCGCGGACCGGGACGACCGGGTGCCGATCGGCCTGGCCGATGTGCTGCTGGCCCGGATCGAACGGCTCGCCCAGGCCACCCAGCAGATCATCCGGGTCGCCTCGGTCTCCGGCCGCCGGGTCACCGACGCCCGGCTGCGCACCGTCAGCGGCCTGCCCGACGCCGAGATCGAGGCCGCGCTGCGCGAGGCGGTCACCCACCACGTGCTGCTGTACAAGGACGACAACCACGCCTACGTCTTCCGGCACGCCCTGCTGCGCGAGGCCGTCTACGCCGACCTGCTGCCCGGCGAACGGGTCCGGCTGCACGCCGGGTACGCCCGGTTCCTGGCGGCCAAGGACGGCAAGCGCGGGGTGGCCGCCGAACTGGCCCACCACAGCCTGGAGAGCCACGCGCTGCCCCAGGCGCTGGCGGCCTCGGTCGCCGCCGCCAGGGAGGCCATGGAGGCCCGCGCGCCGGCCAAGGCGTTGCGGCACCTGGAACAGGCCATGAAGCTGTGGGGCGCGGTGCCCGATCCGGAGCAGGTCAGCGGCGGCGACGAGCTGCGGCTGGTGCACAAGGCCATGTACACCGCCAGCCTGGCCGGGGAGGACGACCGGGCGCTGGCCTACGGGCGGACCGCGGTGCAGATGGCCGAGGAGATCGGCAACCCGGTGCGCTCGGCCGAGGTGCAGCGCAAGTACGTGCAGACCCTCCTGGCCCTGGAAGGCAAGCGGGACAAGGCGGTGCAGGTGATCGAACGCGCCTGGCAGCTGGTCGCCGACCAGCCCGCCAGCCCCACCAGGGCCTGGGTGCAGGCCATGCGGGCCAGGGTGGCGATGAGCGCGGACGAGCAGAGCTACGGACTGGCCCGCGAGTACGCCGATGGCGCCCTGGCCGACGCCAAGGCCAGCGGGTCGATCGGGGCCGAGATGGACGCGCTGACCTCGCTGTCGGTGATCCTGGAACGCGGCGGCCACCCCGAGGAGGCGGTGCGCCGGCTGGGTGAGGCGGTGGACCGGGCCGCGGCCGCCGGCGCGCACAGCGTGGAGCTGCGGGCCTGGTTCAACCTGGCCGTCACCCACTACGAACGCGGCCTGCTCACCCAGGCCCTGGACGCCGCGGCCAGCGGCCGTCGCCGGGCCGGGGCCACCGGACTGGAGTGGAGCCCGTACGGCACCGAACTGCGGGTGCTCAACATCCTGCTGCACTACGTGGCCGGGGACTGGGACGCCGCCACCGAGGCCGCCGACCAGGGCGTCTGCTCGGTGCCCGACATCGCCAGCGCCCGGCTCACCGCGATCTCGCTGTTCACCCTGGTCGGCCGCGGCCAGTACGACACGGTCGCCGAACTGGTCGCCCGGCTGCGCCCGGAATGGCACAAGGACTGGGACATCGCGGTGATGGCCGCGGCCTGCGCCGCCGACGCCCAGCTGTGGCAGGGCCGCCCGGACAAGGCACTGGAATGGATCGACGAGGCGCTCTCGGTGGCCGAACGGCACCGCGAGCTGGCGGTGATCCGGATCGGCGCGCTCGGCCTGGCCGCGCACGCCGAACTGGCCGCCAAGGCCAGGCACAAGAAGGACGCCACCGCCGAGACCCGCCACCTGGACGCGGGGGAGCGGCTGCTCGCCCAGGTCCGCCGGGCCACCACCAGCGCCCGCCCGCGCAGCGGCGAACTCGGCCCCGAGGGCCTGGCCTGGCTGGCCCGCGCCGAGGCCGAGGCGGCCAGGGTGCGCGCCGAGGACACCCCGGGGCACTGGCACCGGGTGGTCGAGGCCTTCGGCTACGGCCACACCTACGAACAGACCCTGGCCCGGCACCGCCTGGCCGCCGCCCAGCTCACCGCGGGCGACAAGCCAGCCGCCGAGGCCACCCTGACCCAGGCCGCCGAGGCCGCCGCGGCCATGGGCGCCACCCCACTCCAGGACGCCCTGGCCGCCCTGGCCCGCCGCGCCCGCCTCAACCTGGCCGCCCCGGCCACCGCCCGCGACACCATCGACCCGTTCACCCCACGTGAGCGCGCGGTGCTGTCGCTGGTCGCCAGGGGGCACACCAACCGGCAGGTGGGGGCGGAGCTGTACATCAGCGAGAAGACGGTCAGCGTGCACCTGAGCCGGGTGATGGCCAAACTCGGCGCGGCCAGCCGGACCGAGGCGGTCACCAAGGCCCACGAACGCGCCCTGCTCTGACCACCGGCCGCCGCCGATCATTACCATCGCAAGCATGCGCGCCGTCTTCCCCGGCTCCTTCGACCCGGCCACGCAGGGACACCTCGACGTGGCGCGCCGGGCCGCGGCCCTGTTCGACGAGGTCGTCCTGTGCGTGCTGACCAACCCGAAGAAGACCGGCAGGCTCCCCCTGGCCGGCCGGCTGGCCCTGCTGACCGAAATGACCGGCGACCTGGCCAACGTCACGGTGGACTCCAGCGCCGGCCGGTTGCTGGTCGACTACTGCCGCGACGCGGGCATCGGCGTGATCGTGCGCGGCCTGCGCACCCAGGACGACCTGGCGCACGAGCTGCCGATGGCGCGGATGAACCGGCAGCTGAGCGGCATCGAGACCTTCTTC
The DNA here is from genome assembly GCF_014204915.1 of Crossiella cryophila. Taxonomy (NCBI): domain Bacteria; kingdom Bacillati; phylum Actinomycetota; class Actinomycetes; order Pseudonocardiales; family Pseudonocardiaceae; genus Crossiella; species Crossiella cryophila. Next base: position 4,406,794 of record NZ_JACHMH010000001.1, read on the forward strand.
ATCCCGGCCAGTCCCGAGCAGGCGTACATCTCCTCCACCCTCGTCTCGGCCATGGCCCAGCGGTAGCGCCGGTCAGCGCAGCGAACCGGCCGCGTGCAACTCGTCGAAGATGATCTTGTCGACCGGTGCCACCCGCTCCCGGTCGGCATAACCCAGCCACACCACCTCGGCGATCTCGTTGCTGGCCACCGGGGTGCCCGCGTACTCCGCCGAGTAGCAGGTCATCCGCACCAGCACCCCCTCGGCCTGGCCGTGCGCCTGGGCTTCGAAGGTGCCCACGTGCACCGCGGTGTCCGCCGCGACCGCCACGCCCAGCTCCTCGGCGATCTCCCTGACCAGGGTCTGCACGTCGGTCTCGCCGGGTTCGCGTTTGCCGCCGGGCAGGTAGTAGGCGTCCTTGCCGTGCGAGCGGGTGCTCAGGATGCGGCCGTCGGCCAGGTCGATCAGGGCGATCTTGTCGATGACGGTCATGCGGACATTCTCCGCCGCCCCAAATGCGCCCCGCGCGACCGGTCACCCCCTACCATGTCCGCGTGATGCCGGAACTGGTGCGGAAGCTCGAACACTCCTTCGCCGCCTTCGACGAGGACAACGACGGCTACATCCAGCTCACCGACCTGGAGGAGCGCAGCAAGCGGTTCTGCGTGCGGTTCAACGAGACCGACTCGCCCAAGGGCATCGCCGCGCTGGACGGGATGCGGGAGCACTGGCGGGCGCTGGTCGAGCTGACCGACACCGACAACGACGGCCAGATCAGCAAGGCCGAGTTCGTCGCCGCGGTGGGCGCCGCGCTGGCCGAGTCCGACTCCGGCTTCGACCGGGTGTTCCGCCCGGCGCTGGCCGCCGGGTTCGCGCTGGCCGACACCAACGACGACGGGCACATCGGGGTGGAGGAGTTCGTCGCCTTCATGTACCTGGCCGGGTTCTCCCTGGCCAAGGCGCCGCGGTTGTTCGCGCTGCTGGACGCCAACGGCGACGGCAAGGTCAGCGTGGACGAGTGGCTCACCGCGTTCAAGACCCACTACACCGAGGCCACCGCGGATCTCGACCTCCCGGCCAACGCCTTCTTCGGCAGCACCTGAGAGATCGGTCGCATACACACCGTCCACACGCGACCCTCATTACGATCGACCGGTGATTTCCGGGCCAGCCAGCACCCTCCAGGGCCACGACGGCGATGCCGTCCTGCACCAGGACGCCGTCGAGTTGCGTTTCCCGACGCGGCTGAGCACGCGAGCGGTCAAGAGCGCGCGCAGTCCGCGGCGGGTGCCGGTGGCCGCGATCACCGACGTCGAGTACGTGGCCGGTGGCCGTCGGCCGTACCTGCGGTTGCGGCTGGCCGGGGAACTGCCGGGGCACGAGCCGCGGCTGCCCGAACTGGACGTGGACGCGCTGGTGCTGCGGCCGGACCGGCGGGCGGACAACGACGCGTTCGTGGCGCAGTTGCGTTCCCGCCTGGCCGCCGAGCCGGTGCCGGACCCGCGACTGCTCGCCCCGGACGCGCACGCGCCCGGCCTGGCCCCGGTCACCGGGCCGGTGCGACTGCGAGTGTCCACTTTGGACGGTGTGGTCAGCATGGACGAGCGGCGCCTGGTGATCGAGTTCAGCTCCGGCATGCGCAAGCCCCGGCGGCACGAACTCGCCCTCGCCGAGCTGCAGGGCGTGGAGTTCATCCCGGCCAAGCCGCATCGGTCCGGGCTGGTGCGGTTCCTGGTGCCGGGTGCGGAACTGCGGCCGGATCCGCGGCGTGATCCGCACACGGTCCGGTTCATGGCCGGTGTCGAGGAGGGCCGGATGGCCGACCTGGCCGCGGAACTGGCCGCCCGGCTGATCCCGGCGGCCGAACCCGCGCTGGTGTCCCAGAACTAGACCGCGAGGGGCGGGCAGACCAGCATGGCCGCGTCGAGTTCGGCGTGCGCCTCCGGATGGTCGGCCCACCAGCGGGCGAAGGTCGGGTTTCTGTCCACAATGGAGCGATAGGCGTAGGCGGCGCTGGCGAACACCTCGTGTGCCCGTCCGGCGAGGGCGCCGTCGGTGCGCACCCCCACCATGATCGGCACCTGCAGCGGGTCGCCGAGCAGTGGCCGGACCGCTATTCCGTTGCCACTGCGCGAAGCGGGGGCGGCCAGGGACACCGCGCCGTTCTCCACCAGCACCCTGGCCATGCCGGCTTCCCAGGTGTGGTGCCGGATCCGCGGGGTGAAACCGGCGGTGGCGCAGGCGGTGTGCAGCTGCATGCGCAGGCTGTTGGCCTCCGGCGGCGGCACCACCCAGTCGCAGTCGGCCAGCTCCGCCAGTGAGATCACCTCGCGCACGGCCAGGGGATGGTCCTCGGCGACGGCGACGAACTGCGGTTCCAGTACCAGGGTGCGGATCTCCACGCCGCTGAGCCTGCGGCGTTCCAGGCCGTCGAAGCGCTCGAACACGGCCAGGTGCAGCCGCGCGGAGTTGAGCATCTCGACCAGGGTGTGCCCGACCGGTTCGATCTCGGTGCGCACCTCCGAGCAGGGCAACCGGTTGCTCAGCTCGGCGACCAGGCGGGCCAGGAACAGCATCGGCATGCACCCGGCCAGCAGTGGCTGCGGGGTGAAGGTGCGGGCCCGATCCTGTGCCGAGGCCAGCAAATGATCTAAGTCGTCCAGCACCAGGCGCGCGGTGTTGACCACGTAGCGGCCCAGTTCGGTCGGGGTGCTGCCGGTGGGGCTGCGGTCGAACAACCGCCCGCCCACCAGGCGTTCCACCCGCTGCAACTGCGCGGTGAGCGCGGGCTGGGTGAGGCCGAGCCGGACGGCCGCCTTGCTCATGCTGCCGGTCTCGACGATGGCGCAGACCGCACGGAGGTGACGTAGCTCCAGGTCAGCCATAAATCGAAGTTATCGCCAATTCCGATGACCGGGCACCCGACGTTCGGACGATATTTCAGTGCATCCGCCGGAGTCCCTGTCCTGCTTTTCCGGCGGCCCTGCGGAAAGGACAAGCCATGTGGTCAAGCTGGCGGGGATGGGGTGCGGCGCTGGTCGCCGCGCTGGCCCTGACGACGGGGTTCGCCTCGTCGGTAAATGCTGCGACAACCAACAATGACGATGTTCAACCGTTGATCGTCGGTGGCCGTCCGGCCAGCGAGGTGTATTCGTTCATGGCCTCGCTGCAAGGCGGTCAGGGCCATTTCTGCGGTGGCTCGCTGATCACCCCGACCTGGGTGGTGACCGCGAAACACTGCGTGCAGGGCCAGAGTCCCGGCGGGTTCCGGATCCGGGTCGGCAGCACTACCTGGAACTCCGGCGGCACCCTGGCCCAGACCGCGCAGATCGTGCTGGGACAGGGTGACATCGCGCTGGTCCGGCTCAGCGCCGCGGTGCCGCAGGCGCCGATCGCACTGGCCGCCGACGGTGGCGCGGCGGGCACCGAGACCCGGCTGATCGGCTGGGGCCAGACCTGTCCGACCCGCGGCTGTGGTGGCGCGCCGGTGCAGCTCCAGGAGATCGACGTGCGGGTGCAGGCCAGTGGCTGCACCGACAACTTCAACCCGCAGACCGAACTGTGTTTGGGCGGCCTGCCCAGCGCGGGCGCCTGCTACGGCGACTCGGGTGGTCCCGCGGTCCGTCAGGGCAACGGGCGCTGGGAGCTGACCGGCGCGACCAGCCGGGCCGGCCGCGGTCAGCCGACCTGCGGGCAGGCCCCGGCGATCTACATGAACGTGCCGGCGCACAAGCAGTGGATCGACCAGGTCACCGGCGGCGACCCCGGCACCGGCTGCGGCAGCACCGCGGCCTGGAGTGCCGAGCAGCTCTACCCGCCGGAGACCCAGGTCGCGCACAACGGACGCCGCTGGCGCTCGATCTGGTGGAACCGGGCCCAGGAACCCGGCGCCGGACCCTGGTACTGGCAGGACCTGGGGGCCTGCAACTCCTGACCGGACCATGTTTCCTGCACTATTTGCCACGGGCCCGCGGATCACCGCCGAAGGCTCGCGGGCCCGTGGCAGCCTCGCGAAGGTGGCCGACTATTTGATCTCCAACCGCGACCAGCGCGCGGACCGGGCCGCCCAGGTGGCCGCCGTCCGCGCCGCCTACCGGTACAACCTGGAACTCGGTTTCCCGGTGGCCGCCGGGGGCGGTGAGGAGGACGCGCCGTCCTCCCGGTGGCGGTTGCGGGCCCTGGAGCAGCAGGAACGCCTGCGGCTGAACCTGCGGATGCTGCGTCGGCAGGGCAAGTGGAACTTCGTCAACGACCTGCAGCCGCTCGCCCCGCTGAAGCTGGCCGCGATGGTGCGGGAAGACGACATGGCCGGGATCGTGGACTACTTCATGCCGCTGCCCGGCGGTGTCACCGGCGATGTCCGGGAGAAGAGCCTGCAGGATTTCCGCGACGTTTTCGCGCTCTCGCAACCACCCTCGGTGATGGAGCGCTTCCGGAGTGACGACTACTTCGCCGAGTGTTTCGTGGCCGGACCGGACCCGACCCGGCTCACCCGGATGACGCACATCCCGGAGAAGTTCCCGATCACCGACGAACACCTCAACCAGGTGCCCCAGCTCGGCACCGACGATCTGGCCACCGCGATCGCCGCCGGCCGGGTCTACTGGGTGGACTACGAGGCCATGTCCGAACTGGACAACGGCACCCACCCGCAGGCGCCCAAGTACATGTACGCGCCGATGGTCGCCTTCTGCGTGCCCAGGAACAGCGATCAGCTGCGGCCCTTCGCCATCCAGTGCGGTCAGGACCCGGCCGGGCGGGAGATCTACACCCCGGCCGACGGGCACTCCTGGAACCTGGCCAAGAACTGCGTGCTGGCCGCGCACAACACCTACCACGAGGTGTTGACCCACCTCGGTTTCACCCACTTGATGAGTGAACCGGTGCTGCTGGCCGGGGTGCGCAACTTCGCCGCGAATCACCCGGTGTGGGTACTGCTGCGCAGGCACTTCGAGGGCACCTTCTCCATCAACAAGCTCGCGGTGGAACTGCTCATCCAGCCGGGCAAGGCGGTGGAGTACCTGATCGGCTCCGACCTGAAGAGCACCTACCCGTGGCTGGCCAAGCACCGCGCCAACCACTCCTTCCGGGACAACTACCTGCCCACCCGGCTGGCCGGGCACGGCACCGGCAGCCGCTCGCTGCCGCACTACCCCTACCGCGACGACGGCCTGCTGGTCTGGCAGGCCATCCAGGACTGGGTCAACGAGTTCGTCGCGCTGTACTACCGCGACGACGCCGACGTGCGCGCCGACCACGAACTCCAGTCCTGGGCGGCCGAGGTCGCCACCGACGGCCAGGTCCGTGATTTTGGCGCCACGCCAGGGAAAATCGCCGACCAGGCCGATCTCGCCGAGATCCTCACCATGGTCATCTGGACCGCGGGCCCGCAGCACGCCGCGGTGAACTTCGCGCAAAAGGACCACCTGGCCTTCCTGCCGGCCAACCCCCTGGCCGGGTACACGCCGGAGCCCACGGGCAAGGGGCACAGCGAGGCGGACTGGCTGGCCAACCTGCCCCCGCTGGACGTGGCGGTGCAGCAGTTCTGCGTGATGACCTTCCTCGGCTCGGTCCGCTACACCACGCTCGGCGACTACGGCCGCGACTTCGCCACCGGCCCGGCCGCCGCCGCGCACCAGCGGTTCCAGGCCCAACTCGGCGGGGTGGAGGACGCGATCACCGCCCGCAACCAGCGGCGCGCGGTGCCGTATGAGTACCTGCAGCCCTCGCTGATCCCCAACAGCACCAACATCTAAAGGCCGCTGACCAGGATCGCGGTGATCACCCGCGCCGCTGCCTCCGGATCGGTGCCGACCTCCGGGGGCAGCGCGCCGGTGAGCCACAGCGTGGCGAACCCGTGCACCAGGGACCAGGCCGCGATCTCACCCAGCTCCGGCCCGGCCCGGCGCACCGAGGCCACCCCCCTGGACAGTGGCGCGTTCGCCCGCTCGCGCGCGGCCCGCACCGCCGGATCATCGGCGCGGTACAGCTCAGGGCGGAACATCACCTCGAAATGCGCCCGGTGCCCGACCGCGAAGCGCACATAGGCCACGCCCACCTCGGCGAAGCTGCCGGTCCGCTCGGCCACCTCGGCCAGGGTGTCGGCGAGCAGCTCGAACCCCTCGGCGGCCAGCGCGGTGAACACCCCCGCCTTGTCCCCGAAGTGGTGCACCGGCGCGGCGTGCGAGACCCCGGCCCGGCGGGCCAGTTCACGCAGGCTGAACCCGGCCGGGCCCTGCTCGGTGATCGCGGTGACCGCCGCGGCCAGCAGCGCCCGCCGCAGATCGCCGTGGTGGTAGGAGCCCCTGGTCGCCATGTGACCACCCTAACCCGAATCTAGCCGTTGACAAGATAGCTGCTCGCAGCGCATCTTGTCACCGACAAGTTCGAGGTTCTGGGGAAGGTGTCGAGATGGCTCCGTTGGTTGTGCTGATCGTGGTCACGCTGGTGTTGTGGCTGGCCGGACGCCTGGGTGTGCGCTGGCTGCGGCCGTGGACGGCGCCGTTGCGCGGTGGGCTGGCGGCGATGTTCACCGTGACTGGCCTCGCGCACTTCATCGGCCTGCGGGCCGAGCTGATCGCGATGGTCCCGCCAGCGCTGCCCGCGCCCGGACTGCTGGTCACGGTCACCGGTGTGCTGGAACTCGTCGGTGCCGCGGCCCTGCTGTGGACGCCGACCGCGCGCTGGGCCGCCGGTGCGCTGAGCCTGCTGCTGGTGCTGATGTTCCCGGCCAACGTCTACGCCGCGCTCAACGGCCTGTCCCCAGGGGTGATCGACCAGGTCTGGCCGCGCACCGCGCTGCAGATCCTCTTCCTGGCTGCCACCATCGCGGTGTTCCGCGGCCCGCGCTGTCGGGGCGTCGTGCTGTACTCCCGTGTCAGCGAAGGAGGATCACCGTGAAGTGGACCCTGGAAGTCATCGTCGTCCCGGTCACCGACCTGGCCCGCGCCCGCGAGTTCTACGCGGAGAAGCTGGGCTTCGCCGTCGACCACGACACCAGGATCAGCGAGGACGTGCACATCGTCCAGCTCACCCCGCCCGGCTCCGGCTGTTCGATCGTGATCAGCAAGGGCATGTCCCAGATGGCGCCCGGCTCGCTCAAGGGCGTGCAGCTCGTGGTCGGCGACCTGCGGGCCGCGCACGCCCAGCTCATCGAACGCGGGGTGCCGGTCTCCGAGGTGCAGGTGGCCGGGGCCGAGGGCTTCCGGCAGGCCACCGCCGAGGACGACCTCAACAACCAGGGCTTCGTCTTCTTCGACGATCCGGACGGCAACAGCTGGGCGGTGCAGCAGATCACCAGCCGGGGCCTGGACTGATGACCGAGCTGACCGCCGCCGCGTTCACCGCCCGGCTCACCGCGCTGGCCGACCCGGTGGAGCGGGAGAAGATGCAGCGCTACTTCAAGACCGGGTTCGGCGAGTACGGCGAGGGCGATGTGTTCCTCGGGGTGCGGATGGGCGCGTTGTTCGAGCTGGCCAAGGAATTCCTCGAACTGCCCGTCGCCGAACTGGAACTGCTGCTGGACAGTCCGCTGCACGAGATCCGGGCCGGTGCACTGTCCATCATGGACAAACACGCCCGCCGCAAACGCACCCCCGGCGAACGCCGGAAAGAACTCTACGAGCTGTACCTGCGCCGCCTGGACCGGATCAACAACTGGGACCTGGTCGACCTGGCCGCCCCGCACGTGGTCGGCGGCTACCTCTACCCCCGCGACCGCGCCCCGCTGTACCGGCTGGCCCGCTCCACCAACCTGTGGGCCCGGCGCACCTCGATCTACGCCACCGCCTACTTCCTGCGCAAGGGCGAGGTGGAGGACACCCTGGCCATCGCGGAGATCCTGTTGGGCGACAAGGAGGATCTCATCCACAAGGCGGTCGGCGGCTGGCTGCGCGAGGTCGGCAACCGGGCCCCCGAGCGGCACCGCGAGTTCCTCGACGAGCACACGCCCGCCATGGCCAGGGTGACCCTGCGCTACGCCATCGAACGCCTGCCCGAGGAGCGCCGCCGCCACTACCGGAAACTCAAGGCCGCTACAGAGTGAACGTGCCCAGGTGCCCGTCCGGTTCGAGCACGGTGCTGCGTGGGCTGATCCGGGCCACCACCGCCCGGAAGTCCCGCAGCAGCTGCGGATCGATGCCCGGGGTGCCCAGTGGGGTGTCCATCCGGTCGTGGTGGCTGGGCACCACGAACCGGGGTCGGCCGAGGGTGACGAGCGCTCGCTCCACGAACTGGTAGGTGGTGCCGCCGGTCAGGCTCAGCACCGCGACATCGGGGTGCTGCCCGGCGAGTTCGTTCTCGATGAACGCCGCGGTGCCGATGAACACCGCCGACAACCGGTCCCCGACGTCCAGGCGGTAGGCCAGGGTCCCACCCTCGACCAGTTCGCCGATGGTGGTCGGCGCCGGTGGGGGAGTGCGGTGGGTGCCGGGCGCGAAGTACTGGTAGGTCGCGCCGGTGCCGTGCAGGCTGCGGAACCCGCGCACGGTGAAACCCTTGAAGTCCAGGTACTCCCCACCCCGGACGTCGATCATCCGCCCCGGATCCACGCCCAGCGCGGTGAGCAGGCAGCGGTGGGTCTCGGTGCCGGTGACCCGGGGCGTGTTCTTGTCCTTGCGGTGCAAGGCTTTCATCAGGTGCGGCACATCGGCCATATGGTCCCAGTGCCCGTGCGTGAGCAGGATCAGCTCCACCGGTGCCGGATCGTCGATCACCGGGGCGAGCTGCTGGAGGTTGGTGGTCAGCGGGGCCGACGGGTCCAGCGCGCCCGCCGCGGTGGTGTAGCGGAACCGGCTGAGGTACGGGTCGATCAGCACCCGCCGCCCGTCGAAACTCAGCTCCCAGCCCGCCACGCCCAGCCACCGGAACCGGACCCCGGCGCTGCTCCGGCGCGGCCACCCGGCCTCGGCCGGGGCCGCCTGGGCCGCCGCACCGAGACCGGTGGCGGCCAGGGTCGCGCCCGCGGTGCCCGCGAGCAGGCCACGCAACAGGTTCCGGCGGCCCGGGTCCGGTGTCCCGGCGCACTCGTCGCACATCGAAGATCCCCTCTCGTCCTCGGCTCGAACGGCGCGAGTCGATCAGAGCCCCGGCCTGCGTGTCCAACATCGATATCGGCACCGCTGCGATACCTGATCCGATATCATCGCTGCTCGTGGACCTGGTCCGGCATCTCCGCTACTTCCTCGCGGTCGCCGAGGAACTGCATTTCGGCCGGGCCGCGCACCGCCTCGGCATGGCCCAGCCCCCGCTGTCCCAGCGCATCCAGCGCCTGGAACGCGAACTGGGCGTGCGGCTGTTCGACCGGTCCGCGCGTGCCGTCGCGCTCACCGACGGCGGCCGGTTGCTGCTCACCGAGGCCCGCGACCTGGTCGAGCGGGCCGAACGACTGCGGGCGCTGGCCGGGCAGGTCGCGCGCGGCGAGGTCGGCACGCTGCGGGCCGGGATCCTGCCGGACCTCGGCGGCGGCGCGATCGGCGCCCTGGTGCGCGCGTTCGGGCGGCGATGCGCCGGGGTGGACCTGGAACTGCACGAGATCACCACCGCCGAACAGCAACGCGGACTGGCCGAACGCCGCCTCGACGTCGGCATCCTGCGCCACCCCTTCGATGTCCACAGTGGACTGTCCATGGGCGCGGTGCTGGTGCGGGAGCTGGCAGTGGTGCTGCCGGTGGGGCACCGGCTGGCCGAGCGGGCCGAGATCGGACTGGCCGAACTGAGCGGGGGACTGGTGCTGTTCCCCCGCGAGGACGCGCCCGCCTGGTACGACGAGCTGCTCACCGGCTGCGCCCGGCACGGCTTCACCCCCACCGAGATCCACCAGGCAGGCAACCCGGACTTCGCCGCCGGTCTGGTGCTGGCCGGGCACGCGGTCGCCCTGGCCGACGGTGCACTGGCCACCCGGCACCCCGGCCTGCTGGCCCGGCCGGTGCGCGGCGCACCACTGCGCCAGCGCACCTCCCCGGTCTGGCCAGCCGACCGGCGTACCGCGGCCACCGACGCCTTCGCCGCCGCGGTCGCCGAGGTGCTCGGCGCGGCCGGCCTGCCTCAGGCCACCAGCCCGGCGGGCAGCGCCCTGCATCCACGACCGGTTTCGGAGTTCTGGGTATGAGCGGCATTCGCGGCCGGATCGAGGCCGCCTTCACCCAGGCCGGGGTCACCGGCCACCTGCACGCCGCCGACCTCGACGGTCCAGGCCAGCTCGCCGTGCGGGCCGACGCCCCGGTCTGCCTGGCCAGCGTGTTCAAGGTGCCGCTGCTGGTGGCCTGGCACCGCGCCGAGCCGGACCCCACCGAGCAGATCACCCTGCACCCGGAGCAGCGCACCGGCGGCGCCACCGGGATCGGCGCCATGCACGACCCGATCACGCTGTCCCTGCGCGACCTGGCCTACCTGGCCATCGCGGTCAGCGACAACGCCGCCGCGGACGCCCTGCTCGACCGGATCGGCCTGCCCGCGCTCAACCAGGCCCTCGCCGACCTCGGCCTGACCGCCACCACCATCCGGCACACCGGGCGGGACCTGCAGACCACCATGGCGCAGGACGCCGGCGGTCCCGATCCGGCGCTGCTGGCCGACCCTGCGGTGCTGTCCCGGTTGCGAGTGCTTGATCCGGCCCGCACGAATTCCTCCACCGCCAGGGAGATGACCCGGCTGCTCGGGATCATCTGGCGGGAGGAGACCCCGGGCGCGGCGCTGCTGCGGCGGGCGATGGGCCTGCAGGTGTGGCCGCACCGGCTGTCCTCGGGCTTCCCCTTCGACGACGTGCGGGTCTCCGGCAAGACCGGCACGCTGCCCACGGTGCGCAACGAGATCGGCGTCATCGAGTACCCCGACGGCGGCCGCTACGCCGTCGCGGTCTTCACCCGCAGCGCGAGCACCGCCTTCGCGCTGCCGGCCGCGGACGCGGTCATCGGCACCGCCGCGCGCCTGGCCGTCGACCACCTCCGGCAGACCCGCTGACCCCGGGCGGAGGTCAGCGGGCCTGCCGGAGCTGGGTGCGGGAGGAGTCCAGCAGGGCCGAACCACCCGCGCTGAGCCGGTGATAGGCCGCGCCCGCCCGGCGTTCGGTGGTGATCAGGCCCGCGTTGCGCAGCACGCTGGCGTGCTGGCTCGCCCCGGCCAGGGAGATGTGCATCAGCTTGGCCAGTTCGGTGGTGGTCAGGCTCGGCGTGCTCGCGATGGTGTCCAGCAGCTGCGCGCGGGTCCGGCCCAGCAGGGTGCCCAGCGCGGCGCTGCCGGTGGGCCGCTCGCCAAGCGACCAGGACCAGTCGCCGGTCTTGGCCACCGGGTAGACCAGCACCGGCGGCTGCTCCGGGTCCTCCAGGGTGATCGGGCGGCCCCAGCAGAAGAAGGACGGGAGCAGCAGCAGGCCGCGGCCGTCCAGGTGCAGGTCCTGCTCGACCGGGTAGTCCACCTCCAGCACCGGGGCCTGCCAGCGGATCGCCGGATGCAAGGTGCTGAACAGCCGGTCCAGGCCCCCCGACAGCAGTGCCTGGCTCCTGCTCTGGCGGTCGGACTGGATCGCGGCGGTGACCGCGGGCCAGTAGGGCGCCAGCGCCACCCGGTGGTACTGGTGCAGCGCGACGCCCAGCCTGCGCAGCATCGGCGCCTCGCCCCTGGCCAGCTCACCGGCCCAGTCCGGCAGCCTGCGTTCGGCGGCCAGCCGGGTCAGATCGCGGTGCAGCACCGGCTTGGCCGTGCCGCAGAGCTGCTCGACGCCTTCCAGGAGGGTCTGGCCGGACACGGGCGGGGTCAGGAAGTCCACCGAGTAGCCGGTGGGTGGGGCGAGCATGGTGAGCAGGCCGGCCGAGGCGGTCAGCTCGGCGCGGGCCAGTTTGCGCCAGTGCCCGAAGGTCTGGGACCCGATGGTGGACTGCACCAGGTGCAGGCTGAGCAGGATCTCCCACAGCGGGTCGGCGCCGTCGTTGAGCCTGACTCTGGCCAGGTCGGCCGGTGTGAAGTGGATGCGAAGCACGGGGACTTCCAGCGGCGAGTGGGCGGACGGGTACGCGGCTGGCGGGGCCGCGGTGGCTATATGTTACAAGCTGAAACAGTTAGGTGTGCCGTTAAACTTTGAACGTCCCAGGATTCAGCGAGGAGTGAAACCGCTAGCTCACCGGGTCGCGGGGCTGCACCCTGGCGCACGTGAGGTCCGGTTGGGACAGCAGCGCTCCCTGACTCGCTGCCCGGGTGCCGCCATCGAGTGGCCGCACCCAGTGACGTCCGTCTCGTTTCGGGTGCCCGCGCGCCCGGGTATCCGCTTTGACCTGCGCCGATATCCGTCCGCAGTGGACAGACCGGGGGTCTGACCGGATCGGAGTATGGATCACCCGTCGTGGTGGCCTAGAGTTGCAGGCTGCGCTGCGTGTACTGCGTAGCGGGACGGAGGTATTTAGCGGAATGGTCGAGCGCCTCGCCGTTGCCGGAGTGCACACGGATTCACGCACCCGCCCCACGGTCGCATCGACTTTTCCGCCGACAGCCGCCGATACCGGCCGAGTCCAGCGTTTTCTGGACACCCAACGGCCGGCCACCCCCTGCCTGGTGCTCGACCTGGACATCGTCCGGCAGCGCTTCCTTGACCTGCGCGCGGCCCTGCCGGCCGCGGAGATCTTCTACGCGGTGAAGGCCTGCCCGGCGCCCGAGGTGGTGGCGCTGCTGGTGGAGCTGGGCGCCTGCTTCGACGTGGCCAGCCCGGCCGAGATCGAGCTGTGCCTGGCCAAGGGTGCCCGCCCGGAGACCATCTCCTACGGCAACACCATCAAGAAGGCCGCCGACATCGCCCGCGCCTACGCGGCCGGGGTCCGGCTCTACGTCACCGACAGCGCCGAGGACCTGGCCAAGCTCGCCGAGCACGCGCCGGGCTCCGAGGTCTTCTGCCGGGTGCTGGTGGTCAACGAGAGCGCGGGCACGCCCTTCGGCAAGAAGTTCGGCTGCGCCGAGGACATGGCCCTGGACCTGCTCGCCGAGGCAGGCAGGCTGGGCCTGCGCCCGGCCGGGATCTCCTTCCACGTCGGCTCCCAGCAGGTCGACCCGCACGCCTGGCACGACGGCATCGCCCAGGCAGGCCGGATCACCCGGACCCTGCGTGCGCGCGGCATCGAGCCCACGCTGGTCAACCTGGGTGGCGGTTTCCCCGCGCGCTACACCGAGAGCACGCCGCCGCTGGCCGAGTACGCGCAGGCCATCGAGGGCGCGCTGGGCGAGCACTTCGGCGCGCACCGGCCACGGGTGCTGATCGAACCCGGCCGCGCGATCGCCGCGGACGCCGGGATCATCCGCACCGAGGTGGTGCTGGTCGCCCGCAAGTCCTATGTGGACGATCGGCGCTGGGTGTACCTGGACATCGGGCGCTACAACGGATTGGCCGAGACCGAGGGTGAGATGATCACCTACCGGCTGGCCGCGGGCACGCCGGAAGGCGAGCGCGGACCGGTGGTGCTCGCCGGGCCGACCTGCGACGGCGACGACGTCCTCTATCAGCGCACGGTGTACGAGTTGCCTTTGGCGCTACGCGCCGGAGACCACGTGGACATCCTCAGCGCGGGGGCCTACACCGCCAGCTACGCCTCGGTGGAGTTCAACGGCTTCGCGCCGCTGCCCACGCACTGCATCTGACCCCACACCAGCACACCCACCCCAACTCCCCATCCCCGTGCGGGATGGGCCTTCCCTGCGCGCGAACCCCGCGCGCTACTTCGACAGTAGGGAGGTTGATAGATGTCCATTGCTCCTGAAGCGGTGCAGACCGTCGGTTTGTTCAGCGGACAGCACGTCCTCGCGGAGATCGACGGGATCGACGCCGCGTTGCTGGACGACGAGGTGTTCCTCTGCCAGATCCTCGATGACGCGCTGAAGCGGGCCGGTGCGACCGTGCTGCAAGTCATCTCCAAGCAGTTCGACCCGCAGGGGGTGACCGTGCTCGCCCTGCTTTCGGAGTCCCACGCCTCCCTGCACACCTATCCGGAGATCGGGTCGGTGTTCGTCGACGTGTTCACCTGTGGCACCAAGGCCCAGCCCGAGATCGCGGTCGGCCTGCTGGCCGAGGCGATGGGCGCGAGCACCGTGCAGAGCCGGACCATCAGGCGTGGCCTGGAAAACCAGAACGAGATGAAGGTGACCCCATGACCAGTGTCGTCGAGGCCACGCGGGTCATCCGCGAGCCCATGGGACCGGGCCTGACCCGGATCTGGGACGTGCAGGACGTGCTGTGGGAGGGCGACACCGCCTTCCAGCACGTGGTGATCGGCCGCACCGAGCAGGGCGTGTCCCTGTTCTGCGACAACGACCGGCAGAGCACCGAGTACAGCCAGCTCACCTACCACGAGGCGCTGCTGGTGCCCGGCCTGCTGCTGGCCGAGAAGGTCAAGCGGGTGCTGGTGGTCGGCTCCAGCGAGGGCGTGGTGTGCCAGATGTCGGTGGCCTTCGGCGCCGAGATCGTGGACCACGTGGACATCGACGCCGAGTGCGTCAAGGTGTGCGCGGCGAACCTGCCCTACGGCTACACCCCGGCCGAACTCGCCGCGGCCGAGACGCACCAGGGCCCGGTGCGGGTGCACTACACCGACGGCTGGCAGTACCTGCTCGACGCGGCGGCGGATGAGAACCTGCGCTACGACATCGTGCTGGTGGACCTGCCGGACGAGCGCGAGGAGGAGGCCCAGCACAACCGGTTGTACGGCGAGGAGTTCCTCGGCATGTGCAAGGCGGTGCTGGCCCCCGGCGGCGTGGTGATCACCCAGGCCGGCTGCCAGACCATGTGGCGCAACAACACCCTGGTCCGCTCCTGGCAGCGCTTCAACGACACCTTCGGCACCGTCGTCTACTACGGCTCCGACGAGCACGAGTGGGCCTACCTGTTCGGCCGTGCCGATGCGGTGGCGGCGCCGGTGGAGAAGATGGTCGAGCGGCTGAAGACCAGCAGCTACGCGCCCGCGTCCATTGACGCGGAGGCGTTGCGGGGCAACAGCATTCCGCCTTACCTGGTGCGTAAGAGCTACAGCTGAACGCGTGCGCGTGCCGGTCCGTGATGGCGGACCGGCACGCGTGGTTCAGCTGCCCGCGCGCAGGTTCTGGATCACGAAGGTCGCCATCCGGTCGGAAACCTTGCACGGGGTCTTGTAGTCCGGATTGTCCAGCGCGAGGTTTACCGCCACCTCCATCATGAGGTCCTTGTTCAGGCCCAGGTGGGTGGTGCAACCGCCACGTTCGGCCTTCTTCTCGTCGTGGGTGTGCACGGCCGGGGTGCCCGCCAGCTCACCTGCCGGCTCGAAGAACGGGTTCTGGTCCTTCAGCTCGAAGAAGCGTTCCCACCTGACGGCTTCGGGCTTGGCGTAGAGGGTCGCCGAGACACGGGTGTCCACACTCACGTCGCTGGCGTTCCAGACACAGGACGGCCCGAGGACGGACTCTCGTGGCGCAGGCGCCCGGGTGGCGCCTACGGTCGCGCGCTGTGCCGGCGTGAGCAGGTCGCACATGCGGTCCTTGTACGCGTCAGCGGAGACCGGGTTGTTGATCGGCGGTGCCAGGCTCTGCTTGCTGGTACTGGGCGGAGCGCTGGTTGTCCGGGTCGGGTCGGGGGAACCACCGCCGCAGCCGGCCAGCACCAGAGCGCTCAATGAGATGATGACGGCGAGCTGGACTCTGCGGGTCACGAGCCATGTCCTCCGATGCCCTTGTTCTTGCCCTCGGTGTTCTCGTGCTCGCGCACCATAGCCTTGATATTATTGATCATGGTTTGGAGTGTGGTCTCCAAGTCCTTGTTGGCCTTGCCGTGGCAGCCCTGCTCATCGCTGGCCCGCTGGACGATCGCCTTGACCGCGGCCTTGCTGTACGGATCGTTGTACGGCGGGTCGAGCCGTCGAAGCTCGCGGGCGTCCTCGCCGATGGCCCGGACCTCGTCCAGCGCTTCCTGCAGCTTGGCCAGGGCCTTGCCCGCGTGGGCCGGGTCGATCAGGTAACGACCGGTCTGGCGCAGTGAGCCCTCGATGTCGACCGGTTGTGGGTTCGGGTTCGCTCGTTTCTGCTGTTCCAGCAGCTTGCGCTGGCTGGGTGTGAGCAGGTGTTCGTCCGGATCCGCCATCTCGCTGTCCTCCCCTGTCAGCGCGGCGATACTCGGCCGCAGCTGGCCTTTTTCATCCCCCCAGGCATCGTAACCATGGACGAATCGGGAAAGGGAGCGGATCCACTCCACCGCAGGATCGCTCAAAAGGAGTAGTGGCACCCACAAAAAGATGACGCTCCGCCAATGAATCGCATTGGCGGAGCGTCAATTGCCGAGACTGGAATCAGGAGCGTGCCCTTGGCGAGATGTACTCGCCGATCTCCACGTTGGACAGCTTGGCGTACACACCCGGGTAGCCGATGGCCGCGCAGCCCTGGCCGCGGCTGACCACACCGACCTGGATGAAGGTGTTGCGGCTGGGCAGGGAGACGAACAGCGGGCCGCCCGAGTCGCCCTGGCAGGTGTCCTTGCCGGTGCGGCCCGCGCACAGGTCGCGGTCGGAGGTGTCCGGGTAGGACACCGCGCACTCGTCGTTGGACACGATCGGCACGTCCACCTCCTGGAGGCGGTCCGGCCGGTTCACCACGCCACCACCGGGGAAGCCGGGCTGGGCCTCCATGTTGCCCCAGCCGATGCCGGTGACCAGGCGGCCCGGACGCTCCAGCGCGTCGGTGCCCGGGGTGACCAGCTGGATCGGCTTGATGGTGGTGATCGGGGTGGCCAGGAACAGCAGCGCCACGTCGTAGCTGCCGTCGGCGGCGTACTTGTCGTGGATCTCGAAGCCCGCGACCGCGCGCTCCTCACCCTGGGTGGCCGAGAGCTGGGTGCGGCCCACGATCACCGAGACGTTCTTGATGGTCTCGGCGGTGTAGCCCTCCACGCAGTGCGCGGCGGTCAGCACCACGCGCGGGCCCACCAGCGAACCGCCGCAGCGGTGCCGGTTGTACGCGGTCGGGCCGCGCCGGGCGTCCTGCATGGTGGCCATGAACGGGTACTTGCCATCCGGCACCGGGGTGCCGCCCACGACCAGCGCGCCGGGGTCACCGGGCGGCGGGCCGGACGGGGACGCGGCGGAGGTCCCCGTCAGCAGGCCAAGGCCCAGGGCGGCGGTCATCGCCGCGAACAGAAGTCGCTTGCCACGGTTCACTGGGCTGCCTCCAACGACGCGAGGGTGGTCGGGTTCTGGATCCAGCCGCCGATTTCCTCGTGCGACAGCTTGGCGTACACGCCGGGGAAGCCCAGCGCCGCGCAGCCACGACCGCGGCTGACCACGCCGATCTGGATGAAGGTGTTGCGGCTGGGCAGGGAGACGAACAGCGGACCGCCGGAGTCGCCCTGGCAGGTGTCCTTGCCCGACTTGCCGGCACACAGGTCACGGTCGGAGGTGTCCGGGTAGGAGACCGCGCACTCGTCGTTGGAGATCAGCGGGACGTCGACCTCCTGCAGGCGGTCCGGGTAGTTGACCACGCCGCCGCCGGGGAAACCGGTCTGCGCCTCGGTGTTGCCCCAGCCGATGCCGGTGACGATGCGGCCGGGACGCTCCAGCGCGTCGGTGCCGGGGGTGACCAGCTGGACCGGCTTGATCGTGGTGATCGGCAGGTCGAGGGAGAGCAGCGCGATGTCGTAGCTGCCGTCGGTCTTGTACTTCGGGTGCACCTGGGCGAAGCGCACCTTGCGCTCCTCACCCTGGTTCATCGACAGCTGCGTGCGGCCGACGATCACCGAGAGGTTCGAGATGGTCTCCGGGGTGTAGAAGGCCACGCAGTGCGCGGCGGTCAGCACCACCCTCGGCCCGACCAGGGTGCCCCCGCAGTTGTGCCGGTCATACGGGGTCGGCCCGAACCGGGCGTCCTGCAGCGTGGCCATGAACGGGTACTTGCCATCCGGCACCGGGGTGCCACCGACGACCAGCGCGCCCGGGTCGCCGGGGTTCTTCGGCGGCGCCGCCGCGGACACGCCGGCGGTGGCCACCACGCCGAGTGTCGCGGCCAACACGGCCATGAGGAGACGTCTACCAAGCATGAGTGCCCCTTTTGTCTCTGTGCTGGCAGGAAGGTGTGCAGACCCCCGCCACCCGAAGATCGGCTACGGGGTGCCAGCGACGCTATGCGCAGCGCGGATCGGGCCACATCAGACGATCGGCCGGAGCTGGGGCTACGATCGGAGTGGGCTGAATGGCCGGTGAGCCAGGTCACTTTCAGTTGGGCCAACCCGGGGCGGGGGTCGCGCGTCTGAACTGGATGACCACGGCTGTGTCCGGGCAAACGATGGGGGTTGCCCGACCTTCGTCTGCCGTGCGCTCGACGAAAGCTCGCTGCCGAG
This sequence comes from Crossiella cryophila, assembly GCF_014204915.1. NCBI lineage: Bacteria > Bacillati > Actinomycetota > Actinomycetes > Pseudonocardiales > Pseudonocardiaceae > Crossiella > Crossiella cryophila. Next base: position 4,425,098 of record NZ_JACHMH010000001.1, read on the forward strand.
CCGTCGAATGACACCATACTGTCTCTTCTGGAACTACCGTGACGCGTCACGCGTTGGTTCAACGTAAGTTTTTCCAAGTACGGGGCAGACCTGAAGCCGAGCTGAAGCTCGGTTAGGGTCGGTGCCGCGCCGGGGGAGTGTCCCCGGTGGCGAGCAGGGGAGGAAGACCCGATGGACACCGCACCCTCGGCGGTCGTCTCGCGTCGGCGCTGGGCCGTGCTCACCGTGTTGTCGGTGAGCCTGCTGCTGGTCGCGGTGGACGCCACCGTGCTGCACACCGCGGTCCCCTCGCTCGCGGCCGATCTGAAACCAGGCCCGGTCGGGCTGCTCTGGATCATCGACATCTACTCGCTGCTGGCCGCGCCGCTGCTGATCGCCTTCGGCACGCTGGGCGATCGGTACGGGCGCCGCCGCATCCTGATGCTCGGCTACGTGGTCTTCGGTATCGCCTCGATCGCGGCGGCCATGGCCACCACCACCGGCATGCTGATCGCGGCCCGCGCCGGACTCGGCATCGGCGGCGCGATGATCATGCCAGCCACCCTGTCCGTGCTGCGGCACATCTTCCCCGACCGCAAGGAACGCCAGTTCGCCATCGGCGTGTGGAGCGCGGTCGCCGCCTCCGGCGCGGCACTGGGTCCGCTGCTGGGCGGGGTGCTGGTGGAGTTCTTCAGCTGGCACGCGGCCTTCCTGATCAACGTGCCGGTCATGCTGATCACCATCCCGCTGGCGCTGTGGCTGGTGCCCGAGTCGGCCGACCCGGAGAAGGGCCGCTGGGACATCCTCTCCGCGGTGCTCTCCGCACTCGGCGTGCTCGGCATCGCCTACGGCATCAAGCAGGCCGCCCACCACGGCGTGCTCGACCCCGTCGCGCTGGCCACCGGCATCGGCGGCGTGCTGATGCTGGTCTGGTTCGTCCGCCGCCAGCTCAGCCTGGCGAAACCGCTGCTGGACATGCGGATGTTCCGCAACGCCACCTTCAGCACCGCGGTGGCCTGCGTGGTGCTGGTGATGAGTTCACTGGCCGGTCTCGGCCTCACCTTCTCCCAGTACCTGCAGTACGTGCTGCAACTCGGGCCCCTGGAGGCCGGGGTGCGGCTGATGCCCGCCATGGTCGCGGCCATCGCCGGTGGCCTGCTGGCCGCGCCGCTGCTGCAACGCTTCTCCACCAGCGTGGTCACCGCGGGCGGCTTCGCCATCACCGCGATCGCGCTGGTCCCGGCCGGGTTCTGGCTGGACACCTCCGACCACCCGTGGCTGCTGGTGCCCTGCCTGCTCGGCGTGGGCGTGGGCGTCTCGGCCGCGTTCACCGCCTCCTCCGACGCGCTGCTGGCCTCCGCGCCCCCGGCCCAGGCTGGTGCCGCCGCCGCGGTGGAGGAGACCGGGTACGAACTGGGCACCGGACTGGGCACCGCCATCGTCGGCAGCGTGATGACCGCCGTCTACAGCACGCACCTGGCCGCCGTGCCCGGTGTGCCCGGCGGGGTGCTGGACACGGCGAGGCAGTCCATGTCCGAGGCCGACCGGGCCGGTCGCGAACTCGGCGGGCCGGCCGGTGAGGCACTGCTCGCCGCCGCCCGGCAGGCCTTCGTGGACGGGCTCACGGTGACCCTGGTGATCGCCGCCGTGGTGCTGACCCTGGCCGCCATCGTCGCCTCCCGCCTGCTGCCCCGGCAGGTCATCAAGTCCGTCGGACACGACTGAGAGAGAAGCTGTGACCCCCACTGCCACCGAATCCGACGTCCAGGTCCGCAAGGGCTGGCGCACCCCCGCCGTGCTGTACCGGCTGATCAGCCACCCCGTGCTGCGGTTCGTGCTGGGCTGGGACCTGCCCAGCCGGGATGTCGGCAAATGGGTGCAGCGCAAGCCGGGCGGCACCACCGTGGAGATCGGCAGCGGCGGCGGCTTCTTCACCACCGCGCTGCGCGAGCACCTCGGCGCGGACAACCGGCTGATCGGGCTGGACCCGGCCGCGGGCGCGCAGAAGAAGCTGGCCGACAAGCACGCCGGTGCGCCCGGCGCGGACCTGGTGCTGGTGGCGGGCGACGGGTGCAAACTGCCCTTCGCCGACAACAGCGTGGACACCATCTTCTTCACCTACAGCCTGGAAGAGGTGCCCGACCCCCTGGCCGCGGTGCGCGAGGCCGTCCGGGTGCTGCGGCCCGGCGGCCAGTTCGTCGCCTTCGTGTGGCGCCCGGTGATCCTGCACAAGCGCCGAAAGCCGGTGCAGATCCTCATCGACACCCTGCTGACCAGGGAGAACGCCAGCAAGGGCCCGCAGAACCTGCGCCTGTCCTACCGCAAGGCCGCCGCGTGACATGATCGGCCGTCATGGCCGACCGGGAAATCCGCAACCGCCTGGACCACGTGCTCGCCGACCTGGGCAGCACCGTGCTCACCCCCGTCCTGCCCGGCAGACCGGAGGCGGTGGCGGACACCCCCGTCATCCACGACCCCGCCGAGCCACTCGAGCTGGCTCCCGGCGCGCTGCTGCTCGGTGTCGGGCTGCGTGAGCCGGCGCGGGTGGCCGGGTTGCTGACCGAGCTGGGTGTGCTTCGGGCGGCGGCGCTGCTGGTCAAGGCACCGGCCCCGGTCACCGAGGTGGTGCGGGTGGCCGCCGAGGCCGCCGGCGTCGCGCTGCTGGAGGTCAGCGCGGCCGCGTCCTGGTCGCACGTGCTCGCCCTGCTCCAGTCCCGGCTGGCCGCCGACGAGACCGCGTTGCCCGACGGGGCGCTGCCGCTGGGCAACGACCTGTTCGCACTGGCCAACGCCATCGCCGCGTTGCTGGACGCGCCGGTGGTGATCGAGGACCGGTCGTCCCGGGTGCTGGCCTATTCCGAGGGGCAGGAGACCACCGATCCCGGGCGGGTGGCGACCGTGCTGGGGCGGCAGGTTCCCGAGGAGCTGCAGCGGGAGCTGCGGGAGCAGGGGGTGTTCCGCGAGCTGTACCGCAGTGCCGGTCCGGTGCACGTCGACCTGGGCGGGGACACGATCCCGCGGGCGGCGATCGCGGTGCGGGCGGGGGAGGAGATCCTCGGGTCTGTGTGGGCCGCCGTGCGCAGTCCGCTCAGTCCGGCGCGGGTCACCGCGCTGACGGATGCCGCGAAGATCGTCGCGCTGCATCTGATGCGGCAGCGGGCCGGTGCCGATGTGCAGCGGCGGTTGCGGGCCGATCTGCTGGCCACGGTGCTGGAGGGCGGTCCGGACGCGGCCGAGGCGGCCAGCCGGCTCGGGGTGGCTCGGGAGTCGTTGTGCGTGCTCGCGGCGCAGGCCCGCGCCGAAGGCGGCCAGGCCGAACAGGAAGCCGCGACCCAGCGCCTGTGCGACGCGCTGTCCCTGCACCTGCGCACCACGGTCGCCCGGCCCACTGCGGCGGCGCCACAGGGCGGAGTGGTCTACGGCCTGCTACCCGTGACGGCCGATGCCGCGGCCGCCCGGATAGCCGAGGACTTCCTGGCCAGAACCGGCACCAAAGACGCGGTGCGGATTGGTATAGGGCGGATTGTGCCCGAGTGGTCGGAGGTGCCCCGCTCCCGCCGCGACGCCGACGCGGTGCTCCGGGCACTGGGCCACGCCCACCAGTCCGGCCCCGTCGCCCGCCTCGCCGACGTGCACGTCGAACTGCTCCTCACCCGGCTGGCCGATCAGCTCGCCGCTGATCAGTACCCGGTGCTCGGCCCAGTAGCCACCCTGCTAACCCACGACACCGAACACAACACCGACTTCGTGCCGACGCTGGCCGCTTATCTGGACTTGTTTGGGGATGTGTCCGCGGCGGCTCAGCGGATTCATGTGCATCCCAATACTTTTCGCTATCGGCTTCGACGCTTGTCCGAAATCAGCGGGCTGGATCTCGGGGATCCGCGGGCTCGGCTCGGCGCCCACCTCCAGCTCCAGTTACGTGATCTGTAAACCCAAGATCATCCCGCGTGTTGGCCGTTCTTGTACGCCGTGTTGGCCGTTGTTGTACGGAGTGTTGGCCGTTGTGGGACGGGGCGGGGGTTGGGGTTGGGGGTGAAAACCCCACGACGAGGGTTCTCGCGTGTTCTCCGTACGGCCTGGAGCTTGCTGACCACACCCCGAGGAGCGGCCCCTGCAACACAAACCGCCGCCGACCCCGCCCAACGTGACGGGGGCCGCTCCTCGGGGTGTGGTTGGCTTGCGGAAGGCCGTGCGGAGAACACGCGAGCCCTCGGAGCCACGCTGGGTCCGGCCCCGGCAGCACAATCCCCGCCCCGCAACCTGCTCATGCCGGTTCTTGATCTGCCCTCCCCCCTCCGGTGGTCTGCCCGGCCGGCGAGGCCATCTTTTCCGCTCTTGATCTTTGCGCTTGTGGCCTCTGTTGCTGAGGTACCCGAACAAAGATCAAGATCGTCCTCGCCGGACGGGCAGAAATCAAAGGATGGGGGGGAAAGTCAAGAACAAGAGCAAAGACGAAGAGCAGTGCTCGTACGGTTCCCCCATCCCCGTCAGCCTTCCGATACCAAACCACATCCCGAACAAGCAGACCGTGCGGTTGGGTAGCTAGGGCGGCGGCAGGTTGCGGTCTGCTTGCCCGGGATGTGGTGTGTCCTCTCCAGGCTGACGGGGATGGGGGAACCGCTCGGGGAGTGTTGAAAAGCCACCCCGGCTGCCTGTCCTCGGGCTTCGCCCGGTCGCGGCGCCTCAGAACCGCCTAGCCGCAGCGTTCCCGGGCTTCGCCCGCTTGCCCCCAATGCTCACCGCTCCGGGCTCCGCCCGCCCGCCGTCCCACAACGGCCAACGACCCGTACAACAACGGCCAACACACCGTCCCACAACGGCCAACACGCGTGTCGGCGGTGCCCCTCCCTTTAACGTACTAAGTACGCTAAGGTGGGGTGCATGGTCCGTGTCGACGATGTCCGTGTTCGGCTTCAGGAATTGCTTCCGGAGTTGGTGGTGAAGCATGGGGTTCCTGGGGCGCAGGTCGCGGTGTTGGTGGATGGGGGGATTGCCTCGGTGGCCGCGGGGGTGGTCAATCTGGGGACTGGGGTGGCGGTTACTGCTGATGCGGTGTTCCAGATTGGGTCGATCACCAAGTTGTGGACCGCGACGCTGGTGATGCAGTTGGTGGATGAGGGGTTGGTGGAGCTGGATCGGCCGGTGCGGGGGTACCTGCCGGAGTTGGTGCTGGGGGAGGAGGGGGTGGCGGCCGCGGTGACTACGCGGCAGTTGCTCAATCACACGGCCGGGTTCGCGGGGGATTTGTTCCGGGACACCGGGTCTGGGGCGGATGCGGTCGAGAAGTACGTGGCGACGCTGGGGGATGCGGGGCAGCTTTTCCCCTTGGGGGAGCAGTTCTCGTACAACAACGCCGGGTATGTGGTGCTGGGGCGGTTGGTCGAGGTGGTGCGGGGGAAGTCGTTCAACCAGGCGTTGCGGGAGCATCTGATCGATCCGCTGGGGCTGACGCACGCGGCCACCGACGCGGGAGAGGCCATTCGGTATCGGGCCGCGCTTGGGCATCTGCCGGGGGATCCGCCGGTGCCCGCGCCGTTGTGGGCGCTGGCCGCTTCCTCGGCGCCCGCGGGGACGTTGTTGTCCATGCGGGCGGCGGATCTGCTGGAGTTCGCCCGGGTCTTCGTGGACGGTGGGCGGGTGGGGGTGCTGGGCGCGGACAGTGTCTCGGCGATGTTGTCGGCTGAGGTGTCCGTGCCGGATGTGGGCCTGCTGTCCAGTCACTACGGGCTGGGGTGGGGGCTTTGGCGGGGGGCGGGGAATCTGGTCGCCGGGCACGACGGCGGGACCCTTGGACAGAGTGCGTTTCTGCGGGTGGTGCCGGAGGCTGGGGTTGCGGTCGCGTTGCTCACCAACGGTGGGGATCCGCTGTCGCTGTACCAGGATCTGGTGGTGCCGTTGATCGCCGAGCTGGGTGGGGCGCTGCTGCCCGCGGCACCGGTGCCGCCGGTGGAGCCGGTCGCGGTGGACGCGGATCGGGTGGTGGGGCGGTACGACGCGGTCATGGTCCGGTACGAGGTCAGCGTTGACGGAGATGGGCGGTTCTGGCTGCGGATGGTGCCGGTGACCGATGAGGCCAGGCTGCTGTTGCCGGAGGCGGTGGCGATGGAGCTGGTGGGGTACACGGCAGGCTCGCTGATCACCAGGGAACCGCAGCGGGGGGCGGTGCACATGGTGCTGGTGCCCATCGGCGAGGCGGGGAAGCCCGCTCGGTTCCTGCACAACAGCCGGGCCGCGGCCCGGATCTGAGGTCCGGGTCGCGCTGTTTGTCCGGTCGGACGAAAAACGGGCCGCAACTCGTCGGGCCGGATGAGGAATCCGGGGCTGTCATCTTCCAGACTGTCCCGGTGACCTCCGAACTGCTCCAGCGTGCGACCTCGGCCCTGCCCGCCCTGCTCGAGGACATCGGCGAGGTGGTGAGCTGTGAGTCGCCCTCCGCCGACCTGGCCGCGGTGGCCCGTTCCGCGGATGTGGTGAGTGAGCTGGGCCGGCGCCTCCTGGGGGTGACGCCGGCCCGGCTCGTCCTGGACGGGGTCACCCACCTGCGCTGGGTCTTCGGGGACCGGCCGGAGGTGCTGGTGCTGGCGCACCACGACACGGTGTGGCCGATCGGCACCCTGGCCCGGATCCCGTTCTCGGTCACCGACGGTGTGCTGCGCGGGCCCGGCTGCTTCGACATGAAGACCGGCCTCGTGCAGGCGCTGCACGCGCTGTCCTGGCTGCCCTCCCTGGACGGGGTGGCGATCCTGGTCACCGGGGACGAGGAGCTGGGCTCGTTCAGCTCCCGCCGGCTGATCGAGGAGACCGCGCGGGACTGCGCCGCGGTGTTCGTGCTGGAGGCCAGCGCCAACGAGGGCGCGATCAAGACCGAGCGCAAGGGCGCCGGCAAGTACCAGGTGGCGATCACCGGGCGGGCCGCGCACGCGGGGCTGGAACCCGAACTCGGGGTCAACTCGGGTATCGAGCTGGCCCACCAGGTGCTGGCCATCGCCGCGCTCGGCGATCCGGAACTGGGCACCACCGTGGTGCCGACGGTGATGTCGGCAGGCACCACCACCAACACCGTGCCTGCCGAGGCGATCGTGCACGTGGACGTGCGGGCCCGCACCATCGCCGAACAGCAGCGGGTGGACGCCGCCATCCGCGCGCTCACCCCGGTGCTGCCGGGCATCAAGCTCGAACCGGACGGCACCCCCAACCGGCCGCCGATGGAGGCCCGCGTCTCGGCCGACCTGTACGCCCGCGCCGTGCGACTCGGCGCCGAGCTGGGCCTGCCGCCGCTGACCTCGGCGGCGGTGGGCGGGGCCTCCGACGGCAACTTCACCGCGGGCATCGGCGTGCCCACCCTGGACGGGCTCGGCGCGGTCGGCAACGGCGCGCACGCCGAGCACGAACACGTGCTCACCGCGCACATCCCGCAGCGGGCCGCCCTGCTCGCCGCCCTGGTCCAGGATGTGCGGACGCCACGATGATCACCGACGACGCCGTACTGGAGACCGCGCGGCGGGACGCCATGGCGGCCGCGCACGCCGCGGGCGTCGAGATCGCCGAACTGGCCGAACTCGCCGACCTGCAACGCACCTTCCAGCTCTTCCAGGACATCTGGCTGCCCAGACCCGGCGGCGAGCCGATGACCGTCGAACTGATGCGGGTGCTCGAACACGCCGGTGGTTACGTCGCGGGCGCGTTCAGCGCGGACCAGCTCGTCGGCGCCAGCGCCGGTTTCCTGTCCGCGCCGATCGGGCGCACCCTGCACTCGCACATCGCCGGGGTGTCCGGTCAGGCCCAGGGCCGTTCGGTCGGCTACGCCCTCAAACTGCACCAGCGGGCCTGGGCACTGGTCCGCGGCCTGGACACGATCACCTGGACCTTCGACCCGCTGGTGCGCCGCAACGCCTTCTTCAACCTGGCCAAGCTGGCCGCGCTGCCCGCGGAGTACCTGCCCGACTTCTACGGCCCGATGTCCGACGGCATCAACGATTCCGGGCCCAGCGACCGGATCATGGTCGCCTGGCGGCTGGCCGAACCCGCCGTCGCCGCCGCCTGCGCCGGGCGCGGCCTCACCCCGGAGGTCACCGGCGCGCGACCGATCCTGTCCGATGTGGACGGTCGGCCGGTGCGGCGGGACACGGACGCGGAGACCGTGCTCGTGGCCGTGCCGTCCGATGTGGAGTCCTTGCGCGGCAAGGACTCCGTGCTCGCCGCCGAATGGCGCTTCGCCGTCCGCGACAGCCTCGGCGACCTGCTGGAGCGCGGCGCGGCCGTGACCGGCTTCCTCCGCAGTGGTTCCTACGTCGTGTCCAGGAAGGACCTCGCATGAAGATCACCGGAGTCGAGCTGCGCAGACTGCGGCTGCCGCTGGTGAGCCCGTTCCGCACCTCCTTCGGCACCGAGACCCACCGCGAGCTGCTGCTGCTCCGGGTGGTCACCCCCGAGGCCGAGGGCTGGGCCGAATGCGTGGCACTGGCCGAACCCGTCTACTCGCCCGAATACCTGGCCGGGGCCGAGCAGGTGCTCACAACCTGGTTCCTGCCCACGATCCTGGGCCTGGACGAGGTGGACGCGAACAAGGTCGGCCCCGCCCTGCACCGGTTCAAGGGCCACCGGATGGCCAAGGCCGCCCTGGAGACCGCCGTGCTGGACGCCGAACTGCGTGGCCGCGGCATCTCCCTGGCCGGTCACCTCGGCGCCACCAAGACCCGCGTCCCCTCCGGGGTCTCGGTCGGCATCATGGACTCCATCCCGGAACTCCTGGACGCCGTCGAGGGCTACCTCGCCGAGGGCTACCTGCGGATCAAGCTCAAGATCGAACCCGGCTGGGACGTGGCCCCGGTGGCCGCGGTGCGCGAACGCTTCGGCGACGAGCTGCTGCTCCAGGTGGACGCCAACACCGCCTACACCCTCGCCGACGCCCGCCATCTGTCCACATTGGACAACTTCGGGCTGCTGCTGATCGAACAGCCCCTCGGCGAGGAGGACCTGCGCCAGCACGCACAACTCGCCACCCGGCTGCGCACCCCGATCTGCTTGGACGAGTCCATCACCTCCGCCCAGGCCGCCGCGGACGCCATCGCCCTCGGCGCCTGCACCGTGATCAACATCAAACCCGGGCGGGTCGGCGGCTACCTGGAATCCCGGCGCATCCACGACCTGTGCCAGGCGCACGGGGTGGCGGCCTGGTGCGGCGGCATGCTGGAGACCGGCATCGGCCGCGCCGCCAACGTGGCCCTGGCCGCACTGCCCGGCTGCACCCTGCCAGGGGACACCTCGGCCTCGCACCGGTACTACCGCACCGACATCACCGAGCCGTTCGAACTGGTCGACGGCCACCTGGCGGTGCCGACCGAACCGGGCATCGGGCTCACGCCGCTGGCCGATCCGCTGGCCGAGTTCACCACCGAGACCACCTGGATCAAGAACCCCTAGGGCGCGACGGTCACCTCGACCGTGCCCGCGTCCGGTTCCTGGAAGCGCAGCAACGCCTCGCCCTCCTCGACCAGTTCGTCGAGGACCGGGCGGGGCAGCGGCAGGAACGGCCGCAGGGTCAGGATCGACTTGTCCTTCTTGCGGGTGGTCTCCCACACCCCGCGCACATAGCCGTCCACCAGGAAGGTGGCCCGCACCCGGAGGTTCTTGGTCACCACCTCGCCCCGGTGGTTGTCGGCGAGCACCCTGGTGCGGTCGCTGTGCGCCAGCACCAGGTTGTCGAACTCGGGCAGGTACCGCACCGGCGCGGGCACGTCCTCGTCCGGGCGCGGGGCCTCTGGCAGGTCGAACAGCTCGCGGCCGGACTCGTCCTGGAAGACCTCCAGCTTGTGCCGTAGTCGCTCCATGATCTGCTTGCCCTCGCCCAGCCCGGACCAGGTCTGGAAGTCCTGCGCGGAGGCCGGGCCGAACGCGCCGAGGTAACGCAGCGCGAGCTGATCTGTCGCGTCCACTGTGGACAGTGGCTCGGGCAGCCATTCGTCGGCCAGGGTGAAGGCGGCCACGGTCGGGAAGGACCAGCGGTCCTGGGTCGGCCGCATCACCAGCGGCAGCTGGGTGCGCACCGCGTAACCCAGCGCCCGGTCGTTCACCGCCGGGAACGCCTCCTGCAGCAGCGGGCGCAGCTCGGTGAAACTGCGCGGCGCGGTGGCCAGGATCGCCCGCGCGGTGGGCAGCAACCGGTCCAGGTCCAGGCCGTTGGCGCGGGAACCCAGCACCCGCAGCGAGGCGGTCAGCATCGGTTGCAGGGTGTGCCGGAACCGGAGGAAGTCGGCCGCGCTCATCAGGTGCAGGGTGCCGCGCATCAGCGTGGCCCGGACGATCGTGCGCTCGTGCAAGGCGTTGTGCAGTTCCGGCTTCTTAAAACCGGCGATGCGCGTCCACAACGCCACGAACGGCGGTCTGGCCTCCTGAGCCTGGATCCCGCACAGCCGCTCGATGAGATCGACCGCGGAGACCTGGTCCCTGCTCAGGAGGTGCTGACGCGCTAGCGTCGCCCGGTTGAGCCGGCCACGGGTCACGATGTCCATACCGGCCAGCTCATCATGTTCGTGGCCGGCTACGGGGACAATCCGGGCAAGAACGCGAGGATGTTACCCGTTTGATGAGTAGTCCGCTGGCCCGTCCGGTCGTCGGTTGTCCACTCGGGCAACGCCGCGACCCGGCTCATTCCGGCCAGGCCGAGGCCAGAACCCCTTCGGTGAAGTCCACCCGGACGAAGGTGGGATCGAAGCGGGCTTCCACGTCTGCCTTGATATTGCCGAAGGTGGTGGCCTGCCGGTGCGCCAGTCCATGGTGGAACGCTTCCAGAATACGGCGTTTGAAGTCCGGTCGCGGATGCTCGGCCACCACCGCCTCCCGGGCGGCATTGGTCATCTCGTCGAAGGCCAGACCCATCACGTCGACCTCCACCCCGGCGAGCACCAGGGCGATCTCCGGGGCCATGTGGTGCGGGATCTCCGGGGTGGTGTGCAGGGCGATCGCGGTCCACACCGTGTTCACCGCCTGCTCGGGCAGACCGTGGCGGCGCAGGAACTCGGCCGCGTCGTCCGCGCCGTCGATCTCGAAGCGCTGCTGGGACCCGGCGTGCCGGGGGGTGAGGCCGAGGTCGTGGAACATCGCGCCCACGTAGAGCAGTTCCGGGTCCACGGTCAGGCCGCGGTGCCGCCCGCGCAGCGCGCCGAAGTAGTAGACCCGGCGGGAGTGGTGGTAGAGCAGCTCGTCGGTGCGGTCGCGGACGAGTTCGGTGGCCTCCCTGGCCAGCGCGCTGTCCGGGACGGTGACCTCGTGTGAGGTGGCGGGCACGGTGTTCTCCGTTGTGCTGGAAGGAATCCGACTGCTCCAGGCTGTCATTCGGACGGGTGCGCCGGGGTGGGTGATCTGGACGCGAACCCCTCGGATCCGGCCATACTGTGCCGGTGTCCGCCACGCCCCGCACCGTGCTCGTCGTGCTCTACGACGGCGTCCGCCTGCTCGATGTCACCGGCCCACTGGAGGTCTTCGCGGTGGCCAACGAGCACGGCGCGGACTACCGGCTGCTGCTGGCCTCACCGGGTGGCGCGGACATCCGGGCCAACACCGCCTCCCGGCTCGGCGCCGACCTGGACCTGGCCGCCGCCGACGCGCACGGCGCCACCCTGCTGGTGCCCGGCGGCCCGGACTGGGCGCGCACCATCAGCGACGCGGACTTCCTCGGGCACATCCGGCGGCTGTCCGCCCAGGCCGAGCGCACCGCCTCGGTCTGCGGTGGCGCGTTCGTGCTGGCCGCGGCCGGACTCCTGGACGGCAGGCGGGCCACCACGCACTGGGACCTCACCGACGCGCTCTCCCGCCGCTTCCCTGCGGTGCGGGTGGACGAGGACGCGATCTTCGTCAGGGACGGGCCGGTGATCACCTCCGCCGGGGTCACCTCCGGCATCGACCTGGCCCTGGCCCTGGTCGAGGAGGACCTCGGCGTGGACGCGGCCCGCACGGTGGCCAAGTACCTGGTGGTGTTCCTGCAACGTCCTGGCGGGCAATCCCAGTTCAGCGCGCGGGAACGAGCGGGCCGCCCGCGCACCGAGGGCCTGCGGCGGCTGCTGGACACCGTGGTCGCCGACCCGGCGGGGGAGCATTCCCTGGCCGGGCTGGCCAACCGGGCGGGCATGAGCGGACGGCACCTCACCCGGCTCTTCCGCGAGGAACTCGACACCACCCCGGCGCACTACGTGGAGCGGGTGCGGGTGGAGGCGGCCCGGCATCAGCTGGAGAGCACCGCGGACCCACTGGACGTGGTCGCGCGGCTGGCCGGGTTCGGTTCGGTGGAGACGTTGCGGCGGGCCTTCCACCGGGAGATCGGCGTGACCCCTGGCGGCTACCGGTCGCGGTTCCGCCGGGACTAGTCGAGCAGGCTCGCGGCCACCGTCGCACCCAGCTCCCAGCAGGACTCGAGATCGTCCTTGCCCGGCTGACCCAGCACGGTCACCGGAGGGAACGCCTTGCGCCACTTCAGGCCGGTGGCGATGGACTCCACCGCGCGCACCGCGCCCTCCACGCCTTCGTTGCCGTGCACATAGAGGCCATAAGGCCGGCCGATGGTCGCCGAGAGGCAGGGATAGTAGACCGTGTCGAAGAAATGCTTGAGCGCACCGCTCATGTAACCGATGTTGGCCGGCGTGCCCAGCAGGCAGCCGTCCGCGTTGAGCACATCCACCGGCGAGGCGGTCAAAGCCGGTCGGACCTGCACGTCGATGCCGTCGAGGTCCTCGGTGCAGGCGCCGGAGACCACCGCCTCCAGCATGGCCTGGGTGGCCGGGGAGGGGGTGTGGTGGACGATCAGCAGGGTCGGCATCGTCCACTCACCCTGTCAGGTGGCGAGGGCGGTCGCCAGCCAAGGTCAACCAGGGGCGCCGTGGGTCAGATCCCGCAACGCCAGCGGTCGGGCCAGTGCCTGCGCGGTCCGGTTCAGGAACAGGGAGTCGAACGGGCTGGGGGCGGCCAGCGGGCCGCCGAACTGGCGGAAGTAGTGCAGGTCAGTGTCATTGTCCGGCTGATACAGGGGGAGCTGCCTGGCCACGTGCCGGTAGTCCTCGATCTGCCGTTTGAGGTCCCAGTAGCGAGGTGACATAACAGTACAGTGCGCCAAATCACAACTGTTGGGTAATGTCAGCAGGCCATAGCTTCCGCGTATGCCCCCCGCCACCTGTCCTTAACCTTCAGGACAGCGAGCCGTGCCGGTCCAGCCAGTAGGCGTAGACGGGGTGGTACTCGACCTGCTCGGCGTAGTCCTCGGCCAGGAAGCGCTGCAGTTTGTCGGACTGGCGGGCGATCGCGCCCTCGCGGTGGTGCACCAGCAGCCGGGTGGTGCGCAGCGGGGTGTCCCGCAGCGGCCGGTTCACCGTGCCGCCTGGTGGGTCCGACAGTGGCGGGCACAGCAGCACCGCCTGCTGGCTGCGCACCAGCTCATCTGCTTGGGGCAGGTCCACCCGGTGCCGGATGCGTGGCACGAATCCGGCCCGGCCGCAGGCGGCGTAGATGGACTCGTCGTCGTTGTTGCCACACGGCGAGGGCGTCGCCCAGTCCTCCCCGGCCAGATCGCCCAGGCTGACCTCGCACTGGGCGGCCAGCGGGTGGCCGGAGGCGAGCCGGACGAACACCGGTTCGACCACCACCACGTGGTAGACCAGCGCGGGCATCCGGCGCAGCTCGTATCCGTCGCACTCGTTGAGCAGCGCGACATCCAGGCGTCCGCTGTCCAGGACCTCGGCCACCGCGTGGGAGGACGGGCCTTCCTCGGTGCGCAGTTCGGCCGCGGGGTGCAGTGTGGACAGACCGCGCACCAGGCTGGGCAGCAGTGGTCCCGGCCGCACGCCGATGCGGATCTCGCGCAGTTCCTCGTCCTCGGCCTGGGTCCGGGCTGGGCCGAGGCCGTCGAGTACGGGCAGCACCGAGTTGGCCCGGACCAGGATGAAATCGCCCAGCGCGGTCGGCCGCACGCCATCGCGTTCGCGCACGAACAGCGGCCCGCCCATGAAGCGCTCCAGCCGCTGCACCTGGCGGGTCAACGTGGGTTGGGACAGCCCGAGCACCGCGGCCGCCTTGGTCATGCTGCCGGCCTCGGCGATTGCGCACAGCATCCGCAGGTGACGGACCTCCAGGTCCATGCCGCCATCGTATGGACCCGAACGGCCCGGTGGAAAGGCGCAAACGACTGAGGGCCGCGATTGGCCAATACTGTTTTGTTCAGTTGTCGAGACAGGGCCAGTTCTGTTTCGTGGCAACGGTTTGCATGATTCAGTCCTCCTGGTCGTCGAGTTCGGCGATGAGTTGGTGCAATGCGGGCAAGGCGTCCTGGAGGGTGTCCAGTTCGGCTGCGGACATCCGGGAGAACGCCGCGGCCACCACCCGGCGGCGGTGCCCGTCGAACTCGGCCAGCCGACCCAGGGCCAGTTCGGTCGGGTGCAATCGGGCGCTGCGCCGGTCCTTCGGGCAGGTCCGCCGTTCCAGGAGGTCCTCGGCGCCCAGCGCGGCCACCAGGGTGCTCACCGTGTTGGCGGCCAGTTGCAGGGTCTGCGCGGCCTCGCGCACGGTCAGGCCGGGGCGGGCGGCGACCGTGCGCAGCAGGTTGGCCTGGGCCTCGGGCAGCGGCGGGTGTGGGAAGTGCCGCCGGGTGTTGCGCAGCACCGCCATCCGCAGTCGCGGCAGCACGGCGAAGAGATCGTCGGCCAATTGTGTTCGGCAGTCGGTGGAGCGGGCGGAATCACGTTTCCCCGGCGCGGGCATTCCCGTATCTTAACCTGGATACATCCTTCGCAGAGGTAATGAGCTGGGGAGCTTCCGTGCTTGACGAGCAGACCGCCGCACCGCCGTCGACAGCCGGGTCCAGGGCTGCCACCGCCTTCCTGGCGGTGTTACTCGGGGGCTGCTCCGCCTTCGGGCCGCTCACCATCGACATGTACCTGCCCGCCTTCCCGCAGATCGCCGCCGACCTGGGCGGCACCGCCAGTCAGGTCCAGCTCACGCTGACCGCCTGCCTGATCGGACTGGCGCTGGGGCAGCTGGTGATCGGCCCGCTCAGCGACATCCTGGGCCGCCGCCGTCCGCTGCTCGGCGGGCTCGCGGTGTACGCGCTGACCTCGGTGGCCTGCGTGTTCGCCGACAACATCGGCCTGTTCGTCGGCCTGCGTTTCCTGCAGGGCGTGGCAGGCGCGGCCGGCATCGTGATCGCCCGCGCGATCGTCCGGGACCTCTACTCCGGGGCCGCCGCGGCCAGGTTCTTCTCCAACCTGATGCTGATCACCGGCCTGGCCCCGATCCTGGCCCCGATCCTCGGCGGCCAACTGCTCAGGATCGCCGACTGGCACGGCGTGTTCGCGGTGCTGGCCGCCCTCTCGGTGGTGCTGTTCCTGGCCGGACTGTTCGGCCTGCGCGAGACCCTGCCGGTCGAGCGCCGCCACGGCGGGGGACTGAGCCAGACCTTCCGCTCCATCGGCACCTTGCTGCGGGACCGGGCCTTCGTCGGCTACGTGCTCACCTCCGGCCTGGCCATGGCCGCGATGTTCGCCTACATCTCCGGCTCGCCGTTCGTCATCCAGGAGCTGTACGGGGCGTCCCCGCAGGTCTACAGCCTCATCTTCGGTATCAACGCGATCGGCATCGTGGCGGTGTCCCAGGTCAACGGCAGGCTGGCGCACCGGGTGCACTCGCGCACCCTGCTCGGCATCGGCGTCCAGGTGGTCTCGCTGGCCGGGCTGGCGTTGCTGACCGTGGCGATCGTCGGCGGCGTCGGGATCGGCCTGATCGGTTTCCTCATCCCGCTGTTCCTGATGATCGCCAGCATCGGCCTGATCCTGCCGACCACCACCACCCTGGCCATGGCCGATCACCCCGAGGCGGCGGGCGCCGCGTCGGCGTTGCTGGGTTCGGTGCAGTTCGTCATCGGCGGGCTGACCGCGCCGCTGGTGGGTCTGGCCGGACAGGACAGTGCGGTGCCGATGGCCGCCGCGATGGCGCTTATGGGTGTCGCCGCGTTCGCGATGTTCTTCTTCGTGGCGCGTCCCGCCGCCAAGAAGGCTGCCGCCGCCTAGCATCCGATTCGTGCAGTGGAACCACAACCTGGCTCTCGCGCTGCTCGGCCGGGACTGGCTCGGCGGCGAACGTCTCAAAGCACTGGCCTGCGCCGAAGCCCTGCCCGCCGGCAGATTCCACGTCAAAGGCCTGGACACGCACGGCATCCCGGTCACCCGCTCCACCGCCGCCACCTGGTCCGATGACGACATCGCGGCAGGCCGCGGCGCCGCGGTGCACGCCAGGCGGCCGGAGAGCCTCGGCGTGCGGTTGTACCGGGCGGTGCAGGCGCCGGAGGCGTGCTGGCTGGCACTGGGCGTGGCGCGGATCGCGGTGATCCGGATCAGGGACACCGCCGTCCGGGCTGAACCGATCGTGAGCCCGACCGCGCAACGCCTGGTACGGCAGCGTTCGGTGGGCAAGGTGCTGCGCGGGGTCGGCCGGTTGATGCGCGATGTGGCCACCGGGTTGCAGGAGGACATCGGCCGTCCGCCGTTGCACGAACGCCCGGAGGACGCGGTGCTGGAGTTCGAGTTCGAGGCGCCGAGGGCGGAGTTGCTGCGGGTGGAACGCTGCCGTCAGCTCGCGGTCGGCCCGGCCACCCGCCAGGTGCGACTGCATTTCACCGACGACTCCTGGGCCCGCATCCGCACCGACGTCGACGGCGCGGAAGCCCTGACCCTGCCCTACTAGCGCGTTATCTGGCCGCCCGCGCCGCGGTGGCCGCACCCGCGACCGGCACCAGGTTCCTGGCCGGATCGGCCACACAGGCCGCGGCCCGGTCGGCGGTGGCCAGGAAGGCGCTCAGGCAGCGGGCGAACTGCTCGTGCCCGGCCGCGTTGGGGTGGAAGGACTCCTGGATGGCGTGCCCGGACCGCTGCTCGTCGCTGAGATCCTTCCAGCGCACGGTCAACCGGGTGAACCACTCCCCGGCGCCGCTCCCGCTGGTCGAACACGCCTCCCGGCCGGCCCCGGCCCTGGACAGGTCCAGGAACCGCGCGTTCACGGTGGCCGCCGCCGCCCGCAACCCGGCGGCCAGCTCACCGACGGCCTTGTCCTGCACCCATTCCAGGTCCCCGCTCTGGAACGGGCAGCCGCCAAGGTTGCGCAGACTGCTCACCACGGCCCGCCCCACCGGCGCCGCGTAGGACTGCACGACGAGCTGGTAGCTGGCGTCCGGGTAGCCGTTCTCCCGCATGCCGTCGCGGATCACCCGCAGCGCCGCGGCGACCTTGGGCACCATCTTGTCCACCCGCTCGCCCCAGCTCGTGGTCAGCGGCCCCGAACAGCCCTTGGCACTGGACTTGAACCAGGCCTCCGCGCACTCCTTGACCACCGAGCTGAACCCCGGCTCGTCGTTGGCGCCGATCTGCACCACGATCGCGGCGATCCGGAACTGCCGGGCGATCTCCAGCAGCTTGGGCACCTGCGGGCCCTCGTTGTGCTGCGGCTTGTCCACCAGGTTGGCCGCCTTCGCCCCGGAACAGGCCAGGTTGAAGGTCTTGGCGATATCCGGCACCGACAGCTTGTTGATCATCGCCTTGGTGGAGCGGTGGCACCAGTTGCCGTTGTCACCGTCGGTGCCCGGCTCGTAGTCGCCCGCGCCTTCCCCGGACAGCGTGCTGTCGCCCAGGGCGACCACCGCCCTGGGCGCGTCCTCCGGGGGAGCCGGGAGCCGGGGGGCCGGGCCGTCGCTGATCAGCAACAGCAGCCCGACCAGCGGGATCACCAGCGCGAGGACGACGAGTGGGGAACGCAACAGACGCATCGGGTCCAGTCTAAGGATGTGCGCACCCCCGTGGCCGGGAATTCGCGATGACGATTCTTCCGGTCCGTCGCTACGGGCCGGACCGGCGTGCCGGTTCACCGGATGTCACGAATACGTCCGTTTCGGTGGCATCGGTGAACGGCCCCGGCCCGGGACTCGTAGACACCGGCGACGGCACAAGGGGATTCAATGGACTTCACCGTTGGACGCAGCGCTGGGTATCGACGGGGCCGGACCGCCGCCGCGGGCGGGCTCGCCACCGATCTCAGCGCCGACGCCGGCCTGCGGGCGGCCTACGCCGCGCACGGCCCCGAGTTGTACCGCTTCGCACTGCGCCAGCTCCGCGACGAGGGGACGGCACAGGAGGCGGTGCAGGAGGTGTTCCTGCGGGCCTGGCGGTCCGCGGACCGGTTCGACCCGGAGGTGGCCGGGCTGCGGGTGTGGCTGTTCGCCATCGCCCGCACGGTGGTCATGGACCAGACCCGCAGACTGGCGGGCAGGCACGCCAAGCAGTCCGCCGGGCCCGGCCTGCCCACCCTGCTCACCGAGCCGGGCCTGGCCGAGTCGATGCTGGACCGCTGGCTGGTCGAGGAGGCGCTGCGCCGCCTCTCCGGCCCGCACCGCGCGGTGCTGGTCGAGACCTACCTGCGCGGACGGCCCTGCCACGAGCTGGCGGCCGAGGTCGGCGTGCCCGCGGGCGTGCTGCGCAGCCGGATCTTCTACGCCCTGAAGGCACTGCACCTGGCCATGGAGGAGATGGGCGTGGAACCGTGAACGGCGAGTCGCACCAGGTGCTGCGCGCGCAGCTCGGCGCCTATGTCCTAGGCAGACTGGACGAACCCGAATGCGTTGCCCTGCAAGCACATCTGGACTTCTGCGGGGACTGCCGGGCCGAGGTGGCCGACCTGATCCCGGTGGCCGAGGCACTGGCCGAGGTGGACCCGGACCGGGTCACCGACGAACCAGCCGTGCCACCCGGCCTCGGCGAGGCGGTGCTCGGCCGCATCCGGGCCGAACGCCGCACGGTCAACCGCCGCTCGGCCCGCCTGGGCATCGGCGTGACCCTCGCGGTGCTGGCCGGCACCGCCATCGGCTACGGCGCCGCCGACCTGCTCCGCGCCACCCAGCCCCCGATCCCGCTGGAATCGGTGGCGGTGCGGCAACTCGCCACCCGGGTGGCGGCCAGCGCGAACCTGGTGCCCCACACCTGGGGCACCGAGATCAAGCTGACCGCCCGCGGCTTCGAGCAGGGCGCCGGGTACCGGGTGGTGGTCACCGACCGGCGCGGCGCCGACCACCCGGCCGGTGAGTTCGTCGGCAACGGTCCCGGCGAGATCCGCTGCAACCTCAACAGCTCCGTGCTGCGCACCGAGGCGATCGGCTTCCGGGTGCTGGACGCGACCGGCGGCACCGTGCTGGCGGCCGATTTCTAGGCGGACTCAGGTGGCGTCGGCCACCCGCGGCGGCAGTCCGGCCGCGGTGTAGATCGCGTCGATCACCGCCATGTTGGCCACCGAGTCCGCAGGTGGGGTCAGCACCGGTCCGCCGTCGCGCACGGCCGTGGTGAAGGCATCCAGCTGGTAGGAGTAGCTGGCGCGCTTGTCGAAGCGCTCCACCCGGCGGTGGCCGCCTGCGCGCACGGTCAGCCGGTGCACGGCCTGCGGCATGATCGGGTTGAGGATGTGCAGCTCACCGCGGTCGCCGCGGACCGTGGCCGAGATCCGCAACAGCGAGTTCGACCACATCGAGCAGTGCACCCGCCCGGTGTGCCCGGCCGGGAACCGCAGGTCGGCCCGCATGGCCCGGTCCACGTCCTCGCCCCGCAGCTTCGGCTGGGCCGAGACCACCTCCGGTTCGCCCTCGGCCGCGGCCAGGCCCAGGGTGCGGGCCATGTGCACGGCGTAGCAGCCCGCGTCCATCAGCGCGCCGCCTGCCAGGTCGAAGCGGTAGCGGATGTCGGAGAACTTGGGCAGCGGGAAACACAACGCGGTCTCGATGTGCGTGATCACGCCCAGCTCACCACTGGCGACGATCTCCACCGCCCGCCGGAACAGCGGGTGGTAGCGGTAGTGGAAGGCCTCCATGACCACCAGCCCACTGCCCAGCGCGGCCCCGGCGACCCGCCGCGCCTCGGCCGCGTTGGCCGTGAACGGCTTCTCGCACAACACATGCTTGCCCGCCTTGAGCGCGGCCATGGTCCACCGCCCGTGCAGGCTGTTGGGCAACGGGATGTAGACGGCGTCCACCGCCGGATCCTCGATGAGGTCCTGGTAGCCGGTGTGCACCCGCTTGATCCCGTGCTTGCGCGCGAACCGCCCTGCCCGCTGCCCATCCCGCGCCGCGACGGCGACCACCTCCGCCGATGGCAGGTCACGGGCGGGCTTGAGCAGGGCGGACGGTGCGATGCGGGCCGCGCCGAGCACGCCGAACCGCAGTGGTGGTTTCTCGGGCACGACCCACTTGTACCCCAGTCGGGGGTGTCTGTGAACGCGCCCGGCCCACGCGGTTCGAACCGACACCACGGGTTTTCCTGAGTAGTGGGCGAATTCGCTACGTGGCGCCGCTGATTGAATGGCCGCCGCCGGGCCGGGAGCGTCCTCCTCGAATTGTTCCTGTTGAGGAGGGCTCGCATGAGACACCCCTGCGTCTTAGGGCTCAAGCTGTTCGGGGCCGCGCTGGCCGCCGCCCTGCCGGTGGCCGCACTCACGCCCGTGGCCACCGCCGAACCGGTGGCCGGGCGCGCCTACCTGGTGATCACCGCGCCGGGTGGCGCCGAGGAGATCGCCAAGGCCGTCGTGGCCAACGGCGGCCGGGTGCAGCACACGTACCCGCCGATCGGCGTGCTGGTCGCACACTCCGGCGCCACCGACTTCGCCGCGAAACTGCGTGCGGTCAGTGGTGTGCAGAAGGTCGGCCAGACCCGCGACACCGACCTGCCGGCCGAGCACAGCACGGCCAGGAAATACCTCGAACCCCAGCTGGGTTCGGCGATCACCCGCCCGGCCGAGCCGATCGAGTGGAACATGCGGCAGCTGGGCGCCGACCAGGCCTGGGCGATCAACCCGGGCAGCCGCACCGTCACCGTCGGCGTGCTGGACACCGGCGTGCAGGGCGGTCACGAGGACCTACGGGACAACTTCGATGCCGCCAACTCGGTCTCCTGTCTGTACGGCAAGCCGAACACCGCCGCCGGTGCTTGGGAGCCGGACTCCTACGCCCCAGCCGCCGGACACGGCACCTCGGTGGCCGGCATCATCGCCGCGGCCAAGAACGGCAAGGGCGTGGTGGGTGTCGCGCCTGGCGTGCGGGTGGCCTCGGTCAAGGTGATGGAACCGACCGGCTACATGTACGCCGAGAACGTGGTGTGCGGGCTGATGTGGTCGGCCGAACGCGGGTTCCGGGTGACCAACCACAGCTACTACGTCGACCCGTGGATGTTCAACCACAGCAGCGACGCCGACCAGGACGCGGTGATCGAGGCGGTCCGGCGGGCGGTGGACCACGCCAAGGCCAAGGGCACGCTGACCGTCGCGGCCGCGGGCAACAGTGGCACCAACCTCGATGTGGAGCAGGGCCTGTTCCTGCCAGGCGACCTGCCGAACGCGATCTCGGTGACCGCGGCCAACACCCGCAGGGAACTGGCCTCCTACTCCAACTTCGGGCTGGACACCGTCGAGCTGACCGCACCCGGCGGCGACGGCTACGCGATGATCAACACCACCGGGCTGAACAACGGCTACACCACCTTCCACGGCACCTCGGCCTCCTCCCCGCACGCCGCGGGCGTGGCCGCGCTGCTGGCCTCCGCGCACCCGAACGCGGGCCCGGACGAGCTGCGGAAACTGTTGCTGGCACAGGCCACCGACACCCCGTGCCCCAGCGGGGACACCCGGTGCACCGGCACCCCGGCCCGCAACTCGCACTTCGGCGAGGGCATCGCCAACGCGCTCAAGGCCGTCTCCGGCGGCGACCCCGGACCGGGCCCCGGCGAGGAGACCACCGTGCACGCCGAGGACTTCGAGCGCGCCACCGGCTGGACCGGCAACGCCGGCGGCACGGACACCGCCACCGCGGGCCGGTTCGAGGTGGGCGACCCGCAGGGCACCAGCCACGGCGGACTGGTGCTGCAACCGGACGGCACACCGAGCGGGTCGCGGGCCGTGGTCACCGGGGCCGCCGCAGGCGCCTCGGTCGGGGACAACGACCTGGACGGCGGCGCCAGCACCATCACCTCACCGCCGATCACACTGCCGGCGGCGGGCCGGATCACCTTGTCCTGCCAGTACTTCCTCGGTCACCTGGCCAACTCCGCCGGCGCCGACCACCTGCGGATCCGGGTGCTCACCGGGAACAACGACACCGTGGTCTTCGAGCAGAAGACCGGCTCCACCGACACCGCCGCGACCTGGCGGACCGCCAAGACCGACCTGTCCTCCTTGGCAGGCAAGACGATCCGGGTGGTGGTCGAGGCCGCCGACGCCGCGGGCGGCAGCCTGGTCGAAGCCGGCGTGGACGACCTGCGCATCACCCACCGGAAGGCGTGACCACCATGCGCACCCTGAAAGTCCTTTGTGGACTTACTCTCGCGGCCGCCACCCTGTCGACCGGCGTGGCCACCCCCGCCCAGGCCGACACCGGCATGGTCGAGGCCATCGCCAGGGACCTCCGGCTGACCCCGGAGCAGGCCCGCACCCGACTGACCCAGCAGGCCGAGGCCCAGCGGATCGCCGAGCGGTTGCCCGCCGAGGTGCGGCAGCACAGCGCAGGCCACTGGTTCGACGAGCACACCGGCGGCCTGACCGTCGCCGTCACCGAGGAACGCACCGCCGCCCTGGTCCGTGCGGCGGGCGCCCGGCCCAGCACGGTGCGCCGGAGCAGCGCCGAACTGCACCGGCTCAACGAGGAGGTGCGCAGGCTGGCCGAACCCGGGATCGCCGGTCTCACCGGCTGGGGCGTGGACCCGGTGGCCAACACCGTGCTGGTGCGACTCGACGCCACCAGGCGCACCGCCGCCACCCAGCCCTTCCTGGACCGGGTCACCGGACTCGGCGCGCGGATCAGCGAGACGGCCGCCTCGCCGGTCCCGCAGCAGGGTCAGCTGCGTCCGGGCGATCCGTGGTTCCCCGGCTTCGAGGGCAACTGCTCGGTCGGTTTCGCCGCCACCGACGGCAAGGGCG
Source organism: Crossiella cryophila (assembly GCF_014204915.1). Lineage (NCBI taxonomy): Bacteria > Bacillati > Actinomycetota > Actinomycetes > Pseudonocardiales > Pseudonocardiaceae > Crossiella > Crossiella cryophila. Next base: position 4,448,051 of record NZ_JACHMH010000001.1, read on the forward strand.
GCAAGCACTTCCTCACCGCGGGCCACTGCACCAACGACCACGACCAGCCCGCCTACGCCGGCTCCGGCGGTCAGTCCCGCTTCGGCACCGCCAACCCCGGCGGCAGGCACAGCGTCTTCGGCCGCGAAGGCGATATGGGCGTGGTCGCGGTGACCGAGCCGGGCTGGACGGTCTCCGGCACGGTCAACACCTGGGGCGCGGCCCCGGTCACCGTGTCCGGCTCGGCCGAGGCGCTCCTCAACCAGGCGGTCTGCCACTCAGGGGTCGCCTCGAAGTGGCAGTGCGGCAAGGTGACGGCCACCGGACAGACCGTGGTCTACCCGACGGTCACCATCGAGGGCCTCAGCCACACCACCGCCTGCTCCATCGCCGGCGACTCCGGCGGCGCCTGGCTGGCCGGCGACAAGGCGATCGGCCTGCACTCCGGCGGCCTGGCCTCCTGCAACCCGGGCGGGGCCCCGAACCAGTCCAGCTTCCAACCGGTCGACGAGGCCCTGCGCAGATGGGGCCTCACCCTGGGCGGCGGCTCCGGCGGCGGCGGGCGGGTTTTCCACAACGACAAGGACTTCGCCATCCTCGATCACCAGCAGGTGAGCAGCCCGATCGCCGTCCCGGCGACGGGTGCGGCGGCGAGTCCAGTCCGGGTGGAGGTCACCGCACGGCACACCTGCGCGGAGGACCTGGACATCGACCTGGTGGCCCCGTCCGGCCGGTCGCACCGGCTGCACTCCTATGGTGGCTGGACCTGCCATCCCTTCGGCGGCGCCAGATCCTTCACCGTGCACACCGGCGCCGAGCAGGCGGCGGGCAGCTGGACGCTGCGGATCCGGGACGGGGGGTCAGGCGACACCGGCGTGCTGGACCGCTGGTCGATCACGCTCTGACGCGCACGCGGTGATGCGCACAGTGTGACGCGCCCGGCCTGAGGGCGCCGGTCTCGCGCGCCCGGTGTGATGGTGCCGGTCTGGCGTGCCCGGTGTGATGATCGCGGCCTGATGGCCACGGTGTGACGCGCGGGGTCTGATGCTTACGGGGTGGGGCGGCGCGGCGCCCCACCCCGTTCGCCGAACACCCGGGACAGCTCCCGCCGGGAGGCGAGATCGAGCTTGCGCAACGCGTGCGCCACATGCTGTTCCACCGTCCGCACGGACAGCTCCAGCGCGGCCGCGATCTGCCGGTTGGTCCGGCCCAGCGCGGCCAGTTCCGCGGTCTCCAGCTCCCTTGGCGAGAGCCGGTCGCCGTACCCGGGCCGCCCGCGTTTGCGCCCGGTCCCGCCACCGGCCCGCGATACCTTCTCGCACTGGCGGACCCAGCGGGTCGCCCCGAGACCGGCGAAGGCCACCCCCGCCGCCCGCACTCGCGCCAGCCCGTCCGGCCCCGCGCATTCCCCGGCCAGCAACCAGGTCCTGGCCAGCCAGTACGGCCTCGGCAACGCGCCGAACAGCTCCGCCGCGACCCGGTAGCCGGCCAGTGCGCCGTCCACTTCGGACTGTCGATGGCGCAGCACCGCCGTGCCGAGCGCGAGCGCGGCGGCCGAGGCCGGGCAGTCCAGCCCGTCGATACCCCGCCCGTGCTCGGCCAACAACTCCCGGGCCTCGCCGATCCGGCCCGCCGCGCACAGCACATCCACCGCGACCGGCGTGATCTCGCTGGCCCACACCCACATCCCGGTCCGCCGCAACACCGCCAGGGCCGCCTCGATCCCGGCCACCGCCGCGGCCACCGACCCCCGGCGCAGCAGCTCCTCGGCCACCAGCGCACCCGCGGTGGCCACCACCGGCGGAGCCGCGGAACCCATCTCGCGCAACAGCCGCAACGCCCGCTCCTGCTCGCCAGCCGCCGCGGCCAGCGCACCCTCGATCAGCCTGCACTCCACCGCGATCCGGGGCAGATCCGCGTACTTGGCCGCCAGGTCCGCGGCGCGGGGGAGCAGTCCGGTCCAGTCGCCGCGCAGCCAGGCCAGCAACACCTCGGCCACCGCCAGCTGTTCCTCGGTGTAGGGCGCGCTGAACTTCCCGGCCAGCTCGCGCCCGTGCGAGAGGTAGCGGTCCGCCTGCCCGTAGTGGCCGAGCCAGGCGGCGGCGTCCACGATGTTCAGGCAGCCCCGCATGTGGTGCCTGCCAAGCACCGGATCCACCGGATCGGCCAGCAGTTCCGGCGCCAGCCGCCAGGCCTCGGGACGCCCGCAGGTGAGCAGGGTGGTCACCCGGTTCACCGCGAAGGCCAGGTGGTGCACCGGATCGGTGTGCGCCTCGGCCAGCCGCTCGGCCTCGGCCAGCCAGCCCAGATGCACGTCGAGGTGCTGGTGACCGGCATGGATGTTGGACAGCGAGGACATCACCCGCGCCGCCAGCTCAGGTCGGTCCACCCGCAGTTCCCGCGCGGCCCGCGCCAGCTCGCGATAACCCGCCGCGGGTTCCCCGGCCTGGTTGAGCAGCAGCAGGCCGAGCGCGTACCGCAGCTCGCCGCACACGGCGGGGGACAGCGCGACCCCGGTCACGACCTCCCGCAACACCGCGATGGTCACGGTCCCGTCCAACCCGTCCACCGCGACCCGCCCCAGCTTCAGCGCCAGCCGTTCCCCATCCCCGGCAGACTGCCCCGGATCCGCCAACAGGGCGCGCAACCCGCTCACAGCCGTACCAGGATCACCGACCTCGACCGCCCGATCGGCGGCCAGTTCGGCGTGCTCCCGCCACCCGGCCAGGTCCCCGCAGGATCGAAGGTGGTGGGCGATCCTGTTGTGCGGCAACGGTTCCGGACCCTCGGTCAACATCGAGGCGATCCGCCGGTGCAACACCTGCCGCTGCCCGGCCCCCAGCGTCAACCGGATCGCCTGCTCGGCCAGCTCGTGCCGGCACCGGTACCGGCCACCGGACTCGCGAAGCAGCTCCGACCGCACCGCCGCGGCCAGCACCTCCGCCCCTGCCGCCCCAGCGCCCTCCGCCGCTCCCGCCGCTTCAGCGGCCCTCGCCTGTTCCGCCGTGCCCGCCGCTCCAATGGCCCTCGCCTGCTCCGCCGCGCCTGCCGCCGCCGCCGTGCTAGCCGCCCTCGCCGTGCCAGTGACCCCCGCCATCCCCGCGATCCGGCACAACTCCGCGCCCCCGACCGGCGCCCCGAACACCGCGGCCGCGCCGATCAGTTCCCGCACCTCCGGCGCCACCCTGGCCAGCCGCTGCTCGATCGCCTCCCGGAAGTTCTCCGGCACCCGCTCCCCGGCCAGCTCCGCCCACGGCGACCCGCCGCGCTCGGCCGCGTCCCGCACCAGTTCCTCGATGGCGAAGGGCACCCCGCCGGTCCGGCGGTGCAACGCCTCCCGCGCTGACGTGGATGGACGGCCCCGGCCCAGCAGTGCGTGCGCCATGGCCGCGGTCTGCGCGCCGGTCAACGGCTCCAGTCGCACCGTGGTCCCCGGCCCCAGCGCGGCCCGTACCCCGGCGTCGATCTCGTTCGGCCGGTACGCCACCACCAGCGCCAACCGCTCCGGCAGGTGCCCGGTGAGGAACCGCAGGAACTCCACGGTCTGCTCGTCGGCCCAGTGCAGGTCGTCGAGCACCAGCACCGCGGGTGTCACCCCGGCCAGCACCTCGCGCAGTGCCCGGTACAGCCGGTGCCGGTCCATCCGCGGATCGCCCAGTGACGGCAGCGCGGGTGGCAACCGGTCCGCAAGTTCCGGTAGCAACGGTGCCAGCGCGCCCAGCAACGCGTTGCCGCCCAACGGAATCGGCGCCGACAACACCGCGTCGACCAAGGGCGCCAACGGAAACGGCTCCCGGAAGGGCTGGCAGACGGCGGCGAGCACCACCCGGCCGGGCGTGCTCAGTTCACCGAGCAGCCGGGTTTTGCCAACTCCCGCCTCGCCTTCCAGCCGCACCACCACCGGCGGCGCGGCCACGGCCCGGCGCAGCGCGGCCACCTGGGGCGCCCGTCCCACCAGTGGGACCGCGTCAGCCATGGCCGCAGGTCCGGTCAGCGGGCCAGCGCGCGCCCGTCCCGCCCACGCCGAACCGTCGCACCGGCCGGTAGCGACCGTCGAGCACCCGACCATCCCGCACCGATCAGAAGCTACCCGAAGAGGGCGCCTTCACCCTCCGGCCGGGAGTCGGAGGGTGAACACCGTTGCCACGCCGGGGGTGCTGGTCGCGGACACGGTGCCGCCGTGCGCCTCGGCCAGCTGCCGGACGATGGCCAGGCCAAGGCCGCTGCCGCCGGTGCCCCGGTTGCGGGATTTCTCCGCCCGCCAGAAGCGGTCGAAGACGTAGGGCAGGTCCTCGGCCTCGATGCCGGAGCCGGTGTCGGTCACGGTGAGCACCACCTCGCCGCCGTCGGCCTGGCCGGCCAGGGTGACCGTGCCGCCAACTGGGGTGTGCCGCACGGCGTTGGCGACCAGGTTGCCGACCAGCTGGCGCAGGCGTACCGGGTCGGCGTGCAGTTCGGGATCGCCGTCGACGGTGGTGCGCAGGGTGATGCCGGACTGGTCGGCGCGGGCGCGGTGGGCCGCGGTCACCTGGTCGAGCAGGTCGGCGAGGGCCACCGGCTCCGGGTGTAATCGGAACGCGCCCGCGTCGGCGGCGGCCAGGTCCTGGAGGTCGTCGATGATGTGTTGCAGCAGCAGCACCTCCTCCAGCTGGGAGGACAGCCAGGCCTCGTCGGGCTGGGCCACGCCGTCCTGGGCGGCCTCCAGCCCGCTGCGGATGGTGGTCAGCGGGGTGCGCAGTTCGTGCGCGATATCGCTGACCATGGCCTTGCGTTGCTCCTCAACGCGTTGCCGCCGATCGGACAGGTCGTTGAAGGCGGTGGCCAGCACGCCGATCTCGTCCCTGGTGGTCACCGGCACCCGCCGGTGGCCGTCCGCCGGCGCCGAGGCCGCCTCGGTGAGCAGCCGCAGCGGGCGGACCAGGCGTCCGCCGACCAGTGCGGTGACGCCGATGGTCAGCACCAGCACCAGGAATCCCAGACCGAGCAGGCGGCGGGTGTCCACCCGCACCGGATCGGGCAGTGCCCGCGGATCGGCCTGGCTGCCGATGAACAGCAGCGCGGCCGGGGCCACGTGCGGTTGCAATTGCTCTCGGCGGGCGTTGTCCACACAGGTCCGGGTCACCTCCGGATCGCCCTTGGCGCCGTAGAGGACCAGGTTCTCATCCAGCCGGACCCGGGGCTGGTTCTGCCGGTCCAGACAGGGCTGGGCCAGGCGGGTCAGCTCCTCCACCGCCCGCTTCTCGGTGAGGCTGACCCAGTCCGAGAGGCAGGCGCCCGGTTTCATCAGGGACTGCACCGGGTTGGCCGCCTTGGGCTCGGCCCGGCCATTGGGCCGCCGCACGATCTCGGCGGGCACGCCCAGGTTCTGCAGGCAGTCGCGCTGCTTGACCGCGAGCTGCTGGGACATCTCCCGCTCGTCCTCGCTCAGCCGGTACGGGCCGAGCGCGCGCGAGTCGATCGGGCCGTCGGCCGCGCGGGTGGACAACGCGGGATCCAGGTGCAGCGGGTCCACCACCGCCGCGGTGCGGGCGGGCAGCGGGGTGCCGGGCGCGGCGGAATCGGCCAGGATCAGCCGTTCCTGGTCGGTGATCGCGATCCGCCGCCCGGTGCGCCCGGCCAGCTCGCGGATCAGCGGCCCGGCCCCTGACCAGTCCGGGTGGCCGGCGGCGTAGCCGACCAGGCCGTCGTAGATGCTGGCGTCGTCGGCCAGCACCTGGCCCTGTTCCTGCCGGATCGCCTCGCTGGTGGTGGTCGCGGTCAGCCAGATGGTCAGCCCGACCGCGACCACCGCGATCAGCACCGAACTGGCCAGCAGCTTGACCAGCAGGCTCCGGTACGGGCGGACCCGTCCCCTACGGCGCATCGCGGCCGCCGTCGCTGAGCTTGTAACCGACCCGGTAGACCGTCAGCAGGTGCGCGGGGCGGCGTGGGTCGGCCTCGATCTTCTTGCGCAGGTTCATCACGTGCACGTCGATGATCCGCTCGGTGATGAACTTGTCGTAGCCCTTGGTGCGTTCCAGCAGCTGCTGCCGGGTGAAGACCCGGCCCGGCTGTTCGGCGAGCACGGTGAGCAGCGCGAACTCCCCGGCCGTGCACTCCACCGGGCGACCGTCCACGAACGCCTCGTGCCTGCGCGGGTCCACGGTGACCGCGCCGGCCCGCAGCACGTGGTCCTCGGCGGTTGACCTGGTGCGGCGCAACAGGGTCCGGATCCGGGCCATCAGCTCGCGCGGGCTGTACGGCTTGGTGAGGTAGTCGTCGGCGCCCAGGTCGAGGCCGAGCAGCAGATCGTCCTCGGTGGAGCGCGCGGTGAGCATCAGCACCGGCACCTGGGAGTCCCGGCGCAGCAACCGGCACACGTCCAGGCCGTCCAGCAGCGGCATCATCACGTCCAGCACCACCAGGTCCGGACCCCGGGTGCGGGCGATGTCCAGGGCGCTGGCGCCGTCGTGCACCACGGTCACCGTGTGGCCCTCCTGCTCGAGGTAGCGGCGCAGGATGTCCGCCTGCTTGACGTCGTCCTCGGCCACCAGCACAAACGCGCACACACCCTCGACCTTAGGCTGCCCCGGCCGGGCGTCAGGGCCGCCGCGGCCTGGCCTGACAGCTTCTTCACAACTCACCCGAACACCCCTGTTGATCGCCCGCGGTCTTCGGCAGCCTGGATCTCATGGGCACTGCGGAGCACGACGTCATCGTGATCGGCGCTGGGTTCGCCGGGATGTACGCACTGCACCGGCTGCGGGGGGCCGGCTTCCGGGTGCGCGTGATCGAGGCGGCCGAGGATGTCGGCGGCACCTGGTACTGGAACCGCTACCCGGGCGCGCGCTGCGACATCACCAGCGTCTTCTACTCCTACTCCTTCGACGAGGACCTGCAGCGCGAGTGGACCTGGTCGGAGCGTTTCGCCACCCAGGCGGAGATCCTGGCCTACGCCCGGCACGTGGCCGAGCGCTTCGACCTGCGCCGGGACATCACCTTCGGCACCCGGGTCACCGGCGCGGCCCGCGTGGGCGAGGACTGGGTGGTGCGCACCGACACCGGGGAGCAGTTGCGGGCCCGGCACCTGGTGGCCGCGGTGGGCAGCCTGTCCGCAGCCAGGGTGCCCGAACTGCCCGGTCTGGACAGCTTCGCCGGCCCGGTGCTGCTCACCGGCGCCTGGCCGGCCGAGCCGGTGGACCTGGCCGGGCAGCGGGTCGGGGTGATCGGCACCGGCTCCTCCGGCATCCAGGCCATCCCGGAACTGGCCAGGACCGCGGCGCACCTGACCGTGTTCCAGCGCACCGCGAACTACTCGGTGCCCGCCCACCATCGGCGGTTCACCGCGGCGGAATGGCAGGAGATCCAGGAGGGTTACCCCGCGGTGCGGGCCGAGGCGCTGACCACCTACGCCGGGGTGCCGATCGAGACCAGGCCCGCCGCGCTGGCCGACTCCGCCGCCGAGCGCGCCGCCCGGTACGAGCAGCGCTGGCAGGAGGGCGGGCTCGGGTTCTTCTTCAGCTACCAGGACCTGATCCTGGACGAGACCGCGAACGCCACCGCGGCCGAGTTCCTGCACGCCAAGATCGCCGAGCTGGTGCACGACCCGGCCACCGCCAAGGCGCTCACCCCCGACTCGCACCCGGTTGGCACCAAACGGCCCTGCGTGGACGACGGCTACTTCGAGACCTTCAACCGGGACAACGTCACCCTGGTCGACCTGCGCGAGCACCCCCTGGAACGGGTGCTGCCGCACGCGGTGCAGGCAGGCGGGCAGGAACACGACCTGGACGTGCTGGTGCTGGCCACCGGCTACGACGCGCTGACCGGCGCGCTGCTGCGGCTGGACATCACCGGCGAGGACGGGCTGCCGCTGGCCGAGCACTGGGCGGCCGGGCCCAGCACCTACCTGGGCGTGACGGTCGCCGGGTTCCCCAACCTGTACGTGCTCGCCGGGCCCGGCAGTCCCTCGGTGCTGGCCAACGTCATCCTGGCCGCCGAACAGCACGTGGAGTGGGTGAGCGACCTGCTCGTCCACCTGCGCGAGCACGGCCTGCGCCGGGCCGAGGCGGAGCCCGCGGCCGAGCGGGAGTGGAACGAGCAGGTCGCCATCGCGGCCGGGGCCACCCTGTTCCCGCTGGCCGACTCCTGGTACCTGGGGGCCAACGTGCCCGGCAAACCGCGGGTGTTCATGCCGTACGCGGGCGGATTCCAGACCTACCGGGAGCTGTGCGCGGAGATCGCCGCCGACGGTTACCGGGGGCTGCGGCTGTCCTGAGAATCCCGGCGGGATTCTCCCGCCGGTGTGTCGATCCACCGCCGTCCCGTTCGACGCAGGGGTGAGGACACACACCGGGAGGAACCCATGCGCAAGATCATCGCCGCGGTCACCGCCGCCACCCTGCTCGCCGCCGGCGCGGCCCAGCCGGTCGCCGCCGAACCCGTGGCCGGGCCGGGGCGCGGGCACTACGTCGAGGTCAACGGACTGCGGTCGTACTACGAGGTGCACGGGCACGGCCGGGGCGTGCCGCTGGTGCTGCTGCACGGCGCGTTCTCGGCCACCGGCACCTCCTTCGCCGAGGTGCTGCCCAGGCTGGCCCGTGGCCGCAAGATCATCTCGGTCGAACTCCAGGGCCACGGCCACACCGCCGACATCGACCGCCCGCTGACCCTGCCGGGCATGGCCGACGACACCGCCGCGCTGCTGCGCGCGATCGGCGTGCCCCAGGCCGACGTCTTCGGCTACAGCATGGGCGCCGGGGTCGCGCTGTCGCTGGCCCTGCGCCACCCCGGGCAGGTGCGCAAGGCGGTGCTCGCCTCGGTCGCCTACACCCTGGACGGCATGCACCCGGGCATGGTCGAGTCGATGGAGAACCTCAAGCCCGAGAACCTCATGCAGTCGCCGTACTACGCCGAGTACGTGCGTATCGCGCCACGACCGCAGGACTTCCCGCGCCTGGTGGAGAAGGTCAAGAACTACCTGCGCGCCTTCCCCCGGATCACCCCTGAGCAGCTGCGCGCGATGACCTCGCCGGTGCTGTTGATCGCCGCGGACTCCGACATCATCCGGCTCGCGCACACGGTGGAACTGTTCACGCACTTCGGCGGCGGCGTGAACGGGGATGTGACCGGGCTGCCGAAGTCCCGGCTGGCGGTGCTGCCCGCGACCAAGCACACCACGGTGACCAGTCAGCCCGCGTTGCTGTTCCCGTTGATCCCGGATTTCCTCGGCGCGCCCTGAGCCGGGCCGGGTGGTGGGGTGGAGTCGCTGGTCGGAGTATGCCGTGGCGGTCATGTCAGCCACTCTCACCCGTCTTCGCGGCGAGTACCAGAGGACTCCGAGTCCCTGGGACGGGGAGTCCCAGGGACTCGGAGTCCCCCCTATGCACGTTATTGCACGTTTCAGTCCGCGTGCAGGACCTCGACGCCGAGTTCGGTCAGCCGCACCACCGTCGGGTCGGTGGCCGGGGAGTCGGTGACGATCCCGGCCACCCTGGCCAGCGGCAGCACCGAGAACGGCGAGGCCGCGCCGATCTTCTCCGAGCTGGCCAGCACGTAGGTGTCCGCGGCCTGCCCGGCCAGGGTCCGCTTCATCGCGGCCTCGTCGGCGTCGCCGGTGGTCAGCCCGGCCTCCGGGTGCACCCCGGTGACCCCCAGCAGGAACAGGTCCGCGCGCACGCCCAGCGCCGCCTCGACCGCGGCCGCGCCGCAGGTGACCAGGGAGTGCTTGAACAGCCGCCCGCCGAGCAGGACCACCTCGACGTGCGGGTGCGCCACGAAGGCCACGGCCACGGTCGGGCTGTGCGTGACCACGGTGGCGGCCAGCTCCAGTGGCAGCCGCCGGGCCACCGCGAGCGCCGTGGTGCCGCCGTCCAGGAGCACCGTGCTGTGCGGCCGGATCAGCGCCGCGGCCCGCGCCGCCACCAGCTGTTTGCCGGAGACCTGCACGTTCTGCCTGGTCGCGTAGTCGCCGACGGCCGGGCTGACCGGCAGCGCGCCGCCGTAGACCCGCTGGCACAGCCCGTCCGCGGCCAGCTCGCGCAGGTCCCGGCGGATGGTGTCCTCGGAGGTGCCCAGCTCGGCCGCGAGGTCCTTGGCCACGATCCGGCCGGTGCTCCGCAACCGTTCCAGCAGCAGCTCACGACGTTGCGCGCTCAGCATGCACACTTCTCCTTGTTTTTGCCGACTTGTGCACGTTACCGTGGTTGTCATGAGTACACCACTGCTGATCCTGATCGCCGGTCCCTACCGCTCCGGCACCGGCGACGACCCGGCCAAGCTGGCCGCCAACCTGCGGAACCTGGAGGAGGCGGCCTGGCCGATCTTCCGCAGCGGGCACCTGCCGATGATCGGCGAGTGGGTCGCGCTGCCGGTGCTGCGTGGCGCGGGCGGCACCGGCCCGGCCGATCCGGTGGCCGAGGGGATCATGTACCCCACCGCCGACCGCCTGCTGCACCACTGCGACGCCGTGCTGCGGCTGCCCGGCGAGTCCAAGGGCGCCGACCAGGACGTGGCCATCGCGCAGCAGCGCGGCCTGCCCGTCTACCACCGGGTCGAGGACATCCCCGGCTACCGCGCCACCGGCTGAGGCAGCAGCGCCGAGGCCAGTTCACGCCACTGCGGCAGCGCCGATTCGCCCGGTCGCACGCCGATGACCTGCACACCCACATGATCGGCCCCGGCGTCGAGGTGCTGGTGCAGCTTGCCGGCGATGGTGTCCAGATCGCCCCAGACCACCAGATCGTCGACCAGGCGGTCGCTGCCCCGGCCGCCGTCCAGGTCGGCCTCGGTGTAACCCAGGCGGAGGAACTTGGCCACGTTGTACTTGCTGGTCAGGTACACGTGCAGGTGCTCGCGGGCGATCTCGCGGGCGCGGGCCGGATCCCGCTCGAACAGCACCGCCTGCTCGACGCCGAGGAACGGCTCCGCGCCCAGCACCTCCCGCGCCTGCGCGGTGTGCCGCACCGACACGTGATAGGTGTGCGCACCGGCGGAGTGCTCGCGGGCCAGCGCCAGCATCTTCGGCCCGTAGGCGGCCAGGATCCGGCGCGTCGGGGCCTGGGGGAGTGGGTTCGCGCTGGTCACCGCGTCCATCTCGGCGAGGTAATCACGCATGGCCGCCAGCGGCTGCTGACCCGGTCGTTCGCCGCCGAAGCCGAGACCGAGCAGGTGCCGGTCCGGGTAGGCGTCGGCCAGCAGCAGGGCCGCGCCGCGGGTCCAGCGGGGTTCGCGGGAGAAGATCCGCGCGATGCCGTTGACCACGGTGATCCGCTCGGTGACCGAGAGCAGGAAACCGGCGTGCGTGAGCGCCTCCCGGCCGTCCCGCTCCGGGATCCAGAACGCGGGCCAGCCCAGGGCCTCCAGTTCCTGGATCGAGTCCCGCATCCGGCCGGCCGGCTGGTCCTCGAAGTCGAACGTCCAGACGCCGAAGCGGCCCAGGTCCATGCCCTCGATATCGCTCACTGTTCGTCTCCTGCCCGGCGACCGGGGTCGCCCTCTCTGATCGACGAATCGAAGTATCGCAGATTTTCGATATGAAAGTCAGCGGGTTCGGCGAATCAGGAGGGGATCGGGGCTAGAGGGTGTGGCCGAGCACGTCGATGAGCTGGGAAATACGCTGCTCATCGCGCTGGTAGTGGGTCCACTTGCCGACCCGGGTCGAGCGCACCAGCCCCGCGCGTTCCAGCGAGGCCAGGTAGGCCGACACCGTCGACTGGGCCAGGCCGATCTTGGCCTGGATGTGGCTCACGCACACCCCGACCTCGTTGATCTCCGGGAAGTGCCGTTCCGGCTCGCGCAGCCACTGCAGCAACTGCAGCCGCACCGGGTTGGCCAGCGCCTTGAACACCTCGACCAGCTGCGCCGAGTCGGTCATCTCAGTCCTCGCCGTCCGGTTCCCAGCGCAGCAGCCGGACCCGGCTGACCGTGCGCACGTGCCGCCGCATCGCCGCGATCGCCCTGGCCCCGTCCTGGGCCCGGATGGCCTCCGCGATCCGCCAGTGCTGCTCCAGGGACTTCTGCGGCCTGCCCTGCTGGCGCAGTGATTCGGTCCGGCTCTCCGCGATCTGGTCGGCGATCATGCGCATGAACTCGGCCAGCAGCGAACTCCGGGCCGCCGCGGTGACCGCCGCGTGGAACCGCCGATCACCCTCCATGCCGTTCTCACCGGCGTCGATCTCCCGCTGCATCAGCGCGAGGGCCGACTCGATCTCGGCCAGATCGTCCTCGGTACGGCGTTCGGCGGCCAGCTCGGCGAGCTTGGTCTCCAGCGCCTCGCGGGCCTCCAGGACATCCGGCAACCGGCGGCGGCGGTCGACCAGCGCGGCCACCGGTTCGGCGTCCAGGGTGTCGTGCAACAGATAGGTGCCGCCGCCGTGCCGGACGTCGACCAGGCCCTGCACCTCGAGCACCACGATCGCCTGTTTCACCGAGGCGCGGCTGACGCCGAGCCGCTCGGCCAGTTCCCTTTCGGGCGGAATCCGGTCGCCCGCGCGCAGGCCCGCGCTGCTCACGTAATCGCGCAGACTGGCCACCACCTGCTCATACAGGCGTGGGCGGTTGATCGGACGCAGGGTGTCGGACACCGGCACTTCCCCCTCGGCGGACGGTGCCCGCAACGGTAGCAGTTGACCGCCTCAGTGGCCTGATGGTTCAGTGGCTCAGCCAATCTAGTGTCGGGGGAGCCACTATGTCCGCAGAGATCATCTCGATCCTCGCGCTGGCCGCCATCTTCGTGGTGGCCTCGGTGTGGTCGGTCAACATGGGGGTGCTGGCCTTCGCGGCCGCGTTCCTGGTCGGCACCTTCGCCGGGGGCCTGTCCACCGAGGAGATCATGGCCGGGTTCCCCGGCGGGATCTTCGTGGTGCTGGTCGGCGTCACCTATCTGTTCGCCATCGCCCGCGCCAACGGCACCACGGACTGGCTGGTCGCGGCCGCGGTCCGGCTGGCGAGGGGCAGGCTCGCGGTCATCCCGTGGGTGATGTTCGTGGTCTCCGCGCTGCTCACCGCGATCGGCGCGGTCAGCCCGGCCGCGGTGGCCATCGTCGCGCCCATCGCACTCGGCTTCGCCACCAAGTACAAGATCAACCCGCTGCTGATCGGCATCATGGTCGTGCACGGCGCGCAGGCGGGCGGGTTCTCCCCGATCAGCGTCTACGGCGCCATCGTCAACGGCCTGGTCGACAAGAACGGCCTGCCCGGCAGCCCGATCGCGGTGTTCCTGGCCAGCCTGATCGCCAACCTGATCATCGCGGTGATCGCCTTCATCGTGCTCGGCGGCCTCAAACTCGCCCGCAGCGCCGGCACCGGCCTGGACAGCGAGCAGGAGCCGATCCGGCTCAACCGGGACCGGGTGCTCACCCTGGCCGGCCTGGTCGTGCTGGTCGGGCTCACCCTCGCCTTCAACCTCGACGTCGGCCTGGTCGCCATCACCATCGCGGTGGTGCTCGGCCTGCTCTCCCCGCAGATCCACAAGAGCGCGATCGGGCAGATCACCTGGCCGACCGTGCTGCTCATCTGCGGTGTGCTCACCTACGTCGGCGTGCTGCAGAAGATCGGCACCATCACCTACATCGCCGGCGCGGTCAAGGACGTCGGCGCGCCGCTGCTGGCCGCGCTGCTGCTCTGCTACATCGGCGCCGTGGTCTCCGCCTTCGCCTCCTCGGTCGGCCTGCTCGGCGCCACCATCCCGCTGGCCGTCCCGTTCCTGGCCGAGGGCACGGTCGGCCCGGTCGGCATGATCGCCGCGCTCGCCGTCTCGGCCACCGTGGTCGACGTCAGCCCGTTCTCGACCAACGGCGCGATCGTGCTGGCCAACTCGGCCGAGGAAGAGCGCGAGCGCCTGTTCCGCCGGCTGATGGCCTATGGCGGCATCATCGTGGTGGCGGCCCCGCCGCTGCTGTGGCTCACCCTGGTCGTGCCCACCCTGCACTGAACCACCGACGAAAGAGGTGCCCGTGTCCACACCGCTGTTCCCCGCCCTGGTCGAGCCCACCGACCGGGAGGCGGTGCGGTTCGGCGACCTCGCGCTGAGCTACCGGCAGCTGGCCGCCGCCGCGGGCGCGCTGGCCAGGACCGCGGCCCCGGCCAGCAGGGTCGCGGTGTGGGCCACCAACTCCATGCACACCTGCCTGGCGGTCACCGGGGCCCTGCTCGCCGGGGTCCCGGTGATCCCGATCAACCCCAAGTCGGGGGAGCGGGAACTCGGCCACATCCTCGGCGACAGCCGCCCTGACCTGGTCTTCGCCGCCGCTGACGACGTCCTGCCGCCCGCCATGGCCGCCCTGCCCAGGATCGAGGTCGACCCGGTCGCGCTGGCCGCCGAACCCCTCGGCGACCTCCCGGCCGAACCAGGGCCGGAAGCCCCCGCGCTGATCGTCTACACCTCCGGCACCACCGGACCGCCCAAGGGCGTGGTGCTGCCGCGGCGCGCACTGGCCGGCAACCTGGACGCGATCGCCGATGCCTGGGCCTGGACCAGCGCGGACACCCTGGTGCACGGCCTGCCGCTGTTCCACGTGCACGGGCTGATCCTGGGCATCCTCGGCCCGCTGCGGCTGGGCGGGTCCGTGCGCCACCTCGGCCGGTTCAGCACCGAGGCCGCCGCCCGCGAACTGGCGGGTGAGGCCACCATGATGTTCGGCGTGCCCACCATGTACCACCGGCTGGCCGCCGACGTGGAGGCCGACCCGGAGCTGGCCGCGGCCATCGCCAAGGCCCGGCTGCTGGTCTCCGGCTCGGCCGCGCTGCCGGTCAGCGACCACCAGCGGATCACCGCGGCCACCGGGATCCAGGTGGCCGAGCGTTACGGCATGACAGAAACACTGATGAACTGCGCTGTCCGGGCGGACGGCGAACGCAGGCCCGGTACCGTCGGGGCGCCGGTGAACGGGGTCGAGGTGCGCTTGGTGGACGAGCAGGGCACGGTCGTGACGACCAGCGACGACGACACCGTCGGCGAGGTCGAGGTGCGCGGTCCGAACCTGTTCCTGGAGTACCTCAACCGGCCCGACGCCACCGCCGCGGCCTTCCGGGACGGCTGGTTCCGCACCGGTGACGTGGCCACTCGCGCCGCCGACGGCTACATCCGGCTGGTCGGGCGCAAGGCCACCGACCTGATCAAGAGCGGTGGCTACAAGATCGGCGCCGGGGAGATCGAGAACGTGCTGCTGGAGCACCCGGACGTGGCCGAGGTGGCGATCACCGGCGAACCCGACCCCGATCTCGGCGAACGCATCGTCGCCTGGATCGTGCCGGTGCCCGGCCGCGACCCCCAGCCGGAAGAATTGGTGAACCTCGTGGCGACCCAGCTCGCTCCGCACAAGCGCCCGCGCCGCGTACAGTTCCTCGACCGGTTGCCGCGCAATGAGATGGGAAAGATCATGAAGAGGTCGCTTGCCGGTGACTGATGGGGGCGCGCGGACCGCCATCGCCGCGGTCACCAGTGAGTTCGCCGAGTTCTCCTTCGCCGACACCGGACCGGAGGCCGACTACGGCGACGGGCCGCTCACCTGGAGCGGCTACACCGAGCAGCGGGCCCGCGCGCGCACCCGGTCCGGCGAGTCCGAATCGGTGGTCTGCGGACAGGGACAGATCGGCAACCAGCCGGTGGTGCTGGTCGCCTTCGACTTCCGCTACATCGGCGGCTCACTCGGTCAGCGTGCCGGCACCCGGATCTGCCGGGCCTTCGAGATCGCCCGGCGACTGCGCTGGCCGGTGGTCTCGCTGATCTCCACCGGCGGCAGCCGGATGCAGGAGGGCATGCGCTCGCTGCTCCAGCTCCAGCGGATCGCCCGGCAGCTCCAGCTCACCCGGTGGGAGGGGCTGGCGCACATCGCGGTGCTGCGCGAGCCCACCACCGGCGGCGTGTGGGCCTCCCTGGGCGCCGGCGCGGACATCGTGCTCGCGGTGCGGGATGCCACCGTCGCCTTCGGCGGCCACCGGGTCCAGCCACCCGGTGGCGCGGACGGGCCGGAGTTCCGCAGCGAGGGCAAGTTCGCCGCAGGCGCGGTCGACGCGGTGGTGGACCAGGCCACCCTGCCGCACACCCTGCGGCACGTGGTCGAACTGCTCGCCCCCACCGGCGCCGCCCCGGTGCAACCGGCCACCGTGCCGCGCGCGCTCGGCCGCCAGGACTGGCCAGCCGACGGCTGGTCCGCGGTCCAGCGCGCCCGCGCCGTGGAACGTCCGCGCGCCGATGCCTACCTGGACGACTACTTCGACCACGTCTTCGAGATCAGCGGCGACCGGGCGGGCGGCGCCGATCCCGGCATGCGCTGCGGGTTCGGCCGCCGCGACGGCGCCACCGTGGCCTACGTCGCGCAGACCGGCACCGCCAACACCCCGGCGGGCTTCCGCACCGCCGCCCGGCTGATCCGGCTGGCCGACCAGCTCCGCCTGCCGGTGCTCACCCTGGTCGACACACCCGGCGCGGCCAACGACGCCGCCGCCGAACACGCGGGCGTCGGCAGTGCGCTGGCCGAGCTGTTCGGCGCGGTGGCCGCGGTGGACGTGCCGATCACCACCCTGGTCATCGGCGAGGGCGGCTCCGGCGGCGCGCTCGCGCTGGCCTCGGCCGACCGGCTGTGGATCACGCCGGACGCGTACTTCTCGGTGATCGCGCCGGAGCTGGGGGCCGCGATCCTCAAACGCGGGCCCGCCGAGGTCGAGCACACCGCGAACCAGCTGCGCCTGCGGCCGCAGGACCTGCTCGAGCTGGGGATCGTGCACGGCATCGCGGGCGAGGAGCCCATCGACTGACCGTGTGCGCCGATCGGCCAGGTCAGGATGGCCGGTTGGCACTCGCCGCCGCCGGACCAGGCACGATGTACTACGCCAATCGGACCAAGAGGCGGAGAACACGTGACCTGGCTGGACCGGCTCCGCGCGGAGCCCAGACTGATCCGCGACACCGTGCGGGCGGCCTCCCCGGCCCGGCTCGCCGCCGAGGTGCTGCTGGCACTGGCCGTGCTCGGCCTGGCGCTGCTGCCCGTCACCCTGCTGCCGATGCCGATGCCCACCACGATCATCGGGGCCGTGCTGGCACTGCTGCTGACCGTGGGCAGGCTGCGCTGGCCGGCCGCCGCGCTGATCGGCACCGTCGGGCTGTACCTGGTGGGCTCGATATCCGCACTGCCGGTCATCGCGGTGATCAGCTTCCACGCCGGCCGCCGGGTACAGCCCCGGCGGCGGTTGTGGGGCGCGCTCGCGGTGGCCCTGCTGGCCGGATTCCTGCTCGGCGGCCCCAGCTTCTCCTTCCGCGCGGACGAGGTCGCCGGGTACGCGCTGGTCACCGCAGGGCTGGTGGTGCTGCCCGTGTTCGCCGGTCTGCTGGTGGGACGGCGGCGGCCGCTGTCCAGGGTGCTGCACGACCGCAACGAGTACCTCGAACAGGTCCGGCTGCTCACCGCGGCGGAGGCCCGCACCGCCGAACGTGCGCACATCGCCGCCGAGATGCACGACCTGCTCGGGCACCGGCTCAGCCTGATCTCCATGCATGCCGGCGCGCTGGAGCTGGCCACCGCCAAACAGGCCCCGCAGCTCAGTGAGCACGCGCACTTGCTGCGCACCACCGCCGGCACCGCCATGGCCGAACTGCGCGATGTGCTGGGCATCCTGCGGGTCGGCCCGGCCGAGGAACTCGACCAGGACAGTGGCACCCAGGCCGATCTGGCCCGGCTGGTGACCGAATCGCGGCGGGTCGGGGTGGACGTCGAACTGGACTGGCACGGCCCTGACCTGGCCGAGGTGGACGTGCGGGTGCGCCGGGCGGTGCACCGGGTGGTGCGCGAGGGGCTGACCAACGTGCACAAGCACGCCCCCGCCGCGATCACCAGGGTGCGGGTGCGCGTCGAGGACGAGCGGGTGCTGGTGCTGGTGGAGAACGGTCCGGTCGCCGCGGGCGGGGTGCTGGGCACCCGGCGCGGGCTGGCCGGGCTGGAGGAGCGGGTCGCGCTGGCCGGTGGACGGTTCGGCAGCGGGTCCACTGTGGACGGTGGGTTCCTGGTGCGGGCCGAGCTGCCGATGCTGCCGCCGGCCGGTCCCGCGCCGGAACGCCCGGCGCCGATCCAGCCGCCGGGCCCACTGGCGGGCGAGGTGCTCACCGCCACCAGGGTGCTCGGCTCCGGCTGCCTGGCCCTGTTCGGCGCGTTGCCGATCCTGCTGATCGCGGTGGTGGTCGTGGTGCTGGGCTTCTTCGCGGGCGGTGACCAGATCAAGGCCGCCGACTACCCCGGAATCGACCTGGGCACCAGCCGGGAGGCGGTGCTCGGGCGGTTCGGCGAGGGCAACGATCTCAGCCTGTTCGACCCGGTGGACGCGCCGGAGGGCGGCGAGTGTTTCCACTATCGTGCGATGGACGATCCCGCGGTGCGCCAGTACAGACTGTGTTTCCGGAACGGGGTGCTGGTCGCCAAGGAGGAGCTGCGCCGGTGAGCGAGCAGGAGATCCGGGTGCTGATCGCCGACGACGAACGGCTGATGCGGGCCGGGGTGCGGATGATCGTGGACAGCGCCGAGGACATCAGCGTGGTCGCCGAGGCGGACAGCGGGCCGGCCGCGGTGGAGGTCTGTGTGCGGCAACGCATCGACGTGGCGCTGCTGGACATCCGGATGCCCGGCGGGGACGGACTGGCCGCCGCCGAGGAGATCGCCCGGCTGGCCCCGGACACCAGGGTGGTCATGCTCACCACCTTCGGCGAGCAACGCTATGTGGCACAGGCGATGCGGGCCGGGGCGACCGGGTTCGTGCTCAAGGACACCGGGCCCACGGAGTTGATCCGCGCGGTGCGGCTGGCCGCGGCCGGTGAGTCGGTGCTGGGGCCGCGGATCACCAGGGACCTGATCGAAACGCATCTGCTGGGCCCGAATCGGGCGCCGGATGCCGCACCCAGGGTGGCCCGGCTCACCGACGCCGAACGCGAGGTGCTCAAGCTGGTCGGCGAGGGCCTGTCCAACGCCGAGATCGCGCAGCGGCTGCACATCGGGGTGGGCACGGCCAAGGCGCACCTGAGCCGCATCCTGACCAAAATGGACTGTGCGAACCGGGTGCAGGCCGCGATCGTGGCGCACGAGGCCGGATTGCTCGGCCCCGCCCAGTGATCCGGCTCAGGTGAAGTCCGCGGGCTGGTGCGCGATCCCCTTCAACTCGTGGAAACCGGGCGTGCCCGCGACCAGTAGCGTGCCGTCCCAGAGTCGCCCGGCCGCCTCCCCGCGCGGTGCCCTGGACAGCACCGGACCGAAGAACGCGGTGCCCTGGGCGGTGATGATCGGGGTGCCGACATGCTTGCCCACCAACGAGATCCCGCGTTCGTGCGAGGCACGCAGGGCCGCGTCGTAGTCCTCGCCGTCGGCGGCCTCGGCGAGCGCGGCGGGCAGCCCGGCCTCGGTGAGCGCCTCCGCCCAGCCCCACTCACCGCGTTCGTGCACCCGCGCGCCGTAGGCGGTGAAGAACCGGCGCAGCGCGTCCTGGCCGTGGTGCTGCTCGACCGCGACGCAGATCCGCACCGGCCACCACAGGAAGCCCTCGGTGTCGCCCTCCGGGTCGACCTCCAGGTGCTCGTTGAGCACGGCCAGGCTCATCACGTGGTACCGCAACGAGATCGGCCGGACCTTCTCCACCTCGGTCAGCCAGCGTGCGGTGACCCAGGTGTACGGGCAGCTGGGGTCGAACCAGAAGTCGACGTCGATTTCCTCCACCCGGTCCAGGGTGTCAGCCGCACACCGCGGTGTCCACGGTCTTGCGCATCAACTGCGGGTCCAGGGCGGTGCCGGTGGTCACCGAGCCCTCGAGCCTGCGGCTGCCGTCGGCGCTGCCGAGCATGATGCTGAGGTAGCCGGGAATGCCGCCGCCGTGGCCCCACACCGTGATCCCGCAACTGGTCGGCACGGGCTGGATGCCGAGGCCGTAGTCGGGGCTGACCGCGGTGAGTTTGGTCAGTTCGGCCTGCTGGGCCGGGGCGAGCAACCGGCCGGCGAGCAGTGCGCGCAGGAAGCGGTCCAGGTCGGCGGTGGTGGAGATCATCGCCCCGGCGGCGCCTGCCGCGGACGGGTTGAGCGCGCTGACGTCGGCCGGTTTCCCTTCCACCATCAGGTAACCACGCGCGTGCGGGCCGTGGATGAACGGGTTGTCGCCGGGCGCCTCGGTGTCGCGCAGGCGCAGCGGCTGCAGGATCCGCTGGTTCACCGCGGCGGTCCAGGATCGCCCGGTGAGCTTCTCGATCAGCAGCTGCGCCACCAGGAAGTTGGTGTTGGAGTAGGAGTGCTTGGTGCCCACCGGGAACAGCAGCGGCTTGGCCGCCGCGGCGCGCACGAGTTCCAGCGCCGAGCGGTGCTCGAAGCGGCGGGCCATGAACTCCTTGGGATCCTGTGGCAGGTCGTCGGTGTAGTTGTGCAGACCGCTGGTGTGCTGCAACAGGTTCCGTACGGTGATCCGCTCGCCGTCGGGCAACAGCCCTGGCAGGTAACGGGAAACCGGCTCGTCCAGGCCGAGCTTGCCCTCTGCGGTCAGTTGCAGGGTGACCACGGTGACGAAGGTCTTGGTGATGCTGCCGACCCGGAACCGCCCATCGAGCGGTACCGGCCGCTGGGTGCCGAGTTGTGCCACGCCCGCGCGGGCGGTGAACTCCCGGCCGTCCCTGGTGACCCGGACCTGCATGCCCGCCGCGCCACTGGCCACCGCCGCGCTGACCTGGCGCTGTACGGCCTCGCGGTGCGGATCGGGGTTGGCGGCGGCGATACCTGTAGACGTGGCCAGCAGCGTCAGCGCGACGCAGACCGTGGTCACGGTGCGGATCGGTGTCACTGGACTCCCCTTCCGGTGGCAACCTGCCACTGTCATCTTGCCGGAAACCGGAAGCCCCGCGCACACTCAATCCTGTGGGTCCGGACGAGCTGGGCTGGGTGAGTGGGGAGATCGACCTGTCCCGCGCGAACCCCGCGCGCATGTACGACTACTTCCTCGGCGGCACGCAGAATTTCCCGGTGGACCGCGAACTCGCCGATCAGGCCATCGCGCTGCGCCCCGAACTACCCAGGGCGGCCCGGCTGAACCGGGCCTTCCTCGGCCGGGCGGTGCGGCACGCGGTGGGTGCCGGGATCCGCCAGTTCCTGGACCTGGGCTCGGGAATCCCGACCGAGGCGAACGTGCACGAGGTGGCGCACGCGGCCGATCGGCGGTGCCGGATCGCCTATGTGGACGTGGAACCGGTGGCGGTCGCGCACAGCCACCGGTTGCTGACCGGGCATCCGCGGGTGAGTGTGACGCAAGCGGATCTGCGCGATGTGACCCAGGTGCTGGCCGATGCCGGGGTGCGCGCGCAGTTGGACTTCGATCAGCCCATCGCACTGCTCCTGGTGGCGGTACTGCATTTCCTGCCGGCGGAGGATGATCCGGCCGGGGTGGTCCGGCAGTACGTCTCGGCGCTGCCGCCCGGCAGTCTGGTGGCGATCTCCCATGTCACCACGGACAACCTGCCATCGGAGTGGCGCACGGTCGCCGGTCTGTACCAGCGCAGCGCCACCCCGATCCACCCCCGTACCCTGGCCGAGGTCGCCGCGATGTTCGGCGACCTGCCGCTGATCCCACCCGGCCTGGTCGACGCCGTGGACTGGCGCCCCGAACCCGGCGCGCCACCCCAGTCCGTCAGCGGTTTCTACGCGGGCGTGGCCACAAAACCCTAGCCCGCGGCCAGAATCGTCCGCACTACTTCCACCGTGGTAGTCGCCTTCGTCGAACCCAGCGCCCGGATCACCGGCCCCGCGATGGCATCCAGCTCCAGCGCCCGTCCGCCCCGCCGATCCCGCAACATCGAGGACTGCATGGTCGCGGGCAGCGAACGGATCCGCGCCTCCACAGCGTCCGCGTCAATCCGCACGTTCCAGGTGGCCGCCGCGGCCGCCGCCTCATCCACCAACGGCCGGACCCAGGATTCCTTGAGCCGCAACGCCTCCCCGATCGCGGCGTCGGCGCCGGTGGTCAGCAACGCGAACGGGTCCAAAAAGGACAGCTTGCGCCACAACACATTCTGCTCATCGGAATCGGTGGTCACGGTCAACCCAGCCGCCCGGAACAACTCCACCGCCGAAGAGCCCTCCGGCGTGCCGTCGGCCACCACCAGATCGGCGATCCGGGACAACTGCTCCACCACACCAGGCCGATGCCGCGCCGCCTCCACCGCGATACTGGCCGCCACCACCGAGGCCCGCGGGTACAACGCCCGCAACACCGGCAGATGATCGACCCCGTTCAGCAACGGCACCACGGTCGCACTACCCAGAACCGCCGCGGGCACCCGCTGCACAGCCGCCAGCAGTTCGGTCGCCTTGACCGCCACCACCAGCACCTCCACCGGCGCGGTCAACCACGGCCGGGCATCCGGATAACTCACACTCGGAGCCACCCCAGGAGCCTGGAACGACAACCCCCGCGCCGTGATCTCCGCCGCCGTCCGCTCAGTGGCGACCACGGTGACCTCGTGCCCCGCCGCCCCCAACCGAGCCGCGATCAACCCACCAACCCCACCCGGCCCCAGTACCCCAACAGTCGCCATGAGCCCCTCCAGTGCACGTAGGTTCCAGGATGGAAGTTACACTACGGCATGCGCCACAAGAGCTTCGAGGAAATGCCCTGCGCCATAGCCCAAACCCTGGACCAGGTAGGCGAGTGGTGGAGCCTGCTCATCATCCGCGACGCCCTGCACGGCCTCACCCGCTTCGACGAGTTCCAGCAAAGCATGGGCATCTCCCCCAACTCCCTGACCCGCAGACTGAACGACCTGTGCGACCGGGGATTGCTGGAGCGGCGGCGGTACCAGGAGCGGCCGCCGCGGGATGAGTACGTGCTGACGGCCCGGGGGCGGGATCTGCAGCCGGTGATCGAGGCGTTGGGGGCGTGGGGGCGTAAGCATGTGACGCGGAAGAAGGCGGCGGTGCGGTTGCGGGATGACGTCACCGGGGCGGAGGTCGAGCCGGTGCTGGTGGATCGGCGTACGGGGCGGCGGGTGGATGGGAAGGGGTTTCATTACGCGGCTACCCGGGTGGCGCATCCGGTGAAGAAGTCGCGGTTGCCTCGGGCCTAGGGGTTGGGCGGGGCAGAGCCGGGCGGAGTGGCGGGCGGGGTGGGTAGGGCCGTTGTGGTCCGCGCAGAGCCTGTGGATGAGTCGCACCACTTGCGCCTCCGTTCGGGTAGGTTCGATTTGCCCGCCCAAACCTGCTCGAACCCGCCGAATCGCTCCACGGTCACTGTCTGGACCAGCAGAAACAAGACCATTCGACCCGCACGTTCCACTCATGAATCAGCAGTCCGGACTCACTCGAATGAGTGAGTAAAGCGCCAGATATTCACCTTGATCCAAACATGGAGGCAACCAAAACGGGTCGAAAAGCGTTCCGCAGAGGAAGCGGCGGCGGGGGCGGACAGCGGGCCGGGATCAGCCGGGCCAGGACCAGCCGGGTCGGGCTGGGATCGTCGGGCTCAGGAGCCAGGATCGCCGGGCCGGGATCGTCGGGTACGGGAGCCAGGATTGCCGGGCACTGGATCGCCGGGCGTGGGAATCCTCGGGCGTGGGAATCGTTGGGCCCGGGATCGGCACGGAGGTAGTCCCGGCCCAAGCAGCCTCGGCAGCAGCAGCGAGCCCCGGCCACGGCATGCGTGGTAGCGGTCCGAGCAGCCGCGGCCCGGCAGGCGCGCCCAGGTGGATGCTGGGTCAGGTCGCGCGCTGGGCAAGGGTGCACGCCGGATCAGGAGCGGGCGCTGGGTCGAGGGTCACCCTGACCGCGGCCACCGTCCGCCGCCCATCGGCTGGCGGTGGTCAGCCTTGGCGACGTCAGGCTGGTGCCTGCCAACCAGCCCCCGTCAGGCATGCAGCCCCTGCGCGGCCCCCACTAGGCCAGCGCACCAGCGTGGCCACCCGCTAGGCCAGCAGTTCCAGCGCGGCCTTCGCGATGTCCGCCTCGGACAGCAGCACGTGGCTGGCCGCCGGTCCCAGCGGGATGAAGCTGTCCGCGCTGGTCACCCGCCGGATCCGGCCCGCGAACCCGTGGTCGATGAGCGCGGTGACCACGGCCTCGGACACGCCACCCGTGCGGCGGGTCTCGTCGGCGATCAGCACCCGGCCGGTCGCCGACGCCTCGCGCAGGATGTCGGCCACCGGCAGTGGGGCCAGCCAGCGCAGGTCCACCACGCGGCAGGACAGGCCGAGTCGGCGGGCGACTCGGAGGCTCATCGGGACGCCGTTGCCGAAGGTGATGATGGTCAGGTCGGTGCCGTCGCCGTGTGTGCGGGCGCGGCCGAACTCCGCCGGAGCGGCGTCGGCGTGCGCCGGTGTAGTGCTCGCGGTCGCGGTGCCGGCGGTCGGGGTGCTTGCTGGCGTGGGCGTGGCTGCGGTGCTGGCGTGCGTGCGCACGGGTGCAGGTGCCGGTGCACGTGCGGGGCTGGGGCCGAGATCGGGGCCGGGGTGCGTGGGTGTGGTGGCTGGGGCCGGGGGTGGCGCGAGGCTGAGCCAGGCGTTGTCGCCGGGGGTGTGCAGGTCTCGGGTGTGGTACAGGGCGATGGGTTCCAGGTAGATGGTGACTGTGCCGTGGTGGCGGGCTGTGGTGGCGCAGGCTCGGAGCAGGGGGGCGGCGTCGGAGGGGTGGGCGGGGACGGCGATGGCCAGGCCGGGGATGTCGCGTAGGGCGGTCAGGGAGTTGTCGTTGTGGAAGTGGCCGCCGAAGCCCTTCTGGTAGGCCAGGCCGGCGATGCGGACGATCATCGGGTTGCGGTACTGGTTGTTGGCGAAGAAGCGCAGGGTGGCGGCCTCGCCGCGGAGTTGGTCGGCGGCGTTGTGCAGGTAGGCCAGGTACTGGATCTCCGGGATGGGCAGGAAGCCGGTGAGGGCGGTGCCCAGTGCGGTGCCGAGGATGGTCTGCTCGTCCAGCAGGGTGTCGAAGACCCTGGCCGCGCCGAATGCCTTGCGCAGGCCGCGGGTGACGCCGTAGACGCCGCCCTTGGTCGCGACGTCCTCGCCGAAGATCAGGGTGGCGGGGTCCTGGGTGAGCAGGTCGGCCAGGGCCTGGTTGATCGACTGGGCGAGGGTGAGGGGTTCGGTGGTGGCGCGGGTGGGTGGTGCGAGGGGGCGTGCGGCTGAGGTGGGGGGTGGGGCGGACCCTGCGGTTGCGGGGCTCGGCTGGGTGGGTGGGGTGGTTGGCGGGCCCGGCAGTGGGGAGCCGGTGGTCGCCGGTGGTGGCGGGGTTGGCCCGGTGGCGGGGTGTGCGGGAATGGCGGTGGCGTGGGCGGGTGCCGTGGCGGGGGGTGGTGGGAGGCGGGGAGCGGCCAGGGGGGCCAGGATCTCGGCGGTGGTGGTGAGTTTGGGTTCGTTGGTCGCTTGGGCGGCCAGGGTGGCGACTTCGGTGCGTTTGGATTCGTAGCGGGTGAGGATTTCCGCTGGGGGCAGGACTCCGTGTTCGGCCAGTAGGAGGGCGGTGCGGAGTACTGGGTCGCGGGGGAGGTCGGCGGTGATCTCGGACTGGGTTCGGTAGGCGGATTCGACGTCGGAGCCGGCGTGGCCCATCAGGCGGACCGTGCGCAGCCGCAGGAACGCGGGGGCGCGGCGGGTGCGGACCCAGGTGGCCGCTTCGGCCGCTGCCTGGGCGGCCTCTGGGAGGTTGGTGCCGTCGGCGTCGAAGTAGCGCAGGCCGGGGCGATTGCCGTAGGCGGCCTTGATCCAGTCCTTGGGGGTGCGGACGCTGATGCCGATGCCGTTGTCCTCGCAGACGAACAGGATCGGCAGCGGCAGGTTCTGGTAGGCGCAGTGGGTGGCGGTGTTGATCGCGCCGGTGGCGGTGCTGTGGTTGGCGGAGGCGTCGCCGAAGGTGCAGACCACGATGGCGTCCTGCGGCCATTCAGTGGGCAGGCCCAGCTTTTTCGCGCGTTCGATGCCGAAGGCCACGCCTACCGCGCGCGGCAGGTGGGAGGCGATGGTGGAGGTTTGCGGGATCACGGACAGGGCTCGGTGGCCGAAGACCTTGTGCCTGCCGCCGGAGATGGGTTCGGCGGCGGAGGCGGTGATGCCGCGCAGGACGTCGCGCAGTGGCGTGGATCCGCGTTGCTGGGCGGCGCGGGCCAGGTAGAAGGCGCCGGAGCGGTAGTGCAGCAGGGCCGGGTCGGTGACGCGCAGGGCGGCGGCGACCGCCGCGTTGCCCTCGTGGCCACTGGAGCCGATGCTGTAGAAGCCCTCGCCACTGCTGCCCAGCGCACGCGCGGCGAGGTCCAGGTGGCGGCTGCCGAGTTGGGCGTCGAACAGGGTCAGGGCCTTCTCGGCGGTCAGGCCCAGTGGGAGGTCCACTGTGGACTGTGCCGTGAGCGTATTCCTTACCGTGTCGAGGAAGTTCTGGTCTACCGGGTGGGTCATCGGTAGGCCGGGGTGCCGGTGAGCGCCTCGCCGAGGACCAGGGTGTGGATCTCGCTGGTGCCCTCGTAGGTGAGCACCGACTCCAGGTTGTTGGCGTGCCGCAGCACCGGGTACTCCAGGGTGATGCCGCTGGCGCCCAGGATGGTGCGGGCCTCGCGGGCGATCTTGATGGCCTCGCGCACGTTGTTCAGCTTGCCGATGCTCACCTGCCGCGGGTGTAGCTGGCCCGCGTCCTTGAGCCGACCCAGGTGCAGCGCGAGCAGGAAGCCCTTCTGCACCTCCAGGGCCATGTCGACGAGTTTCTGCTGGGTGAGCTGGAATCCGGCGATCGGCCGGTCGAACTGGGTGCGGGTGGTCGAGTACTCGATCGCGGTGTCCAGGCAGTTCTTGGCCGCGCCCAGGGCGCCGAAGATGATGCCGAAGCGGGCCTCGCTCAGGCAGCTCAACGGACCGCGCAGCCCGGCCGCCTCTGGCAGCTGGGCGTCGGCGGGCAGCCGGCAGTCGTCGAAGAACAGCTCGGAGGTGATCGAGGCACGCAGGGACAGCTTGTGCGTGATCTTGCGGGTGCTGAAGCCCGGAGTGTCGCGGGGGAGCAGGAAACCGCGCACGCCCTCGTCGGTCTGCGCCCACACCACGGCCACGTCGGCCACACTGCCGTTGGTGATCCACATCTTGCTGCCGTTGAGGATCCAGTCCGTGCCATCGCGTTTCGCGGTGGTGCGCATGCTGCCAGGGTCACTGCCGTGATCGGGTTCGGTGAGCCCGAAACAGCCGATCGCCCGGCCCGCGGCCATCTCCGGCAGCCAGCGCTGCTTCTGCTCCTCCGAGCCCCACCGGTGGATTGCGTACATCGCCAGCGAGCCCTGCACCGAGACGAAGCTGCGGAACCCGGAGTCCACCGCCTCCAGCTCAAAACAGGCCAGCCCATAGGCCACCGCGCTGGACCCGGCGCAGCCGTAGCCCTGCAGGTGCATGCCGAGCAGCCCGAGTTCGCCGAACTCCGGCGCCAGCTCCGGGTCGAAGTGACCGCGCTCGAACCAGTCGCCGATCACCGGGCGCAGCCGCTGCTCGGCGAACCGCCGGACGGTGTCCTGGATGAGCCGCTCCTCCTCGCTGAGCAGCCCGTTCGCGGACAGCAACTCCAGTGGGTCGATCCGCTCGGGCATCGTCTCTCCGCTCATCTCGCACCGGAAGTCCAGCATGGCCCGGCGGCCCGGACGGACCCAAGTCCGCCAGGCCGACGGACCTTCGCGCTGAGCACAACGACGGCTGGGGCTAGGGGTTGCGGGACAGGATCGAGTGCAGCCGATCGAGTGGGATCTTGGGCACCCGGTGCTCGTCGAGCAGGCCGTTGGTCTCCTGCTCGGTGTCGGTGAGCTGGGTGAAGCAGTACCCGGCCAGGCCGCCGGAACGGGCCGCGCCGATCACCGCGGTCAGCATCTCGGCGTACTCCTGCGCGGAGTCGACCGAGCCGTAGCCGAAGACCTCCTCGCCGTTGGCCGGGGTGAAGGTGGCCCCGCCGAACTCGCTGAGCATGATCGGCTGTTCGGCGTAGCGCTCGCCGTCCAGGAGCAGCCTGCGTGAGTTGGGCCAGCCTTCGGTGAAATGGCCGCGCTCCAGGTTCTCCCTGGTGTAGCGGGCTTTCAGGGTGTCCGGGTCCTGGTGGTAGTCGTGCACGCCCCAGAAGTCGCCGCCGGTGATCTCCCAGCCGTCGTTGGCGATGGCCGGGCGGGACGGATCCAGCGATTTGGTCAGGTGGAACAGGGCCAGGGCCAGGTGACGCTGGGCCGGGTCGGTGCCGATGTCCGGCACGCCCCAGCTCTCGTTCAGCGGTACCCAGGCCATGATGCTGGGGTGGCTGCGGTCGCGGTGGATGGCCCGCGGCCACTCGGCGAGCAGCCGCTGCGCGGTGGTCGGACCGGACTCGAACGCGCTGGGCATCTCCTCCCACACCAGCAGCCCGAGCCGGTCGCACCAGTACAGGAAACGCGGGTCCTCGATCTTCTGGTGCACCCGGATCCCGTTGAGCCCCAGCGATTTGGCCAGTTCGACCTCGTGGCGCAGCTCCTGCGCGGAGGCGGCCAGGTGCGATTCCGGCCAGTAGTTCTGGGCCAGCGCGAAGCGCAGGAAGTACGGGCGGCCGTTGACCAGGAACCGCCGGTCCGCGGTACCGAAACTGGACAGGCCGAAGTAGGCGGCGACCTCGTCCACCAGGCTGCCGTCGGCCCGGCGCAACCGCACCGCGGCGTCGATCAGGTGCGGGTTCTCGGGTGTCCACAGTAGACGGTCGAGGTCTTGGGCGTTGCGCAGCGCGGGAATGGCGATATCGCACTGGAGTTCCCGGTCAGTGAGCCGGAAGCTCTGCACCGCCAGGACTTCCGCGTCGAAACTCAGCTCGACCTCGACCGTGTGCGCCTCGGCGGGCCAGGTGTTGAGCGCCAGTTCGCAGCGCACCCGCCGGGCCGCCACCTCCGGGGTCCAGTGCAGCGAGTCCAACCGCAGCGCCGGGACCTCCTCCAGCCACACCGGCTGCCAGATCCCGGTGGTGCGGTGGTACCAGATGACGTGCGGATCGGCCGCCCAGTCCTGTTTGCCGCGCGGCTGGGCCACGTCCTGGGGGCGGTCCTCGGCCCGCACGGTGATCACCTGCGCGCCGCCGGCGGCCAGTGCGCTGGTGATGTCCAGGGAGAAGCCGACGTGCCCGCCCTCGTGCGCGCCGACCTGGTGGCCGTTGACCCACACGGTCGCGCGGTAGTCCACCGCGCCGAAGTGCAGCAACAGCGCGCGGCCGGGCTCGGGCGGCTGGGCGGTGAACTCGCGGCGGTACCAGACCACCGGGTGGAACCCGCGGTCGGCGATGCCGGAGCGCTGGGACTCCGGCGGGTAGGGCACGGTGATGGTGCGGTCGAACGGATCGGCGGTGCGGAACCAGCCCGCGGATAGGCCGGTGTCGGCGTCGTCGTGGGCGAACCCCCACGGACCGGACAAATCAGCCCAGTCCGGATCGCGGACGAGCTGGGGGCGAGGGTGGTCGGCTGCGGCGAGATGCGCGGCGGTCACGAAACCAGGGCTCCCGTTACGGTTGAGGACACGGTCGCAGGACTCCAGTGTACAACGTTGTAAGTTGATGTTCGACTGTCCGCTCGAACACCGGGTCGACCGTCCACAATGGAGCACTTGACCTGGAGCGCGCTCCAAGCCATAGCGTCGCCGCCATGACAACCCCACAGCAGCCCATCGGCTCCGGGTTCGGCGCCCGCAGTACCGCCACCGACGTGCTCGAGGGCATCGACCTGACCGGCAAACTCGCCGTGGTCACCGGCGGCTACTCCGGTCTCGGCCTGGAGACCACCAGGGCGCTGGTCGCGGCGGGCGCGCACGTCGTGGTGCCGGCCCGGCGTCCGATCCTGGCCACCGAGGCCCTGGGGGAGGAGGCCGAGGTGGCCGCGCTGGACCTGGCCGACCTGGACAGCGTGCGCACCTTCGCCGATGCCTTCCTCGCCTCCGGCCGCGGCATCGACATCATGATCAACAGCGCCGGGGTGATGGCCAGCCCGGAGACCAGGGTCGGGCCGGGCTGGGAACTCCAGTTCGCGGCCAACCACCTCGGGCACTTCGCCCTGGTCAACCGGCTGTGGCCGGCGCTGGCCGGGCGGGAGGCGCGAGTGGTCTCGGTGTCCTCGCGCGGGCACCACTACTCCGACATCCGCTGGGACGACGTGCACTTCGCCACCGGTTACGACAAGTGGCAGGCATACGGCCAGTCCAAGACGGCGAATGTGCTGATGGCGGTGCACCTGGACGCGATCGGCCGCGAGCACGGCGTGCGCGCCTTCGCCCTGCACCCCGGCGGCATCTACACCAACCTGGCCCGGCACATCCCGCTGGCCGAGCAGATCGCCAACGGCTGGGCGGATGCGGAGGGCAACCCGGTCGACCCCTCGTTCAAGACGCCGCCGCAGGGCGCCGCGACCCAGGTGTGGGCCGCGACCTCGCCGCGGCTGGCGGGGCTGGGCGGGGTGTACCTGGACGACTGCGAGATCGCCGGGATCGGCGGCAGTGCGGAGGACCGCACCGGCGTGGCCGCCTACGCGGTGGACCCGGACTCGGCGGCCCGGCTGTGGGCCTACTCGGCCGAGGCCACCGGGGTCGACCTGCTGGTCAAGGGCTGAGCCAACGTTCCCCGGCCGGTGAATGGGGCGCCGGCCGGGGACAGGGTCGCTGGTCAGTCGACGATGCTGGCCTTCTCGATGACCACATCGGCCTTCGGGACGTCCTGGTGCCCGCCGGTGGTGCCGGTGGCCACGCCGCGGATCGCGTCCACGGTCTCGGTGCCCTCGACGACCTTGCCGAACACCGCGTAACCCCAGCCGCTCGGGGTGGGCGAGGTGTGGTTGAGGAACTCGTTGTCCACGGTGTTGATGAAGAACTGCGCGGTGGCCGAGTGCGGGTCGCCGGTGCGCGCCATCGCCACGGTGTACTGGTAGTTCTTCAGGCCGTTGGTGGCCTCGTTCTTGATCGGCGTGCTGGTCGGCTTCTGCTTCAGGCCCGGCTCGAACCCGCCGCCCTGGATCATGAAGCCGCTGATGACGCGGTGGAAGATCGTGCCGTCGTAGTGGCCCTTGTTCACGTACTCCACGAAGTTCGCCACCGAGTTGGGCGCCTTGACGGCGTCGAGTTCCAGAACGATGGGGCCGTGGTTGGTTTCCAGACGTGCCTTGGTCATGCCGCCGATTCTGTCATCGCAGCTGTGGGCCCGCCGACCGCCCCACGGTCGGTGCAGGTCAGGGCGTCCAGCGGGTGCGCAGGTCGGCGCAGGAACGGGCCAGGCAGTCCAGCGCGAGGGGCAGCAGCGGGTTGCTGTTCTGCGGGCGGTGCAGCACCAGCACCCGGCGAAACGCCTGCCAGCCCGCGGGGCGCAGCACCCGGACGCCGTGGTCGGGCACGGCCAGCCGGGGCATCATGGCCACGCCGAGGCCGCGCGCGACCAGCTCGGCGACCACGCCGTAGTCGTTGCTGCGGAAGATGATGCCGGGGTCGAACCCGGCCGCGGTGGCCATCCGGCTCAGCGAGCGGGCGCCCGCGGTGTCGGCCCTGGTGCAGATCCAGCGCTCACCGGCCAGTTCGGCCAGGTCGACCTCCTGCCCGTTGGCCAGCCGGTGCGATTCGGGCAGGGCGATGGCCAGGGGTTCGGCGAGCAGTTCGGTGCTGCGCAACTCCACCGGCCACACCCGGGGGTCGAGGTCGTAGGCGAAGACCACCGCGGCGTCCAGGGTGCCTTCCAGCACGCCGCCGAGGACCTCGTCCGGCTCGCCCTCGTCCAGGTGCACCTCGGCGTTGGGACGGGCGGCCACGATGGCGGCCAGTGCCACCGGCAGCACCTTGGCGCTGGCGGTGGCGAAACTGGCCAGGCGTAACGTGCCCGCGTCCCCGGCCACCAGGGCTTTCGCCTCGCGCTCCACTGTGGACAACGCGCCGAGGACCGCGCCGCAGCGCTCGGCCAGCAGTTCGGCCACCGCGGTCGCCCGCACGCTGCGCGCGGAGCGCTCGAACAACGGCGCGCCGACCGCGCGTTCCAGGAGCACCATCTGCTGGGAGACCGCGGAGGCCGTGTAGCCCAGGTTCCGCGCCGCCTCGGCGAAGGATCCGGTGCGCACGCACTCCCGCAGAGTCCGCAAATGGATCGGGTTGAGCATTGCGCGACTCTACGGAGATCGGACACGCCTCGGCACCCCCTACCGAGGATCTGCAACCGAAGAGTTGCACCCCGGGCGAGGATGTGCAACTCTGGGGTTGCGCCTAGAGGAGGTAGTCGAATGGACCGCATCGAACGTCAGATCCAGATCGCCGCGCCGGTGGAACGGGTGTGGGCGGTGCTCACCGAGCCCGCGCACCTGGCCCAGTGGCTGGGCCAGACCGCCGAGGTCGACCTGCGACCCGGTGGTTCGGCCACCTTCGGCTGGACCGAGTACGGCACCACCAGGGCCGTGCTGGAACGGGTGGAGCCGCCGCGCTTCTTCTCCTACCGGTGGAACATGGTCGACGAAGGCCCGGTCGAGGCCGGCAAGACCACGCTGGTCGAGTTCACCCTCGCCGAGGATGGGGGCGGGACCAGCCTCACCGTGGTGGAAACCGGTTTCGCCTCCCTGGCGGTGTCCGAGGAGCGGCAGGTCAAGCAACACCAGGACAACACCGGTGGCTGGAAGGCCGAGCTGGACGAGCTGATCGAGTACGTCCAGCGCGCGGCATGACCGACCAGGTCGACGAGGTCATCGTCGCGCTGGCCGACCCGTTGCGCAGACAGTTGCTGGAGAGGCTGTCCCGCCTGGGCTCGGCGAGCGCGACGACCCTGGCCGAGCACCTGCCGGTGACCAGGCAGGCGGTGGTGAAACACCTGGTGGTCCTGGACCGCGCCGGACTGGTGTCCGGGGGACGGCAGGGCCGCGAGGTGCGCTACGCGGTGCGCCCGGAGGCGTTGCTGGCCACCGCGGAGTGGATGCGCCGGGTGGCCGCGGACTGGGACAGCCGGTTGTCCGCGATCAAACGCCTGGCCGAAGGCGGCTAGGCCCGCGGCCAGCGGCCCAGCCCGTGGCTCGCCGGCGTGTTGGCCGTTGTCGTACACGGTGTTGGCCGAACTTGTACGCCCACTCGGCCAAGACACCGTACGAGAACGGCCAAGACACCGCCCATAACGGCCAAGACACCGCCCATAACGGCCAACACACCGTCCAGTTCGGCCAACACACCGTACGAGAACGGCCAACACGGGGGCAGGGTTAGAGGATCTGCTCGATTTGTTGGATGGGGCGGGCTAGGCGGGTGCCCTTGGCGGTGACGACGAAGGG
Source organism: Crossiella cryophila (assembly GCF_014204915.1). Classification (NCBI taxonomy): domain Bacteria; kingdom Bacillati; phylum Actinomycetota; class Actinomycetes; order Pseudonocardiales; family Pseudonocardiaceae; genus Crossiella; species Crossiella cryophila. Next base: position 4,481,240 of record NZ_JACHMH010000001.1, read on the forward strand.
GCGCTCGATCAGGATTGGGTGTTCGGTCATCGCGTCCAGCAGTGCCTCGTCGTCGGCTTGGGCCAGGGCCAGTTCGGTGAACAGCTTTTCCTTGCGCCGCACTGCCTGAGCGGGGGTGAGGCCGGCGTCCGCGATGAGCTTGGCCAGTTCCGCTCGGCTCGGCGGGGTCTTGAGGTACTCGATCACGGTCGGTTCGGCGCCGGACTCGCGGAGCAGCGCGAGGGTGTTGCGGGAGGTGCTGCAGCGGGGGTTGTGGTAGATCGTCGCCATGCCGGTCATTCTGCCGAGCGGACCCGGGGCAGGCGGCCGCGCAACGCCATGGCGGTGCGCACCCGGTCCTGGGCCAGCCGCATCGCCGCGGTCCTCGGCAGGTCGCCGGTGCGGCGGGACTCGGTGAGCACCAGTTCGGTGTTGGCGCGCATCTTGGCCGCCACCGTGGCCATGATCGCGGCCGGGTCGGGGCGGAACGGGGAGTAGCGGGCGTCCATGGCGAAGGCGGCCGCGACCACGCCGCCGGCGTTGGCGATGAAGTCCGGGACCACCGCGACCCCGCGTTCGGCCAGCAGGGCCTCGGCGGCCGGACTGGTGGGCAGGTTCGCGCCCTCCACCACCAGGTTCGCCTTGATCCGCCCGGCCAGGTGCTCGTCGATCACGTCCTGGATGGCGGCCGGGATCAGCACCTCGCAGTCGACCAGGAGTTCCGCGCCCGCGGCGATCCGCTGGGCGGCCGGGGCGAGTTTCACGCAGGCGTCGCCGTGTTCGGCCCGCAATGCCAGCCAGTGCGGCACGTCCAGGCCGTTCGGGTCGTGCACGGCGCCCTCGGTGGTGGACAGGGCGACCACGACCGCGCCGAGTTCGTGCAGGCGGCGGGCGGCGGCCAGGCCGACCGCGCCGAAGCCCTGCACCGAGATCCGGCTGCCCGCGGTGGGGCGCTCGAGGAGGTGCAGGGCCGCGTCCACCGATTCGGCCACGCCGTGCCCGGTGACGCCGATCTTGTCGTAGGCCACGCCGCCGAGTTCCTCCGGCACGCCGACCGCCGCGCCGCGGTCGCCCAGTTCGTCCTGGATGATCGCCGCGTCCGCCTCGGTCATGCCCATGTCCAGCCCGGCCACGTAGCTGGACGGGATCTGGTCGGCCAGCCGCCGGACGAAGGCGCGCAGCACCGTTTCCTTGTCCGGGCTGCTGGGATCCCAGCGGATCCCGGCCTTCGCGCCGCCGTGGAACAGGTCGACCGCGGCCCACTTCCAGGTCATCACCCGCGCCAGCCGGGCGATCTCGGCGACGGTGACGCCAGGCGCCATCCGGGTGCCGCCCTTGCCGGAGCCGCGGGCGGTGTTGTCGATGACCAGCACGCCACGCATCCCGGTGCGCGAGTCGGAGACGCTGACGATCTTCTCCGGGCCCCACTCGTCGAACTCGTGCAGGTCCACCCAGGGTTCCTCTCAGACGCAGTTGTGTTCGGGCCGGACCGCGGCCTCGGCGAACCGGCGAACGTCCAAAGCGGACACATCCACCACCGGATCCCGGTGCAGCACAAGGTCGCGCAGCACCTCGCCGATCGCGGGGCCCTGCAGGAAGCCGTGGCCGGAGAAGCCGGTGGCGTAGAGGAACCGGCTCACCCCCTCCGCCTCGCCGACCACCGCGTTGTGGTCCGGGGTGATCTCGTAGAGCCCGGCCCAGCCGTGCGCGATGCCCACCTCGGTCAGCGCGGGCGCCCGCCGGGACACCGCCGCGCCCAGTCGTGGCAGCCAGGAATCGGTGCGGGAGAGGTGGAATCCGAACTGCTCGTCCGGATCGGACATGCCCATCAGCAGTCCGGCGCCCTCGCCGTGGAAGTAGAAGCTGCTGCCGAAGTCGATGGTCATCGGCAGCTCCGGCGGCAGGTCCGGGATCGCCTCGGTGACCAGGATCTGCCTGCGTAACGGCCGCACCGGCAGGTCCACCCCGGCCATCGCGCCGACCGCGGCCGACCAGGCCCCGGCAACGCAGATCACCGTCGTGGTGCGCACGGCCCCCTCGTCCGTGCGCACCGCGCGGATCGCTCCGTCCACGGTGTCGATCCCGGTGACCGCGCACTGCCGCCGGATGGTCGCGCCGAGCCCGCGGGCGGCCCGCGCGTAGCCCTGCACCACGGCCTCCGGGGTGCAGTGGCCGTCGGTGGGGGAGTAGGCGGCGGCCAGCAGACCCTCGGTGTCGATCAGCGGCGAGAGTCGTTTCGCCTCGGCCACATCGAGCATCCGGCTGGGCACGCCGAGTCCATTTTGGAGGGTCACACTGGCCTCGAACGCGGCCACGTCGGCCGGATCGTCGAGCAGGAACAGGTAGCCGTGCTGGGCCAGGTCGATCTCCCCGCCCGGCCGGGTGGCGAAGTTCTCGAACGCGGCCAGGCTGCGCAGGCCCAGGGCGATGTTGACCGGGTCGGAGAACTGCGCGCGCACCCCGCCCGCGGCCCGGCAGGTGCTGCCCGAACCCAGCTCGTCCCGTTCCAGCAGCAGGACTTGGGCCCCGGCCTCGGCCAGGTGGAAGGCCGCGCTGACCCCCATCACCCCGCCGCCGACGACCACCACGTCGGCGGCCGCCGGCAGCGGGGCGCGGCCGGTCACCGCCCGGCCCAGTGCTCGGGCAGCCGGTAGCCCAGCTCCGGCTCCACCGTCGCCACGTCCATCTGCGCCTTCTGCAGCTTGCCGGAGAAGTCCCAGTTCATCGACTGCCAGCGGGTGAACTGGTCGAGCACCCAGATGCCGGACTGCCGGGATCCGTTGCCGGAGCTGCCATTGCCGCCGAACGGCAGATGCGCCTCGGCGCCGGAGGTGGAGTTGTTGACGCTGACCATGCCGGCGCCGATCAGCTGCCGGAACCGGAACGCCTTGGTCGGATCGGTGGTGTAGATGGCGGAGGACAGGCCGTAGCCGGGCTTGTTGGCCAGTTCGACGGCCTGCTCGAAGTCGCGGTAGCCGATGATGCCGACGATGGGCCCGAAGGTCTCCTCCAGGAAGATCCGGTCGTCCGGGCGCACCCCGTCCACGATCACCGGGTGGTAGTACAGCCCGGTCCCGGCCTCGCCGTGGAAGCCGGCACGCGGGTTCTCGGCGGTGATCCGGCCGGTGGCGGTGGAGCCGAGCACGGTGTGGTGCGGCTGGATCCAGTCCAATGTGGACTCGTAGGAGTCGGCGAACTTCTGGTCCAGCAACGGCCCGTAGAGGATCGGGCCGTGCGGTTCGCCGACCGTCGCGGCGCGCACGGCCGCGTCGAAGCGGCGGGTGAACTCCGCGCGCACGTCCTCGTGCACGATCACCGTGCCCAGCGAGGTGCAGCGCTGTCCGGCCGAACCGAAGCCGGAGAACAACGCGCCCTCCACGGCCAGGTCGAGGTCGGCGTCCTCGGTGATCACCATCGGGTTCTTGCCGCCCAGTTCCAGGCAGGGGGACTGCAGGTGGCGGCCGCACAGCTCGCCGATCTGCTCCCCGACCGCGCTGGACCCGGTGAAGCCGACCTTGTCCACCAGCCGCTGCTCCAGTGCCAGCTTGAGACCGTCGAAAGTGGACGGTCCGTCGGTGATCACCAGGCCGAGCACCCCGGCCGGAACCCCGGCGCGCCAGGCGAGTTCGGCGAAGGCGGCGGCGCTGGCCGCGGCGTACTCGGCGGGCTTCCACACCACCGCGTTGCCGCACAGCAGCGCGGGCACCAGGTACCAGGAGGGCACCGCGACCGGGAAGTTGCCGGCGGTGATGATCGCGGCCACGCCGACCGGCACCCGGAAGGTGAACAGCTGCTTGTCCGGCATCTCGCTGGGCACGGTCTGCCCGTACAGGCGCCTGCCCTCGCCGAGGAAGAAGTCGCAGGTGTCCACGATCTCCTGCACCTCGCCGAGCGCTTCGGCGTAGGGCTTGCCGATCTCCCTGGTGACCAGCCGGGCCAGGGTCTCCTGGTTCGCCTCGACCAGCCGGCCCAGGTTGGCGATCACCCGGCCGCGCACCGGCGCGGGCACCTGAGCCCACTCGGCCTGCGCGACCCGGGCCACCCTGGCCGCCTCCACCAGGTCCTCGGCCGGGCCGAGCCGGACCGCGGCGACCACGTCGGCCAGGTCGGCGGGGTTGCGGGAGAGGTATTCGGTTCCGCTCGTCGGGGTCTTGCCGTCGATCACCGATGCCACCGAGGCCAACGTCGTCGTGTCCACCAGATCACCGTAGGGGCCGGGCCGGGGCGGGCAAGCCACCCAACGCGCACTCTTGCTCGTCCTCAGCGTCACGGAGAGTTGGCCTCGGGGACCCTGGACACAGGTAGTAACCACGTGGCCGAGCAACGCGGCTTGTGGCCAGACTGGAGGACATGACCCTGAGCGCGGGACCCGTGGTGCTGAACGAGGCCGAGGTGTCGGCCCTGCTCGACCTCGACGGGGTGATCGACAGCCAGCGCCAGGCGTTCACCGCCCTGGGCGACGGCAGCGGCCTGGTCGCGGAGAAGGCGGTGCTGGACAGCCCCGACGGCTCCACCGTGCTCAGCTACCTCGGCCGCGTCTCCACCGCCCACGGCGTGGTCAACAAGGTCGTCAGCGTCCAACCCGACAACCCCGCCAGAGGCCTCCCAGCCATCACCGCGACCCTGGTCGTCCTGCACCCCCTCACCGGCGAGGTCCTCGCCGTGCTGGCCGGCGGCGGCCTGACCGCCGTCCGCACCGCCGCCGCCTCCGCGGTGGCGATAGACGCCCTCACCCAACCCACCGCGGGCGACCTGGCCATCCTGGGCTCCGGGGTACAGGGCCGCTGGCACGTCCGCGCCCTGGCCCGGGTGCGGAAGCTGCGCCGGATCCGGATGTGGAGCCCGAACCAGGGACGCTGCGAGACCACGGCCGAGGAGCTGTCGGCGGAGCTGGACATCGAGGTCATCCCGGTACGGGACGCGGCGGCCGCGGTGGGCGACGCGGACCTGGTGATCGCCGGGACGCTCAGCCACACGCCGGTGGTGCCGACCTCGGAGGTTGCGCGGGGGGCGACGGTGGTGAGCGTGGGGTCGTTCGCGCCGGATCGGCATGAGCTGGATCAGGCGTTGCTGGATCGGGCGGACAACGTGGTGGTGGACCACGTGCGGACGGCGACCGGGCACGCGGGGCCGATCATGCGGGCGGTGGCGGACGGGGTGTTGCGGGAGGGGGACCTGACCTCGCTGGGGGAGGTGCTGTGCGGGCTCCGGCCTGGGCGGCGGCGGCCCAGTGATGTGGTGGTCTACAACAGTGTGGGGCTGGGGGTGCAGGACGCGGCGGCCGCGGCGCTGGTGCTGGCGCGGCATCACGCGGCCAAGCGGTAGGGGCGGGTTGGGGGCTGTGGCCGGGCGCTGGGGCCTTGGTGGGGTCAGCTCGAGGCCGAAAGCATGATTGATCGATCACTCATCTTTGATCGGGGTGGCCGGATCGCCCGGACTGCCGGACCGCTCACCCGGCCCGAACCGCCCGGTGGCCCGGCCGGGCACCCCGCCGAGTCCTTGGTCACACACACCGGCATCCCAGCCGCGACCCTGGTGTCCAGGCCCGCGGTGGTGGGCGCGACCGGGGTGTCCCGGTCCAGGGCCCGGCTCACCGGGGCGGCGCGGAGGCCGGTCGCGGCGGACGTGCGCGCGCCCGGCTGAGCGGCCCGGGAGCGGTCGGCTGGCCGCGCACGTCGTCGACCCGCGTGCCGATGCCCATGCACACTCCTCTAACTGGGGTGTCCCACCGGTTCAGTTGAGGCGATGCGGAGGGGCACCCCGGTTAGTCGGGACGAAAAAGCCGGGCTGCCAAAAACTTTGGCAGCCCGGCTTGCCTGACTCGCGTCAGGCCACCGAAATCAGTGTCCGGTGACGTTCTCAGCCTGCGGGCCCTTGGGGCCCTGGGTCACGTCGAACGTGACCTTCTGGCCCTCCTGAAGCTCCTTGAACCCGGTCCCGTTGATCGCCGAGAAGTGCACAAAGACGTCAGGGCCGCCCTCGTCCTGAGCGATGAAACCGAAACCCTTTTCGCCGTTAAACCACTTCACACTGCCCGTTGCCACAAATCCTCCGACGCTAAAAATCAAGCTAACGAAGGAACCATACCCCGCCGAGACGATTTCGGATATTCCACCACCGGATTGTGTGCTTGCGCGAGCGCTGCTGTGCCTGAGCGTGAGGGTTCGTCGCGCTCAGTCGCCTTCCCTGCACGCCTGCTCTGCGGCCAAGCTCCGGGGCACCGGTGTGACCTGGCACACGAAGGGTGAGTGATCACGTGGGCGACGGATTGCTGGGCACGGGGCCGCGTGGGGTCTTCCGGCGCACACTGCCACCGCTGGAGGAGACCGGGCAGCCGCGGATGGCCAAGGTGCTCGGGCTGGGGCAGCTCACCCTGATCGGGGTCGGCGCGATCATCGGGGCCGGGATCTTCAGCCTGGCCGGCGCGGTGGCCCGCGATGTGGCCGGGCCCGCGGTGCTGATCTCGTTCCTGATCGCGGGCGCGGCCTCGGTGTGCGCGGCCTTCGCCTACGCCGAGTTCGCCGGGATGGTGCCGCGCGCCGGGTCCTCCTACACCTACGCCTCGGCGGTGCTGGGCGAGGTGGTGGGCTGGATCATCGGCTGGGACCTGTTGCTGGAGTACACCGCGATCGTGGCCGCGGTCTCCATCGGCATGTCCGGCTACGTCGGATTCCTGGTGGAGCGCATGGGGATCGACCTGCCGGTGTGGATGATGGGCGCGCCGGGCACCGGCGAGGGACACCGGGTGGACCTGGTCGCGATGCTGATCTGCCTTGGTGTGGCCTGGTTGCTGAACCGGGGCACCAGGACCTCGGCGCGGGTGGACGTGGTGCTCACCGTGGTCAAGATCGCGGTGGTGCTGCTGGTGATCGTGGTGGGACTGACCCAGGTGGACAGTGCGAACCTGGAACCGTTCGCGCCCTTCGGTTTCGGCGGTGCGGTGGCGGGTGCGGCCACGGTGTTCTTCGCCGTGTTCGGCTACGACGCGCTGAGCACCGCGGCGGAGGAATCCAAGCAGGCGCAACGGCATCTGCCCAAGGCCATGCTGCTGTCACTGGGCATCTGCATGGTGCTCTACGCGCTGGCCTGCATCGTGCTGACCGGGATGGTGCACTACACCCAGGTCGACCCGGCGCGCGGATTCTCCGCGGCGTTCGAGTCGGTCGGACTCGGCGGGGTCGGCACGGTGATCGCGATCGGCGCGGTGCTGGGCATCGTCACGGTGAGCTTCTCCTTCATGATGGGCGCCTCCCGGCTCTGGTACGCGATGAGCCGGGACGGCCTGATGCCGCGCTGGTTCGGCGCGCTGCACCCGCGCCGCCAGGTGCCGCACCGGGCGACCTGGATCATCGGCGGGGTGGCCGCGGTGCTCGCCGGGCTGCTGCCGGTGCGCGAGGCGGCCGAGCTGACCAACATCGGCGTGCTGTTCGCCTTCGTGCTGGTGTGCGTGGCCGTGGTGGTCATGCGCTACCGCCGCCCGGACCTGCCGCGCGGGTTCCGCTGCCCCGGCATGCCGGTGATCCCGTTGCTGGGCGTGGGTTTCTCGGTGTGGCTGATGACCTTCCTCAAGGCCGAGACCTGGTGGCGGTTCGGACTGTGGCTGCTGATCGGCCTTGTCGTCTACATCGCCTACAGCTACCGCGCCACGCGGAAGGTCGTCCCCGGCGGGTCGGTCGATCTCGGCATACTGGGGCGATGAGAAAACTCCTCTTCTCGATGGGCATGTCCGTGGACGGCTTCTACGAGGGCCCGGACCGGGAGATCGACTGGCACCGGGTCGACGAGGAACTGCACCAGCACATGAACGAGCAGATCCGGCCGTGGGGCATGTTCCTGAACGGCCGGGTCACCCACGAGCTGATGGCCGCCTACTGGCCCACCGCCGACGCCAACCCGGAGGCGGGCCCGGCGGAGACCGAGTTCGCCGGGATCTGGCGGGACATGCCGAAATGGGTCTACACCAGCACCCCGGTCAGCACAGAGTGGAACACCACGGCCAAGAGCGAGGTCGACCCGGCCGAGATCCGCGCGCTCAAAGCCCAGCCCGGCGGCGACATCTGCGTCGGCGGCCCCACCCTGGCCCGCGCGTTCCGGCAGCACGACCTGATCGACGAGTACCGGGTCTACGTGCACCCGGTGCTGCTGGGCCGGGGCCGCCCGCTGTTCCCGGAGCTGGACCTGAGCGCGGACCTGCGGCTGGCCGAGAGCCGGAGCTTCGGCAACGGGGTGGTGCTGCTGCGCTACGAACGCGGGTAAGCCGGGCGGCGCACCAGGAACACGTCGATCGGGTCCTGCGCTTCGACGGTGAAGCCGTGGCGTTCGTACAACCGCTGGGCGGCACTGCCGCGCAGGACGTTCAGCCGGACTGGCCAGCCCTCGGCATCGGCCCGTGCCAGCAGGGTGCGCAGGACGGCCGAGCCGATCCCGCCGCCCTGCAGATCGGGCGCGAGGTAGAAGTGCTCCAGCCACCGCGTTTCCCCGTCCGGGCGCACCGTGACGCTGCCCGCGAAGGCGCCGCCGACCTCGATGATCGAGGTGTGCCGCGCGGAGAAGGAGTCCCGCAGCCGCTGCCGGACCCGGTGCTCGTCGAAGCGGCCCAGCCGTTCCAGATCCGGGCGCAGCACCCTCGCCCGCAGCTCCGCGATGGCCTCGACGTCGGCGGGTCCGGCGGCACGCAGCGCCCAGCCGGTGGCCAGGTCCGGTCGCGGCCCGCCCGCTCTGGTGTCCATGGCCGGGAGTGTCGATGGGCCCGGGGTGGGCACGCAACGAGATTTCGCGGCCGCCCAGGCCGGGGTGCGGGCGCGGCGAACTACCCGAACACCGGCAGCCGGGCGGCGAAACGGCCGGCGGTGCGGCGCTGGAAGTCGGTCAGCGGCACCCGCCCGGTGCCCGCGAGCACCACCACCTCGTCGTCCAGCGCGGGCAGGATCGGCGCGCCCGCCAGGGATTCCACCGTGGTGCGGGCCAGTTTCAGCGCGGTGGGCGCCGGTGGCGGCAGGGTCAGCTCGTGCTTGAGGTCCAGGTGGTGCACGGCCACCTCGACCGCCCAGGTGGCCAGGAAGTCCCCGGAGGCCAGGATCTTGCCCTGGAAGCGGACGGTGGTCGGCGGCAGCGCGCTGACCATCCTGGACACCGCGTCCGCGGTCGGGCGCAGGTGGCCGAGCAGGCCGGTGGGGCGGCGGTAGGCCGAGGTGAGCCTGCGGACGTACTGGATCTGGCCGATCCGCTCCGCCTCGTTGCCGGTGCCGGGCAGGCGGCCCTGCCAGTAGCCTGCCGCGTCGGTGTCCGGCTCGGCGTCGGTGGGGGAGACCAGGCCCAGCAGCATCTCCTGCAGGCCGAGGTGCACGTGCGCGATCACGTCGCCGACCGTCCAGCCGTGACAGCGGCTGGCCGCCAGCATTTTCGTGTCGTCCAGGGTGTCGCAGACCGCCAGCAGCGCGGAAAGCGCTTCGAGGAAGGCCGTCTGGCCGTCGTGGTGATCGACGCGCATGCGGATCACTCTATCGGGTGGGGATCGATACGTACATTTACGTACAACCCCTAGCGGAATTCCTGCCCGCACGCCTTTTCAGGCTCGGCCGACTTCCCGATGGGGCAGCCGATCCAACAATTCCTTGTCGGGTCCGGTTTTCTCCCCGACCCTCGGTGTCAAGCCGCACCAGGAGTGAATTGGACGCATAACGTCCGGTGCGCGAGGGGATGGGGGTTGGGACATGGCAAGACTGCTTTGGCTGCCCGATGTGCTTCGCGGCGCGGGACTGCGTGTTTCCGAGGTCAACGGCTGGCGCACCAGGGGCGCGGACGGAATGCGCGACCTGCGCGGTGTCCTGCTGCACCACACCGTCGGACGGCGCACCGGGAACTATCCGTCGCTGCCGGTCGTGCAGAACGGCAGGCCCGGTATCCCGGGACCATTGGCGCAGCTGGGCCTCGCCCGGGACGGGAGCTGGCTCGTCATCGCCTCCGGCCTGGCCAATCACGCGGGTGACGGCGACTGGCCGGGGCTGCCGCTCAACAACGCGAACCCGCATCTGATCGGGGTGGAAGCGGAGTCGGCCGGTCTGCCGCCGTATGACTGGACCCCGGCCCAGATCGAGTCCTACCCGCGTGGCGTGGCCGCGTTGCTGCGGCATATCGGACGTGGTTCGGAATGGGCCATCGCGCACAAGGAATGGGCCCGGAATCGGAAGACGAACAAGAAGATCGATCCGGCCGGCTGGCCAGGTGACATTTCGGGATTCAGGGCGAGTGTGGCTCGCTGGCTGAACAACCAAGGAGACGATGTGAGCTACGACGACGCCTATCGGGCAATGCGCGACATCCTCAACGAGGAGTTCGACAACCCGAACAACACCGGCAGGAAAACCAATCTCCGCGCCCAGATCTCGCACAGCGACTGGCGCACCGACTACACCATCAGCCAGCTCTCCGGCCGCATCGCTGGCCTGACCGAGGCGGTCGGCCAGCTCGCCCAGGGGCGTCAGGTGGACCTGGCCGCGATCACCGGCGCGGCCGAGGCCGGGGCCCGCCAGGCCCTTGGCCAGGACCAGGGGTGACGTGATGCCGGTCCAGCCGACCTACCCTGGCGTCTACATCAACGAGCTGCCGAGCGCGGTCCGCACCATCACCGGCGTGTCGACCTCGGTCGCGGCCTTCGTCGGCGCCGCGCTGCGCGGCCCGGACAACGTGCCGGTGCACATCACCAGCTTCGCCGACTACACCAGCACCTTCGGCGGCCTGCACGCCAGCTCCCCGCTGAGCCACGCGGTCTACCAGTTCTACCTCAACGGCGGCAGCGAGGCGGAGATCGTCCGGCTGGTCGGTTCGGGCGCGGCCAGGTCCACTGCCACCTTCAGCAGCCTGACGCTCACCGCCGCGGGCGCGGGCACCTGGGGCGACCGGATCCGTTTCCGGGTCGACCACGACACCGCCACCGGCGCGGCCAACCTCTACAACCTCACCGTCCGGGACAACGACACCGGGGCCGAGGAGCGCTACCTCAACGTCTCGATCAACGCGGCCGATCCGCGGGCCCTGCACAAGGTGCTGCGGACCTCGGCGCTGGTGCAGCTGCCCACGGGCACCGAGGGACCCACTGTCCGGCCCCTGGAGCACCCCGACCCGCCCGCGGGCGTCGACCCGCTTGCCGACCCGCCTCCGGCGCCCCCACCGGCCAAGCCGGAGGACGACACCCCGCCGCCGGTGTACTCGACCCCGCTCGGCGGAGGACAACCGGGCGGCGCGCTCGCCGCGGCCAGCTACACCGGGGACGAGGACACCAAGACCGGGCTATGGGCGCTGGACCGCGCCGACATCTTCAACATGCTCTACCTGCCCGGCATCACCGAACTGAGCGGCCTGCCCGCCGCGGTCTACCCCGCGGCCGCCGGGTACTGCCAGAAGCGCAGGGCCATGTTCATCGTGGAGACCGGCAAGGAGGTCAACACGGCGAGCAGGGCGGTCGACGCGGCCCACCCGCCGCCGCCCAACGGCGGCGACCCGTTCGGCATCGCCAGGGACCTGCGCAAGAACGTGGCCGCCTACTTCCCCTGGGTCAACCTGGCCGACCCGGCCGAGGAGGGCGGGGTGCGCGAGTTCCCGCCCGGTGGCGTGGTCGCCGGGATCTGGGCCCGCACCGACGCCCAGCGCGGCGTCTGGAAGGCCCCGGCGGGCACCGAGGCCAGCCTCAACGGCGTGCAGGAGCTGACCGCGAACCTCACCGACACCGAGCACGGCAGGCTGAACCCGTTGGGGCTCAACTGCCTGCGCCAGTTCCCGGTGACCGGCAACGTGGTCTGGGGCGCGCGCACCCTGGCCGGCGCGGACCGGCTGGCCGACCAGTGGAAGTACCTGCCGGTGCGGCGGCTCGCGCTGTTCCTGGAGGAGAGCCTGTTCCGCGGCACCCAGTGGGTGGTCTTCGAACCCAACGACGAGCCGCTGTGGTCCTCGGTGCGGCTCAACGTGGGCGCGTTCATGAACACCCTGTTCCGCCAGGGCGCGTTCCAGGGCCAGACGCCGCAGCAGGCGTACCTGGTCAAGTGCGACCGGGAGAACAACCCGCAGAACGACATCGACCGCGGGATCCTCAACATCCTCGTCGGGTTCGCCCCGCTCAAACCGGCCGAGTTCGTGCTGATCAACATTCAGCAGCTCGCCGGCCAGGTCCAGGTGTAGGAAGGAACACGGCCATGCCACAGGCGAACCCCAAGACCACGCGGGTCGACCCGTACAAGAACTTCCGGTTCCGGGTGAAGTTCGGCGACGGCGACTACATCGCCGGGATCTCCAAGGTCACCGGCTTCACCCGGACCACCGAGGTGGTCAAGCACCGCTCCGGCGGCGACCCGTCGCTGAGCTACAAACTGCCCGGCCGCACCGACTACGAGGCCATCACCCTGGAACGCGGGGTGACCCTCGATCCGGAGTTCGAGAAGTGGGCCAACAAGGTCTGGAGCTTCCGCAACGCCGCGGGCGGGGTGGAGACCTCGCTGAAGGACTTCCGCCGGGACCTGCTGATCGACGTCTTCGACGACGGCGGCCGCAAGGTGCTCTCCTACGAACTGCACAAGGCGTGGGTCTCGGAGTACAAGCCACTGTCCGATCTGGACGGTAACGCGAACGCGGTGCTGATCCAGTCGATCAAGCTGGAGCACGAGGGCTGGGTGCGCGACGATTCGGTGGTCGTGCCGGCGGACAACAGCTTCGACGACCCGACGGGCTGAGCCGGTGCTCACCGAGGCCGAGGTGCTCTCGCTGTGGGAGGCGGGGCTCGGCCAGCCACCCGTGCGCCGTTCGCTCGCGCTGGCCGTCGCCGGTGGCGCGGAGCGGCCGGACGAGCTGACCGTTGGCCAGCGCGAGGGACTGCTGTTGTCCTTGCACGAGAAGGGTTTCGGTGGTGCGCTGCCGTGCCAGGTGGCCTGCCCGGACTGCGGGGAGCAGCTGGCGCTGACCGTGGACGTGACCGAGTTGCGCACCGAGGAGCCACCGCGGGAGTCGGCCACGCTGCTCGCGGACGGGGTGGCGGTGGAGTTCCGCCCGTTGCGGTGCGCGGACCTGCTCGCGGTGTCGGCGGAGACCGGTGACGCCCGGCTGGCGTTGCTGCGGCGCACGGTGATCGCGGCCCGGCGTGACGCGACGGAGATTCCCGTTGCGGCGCTGGCGGATTCGGTGCTGGAGGCGATCGCGGTCGCCCTGCCCGAGGTCGACCCGCAGGCCGACATCTCCCTGGCGCTGGACTGCTCCGGGTGCGGGCACGCCTGGCTGGCGCCCTTCGACGTCGGCGGCTACCTGTGGGCCGAGATCGAGGCTTGCGCGCACCGGTTGCTCTTCGACATCCACGCCCTGGCCTCGGCCTACGGCTGGACCGAGGCCGAGGTGCTGTCGGTGAGCCCGGCACGCAGGCGGTTCTACCTGGAGGCGGGGGCGTGGTGAACGGGGACTTGGTGAGCAGGCTGGTCAACGGGGACAGCCTGACGGTGCGGCCGCTGCTGCCGTCGGTGTTCGAGACACCGGTGGCACTGCGGCACGAACCACAAGAACGGCCGGGCCTGGCCCGGACCGATGGCGGGCGGGCGCCGGGTCAACCGGCCGAGCACCCGGGGTCTGTCGCGCCCGCCCGCCACCAGCACAGTGCTCCGGGTGGTCCGGCCGTCCAGCGGGAGCCGGACCATCCGGTTGACCCGGCGCCGTCGCGTCCACCGGCGGCGCCGGGCATCCAACCCAGGCCGGATCCGGTGCGACCGGGGCAGGCCGCGGCTCCGGGATATCCGGCGGTGCCAGGACATCCGGCGGCACCGGGAATCCCAGCGGTGCCAGGGCCTTTCGCGGCACCGGGAACCTCGGTGGTGCCGGGACATCCCGCGGTGCCGGGGCACTCCGGCGCGACGGGCGATCCCGGCCGGCCCGGTTCGCCTGAACCGGTGGCGGTGCCCGGGAGTTCGACCGTCGACGGTGTCCAGGGGCGATCCGCCGCCCGGCCAGGCATTCCTGGCGGTGCCGTCGCTCCGGCCCACTCCGGGATTCCCTTTGGCGCCAGGGCGGAGCGGCTTCCCGCGGCTCCGGCCGCCGCTCAGCCCGTGCCCCCTGGCCCGGTTTACTCCGGCGTCACCACCGGACCGCCGGTGCGGCAGCCCCGCCGTCCCACCGTGCACATCTCCATCGGCCGGATCGAGATCCGCGCCCAGCAACCAGAACCGGCGAAACCACCACGCACCAACGGTTCCCGCCGCGACGTCCTGGAACTCGACGACTACCTGCGTACCCGGAAGGGAGGCTGACCATGAGCAACGCCAGAGTGATCGAGGCGGTCACCCAGATCCTCAAGGGCATCCTCCAGTCCGGGGTGGACCGGGTGTACGACGGGGTGCGGGCCACCACCATGCCGCCGGACAAGGCCGGCGACACCGGGCACGAGGTGCAGCTCAACCTGTTCCTCTACCAGACCACTGTGGACAGTGCCTGGCGCAACGACCCGTTCCCCGCCAACGCCACCCGGCGCGGTGAGGCCGGGTTCCCGCCGCTGCCATTGGTGCTGCGCTACCTGGTCACGCCGGTGGTCCGGGACGGGGACGAGATCGTCGCGCACCGGGTGCTCGGCGGGGCGTTGCGTGCCCTGCACGACCACCCCGTGCTCAGCGGCGCGGAGCTGAACCGCAAGGCCCCCTACGCCAGGGTGGCCGAGGAGGTCGAGTCGGTCAGCGTGACGCCGTTGCCCGCCGGGACCGACGAGCTGACCAACCTGTGGTCGGCCTTCCAGACGCCGTACCGGATGTCGATGGCCTACGAGGCCAGGGTGGTGCTGATCGAGAGCGAACGCGAGTCGCGGGCGCCGGTGCCGGTGCTGCGCCGCGGTGAGGACGACCGAGGGCCGATCGCGGTGCCCGAGGTGGGCACCGGGTTCCCGACCCTGGACACGGTCGAGGCCGTGCACGACCAGCCTGCCGCACTGCTGGGTGAGCCGATCATCTTGCGCGGCACCAATCTGGCCGGGGCGGACCTGGAGGTCAGCCTGAGTCACCCGCTCCTGGAAACGCCGGTGAAGCCGACGATCACCGAGAAATCCGCCACCCATCTCGGTTTCCGGGTGCCCGCCGACGCCGAGCGCACCCCGGCCGGATTCTGGACCGCGACCGTCTCGCTCACCAGCACCGAGGGGGATCGCCTGCACAGCAACGCGATCCCGGTCGGCATCGGGCCGCGGATCACCAGCCGGATGCCGATGCGGGTGCACCGGCGCAAGGACGCCGAGGGATCGGTGGAGGTCGCCGTCACCCTGGAACCGGCGGTGCGGCCGGGGCAGCGGGTGTTCCTGCTGCTGGGCTCGCGGGCCGTGCCGCCGCGGGCGTTCAGCGAGGCCACCGGATCCCTGGCGTTCCGGGTGCCCTTCGCCGAGGAAGGAATCCACCTGACCCGGATCCGGGTGGACGGGGTGGACACCCGCCTGGTCGACCGCGAGCCGGTCATCCCGGTCTTCGACGACACCCAGCGGGTGATCGTGCTGTGAACGCCGATCCGGGCTGGCAGCTCGCCAACGACCGCTACCTGGGGGCCTCCCTGGCCTGGCTGCGGCTGAAACTGCGCCACCACATCGAACTCCGCCGCGGCGCGCCCCCACCTCCGCCGCCGCCACCCGCACCGCAACCACCGCAGCCGCCCGCCCAGGTCCGCCGGGCCCGCTGGTTCGCCGCGGACCCCGAACCCGAAACCCCGGCCACACCGCCACCACCGCAGCCCGCGCCGCCCAACGCGCTGGCCGCGCTCACCCGTGAGCTGGAGGTGGTCAGCCGGGTACGGGCCGAGGCCGCGACCGGGGAGCACCGGCCCGCGTTGCTGACCGTGGCCGAACTGTTCGGGCTGTCGGAGTTCGAGCGGGACACGCTGCTGCTGTGCGCGGCCGCCGAACTGGACCCGTCCATCACCAGCCTGTGCGCACTCGCGCACGGCAACGAACGCATGGGCTTCCCCAGTTTCGGGCTCGCACTCAGCGTGCTGCCCGACCCGGCCTGGGACGTGGTCGCCCCGCACCGCGGGCTGCGCCGCTGGCGGTTCCTGGAGATCAACCAGTTGCCCGGCCAGCCCCTGGTGACCAGTGCGCTGCGCACCGACGAGCGGGTGGTCAGCTACCTCAAGGGACTCAACCACCTCGACGACCGACTGGACCCGCTGGTGTCCATTGTGGAGGAAGCCCGGCGGGTCGAACTGCCGCCCTCGCAGCGGGCCGCGCAGGAACAGGTCAGCGCGGAATGGGTCTCCGGCGGTGGGGCCGTGGTGCAGCTGGCCGGGGCCGACGAGCCCAGC
Organism: Crossiella cryophila; assembly: GCF_014204915.1. Lineage (NCBI taxonomy): Bacteria > Bacillati > Actinomycetota > Actinomycetes > Pseudonocardiales > Pseudonocardiaceae > Crossiella > Crossiella cryophila. Next base: position 4,497,515 of record NZ_JACHMH010000001.1, read on the forward strand.
AAACTCCTGATCGCGCAACGGGCCGCGGCCGAGGTGGGGCTGGTGCTCTACCGGATGCCGGCCGCGTTGCTGCCGGACCAACCGAAACAGCTCGACGAGCTGGCTCGACTGTGGCAGCGGGAATCCGCGCTCCTGCCACTCGCGCTGTACCTGGACATCGGCGATGACCCCGCGGGAACCGCCGAGACCCCAACGGTTTCCCCGGTGGGCCGGTTCGTGTCCAGGATCGGCGGCCCGGTGCTGTTGGGCACCAGGGAGAGCCGGCCCGAGCTGGGACGTCGCTCGGTGGTGGTGGACATCGCCCCGCCCACCGCCACCGAGCGCGTCGCCGCCTGGCGACAGGCCCTGGGCCCCAAGGCGCCCGAGGAGGTGATCACCGGGCTGGCCGCGCAGTTCGCCCTGGACACCGCGGCGATCAGCGAACTCGGCGCGCTGGCAGGCGGCGGGGAACGCGCGCTGTGGCGGGGCTGCCTGGCCAGGACCCGGCCGCGGATGGACGCCCTAGCCCAGCGCCTGGAACCCAAGGTCGGCTGGGACGACATCGTGCTGCCACCGGAGGAACTGACCCTGCTGCACCGGATCGCCGACCAGGTCGCGCACCGCACCCGGGTGCACAGCGACTGGGGCTTCGGCGACCGGATCACCCGAGGGCTGGGCGTCACCGCGTTGTTCAGCGGGCCCAGCGGCACCGGCAAGACCATGGCCGCGGAGGTGCTGGCCGCCGAACTCGGCCTGGACCTGTACCGGATCGACCTGTCCGCGGTGGTCAGCAAGTACATCGGCGAGACCGAGAAGAACCTGCGCCGCCTGTTCGACGCGGCCGAGACCGGTGGCGCGATCCTGTTCTTCGACGAGGCCGACGCGTTGTTCGGCAAACGCAGCGAGGTCAAGGACAGCCACGACCGCTACGCCAACATCGAGATCAACTACCTGTTGCAGCGGATGGAGTCCTACAGCGGCCTGGCCGTGCTGGCCACCAACCTGCGCAACGCACTGGACAACGCGTTCCTGCGCAGGCTGCGCTTCATCGTCGGCTTCCCCTTCCCAGGGGTGGAACAGCGCAAGGCCATCTGGCGCAAGGCGTTCCCGCCGCAGGCCCCGATCGCCGAACTGGACTTCGACCGGCTGGCCACCCTGCAGGTCAGCGGCGGCATGGCGCGCAACATCGCGCTCAACGCGGCCTTCCTGGCCGCCAGCGGCGACGGCGTGATCACCATGCCGGTGGTGCTGGCCGCCGCCCGCACCGAGTTCCGCAAACTCGACCTGCCGGTGCAGGACCGCGATTTCGAGCTGGTGAACCGCCATGGCTGACCGGATCGAACTGCGCATCGACCACCTGGTGCTAGACGGCGTCGCGCAACCCCACCAGGTCACCGAGATCACCGAGGCGGTGCACGCGGAACTGACCCGCCTGCTGACCGCGACTCCCGCCGGGCGCTGGGCCCCGGCGCGGCGTCGCCGGGTGGTTGGCCGGGCCGTCGTCACGGGACGGCCCGGCCAACTCGCCACCGCCATCGCCCAGTCCGTGCACCAGGCCGTGCGCGGGGGTGCCGAATGACCAGAGCGCACCAGACCCGCGACCCCGGCACCCCGGCCGTCACCAGCCACGGGCGGCCCCTGGAGCCGGTGCTGCGGCACGACCTGGAGGCCCGGTTCGACGCCGACTTCAGCCAGGTCCGCGTGCACACCGGCCCCGAGGCCGCCGCGGCCGCCAACGCCCTGGACGCCCGCGCCTACACCGTCGGACAGCACATCGTCTTCGGCGCCGAGGACTACCGGCCGTCCGCAATGGCCGGTCGCGGCCTGCTCGCACACGAACTGGCGCACACCCTGCAACAGGGCAACGCCCAGCCCACTCCGGGGCTGCCGGTGAGCCGGGTGTCCGATCACGCCGAGGGAGAGGCGAGGAGCGCGGTCGAGGCCGTCGCCGAAGGGCGCAGGCCAATTGTCCGAAGTGGACAGTCGCCGGTGCTGGCCCGGCAGACCAAGGGCGAGAAGCCAAAGCCGGTGCCCAAGAAGAAGACCGCGGAGGAGCTGGCGGCCGAGGCAGCGGCCAAGCAGGAGGCCCTGGACGCCAAGGCCCGCGAGTTCGGCGCGGCGGACTACGCCGACTACCGGTCCAAACTGGTCGGCGGCACCGTCTTCGGCGTGGCCATCGCCGCGCGCGGCCCGGTGCACCCGCGCTTCCTGCGCAAACTCAAGCAGGTCGAGGCCGACGCGCTGGCCGCCAACGGCGGCGCCGACCTCGGGGTGCGTAGTGTGCTCGGCTACTACTCCGGCGGCATGCACACCTGGGGCCGGGCGGTGGACCTCAACCTGGGCCGCAACGTCTACGTCACCCACTCCAACGGCGAGCAGGGCATCTCGGCGCTGGTCGACCCGGTCTACGACCGCATCGCCCGCCGCATGCTCAACCGCGCCTCCGCGCTGGTGCACGGCGTCCGGAAGATCGCGGTCGACACCGGACTGGTCGCGCCCGGCAAAGCACCCAGCCGGGACCAGGAATTCGAGCTGATCGCCCAGGAGAACGACGCGATGATCGACTACTTCGCGGCGATCCGCACCGAGGACCCGAAGATCCCGGCCCGCCGGGTGTCCAGGACCGTGCTCACCACCCCGCTCACGCCGGAGGATCCGAACATCGAGCAGATCCGGCGGGACTTCGACCTCCTGCGCGGCGTCGGCCAGCCGGTGTTCGGCGACAAGGACTACCCGTTCCAGGACAAGACCGGCGGTGGCCAGGTCGATCGCACCCCGCACGGCGGCTTCCTCGACCTGCCGCGCGAGCTGGTCAACGCCGCCAGGGCACGCGGACTGCGCTGGGGCGGCACCGATTTCGGCCCGGAGAGCGGCGACATGATGCACCTGGACGACAAGGACCACTCGGCGGAGTACCGCGGACCCGGGAACTGGAGCTGACATGCCAGGAGAACGCGTCCAGCAAACCCGGCCCGCCACCCCGGCGCCCGCCCCCGCCCCCGGACTGACCAGGGCGTGGACCCCGCTCGGCCCGATCGAGGTCGACGGTCTCGGCGCGGTCCCGCTGACTGGGGACAAGGACCGCGACGAGGCCCTCGAACAGATCCGCGCCACCCTGAGCGCCGCGGGCCACTACACCGGCTTCGGCCGGGAGAACAGCGCGGTCACCGCGGCACACCAGCGTGCCGGACGCTGGCTGGCGGGGGTGGTCACCCGGCACCTGGTCCGGGTGCCGACCCTGCGGCTGGTCATCACCGGCGGCGGCGATCCCCTTGCCACCCAACGGGTCCAGGCCGTGCGCGCGATGCTGGTGTCCTTCGGGATCGCCAATCACCTGCTGCGCACCCAGGTCGACACCGCCGCGGGTGGTTCGGTGCGGGTCGGCATCGACCCACTGACCTTCAACTCCGCGCTCACCCCGCCGAAACCCCTGCCCCCAGCCAAAGCGCCGCTGAACAAGCCGCCGCTGGTGACCAAGGCGAACCAGTCCGGCCGCTCCCCGGTACCCGCCGAAGGCGAGGCGAGCACCAGCGACAGCTACGCCGAGGCCGGGAAGACCGTGCTCAAGGCAACGCTGAAGTTGCCCGAGATCGCCAGTCAGGTCAACCAGCTCAAGAGCACCGCCGACCGGCTCAAGAACGAGGCGCTCAACGGACTCCGCGCGGATGGCTGGGTCGCGGTCGGGGTGGTCGGCGGCACGATGGCCGGGGTCACCGTGTACGGCATGACGCAGAACAAGGACCTGCGCGAGTTCCTGCTGCCCAAGCTGCTCGGCCTGACCGTGGACCTGCCGTCGAAATGGCTGCCCAACGGGGTTTCGGTCACCGTCGGGCCGCAGAAGCTCGACCTCGGCCTGGATCTCGGCTCGGCCATTCCGGCCCTGGGCAAGCTCGGCGACCCGTTCCGGCTGAAGTTCAACGGCAGCCTGGAACCCGGCAAGGACCGCCCGGTGGACTTCCAGATCGGATTCACCCTGGAGATCGACCTGACCCCCCGTTCGACAGGAGCGCCGCGATGACCGGACGGATCACGCCGAAGATCGCGCGGGGCGGTTTTGTGTTGGTGGAGCCCAGGATGGGCCGGGAGAAGAAGGTGATCACCTTCCAGTACAACCCGGACACGCTCACCCGCACCCTGCGCCCGCAGACCGCCGACAACCCTGGCGACCGGCTGGAATCGTTGCGGCTCAAGGGACCCGCGCAGGAGACCTACAAGTTCGACGCCGAGTTCGATGCCGCCGACCAGCTCGACCAACCGGAGCGCTACCGGATCGTGGCCGAGCACGGGCTGCACCCGATCCTGGCCGCACTGGAGATGTCCTTCTCACCCACGGTGAAACAGCTCACCGGGGAGAACAACGACGCCCGGATCGGGCTGATCGACATCGCCCCGGTGGAAGCCCCGCTGACCCTGCTCGTCCTTGGCGCCAAACGGGTATTGCCGGTGCGGATCACCGAGTTCAGTGTCACCGAGGAAGCCTTCGACACCGCGCTCAACCCGATCCGCGCCAAGGTCAGCGTGGGCGCGCAGGTGCTCACCGTGGACGACCTCGGGTTCGACCACCGGGGCGGCCAGCTCTACCTGCGGCACCAGACCCGCCGCGAGTTGTTCGCCGATCTCGTCACCGACTCGCTCGGCGCGGTCGGCCTGCCCAGCCTTCCCGGAGTGTGAGCCGTGATCCCGATGTCCAGCCGCTACCACGGCGTGCCGACCACCCAGCACACCCTGCCCGACGGCCGGGTGATCACCCACCTGCGCCGCCGCCCGCTGCCCAAACCCAAGGAACTCAGCCAGATCGCCGAGCACGTGGTCGCACCGGGCGAACGCCTGGACGTGATCGCCTTCCAGGTGCTCGGCGACGCCGAAGCGGCCTGGCGGATCGCCGATGCCAACGGCGCGGTCGACCCGGACGAGCTGACCGAGACCCCCGGCCGCCGGCTGCGGATCACCCTGCCCCACGGTGTGCCGGGGACCGGCGATGGCGGGTGACTTCCAGCTCCAGCTCTACCTCGGCAAGGTCGCGGTACTCCCGGCCCCTGCCCTGCTGACCGATGCGTTGCAGTCCGCCAAGGTGATCAGCAGTGCCCGGGACCGCACCGGGTTCCAGCTCACCTTCGCGGTCAGCCGGAACTCGCCGATCACCACCACCCTGCTGCCTGCCGGACTGCTCGACCCGGAAACCCGGATCATCCTGGTGGCACTGGTCCGCGGCCTGCCACAGGTGCTGGTGGACGGCGTGATCACCACCCAGTCGATGAACCCCGGCACCGAACCGGGCACCGCCACCCTGACCATCACCGGCGAGGACCTGCTGGTACTGCTGGACCTGGTCAAGGAACGCGACAACCACCTGTTCCTGCCACCGGAACTCCGGGTCGCCAAGATCCTGGCCAAGGAGAAGTACTTCAAGTACGGCATCCTGCCGGGCGCGGTGGCCGCGGTCATCCCGGAAATCCCCGACATCGCCGGACAGGGCGCGGTGCAGACCGACACCGACCTCAAGTACCTCGAGCGGCTGGCGGGCGAGGTCGGGTACACCTTCTACCTCATCCCCAACCGGCTGCCCGGCACCAGCATCGCCTACTGGGGACCGGAAATCCGCATCGGCGTGCCACAACCCGCGCTGACCGTGGACTCCGGCACCGCGACCAACGTGGAATCGTTGAGCTTCACCATGAACGGCCTGGCCCGCACCCGGTGGACGATGGACATCACCATCCCGTTCACCAAGCTGACCCGGTCCGTCTCGGTGCCCGACCTCAGCCTGCTGCGCCCACCGCTGGCCCTACGGCCCGCCCCGCAGCTCAAGGAAGCCCCACTGCCCAGCACCGCCAACAAATCCTTCGCCGAGGTCAGCCTGCTCGGCCTGGCCGCCACCGCCAAGGAGGCGGACGCGGTCACCGCCGAGGGCAGCCTGGACGTGTTGCGGTACGGGCACATCCTGCGTTCCCGCGAACTGGTCGGGGTGCGCGGCGCGGGCCTGGCCTACGACGGCCTCTACTACGTCACCAGCGTCACCCACGACCTCCAGCGCGGCCAGTACAAGCAGACCTTCAGCCTCAGCAGGGACGGACTCGTCTCTCTCACCCAGCAGGTGCCGACATGATCGAGCAGAGCACGAAGTTCACCGGCCTCTACCGTGGCGTGGTGGTCTCCGCCATCGACCCATTGGACCGGGGCCGGTTGCTGGTCAAGGTCTCCGATGTGCTTGGCGACCTGCCCGCCATCTGGGCCGAACCCGCCACCCCCCTGGCCACCCCTGGCGGAGGCGGCATCTACGTGCGGCCGCTGCCGATGGCCGGGGTGTGGATCGGGTTCGAGGAGGGCGACCCGGAACGCGCGGTGTGGCTGGGATTCTGGCGCGGCGGCAAGCACGAGGTGCCTGCCGAGGTCAACGCCGCGCTGCCGGGGGTGCCGGTGATGGTGCTGGCCACCTCGGCGCAGAACGCCATCGTGCTCAACGACAGCCCCGGCGGCGGCCTCACCCTGCGGCACGGCACCGCGCTGATCTCCATCACCGACGCCGGAATCCTGCTGTCCAACGGCAAGGGCGCGACGATCACCCTGGCCGGTAACACGGTCAGCGTCAACGGCCCGGCACTCCAGGTCACCTGAGGGGGGAAAATCCATGCCAGGACTACTGTTCCACGCCGGTGCGGTGCTGACCTGCGGGCACGCCGGGCGGGCCGAGGTGACCAACCCGGGCCAGATCCGGGTGCGGGTCAACGGTCAGCCGGTGGCCACCTCGGCCGCGCGGATCATGGTGACGGGGTGCCCGATCGTGCCGCCGCCACCGCCTTGCACCATGGTGGACTGGAAGGGCGTGGCGGTCCGGGTGCGTGCGATGGGCGCGCCGGTGCTGTTGCAGCCCACCCCCGCCGGCCCCGGTCCGGCCATCTGCAACGGGCCGCCGCCGGTGAACCCGCTCGTGCTGTCCGTGCAGGCCCGGGTCAGGGGGCTGTGATGTACGTCGACTTCCCGTACCAGATCGACCACCGCGGCCGCACCGCCGAGACCAGCCACCCCGACCACGTGCGCGACCTCATCGAGCAGCTGCTGTTCACCACACCGGGGGAGCGGGTCAACCGGCCGGACTTCGGCTGCGGACTCCTGGAACTGGTGTTCGCGCCGAACAGTCCCGAACTGGCCGCCACCTTGCAGGCCAGCACCCAGGCCGCGTTGCAGCGTTACCTCGGCGATGTGCTCACCGTGATCGAGCTGACCGTGCTCGCCGAGGAGTCCACGATCAGCGTCACCCTGCGGTACCGGCTGCTCAGCACCGGCGAGATCCAGACCGAGACCATCGAGGGGAGCGTGACCCCATGACCGAGACACTCCACTATGGACAGACACGGCGAGCCAGGCTGCGCGCCTCCGGTCGCAACGGCCTGGACGCGGTCGAGGTCGACGAGACCGGTCTGGTGCTCACCGTGCTGCTCTACGGCAAGGCCCCCGAGGACCTCGGCCCCGAGCACTTCCGGATCACCGGCGGCAGGCGGATCACCGGCATCCGGGTCCGCACCGCCGAACTGCTCTCCCCGGAGGACCCCGACCTGGAGGACCGGGTACGGCTCAACCTGGACCGGGTAGGGGACTTTGCCACTTACACCCTGCACGCGGTCACCGCCGGACCCGACGGCGTGCCCACCGGACAACCGCATCCCGCCTTCGACCCGCGCTACGCCAGCCTGGACTTCTCGTTCAAGCAGCACTGCCCGACCGACGCCGACTGCAAGCCCGGCGAGAGTTCACAGGGGACGGACCTGCCGCCCGCGATCGACTACCTGGCCAAGGATTATTCCGGATTCCGGCAGCTGCTCCTCGATCGGCTCAGCCTGACCGTGCCGGACTGGCGGGAACGCCGCGTGCCCGACCTCGGCATCGCACTGGCCGAACTGCTCGCCTACACCGGCGACCGGCTCAGCTACAAACAGGATGCGGTGGCCGGCGAGGCATATCTGGACACCGCGCGCGAACGCATCTCGGTGCGCCGCCACGTCCGCCTGGTGGACTACCCGATGCACGACGGCTGCGCGGCCCGCACCGCCGTGCACCTCCAGGTCGACCGCCCGATCCAGCTCAACCCCGGCGAATTCCGGTTCATCACCCTGAAACCAGGGATCCTGCCCGGCCAGGCCGCGGTCACCGAGGCCCAGCTCCGCGCCGCGCACGTGCCCGACGGCAGCTACGAGATCTTCGAGCCGCTCACCCCGGACGGCCTGTGCCTGCACGAGGCGCACAACCGGATCTCGCTGTGGACCTGGGGCGGCGAACAAACCCTGCTGCCCCCTGGCACCACCTCGGCGACCCTGTGGGACTGCGATCTCCAGCTCGCCCCCGGTGATCTCCTGCTGTTCGAGGAGATCACCGGCCCGGCCACCGGTCGTCCCGCCGACGCCGACCCGGCACACCGCCAGGTGGTGCGGCTGACCGGGGTCACCCCGGCCGTGGATCCGCTCTACGACAACGAACCACTCCTGGAGGTCAGCTGGGATCGCGCCGACGCGCTGACCTTCCCGCTGCTGATCGCCACCGACCGCGAACCCGGCTGCCCGCCCCTGGAGGTCAGCGTGGCCCGCGGCAACCTGGTCCTGGTCGAACACGGCCGGTTGCTGCCCCGCGAGCCGATCACCGTGCCCGCGCCGGTGCTCAAGCGCGGCCCGGTCACCCAGCACGCCGCCTTCGGCGCACCGGAGATCGTGGCCGAGCAGCAGGCCAGACTGGTCGCCCGCATCCCCGCCCGCGCCAGGGGATTCGTCCGCGAGCTGTGGGCCAAGGTCCGCGACGGCGGCACCCTCACCGAACCGGAGACCACCCGGCTCACCGTCCTGTTCGGACGGAAGCCACTGGCCAGGCTCGGCAGAGACCCACTGGGCACCCTGGTCCGGCTGCTGTCCGACTTCGACGAGTTCCTGGCCGCCAAACTGCGCCGGATCAACGTGCTCACCCGCCGCGCCCGCCGCGGTGTGGTGCTGGATGAGGGCATCGCCTGGGAGTTGGAGCAGAGCTGGGGCGAGGGCTGCGAACTCGACCCGCGCCGCCCCGAGTTCCTCGGCCCCCTCGCCCGCAACCTGCCCACCGACCCGCGCACCGCACTGCCCGCCGTGCTCCTGCGCGATGAGGACGGCAACACCTGGACCCCGCGCCGGGATCTCCTGGACAGCGGCCCGGCCGACCGGCACTTCGTCGGCGAACTCGACGACGAGGGCCGCCTGCACCTGCGCTTCGGCGACAACCGGCACGGCCGCACACCCCGCACCGAGGACAACCTCACCGCCGAATACCGGATCGGCAAACCAACCGCGGGCAACGTCGGCCGCGACACCATCACCCGCCTGCTCACCCGGCAGCGCACCATCGCCGGGATCAACCGGGTCCGCAACCCGTTGCCCGGCAAGGGCGGCACCAACCCCGAACCGGTCAGCCAGGTCCGCGACCGGGCCCCGGTCGAACCGACCACCCGGCTGCTGCGTGCGGTCACCGCCGAGGACTACGCCACCCTGGCCGGACAGGTCCGCGGCGTACAGCGGGCCGCGGCCGCGCTGCGCTGGAACGGCAGCTGGTACGAGGCCCAGGTGGCGGTGGACCCACTCGGCCAGAGCGAACCACCACCCGAGCTGCTCGACACCGTGCGGGACACCCTCCGGCACTACCGCAAGATCGGCCACGACCTCCAGGTCGGCGCCGCCCAGCTGGTACCGGTGGACGTCGCACTGGAGGTGTGCGCGGAAGCCAACCACGTCAACGCGCACGTCCGGGCCGCCCTGCTGAAGGCGTTGGGCGGCAACGGATTATTCCACCCGGATAACCAGACCTTCGGCGAACCCGTACGGGCCGGCCGGATCATCGCCACCGCCGCGGCCTTGCCCGGGGTGCGCGGCGTCCGGCTCACCAGGCTGCAACGCCTGTTCGCGCCGCCCGCCGGGGAACTCGACCGCGGACTGCTGCCACTGGCCGCACTGGAGGTGGCCCAGCTCGACAACGACCCCGCCCGGCCGGAGAACGGCCGCCTGACCGTGACTGTCCGAGGTGGACGATGACCGGCAACCCCATCCACAACCGGACCGGCCTGGCCGCCATCGCCCACCGGATCGGCACCCACCGCGGTCTCCTCGACGCGGCGAAGAAGAAGCTGTCCGCGCATCCCGCGCTGGACCCGTTGACCGCCAGGGACACCGACGATTTCAGCATCGCGCTGCTCGACGGCTGGGCCTGCCTCGGCGAGGTGCTCAGCTTCTACACCGAACGTTTCGCCAACGAGGGCTACCTGCGCACCGCCACCGACCCCGAGTCGATCCGGCTGCTTGGCCGCCTGGTCGGCCACCAGCCGCGGCCCTCGGTCGGCGCCAGCGCCTACCTGTCCTACACCATGGCCGACGGCACGGACACCGTCCTGGACGCCGGGAACCGGGCCACCAGCAGCGCGGTCGGCACCCCGCCGCAGAGCTTCGAGACCAGCGTGGACCTGCGGGCCAAGGCCGACTGGAACGACCTGGGCATCCGCCGCTTCCAGCCAAGGGACCTGGCGATCAGCGAGATCCCGGCCCTGCCGCGGATCGAGGTCGACGGCGTTGACGCCAACATCAGCGGCGGCAACCGGCTGCTGTTCGACTTCGGCGCCAAGAACCCGCCGATCCTGCGCACCGCCATCGGCGCCCGCCCGCAGCCCGAACTCGGCTACACCATCATCGACTTCCAGCCGCCGGACCCGCGCCGCGACTACCAGAACGGCCTCACCGCGCTGATCAACGCGGTCACCACCGCCAGGGACCCGCGCAACAAGTTCACCACTGCCGTCACCGAGACCCTGCTGACCCCACTGGGCGCCGAACTCCCCGGCACCGCCGAGCAGGACCTGCGCCGGGTGCTGCACAGCGCGATGTACCGGATCCCGGAGATCCTGGCCGTCGGCCGGGCCAACGTGCTCGCCCCGCCCTACTGGCTGGACCGGCTGGAAGCCGTGCTGCTGGCCGGGCACAACGCGCTCCGGCTGGCCGCCATCGTGCTCGGCGACCGCTACCCGCCCGCCGATTTCGCCTTGTCCGCGGCCAAAGCGGCCGCGGCGGACTGCCCCGTCGACGAATGCCCGCCGCCCCCGCCGGAGGACCGGCCGGAAACGGTGGAGGGCCTGGTGCGGTTGCTGCCCGCGCTGCGCACCCCGCCCTCCCAGCCGCCGCCCGGGTCCGCCGAACTCGACCGCGCCGTCACCGACGCGTTCAAACCCGCCTCCGACACCGGTGTCCGGGTGCTCACCGCTGCCGACCCGAGCCTGACCTCCGTGCTGTACCAGGCATGGGCGGACCTCGACCTCACCCCACCGTCCACAGTGGAACGACTGTGGGTGTTCCGATCGAGTTGCTCCCCGTTCGGCCTCACCCTGCCCACCCCGCCGAGCAGCGGCGAGGTGCACCTGGCCGACGAACCCAAGTACGACCCGATCGGCGCCGGGGAACCCACCGAACTCGCCCTGGACGCCCAGTACGACACCATCGCCCCGGACAGCTGGCTGGTACTGGAACGCCCGCCGGTCGGACCCGCCGAACTGGTGGTCAAGGTGCGCAAGGTGGAGAAGCGGGTGGTTACCTTCCAGGACTACTCGGCCACCGTCACCGTGCTCACCCTGGACCGCCCGTGGCGCACCGACGCCAGCACCGTGGCCCAGGTCCGGCTCACCGCCGTGCGCTTCCAGGCCGAACCGCTCACCGTGCTCGGCGACCCGATCCTCGGCCCGGTCGGCGGCGGGAAGCTCGAACTCGACCGGCTGCACCGGGATCTGACCACCGGTCGCTGGCTGATCGTCGCCGGTGAACGCGCCGACCTGCCCAACGGGATGCGCGGGGTCACCGCCGCCGAACTGGTCATGATCGGCGGCGTGCAACAGGGCGCCGACATCGACATCCCCGGCGAACGTCCACACACGACAGTCATCCTCGCCGTGCCGCTGGCCTACAAGTACCACCGCTCCACGGTGCGGGTGCACGGCAACGTGGTCGAGGCCACCCAGGGCGAGACCAGGTCCGAGGTGCTCGGCAGCGGCGACGCCACCGTGCCCAACCAGCGATTCACCGTGCGCGGCAAGCCGATCACCTGGCTGCCCAGTGAGACCCCGCTCGGCGCGAGCAACACCCTCGCCGTGCGGGTGGGCGGAGTCCGCTGGCGGGAAACCGAACTGCTCGGCGACCTCGGTCCGACCGACCTGGGCTACGTGACCAAACCCGTCGCCGACGGGGCCACCGCGGTGCTCTTCGGCGACGGTCACCACGGGGCCAGGGTGCCCACCGGCGCGGAGAACGTCACCGCCGGCTACCGGATCGGCGCGGGCGAGGCCGGTAATGTGCCGGCCGGGAAGATCGACCAGCCCGCCACCCGACCCGCCGGGGTGGACGAGGTGGTCAACCCGATCCAGGCCACCGGCGGCGCGGCCGCGGACGGACCGGCGGACGCCCGCCGGGTGACCCCGTTGCGCACCATGGCCCTGGACCGCCTGGTCTCGGTCGCGGACTACCAGAACTTCACCCAGGCCCGCGCCGGGATCGGCAAGGCCAGTGCCACCGCGCTCTCCGACGGCCGCCGCGAGGTCGTGCACGTGACCATCGCCGGGGTCCGGGACGCGCCGATCGCCCCGCACAGCGGGCTTTTCCGCACCCTGGCCGCCTCACTCACCCGCTTCGGCGAACTGAACCTGCCGGTGGTCCTGGCCGTCCGGGAACTCACCGTGCTGGTCCTCGCCGCCGGGGTCAAGGTCCGGCCGGAGTACGAATGGCCCGAGGTGGAGGGCAGGCTGCGGGCCCGGCTGCTCGACCGATTCGGTTTCGCGGCAAGGGAACTCGGCCAGTCGGCGCACCTGAGCGAGGTGGTGGCGACCATGCAGGCGGTGCCCGGTGTCGACCACGTGGACGTGGACGCCTTCAGCGGGGTGCCGCACCAGATCGGGCCACGCGAGATCGGCCAGATCGCCCGCTACCTCGACCAGGTCCAGGACACCGTGCCCGCCGAGGCGGCCAGGCTGGACCACCACGAGCACGAGGTCCGCTACGGCGACTCGCTCACCGGCATCGCCGAGACCTGGTCGCTGTCCCTGGACGCCCTGGCCGCGCTCAACCCCGAGCTGACCGGCATCGACCTGGTCACCGGTTCGAAGGTGCTGGTGCGCCAGGAGATCCGGCCCGCCCAGCTGGCCGTGTTCACCCCCGGCGTGCCGGACACGCTGATCCTGCGGAGGATTCGATGACCAGCAACGACCGGTTGTTCCAGCTCCTGCCCGGCGTCTACCGGCGCCGGGACGCCGAACGCGGCGACCAGCTGCGCGCACTGCTGGCGGTGATCACCGAACAGGCCGACCTGCTCGACGCCGACCTGGATCTGCTCTACCGCAACTGGTTCATCGAGACCAGCCAGGAATGGGCGGTGCCCTACCTCGGCGACCTGGTCGGCTACCAGCCGCTGCGCGGCCCCGGCGAGGAACTCCCACCGGAGCGCGCCGCCGCGCTGCTGGCCGCACTGGCCCCGCGCCGCGACGTGGCCGACACCATCCGCAACCGCCGCCGCAAGGGCAACCTCGCCCTGCTGGAACAACTCGCCGCCGACGTCGCCGACTGGCCTGCCCGCGCGGTCCAGTTCTCGGCTCTGCTGCACGGAACCACCCCGGTCCGGTTGTACACAGTGGACGAACGGGCCAACCGAGGCCGACGCCGCCGGGGCCGTCTCGCCGATCTCCGGCACGGCGACGCACTGGACCGGCACGGCAACGACCCCGCCGTGCGCGCCGCCGGACTGCCCGGCCCCTTCGACACGCTCAGTCACACCGTGCGCGTCTCCCGCCCGGATTCCCGCTATCGCCGCGGTGGCCCGAACATCCCCGACGTCGGCTTGTTCGTCTGGCGGCTGCGCCCGTACGCGGTGACCAAGGCCCCCGCGTACTGCATCGAACGCGCCTACCACCACTACACCTTCTCCATCCTGGGCAACGACCTGCCACTGATCGCCAAACCGGTCCCCGAACCCGGTGGCACGCACATCGCCGAAGAGGAGAACGTGCCCGCGTTCCTCCGCCGTCGCGCCTTCGCCGAACGCCTCGCCGACTACTACGGACCCGGCAAAAGCCTGTGCGTGTACCGGGATTCCCCGGACAACCCGGTGCCCCTGGCCGACGTCGTGGCCGCCGATCTGTCCGGTTGGAAGTACCGCCCGCAACGCGGTCAGGTCGCCATCGACCCGGTGCTGGGCCGGATCGCCTTCGCCAGCCGCGGCGCACCCGAATCGGGTGTCTGGGTCACCTACCACCACGGCTTCTCCGCGGACCTGGGCGGCGGCGAGTACCACCGCGGGATCACCAAGCCGCCCAAGCACATCAAGCGCTACCCGGTCGGACCAGGCGGCGCCGAACGGATCATGGACGCGATCGGGCAGTGGCAACAGGAACGCGCCAAGCACCCACAGGCGATCATCGAGATCACCGACAACGGCGCGTACCAGGAACAGATCGACATCCCGTTGCTGCCGGGGGAGAAGCTCACCATCCGCGCCGCCGAGGGCCGCCGCCCGGTGGTCCGGCTGCTCGACTGGTACAGCAACCGCCCGGACGCGTTGCGCATCGTCGGCACCGCACCCATGACCGACACCGACGGCTGCTGCCCGGCCCCGCCGGAGTTCACTGTGGACGGTCTGCTGATCACCGGCCGCAGCGTGCGCGTCTCCGGTCCGATGGGCCCGGTCCGGTTCCGGCACTGCACCCTGGTGCCCGGCTGGTCCCTGGACGAGCACTGCCGCCCGGCCTTCGAGGAGGAACCCAGCCTCGAACTCATCGACACCACCGCCAGCCTGGCCCTGGAACACTGCGTCGTCGGCACCATCCGGGTCAGCCAGAGCGAAACCCGCACCGAACCCGTGCGCATCCACAGCACCGACAGCGTCATCGACGCCACATCGTCCACAGTGGACGCGGTCACCGGACCGGACTGCCGCCCGGCGCACGCGGTTTTCTCCGCCATCCGCAGCACCGTCATCGGCCGCACCCGGGTGCACCAGCTCGGCCTGGTGGACAACGCCATCCTGCTCGGCGAGACCTGCGTTGACCGCCTGGCCGAAGGCTGCCTCCGGTTCAGCTGGATCGAACCCGGCTCACGCACCCCGCGTCGCCACCAGTGCCAGCCCGACGTGGCCCTGGCCGACAACCCACCGGAGGCCGAGTTGGTGACCGCCAGGATCCGCCCGCGCTTCACCAGCCTGCGCTACGGCGAACCCGGCTACGCCCAGCTCGCCCTGGACTGCGCCGAGGCCACCCGCCGCGCTGCCGACGATGCCAGCGAACCCGGCGTCTTCCACGACCTGTTCCAACCGCAGCGCGCGGACAACCTGCGCACCCGGATCAACGAGCACCTCCCGGCCGGCTGCGAGGCCGGAATCATCTTTGTCAGCTAAGGGGATCGACCATGCACGGCGACTTCTCACGGGTCACCTTCCACGGGGCCAAGCACTACACGGCCGTTCTCGCCCAGCAGGGCCGAGTCACCCTGGACGCCGACCTCAACGAACAGACCACCATCGTCCAGCGGCAACTCCGCGAACTCCTGACCGACCTGCTCGGCCCGCACGGCGGTCCGCAGGACAACTGCGGCTTCGCCATCACCTTCCCGCTGGACCCCACTGGCCAGCCCCGGCACGACGACCTGACCATCGGCCCCGGCCGCTACTACGTCAACGGCCTGCCTGCCACCAGCCCCGGCACCACCTTCTGGACCCAGCCCGACGCCTACCTCGACCAGGTCGCCGACCGCACCAAACTCCCCGACCCGCCCTACCTGGTCTACCTGGACGCGCGGGAACGCCTGGTCACCGCCATCCAGGACCCGGCCCTGCGCGAGGTCGCCCTGGGTGATCTCGCCCCGGACACCAGCGTGCGCAGCAGGCTGAGCTGGCAGGTGCACGCCGTCCGCCAATTCCAGGCGGGTGCCACCGTCATCCCGCTCACCGACGTCACCGGCACCCCCCAGGAAATCGCCGACAAGCTCAAGGACAAGTGGACGGCCTGGCAGAACGCCCGCGCCAACCGCCCGGTCGGTTTACGTGCCAGGGCCCAGCGGCCCGCCGACGCGCACGAGAACCCGTGCACCGCCGACCCCGAATCGCGCTACCGGGGCCTGGAGAACCAGCTCTACCGGGTCGAGATCCACCGCGGCGGCGTCGCCGGACCCGACCTGCCCGCCACCTTCAAGTGGTCGAGGGAGAACGGCTCGGTCACCTTCCCGATCGCCCGCGCCGCGGGCAACCGGGTCCAGCTCACCCGCCCCGGCCGCGACCACAAACTGGCCCTGGACGTCGGCGACTGGGTGGAGGTCGTCGACGACGCCCACACCGCCCGCGACACCCCGGCCAAACTGCTCCAGATCACCGCCGTCGACCCGGACCGCCAGGGCCTGACCCTCTCCGGCCAGCTCACCACCACCGGCCTCAACCAGGCCCGCCACCCCTACCTGCGCCGCTGGGACCAGCGTCCTGCCGAACCCCCGGCCACCGACCCGCTCACCCCTGCCCCGCCCAAACCCCACCGCGCCACCGACAACGCGATCACCCTGGTGGAGAAGACCTGGATCGCGCTGGAGGACGGGGTGGAGATCGAGTTCAGCGAGGGCGGGCGGTACGAGTCAGGGGACTACTGGCTGATCCCGGCGCGGGCGATCACCGGGGATGTCGAGTGGCCGGAGGAGGGGCGGCAGCCGGTCGCGCTGCGGCCGCACGGGCCGGAGCAGCACCTGGCGCCGCTGGCGTTCGTGGCGCCGGACCACACCGTGCACAACACCCGGCGGCGCTTCACCGCCGGGGCCACGCCGTTCCCACTGGAGAGCCCGGAGGCGGAGAACAAGGCAACGCGCCGTCCCAGGGGCTGAGCGGCGCTCACCCGCTCAGTTGCTGACCGAGCGGACCAGGCCACCGTCGACCAGCAGGTCCTGGCCGTTGACGTAGCTCGCGCCCGGCGAGGCCAGGAAGGCCACCGCCTCGGCGACCTCCTCGGCGCGGCCGAAGCGGCGGGCCACCGTCTCGCTGCGCAGCACCGCGGAGATCGCCGGGCCGAGGGTGGCCTCGTTGAGCATGTCGGTGTTGATGTAGCCGGGGCTGACCGAGTTGACCCGGATCTGCCGCTCGGCCAGATCGGCGGCCAGGGTGCGGGCCAGGTTGTGCACGGCGGCCTTGGTGGCGCTGTACAGGCTGGTCTCCGGCTTGCCCCGGTGCATCGACGCGGAGCAGTTGATCACGATCGAGCCGCCGTTGCGGAACAACGGCAGGGCCTTCTGGATGGTGAAGAAGACGCCCTTGAAGTTGACGTCGACCACGCAGTCGAAGTCCTCCTCGGTGAACTCCTCGGTGCGCTTGAACACCCCGGTGCCCGCGTTCGCGAAGAGCACGTCCACCCCGCGGAACTGGGTGCGGACCTGCGCCATCAGCGCGTCCAGGTCCGACAGCACCGCCGAATCGGCGCGGATGGCCAGCACCCGGTCCACACTGCCCAGGTGTCGCCGGGCCGCGGCCAGCCGTTCCTCGCTGCGGCCGGTCACCACCACCCTGGCACCCTCGCGGACCAGCAGTTCGGCCGTGGCCAGGCCGATGCCACTGGTACCGCCGGTGATCAGTGCGACCTTGCCCGTGAAACGTCCCCGCTCATCGGTGCCCACCTGGCAAGCATATCGATCTCCTGATACCGCGCATGACCGACGTCACATCGGGTTGACCTCCAGCTACCTGGAGGTTGTGAACTGTGATCGAGAACTGACGGTTTCGAGGGAAGAGACAGACCCATGGCTCAGTACGTGCTGCCGGAGCTGGACTACGACTACTCGGCGCTCGCGCCGGCGATCAGCGGCGAGATCAACGAGCTGCACCACTCGAAGCACCACGCCGCCTACGTCAAGGGCACCAACGACACCCTGGACAAGATCGCCGAGGCCCGGGACAAGGGCGACTTCGGTTCGATCGTGGGCCTGGAGCACACCCTGGCCTTCAACCTGGCCGGGCACGCCATGCACGTGGTGTGGTGGAAGATCCTCTCGCCCAACGGCGGGGACAAGCCCACCGGCGAACTCGCCGCCGCAATCGATGAGGAGTTCGGCTCCTTCGACAAGCTGCGGGCCCAGCTCAACGCGGTCTCCACCACCATCCAGGGCTCCGGCTGGGGCGTGCTCGCCTGGGACCCGATCGGCCAGCGGCTGATCACCCAGCAGCTCAAGGACCACCACTCCAACCTGTCGATCGCCACCACCCCCCTGGTCGTCTTCGACGTGTGGGAGCACGCGTACTACCTGCAGTACCGCAACGTGAAGGCCGACTACATCAACGCCCTGTGGAACATCGTGGACTGGGCCGAGGTCGGCAAGCGCTTCGAGGACGCCCGCGCCGGCCGCAACGGCCTGCTGCTGCCCTGAGCCACCGGGTGACCCGGGCGCGACCCCCAAGTGCGCGCCCGGGTCACCACCGGCTCTCACCTGGCCAGTTCGGCCACCATCGCCGTCACCCTGGCCACCTCCTCGCCGGTGTTGTAGTAGTGCGGCGACAGGCGCAACGCCCACTCGACCTCCTTGTCCCGGAAGTCGAACTGGGCGAACTCGCGGAAGCTCAGCGCCGAGTTCACCCCGCGCAGGTCCATGGCGGCCTTGAACGGCTCCGGCTCCCAGCCCGCCAGGGTGAAGGTGACCATCGCGGACAGCCGCGGCCCGCGATCCAGCACCCGCACCCCAGGCAGCCCGGCCAGCCGGTCCCGCAGGTCCGCGCCGAGCGCGGGGGAGTAGCGCTCGACCTCGGCCATGCCCACCCGCAGCGCGTACCTGGCGGCGGCCGCGCAGCCCAGCAGGGTGGCGTACGGGAACTCCCACTCCTCGAACCGCGCCGCCGAGTCCACCGGCTCGTACCGGCCCGGCTCGGTCCATCGGGCGCCGTACATGTCGATGAACAGCGGCTCGTAGCCCGCGCGCAGCACCCGGTCGGAGACGTAGAGGAACCCGGAGCCGCGCGGCCCGCGCAGGTACTTGCGGCAGGTCGAGGACAGCAGGTCGCAGCCGATCTCCTCGACGTCGATCTCGAACTGGCCGATCGTCTGGCAGGCGTCCACCAGGTACAACAACCCCAGCTCCCGGCAATGCCGCCCGATCTCCGCGATCGGCTGCACCAGACCCGAGTTGGTCGGCACGTGCGTCACCGCCACCAGGCGCGGCCGCCGGGTGCGCATCAGCTCCACCATCGCCGCCACGTCCACACCGGTGCCGTCGGCGTGGTCGGGGGCGTGCACCACCTCGACGCCGAAGCGCTTGCGCAGGGCCAGGAACGCGATCTGGTTGGAGACGAAGTCGTTGCGGGTGGTCAGGATGACCTCGCCGCGCTCGAACGGGATCGCGGACAGCGCCTTGGTGTAGGCGTGGGTAGCGCTACCGGCGAACGCGATGTTCTCCGGGCGGCAGTTGATCAGCTCGGCGAGCGCGGCGTGGAAGTCCCTGACCTGCCCGGCCCGCGCCGCCGACGCCTCGTAGCCACCGATCAGCGATTCCAGTTCCAGGTGCTCCCGCATGGCCGCCAGGACCGGCCGGGCGAGCAGTCCGCAGCCCGCGTTGTTGAAGTGGATCACGGACTCGCAGCCGGGGGTGTCCGCGCGTAGCGCTGCCAGATCCAGCGCGATAGCGCTATCGTTACCTCTCATGTCCGAGAGTAGCACCGTTGACTGGCTGGCGGACCGGTTGCGGATCGAGATCGCCGGTCTCGCGCCAGGGGATCGCCTGCCCACCAGCCGGGAGCTGGTGCGGCGGCTCGGGGTCAGCCCGGTGAGTGTGAGCCGTGCGGTAGCGCTACTGGCCGCCGAGGGCGCGGTGGTCACCCGGCCGGGCACCGGCACCTTCGTCGCACCCCGCCGCGCCGCCCCGGTGCGCGGTGACACCTCCTGGCAGACCGTGGTGCTGCCCAGCCGCCCCGCCGACCCGCTCACCGCCACCGACCTGCTCAGCGCACCCCCGGACGGCACCATCACCATGGCGGGCGGCTACCTGCACCCGTCCCTGCAACCCACCCGCGCCCTCTCCGCCGCGCTCACCCGCGCCGCCCGCCGCCCCGACGCCTGGGACCGCGCCCCGTCCAGTGGTCTCGCCCCACTGCGCACCCTGTTCGCCCGGATGGCGGGCGGCGACCTCGGCCCGGAGGACGTGCTGATCACCGGCGGCGGCCAGGGCGCCCTGGCGATGGCCTTCCGCGCGCTGGCCGTCCCGTTCAGCCCGGTGCTGGTGGAATCCCCGACCTACCAGGGCGCCCTCGCCGCCGCCCGCGCCGCCGGACTCACCCCGGTCCCGGTGCCACTGGACGCCGACGGCATCCGTCCCGACCTCCTGGCCGAGGCCCTGCGCACCACCGGCGCCCGGCTGATCTACCTCCAGCCCGGCTGCCACAACCCCACCGGCGCCGTGCTCTCGCCCGAACGCCGCCGCCAGGTCATGGAACTGGCCCGCGCGTCCAGGGCCTTCGTCATCGAGGACGACTACGCCCGGCACCTCGGCCACGGCACGCCACCCCCGCCGCCACTGGTCGCCGACGACCCGGACGGCACCGTGGTCTACCTGACCTCGCTGACCAAACCCACCGCGCCCAGCCTGCGGGTCGGCGCGCTGATCGCCCGCGGCCCGGCCCTGGCCAGGCTGCGTGCCACCCGCCTGGTGGACGACTTCTTCCTGGCCCGCCCACTCCAGGAAGCCGCACTGGACCTGCTCAGCAACCCCGCCTGGGACCGGCACCGCCGCACACTGGCCGCCGCGCTCAAGGACCGCTGCGCCACCCTGGCCACCGCACTCGCCCGCGAAACTCCACAGTGGACAGTGCGGGCCCCGGTCAGCGGCCTGCACCTGTGGCTGCGCCTGGACACCGAGGAGACCGGCATCGTGCGCGCCGCCCGCGCCCAGGGCGTCACCGTGGTCTCCGGCCGCGGCCACTTCCCGGCCGAACCCCCGGCCCCGCACCTGCGACTGAGTTTCGCCGCAGCGGCCGACCTGGCCGAACTCACCGAGGCCGCCCGCGTATTGGGCAGGGTCGCGCAAGACTGACGGCCCCCGGAACAGGAACCGGGGGCCGTCAGGGAAAAGCGCGACTCAGTCGGAGAAGGTCAGGTCCGCCACCGCGATCGCGCCCTTGGGCGTCTTGTTGAACGCCAGGTACACACTGTCCACACGGGACAGATCAACCCCGGTGAACGCGCTCAGCGGCACCCGCACCTGGTGGAACAGGAAGTGCGGGATGACATCCGCGCTGCCCGGCGGCACGTGCGGGTAGTCCAGGTGCTTGCCGAACTGCGACACCGGAACCGTGGCCTTGCCGCCCGCCCGGTCGGTCACCACGACCTGGAGGTCCTGGGCGACGCCAGCCGGGTTGGCCGGGTCGGTGAAGTCCACCGCGGCCCGGAACCGCACCGCCGCGAACTTGCGGATGTCCTGGTGCGCCAACGGGATCGTGTTGCTCAGGGTGTCCGAGATGTGACCCCACACCAGCCGTTGCGCGGCCACACCCAGGGTGCCGTACCCGCGATGCGGCTCACGTTGCCTGCTGGACTGCTTGGTGTTGAGACAGGAAGCGTCCGCTGTGGACGGTGTGCCACCGCACAGCTTCGTGGTCAGCGTGCCGCCCAGCGTCACCTGCCCGCCGAGCTGGTTCACCTGGTGCGAATCCGCGGCGGCGAACCGGTTCACGTCCAGCCGCCGGTTGTTCACACTCGGCGAGTGGTAGCTCACCAGCACCGTCGCCGCGATCGAGGCGGGAGTGCCGATCTCGCCGCGCCACAGCGGCGCGAACGCGGTCTCGCCACCGAGGTAGTGCCGGAAGAAGCTGCCGAGGTAGCCGTTGCCCGCGTCCCGCTGCTTCTCCTCCGAGAGCCGGGTGGACTGCGAGGGGTGGCACTGCGAGGAGGTGTTGGAGGAACGCCAGTCGTCCCAGGCCCCGGCCAGCCCGCTGCTCGGCGTCCAGTTGGTGTTGAAGTAGTTGTGGTTGGCGCCGATCACGGTGAAGATCGAGTGCACCCCGATGTCATTGGCATCGGTGTAGCGGGCGTCGTCGTAGTAGTGCACGCCCTGCAGGTCGGACAGGTCGCCGTCACAGGTCGGGATCAGCGTGCCCACCGGCAGGTTCAGCGGGATCCGCCGGTGGAAGTCGGTCGGGGCCAGCGGCAGGATCGCCTTGATCGCGTACGGCGTCGGCCGCTGCGAGTTCAGTTCCACCGCGCGCACGATGCCCTCACCGCCGCGCGAGTGCCCCATCAACCCGACCTTGCCGAAGTCGAAGGAGCGCACCGACTCCTGGGAGATCGGCGCACCGGCCTGCTCCCGCCAGTCCCGCCACAGGTCCAGGTGCTTGAGGGTCAGGTGCCCCCGCGCGACCATGCCGTACTGCGCGTCGGAGTTGTCCACCGCGTTGATCCCGTTGGCGCTGATGGAGATCACCGCGTAGCCGTGGCTGGCCAGCGAGCGGGCCGCGTAGGCGTAGCCGAGGTGGCTGGGGATCGGCAGCCTGCCGTCCGTGCACGGCCAGGCCAGCGAGGGGTTGCCGCCGGTGGGCGCGGACATGCAGGTCGAGTGCCGTCCGTGCAGGAACACCACCAACGGATAGGGACCCTTGGTGGCGTCCTTCGGGTAGTAGACCTGCCCGGCCAGTTCCACCGGTTTGGCGAACCCGGGCGGGGTGTAGGCGGTGTCGCCCAGGTTGTAGGGCGCCTCGCTCACCTCGTGCGAGCCGTTCACCAGTGGATCCGGCACCTCGGCCGGCGCGGCCTGGGCGGTGCCGGTGACCAGCATCGTGGCGGCCAGCGGGGCGAGCAGGGCCGCGGCGAGCAGACGCCTCATCGCGGGCCTCCCAGGGTCAGCGTGCCGACGGTGACCGGCGCTTCGTGGCCGTACTGGTAGGACACCGTGGCGCCCTGGGTGAGCTGGACATCGGCGGGCAGCGCGACCTTGGCCGCGTCCAGGTTCTCCGCCAGCAGACCGCGGCCGAGCGGCTTGCCGTCCAGCAGCACCAGGTAGTCCAGCGCGCCGACCTGGAAGGATCCGGACACGGTCAGTCGCCGCACCGGCTTGGCCCGCTCGCTCACCGCGACCTCGTCGACGAGGAGGCCCTTGCCGTGCGCCAGCACCTTGCCGGCGGGCGCGGTCTGCACCGAGGCCGCGACCGGGGCTTCCGGAGCGGGCGGCAACGGGTCGCCCGCTCCGGCGCCCGGTGCCACCGGCGCGTGCGGGACGGGCTGGGCCGCCCCGGTCTCATCCGCGGACGGTGACTGTGCGTACAACGTGGTCACCGTCACAATCGAGGCGGCGAATGCCGCCAACACCGCCACCCGGGTGAACCAGGTGGTTCGAGTTCTTCTGGGCAAAAGAGGTCTCCCGCCGGTACTGGGACGCTTATCCGGTGGCTCAGGGGAGCCGGGATCTCACGGACCGTACGAAACGGGCAAACTCCCTGGTAGGGGCCGATTTGCTGGAGTCGACCCGACCGAAGGCGGTTCTTGTTCGAGATTTCAGTTCGACTTGACATGTGAACCGCGAAAGCGACCACCACGTTGGTAGAGTGCGCACCTACTTTCCGTGATTTCAATTTTCTCCGGCCCGGGGTGCTTCCGTTCCAGCGAGTTTGGCTCCACCGTTGTCATATGCGGGGAGGTAACTCTGGGGTCAGCACGCTTGTCCGGCCCCCGTGGCCGGCGGGTCCGGGCTGGATACCCGTCTGGCCGGCGTACGCGGCCGCGATCTGGGTGGTCACCTATGTGGTGTGGGTGTTCCTGGACATCGCCGGTCATGTGCTCAGCGGCGACTACATCGCCGAACCCATGCTGGCCGCGGTGCTGGCCGACTCGGTGCTGCGCGCGATCTCCGGCATCCTGATCCTGGCCACCGTCCGGTCCTGGCGCTACACCATGCCGGACGGGCTGATGTTGCTGCTGGCCTGGGCCGCGGCCGGGGGCAGCCTGGCCTTCCCGCTGTACAAGACCGCCCGGTTCGCGCTGGCCGCCAACCACCTGGCCGAGCCGTGGCCCGCGCCCTACTTCACCGTGGCCCTGCTGGGGCTCTCCGCTGGCGCCGCGCTATTCGTGACCGCCGCGGTCTCGTTTCTCAATCGCAGCAACGCGCCGCGCCGGTGGGCGATCCTGGGACTGTTCCTCGGATTCTTCGTCATGTATCTGCCGGTGTCGCATTGGTGACATCGAATTAGGTTGCCCTAACGCGGCTGCACGGCGGAGTGGAGCTGCTTGGCCAGGTCGGCCGCCCGCCCCCGGCACTGCTCGCCACGCACCGGATCGTTCTTGCCGGAGACGTGGAAAACGCTCAGCACCGCGTTCTCGTCCAGGATCTCCAGCCGGCAGCCGATCTTGCTGCTGTCGGGATCCAGCCAGCGGGCCGCCGCCCCGATAGCCAGACCGCTCGCCTGCTCATCGCGCGGCGTGGCGTTGCGGTCGAAGTCGTCCTTGGCGCGCTTGCTCCCTGGCTGGGGCCCGGTGGCGTTCTCCGAGGACTCCCAGACCCGGATGTTGAGGTCCACCCAGGACTGGTCGCCGTTCGCGCCACGGAAGGTGCAGCTGCGATCGGGCGAGTTGCCCCCGGTCGAGTTCTCCTCGCGGGTACCGCGCGGCAGTCCGCGCACCGCCTCCTGGATCGCCACGCAGCCGGGCAGCCGCGCGAAGGTGTACTTCAGCGCGGCCGGGACCGGGGTGGCCGACGTGCTGACCGGGCCTGCCGTGGGCGTCGGCGTGCCGGTGGGGCTGACGCAGCCGCTGAGCAGCGCCGTCGCCGCGGCCACCAGGCCGAGGACCGGCCGGGGCCAGGCGCGGTGGGAGTTGTGGCCCATGGCTCCTTCTCGGGTGGGTGCGGGTCAGCCCTCGATGGCCTGCGGCCAGGCCTTGCCGGGCAGCGCGGTGTCGGTCATCAGGCTCATGATGTCCCTGACCTTGGCCATCGCCGCGACGAACCGCTCGACGATGCCCACCATGTTGTTCAGCACGCCGGTGACGAGCTGGCCGATCGCGCCCGCGAGCTTGTCCACGGCGAACGGGATCTCGACCACCGTGGCCGCCTCGATCGCGACCGCGACCAGCTCACCAAGGAAGTTGGTGGCGATCTCGGCGAGTTTGGTCATGTACTGGACGTTGTGCGTGGCGATCTCCATCAGCCACTTGCTGACGCTGTCGGACTTGGCCGAGTAGGCCTTGATCGCCTCGTTCTGCGCCGTGACCTTGTCCTGGTACTTCGCCGCCGCCTTGCCCTCCCAGTGGTAGGCCAGGTCGGTCTTCTGGTGGGCGAGCCCGTTCACCGGACCCTGGACCTTCTCCACCCAGTTGAAGGACTGGACGATCAGCGACACCACGGGAGTGTGGTGCGCGAGCGCGGTCCGCACCAGCTGGCGCACCTTGGCCAGGTGTTCCCGGATCTCGTCCATCGCGGGCTTGATGAGCAGCATCGCCGGACCGAGCAGGAACCGCCAGTCGTTGATGTTGTCGACCGCCTCGTTGTACTTCTTGCTGCAGTCGTTCACCTTGGTCTCAAGGCCGTGGAAGTGATTGTTGAACTCGTTGACCATGTCGGTGGAAACGGACATGTTGATCACCACACCCTAGGCCTTGTAGAACTTGCCGATGTCGATCTCGTTGACGCTCTCGGTGCGGTCGTACTCGTCGGCGATCCGCCGCAGTGCGACATCGATCTGGTTGAACTCGGTGACCGCGCCCTGGAGCACCTGCTCCATGAAGTCGCGGAACTCCGCGTACTGCCTGGCCTGGATCTGGGCGTTGGCGATCCCGGGGAAGATGGCGAGGTCGCCGACGAAGAACGAGGTCCAGCCCAGGTAGGTCTCCTTGACGGCTTGCACGATCGGCTGGGTCTTGTCCGCCTTCTGCTGCCAGAGCTTGGCCTCTGTCCGCAGGGATTCGGTGACCACCTTGTAGTTGTCGGTCATCCTCAGTCCTCGTCCTTCAACACGTTGAACTCCGAGAAGTACTCGTCATCGGCCTGGCCGGAGCTGCCGCGCGGCTTCCGCTCCGGGGTCGGCCGGGCCTCGCCCGCCACGCCGAGGCCCGCCCGCACGAACAGCTGCCGCGCGTCCTCGCCCAGCACCTCCTCGGAGGAGTTGTCCAGGGCGTGCGGGTCGCCGTTGAGCGCCAGTGGGCCGCCGCCGCGCATGCGCAGCGTGAGGTAGCCCAGCGGGCTGCGGACGTCGTGGACCTCCGCAGGCGGGGCCTGCTGTCGGCGCCGGATCTCGTCGTACCGCTCGTTGATGGCGTCGAGCCGGGCCCGGGTCCTGGACAGGAACTCCTCCACGGACAGCTCGGCCGGGTCCAGGAGGTCGGGATCCGGGGCCGGGGCAGGTGGCGGGGTCTTCGGACGGTGGGCCAGCTCCACGGCGAGCGCCCGCTGGAGCGCGGTCACATAGGTGTTGTAGAGCGCGGCGGGGAAGGCCTCCGGGCGGATGTGCTCGGTCCACCTAGGCCGGATCCGGACGTTGGTGACCTTCGCGGACTTGTCGACCGTGACGATGACGAACCCGCTCGGGTCGCGGGCCTCGTAGGTCTCCGCCGGCTGCAGCTCCACACCACCCGGGTGGGTGAGTTCGGCGAGCCGGGCCCGCGTCCGCGGATCATCGGGCACGTTCAGGGTGGCCAGCTCGACCTCGTCAAGCGCCATGACACCACCCACCGGACTCCTGGCTGCGCATCGGCCGACCCTAGCCGGACCGGGCGGAAGTCGCCGGATGTGGCGCTAACGCAGCAGCCCGGCCCGGAAGGTCGAGGGGGACTGGCCGGTCTCGCGCTGGAAGAACTTGCCGAAGTTGGTCGGCTCGCTGAACCCGAGCCTGCGGCTGATGTTGGCCACCGGCAGGTTGGTGTAGGCGAGCAGACGTTTGGCCTCCAGGGCCACCCTGGCGTCGATCAGCTGTTTGGCGGCCTGGCCGGTGGCCGAGCGGCAGGCCCTGGTGAGGGTCTTGCTGGAGCAGCCGAGCCGGTCCGCGTAGTCCTCGACCTGCCTGGTCTGGGCGAAGAAGCGTTCGAGTTCGCGCTGGAACTGGGCGAAGGTGGGATTGTTCCCGTTCCGCTCGGTCTCACTCGGCCGGGGCAGCTGGGCGATCCGCAGCAGCAGGGTGGCCAGCAGGTGCCGGAGCAGTTCGGTCCACGCGGTGTAGTCGCCGGTGTCGGTGCGCTGGTAGTCCGCGGCCAGCAGTTCCAGGTTCGCGGTGATCGCGGCCAGCTCGGCCCCGCGCAGCTGCCAGCGCACCGGGCCGCCGCGCCGGGTCAGCAGGTAGTCCGCGGCGCGCAGCCGGGGCGGGAAGGCCGGGGCGAAGAACACCAGCGCGGCCTGCAGCCCGGTGTCCGCGGTGAACTGCTGCACCTGGCCCGGCCGCACCCACAGCAGCGTGCCGGGGCGGCACTCGTGCGGCACGAAGTCCACCGTGTGCGTGCCGGAACCCGCGGTGACCAGGGCGATCAGGTGGAAGTCGATCCGCTGCGGGGCGTGCAGCGCGGCCTCGCCGTCGGCGCCGGCGCGCAGTTCGGCGAGGGTGCCGCTGGCCATGCCGAGTCCGGGGAGCTGCGGGTTCTCCGCCGCGCTGGCTCCCCGTCCTGGCCGGTGCTGTCCGAAAACAACCCCCATACCCAGCTAGATTACCTTCCCCGGTAACGACTGTGACAGTTGCGACACCGCTACCTGGGTCTGATTGACCATTTTTTCACCGGGTGGGACGGTGGCGGGATGCTGCGAGCACTGGAAACGGCGTGGGTGGTGCGGGAGGCCGTGCCGGGACCCGACGTGGACGAGTTCACCGATCCGCGCCAGGTCAGGGCCGCGCTGTCGGCCCAGTCCGCCGGCCGGGTGACCCTGCTCGCCGTGCAGCATCCGCACCGCACCCCGGACTCCCTCGCGCACCGCCGCGGCCTGAGCCAGTTGCTCCCGGACGCCCGGGACCGCCTGCGCCGCCTGCAACGCGAGTCCTACCGCCGGGTCGCCGACGTGGTCGCGCCCTACCAGGTGGACGGTCCCGACGGCAGCACCCTCGGCCTGCTCTGCCTGGCCGACCCGGCCGCGGTGGACCCGGCACACGGCCGCTCGGTCCGGCGCACCGAGGAGGTCTACCCGGACATCGTGGCCGAACGCGCCGCGGTGCTGGCCGAACTCGGCTGCCTCACCAGCTCCGCGCTGCTCGTCCCGGTCTCCGGCGGCGCGGAACTCACCACCTCGCTGCGCGCCACCGTCGCCGGGCTCGGCGCACCCGCGGTGTCCATTGTGGACGTACTCGGCAACCGGCATCGCCTGTGGCTGATGGGCCCCGGCCCCCAGCGCGACGAGCTACTCGCCCTGGCCGGGCGGCATCCGCTGCTGGTGGCCGACGGCAACCACCGGGTCGCCGCCGCCGAGACCGCCGGGCTGGGTGGCCTGCTCGCCCTGATCACCGCCGGACCACTGCTGCGGGTCGGCCCGATCCACCGCGTCCTCGCCGGTACTGGGCTCACCCTCGCCCAGGTCGCCGACGCCTGGCGGGCGTACGGACTCACCGTGCACGAGGCCGAGCCGGGCGACGAACCCCGTCAGGGCAGTGTGCTGGCCCGCGCCGAGGGTTGCGCGGTGCGGGTCGAGCTGCCGCCGCCCGCGGCCGGGGAACCGTTGCCGCGCATCGATCACAGCGCGGTGGAGGAGACCCTGATCGCCGCCGCGCTCGGCCTGGACCCGGCCGGGCCGAGGGTGCTGGCCGTGCCCGGCGGCCGCCGTCCCGCGCCGCGCGAGGCAGGCGATATCGAGCTGCTGATCGCGCCGGTGCCCCTCGACGATGTCCTCGCCGTGCACGCGGACGGCCGCCGGATGCCGCGCAAGAGCACCTACTTCACCCCCAAACCACGCAGCGGCCTGCTGCTGGCGGAGCTGAACGGCTGACCGCTTCCTGTCACCCCGCCCCGCACCAGGACGGGGAGTTCCACGCTGGTCGCCATGACCACCACCGAGTCGCCGGACGGCCTGGTCGAAGTCACCGTCGGTCCGTGCGGCGATCTGCACGAGCTGTGGCTGGACCCACGCCACCAGCGCACCAAGGACGCCGCCGCGCTGGCCGCCACCATCCTGGCCACCGCGCGCGCCGCGACCGCCGCGGCCCGCCGGGCGGCCACCGGACCGGTGCCCCCGGACGCCGATCCGGCGCTGGCGGACCCGCTGTTCGGACCGGTGCTGCGCGAACTCGACCGCCGACTGGGCGCGGGGTGAGGACGTGGCCCACCCCTTCCCGGTCATCGGCGCCGGCCCGGACCTTCGCGAGTGGCGGCGGATGCTGCTCGCCCTGCGCGAGCTGAGCGACACCGTCACAGCAGCGGCCGACTCCGCCGACGGCCTGATCACCGCCACCGTCAGCGCCCGCGGTGAACTCCTGGACCTGTGGCTGGACCAGCGGATCTACCGGCGCTCCGACTCCGCCCGGCTGGCCGCGGACATCACCGGCACGGTCCGGGAGGCCGCCTGCCAGGCGCGCGCCAGGGTCGCCGCCGAACTCGACGAGATGCTCAGGAGGACGTGGTGAGCGAAGCGCACCTGAACATGCTGCTGACCGACGTGATGACCCGGCTCACCGAGGTGGGCCGGGAATTCGCCGACGGGTGGGGAAAACAGCAGGGGAACATCGACTCGCACGAATCGGGGATCGGCGGTGACCGGCTCGCGGCCGCGTTCCTGCCGAACTACCGGGAGGCCGGGGAACCACTGCGGCAGTCGGCTGCGGTGATGTCGTCGATCTGCGCCGCGTGCGCCGGCACCGGAACGCGGTCGGCGCAGGACTACGCGGGAGCGGACCAGGACGCCGCCCGCCGGTTCGCCCAGGCTGGGGGAGGCCGGGATGGCGATCGCTGAACCGGCCGACACCCACGGACTGTGGTCGCGGGTCAAGGCGCACACCGGATGGCCGGACACCGACGAGGTCGCGATGGGCAGGCTCGCGCAGGAGTGGGCGGGCGCGGGCACCGGCATGGACAAGACCGTCACCGGGTTCCGGACCACGGGAGCGGACGTGCACTCGGTCTGGCCGGACCAGGCGGGTCAGCAGTTCGGCACCAAGCTGGGACAGACGCGGCGACTCGAGGAGGTCAGCGCCGGGATGGGTGAGCTGTCCGGCAAGACCGCGCACTTCGCCGAGGCCGTCGGCCGGACCAAGACCGACATCGCCGCGACGATCGAGGCGAACATCCCGCTCTACGGCAGTCTCGCGCAGCTGCCCGGCTGGCTCGGCGTGCCGTTGCGGCAGTTCTTCGTCAGCACCCTGGCCACCACGATCAACAGCCACCAGGACGCGATGGCGAGCACCATCGCGTCGAACGCGCTCACCCCCATCCAGCCGCTGGACGAGCGCAGGCCGCTGGATGAGGTTCTCCGCGACTACCAGGTCCTCGACGATCCGAACCCCAAGGTGAAGTGGCCGGGCTTCCCGCTGAGCCTGCACGTCGAGCCGCGGGACCTGCTGCCCAGCGAGGTGGCGGTGCTCGAACGGCTCACCCTCGCCGACCAGATCCGCGCGGGCGCGATCACCCTGGAGGTGGAGAAGCGATCGGAGAAGGAGTTCACCGATCCGACCGGCCTGGGCGACGGGCACCGGGACGCGTTCCGGCACGTCTACCTCAACGCCAGGCTGGCCAGGGAGATCGGCGACGAGTGGACCAGGGACCTCGGCATCGCGCACGAACGCGGACCCGGCACCCCGGCCACCCGGGAGGCGATGGACCTGCACAACAACGATGTCGGCCGGACCATCGGGCTCCGGCACCCGGACGCCCCGGTCGACCAGCTCGCCGGGTACGTGCGCGAGGCGGTGCGGACCGGCTCCTACACCGACGCGGCCGGGGTCACCCACGCCGCGCCGATCGTGGTGCACGACGGGGCAGGGAATCTGGCCTACAGCGACACCGTCCGCGACGGAGAGCACCGCCTGGCCGACCCGAACCGGGTGCTGCCAGGCCGAGAACCAGGTCAGGTGGGGCGGCCAGGCGGCTGAACCGGCCAGACTCGATGGAGGGACGGCGGGTGCTGGCGTGTCGTGATCGTGCGCGAACGCGATATGCTACGGGCGGTAATTGCCTGGCTCTGGTGAGTATTGCCATTGTCGACACAGCCGGGCCTCTGGTGCACGCTGCCAGGAGAGGTGGGATTGAGCGCCACGGGTCGCACCGAGCTGGCCCGGCAGTGGGCTGCGGCGGTCGGCACGGCCGCCTATGTCCCGCTGTCAAGGGAACAACTCGAGCTGCAGCTGCTCGACCTGGTCGACGAACTGCTCGACCTGGTCCTCGCCGACCCGTTCGACGCCCGTCCGGCCGGCCGCGCGGGCGCCCAGCTCGTCGTTGGCAACATCACCAGCAGGCTGGCCTTACGCCGCAGCATCGAGATCCTCGGCGCGGGGTGCCGCCGCGAGCTGAGCGAGCACCGGGACGCGCCGGATGAGGAGCGGGTCACCGCGTTGCTCGCCGAGTTCGCCGCCGGGTACACCGAAGGGGTCCGGCAGTTGACCTTCAACCAGCAGGAGGAGCTGAAAAAGGCCCTGCTGCACGCCAAACGCGACGCCGAACGGGAGCTGCGGGTCAGCGAGAGCCGGTTCCGCGAGCTGTTCACCGCCTCCGCGATGGGCATCGCGATCAGCGATCTGGACGGCAACTTCATCGAGGTCAACCAGGCCTTCACCGAGATCCTCGGCTACACCGGCGGCGAACTGGGCTTCCTGACCGTGCCCGACCTGTTCGCGCCGGAGGAGACCGCCGATCTCGCGGTGCTCTACCGGCACCTGGTGGACGAGCCGGTGGACCGGTTCCGCTGCCGCACCCGGCTGGTCAGCAAGGAGGCGGACAGCGTGTTCGCCTACCTGGCCGTCTCCCTGCTGCACGACGCCGACGGCAGGCCCAACGGGCACGTCACCATGGTCGAGGACCTGACCAACCTGCACCTGCTGCAGGGCCGGTTCAGCCACCAGACCCTGCACGACCAGCTCACCGGCCTGCCCAACCGGCAGTACCTGCACTCGCGGCTGCAGAGCGTGCTCGGCCGGGTCGAGGAGGGGCAGATCATCACCCTCTGCCACCTGGACCTGGACAGCTTCACCGTGATCAACGACGGGCTGGGCCACCACATCGGCGACGAGCTGCTCAAGACCACCGCGCAGCGGCTGCGGGCCGCGGTGACCGGGTACAACGCCATGGTCGCCCGGTTCGGCAGCGACGAGTTCGCCATCCTGATCGAGGATTCGCCGACCCCGCCGGACGTGGCCGCGCTGGCCGCCCGGATCAACGAGGAACTGGCCGAACCCACCTACCTGGACGGTTACGGGGTGGCGGTCTCGGCCAGCATCGGCATCGTGCAGCGCCCGGCCAAGGGCATGGTGGCCGCCGAGCTGCTGCGCCAGGCCGACCTGACGTTGCACCGGGTCAAGGCCAGCGGGAAGGCGCAGTGGGGCCTGTTCGACCCGGCGCGGGAGGCCCGCGACCGGGCCCGGTTCAAGCTGGCCGCGTCCATGCCGGGCGCGGTGGAGAACGGCGAGTTCAGCCTGCGCTACGAGCCGATCCGCTGGCTCGGCGGCGGGGAGCTGATCGCCACCGAGGTGCTGGTGGAGTGGGCGCATCCGGAGTTGGGACCGCTGCCGCACGACCGCTGCGTCGAGCTGGCCGAGAGCACCGGGCTGATCCTGGCGCTGGGCCGCTGGGTGCTCAAGCGGGCCTGCCGGGACGCCGCGGAATGGCGGCCGAGCGAGGGCGAGCCGCCGATCGTGCTGGCCACCCTGACCCCGTACCAGTCCCAGGACCCGGACCTGGTGGACACCGTGCGCAAGGCACTGGCCGAGGCCGGACTGCCACCGCAGCGGCTGCGGTTGCGGCTGCCGCTGCGCACGGTGGCCAGGGAGGACAGCGACGCCGCCGACAACCTGCGGGTGCTCACCGACATGGGCGTGGTGGTCGGGCTGGACGAGTTCGGCCGCGATGTCACCGATTTCGTCCGGCTGCCCGACCTGCCCATCTACGCCGCGCGCTTCGACCGGGCGCTGGTGGACCGCCTCGGTGAGGACCCCGATCCGGGTTCGCCGGTGGCCCGCGCGGTGGCCACGCTGACCGAACTGGCGCACCAGGTCGGGTTCAAGGTGATCGCCTCCGGGGTGGACAGCCGGGCCAAACTGGACTGGCTGACCGCGATCGGGGTGGACGCCGGTCAGGGCAGGCAACTCGGGCTGCCCCGCCCGGCCGAGGCGTTCAGCGGGGTCAGCGCGG
This sequence comes from Crossiella cryophila, assembly GCF_014204915.1. Classification (NCBI taxonomy): domain Bacteria; kingdom Bacillati; phylum Actinomycetota; class Actinomycetes; order Pseudonocardiales; family Pseudonocardiaceae; genus Crossiella; species Crossiella cryophila. The sequence goes on from NZ_JACHMH010000001.1 coordinate 4,530,750, forward strand.
GGGCTGCTCTGTGACCTGACGGGCGGTCACCGACCCGTCCGCGGCCCGCTCACCGGTCACCGTCACCGAGTCGCCGGGGGCCAGATCGCTGACCTTGCCGGGCTGGGTGAGGTGCACGGTGGTGTCCGTGCCGAGCTTGACCTTGACCTCGGTTCCGTTGGCGCCCTTGAGGTAGAGCGTGTCGCCCTCGATCCGGTCCACGGTGCCGACCGCGCCACCGCGGGCGCCGCCGGGGCCCTGACCGCCGGGTGCCTGGGGTGCGCCGCTGGGCCGGACACCGCCCGCACCGCCGCGCTGACCGGGCGCGGCGCTGGCCGAGTCGGAACCGAAGGCGGTGGCGGCCCACAGGCCACCGGCGAAGGCGACCGCGGTCAGCGCGGCGGCGGCCAGTCCGATGGTCAGCTTCGACGGGCCCTTGCCCGCCTCGGTGAGCTGCTCGCCGAGATCCTTGTCGTCCACGGGGGTGGCCAGCACCTGTTCGGGGTCGGGGGTGCTCATGGGGAAAATCTCCTTGGGGTTCATTCGTGGCGCAGGGCTTCGATGGGGCGCAGCCGGGCGGCCCTGGCGGCCGGGTAGCTGCCGAAGAACAGTCCGATGAGGACGGACACGCCGAAGGCGAGGGCCACCGCGGAGGGCTGCACCACCGGCTGGATCCCGGCGATGGTGAACTGGGCGGCGAGCACGCCGATCAGCGCGCCCAGCCCGCCGCCGACCATGCTCAGCACGGTGGCCTCGATGACGAACTGCCCGGAGATGGCCAGCCGGGGCGCGCCGATGGCCTTGCGGATGCCGATCTCCCTGATCCGCTCGGTGACCGTGACCAGCATGATGTTGGTGATGCCGATCCCGCCCACCAGCAACGACAACGCGGCCACCGCGGCCAGCAGCACGGTGAAGGTCTCGGTGGTCTGGGTGCGCGCGGTGAGCAGCTGCTGCTGGTTGGCGATCCGGAAGTCCGAGACCGCGTCACCGGTGATGCCGTGTCGCTGGTTCAGCACCGCGGTGACCTGCGCCTGCGCCGCGGACAGGGTGTCGGCCGAGGATGCCTGGACCACGATCTGGTTGAGCGAGCCGACCCCGGACAGCGCGTACTGGGTGGTGCTCAGCGGCGCGATCACCGTGTCGTCGGCGTTCTGCAACCCGGTGGCGCCCTTGGGTGCCAGCACGCCGACCACGGTGAAGGGAATGTTGTTCAACTGCAAGGACAAGCCGAGCGGGTCGGTGCCGCCGAAGACCTCCTGGGCCACGGTCTGGCCGATCACCACCACCTTGCGCGCCTCGGTCACATCGGCCTCGGTGAAGGCCGCGCCGGAGCCGATCGGGGAGTTGGTGATCTCGAAGTAGCCGGGCCGGGTGCCGATGAGCTGCCCGACCTGCTGGCTCACCCCGCGGTAGGTGGCGGTGGCCTGCGCGGTGACGATCGGTGCCACCGCGCCGACGTCGGGTGCGATCAGCTTGTCCGCCAAGGCTTCCGCGTCCAGGGTGGTGAGCGGGCGGGCGGTGCCGCGGGCGGGGGAGACGGTGAGCAGGTTGGTGCCAAGCCCGGCGATGCTGCGTTCCACCGCGGCCGAGGCCCCGTTGCCCACCGCGGTCAGCAGGATCACCGCGGCCACCCCGATGGTGATGCCCATGGTGGTCAGCACCGAGCGGAGTTTGTTGGCCAGCAGCCCGCGGACCGCGACCCGCAGGATCTCCCACAGGCTCATCGACGGCTCCCGGTGTCGGCCACGATCCGCCCGTCCACCAGGCGGATCACCCGGTTCGCGTGCGCGGCCACCTCGTCCTCGTGGGTGATGATCACGATGGTGCGGCCGAGCGCGTTGAGCCGGTCCAGCACGCCGAGCAGTTCGGCGCTGCTCTGGCTGTCCAGGTTGCCGGTGGGTTCATCGGCCAGCAGCAGGGCGGGCGCGTTGACCAGTGCCCTGGCCACCGCGACCCGTTGCTGCTGGCCGCCGGAGAGTTCGGTGGGCAGGTGGTGCCCGCGGTCCTGCAACCCGACCAGTTCCAGGGCGGCCATGGCACGTTCCCTGCGGTGTTTGCGGCCCAGTCCGGCGTAGATCATCGGAAGCTCCACATTGGACAGTGCGGAGACCCGGGGGACCAGGTGGAAGGACTGGAAGACGAAGCCGATCCGCCGGTTGCGCAGCAGGGCCAGCTGGGCCTCGGTGAACGCGCCGATGTCGATGCCGTCCAGGCGGTAGCGCCCGGCGGTGGGGATGTCCAGGCAGCCCAGGATGTTCAGCATGGTCGACTTGCCGGAGCCGGAGGCGCCCATGATGGCCAGGTAGTCGCCGCGGCGCACGGTCAGGTCGACCCCGCGCAACGCGGCCACCGCGGTCGCGCCCGCGCCGTAGGTCTTGGTGAGCCGGTTGATCTGGATCACCGGCGGACTGTCCACAGTGGTCACCGGGCACCCGTCCCGGCACCCGCGCCACCACCGGCTCCAGCCCCGCCCGCACCGCCACCGGCTCCGCCGCCGGGTGCCACGCCGCCGCCCCGGCCACCGCCGAATCCGCCCGCGCCGCCCTGCTGCGTGGTGCCCTGCGCGGTGGGCACCACCACCTGGTCGCCCTCGGTGAGTCCGCCGGTGATCTCGGTCAGCGCCTCGCCCTTGATCCCGACCTGCACCGTCCTGGTCACCGGCTGCCCGTTCGCCAGGACGGTGACCCGGCTGGTCGCGCCGGAGCCCTGCACGGTGAAGGTCGGCACGGACAGCGCGTTCTCCGCCCGCGCCACCACGATCCGCACACTCGCCGACTGCCCCGGCTTCAACCCGTCGGGGGCTCCGTCCAGGACCAGGGTGGCCCCGTACTGCACCACGTTCCCGGTGCTCGACGGTGTCAGGTCGACCTGGGTGACCTTGGCCGCGAACTGCTGGTCCGGCAACGCGTTCACGGTGACGCTGGCGAGCTGGTCGGGTTTGACCTTGGCCACGTCGATCTCGGCGATGGTGGCCCGCACCTGGAAGTCGCTCAGGTCCGACAGCACCACGAACCCGGTGGCACTACTGGTGTTCGCGGCGGTGCTGCCGCTCCCGGTGCCGCCGGATCCGCTGCTCGCGCCGCCGCCGGTCCCGCCGGTGCCCGCCTGCGCGCCGACCGTGCCGGAGATCGAGATGACCGTGCCGTCCGAGGGCGCGGTGAGGGTGGCCGCGGTCAGGTTGGTCTTCGCCTCGGTCACCGCGGTTCTGGCCTGGGTGAGCTGGCTGCGGCGCTGGGCCACCGTGGCCGGGTCGGGGCCGTTGGGATTCGTGGTGGTCTGGGCGGCGGTCAGGCTCTGCTGGGCGGCGTCCAGGTTCGCGTTCGCCTCATCCACCTTGGCCTGCAACGGCACCGTGTCCAGCTTTGCCAGGGCCTGGCCCTTGGTCACCTTCGCGCCGACCTTGACCAGGATCTGCTTGACCGTGCCGGTGGTGCCGAAGTTGGCGCCCACCGTGTTCGCGCTCTGCACCGACCCGGCCGCGGTCACCGTGGCGGTCACCGTCGCCTTGCCCGCCGCCACCGTCCGGCTCTGCGGGGTGCCGGCCGCGGTGGCGGGGCGCAGCGCGAAGTACGCGGCCACCGCGGCCGCGACCAGTACCGCGCCCAGGGCTAGGTTCAACACCAGGGCACGCCGAGACCTCGTCATGGCTGGCATGCTCGAAGCCGGATGTGGGAGCGCGCTGGGCGTTCCCTGGGAATTGCCTGGGAGAGGGGAACCCGTTGCCGACCACCCGGTCCGACTTCCTGGCCACCGCACGGGTGGCCGCGCGGTTGTTGCGGCACCCGGCGCTGGCCGGGTCCTGGGACAAGCCGAGCGCGCTGCCGGAGTTCTCGGTGGCCGGACTGGCCGGTCACCTGGCCTTCCAGGTCACCGCGCTGCCCACGATCCTGGCCGGGCCCATCCCGCCCGAGCTGCCCATCTCGCTGCCGGAGCACTACAGCCGGGTGGCCTGGGTGGACGCCGACCTGGACCACGAACTCAACGTGCGCATCCGGGACAGCGGTGAGGAAGCCGCCGCCGACGGACCGGCCGCGCTGGCCGACACGGTGGACGCGGCCATCGCCACCCTGACCGAGACGCTGCCGGAGACCCCGGAGCGCACGGTGCGCATCCAGTTCTGGGGACCGTGGTCGCTGACCCTGGAGGACATGCTCCTCACCCGCATGATGGAGCTGACCGTGCACAGCGACGACCTGGCGGTCAGCCTCGGCGTGCCCACCCCGGACTTCCCGCCCGCCGCGGTCGAGGCGGTGGTGGACCTGCTCAGCCGCCTGGCCCTGCGCCGGCACGGCGCGCCCGCGGTGCTGCGCGCGCTCACCCGAGCCGAGCGCGCACCGGCGAGTATCACCGCGTTCTGAGCAGGCGGTCCGGCAGTGGCGCCAGGGGGTAGCGCTGCCAGAAGAAGGCGTCCGCGGCGTGCTGGTCGGCGGCGAAGTTGATCGCCTCGACGATCTTGCCGCGCTGGATCCGGTAGGCCAGCACCCAGGTGATGTCCAGTCCCGGCGGGCTGGTGCTCCAGCCGCGGTGCAGGTCCACCACCCAGTCGCCGTCCGCGCCGAGGAACAACACCTCGGCACGGAACCCGGCCCGGCCCAGCTCGGCGAAGAAGGCCAGCACCTCCCGCACCCCGACCTTGGTGCCGGACAGCGGGTGGTGGCCGGGGATGGTCCAGCGGATCTCCGGCGCGAAGAACTCCCGCAGCGCCCGGAGATCACCCTTGGCGTAGGCGGCGTAGTAGCGGCGGATCAAGGCCACGTTGGGATGGTCCCGGCCACCCGCCTGCGCCGTCCCGCCCAGCAACGCGGCCGCCGCCAGCCCCGCGCCCCCGGCCCGCAACAGGTTGGCCCGGCTCACCATTCGCTCTGTCATGACCCCAGGCAACCGCGCGGGCTTCACCGCGGTCCAATACCCGTGCCCATACCGTTCGGGCATGGCTGACGTGGACACCCGGCTGCTGCGCTACTTCATCGCGGTCGCCGAACACCTCAGCTTCACCGCCGCGGCCAAGACGCTCTACCTCGCCCAACCGTCGCTGAGCCGCCAGATCCGGCAACTCGAATCCCGCCTGGACGTCGAGTTGTTCCAGCGCAGCAGCACCGAGGTCCGCCTCACCGCCGCGGGCACCGCGCTACTGGCCGCCGCCCGCACCCACCTCACCGAGTGGGAGCACACCCAGCGCCTGGTCCGCTCGGCCGCCGCGGCCGAACGCGGCGCACTCCGGGTCGGCTTCGTCGCCACCGGCTGGGGCCCACTGGCCCGGCAGGCCAGAACCCTGCTGTCCCAACGACATCCCGGCAAGATCGAACCCAAACGCCTGGACTGGGGCGGCGAACCCCAGGCCCTGCGCGAGGGCGCGGTGGACATCGCCTTCCTGTGGCTGCCCGCCGACACCACCGGCCTGCACGTCGAACCGGTCGCCACCGAAGCCCGCTGGGCCGCCCTGGCCCGCACCCACCCGTTGGCGGACAAGGATTCCGTCACCATCGGCGACCTGCGCGAGGACCCGGTCATGTGGACCCGCCGCGCCCCGTCCGCCTGGGTCGACTGGTGGGCGGTCAACCCCCGCCCCGACGGCTCCACACCCCGCTGGGGACCGGAGAACGACAACGTGGAGGAGATGCTGGAGGGCGTGGCCACCGGCGCCGCGATCTGCATCAGTCCGGAGTCGATGGCCCGCTTCTACACCCACCCCGAGCTGACCTGGCTGCCCATCACCGACATCGACCCACTGCGGATCGCGCTGGCCTGGCCGCGGGAGCGCGCGGACCCGCTGCTGCACGCCTTCGTCCGCGCGGTCCTGGACAGCCTCGGCCAGGGCCAGTCCGTTTGAGGACATGCCTAAGGCGATCCGCTTATCCAGCGGTCTGTCGCGCGGATCCAGCGCATCACCTGATAGCCGCGTCCCATCGAGTACATCCACATCAACACCGCGAGGGAGGTGGCGAGCACAAGTGGAGTCCAGGCGGTGCCCTGCTCGCTGCTCCACCTCTGCGTGAGAAAGGTCGCGCACAGCAATGGTGGTGGCAGCATGAATCCCAGCGAGGCGACGATGAATCCGATGCGGGAATCGGCTGACGGAAGCCGCGGCATTCGAGTCCTGTCGTCGGACCCGGCGGACCGCAGGAAGTTCTCCCAATCGAGAACGGGTTCACCGAGCCCGGCGACTAGGCGTGGCCGCAGGTGTCTGTTCAGGTAGGCCGCGATGCGAAAGACGGCCATGAGATGGTCGCAGTAGCGGAGCCAGAGGACGCACGAGATCACCGCGAGTACCAGCAGCGCGGCATCGATCTTGCTGGAGGCGGTGATGCCCACGCCCATGCCCACCAGGTTCAGGCCGAAAATCGCACTCGCGTTGGTCTGGTGGAAGAGGCTTTCCGCTCTGAGGCTGTCATATTCCGCCTTGTCGATGTCGCTGGCGTCGGTCATCGGAATTCGTCCGGATTGCCGATCGCCTGCTGGATGGCCATGAAGTTGATCCCCCGCTCGGCGTTCGTGTGGTGCGCACGACCATGTCGCGCAGGGGAGGTGGGTCGTTACCCCGACAGTGAATGCACGTCTACCGCACCCCCACCGCGATCAGCGGGCCAACCGTCAGCCGCTAGTGCCCGAAGCTGGACATCAGCTGTCCGCTGCCCGGATTCCGCCACACCAGCACCACCCCGCGCCACAGCGCCGACCCGCCGGAGACCGCGGGCGCGGTGGCCGGATCCACATCGGTGGCCGCGCCGGTGAGCGTGGTCAACGGCTGCCAGGCGGTGCCGATCCTGGCCGTGTAGTGCAGCCGGGTGTCCGTGCCACTGCCCTTCCACACCACGAACGGCGCCAGGAACCCACCGCTGGACTGGGCCGGGGTCGCGGTCGGGGTGTGCGTGCTCAGCCCAACCCACGGATTCGGGAACGGCCCCCAGGCGATCGGCGTCAGCCCCGCGGCGCTCATCCGCACCGAACCCTGCGCGCCAAGGTAGGTCAGCAGCACCCGGTCGCTGAACGCGTCGATGTCCGGCGGCGCCTCGCTGCTCACCCCCGGCACCGCCCGCGCGGGCTGCCAGGTCGCCCCCACCCTGGCCGCCACGTAGAGCTGACTGTCCGCGCCCACACCCCGCCAGGCCAGGTAGAACGGGTGCGTACCGCCGGTGCTCGGTCCGCCGGAGGCGGCCAGGCCGACCCCGGCGCCGGGCGGGCCGACCGGTTGCGGCGGCGACCAGGTCTGGCCCGCGGTGGTGCTGCGGATGGCCTGGATCCTCGGCGGGGTCGCGGTGTCCTGCCACAGGATGGTGAGCACCCCGTTGTCGCAGGCCAGCGTGGGCACCTCCGGGGTGGTCACGGTCAGCGCCCTGGGCAGCCAGCGGCGCATCTGGTCCCAGGTGGCGAAGCCGAGCCGTCCGCTCGGTTCCCGCCACAGCAGGTAGGTGCCGCCACCGCAGGCGGCCACCGACGGCCGGTGACTGGCCACCCCGCCAACCGGCCAGGGCTGCTGCCAGGCCAGCACGGCGGGCGCGGCCTGCGCCGCGGGGCTGACCGTGGCCAGCAAGGCCAGTAGCACCAACAGGATTCTCGCTCTGCGCATGTCGGACTCCCTCGTGCGTGCCGGGATCCAGCACAGCAGGGCAGCTCGGGAAATCGTCATCCCGGTACCAAGGGGCACCGGTTTCCGCCCGCTCAGGCGACCGTGCGGCGGATCACGGTGTGTGATGCCGCCGGTCCGGGTAACGCACAGGGAGACGTTGTCCCACAACGAAAGGAGCATCGTGCCCTGGTACCTGCTGCTCGGCGTGGGCGCGCTGGCCGCGGTCGCCGCCGCGATCCTGGGCGTGTACCTGCTGCACCGGCTGATCCGTCGGCTCGGCAGGCGCGTCAGGGTACTGGCCAGTCTGGCCCGCCGCGGCTACCGGCCTGCCCAGGTGCTGGCCGTGCTGTTCGCGCTGCAACTGTCCCTGCTGCTGGGCGCGCCCGGCGGCGGCTGGCGCGAACCGGTGCTGCACGGCCTCGGCCTTGCACTGATCGGCGCGGGCGCCTGGCTGGTGATCGCGCTGGTGCTGGTCTTCGAGGACGCCTCCCTGGCCCGGATCCGGCTGGACCGGGCGGACAACCGGCAGGCCCGCCGGATGCACACCCAGATCACCCTGATCCGCCGGGTCGCGGTGGCGGTGATCGCGGTGCTCACCATCGGCGCGATGCTGATGACCTTCCCCGGCGCCCGCGCCGCCGGCACCAGCCTGCTCGCCTCCGCCGGTGTGATCGGCGCGATCTCCGCGCTGGCCGCGCAGTCCCTGCTGGGCAACGTCTTCGCCGGGGTGCAGATCGCCTTCAGCGACGCGATCCGGATCGAGGACGTCGTGGTGGTGGAACAGGAATGGGGCCGGATCGAGGACATCACCCTGACCTACGTGGTGGTGCACCTGTGGGACGACCGGCGGCTCATCCTGCCCACCTCCTACTTCATGGCCAAGCCCTTCGAGAACTGGACCCGCCGCGAATCCCGGCTGCTCGGCACGGTCGAGCTGGACGTGGACTTCGCGGTGCCGGTGGAGGCGATGCGCGCCGAACTGCGCCGGGCACTGGAGGCCAGTGAGCTGTGGGACGGCCGGGTGTGCGTGCTCCAGGTGACCCAGGCGATCAACACCCTCCTCCGGGTGCGGGCCCTGGTCAGCGCCGCGGACGCGGGCAGCCTGTGGGACCTGCGCTGCCTGGTCCGCGAGGACCTGGCCCGCTGGCTGCGCGAACAGCACGCCGACGCGCTGCCCCGGCTGCGGGTCGAGCAGGCCCGCCCCGGTGGCGGCCGGGACGAGCCGGCGCCCGCGGACGACGCGGACGCCCGGCTCTTCGGCGACACCGCCGACGGCAGGGAACGCACTCATGCCTTCAGCGGTCCTGCCGGGAACCCCGCCGAGAACTGAGCAACACCTCTTCCCAGGCGTTGAGCACCGACAACACCGTCCCGGCCAGGGCCACCGCCAGCGCGAGCTGGAGGAGACCCTCGGCCGGGAACCGGTTGACCACCAGCACCAGCGCCCACACCTGGACCGCGGTGTACAGCAACGTGATGACCAGTCGGCTGCTCACCGTCGACTGGTCCGGACGAACCTGTTCCTGCTGACTCATGACGCTGACCCCTTCCCCGGGTGAACTCTCCAGGGCACAGGTGTAAACCCGTTTCCGCAGGTCCATTGCGTCACCTGACACACAACTCCAGGGATGTCCGCCAGCTCACGCCGACTCGGCGGCCAGCGCCCGCAACCCGGGCAGGTCCAGCACGGTGATCCGCTGCCTGCCGGTGTCCACCAGCCGCCGGTCCCGCAGCTCGCGCAGCACCCTGGCCAGGGACTCCCTGGACACCGACACGGTGTCGGCGAGCTGCTGCTGGCTGATCGACAACGCGATCTCCACCCCGGCGGCCACCGGGCGCCCGTACTGCTCGGCCAGGTCCAGCAGCAACGCCACCGTGCGGTGGGTGACCGAACCGTCCACGTACTCGCTGCGCCGCCGGTCGGACTGGCGCAACCGGTCGGCCACCACCTTCAGCATCGCCCAGGCCACCCTGGGGTGCTCCTCGCACAGCCGGTCCAGCCGGGCCGCGGGCACCACCAGCACCTCGACCTGGTCCACCGCGGCCACGTTGGCCGAGCGGGTCCGGCCGTCGACCGCGGACAACTCCCCGACGATCTCGCCGGGTCCGCAGATCGCCAGCACGGCCTCCCGCCCGGCCACCGAGCCGGTGCTGACCCGGATACGCCCTTCCAGCACCACGAAGACGTGCTGGGACGGCTCGCCCTGGCTCCAGATCACCGCACCGGGTGAGAACCGCCGCCGGGTACCGGCCGAACGCATCGCGGCACGCTCGGCTGGCTCGAGGAGCCCCCAGAAAGTGCCGATCGAAGGCCGCCTTCCCCGATGCCCGACGGTTGTTCGGTTCTCAGGCTCCCCCACGGGGGTTTCTCCTTCCGTGACCACGATCACGCTCATCACGGATCGGTTGCGATCCGCTGAGAACAGTCCGACACGAGTGTCGAAATTGCCGCTTTTTCCGCGCGAGCGGCGGGTTGAGGTGCATCATCCGGAGAATGAGCACGGGGGCAAGAAGCCGACTGGCGGATCTGGCGCAGCGCTACTGGACCAGAGGGGCTCCGGGCCGGGAGACCCCGCCGGAGCTGCTGAGCGGTCTGTTCCGGCTCTGGCTCGTCGCGTTGTTCCTCAAGGTCCTCGGCGCGTCCTGGGATGTGTCCTGGCACTTCAAGTGGCTGCGCGACGACCTCGCGCCGCCGCACCTGATCAACATCACCGGCAACGCGATCGTGGTCGCCCTGGTGCTCTTCCACGGCTACACCGGCTACGGCACCGACCGGCTCGGCCTGCGCCTGATGCAGTGGGGCGCCGGCATCTTCTTCACCGCGGTGCCGCTGGACCTGATCAACCACCGGGTCAACGGCCTGGACATCACCTCATGGAGCGTCTCGCACGCGCTGCTCTACCTGGGCACCGCGGTGATGATCGCCGGCGCGATCCGGGCCTGGTGGGTCGACGCCCCGGAGAACCGGGCCCGGCCGGTGGTGCTGGGCCTGCTGTGGCTGTTCTTCCTGGAGAACGTGTGGTTCCCCAACCAGCACCAGGAGTACGGCGTGCTCTCGGTGGCGGCCTGGGACCGCGGTTCGCCCTACGCCGAGCCGATCCTGCTGCAGTTCGCCGCCGACCAGATCGGCAAGCCGAGCGTGGACCGGGACTCCCTGGTGGCCTTCTCGCTGCCGGTGCCGGACTGGGTGTACCCGGTGTGGGCCTGCACCGCGGCACTGCTGGTGCTGGCCATGGCCAGGGCGATGGTCGGCCGCCGGTGGACCGCGACGCTGATCGCGGCCGGGTACGTGGGCTTCCGCGCGGTGCTGTGGCCGCTGCTGGCCGGGATCGACTTCCCGCCCTCGGCGGTGCCGTTCTTCTTCGTGCTGGCCGCGCTCGGCGTGGACCTGGCCTTCCTGCTGCCGGTGCCGGAGTGGGCGCGGGCCCCGATCGGTTCGGTGCTGGCCATCGGCCTCGGCTACGGCGCGGTCGCGCTGCAGGGCTTCGTGCTGGTCGCGCCGCCGGTGGACTACGGCTCGGCGGTGCCAGCCGCGATCCTGCTCGCCGCGAGCTGGTCGGCGGTGGTCTGGCTGCACCAGCGGCGGGGCTGGCACGTGCTGCCCGCGCGCAGCCCCTGGCCGGCTAGCTGATCACCGGGGCCCTGGTGAGCACGACCGCGATCCCGTAGGCCAGGCCCATCACGCCGACCTCCAGACTCGCCCAGCCGAACAGCGCGGTGCGCTCCCGGCGGGCGATCCGGGGCAGCAGCCGGAACCTGATGTGCGCGCCGAGTCCGGCCAGCACCACCAGGAACACCGTCTTGGCCACGATGAGCTGCCCGTAGACGCTGGTGAACAGCGCGCCGGGCAGGCCGCCGCCGGGGGTGAGCTGGAGTTCGACCAGGCCGTTGAACAGCCCGGTCGCGCCGACCAGGAACAGGGCGACGGTGGCCAGCTTGGAGAACTTGGGCAGCGCGCGGGCGAGGAGTTCGCCGTGGCCGAGCAGCAGGGTGGCGATCACCGCGAGCCCGCCGGTCCAGATCGCCGCGCCCATCACGTGCAGCTCCATCGAGACCATGCTGACGTCGTGCCACTTCCAGTTGGAGGCGTGCCCGGTCAGCGGCAGCAGCAGGATGCCGAACACCGCGACGAAGATCCGCAACTCGGCGGGCACCGCCTCGCCGTGCCGCACCGCCAACCGCCCGATCAGCACGCAGGCCAGTGCGCACCCCGCGCTGACCAGCAGTCCCTTGCCCGCCCCGACCAGCAGCACGTAGTCGTAGACCAGTCCTGGGGTGGGCGCGGTGCCGGGGGAAAGGTCGGTGGCCTGCAACACCACCGAGGCCAGCGCGCACACCAGCCACACCGCCGCGGTCCACACGGTGAACCGGCGGGCCGCGGACAGCACGCCGTCGGTGTGCTCGGGGTCGTCGATGCCGACCAGCTTGGGCAGCAGGCTCAGCCCGACGGTGGCCACCGCGGCGATGTCCAGGAGCACCCGCACCACCGGCAACCCGAAGGTCACCAGCGCCCAGGGCGTCGGCAGTCCGGGCACCTCCACCAGCGGCACCAGCGCCGTCCCGGCCAGCGCCGCCGCGATCCCGGCCACGACCAGGCACAACGCCAGCACCGTACGGGCCAGTACGGGCGAGACCTCCGGCGCCTCGGCCCGCTCCCCATCCACACCCAGGCTCACACCCGGCATCCTGCCATCCGTTACCGGCCGGTACGCAGCCAGTGGACGACCGTGTCGACATAACGCCTGGACGAGGGCAGCAGCCGGGTCAGGTAACTGGAGCCGTGGATGTGCCCAGGCAGGTCGAACCACTCCACCGCGACCCCGGCCGCGCGCAGCCGCTCGACGTAGGCGGTTCCGCTGCCGCGCAGGGTGTCGTACTCGCAGGTGAGCACCAGCGTCGGCGGCAGCCCGGCGAGGTCGGCGGCCAGCCCGGGGGAGGCGTACTCGGCCAAGGCGTGCTCGCCGCCGCCGGTGTAGAGGCCTGCGGCCTCCCGCAGGTACACAGTGGACAGTCCCACCCCGGTGTCCACCGCGGTGCCCAACGTGGTGTCCAGGAACGGGATCTCCAGCACCTGGGCAACCGGCAAGGGAGTCCCGCGATCCCGCGCCATCAGCGTGGCCGCGGCCGCCAGCCCCGCCCCCGCCGACACCCCGCCAATGGACACCCGCGCCGGGTCCACGCCCAGTTGTGCGGCGTGTTCCCGGGTCCACCGGAAAGCCGCGTACACGTCCTCAACCGGTGTCGGGTACGGGTGCTCGGGCGCGAGCCGGTAGGCCACCGACACGATCACGCACCCCGCGTGCGCGCAGTACCAGCGGCACAACGGATCGGTGTCCTCGATCGAGCCCATCCAGAACGCCCCGCCGTGCGCGAACACGTGCGCCGGGAACGGTCCGGACCCGTGCGGCAGATAGATCCGCAGCAGGATCTCGCCACCGGGCACCGGGATCCGCCGGGCGAGCAGCCGGGCGGGCCGCGGCGGCCGGGCCATCAGCCGGTGGATCACCCGGTAGGACCGCGCGTCCCAGTCCCGGTAGTCATCGAGGGAGGTCATCTCCGGCATCCGCACCCGCTGCGCCAGCCACAGTCCCAGCCGGACAACAGGATGCAAGGCCACCGCCCGATCCTATGCCGGTGCCTTCTGCTTCAACCGGATGCCCTTGACCACCACCATGACCAGCGCCAGGGTGATCACCGCCTCGGCCCAGAAGAACGCGCAGTAGTCGATCATCGACCCGATCGGCGGCAGCCCAGGGGCGGCGTTGCGGAACCCCACCAGCGCGAACAACGTGGCCGCCATCCACCCCAGTGCCGGCCACACCAGCCCCAGCCGGCGCCGGACGATGTGCAACGCCCCAGCCAGCACCGACAACGCCAGCGCCCACATCACGATCACCTGGAACCAGGCCAGGATGAAGGTGCTGCGCGAGCGCTTGATCAGCAGATCCGCCCGCACCTCCCCGTCCGCGGCATCCCCGCCGGTGACCCGGGAGAGGAAGAACGGGTCGTGGTCGGCGTAGTTCATCGTGGTGGGCACGTGCGTGCCGCCCGCGGTGACCTCGAAGTAGAGCTGGGTCCGGTAACGGTCGAACGGGAAGTCGGAAACCACCCCGTCATCCAGGGGAACCCGCAGCTCCTTGGCCGAGATCCGCTCACCCGCCCGGAACCGCAGCGGAACCGCCGCCACCGAGGAGCTGTCCACCACGAGATCCTTGGCTGCGGCCCGCTCATCCCCACCATCCCGAACCGCCCCATGCGGCGACACCAGCACCTGCAACACCAGCTCCCGCGCGGGCGCGTCCACCCGCTGCACGACCACCCCCAGATCGATCCGCTCGGCCTGGCCGGTGTCCCCGATCTCGTAGAAGCCTTCGCGGGTATCGCGCTCGTGGTAGTAGGCGAGGATGCCGACGGCGACCGCGAGCAGTACGCCGAGGGGGGTGATGAAGTAGGTCCACTTGCGCCGTTTGGCGGTCGCGACGCTCACGGCGGCCAGGTTAGGGCAAGACGTCGCGGATGGCGGGCTGGCACGCCGAGGCCCCTGCTCTCGTCGCCCCCGCCCCCGCCCCCGCCCCCGCCCGTGCCCCCGCTCTCGCCACTCGACCCCCGATGCCTCCGTCCTCGTCGCCCGACCCCCGACCCCCGACCCCCGTCGCCCGATGCCCGCCCTCGACGCCCGCCCTCGACCTCCGACGCCTCCGCCCTCGCCCCCGTCGCCCCGCCCGGCCGACGGCCGGACGCCCCACCTCTCTCCCTCCTTTCCTCCCCTCCTCCCCCCCCTCCCCAAAAAAAACCGGAGCCCCCAACCCCCACCCCCGGCCAGCCCCGCCCCTTGCCCCTTCGCGGGCCCCGGTGCCCCCTGCCCCCACCTCCGCCCCCGGCAGCCCCGCCCCCCATCCCCTCGCAGGCCCGGCGCCCCCCACCCCCGCCGCGAGTCGGCTACCGTCGGACCGGGCGGGGAAAGGGGTTCGGCATGGCGGTGCCCGAGGTGGACGCGATCGTCATCGGCTCCGGCCCGAACGGCCTGGTCGCGGCGAACCTGCTGGCCGACGCGGGCTGGGACGTCCTGGTCCTGGAGGCCGAGGACACCCCCGGCGGCTCGGTGCGCACGGCCGAGATCACCGCCCCCGGCTTCCACAACGACCTGTTCTCCTCCTGCTACCCCTTCGGCGTCGCCTCCCCGATCCTGGCCGGCCTGGACCTGGCCCGGCACGGCCTGCGCTGGCGGCACGCCCCGCACCCGCTCGCACACGTCCTGCCCGACCAGCGCGGCGTCCGCCTCGGCGCCACCCTCGCCGACACCGCCGCCTCGGTCAGCACCTTCGCCGCGGCCGACGGTGACGCCTGGCTGGCCGAGTACGAGCTGTGGCAACGGGTCCGGGACAGCCTCATCGACGCGATCCTGCGCCCCTTCCCGCCGGTCCGCCCGGCCCTCGCGCTGGGCCGGGCCCTGGGTGCGGCCGACGGCCTGCGGTTCGCCCGGCTCGGCCTGTCCTCGGTGCGTGGCTTCACCGGCGAGCGGTTCGCGGGGGAGGGCGCGCGGGTGCTGTTCGCGGGCAACGCGATGCACACCGACCTCAGCCCCGACGGCGCGGGCAGCGCGGTGTTCGGCTGGCTGCTGAGCATGCTCGCCCAGGAGGTCGGGTTCCCGGTCCCGGCCGGTGGCGCGGGGGCGCTGACCGCGGCACTGGTGGCCCGGCTCGCCGAACGCGGTGGCGGAGTCCACTGTGGACGGAGGGTGGCCAGGGTGCTGACCGCCAGGGGGATCGCGGTCGGCGTCGAGGACGTGACCGGCGAGCGCTACCGGGCCCGCAAGGCGGTGCTCGCCGACGTGCACCCGATCCCGCTCTACCGCGACCTGGTCGGCCTGGACCGGCTACCCGCCCGCCTGGTGCGGGACCTGTCCCACTTCACCTACGACGACGCCACCGTCAAGATCAACTGGGCGCTGTCCGGCCCGATCCCCTGGCTGACCCCGGAGGCCCACGGCGCCGCGGTGGTGCACCTGGGCGCGGACCTCAACGGCATCAGCCGCTTCGCCACCGACCTGGCCTGCGGCACAGAACCCGTGCACCCGTTCGTCCTGCTGGGACAGATGACCACCGCCGACCCCAGCCGTTCCCCGGCGGGCACCGAGGCGGTCTGGGCCTACTTCCATGTGCCCCGCGGCCTGGACTGGACCCCGGACCGCCTGCACCGCTACACCGACCTGGCCGAATCCCTGCTGGAACGGCACGCACCCGGCTTCCGCTCGATGATCCTGGGCCGCGCGGTGCAGTCCCCGCCCGATCTCCAGGGCCGCAACGCCAGCCTGGTCGAGGGCGGCGTCAGCGCGGGCACCACGGCCCTGAGCCAGCAGTTGGTCTTCCGTCCCCTGCCCGGCCTTGGCCGCGCCGACACCCCGATCGATCGCCTGTACCTGGCCGGTGCCGGCGCCCACCCTGGCGGCGCGGTGCACGGCGGTCCCGGCGCCAACGCGGCCCGCGCGGCCTTGGCCCGCAACGGAATCACCGGCGAGGTGTACGCCACAATGATCGGCGGCCTGCACCGGATGATCTACCGCTGACCACCGCGGCCCCGCCGGACGGGGCCGCGACGGTCGGGTGACTCAGAGGTCGATGTCGATTCGGATGCCCAGCAGGGTGCCGTGCACGCCCTCGGACAGGCTGATGTCCAGGTCGTTGTCGTTGAGGTCCAACGTCAGCGGGCTCAGGTCGACGTTGGCGCCGATCGGGGACAGGCTCGCCGAGACCGAGGGGCCGCCGTCGTGGCTGTCCCGTTCGGTGGCCAGTGCGGTACCGGCACCTGCTCCGAACAGTCCGGCGACGACCAAACCGGTGGCGGCGACCTGGGCGAGACGACGACGCATGAGCTTTCTCCTATCGACGTTCCTGCACTGCTGCGGCGGAATCCGAACACGCCACCAGACCCGCGGCAAGAGTTGATCATCCGATCCGGGCAACCCCCCGCCCAAGCGGGTGACCTCGCCAAGCGCACCCCCGGCACGGATGCCACAGTGTCCGCCCCAAGATCGCCAACCCCGGAAATCCCCAGCCCCCGGCCGGCCCCGGCTGCCACACTCCGCACCATGACCACCCCGCCGCACACCCTCACCACCGGCCCCGCCGACGCCGCCCTGGAACAGCGGCTGACCGAGGAACTGATCGCGTTCAACAACACCGCCACCGGCAACGCCGAACGAACCGAGTTCACGGTTCGAGTCACCGACGACAAGGGTGACCTGGTCGCGGGCCTGGTCGCCTGGACCTGGGGCGCCCTGGCCGGAATCGACCTGGTGTGGGTACGCGCGGACAGCCGCCAGGACGGCTGGGGCAGCCGCCTGGTGCAGGCCGCCGAGGCCGAGGCACGCCGCCGCGGCTGCGACCGGATCTCGGTGTCCTCCTTCACTTTTCAGGCGCCGGGGTTCTACCGGCGGCACGGGTTCGTGGAGACGGGGCGGACGTTGGGGATTCCCGGCGGGCATGAGGATGTGCACTTGTTCAAACGGCTCGCGGAGTAGGGCGGCGCGGGGGTGGACCTGAGCGGTCGACTCCCGCGAGCGGAACACCGCGACAATCGCGCCGCCAGCCGCCAGCCGCCAGCCGCCAGCCGCCAGCCGCCAGCCGCCAGCCGCCAGCCGCCGCTGTCGCCGACTCCCGCCGCTGATCACCGACAACAGCCGACCGCTGCCGCCGCCAGCCGTTGCCGACCGCCGACCACGTGGCCGCTGCTGCCGCCCGCCCGTCGCCGATCGCCGCGCCGACTGTCGAGCGCTGCTGCCGCCGCCTCCCGCCGCGCCTCCTCCTCCTCCTCCTCCTCCTCCTCCTGGCGCCGATCGCCGCCGCCATCCGTCGCTCGCAGTTGGCCGCGATTGCTCGGCCCGCCGACCGCTGATCAGTCGCCCGCCAGGCCATTTGCCTCAGCCCGCCTGTCTGCCCGCCGGGGCGCGGAGACAGCCGTCGGCTGCCCGTCCGGCTGCCTGATCGGCTGGCCGCGGGCTGACGGGTCTAGATCGGGTAGTTGCTGTGCTGGGGGCCCAGGGTGATCCAGCGGGTGGTGGTGAAGGCGTCCACGCCCCAGCGGCCGCCGAACTTGCCGTAGCCGCTCTGGCCCACGCCGCCGAAGGGGGCCTGGGGTTCGTCGGCCACGGACTGGTCGCCGACGTGCGCGATGCCGGTGTGCAGCTGGCGGGCGATGGTCAGGCCGCGGCCCTGGTGGGTGGTCAGGATGCCGGTGCTCAGGCCGTAGTCGGTGCTGTTGGCCAGTGCGATGGCCTCCTCGTCGGTGTCGAAGGTGAGCACGGTGCAGACCGGGCCGAAGACCTCCTCGTGGTGGATGCGCATGTCGGGGGTGATGCCCGACAACACGGTGGCGGGGTAGCCCGCGCCCTCGGCCGGGCCGCCGCCGGTGTGCAGGGTGGCGCCCGCCTCGACCGTTTCGGCGACCAGGGTGGCCACCCGGTTGGCCGAGTTGGCGCTGATCAACGGGCCGAGGGTGGTTGTCGGGTCGGTGGGGGCGCCCTGGCGCAGCGTGGCGGCGCGGGCGGCGAGTTTGGCGGTGAACTCCTCGGCGACCTTCCGCTGCACCAGGACCCGGTCCGCGGACATGCAGATCTGGCCGGTGTTGGCGAAGGCGCCGAAGTTGACGGCGGCGGCGGCGTGGTCCAGATCGGCGTCGTCGAGCACCAGCACCGAGTTCTTGCCGCCCAGCTCCAGGATCGCGGGCTTGAGGTGTTCGGCGGCGGCGATGCCGATCAGGCGGCCGACGCCGGTGGAGCCGGTGAAGTTGACCAGCCGGACCCTGGGATCGGCGATCAGGGCGCGGGCGATCTCGGCGGCGTCCGCCCTGGCGTTGCTGATCACGTTGAGCACGCCGGGCGGCAGACCGGCCTCGTGCAGCAGGTCGGCCAGGAAGTAGCCGGCCGCGATGGGGGCGTCCTCGGTCGGCTTGAGCACCACCGTGTTGCCGACCGCCAGCGGCACCGCGATCGACCGGATGCCCAGGATCACCGGGGCGTTCCACGGCGAGAACGCGGCCACCACGCCAGCCGGTTCGCGCACGGCCAGGGAGAGTTGGCCGCCGAACTCCGTGGTCAGCACCTCGCCCACCGGCTGGGTGGCCGCGGCGGCGGCCTCACGCAGGATCTGGCCTGCCAGGTCGACGTTGAACAGGCCCCAGCCGCGGGTGCCGCCGGTCTCCGCGGAGATCAGCTCGACCACCTCTTCGGCGCGCTGTTCCAGCAGGTCGGCGGCCTTGAGCAGGACCGCGCGCCGCTCACTGGGCCGGGCCGCCGCCCAGGCCGGGAACGCCGCCTGGGCGGCCTCGGTGGCGAGGGTGACATCGGCCGGACTCGCCGCGGCGACCTCGGCGAACACCTCGCCGGTCCAGGGGGAGTGGTCGGGGGTGGTGCGCTGGTTCGCGGCGGGGCGTTCGGCGCCGTTGATCAGGAGCTGGCGGGTGCGCACGGGATCTCCTCCGGTGAGGTTCAAGTTTGAACTAAGGGGGTAGGGTGGGGGGTTGTGGACGAACCGCGTTGGCTGGACGGGTCGGAGCTGACCGCGTGGCAGGACTTCCTGACCGCGGGCGCCCTGCTGAACCGCCTGGTGGAGCAGCAGCTCAGGGAGAACGGGCTGTCGCATCCGCAGTACGAGGTGCTGGTGCGCCTGTCCGAGGCCGGTGGCGAGCTGCGGATGACCGAGCTGGCCGAGGCCGCGGTCACCTCCAAGAGCGGGCTGAGCTATCAGGTGGCGCAGCTGGAGAAACTGGGTCTGGTGACCCGGCGGAGCTGCCCGACCGATGTGCGTGGCGTGATCGCCGAACTCACCTCGGCGGGCTGGGCCCGGCTGCGCGCCGCCGCGCCTGGGCATGCCGCGCTGGTGCGGACGGCGTTCGTGGAGGGGCTGGACCCCGAGCGGTTCCGGGGACTGGCCGCCGGTCTGGCGGAGCTGGCTGATCGGTTGCGGTCGCATGAATGAAGGATGGGCACATGACCCTCCGGCGTTCGCATAGCGAAGTTTTGTTCGTTCTGAGTGCGGTGCAGTCTGGCGTGACGCAAGCTGGGCCGTCAACAGCCATCGGCGGGAAGGGACGGACCGTGCCGGAGAACGGGCCTTTGGAACGCGGACTCACGGTGTTGCGCGTGATCGGCGCGCACCAGGGAGCCAGGCTGCGCCGGGCCGACCTGGTCCGGCTGACCGGGCTGCCGCGGTCCACCGTCGACCGGATCACGGCCACCCTGCTGCATCTGGGCCTGCTGCGCGCCGAAGGTCCCGACCTGCTGCCCACTCCCCAGTTGCTGATCTTCGGCAACGCCTACCTGGTCGGATCGGGCCTGGTCGAGCCGCTGCGCCCGCTGCTGGCCAGGCTGTCGGCCGAACTGGACGAATCGGTGTCGCTGGCCGTGCCCGATGTCGGCGGCGCGCGGCTGGTGGCCCAGTCCGCGCGGCGGCGGGCGATGTACCTCGCCTTCCACATCGGCGGCCTGCTGCCGGCCGACCGGTCCGCGGCAGGCGTGGTGCTGGCCGCGGGCTGGGAGGCCGAGCAGTACTACGAGTGGTCCCAGGCCAGGGCCGCGGACCCGCTCGACCACGGCTTTCCCGCGGTGCCGCCGCTGCGCGAGGAGCCCTTCGACCGGCTGCGCCTGTTCCACCTGCGGGTGCACCGGGCCTGGAAGGCGGGCTGGTGCCTGGACGAGGAGTGGGTGGAACCCGGGCTGCTCGCCCTGGCGGTGCCGGTGCGCGGGCGCGGTCAGCTGGGCGCGGTCAGCGTGCTCAGCCACACCAGCAGGCACACCCCGGACAGCCTGCGGGCCACCGTGCTGCCGCGGTTGCGGGCCGCGGTGCGGGAGATGGAGGCCGTGCTCGCCCAGCCGGAGCCGCCGGTCGAACTGCCGACCGCCGAGGTGGCCTCGGCGAAGAACGGGCTGGGCATGGAGTACCTGGAATCGCTGGCCCGCGGCCTGGCCGTGCTCGCCGCCTTCCGCACGGGCGGGCTGACCGTGGCCACCGCGGCCAGGGTCGCCGGGCTGACCAGGGCCACCGCCCGGCGGGCGCTGCTGACCCTGCACGAGAACGGCTACGCCACCGAGGACGAGGGCGTGTACCGGCTGCTGCCCTCGGTGCTCGACCTGGGCTACGCCAAGCTGTCCGCGCTCACCCTGCCCGAGGTGGTGCAGCCCAGGATCGCCCAGCTGGCCGCGGCGGCGGGCGCGCCGGTGGCCGCGTTGCTGCTGGAGGGCGCTGACCTGCGCTGCGTCGCGGTGGTGGGCACCGGGCGGGTGGTCCGGCTGGACCTGGCCGTGGGCTCGCGCCTGCCCGCCGCGGACTCCGCGCTGGGCCGGGCCCTGCTCGGCGGGGAGTGGGAGTGGCTGGACACCGAGTTACCCGGCGGGCTGCGCTGCCTGGCCGTGCCGGTGGGCGGGGCGGCGCCGCTCGCGCTGGTCCTGTTCCCCGGCATGGGCGAGGCCCGGGTGGAGCTGCTGGCGCGGACGCTGCGGGAGACCGCGCGCTGGGTCGGAGCCGAACTCGCCCTGGTCGAGCACTGCTGAAAAACTAGTTGTTCAAATTTGAAATGGAGCGTAGGGTCCAAGATAGTTAGAGTTTGAACCACCTGCTCGGAGGTTCCCATGGCACACCCCCGGCCCCAGGCCACGGTACGCACCAGGGTGCGGATCCCGTTGCGCTTCGGCGACGGTTTCTCGGTGACCGCGACCGCGGTCACCTTCCGCGGCCTCGTCGACGGTCTGGAGCACCTGGCGCTGGTCTTCGGCGACCCCGCCCGCACGCCGGATCCGTTGGTGCGCCTGCACTCGGAGTGCCTGACCGGCGATGTGTTCGGCTCGGCCCGCTGTGACTGCGGACCGCAGCTGCGCGAGGCGGTCGAGCGGATCCAGGAGCGTGGCGGCGTGCTGCTCTACCTGCGCCAGGAGGGTCGAGGCATCGGCCTGTACAACAAGCTGGACGCCTACGCGCTGCAGGAGGCCGGCCTGGACACCTACGCGGCCAACACCGCGCTGGGCCTGCCAGAGGACGACCGGGACTACACCCCGGCCGCGCAGATGCTGCACGCCCTGGGCCTTGGCGAGGTGGACCTGCTGTCCAACAACCCGGACAAGGCC
The DNA here is from genome assembly GCF_014204915.1 of Crossiella cryophila. Classification (NCBI taxonomy): domain Bacteria; kingdom Bacillati; phylum Actinomycetota; class Actinomycetes; order Pseudonocardiales; family Pseudonocardiaceae; genus Crossiella; species Crossiella cryophila. Next base: position 4,552,415 of record NZ_JACHMH010000001.1, read on the forward strand.
GGACAGCTGCGCGCGCTGGGCGTGCGGATCCGGCACACGACGCCCACCGGCGTGTTCGCCACCGAGACCAACCTGCGTTACCTGCGGGCCAAGGTCGACCACACCGGGCACACCATCGCCCTGCACGGATTGGCGGTGTGACCGCGATGAGGATGCCCACGCTCTATCTCTCGCACGGCGCGCCGATGCTCGCCGACGATCCACTGTGGACCAAGGAACTGGCCGACTGGTCGGCGAACCTGCCGCGCCCCAAGGCGATCCTGATGGTCTCCGCGCACTGGGAGGAGGCCCCGCTCGCGCTGGGCGCCACCACCACGGTGCCGCTGGTCTACGACTTCACCGGCTTCGAACAGCGCTTCTACCAGGTGACCTACCCGGCGCCGGGCGCGCCGGAACTCGCCGCGCAGGTCACCAAGTTGTTGCGTGGCCCGGGAACCCCGGTCCAGCAGGTGCCGGACCGGGGCCTGGACCACGGCGCGTACGTGCCGCTGGTGGAGATGTACCCCGACGCGGACATCCCGGTGCTGCAGGTGTCCCTGCCCGCGCTGGACCCGCGGCGGTTGCTCGAGGTCGGCCGCAAACTCGCGCCACTGCGGGAGGAGGGTGTGCTGATCGTGGGCAGCGGGTTCTTCACGCACAACCTGCGCGCGATGACCACCGGCGTGCCGCAGTCGGTGATGACCGAGTTCGACGACTGGGGCGCGCGGACGCTGGCCGCGGCCGACCTGGACGCGTTGCTGGACTTCGAGCACAAGGCCCCGGCCGCCCGGCTGGCACACCCTCGCACCGAGCACTTCGCCCCACTGTTCGTCACCCTGGGCGCGGGTCTGGACGAACTGGCCGGGCAGCGCACGGTGATCGACGGGTTCTGGTACGGGCTGGCCAAACGATCAACGCAGCTCGGTTAGGAGGCGGTGAGGAAGGGAATCACGGTGGCGCGGAAGGCTTCCGGGTTGTCCAGCCACGGGATGTGCGCGACCTGCGGCAGTTCCACGTGGGTGGCGTTGCCGAACAGCGGGACCATCGACTCGACCACCTTGGGCCGAGGACCGCTGTCCAGACTGCCGGAGACGAGCAGCACCGGGGCGCTCAGCCGGGCAAGCCCGGCACGGGTGGCCTCCGGATCGAACGCGCCCTCGCCAGGGTAGGCGGCGGCCGCCTCGACATTGCGGTGCGCGGCGCAGTACTCGGCGTCGGCCCGGCTGTCGGCGTTCCAGCGGCGGTAGGTGAACGGCTGCAACTTGTCCCACAACTCCGGGCTCGCCTCACCCGCGCGGATCTTCGCCAGCGCGGCGATGGCCGCCGGGTACCAGGGCTCGTCGACGCGCAGCGCGATGGCCTCGTCCCGATCGGACTGCGGGAACTCGATGCCCACCGCGCGAGCCCGCGCGTTGAGCAGCACCAGCGAGGAGATCCGCTCCGGGTACGCCCCCGCGTAGGACAGGGTGAGGTCGCCGCCCGCGGAGTGCGCGAGCACGTCGATCCGGTCCAGACCGAGGTGCACACGAAGAGCCTCGACATCGGCGACCTGGCGGTCGCAGCGGTAGGTGGCCAGATCGGCCGGGATCGCGGACTCGCCGGTGCCACGCAGGTCCAGCCGGATCAGGGTGCGGTGCGCGGTCAGGCCGGCCAGATCGCCGAGGTAGCCCGAGGCGACCATCGGACCGCCGGGCAGGCAGATCAGCGGGGCGCCCGTGCCCTCGACGTGGTAGGTCAGCTTGGTGCCATCGGGGGCGAGGAAGGTCGGCATGATCGGCAGGGTAGACGCTGGTGGGGGCGGTGGTGAGGGTTTTGACCGGGCTGGTGCGGCGGCGGCGGAGACCAGGGATCGACGCGGGTGTTGAGGCGGGCCGGTGGCCGGGGGAACTGCGGCGGATGGGCTTGTCGCGGGCCGGGGGTCTGCGCCGGTTTAGGCTGTTGCGGGCCGGTGACCTGCGGTTGGTGAGTTGGTCGGGGGCTGAAGGCAACCTTTTCGGCTTGAAAAGCGTTCCGCAGAGGAAGCGGCGGGCGGGGCGGGGAAGACGCGGGCCGGGATGGCGTGAGTCGGAGCGTCCGGGCCGGGTCGGGACGGCGCTGACCGGGATGGCGTCGGTCGGAGCGCGCGGGCCGGAAACGGGGCGTGCGGGCCGGGAGGACGGGAGTTGGAGCGTCCGGTCGGGATCGGGACGGCGTCGGCCTGGATGGCGTGGGTCGGAGCTTCCGGGTGGCGATCGGGACAGCGCTGGTCAGGCAGGGCCAGGCCGGGCTGGCGTGGCTCAGCACGGCGCTGACCGGGGCTGGCAGAGTCGAGGCGCGAGCCAGGAGGCCCGAGCCGGGCGCGCGATCCGGGGTTCGAGCCGGGTGGCGCGAGCTGGGTGGCCAGAGTCGGGGCGGGGCCGGGGCTTGCCGGGCCGGTTGATGTGGTGTGCTGGTGCGGGGCCGTCGTTGGTCGCCGGGGTGTCAGTCCGGGGTGTGGTGGGCGAGCAGGCGGGTCAGCAGGTCGACCAGCTGGGTGCGTTCGGCCGCGGACAGGGGCGCGGTAAGTTGGTTCTGGGCGGTGTCCAGGGCGGTGTCCAGGCGGCGTAGGTGGGCTTCGCCTGCCGCGGTGAGGTGGATGATGTTGCGGCGGGCGTCGGCCGGGTCCGGGGTGCGGTCGGCGTGGCCTTGGGCGACGAGTTCGTTGAGGGTGCCTACGACGTCGCTGCGGTCCATGTTGCCTCGGCGGCCCAGGTCCGCCTGACTGGCTGGGCCGAACTCGTGCAGCGTGGCCAGCAGGCGGTACTGGTAGCCGCGGGCGCCCTCGCTGGTGAACGCCTCGGTGACCAGGCGCCGGGCGTGGGTGGCGGTCTGGGTCAGCAGGTAGCTGGGGCGGCTGCTCAGGCGGTGTGGGGCCTCGGACATGGGGCGCAGCCTAGCAGGATTGTTGGTGTCACCAACGTTCTGTGTTAGCGTTGGTCTCGCCAACGAAATGAGCTGAGGGGTTATGGGCGAGCTAGGGAAGTTGTTGGACCGCAATGAGATCGCCGACCTGCTGGCGAGGCTGGGGCGGTGGCTGGATGGGCTGGGTGGGGATCCGGCGGAGATCTATGACCGGGATGTGGTGGTGCGGAGTCCGCGTGGGGAGTTCCGTGGGCTGGCGCGGGTGGTGGAGTTCGTCCGGGGTTCGGATCAGGGGGATCGGTTTCAGCACTTCCACAGTGATGTGCTGATCGAGGTGGACGGGGATCGGGGTGTGGTGCACGCCAACCAGGTTGTGCACTTCTACCTACAGGGCGCGGCTCCGCATCGCACCTCCGGCCTGCGCGTCACCTACACGGTGGCGCGCAGGCCGGGAGGGTGGCGGCTGGTGTCCTCAGAGATCCGGTTGGAGTGGATCATCGGGGAGTTGCCGCTGTCGGCGTGACGGGGCTCGGTGGGCGGTTACGGGGCTCGGTGGGTGTGATGGGGCTCAGCGTGAGGGGGCGCCCGGTCCCCAGGGAATGCCCAGGCCCCACCAGGTCAGGAACAACAGCGTCCAGCTCAGGGTCATCGCCACCGCCAGTGGCAATGTGTAGGAGGCCAGGGTGCCGATGCCCGCGTTCTTGCGGTATCGCTGCATGAAACCGAGCGCCATGATGAAGTACGGGCTCATCGGGGTGATCGCGGTGGAGCCGGAGTCGGCGATGCGGAACAACGCCTGGGTGGTCTCCGGTGAGATGTGCACCAGCATCAGCATCGGCACCAGCACCGGGGCCGCGATCGACCACATCGCCGAGCCGCTGGTGACCATCACGTTGACCAGGGTCAGCAGGACCAGCACCAGCAGGAAGATCACTGGGATGGGCAGGCCGCTGTTGCGGAAGACCTCGGCCGCGTTCACCGCGAGCACGTCGCCGAGTTTGGTCCACTCGAAGTAGGCCAGGAACTGGGCGATGGCGAAGAACAGCACCAGCACCGGGGCCATCTGCTTGAGGCCCTCGACCATCAGCTTGGGCACGTCGCCCGCCTTGCGGATGGTTCCGGCGGTGACGCCGTAGACGATGCCGACCACGCCGAACAACAGCGCGACCACCGCGGCGATGCCGTCCAGCAGCGGGGAGTCGATGATGCTGCCGCCCTTGCCCCGCAACGGGGACCAGCTCGGCAGGGTGAGCGCGGTCAGCACACCGAGGGAGAGCACCAGGGTGGCCAGGGACAGCCGCAGGGCCAGGCGTTCCCGTTGGGCGACAACCAGATCGCCGATGTCGGTGAGGTCGGCGTCCGGGTCGGGGTCCAGGTCGGTGCGTTTGTTCAGCACCAGCTTGGTGACCAGGGTGATCACCAGGGCCAGCAGCAGTGAGGAGGCGATGTTGAAGAACCAGTTGCTCAGCGGGGAGACGGTGATCTCCGGGCTGATCAGCCGGGCCGCCGCGGTGGTGATGCCGGCGAAGATCGCGTCGTTGGGGGTGGGCACCGGACTGGCGTCATAACCGGAGGCGATGGCGGTGTAGGCCACCACGATGCCCAGGATCGGCGATTTGCCGACCGCGCGGAAAGCCAGGCCGCCCAACGGGACCAGGATGATGTAGGCGGCCGCGGAGGCCACGTGCGCCACGGTGCCGGCGAAGGCGACCGCGAAGACCACCCAGGAGGCGGGCACCCTGGACACGCCGACCTTCATCAGCGTGCCCAGGAATCCGCTGCGTTCGGCCACCGCCACACCCATGATCACCACCACGATGGTGGCCATCGGCGGGAACTTGGCGAAGTTCTCGACCATTGTGGACAGTGCCATGGCCAGGCCGTCGCCGCTGAACAGGTTCCGCACGGTGACGGTCTTGCCGTTGCTGGGCGAGATCACGGACACGCCGAACCCGGCCAGCACCGCGCTGATCACGCCCAGCAGCAGGGACAACAGCCAGAACAACCAGAACGGGTGCGGCAGCGCGTTGCCCGCGCGTTCGATCACGGCCAGCAGGCGGAGCACCCTGGGCAGTTTGGTCTGCTCGGTGGCAGGGGAGTTGGTCATGTCGGGATCCCGGTGGTCAGCAGGGGAGGCGGGGCAGGCGGTGCTGGCGGACGAAGTTCCACAGCACCTCGTGCGCCTCGATGGTCTGGGTGGTCACGCCGCCGCCGCTGTAGCTGTCGGCGCCCGGCCAGGTGTGCCCGCCGCCGGTCACCGCGACGTGCTTCACCTCGGCCCCGTCCTTGCACCGGGTCCAGCCGGTGACGGTGATGTCGCTGCCGATCTGCTGTGATGGCAACGTTTGCGTGCACTTGTCGCGATCGGCCCACCGCTTCACCCAGCTCTGGATCGGGGGCAGGCCGCGGTCCTCGTCGCCGGTGTAGGGGATGGTCACGTCGGCGGTGCCGTGGAAGTCGATCACCGGTACCGGGCGGGAGGGCTTGCAGTTGATCCCGTTGGGGTAGAAGGCGCCCGCGATCGGCGCGATGGCGGTGATCCGGTCGGCCATGGTGCAGGCCAGGATGTCGATGAAGCCGCTGCCGTTGGACTTGCCGGTGGCGTAGACCCGCCGCATGTCCAGGCACAGCGTGGTTTTCAGCGAATCGAGGAGGTCCTTGGTGAAGGCCACGTCGTCCACGCCGGGGGCGGAGTACGGCGCGCCCTGCCAGGCCTGGCGATCGCCCTCGCCGGTGCCGATGACGCCGTTGGGGTAGACCACCACCGCGGGCAGGGTGGACAGCTTGGAGAACTCCTCGGTGCCCGCGCCGGTGTTGCCGCGCCCGTGGTAGGCAAGGATCAGCGGCCAGTCCGAAGTGGACTCGTAGTTCGCGGGCAGGTGCAGCTGGTAGGTGCGGTCCCGGCCGCCGCTGCCGAGGTGGTGCAGGGCGCTGGTGCCCGGCGACTGCGGCGATGGTTTGCCGCAGCCGCCGGGGATCGCGGTCCGAGTGGGGGGCTCGGACCCGGCCGCGGTCCCGGCAACACTGGGGAGGATTGCCGCGAGCGCGGTGCACAACAGGGCTGCGAGGCGCAGCCTGGACAGGCGAGACATGGTGCTATCCCTTTCGTCGACCCTGACGAGGGGTGGTGCGGGATTGATCAGGTGGCCAGCCAGTCGTCGACGTAACCGACGATCCGGTTCACCACGGTGTCCACAATGGACTCACCGGCCTGCGCGGTGGCGCGGCGCGGATCGCCCAGCACCCCGTTGGGGCTGAGCCGGTCGTAGCGTAGTGCGAGCTTGGGGTGACCGTCCTTTCGGGACAGTCGAGCCAAGGGGGAGAGTTCGTCGAGGGTGGTGGTGCCGGGGCGCAGATGGCTGGTGCGCACCAGTTCCGGCGCCAGGTGCAGCATCTGCGCGGTCTCGGCCTCGCCGCTGTGCCCGTGCACCTCGCTGACGCCCATGCCGGCCACCACCTGACCGGCCAGCGCGGTCAGCGGGGTCCAGGCGAACTCGAGGTCGGGATGGGTGGCCAGGTAGTCCTGGGCGACCGTGCCGAGCGCGGCGTTGTTGCCGCCGTGCCCGGTGATCACCAGGATCTTGCGCCAGCCGTGCCGGTACAGGCTGTCGGTGTACTCGCGCACCAGGGTGGCGAAGGTGGTGGTGGACAAGGAGATGGTGCCGGCGAAGGCCAGGTGGTGCGGCGAGACGCCGACCGGCAGCGAGGGCCCGATGACCGCCCGGCCATCAAGCTTGGCCGCGACCAGATCGGCCACCCGTTCGGCCCGGATGAGGTCGGTGGCCATCGGCAGCCCCGGCCCGTGCTGCTCGAAGGCGCCGGCGGGCAGCAGCACGACCGGGCTGTCCCTGACCGCGGCCGCGGCCTGTTCGGTGGTCAGTTCACCAAGCCGGTGGCTGGTCATTCCTGGCCGCCGATCGGCTCGGCGGCGACAGCCGCGCGGATGGACAGGAGGTGTACGCGCACCAGTTGTTCGGCAAGGTCGGCCTCTCCGTCCCGGACCGCGGCGACGATCTCGCGGTGCTCGGCGTGGTCCCGGTCTCGATCGTGGTAGCGGTGCCGGATCTCGATCTGTTCCCGGGACCGCATGTGCAGCAACGCCTCCACCATCTCCCGCAGTAACCCGTTGCCGGTCACCGCGGCCAGTGCGACGTGGAAGGTCAGTGCGGGCCGGACATCGCTCACCGGCGGGTGCAACGCGTTGTCCGCGGCGGATTCCAGTGCGGCCAGGGCTTCCGGGACCCGGGCGCGGGCCGCCTCGGCGGCGATGGCCGGTTCCAGTACCAGGCGGGCGTCGACCAGTTCGAGCACGGAGTCGCGGGTCACCGGCGGGCGGTGCGGGTTGGCCAGCAGTCGCCGGTCCAGGCCGGGGCCGACGTAGGTGCCCGAGCCGTGCCGCAGCTCGACCACGCCGGTGGCCTCCAGGCGGCGCAACGCCTCGCGCACGGTGGGGGTGGTGACGTCGAGCCTGCGCGCGAGGTCGCGGGAGGAGGCCAGCGCCTCGCCGGGCGCCAGCCGCTCACTGCGAATGATCTCGACGATGTCGTCGGCCAGTCGCTCGGAAAGCGTTTGTTCGCGGCGGCTCATAAAGTGACTAAATCACTTGGTCAGTGGCCGGTCAAGAGGGCTCATACTGTCGAGTGATGACTCGTGACCTGCTGCGCCGCGCGCTCACCGACCCCGGCCCCCGCCCGCTGCCCGGCCCGGCCGCGGACCTGCTGACCAGCCTGGACGCCCCGCCGAGGCTGGCCGCGCACCTGCGCCTGGTGCACGAGGTCGCCGCCCGGCTCACCGACTGGCTGGCCCTCGCGCACCCGGCCGCCGGCTTCGACCGCACCGCCGTGCTCTTCGGCGCGGCCACCCACGACATCGGCAAGACCGAGCACGTCGAGGAGCTGTCCGGACCCGGCTCGCGGCACGAGCAGGCCGGGTACGAGCTGCTGCTGACCTTCGGCGTGCCGGAGGAGTTCGCCCGCTTCGCCCGCACCCACGGCGACTGGACCCAGCCGGACATCGGGTTCGCCGACCTGGTGGTGAGCCTGGCGGACAAGGTGTGGAAGGCCAAGCGGGTGCCGGAACTGGAGCAGCTGGTGGTCGATCACCTTGCCGCACTGGGGCAGCCGCCGTGGCAGGTGTTCCTGGACCTGGACGAGGAGCTGACCCGGATCGGCGCGGACGCGGACGAGCGGCTGGCCTTCCAGAACCGCTACCCGGTGGACTGACCCCCGCGGGGTTGGCCGCACCTGACCCGGCCGGCATCGGAGGATGTGGGCGCGGGGACGCTCGTGGACCGATCCCGGGAGCGCGGGGACCGGGAGAGTGCGTGGCGAACGACCCCTCGACGCGGGTGACGGGCCGTTGTCGCGGCTGGCCGCCTACCTGCGGCGGGTACGGCGCGAGGCGGGCAGCCCGGCCTATCGGGAGCTGGGTCGCCGGGTGCACTTCGCCGCAAGCACGCTGTCGGAGGCCGCGGGCGGGCGGCGGTTGCCGAGCCTGGCGGTGACGCTGGCCCCATGTGCGGGCCTCGGCAATACCGTCCGGCTCTGGGACCTGGCCGACCGGTCGCGGCCGCCGACCGTCCTGACCGGGCATACCGGCGCCGTGTTCTCCCTCGCCTACCGACCGGACGGTAGGTGGCTGGCTTCCGGCAGCCACGACCACACCGTCCGGCTGTGGCAGGGCAGCGAATCCAGGCTCGCGCTGACCGGCCACATCGGCGCGGTCAGCGCGATCGTCTTCGCCCCGGACGGGCACACCCTGGTCACCGCGAGCCACGACCGGTCCGCGCAGCTCCGGGAGACCGACCTGGCCAGAGCCGAGGCGCGGGGCTGCGCGTTGCCGGCGGCCGAGCGGGCCCGGCACTTCCCGGAGGTGGACCACCGGGACCGCTGTGGCTAGGGCTGCCGCCGGGCCACCCGGCTGAGCCTGCGCGCGGGCAGCCGGATCGAGCACAGTCCGATCAGGACGGACACCCCCACGATCCCCAGGTACACCCACAGCGGACCGGCCGGGATGGGGGTGCCGGTGAGGTTGAGGCTGAGGAAGGCCAGTGGCAGCACCGGCACCGCGGAGCCGATGAGCACCGCGATCGAGACCACCAGTACCGATTCGGCCCGGAACATCCGCAGCACCTGTCGCCGGGTGCCGCCGAGCAGACGGAGCAGCCGGACCTCGCCGAGGCGGTCCAGGGTGGAGGTCACCAGGCTGTTGACCACCGACAGGGCCACGTAGAGCAGGATCACGCCGAGCAGGATGCGGTTCAGCCAGAGGTTGGCCTCCTGCTGGGCGTCGGTGGCCACGGTGAGTTCGGCCTTGTCACGTACCTGGAGGCCGGGGTAATGACCGGCCAGTTCGGACAGTGCTTTGTGGACGGACGGGTTGCCTGCGACCAGGATGGAGTCGGCCAGCCGGTCGGTGGTGTGCGGGAGCAGGACGTCCTGGGGGAACAGGGCGTCGCCGTAGCCCAGGTTGCGGTCGAAGGTGGCGATGAGTTTCGGGGTGACCTTGGTGCGGTCGCCCAGGTACAGCTCGACGCGGTCGCCGATCTTCTTGCCCAGCCAGGACGCCTCGGTGCTGCTCAGGGCCACGGTGTCGCCGCGCAGGTCGGACAGGTTGCCGGTGACGCCGGTCAGCTTCAGCGTGCCGGTGAGCTGGTTTCCTTCCACGCCATAGGCTTTGGACTTGGACAGCGGTTCCTCGGCGGCGTTCTTGTCCTCGGCGATGATCTCGGTGCCGATCAGCGGGGTGGACGCGGTGACGCCGGGGATGCGGCGGGCCGCGGCGGCCACTTCGGCTGGCACGCCCTGTGGGGCGGTGAGCACGTAGTCGGCCACGGTGGCGGCGCGGGCCTGGTGCTGGGTGGCCTCGCTCAGTGTGGTGCCGCTGTAGAACTGGGTGACCGCGAAGCCGATGGTGAGCACCAGGGGAGTCACCGCGGCGGCCAGTCTGCGGGAGTTGGCGGTGCTGTTGTGCGCGGCCAGGAACCTCTCCGCCCGCCGTGATCGCAGGAACACCCCGGCGGCCACCCTGGTCGCGAGGCCGGTGATCACCGGGCCGAGCAGGCCGATGCCGATGATCGCGACCAGCACCGAGGAACCGGCCGGGACCATGGCCAGTTCGCCGGGCAGGAACAGGGTGGACACCACGCCCGCACCCGCCACCGCGAGCAGCGCCGCGCCGGTGATCTTGCGGCCCCGGCCCAGCCTGGCCGGTTCCACCGCGGCCTCGCCGAGGGCCTCGGTCGGCTTGAGCCGCAGCATCCGCCCGGCCGAGGACCAGGCCGCGAGCTGGGCCGCGCCCACGCACAGCAGCACGGTGGCCAGCGCGGGCACCGGGCTGAGCGAGAGGGTGAAGTCCGGGGAGATCACGCCGATGGTGACGAAGAAGTCCCGCAGCCAGTGCGCGACGTACAGGCCCGGCGCCACGCCCAGCAGTGCGGCCACACCGGAGACCAGCAGGGTTTCCGCGCCGATCAGCCTGCGCACCTGGCGCGGGGTGGCCGCGATGGCACGCAGCAGGGCCAGTTCGCGGCGGCGCTGGTTGAGCACCAGGGCCAGGGTGCTCGCGGTCACGAAGATCACGATCATCAGCACGAAGCCGGAGAACGAGCCGGAGACCATCGTCAGCACGAACCGGGACTGCGCGCCGTCGAGGTTCTCCGCCTCGCCGCGGTCGAGTCCGGTATGGACGAGCACGCCAGGTGGCAGCTTGCCGTCGAGGTTGTCCACCTTGCCGAACACGCCGATCGCGGCCACCTGATCGGGACTGCCGGAGAGGGTTTTCGCGGTGCTGTCGTGGAAGAACACCGCGGACTGCCGGATCAGCCGGTCCCGGCCCGATGGCGCGGCGATGCCGCTGACCCGGTAGGCGCGCGGGGCCGAGTCGACCATGATCCGCACCTGGTCGCCGACGGAGAAGCGGGAGCGCTGGGCGAGTTCGGCGTCCAGGACCACCTCGTTCGGACCCGGCGCCGTGCCGCCGCTGAGCGTGAACGGGGTCAGTTCGGCGCTGGCCCAGCCGTGGCCGAGGGACCGTCCCCCGTCCGCGCCCGAGAGCACCTGGTTGTCCCTGCCGACCACGGTGGCCGGGAAGCTGATCTCACCGACCGCCCTGGTCACCCCGGGGATCCGGGCCACCTCACCGACCAGCGCGGCGGGCAGCGGGACCTTCTCGGCCAGGTCCTCGCTCTTGTCGGACTTCTTCTCCAGCTCCACGGTGATCGAACGGTCCGCGCCGAGTACCGCTGGCGCGGCCGAGTAGCGCTGCGCGGCCACCCCGCCGAACAGGCCCGACTCCAGCAGCACCCCGCAGGCCGTCAGCAGGATCGCACCGCCGAACAGGGCCAGGAACGCCGCGGCGAAACCGGCCTTGCGGGCGCGAATGGTCTTCCAGGCGAAGGAGAACACGGCTCACCACTCCCCGAGGTGGGTCATCCGGGCGGCGACCTGGTCCGCGGTGGGCGCGAGCAGCTCGTCCACGAACCGGCCGTCGGCCAGGAACAGCACGCTGTGCGCGTGCGCGGCGGCCACCGGATCGTGGGTGACCATCACCACGGTCTGGCCCAGCTCGTCCACCAGCTGGCGGAGCAGGGCCAGCACCTGGGCGCCGGTCCGCGAGTCCAGCGCGCCGGTCGGCTCGTCGGCGAAGACCACCTCGGGCCGGGTGACCAGCGCGCGGGCGATCGCCACCCGCTGCTGCTGGCCGCCGGAGAGCTGGTTCGGCCGCCGGTGCAGCAGACCGTCCAGCCCGACCCGGCGGATGATCTCGGCCAGCCAGGCCCGGTCCGCGGCCCGCCCGGCGAAGCGCAGCGGCAGGGTGATGTTGTCGGTGACGCTGAGCGCGGGCAACAGGTTGTAGCCCTGGAAGACGAACCCGATCCGCTCCCGGCGCAACTCGGTCAGCTTGGTCTCCTTGAGCCCGGTCAGCTCGGTCTCGCCCAGGCGCACCGAACCGGATGTGGGACGGTCGAGTCCGGCCGCGCACTGCAGGAAGGTGCTCTTGCCCGAACCGGACGGTCCCATCACGGCGGTGAACCGTCCACGCGGGATGGACCGGCTCACCCGGTCCAGTGCGGTGGTGGAGCTGTCACCGTTGCCGTACACCTTGGTGACCGAGTCCAGTCGTACTGCTGTCATGGCCACGACGGTAGGTTTGCCCAGGTGCGCCGCGACATCCCGCGGGGTGCCGGATCAAGGGTGGAGCAGGCTCCACCACGGGAGGCGAGATGCGGGCCGCGCTGCTGCGCTTCGGCCGGGCGGTGATCAGCCTGTCGCTGGGTTTCGTCACCGCGATGGCCGGGATCGTCGTCCTGTGCGGACTGCTGATCTGCGCGCTGCTCGTGGTCACCCTGCCTCTGCTGCCGATCGTGGCGCGGGCCCAGCGCAGGCTGGTCGAGGTGGACCGCCGCCGGATCGCCGCCCGCACCGGCACACCCATCCCGGTGCGCTACGCCGAGCTGTCCGGCCCGCTGTTCCAGCAGATCATCACGGTGATCACCGACCCGGCCACCCGCCGGGACCTGCTCTGGCAGGCGGTGCACCTGCCGGCGGGCATGGTGCTGGGCATGATCGGCTTCGGGATCCCGGCCTCGGTGCCGCAGAACCTGGTGATCGTGCCGCTGTTCTGGTGGGCGGTGCCCGGCGGCGTGGACGGCTCCTACGGGGTGCACGTGGACTCCTGGCCGACCGCGGCCCTGTGCGCGGGCACCGGCCTGCTCGCCGCGGCCCTGGCCTGGTTCCTGGTGCCCAGGGCCGCCGACTGGGAGGCGCGCTGGGCGCCGAACCTGCTCGCGCCCGGCCGGGCCAGCCTGGTGCAGCGGGTCGCCGAGCTGACCGCGACCAGGGCAGCCGCGCTGGAGGCGCACGGCGCCGAGCTGCGCCGGATCGAACGCGACCTGCACGACGGCACGCAGAACCGGCTGGTCGCGGTGGTCATGCACCTGGGCATCGTGGAACGCGCGCTGCGGCGCGATCCGGCGGTGGCGCTGTCCTCGGTGCTCACCGCGCAGAACGCGGCCACCGACGCGCTCACCGAACTGCGCGAGGTGGTGCGCAGCATCTACCCGCCGGTGCTGGCCGACCGCGGCCTGGACGGCGCGGTGGACGCGGTGGTCGCCCGCTGCCCCATCCCGTGCACGCTCACCGTCACCGACCTGCGCAGGCTGCCCGCCGCGGTGGAGGCGGCAGCCTACTTCGTCATCGCCGAGGCGCTGACCAACGTGGCCAAGCACAGCGGCGCCGAGTCAGCCCAGGTTTCCCTTGCCGTGCGAGGAGATCACCTGGTGATCGAGGTCCGCGACGACGGCCTCGGCGGCGCCGAGGAGGCGGGTGGCACCGGGCTGACCGGGATCCGCCGCCGGGTCGAGGCCTTCGACGGCCGGACCACCCTGTCCAGTCCCGAGGGCGGCCCCACCGTCCTGGGCGTCCGCCTGCCCACCGGAACCTGAGAGGACCACCCCCGTGCGGATCGTGATCGCCGAGGACGACGCCCTGCTGCGCGAGGGCCTGACCCTGTTGCTGCGCAGCGAGGGCATGGACGTGGTCACCGCGGTGGAGCACCCGGACGCCCTGCTCGAGGCGATCGCGGCCGAGTCCCCGGATGTGGCCGTGGTCGACGTCCGGCTGCCGCCCACCTTCACCGACGAGGGCCTGCGCGCCGCCGTGGAGGCCCGGCGCAGGCACCCCGGACTGGCCGTGCTGGTGCTCTCGGCCTACGTCGAGGACAGCTACGCGGGGGAGCTGCTGGCCAGCCCCGGCGGCGGGGTCGGCTACCTGCTCAAGGAACGGGTCGGCAAGGTCGCCGACTTCCTGGACGCGCTCAACCGGGTCGCCGCCGGCGGCACCGCGCTGGACCCCGAGGTGGTCTCCCAGCTGCTGGTCCGCCGCCGCGCCGACGACCCGATCCGCACCCTGACCGCCCGCGAACGCGAGGTCCTGGCGCTGATGGCCGAGGGGCACTCCAACACCACCATCGGCGAGCTGCTGGTGATCAGCGCGGGCGCGGTGCACAAGCACATCGGCAACATCTTCACCAAGCTCGACCTGCCCAGCACGGACGGGGCGGGACACCGGCGGGTGCAGGCCGTGCTCGCCTACCTGCGTGCCTGAGTAAGGAGAATGTCCATGCCAGCTCAGTACGGGCAGTACCAGAACGAGATCTACCTCCAGGGCCTCGGTGACGTCCGGCCGCCGATGAGCACCGACCCCACCACCCTGGAATCCATGGCCAAGGGCCTCCTGGACTCGGGCCCGTTCGGCTACGTCGCGGGCGGCGCCGGTTCCGGGGCCACCGTGCGGGCCAACCGGGAGGCATTCGACCGCTGGCGCCTGGTGCCCCGGATGCTGCGCGATGCCACCGACCGCGACCTCAGCACCACCGTGCTCGGCCAGCAGCTCCCGGCGCCGATCCTGCTCGCACCCGTTGGCGTGCAGGCGATCGTGCACCCCGACGCCGAATCGGCCACCGCCCGCGCCGCCGCCGGACTGGGCCTGCCGATGATCCTGTCCACCGCCTCCTCCACCAGCATCGAGGAGGTCGCCGCGGCCAGTGGCGAGGGGCCGCGCTGGTACCAGCTGTACTGGCCCAACGACGACGAGGTCTGCGCCAGCCTGCTGCGCCGGGCCAAGGCCGCCGGGTACACCGCGCTGGTGGTCACCCTGGACACCTGGACCCTGGCCTGGCGGCCCACCGACCTCGACCAGGCGTACCTGCCGTTCCTGCGTGGCATCGGCACCGCGATCCCGTTCTCCGACCCCGCCTTCCGGGCCGGACTGGAGAAAACGCCCGAGGAAGACCCGCAGATGGCGATCCTGCGCTGGGTCGGGCTGTTCACCGGGCAGGACAAGAGCTGGGACCGCCTCGCTTTCCTGCGCGAGCACTGGGACGGGCCGATCGTGCTCAAGGGCATCCAGCACGTGGACGACGCGCGCCGGGCCGCCGACGCCGGCATCGAGGGCATCGTGGTGTCCAACCACGGCGGTCGCCAGGTGGACGGCGCGATCGCCTCCCTGGACGCGCTGCCCGGCATCGCCGAGGCCGTCGGGGACCGCCTGGACGTGCTGTTCGACTCGGGCGTGCGCACCGGCGCCGACGTGCTCAAGGCCATCGCGCTGGGCGCCAAGGCGGTGCTGCTGGGGCGGCCGTGGGTGTACGGGCTTGCGCACAGCGGCGAGGCGGGCGTGCGGCACGTGCTGCGTTCCATCCTGGCCGACACCGAACTCACCCTCGGCCTGGCCGGGCACCGCACCCCCGGCGCACTCGGCAGGGACGCGCTCGCGGAGGTCACCCGATGAAGGTCCTGGCCGTGCTGTCCCCGCACGTCGGCGGGGTGAAACTCAGCGGCATGATCGGCGCCGCGCTCGGCGAGGGCTTCGAGCTGACCGCGGTGGAGGAGACCGGGGCCGACCCGGTCGCGCTGCGCGAGGCCGAGATCATCCTCAGCGCGCTGGCCCCGCTCACCGCCGAACACCTGGCCAAGGCGGACAACGTCAGGTTCGTGCAGGTCTCCAGCCACGGCTTCGACCACGTCGACCTGGCCGCCGCCCGCGCCCGCGGCATCACCGTGTGCAACATCGGCTCCAGCGACGCCGAATCCCAGGACGTGGCCGAACAGGCGCTGTGCCTGATGCTCGCGCTGGCCAAACAACTCATCCCCGGCCACAACGCCCTCGCCAAGGGCGACTGGGCGCTGCCCCGGCTCCAGTTCAGCATCACCGAACTCTTCGGCAAGACCCTGGGCATCGTCGGCTTCGGCGCCATCGGCCGCGAACTCGCCAAGCGCGCCAAGGCATTCGACCTGCGCCTGCTGTGCGCCACCCGACGTCCGCTCGACCCGGAACTGGCCGCCCGGTTCGACATCACCGAGCGCCCGCTCGAGGACCTGCTCGCCGAGTCCGACTACGTCTCGCTGCACCTGCCGCTGTCCGAGGGCACCCGGCACCTGATCAACGCCGAGCGGCTGGCGCTGATGAAACCCACCGCGATCCTGATCAACACCTCCCGCGGCGCCCTGGTCGACCAGGACGCCCTGGCCGCCGCGCTCACCGCCGGCCGCCTCGGCGGAGCCGGTCTGGACGTCTTCGACCCCGAACCGCCACCCGCCGACCTGCCGCTGCTGCGCGCGCCCAACGTGGCCCTGTCCCCGCACGCGGGCGGGGTCACCAGGGAATCCATGCTGCGCATCGCCGCCGCGGCCCTGGACAACGTCCGCCGCTACGCCACCGGCCGGACCCCGGCGGACATCGTGAGCTGACTGCCCGCTACAGCGGACAACAACGCCAGCGTGACCACGCTGGGCAAAAGGGTTTTTGATGTCAAGCAAAGGAAAAGTCAGGCAACCACCGCCGCTGGACAACCCCTGACGGTCCCTCGCTCGCACCAATCCGGCACATCCGCATGCCCGCTCCCCGGGTGAACCATGCCCGTTTCACGCCCGTTCCAGACAACGTTTTCTCATCCGGGCACCCCGGTACACAGTGGACAAACGCGGTGCGCCCCCGCCGCGGGTCGTAGACCACCCGGCCTCGATCGCACGACCCATCCGGCCCGCGGACGGCGACCGACTGCCCGATTTCCGCCCGCCCGGAGAGGTAAGCGTTTTCCAATACCGCACGAATCCACTCGTGTTGATGCCCGAACGAACCACAAAGTGTGCCCGGCAAGATCGCAACTCCCCGCAAGTCGGTCGCTGCCGATCTGGACGACCTGATGGGAGACTGGCCAGGCGAAGGGGGGCTGAGCTGCGGCGCATTGTCCGTGCGGGATCGCAGATCCCCACCACAGGACGTGGTGACGCCCGACCGGTCCCTGGTATAGACCATTTGGGCGGTCGTGTCCGTGGTGCGAGGAGGCCCTGAGATGATGTTGCAGACGAGCCAGGCACAACGTCCGGCGGAGCTGACCGAGGAGCTGCTGGACGCACAGGCGCGGGCGCTGCTGTCGCTGATGCGGTCGGGCTGCACGGACGAGTCGATCGCCCGCCAGCTGGGCATCAGCCCGCGCACGGTGTTGCGCCGGATCCGCACCCTGATGGACCGGGCGGGCTGTACCACCCGGTTCCAGCTAGGTTGTCACGCCCAGCGGCGGGGCTGGCTCACCTGATCGGTTTGGCCGCCTCGATCAGGAATCGGGTGGTGTGCGCCAGGAACGGTCCCTGCTCCTGGATCCGCTCGTGCAGCCGCCGCAGTGCCGGCAGGTAGCCGGTGACGGTGAACCCGGGCACCATCCAGATCACCTTGCGCAGGAAGTAGATCACCGCGCCGATGTCGCGGAACTCGGTGCGCAGCGACTCCAGTCGCAGTTCGCGCACCACCAGTCCGGCGGCCTCCGCCGCGGCCTTGGCGTCATCGGGGTTCCGGCCGCTGCGCACTGATTCCGGTTGCGGGCCGAGGAAGTACTCCACCAGCTCGAACACGCTGGCCGGTCCGACCTGCTGGGAGAAGTAGGTCCCGCCGGGGGCCAGCACCCTGGCGATGTCGGTCCACCAGGTCGTCACCGGATGCCGGCTGACCACCAGGTCGAAGGTGTTGTCCGCGAACGGCAGCGGCGGTTCGTCGGCATCCAGCAGCACCCGCACGCCGCGTGGTTCGAGCAGGTCCCGTGCCTTGGCCAGGTTGGGTTCCCAGGACTCGGTGGCGAAGGTCCGCTCGGCCAGCCGCGGCACCCCGGCCAGGACCTCGCCGCCGCCGGTCTGGATGTCCAGTGCGGTGCGCGCGGCCGCCATCCGGTCACCCATGGCGCGCTGGTAGCCCCAGGACGGGCGCTGCTCACTGGCCCGGCCGTCGAGCCAGGAGAAATCCCAGCCGTCCACCGAGACCTCGGCCGCCTCGGCCACCAGTTCGTCGAAACTCCGGTCCATGTCGGCAGCCTGTCATCGGTTCCGGGATTCGGCGACCGGATAACCCGGCTCAGCCCAGTGCGGTGAGTTTGCCTGCCAGCACCGCCCGTTCCCGTTCGTTGCCGCACAACTCGACCGCCCGTTTGAGTTCCTCGCGTGCCTCCGCGGCACGCCCCAACCGGCTGAGCAGTTCGCCGCGCACGCTCGGCAGCAGGTGCGAGTGGGCCAGGGCCGCACCGGCGACCAGGTCGTCCACGATGGACAGTGCCGCCTCCGGGCCCTGCGCCATGGCCACCGCGGCGGCCCGGTTGAGGTCGACCACGGGGGAGGGCGTGAGCTGCCCGAGTGCCTCGTAGAGCAGCACGATCCGTTCCCAGTCGGTGGCCGCGACCGAGTCGGCCACGGCGTGGCATTCGGCGATCGCGGCCTGCAACCCGTAGGCGCCCAGCCCCCGCCCGGCCTGTTCGGCGCGGGCCAGCGCGGCCCGGCCGCGGCGGATCGCGGCGTGGTCCCAGCGCCGCCGGTTCTGCTGCTCCAGCAGCACCGGTTCGCCGTCCGGGCCGGTGCGCGCGGGGAAACGGGCCGCGGTCAGTTCGAGCAGGGCCAGCAGCCCGTGCACCTCGGGGGCCTGCGGCATCAGCCGGGCCAGCACCCGGGCCAGCCGCTGTGCCTCACCGGCCAGGTCGAACCGGATCACCTCGTCCCCGGAACTGGCCGAGGAGCCCTCGGTGAAGATCAGGTAGACCACGTTGAGCACCGACCCGATCCGCGCGGGCCACTCCTGCGCGGGCGGCACCTCGAAGGGCACCCTGGCCGCGGCGAGGGTCTTCTTCGCCCTGGTGATCCTGGCCTGCACGGTCGCGGTCGGCACCAGGAACGCCTTGGCGATCTCGTCGCTGGTCAGACCGCCGACCACACGCAGGGTCAGGGTCACCCTGGCCTCCCTGGACAGCACCGGGTGGCAGGAGATGAACATCAGCGCGAGCACGTCGTCGTCGATCTGGTCCGGATCCCACAGCACGTCCTGGCCCTGCTCGACCGTGGTGCCCGCGTACGCCCCGCCCTCGCCGAGGCCGTGCGCGAGGGCGGCGTAGCGCTCGTCCAGGGCGGAGCGCCGCCGGTAGCCGTCGATGGCCCGGCGCTTGCCCACGGTGAGCAGCCACCCGGCCGGGTTGCGCGGCACGCCCTCGCGCGGCCAGGTCACCAGCGCCTCGGCCAGTGCTTCCTGGGCGAGGTCCTCGGCCAGCGCGAAATCGCCGGTGCTCCTGGCAAGGGCACCGACGATCCGCGCCGACTCGATCCGCCAGACCGCCGCCACGGCCTCGCGACCGGTCGGATCAGCCATGTCGGGTCGTCCCGATCAGAGCTGGCCGGTGGCCTCGCGCCACGCCCGCTCCTTCTGGATCCACTCGTTGTCCTGCGGGAACTCATCGATCGAGGTCACCCGGCGGATCTCGGCCTTGGCGCCCGGCCCGGCCAGCGGGGCCCGCCGCGCCCACTCCACGGCCTCCTCGCGGGAGGCCACGTTGAGGATCCAGAACCCGCCGAACAGCTCCTTGGTCTCCCCGTACGGCCCGTCGGTGACCACCGGCGGCTCGGCCGAGTAGTCCACCACCACGCCGCCCTCGGGGTCTAGCCCCTCGGCCGCGACCAGGATCCCGGCCCGGACCATGTCGTCGTTGAACTTGCCCATCGATTCCATGATCTCGGTGAAGTCGATGTTCTCGAACGCGGCGACGGTCTCGTCGGTGGCCCGCATGATCAGCATGTACTTCATGGTGGTGTGCTCCCTGGTCGCTCCGGGCCCGCCTGCCGGGCCCGTTCACCCCTAGGTCGAACGGCTCGGGCCACGGATCGACAGACCCGCCGAACTTTTCCCAAAAAACTTCTCCGCAGCCTACGACGGGCCCGCTGACCTGGCCCGGCAGGCCGCTGGGCGAGGATAGGACCCATGGTCACCATCCCGATCACCGCCGAACTGCTCCGCGGCGCGCTGGACCTGGAGCGCACCGCGCACGGTCTGCTGCCGCACCGCCTGCCCGCCTGGGCCCGCGCGCAGAACACCGACGGTCAGCTGGCCATGGCGCAGTCCCAGCCGTCCGGGGTGCGCCTGGTCTTCCGCACCGCGGCCACCGAGATCGAACTGGACGTGCTGCGCACCCAGGTCGTCGCCGAGGGCGCGCCGCCGCGGCCGGACGGCGTGTACGACCTGCTGGTCAACGGCGCACTCGCGGCGCAGGTCAGCGCCTCCGGCGGCAACCTGCTGACCCTGGACATGCTCACCGGCGCGGCGCAACTCGTCCCCGGCCCGGTCGGCACCGTGCACATCACCGGCCTGGCCGCGGAGCCGAAGCAGGTCGAGATCTGGCTGCCGCACCGGGAGCGCACCGAGCTGGTCGCGCTGCGCGCCAACGCCCCGGTCGAGCCCAGTTCGAGCACCCGCCGGACCTGGCTGCACCACGGCAGTTCGATCAGCCACGGCTCGGACGCGGCCAGTCCCAGCACCACCTGGCCCGCGGTGGCCGCGGCGCACGGCCGGGTCGAGCTGATCAACCTGGGTTTCAGCGGCAGCGCGCTGCTGGACCCGTTCGTGGCCAGGACCATCCGGGACACCCCGGCCGCGCTGATCAGCCTCAAGCTCGGCATCAACCTGGTCAACCACGACGTGATGCGGCTGCGGGCCTTCGGACCGGCGGTGCACGGGTTCCTGGACACCATCCGCGAGGGGCAGCCGGACACCCCGCTGCTGGTGGTCTCGCCGATCCTGTGCCCGATCCACGAGCACACCCCCGGCCCCTGCCTGCCGGAGGTCAGCGACGGGGAGCTGAAGTTCCGGGCCACCGGCGAACCCGGTCCCGGCAAACTGACCCTGACCGTCATCCGGGAGGAACTGGCCCGCATCACCACCGAGCGCGCCGCCACGGACCCGAACCTGTACTACCTGGACGGCCGCGAGCTGTACGGCGAGGCCGATCTGGCCGAACTGCCGCTGCCGGATGACCTGCACCCGGACGCCGCCACCCACCAGCGCATCGGCGACCGCTTCGGCAAGCTCGCCTTCGACTCAGCCTGGGCGGGCGATCACTCCTGAGGTGAGAGCCGCCGGATCTCCTCGGCGAACTCCGGGTAGGCCACCAGGAGTTCGTCGCCGGAGGGGAAGTCGATGACGTCGTCGGTGTAGGGCGGGGCCATGAACGTGCCCAGCAGCGACCAGTCGCCGATCGGCTCGCTGGCCTGCCACACCCCGGCCGGCACCACCACCTGCGGTCGCTGCCCGGCGGCCAGGTCCAGGCCGAGCACCGGTTGCTCGACCCGGCCGCCGGGGTGCAGCAGCAACATCCGCGCCGGCGAACCGGCGTGGTAGCTGAACACCTCCGGGTGTTTGAGCCGGTGCAGCGCGGAGAATCCGCCGCCGCTCATCAGGTAGTAGATGCCGGTGCCGTTCTCGGTCCGCCAGGTCTGCGCCCAGAAACCACCCTCCACCGGCAGCGGCCGCAGCCCGAGTTCCGCGATGATCTGTTCCGGAGTGAGCACCTGAGTCCTTACCAGTTCGGGTGAGCGGACATTCCGCCGTCGACAACGAGATTCTGCCCGGAAATCCAGGACGCCAACCGTGAGGCCAGGAACACGCAGGCGTTGCCCACGTCCTCGGCCTGCCCCAGGCGGGTCAGCGGCGCGGCCTGTTCCCACCGTGCCACACCCTCCGGCCACTGCTCGGCGAGTCCGTCCCGGTGCAGCAGGCCGGGGCTGACCGCGTTCACCCGCACCCCGAGCGGCCCGTACTCCAGCGCGGCGGCCCTGGTCTGCATCAGCAGCCCGGCCTTGGCGGTGCTGTAGTGCGCGTGCCCGAACGCGGGCTGACTGCCCTCGATCGAGGCGATGTTGATCACCGAACTCCCGGGTTCCATGTGTTTCACCGCGAGGCTGGTGGTCAGGAACACCGCGTCCAGGTTGGTGCCCAGCACCTCGCGCCACTGCTCGAAAGTCATCTCCGGCAACGGTTGCACCGGTTGCACGGCCGCGTTGTTCACCAGCGTGTCCAGCCGTCCGAAATGGTCCACAGTGGACTCGACCAGGTGGCCCACCTGCTCGGGCGACAACAGGTCGGCCGGCAGTGCCAGTGCCTCCGTGCCCAGCTCGCGGAGTTCGGCGACCAGCGCGTGCGCGGCCCCGACACTGGCGCGGTAGTGCACGGCCACCGCGGCACCCGCCTCGGCGAAGCGCCTGGCCAGTCCGTGGCCGAGGCCGCCGGCCGCGCCGGTGATCAGGACGGCGGTGCCGGAGAGATCGGGAAGGGTCACGAACCGACCGTATCGGCTACGGCCGTCCGAGTGGATCCGGTTGCCCTCAGTGATCGCCGACAGGCCTGGAAGTCGCTGACCAGGGGGGTTCTGGCGGTCGTCAAGGGTCAATACGGTGAAGAGCACAATGTGGTCCAGATCACCGTACGTCCGTTACGGTTGGCCGCGTGAAGGTCGGCGTACCCGCAGAGTCGCGGGCCGGCGAACGCAGGGTCGCCTGTCTTCCAGGGACGGTTCCCCTGCTCACCGGCGCGGGACTCACCGTGCTCGTGCAGTCCGGCGCCGGCCACCATGCCTGCGCATCCGACGATGACTACCGCGCCGCAGGCGCCCAGATCGCCGACGACCTCGGCGCGGCCGACCTGCTGATCGGCGTGCAACCCCCCGATCCCGCCGACACCCGGGCCGGGATCACCACCGTCAGCCTGTCCGCGCCGGCACCGGAGGCGCTGGAGGCGTTGCGGGACAAGGGCATCACCGCCTACAGCCTCGCCCTGCTGCCGCGCATCACCAGGGCCCAGGGCATGGACGCCCTGTCCTCCCAGGCACTGGTGGCCGGGTATCGGGCGGTTCTGCTCGCCGCGGAACGACTTCCGCGCTTCCTGCCCATGTTCACCACCGCCGCCGGCACCATCGCCCCGGCCAAGGTCCTGGTGCTGGGCGCCGGGGTCGCCGGTCTGCAGGCGATCGCGACCGCGCGCCGGCTGGGGGCGGTGGTCTCCGCCTACGACGTGCGCGCCGCCGCGGCCGAGGAGGTGCGCAGCCTGGGCGCCAGATTCCTCGAACTCGACCTCGGCAGCCAGGACGGCGCGGGCGGCTACGCCAAGGCCCAGTCCGAGGATTTCCTGACCAGGCAACGGGAACTGCTCACCACCGCGGTCGCCGCCGCGGACGTGGTGCTCACCACCGCGGCCGTGCCGGGCAAACGCGCGCCGGTGCTGGTCACCGCGGACATGGTGGCCGGGATGACCCCCGGCTCGGTGCTGGTGGACCTGGCCGCGGAATCCGGCGGCAACTGCGAGCTTTCCGTCGCCGGGCAGGAGATCCGGCACGGCGAGGTGACCGTGCTCGGCGCGCTCAACCTGCCCAGCGGCATGCCCGCGCACGCCAGTGCGCTCTACGCGCGCAACATGG
This sequence comes from Crossiella cryophila, assembly GCF_014204915.1. Lineage (NCBI taxonomy): Bacteria > Bacillati > Actinomycetota > Actinomycetes > Pseudonocardiales > Pseudonocardiaceae > Crossiella > Crossiella cryophila. Next base: position 4,575,542 of record NZ_JACHMH010000001.1, read on the forward strand.
CCAACTTCGTCCGGCACCTGATCGCCGACGGCGAGCTGCGCACCGAAGCCCTCGACGACGAGATCCTGGGCAGTTGCCGCGTCACCGGGACCAGGGAGGCGACATGACGGGCGAGATCAGTCTGCTGACCATCTTCGTGCTGTCGGTCTTCGTCGGGTTCGAGGTGGTCTCCAAGGTGGCCGCCATCCTGCACACCCCGCTGATGTCCGGCGCGAACGCCATCCACGGCGTCATCCTGGTCGGCGCGATCCTGGTGGCGGGCAAGGCGGAGAGCACCGTGGAACTGGTCCTCGCACTGCTCGCGGTGGTCTTCGCCACCGTCAACGTGGTCGGCGGTTTCGTGGCCACCGACCGGATGCTGAGCATGTTCAGCGGCAAGGAGCGCAGGCGATGAGCCAGGACCTGGTGCACCTCGTCTACCTGCTCGCCGCACTGTGCTTCATCCTGGCGCTCAAGGGATTGAGCACACCCCGGCACGCCCGCACGGCCAACCTGGTCGGCGCCCTCGGCATGGTGTTCGCGGTGGCGATCGCCTTCGGCGACGGCCGGATCGGCAACGTGGGCTGGATCCTGGCCGCCATCGCACTCGGCGTGATCATCGGCATCCCGGCAGCCCGCGCGGTGAAGATGACCGCGATCCCGCAGATGGTGGCCCTGTTCAACGGCGTCGGCGGCGCGGCGGCGGCCCTGGTCGCGCTGACCGAATTCCTTGCCACCACCGGGAACGCGGGCATGCGCGCGGCCACCGTGTTCGGTGTGCTGGTCGGCTGCGTCAGCTTCTCCGGCAGCCTGGTCACCTTCCTCAAACTCCAGGAACTGATGACCACCCGGCCGGTGATCCTCCCTTATGGACGGTCCACCGCGATCGGCGTCTCGGTGCTGTGCCTGGGCTTGGCCGTGGCCGTGGTGCCCACCGCCTCCACCGCGCTGGTGATCACGTTGTCGGTGGCCGGATTGCTGCTCGGCGTGCTGTTCGTGCTGCCGGTGGGTGGCGCGGACGTGCCGATCGCGATCTCGCTGCTCAACGCCTTCACCGGCCTGGCCGTGGCCGCCTCCGGCTACGTGCTCGGCAACACCCTGCTGATCGTGGCGGGCACCCTGGTCGGCGCCTCCGGCACGCTGCTCACCCGGATGATGGCCAAGGCCATGGGCCGCTCGCTGACCAATATCCTCTTCGGCGCGTTCACCCCGGCCGCGATCGGCGGTGACGGCGGACCGGCCGAGTCCAGGACGGTCCGCACCGGCACCCCTGAGGACATCGCGATCATGCTCGGCTACGCCCGCACCGTGGTGGTCATCCCCGGCTACGGCCTGGCCGTGGCCCAGGCCCAGCACGTGGTGCGCGAACTCGCCGACCTGCTCGCCGGGCGCGGCGTGGAGGTCGCCTACGGCATCCACCCGGTCGCCGGGCGGATGCCGGGGCACATGAACGTGCTGCTGGCCGAGGCCGATGTGCCCTACGCCCAGCTCAAGGAGATGGAGGAGGTCAACCCGCGGCTGGCCAGCACCGACGTCGCCCTGGTGATCGGCGCCAACGACGTGGTCAACCCGGCCGCCAGGGACCAGCCGGAGAGCCCGATCTACGGCATGCCGATCCTGGACGTGGACAAGGCCGACTCGGTGGTCTTCCTCAAACGCTCGATGCGGCCGGGGTTCGCCGGGATCGAGAACGAGCTGCTGTTCAACCCCAGGACCACGCTCCTTTTCGGTGACGCGAAGGACTCGCTGAGCAGCCTGGTGACCGCGGTGAAACAGCTCGCGTAAATTCACCGCCCATGATGGTTGCCGCCCGGGAGGCGTCGCTGGGCCCGATCCACCTCGGGCGGCTCACCGTCGACGCCGGCCGGGTGCCCGACGGCCGCACCAGCTACCAGGTGCTCCGCGACACCGTCACCGGCCGCCGCCGGATCCTGGACCTGGGCTGCGGCGACGGCCACCTGCTCGACCTGCTCGCCGGCGACCGCCACCGCCGCCTGGCCGGGATCGACCTCACCGAGGAACCCCTGGCCCAGGCCCGCGAACGACCCGCGCTCAGCCGCGCCGCGCTCGCCCTGGCCAGCGCGCACGAACTGCCCTTCCCGGCGGACAGCTTCGACGCCTGCGTGTCCCACCTGGCCCTGGCCCAGCTCACCGACATCGACCGGGTGGCCGCCGAACTGGCCAGGGTGCTCGAACCCGGCGGCGTGCTCGCGGTGGTGCTCGGCGGCGCGGCCGTGCCCGGCACCGCCTACGAGGTGTTCAACGACCTCACCCGCTCGGTGCTGGACGAGGTGCCGGCCGACCGCAGGCAGCCCGTGCTCGGCGACCGCCGCACCCGCACCAGGGCGGGCCTGGACCAGGTGCTCGGCGCGACCGGCTTCGGCCCGGTGGACTGGCGCACCATCCGCCTTGACCTCACCGGCACCCTGGACGAGGTCTGGACCCGCATGATCGAGATCTACGACCTGGACCCCCTGGACCCGGCCGCGCTGGCCACCCTGCGCCGCTGTTTCGACCACACCGTCACCGTGCTGGCCGACGGCCGGGTGCCCTGCGCGATGAACCTCCACCTGGCCGTGACCTTCGCCCCCCATAGTTTCACTGGGTGAGCAGGAGGGTACGCTCCGCAAGCAAGCTGGAAACGGGGTGAGCTGTGACCAGGCCAGAGCAGGCCGAGGACGATCCGGAACTGATCGTGCTCGCCGCCCTGCGCGACGCCGGCTGGGTCTTCCGACCCTGGGTGGAAGCAGGCCACACCCTGGGCCTGGCAGGCTCGTTCACCGACCGCGACTACACCGACGCGGTCTTCATCGCCGACCGCGACGACGCCCGAGCAGTCCGCCTACTGGCCGACCAACCCGGCGCCAAGGGCGGCGTGGTCTGGGACTTCTCCGGCAGCCTGCGCGAAGTAGTGGCGGAACTGATCGCCCTGCCCGCCCCCCACACCCGCCTGGCCCCGCAGCTGGTCATCGCCAAATGGCCGTGATCCATACTTGGGTATGGCCGAGCAGCCGACGGTGGCGGACTCCACCACCCTGATGCTGGTGACAGTCGGCCGCCTCCTGAGCCGCCGAGTAGACGAAGAACTAGCCACCCAAGGCCTCACCCTGCGCCACCTCGGCGCGCTGGGTCACCTGTCGCATCGGCCTGATCTGTCCTATTCGGACCTGGCTCGTCGGGCCGGGGTCACCACGCAGAGCATGCATACGACGGTGCGCGCGCTGGAGGAGCAGGGGGCGGTGGTGCGGGTGCTGGCGGGGCATGGGCACGCGGCTCGGCTGGAGATCACCGAGCATGGGCGGGGGATGCTCGCGCGGATGGCGGAGGCGGCGGTGCGGTTGGATGAGGAGTTGTTGGGGGAGTTGAGCGCGGAGCAGGTGGCGGGGTTGCGGGCGGGGTTGGCGGCGCTGGCGACGGTGCCGCGGCGGTTGGGGCTGTGATCGCTTGACCGGGGCGCGCTCGCAGACGGCTCGACTCGTCTGCTGGTTCGGCTGACGGCTCGGCTCGCCTGCTGGTTCGCCCGCTCACCCTCCTGCTCGCTCGCCCGCCCGGTTGTGCTTGTTGGCTGCGGTTCTGGCTGTCTACCGACCGGTCGGTAGTGGCGCTGGCTGCCGTATCTGCTCACCGACCGAACGGTTGGTTGGGCTGCTGACCACCGTTCCGTTCGCCGACCGAATGGTTGGTTGGCGTGTTGGTCGCTGTTCCGCGCGCCGACCGAACGGTTGGTCGGGCGGCTAGCTGCCACTCCGCTCGTCGACCGACCGGTTGGTTGGGACGCAGACCGTGATCCCGCTCGTCGACCGAACGGTTGGTCGGGATGGTGGTCGCTGTTTTGCTCGCCGACCGAATGGTTGGTAGAGGTTGCTGACCGCTGTGCTGCTTGCCGACCGAACGGTTGGTTGGGGTGCTGGCGACCGTTTCGCTCTTCGACCGAGCGACCGAGCGACCGAGCGACCGAGCGACCGAGCGACCGAGCGGTTGGTTGGTCGGGTGTTGATCGCGGCCCCGCTTGCCGATCGACCGGGCGGTGGGGGTGTTGACCGCTGCCTCGCTTGCCGACCGAATGGTTGGTTGGGGTGTTGACTACCGCCCCGTTCATCAACCGAACGGTCGGTCGGGGCGTTGGGGACTGTTCCGTGTGCCGACCGAATGGTCGGTAGGGGCTGCTGATCGCCGCCCCGCACGCAGCACGCAGCACGCCGACCGACCGGGTGGTTGGCGCGCGTGACCCTCGGCCGACCAGTCCCAGCGGTCGCGATCCGCCGGGGCCGGTCACCGAGTCACCCGATCACCCGGTGCGCGCCGCCACCGAGAGCAGGTTCCGCAACTCCGCCCGCATCGGCTCGAACTCCGCCATCGACGCCGCGGTCAGTTCCGGCCCGGCCAGTTCCGGGCTGCCCGTGCCGAACGGCGGACGCGGCGCGAACTCCAGATCCAGCTCGGTCCGCCGCGCCACCTCGACCCCGCGCAACTCGGCCAGCACCTGCAACCCGGCCTCGAACGAACCGGTCACGGGGCCCGCGGTCCACAGGTTGCCGTCGCGGACGACCTGGCCGCCCTCGACCGGGATCGCGCCGATCAGCGGCAACATGTCGGTGAGGTGGAAGTTCGTGGTGGCTCGTTTTCCGTTGAGCAGGCCGGCGAGGCCGGGCAGGAAGGTGCCGCCGCAGATGGCGATCACGTGCTTGGCGCGGCCGGCTGCCTTGGCGAAGAAGTCGATCACCTCTGGGTCGCCGAGGACCTCGCCGCTGATCGCGCCGACGGCCAGCACGTCCAGGTCCTCCGGGCAGTCGGCGAAGGTGGTGGTGGGGGTGGTGGGGAAGGTCGGCAGGCCGATGACTGGCTCGCGGTCCTTCCACAGCAGGTGCAGTTCCACGTCCGGCTGGATGCCGAGCACGGTGTGCACGCCGAGGATGTCGCACACGAAGTAACCAGGGGAAACGAGGATGCCAACGGTGAGTTTCTTGGGCAAGGAGTCCTCCGGGGCCGACGGGATCTATCAGTCAGACTGTAAGTTAGCCTGAAAGTGGAGTCGCTGGCACCCCCTGAACTCGCTAGCCTCGCGGCACCGGCTTCCGGGAGGTTCCGTGCGCAGACTGACCGTCCCGATCCTGCTGCTGTTCGCCGTGGCGGCCTGCTCGGACCCCGCCCCGCCCGGACCCGGGTCCAGCACGACCAGTGCGGTGACCGAGGCGCCCTCTCCACTCACCGGACTGCCGGTGGCCGCCGGCAAACCGGTGCTCGCGGTCAAGATCGACAATCTGGCGGCTGCCCGGCCACAGACCGGGCTCACCCAGGCCGATCTGCTCTACCTCGAACCGGTGGAGGGTGGGCTGACCCGGTTTGTCGCGGTGTTCAGTTCCCGGCTGCCTGCCTCGGTCGGGCCGGTGCGCAGCGCCCGGGAGACCGATCTCGAACTGCTGCAACACTTTCAGCGACCCGCGCTGGCCTACTCCGGTGCGGCGGCCGAGGTCGCGCAGCGGGTGGCCGCCGCACCGCTGATCCCGGTGCCGCCGGACAAGGCACCCGGCGCGTACACCCGGGACTCCCGGCGCAGCGCCCCGCACAACACCTACGCCGATCCGGCGAAGCTGCTCGCCGCCGCTCCCGGCGCGGGCGCGGTGCGGGACATCGGGTTCCGGTTCGGGCCGGCGCCCGAGGGTGGTGCGGAGACCTCTCAGCACGTGGTGCGTTATCCGGCCGCCGTGGTCGCGCTGGACTACAACCCGCAGGACCAGCGCTGGCGGGTCGGCCTGGACGGCGCGCCGCTGGCCGCGGCCGAGGGCGGGGCGGTCAGCGTGCGCACCGTGGTGGTGCAGAAGGTGATCGTGCGCAGCTCGGGTTCGCAGGACAGCCGGGGGAGTGGGTCGCCGTTCGCCCAGACGGTCGGCTCCGGTGACGTGACCGTGTTGCGGGACGGGCGGTCCTACCCGGGCCGGTGGTCACGCCCCGCCGCCGACGGTGGGACCACGTTCACCCAACCGGGCGGTCAGCCGCTGCCCTTCGCTACTGGACCAATCCTGGTGTTGCTTGTACCAGCATGAACCGTGTGACGCAGCACCTATGAGGCCGATCGGGCGATGACTGGCCGGTAACTCCAGGCTGGCGGGTAGATGTGTTGTCCGGCAAAGGAAGTCGGGGCGGCCGGTGGAGGATGGGTAGGTCGTGATGCAGCACAGTGTGGCCCAGCAGGACGGGATGGCCACCCGCGAGGAACTCCTGGCCGCGGCCAGGAAGGTGGTGGAGTTGTTCGTGCCGGACACCATCGCCGAGATGCTGGACGAGATCCAGCACCGCGCGCACAACCCGGCCGTGCCGACTCAGGCCACGGCCCGGGACTGACCGGATCTCGTTTCCGCGCAACGGTTTCAGCGCAACGTCGCGTAGGCGGCCGCGAGCCGCCGCACCCCCTCGCCGAGCACCTCTGGCGCTGCCGCGCCGAAGGTCAGCCGCAGGTGCGGGGCCGGTGGTTCGGCGGGGTACCAGGGTCGGCCGGGGAACACCACGACGCCGTGCGCGGCGGCCGCGGTGGTCAGTGCCTGGTCGTCCACGCCGTCGGGCAGCCGGGCCCACAGGTGCAGGCCGCCGCGCGGTACCACGGCCAGGGTGAACTCGGGCAGGTGCTGGGCCAGCGCGGACAGCAGCGCGTCCCGGCGGGCCAGCAGTTCGGTGCGCAGGGTGCGCTGGTGCCTGGCCCAGGCCGGCGAGGCGACGAACTCCAGCGCGGCCTCCTGTAGCGGGCCGGAGACGAAGAAGTCGTCGGCGACCCTGGCGCTGCGGATCCGCGCGCCCGCCGCGCCGCGGGCACCGATCGCGGCCACCCGCAGTCCGGGCGCGCCGGCCTTGGTGAGCGAGCGCAGGTGCACCACGTGGCCGTGGAGGTCCTCGGCGACCAGTGGCGGCGGGTGTTCGCCTTCCAGGACCAGGTCCCTGGCCCAATCGTCCTCCAGGATGAACGCCCTGGCGGCGCGGGCGGCGGCGAGCACCTCGGCGCGGCGGTGCGGGGCGAGGATGGCGCCGTGCGGGTTGGCGTAGGCGGGCTGGCAGTAGAACACCTTGGCGCCGGTGCGCTCGAACGCGGCGGCCAGCAGGTCGGGGCGCACGCCGTCGGCGTCGACCGGCACGCCGACCACGCGCAGCCCGAAGGTGCGCGCGGCGGCCATCACGCCGAGGTAGGTCGGGGCCTCGACCAGGACGGTGTCGCCGGGCACGCACAGCGCGCGCAACGCGGTGCCCAGTCCGGACTGGCCGCCGGGGCAGACCACCATGTCCCCGGCACGCAACGCGCCGCCGGCCTGCCGGGCGAACCAGGCCCGTAGTTCGACCCGCCCCTCCACTGGTCCGCGTTCCCAGGCTGAGGGCCGCCGGGCCGCCCTGGACAGGGCCGCGCCGAGCGCGTTGACCGGTTGCAGGGAGGCGTCGAGGTAGCCGGCGGTGAGCGCGATCAGTTCGGGGCGGGGCATGGCCAGGAGTTCGGGCAGCGCGTCCTCGCCGGAGCGGCGTTCGCCCAGGGCCACCGCCTGCCAGGACAGGTCGGCCACCTCGGTAACGCCGGTGACGCGGGCGGCCACGTAACTGCCCTTGCCGGGCCGCACCTCGACCAGGCCCTCACTGGCCAGCCGGCGAATCGCCCGTTGTGCGGTGACCGGCGAGATGTGGTGCCTGGCCATGAGATCCCGCACTGACGGCAGTCGCGCGCCCGGCGCGGCGGCAGTGACGTGCGCCCGCAGCTCTTGGATAACACGACGCGCGGCGTTATCGTCATTCATGAGGGACAAGAGTAACGTTATCGGCAAGAACCGGATAACGGGCGGCTTCCTGCTCGGCGCGCTGGGCGTGCTGGCCTTCAGCCTGTCGTTGCCGCTGACCCGGCTCGCGGTGGCCGAGCTGAACCCCTGGTTCGTGGCCTTCGGCCGGGCCGCGGTGGCAGGCACGCTGGCCCTCGGCTATCTGTGGATCACCGGCTGGCAGCGGCTGAACCGGGCCCAGGTCAAGCGATTGCTGCTGGTCGGACTCGGTGTGGTGGTCGGCTTCCCGCTGTTCACCTCGCTCGCGCTGACCGTGCAGACCGCCTCGCACGGCGCGGTGGTCATCGCGGTGCTGCCCGCCGCCACCGCGGTCTGGGCGGTGCTGCGCGCGGGCGAGCGGCCGACCCGGCGGTTCTGGCTCTCCAGCGGCGCGGGCCTGCTCGCGGTGCTGGTGTTCGTGGCCACCGCGGGCGGGCTCAGCGGCGGCTTCGAGGTCGCGGATCTGTTGCTGCTGGCCGCGGTGGTGTTGTGCGGACTGGGTTACGCCGAGGGCGGCGCGCTGGCCCGCGATCTCGGCGGCGCGCGCACGATCTGCTGGGCCCTGGTCGTCTCACTGCCGCTGACCCTGCCCGCCACCGTGCTCGCCGCGCTGCCGATCGTGCCCGGCGCGGTGAGCTGGCAGGCCTGGGCGAGTTTCGGCTACGTCAGCATGGTGTCGATGTTCCTCGGCTTCTTCGCCTGGTACGCCGGACTCGCCCGCGGCGGGGTGGCCAGGGTCGGTCAGGTGCAGCTCGCCCAGCCGGTGCTCGGCCTTGGCTGGGCGGCGTTGCTGCTGGGTGAGGAGATCGGCGTGTTCACCGCTGGCATGGCCGTACTGGTGCTGTTGTGCGTGGTACTCACCCAAAGGAGCCGTGCGATTACTCCTTCGGTGCGGGTCGATCGACCGTCACCACAGGTGGCACAACGGTTCTAGGGTTGCTCTCAGCGGGTGGGGAGCGAAGAGGCGACTGGGGGTTTTCTTCGCCGAGAGCCGCTGAGACGTCGTGGGTCCGGGCGGGACGCACGACGAGACGGCGGCGGTGTCCGCGTGTGCCCTTGGCGAAGGGCGCACGCGGCACCATCCGCGGGGGTGTTCAGATCCGGGCGATGAACTTGATCTCGACGAGCTGTTCCGGGAAGGCCAGTCCGGTGGTGCCCAGGATGGTGCTGGCCACCTGCGGGTCCTCCCGGCCGTAGGCGGCCTTGCGCACCGGGCCGGCGACCGCGAAGGCGGCCGGGATGTCGAGCACGTAGACCACCTCCTCGACCACGTCGGCCAGGCTGGCGCCGAAGCGGCCCAGCAGTTCCGCGGCGTTGGCGTAGGCCTGGCGCATCTGCTCGCCCATCGCGCTGAAATCGGTGATCCGGCCGGACTCGTCCACCGGCGCGGGCGCGTGGAGGTCCGGGCCGCGGTGGCCGAGCTGCCCGGAGAGGTAGATCGTGTCGCCGTGCTGGACCGCCTGGACGTAGCCGTAGCCGCTTTCCCACGGGACACCGAAGGTTTCCGTCTTTCGCATGCCCCGAACGCTATTTCCGGGCCGAAGCCCTCACCAGCGGTGATGCGGCCACAGACGGAAAGGATCGTGCCAGCCCCGGTAATCTCGGCCCATGGTGCCCGACACCGGCGAGCTGACCGCGGCCATCCTGGCGATGCCCCGGCTCATCGCGCTGGACCTCAGCATCCCGGCGCACATGCTGGGCAGCCACCCCGGCTACCGGGTGCTGATCTGCGGCGCCGACCCGGTCGCGGGCGTCACCCCGACCCATGACCTCTCCGCCGCTGACGAGGCCGACATCCTGATCGTGCCGGGCTACGACGACCCGGAACTGCCGCTGCCCGCGGCGTTCCTCGACACCGTCCGCGCCGCCGCCGACCGCGGCGCCAGGGTGGTCGCCATCTGCACCGGCGCGTTCGCGCTGGCCGACGCTGGTGTCCTCGACGGACGGGAGGCCACCACGCACTGGCAGTTCCTGGACCGGCTCCGCGAGCTGCACCCCGGGGTGCGGGTGCGGGAGAACCGGTTGTTCGTGCAGGACGGGCGGATCCTGACCTCGGCCGGCGGTGGCGCGGCCATCGACGCCTGCCTGCACCTGATCAGCGCCGACTTCGGCGTGGCAGCCGCGGACGAGGCGGGCAAGGGCGTGGTCGCCGCACCCGCCCGCGGTGGCGAGCAGCCGCAGTACGTCGAGGCGCGCACGCCCGCGCGGGCGGATCTGTCGCCGACCAGGGACTGGGTGCTGGCCAACCTGGGCGAGCCGATCACCGTGGCGCGGCTGGCCGAGCGCAGCAACCTGTCCCGGCGGACCTTCGTCCGGCACTTCGAGCAGGAGACCGGGCTGCCGCCGATGCGCTGGGTGACGCTGCAACGACTGTTCGGCGCGCGCAGGCTGCTGGAGCGCTCGGACTGGCCGGTGGAGCGGATCGCCGCCGCGACCGGGTTCGGCACCGCGGCCAACTTCCGGGTCATCTTCCGGCGTGAGGTCGGCCTCACTCCCAGCGGCTACCGGCGCTCGCGGGTGGCTCTCAGGGGCTAATCTGCTGAACATGGAGGGCAACCGGCCGGGTCCGGCCCCGGACTGGGCGATCGAACGCGAGTTCCGCCGCTCGGCCCTCCGATTCTCCTTGCTTGTGCGCACAGTCGTGCTGGCCTGCGCCGGGGTGCTCGCCCCGCTGTCCGCGCCGGAGAACCTCACCGCCACCATCGCCGCCGTCCTGGTGGTCAACGCGTGGAACCTGGTGCTGTGGCGGGCGCGGGGGCGCTGGGTGTTGCCGGTGGACCTGGCGGTGCTGACCGCGTTGTGCCTGGCCCAGGGGCAGATCGAGCCCGCGGCCGCGCTCTCCGACGGGACCAGCTGGGTGCTGGTCATGGTGTCGGTGGTCGCGGTGAGCTGGCAGTGGCGGGTCCCGCCCGCGCCCGGTGCGCTGGTCGCGGTGGTGCTGGTGCTGTTCGTGGCCTACTCCTTCGGGGTCGCGCTGGTCGCCGACTGGGAGACCGGGATTCCCTACGGGCTCTGGCTCTTCGTCGAGGCCGGACTGGCCAGGCTGCTGTTCGTGCTGGTGTGCCGGGGTGCGCGGGCGGCCGACACGGCCACCGCCGAGGCCGCGGCGGCCGAGCGCGCGGCCGAGGTCGAGGCGGCCCGCAACCGCGAGCACCGCGAGTACCTGGCCACCCTGCACGACACCGGCGCGGCCACCCTGCTGATGGTCGGCATGGGCGTGGCCGACCGCCCCGAACCCTGGCTGGCCGAACAGGCGGCCAGGGACGTCGCCGCGCTGGCCACCCGCCCCGAACCCGACCACGAACCGGTCCAGCTGGCCGCGATCCTGGTGCGGGCGGCCGAGGCGGCCCCGGTCGCGGTGGACGTGCGGTTCGAGTACCAGCCGGTGGTGACCGCGGCGGTGGCGGCGGCGCTGGAGGGCGGGGTGGCCGAGGCGTTGCGGAACGTGCACCGGCACGCCGGGGTGGACCGGGCGGCGCTGGTGGTGACCGGGGACGCGGCGCGGGTGGTGGTGGAGGTGCGGGACTCGGGGGCCGGGTTCGCGGTGGGGGAGACCTCGGCGCAGCGGCGCGGGCTGACCGGGTCGGTGGTGGCGCGGATGGACCGGGCCGGTGGGCGGGGGAGTGTGCGTTCGGCGCCGGGGGAGGGCACGACGGTGCGGTTGGAGTGGCCCGGGTGAGGCGGGGCGACGGGGCGGAGTCGGCGCGGCCGGACCGCGCGGCGGCGCGCGCGGGCGATGCGGTGGCGGGGCCGGATGGTGCGGCCGCGCGGCCGGGTCGGCGGCGGGGCACGGCCGCGGTGTACCTGCGCGGGCTGCGGCTGGCCACCGTGCTGATCACCTTCGCCGGGCTGTTCGGCCTGGCCCTGCCGGTGATCGTGGCGCACGCCGAGGTCTACCGGTCGCTGACCCTGGAGCTGGTCGCCTTCGGCATCCTGCTCGCGGTCGCGGTCTTCTGCGCCGTCCGCGCCGATCCGGGCCGCTGGCGCTGGCCGCTGCTGGTCCTGGTGTTCGGCGCGGCGCTGCTCGCGCTGACCGGGGTGCCGCCGGAGCTGATCGTGAGCCGGGCCGAGTGGTCCTTCATGCTGCTCGGCTGGTTCGGCGTGCTGCTGTTGCTGGACAAGGGGATCGGCGCGGTGCTGGCGTTCCTGCTGGTGCACGCGGTGATCAACGTGGGGCAGCTGGTGCTGGTCGGGCAGGCGGACCGGGCCGCGCTGGTCGGGCTGCTGATCGCGGGGGTCACCGTGTTCGGGTATCAGCTCGCGGTGGCCTTCGCCGCCGGGATGCTGCACCGGATCGCCAGGGTGGCCGCCGAGACCGCGCGGGCCGAGGCCCGGCGGCGGACCGCGGCGGTGATCACCAGGGAGCTGCAGCGTGATCACGAGGAGCGCTACGCGGCGCTGTCCCGGACCGCGTTGCCGCTGCTGGTGGACCTGGCCACCGGGCGGGCCGATCCCGGCGAGGAGCGGGTGCGGCGGCTGGCGGCGGTGGAGGCGGCGCGGATGCGGCGGCTGTTCGCCGAGGGCGATGACGTGGACGATCCGCTGCTGCACGAGCTGGCCGCCTGCATCGACAGCGCGCAGCGTGGCGGGGTGAGCGTGCAGCTGGCGGTGCGCGGGCCGCGGCCGCCGCTGGACCTGGCGGTGCGGCGGGCGCTGACCGAACCGGCGCTGGCCGCGCTGGTGGCCGCGGCCAGTACCGCCAGGGTGACCGTGGTCGGTTCGGCTAACGCCGTTACGGTAAGTGTGGTCGCCGACGCGCCGGAGCCCGTTCCGGTCGCGCAGGCCGACGGGGTCGTGGTGACGAACCTGGTGAACGCGGATCGGGTGTGGGTGGAAGCCAAGTGGCGAGCGCAGAACTGATCACCGCGGTGGTGGTGGACGACCACCCCGCGATCGTGGCGGGGGTGCAGGCGTGGTGCACCCTGGCCGACCCGCCGATCGAGGTGCTGGCGACCGGGCCGACCCCGGCCGCCGCCTGGACCGATCCGGGTGCCAGGGCGGACGTGGTGGTGCTGGACCTGCACCTCGGCCAGACCGCCCAGCCCGGTTACGGCGACCTGACCAGGCTGGTCGACGCGGGCCGCCAGGTGATCGTCTACACCATGCGCGACGACGCGGAGACCGCACTGTCCTGTGTGGACATCGGCGCGTTCGCCTACCTGACCAAGGCCGAGGGGCAGACGCACCTGGTCGCGGCCATCCGGGCGGCGGCGAACAACCTGCCGTACACCCCGCCCGCACTGGCGGGTGCGATCGGCGCGGACACCCGCAGCAGCAGGCCGAGGCTGGCCCCGCGCGAGGAGGACGTGCTGATCGAGTGGTTCACCTGCGAGTCCAAGGAGATGGTCGCGCAGAAGCTCGGGCTGTCCGCGCGTACCGTGAACACCTACATCGACCGGGTGCGGATCAAGTACGCCAACGTGGGACGGGCTGCCCCGACCAAGGCGGCGCTGGTGGCCCGCGCCATCCAGGACGGCCTGGTTGCCTTGGAGGACCTGTGATCCAGCGTTGGAACCCCTCGGTCATCGGACCGCCGGTGGGTCAGTACAGCCACCTGGCCAGCGCCCCGGCCGATCACGAGCTGCTGTTCGTCTCCGGCCAGATCGGCTCCCGGCTGGACGGCACCATGGCCGCCGACGCCGAGACGCAGTCCCGCCAGGCGCACGAGAACCTGGCCGCCCTGCTCGCCGAGGCCGGTGGCGGGCCGGAGCACCTGGTGAAGATGTTCACCATGGTGGCCGGGACCGAGCACCTGCCCGCGGTGCGCGCCGGGCGGGTGGAGCTGTTCGAGAAGTGGTTCCCGGAGAAGGACTGGCCGGCGCACTCGCTGATCGTGGTGGCCGGTCTGGCCGCGCCGCACATCCTCATCGAGGTGGAGGCGGTCGCGGCGATCCCGCGTTAGCCGCGCTGCCCGATTCGTGCCGTTTGGTGAACATCAGGTGCTGAACGCGATGAACTCGGGTAAGCATGCAAGATGGCGACCGAAACGCGGGAGATCGAGCGAAAGTACGAGGCGGAGCAGCCGCTGGCCCTGCCGGACCTGGATGGCCTGCCAGGGGTGGCCGCCCAGCTCGGCCCGGACGAGCTGGCACTGGACGCGACCTACTTCGACACCGCCGACCGCCGACTGCTCGCCGCCGGGATCACCCTGCGCAGGCGCACCGGCGGCGACGACGCGGGCTGGCACGTCAAACTGCCCCTGGACGCCGACACCCGCGAGGAGATCCGCCAGCCATTGGGCCGGACCCGCAAGGTCCCGGCGGCCATGGCGAAGCTGGTCCGCGCGTACTCCCGCGGCGGCGACCTGGTCCCGGTGGGCCGGTTGCGCACCACCCGCCGCCGCTGGCAACTCGTCGACGCCGACGGCGCGGTGCTCGCCGAGGTCGTCCTGGACGACGTGAGCGCCCAGACCATGGGCGAGTCGAGCACCCTGGACTCCTGGCAGGAAGCCGAGGTGGAACTGGTCAACGGCGAACTGGACCTACTGTCCACAGTGGACGAACGCTTCCACGCCGCGGGCGCCCGCCGCAGCACCGCCAAGTCCAAGATCGGCCGCCTGCTGGGCACCCCGCCCCGCCCGGTGTTCGGCCAGACCCCGGCCCGGACCCTGACCAGGAAGTCCTCCGCGATCACGGTGGTGCTGGCCTACCTGCGCGCGCAGGCGGCGGCGATGATCGCCGGGGATGTGCTGGTACGCAGGGACAAACCGGATTCCATCCACCAGATGCGGGTGGCCACCCGGAAGCTGCGCAGCACGTTGCGGGCCTTCGGCCGGGTGATCGACCGTGAACACACGCGGCGGCTCGGCGAGGAACTGAAGTGGCTGGCCGGGGTGCTGGGGGTGGCCAGGGATCTGGAGGTCCTGCACGAGCGGTTGGTCGAGCACATCGAGGAGACGCCGGCCGAGTTGGTGCTGGGCCCGGTGCGTGCCCGGGTGGACGGCCACTATCTGCAGGAGCGCGCCGCGGCGCGCAAGAAGGTGCTCGCCGAGCTGGACGGGCAGCGGTATCTGGACCTGTTGTGCTTGCTGGAGCACGTGTTGTCCGAGCCGCCGCCCACCCGGTTGGCCACGCATCCGGCGAAGGATGTGTTGCCGCAGCAGGTGCGGCGGGCGTACCGGAAGGTGGCCGGGGCGATGTCCGCGGCGGCGAGCAAGTCCGGGGCTGAACAGGAACTGGCTTTGCACGAGGCCCGCAAGGCGGCGAAGCGGGCCCGGTACGCGGCGGAGGCGGTGGAGCCGGTCTTCGGGCCGGAGGCGAAGCGGTTCGGCAAGCGGATGAAGGCGATCCAGACGTTGCTCGGCGACCATCAGGACGCGGTGGTCAGCGGGGTGGCGTTGCGGGAGCTGGGCGTGCAGGCGCATCTGGCGGGGGAGAACGGGTTCACGTATGGGGTGTTCCTGGGGCGGGATGAAGCCCGCGCCCAGCAGTCCCGAGCGGACCTCCCCGAGACATGGCGCGCCGCCACCCAGAAAAAGCTCCACCGCTGGCTCACCTAGCCCACAACGGCCAACGAGCCGTCCCATAACCGCCAACACACCGTCCATAACGGCCAACACACCGTCCCAGAACGGCCAACACACCGTACGACAACGGCCAACACGCCGGCGAGGGTTGGGGCTTGTCGGTGTGTTGGCCGGAATGGACGGTGTGTTGGCCGTTGTTGTACGCCGGGTTGGCCGTTGTGGGACGGGGCGGGGGTTGGGGTTGGGGGTAAACCCCACGACGAGGGCTCTCGCGTGTTCTCCGTATGGCCTGGAACCTGCAGACCGCGCCTCGCCGAGTGGCCCCTGCAACCTGCCGCCGCGTGCCCACGAATCCGCAACGGGGGCCGCTCGGTGAGGTGTGGTTGGCTGGTGGAAGGCCATGCGGAGAACACGCGAGCCCTCGGAGCCACGCTGGAATTGGCCCCGGCAGCCCAAACCCCGCCCCGCAACCTGCTCATGCCGGCTCTTGATCTGTCCACCCCCTCCGGCGGTCTGCCCGGCCGGCGAGGCCATCCTTTTTTGATCTTGACTTTTGCGCTGGGCGCCTCTGTTGCTGAGGTACCCGAGCGAAGATCAAGATCGTCCTCGCCGGACGGGCAGGAATCAAAGGATGGGGGGGGAAAGTCAAAGACAAGGGCAAAGAGCAGTGCTCGTGCGGTTCCCCCATCCCCGTCAACCTTCCGATACCAAACCACATCCCGGCAAGCGACCGCCGTCACGTTGGGCAGTATCGGCGGCGGCAGGTTGAGCGGCCGCTTGCCGGGATGTGGTGTGTCCTCTCCAGGTTGACGGGGATGGGGGAACCGCTCGGATTGGGTTTTCGAAAAGCCAGCCCCGCTGTCTGTACGCGGGCTTCGCCCTGCGGTTGCTTACGGCGTTAGGAGGTCGTCCATGGCTCGGTAGATTCGCTTGTCTGACACCGGATAAGCCGTTCCCATGGATTGGGCGAAGTAGCTTACGCGGAGTTCTTCGATCATCCAGCGGATCTTGGCGAGGCCGGCTGCGGCCTGGGGGGCTTCCTTGCGTAGCTCCAGGTAGGCGCGATGGACTTCGGCGATCTGGGCTTCGAGTTCGGCGTCTCGGCGGGGGTTTTCGCGGAGTTTTTCCAGGCGGTGTTTGGCTGCTCGCAGGTAGCGGGGGAGGTGGGCCAGGCGGGACCAGCCGGTGGCGGTGACGAAACCCTTGTATACCAAGCCTGTTACCTGTTTGCGGACGTCGGGCGAGGGCACCGTTTCCAGTACGGCCTCTGCCTCGTGCCAGGCGAGCAGGGTGGCTTCTACGTGGCCTACCACCTCGAAGGTGGCCAGTTGCAGGCCGGAGCGGACGCCTTCGCGGAGCTTGGTGAAGCCTGGCTCGTCCCAGGCTGGGCCGCCGCCTGCGGCGATCAGTTTGTCCGAGGCCGCGTTGATGCAGTCGGTCAGCAGGTCCGCCACGCCGCCGTGGGGGTTGCGGCTCAGGGTTAGTTTGGCCTGGTTGGTCAGGCCGCGTTGGAGCTGTTTTACGGGCGAGGGCACCGTTAGCAGGAGTAGGCGGCGGGTTCCTCGCCACATCGCTCGGCGTTGTTCGGCCGCGCTGTCGAGCATTCGGACCGCGACGCTGTCGGTTTCGTCGACCAGGGCGGGGTAGGCGGTGACGGTGAAGCCGTTTTGTTCCTGGGAGAAGGTTTTGGGGAGGGTGCCGATGGTCCAGTCGCGCAGGCCCTTGCGTTCCAGCTCGTTGCCCGCCTTGGACAGGGTTTTGCGGACCTGGGCGGTGAGTTTTCGTTTGAGGGCGGACAGGTCTTTGCCTTCGGCGAGGACCTTGTCGTGCTCGTCTACCACTCGGTAGGTGGTTTTGAGGTGGTCGGGGACCTGGTCGAGTTGCCAGGCTTCCCTGGGGACCTCGATCTTGGTGAGTTCGTA
The DNA here is from genome assembly GCF_014204915.1 of Crossiella cryophila. Lineage (NCBI taxonomy): Bacteria > Bacillati > Actinomycetota > Actinomycetes > Pseudonocardiales > Pseudonocardiaceae > Crossiella > Crossiella cryophila. Next base: position 4,592,695 of record NZ_JACHMH010000001.1, read on the forward strand.
GAGGATGTCCTCGATGGCGTCGAGCAGGTTGCCGTCTTCGGCGGTGATGCGGGCCAGCAGGGCCTCGGCCACGTCGGGGACGGGGACGAAGTTGCGGCGCAGGTTCTTGGGCAGCGACTTCAGCAGGGCTACGACGATGTCCTTGCGCAGTCCGGGAATGTGCCAGGCGAAGCCGTCGCCGCGGACCTGGTTCAGCACGCCGACCGGGATGTGCGCGGTGACGCCGTCGTCGCGGGTGCCCGGTTCGAAGCGGTAGGTCAGGGGGAGTCGGACGCCGCCCTGGCGCCAGTCGTCGGGGTAGTCCTTCTCGGTGATGGCGCCGGCGGTTTCGTTGATCAGGGCTTGTTTGTCGAAGGTCAGGAGTTCGGGAGTGTCCCGGCGGGTTTTCTTCCACCAGCTGTCGAAGTGCCTGCCGGAGACGACTTCCTTGCCGATGCGTTCGTCGTAGAAGGCGAACAGGGTTTCGTCGTCGACCAGGATGTCGCGGCGGCGGGCCCGGTCCTCCAGGGCCTCGACCTCGCCGAGTAGGGCTCGGTTGGCGTGGAAGAACTTGTGTGTGGTGTGCCAATCGCCTTCGACCAGGGCGTGCCGGATGAACAGTTCGCGGCTCAGGTCCGGGTCGATGCGGCCGTAGTTGACCTTGCGGTCGACGACCAGGGGGATTCCGTACAGGGTAACGCGTTCCACGGCCATGACCGCGCCCTGCTTCTTCTCCCAGTGCGGTTCGCTGTGGGTTCGCTTGACCAGGTGGCCCGCCAGCGGCTCCACCCACTCGGGTTCGATCCGGGCCGCGATCCGGCCCCACAGCCGGGAGGTCTCGACCAGTTCGGCGGCCATCACCCAGCGCGGGGGCTTCTTGAACAGCGCCGAACCCGGGAAGATCGCGAAGCGGGCACTGCGCGCGCCCAGGTACTCCTTCTTGCGTTCCTCCTGCAACCCGATGTGCGACAACAGCCCGGACAGCAGCGCGATGTGCACCTGCTGCTCGGGCGCGGGGTTGCTGTTCGGGGTGATGCCGAGCTGTTTGATCACCTGGCGCAGCTGGCTGTGGATGTCCTGCCACTCCCGCACCCGCAGGTAGTTCAGGTACTCCGCGCGGCACTGCTTGCGGAACCTGTTGCTGGACAACTCCTGCTGCTGCTCCCGCAGGTACTCCCACAGCTTGAGGTAGGCCAGGAAGTCCGAGGTCGGATCGCTGAAGCGGGCGTGCTTGCTGTCGGCGTCCTGCTGCTTGTCCACCGGGCGTTCGCGTGGGTCCTGAATGGACAGTGCGGCGGTGATCACCAACACCTCGCGCACACAGCCCAGGTCGTCCGCGGCCAGCACCATCCTGGCCAGCCGGGGGTCCACCGGGAGCTGGGACAGCTTGCGCCCCAACGGGGTCAGCCGCTTCTTGTGATCGTCCTGCTCCGGGTCGAGCGCGCCGAGTTCCTGCAACAGCTGCACGCCCGCGGTGATGTTGCGCGGGTCCGGCGGGTCGATGAACGGGAACGCGGCCAGGTCGCCAAGCCCCAGCGAGGTCATCTGCAGGATGACCGAGGCCAGGTTGGTGCGCAGGATCTCCGGGTCGGTGAACTCCGGGCGCGCCTCGAAGTCCTCCTCGCTGTACAGCCGGATGCAGATGCCCTCCGACACCCGGCCGCAGCGACCCTTGCGCTGGTTGGCCGATGCCTGCGAGACCGGTTCGATCGGCAGCCGCTGCACCTTGGTGCGGTGGGAGTACCGGGAGATCCGCGCGGTGCCGGGGTCGATCACGTACTTGATGCCGGGCACGGTCAGCGAGGTCTCGGCCACGTTGGTGGCCAGCACGATCCGCCGTCCGGTGTGGGACTGGAACACCCGGTGCTGCTCGGCCGCGGACAGCCGCGCGTACAGCGGCACCACCTCGGTGTTGCGCAGCTCCCGCTTCTCCAGCGCGTCCGCGGTGTCCCGGATCTCCCGCTCGCCGCTGAGGAAGACCAGGATGTCGCCCGGCCCCTCCAGCAGCAGCTCGTCCACCGCGTCGGAGATCGCGGTGACCTGGTCCCGGTCGCTGTCGTCGGCCTCGCTGTCCGGGTCGATGATCGGCCGGTACCGCGTCTCCACCGGGTAGGTGCGGCCGGAGACCTCGATGATCGGCGCGTCGCCGAAGTGCCGGGAGAAGCGCTCCGGGTCGATGGTCGCGGAGGTGATGATCACCTTGAGGTCGGGGCGGCGGGGCAGCAGCTGGGCCAGGTAGCCGAGCAGGAAGTCCACGTTGAGGCTGCGCTCGTGCGCCTCGTCGATGATCAGCGTGTCGTAGCGGGACAGCGTCCGGTCGTTCTGGATCTCGGCCAGCAGGATGCCGTCGGTCATCAGCTTGACCAGGGTGTCCGTGCTGGACTGGTCGGTGAAGCGGACCTGGTAGCCCACGGTCTCGCCCAGTGAGGTGCCCAGTTCCTCGGCGATCCGCTCGGCCACCGTGCGCGCGGCCAGCCGCCGCGGCTGGGTGTGCCCGATCAGCCCCTGCACCCCGCGCCCCAGCTCCAGGCAGATCTTGGGCAGCTGGGTGGTCTTGCCGGACCCGGTCTCCCCGGCGACGATCACCACCTGGTTGTCCCGGACCGCGGCCAGGATCTCGTCCTTGCGCTGGCTGACCGGCAGCAGCTCCGGATAGCGGATCTTCGGCCGGGAGTTGCGCCGGTTCTCGATCCGGATCTCCGCGGCGGCGACCTCGGCGGCGAGTTCCGCGGTGACCGCGGCGCGTTTCCCGGTGTCCCGCAGCTTGCGGGCGTTCTCGACACGACGGCGCAACCGACGCTGATCACGCAGCATCAGCTCGGGAAGGCGGTCGTGGAGTTCGGTGAGCGAAGGGCTCACAAGCGGCGTACCCATACTGGGACCCAGTTTAAGTGCCCGGCAAACGGTTTTCCCCGCTCACCCGGCGCACGGTGGCGAAACCCACGCGACCGGGTAACCCGCACGTCACGCGGCGGGCCCAGGATCGGGGGCATGCAGGACATCCCGGCCCCGCGCCGCACCGGCCGCTGGCCGTTCCGCCGTGGCTCGCCGCCCCCGCTCGCCGAGACGCTGTGGCGGATCCGGGTCACCGTGCCGGACACCCCTGGCGCGCTGGCCCGGCTGACCGCCCGGCTGGGCAGGCTGCGGGTCAACATCCTGGCCCTGGACGTGCATCCGCTGGCTGAGGGCGCGGTGGACGAGCTGGTCATCCGCGCACCCGCCGATCTCGCGGAGAACACGCTGGTCAACGCCCTGATCGAGGGTGGCGGCGGCGATGTGCGGGTGGCCCCGGCCGCGGTCAGCGCGCTGGCCGACGAACCGACCAGGGCGGTGCTGCTGGCGACCTGGCTGGCCGAGGATCCCGACGACCTGCCCAGGGTGCTGCACCAGCTGCTCAGCGGCGCCGAGCTGAGCTGGGTGGAGCACGAGCACACCGAGGCCCTCGACGGCGGCAGCCTGCGGTTGCGGCACCCCGACGGCGGCACCTTCCTGGCCGAACGCCCAGGGCTGGCCTTCACCCCTGCCGAGTTCGCCAGGGCCCGCGCGATGATCACCCTCGCGCACCGGCTGCCGCCCCCGCCTGGCCGGATGGTGCAGCTGGGCGAGCGCACCGCGGTGCTGCGCCGGGCCCGCCCGCAGGACCTGGACGGCCTGCTCGACCTGCACGCCCGCTGCTCGCCGGAGACCCTGCGCCGCCGCTACCTCGGCGCGCCGCAGACCAGCAGGCGAGCACTGCGCACCCTGGTCAGCCGCTGGTCCACGCACACCCTGCTGGCCCTGTGCGACACCGAGGTGGTCGGCACCGGCAGCGTGTTCTGGGACGGCGACAGCGCCGAGGTGGCCTTCCTGGTCCGCGACGACTGGCAGAACCGCGGCCTGGGCCGGGAACTGCTGCGGCGGCTGGTGGACACGGCGGTGGCCGGTCAGGTGCGCTCGATCTGCCTGCACACCTACGCCGACAACACCGCCGTGCTGCACCTCGCACGCCTGCTGGGCCACCCGGTGCGGCGCAGCATCGCCGACGGGGTGCTCACCCTCGAACTGGCCCCGGCGGCCGCGGTCACCAGGTGATCGGCAGCTCCGCCACCCCGTACACGGCCTGGTAGGGCCGGAACCGGATCTGCTCGGCAGGCACGGCCAGCGCCAGGTTGGGAAAGCGGTCCAGCAGCGCGCGGAAGGCGGTGCGCATCTCCGCCCTGGCCAGCGGTGCGCCCAGGCAGTGGTGCGCGCCGTGCCCGAAGGCCAGGTGCGGGCGGGCCGGGCGGTCCAGGATCAGCTCGTCCGGGCGGTCCAGCAGCTCCGGGTCCCGGTTGGCGCTGGAGAGCACGAACATGACCATGTCCCCGGTCTTGATCTGGTGGCCGTGCAGCTCGATGTCCTGGGCGGCGATCCGCGGCACCCCGGCGGCCACCACGCTGAGGTAGCGCATCAGCTCCTCGACCGCGCTGTCGGTCTTGTCCGGGTTGGCGCGCAGCCAGGCGAGCTGCTCGGGGTGGGTGAGCAGCGCGTAGGTGCCGATGCCGAGCATGTTCGAGGTGGTCTCGTGCCCGGCGAGCAGCAGCAGCGCGGCGATGTTGACCAGCTCGTCGTCGTCGACGGTGGCGCCGTGCTCGCGGACGAGCATGCCGATCAGGTCCTCGCCGGGGTCCACCCGCGCCCTGGTGACCAGCGAGCGCATGTACGCCTGGCTCTCCCTGGTCAGCTCGGCCCGCTCGGCCGGCGGCACCATGGTGTCCATCTGCCGCTCGGAGCGGGCCTGGAACTCGGCCCGGTCGGCGTAGGGCACGCCGAGCAGTTCGCAGATCACCAGCGAGGGGATGGGCAGCGCGAAGTTGGCCACCAGGTCGGCGCCGCGGCCGAGCTTCTCCAGCAGGTCCAGGTGCTCCTGGACGATCGCGGTGATCCGGTCCTCCAGCCGCCGCATCCGGCGCATGGTGAACTCCGGCATCAGCAGCCTGCGCACCTGGGTGTGGTCCGGCGGGTCCATCACCAGGATGTTGGCCTTGCGGAGCCGGGCGGCCTCCTCGGCGGTCATGCCCACCGGCGGCGTGTTCCGCTCGCCCCTGGTCCGCGGGTCGTTGCTGAACTTGGTGTGATCGGCCAGCCCGGCCCGCACGTCCTCGTGCCGGGTGATGATCCAGGCATCGCCCCGGACCCCGAACATGTCCAGCTGGATCTTGCGGACCGCCTCGTCCCTGCGCACCCCGGTCAGTTCGGCCGAGGGTGAGAGTCCGTCCCGCGTCATGAACAGCGGGATCTCCACCGCGTTGGTCATGCCTTGCCCCCAAATGTCATTACGTTGTCTGGCTACCTAAGGTGCCACGTTTTGGGGGAGCTGTCTCTCCATCTCGGGAGGGAAGGGTGTCGTGCCAGCGGGTGAGCCCCGGCCGCCGGATCCGCGACACCGTGGCGGAGACACCGCGAACACCCTGGGAGAAGTCATGATCCGCTGGTCGGCGACCCTCTGGTCAGCGCTGTACGCGCTGGTCGCTTTGGGCTGGGTTCTCGGCGCGCCCGGCTACCCTTTCGGGCCGTCCGACCCCGCCGCGCACCTGTCCCCGCTGGGCGGCGTCCCCGCCTCGACCAGCGCCCCGCTGCTGGCCATCGGCATGGCGCTGGCCGCCGCGATCGCCCTGCTGATGTCCCGCGGCGTCCGCACGGGCCGTCCGGTGCTGCTCACCCTGGCCTGGCTGATCACTGCGGTGCTGGCCCTGGTGCTCAACGACGGCCGGGTGCTGATGCTGATCGGCTACCTGCCGATCGTGCTCGTCGGCGGCCCACTGGGCCTGCTGCCGGTCTCGGCCTACCTCGACAAGTTCGACGGCCCCAACCTCAACCAGTTCGCCCTGGTCCTGGGCGTGTTGCTGTGGCTGGCCGCGACGCTGGACTACCAGCGGCGCACCGCGGACGCCTGCCTGAGCTGCGGCGTCGGCCCACGCCCGATGCCCCGCTGGGCCCGGCCGGAGGTCGCGGCCCGCTGGGGCAAGTGGTGCGCCTACCTGGCCTTCCTGGTGCCGCTGGCCTACGCGGTGACCCGGTGGGCCTGGTTCGGCGGGTTCACCCTGGGGCTGATCAGCGAGGAGTTCCTGCGCGAGGGACAGCAGAACGGGCTGTGGATCGCGGGGGCCGGGCTGGGCACCTTCGCCGCGGCGGGCGGGTTGCTGACGCTGGGGCTGGTGTACCGGTGGGGCGAGGTCTATCCGTTCTGGGTGCCGGGGTTGCGGGGCAAGCGGGTGTCGCCGTTGAGCGCGATCATCCCGGCGAGCGTGGTCGCGGTGATCGTGACGGCGGCGGGGATGGGTGTGTTCGTCGGGCTGGTGGGGCGGGTGGGGTTCAGCGAGTTCATCGTGAACCCGATGACGTTCTTCCCGTTCTGGGGGCTGGCGCTGGGGGCGGCGACGGTGGCGTATTTCCTGCGGCGGCGGGTGGAGTGCGGTCGGCATGAAGATCGTGTTTTGGTTGATCTGTGATTTCAGTGTCGACCGAAAAAAAGGGGCGCGAGCGAGAGAAGGCAAACGCCGGGAGGGGGCCAGGGCTGCCAGGGCTGCCAGGGCTGCCAGGGCTGCCAGGGCTGCCAGGGCTGGCGGCCGCCGCCTATCCGTTTAGCCTTTGCGCTAATTAGCTCCTGTGCTAAAAAGGAACCATGTCCCACCCGGACCCCGACACCGAGGCCAGCGTCTTCCGCGCGCTGGCCGACTCCACCCGCCGCCAGATCCTGGAAGACCTCCGCGCCGGTGAACTCACCGCAGGCGAGATCGCCGCCCGGTTCACCATCAGCGGCCCGTCGATCTCCCGGCACCTGGGCGTGCTCAAGGCGGCCGGGCTGGTCCGGGAGCGGCGGCAGGCGAACCGGATCTTCTACGCCCTGGTCGAGGAGCGGCTCGCCCTCGGCGTGAACCGGTTTCTCAGCGCGGTGTGCCCGGAGCAGGCGCTGGTCCGCCATCGCCGCCGATCGAACCTGGAGGACCAGCCATGAGGATGGCCAGTGTGGTGGCGCGGCGGTTGCTGGTGAACTACCGCGTCGACCCGGCTGTGGTGGCCAGGCTGCTGCCCGATCCGTTGCGGCCGCGGCTGGCCGGGGGCTGGGCGGTGGCGGGGATCTGCCTGGTCCGGCTCGCCCAGGTGCGGCCGGTGGGGTTGCCCGCGGCGCTCGGACTGCGGTCGGAGAACGCGGCGCACCGCTTCGCCGTCGAGTGGGACACCCCCGACGGCGTCCGCACCGGGGTTTACCTGCCGCGGCGGCACACCGACTCGGCGATCGCCGCGCTGGTCGGGGGACGGCTGTTCCCCGGCAGGCACCGGCTCGCGAAGTTCACCGTGCGGGAGACCGCCAGGGAGCTGGAAATCGGCTGTGTCAGCGGGGATCGGCGGACCCGGGTGTGGGCGGACGTGCGACTGTCCGGGCGGTTCGGGCGCAGTGAGCTGTTCGGCGAACTCGACCAGGCAGCCGACTTCTTCACCTGCGGCAGCGGCTATTCCGCCACCCGCGACCCGCACCGCCTGGACGGGGTGGCCATGCAGGCCGAGCAATGGCGGTTCGAGCCGGTGGACCTGATCGGCGCCCGCTCCACCTTCTTCGACAGCCTGCCCGCCGGTTCGGCCGCCCTGGACCACGCCCTGCTGCTGCGCGACACCCCGGCCACCTGGACGCCGCTGCCCTCGCTGCGGGTCAGCTCAGCCGGACAGCCGGTGCAGGCGTAGCGCGAGCTGGATCTCCAGTGCGCGGGCGGGTTCCGGCCAGTCCGCGCCGAGCAGGTCGGCGACCCGTTCCAGGCGCTGGGTGACCGTGTTGACGTGCACGTGCAGGGCTTCCCTGGTGCGCGCGGGGGAGCAGCCGTGCGCGAAGTACTCGGTGAGCGTGCGCACCAGTTCGGTGCCGCGGCGCGCGTCGTAGTCCAGCACGGCGCCCAGGGTGTCGCGGACGAAGCCGGCCACGTCGGCCCGGTCGCCCAACAGCACGCCGACGAAACCCAGTTCGCCGATGGCCGCGCCCTCGCCCCGCCGACCCAGCGCGGTCAGCGCGCGCAGGCATCGCCCGGCTTCCTGGTGTGCCGCCGCGATCCCGGCCAGGCCGTCGCCGTTGGCGGCCTGTGCGCGGGAGCCTTCCAGGGCCACCGGTCCGGCCCCGCCGACCGTGACCGGTCCACCGACCGCCGTGCCCAGTTCCGCGGCCACCGCCCTGGCCACCGCACCCGGATCGGCCCCGGGCACCAGTAGCACCGCGCCCGCGGCCAGCCCCTGCGCCGCCCGCGCCACCCTGGCCGCCGCCACGCCCAGCCGTCCGCGCGCGCTCTCCGCCACCAGCAGCACGTGCCCACGCCCCAGGTCCACACCCAGCCGGGCCGCCCGCGCCAGCAACGCGTCCGGATCCGCCGTGGCGGTAAGGAGATCCGTGAGCAGTTCGCCGCGCACCCGGTTCTCCGCCTCGGCCACCGAGCGGCGCAGCAACAGCACCAGCGCGGTCACCACCCCGGCCCGCTCGAACAGCCGCTGATCGGCCTCGGCCAGTTCGGGCCGCCCGGTCAGCACCACCGTGCCCAGCAGTTCCGACCCGGCCAGCACCGCGCACACCCAGCGCCGCCCGCAGCGCACCGCCCGCCCGCTGGATCTGGCCTGTGCCACCGCCTGCGCGGGCACCCGGGGCGGGGCGGTGCCGGTGCGGGCCAGCACCGCGCCCTCGGCGTCGCGGACCGCGATGCCGCCGCCGAGCACCTCGGCCACCGCGATGGCCACGTCGTGCACGTCGCCGCCGCGCAGCACCAGGTCGGTGAGCCGGTCGTGCGCGGCCTCGGCCCGGCGCAGCGACTCGTGGTGGGCGCGGGTCTCCTCCAGCAGCCGGGCGTTGTCCAGTGCGATCGCGGCGTGGTCGGCCAGGCTGGCCAGCAGCGCGATCTCCTCCGGGGTGAACGAACGGGCATCCCGCTCACCCGCGTACAGCACGCCGATCACGGTGTCGGCCAGGCGAAGCGGCACGCCGAGGATGGACACCAGGCCCTCATCGGCCACCGCGGCGTCGATGGCCGGGGTGTGCGCGAACTGGGTGTCGCCAAGGTAGCCGGAGGTGGCCGCTGGCTCGGCGGTGTGCGCGACCCGCCCGCCCAGCCCCTCGCCCATGCCGAGCCGGACCCGTTGGAACGCGGTGGAGATCGAGCCGTCGGTGACCCGCATGTAGGTGTCGCCGACGGTCTCGTCGTTGAGGCTCAGGTAGGCCAGATCGGTGCCCAGCAACAACCTGGCCCGCCGCACGATCGAACGCAGCACCGCGTCCACATCGCGCAGCGCGGCCAGATCGCCCGCGGTGTCGAACAACGCGGCCAGTTCGGCCTCCCGCCGCCGGTGCTGGCCGAGCGTGCGGTGGATGCGCAACGCGTGCTCGGTGGCCTCGGCCAGCACCCGCAACTCGGCCGAGGGCAGCCCGGTTTCCCTGGCCTGGGCAAGGGGTTCGGTGAGTTGCCCGGCCTCGGCGTGACTCGCCAGCAGGCCGAGCAACCTGGCAAGGGCGGAGCCGCTCACCCGAGTTCTTCGCCCCTGGTCTCACGGGAGAGCAGCACCGCGACGGTGGTGAGCACCGCGGCCAGGAACAGGTACACCGAGATCGGGAAGGAGGTGCCGAACTGCTGCAGCAACGCGGTGGCGATCAGCGGCGCCAGCGCCCCGGCGAAGATCGAGGCCAGCTGGTAGCCGATCGAGGCCCCCGAGTAGCGGACCCTGGTGCCGAAGAGTTCGGAGAAGAACGCCGCCTGCGGCCCGTACATCGCGCCGTGCAGCACCAGCCCGATCGTGGTGCCCAGGGTGATCAGCCAGAACGATTTGGTGTCCAGCAGGGCGAAGAAGGCGAAGCCCCACAGGCCGGTGCCGATCGCGCCGAACAGGTACACCGGTTTGCGGCCGAGCCGGTCGGACAGCGCGCCCCACAACGGGATCGAGATGAAGTGGATGGCCGAGGCGATCAGCACCGCGTTGAGCCCGGTGGACTTGGGCAGGCCCAGCGGTCCGGTGAGGTAGACCAGGATGAACGCGGTCAGGATGTAGTAGCAGACGTTCTCGGCGAAGCGGGCGCCCATGGCCACCAGCACCTCGCGCCGGTGCTCGCGCAGCACCCGGATGATCGGCGGGGCCTCGCGTTCGCCGGTCTGCTCGGCCTTGGCCTGGGCCTCCAGGAACACCGGCGACTCGGACACGGCCAGCCGGATCCACAGCCCGACCGCGACCAGCGCGCCGGAGAGCAGGAACGGGATCCGCCAGCCCCACTCCAGGAAGTCGGCCTCCGGCTGCACCGCGGCCAGCACCGCCAGCACCGCGGTGGCCAGCAGGTTGCCAGCGGGCACCCCGGCCTGCGGCCAGGACGCCCAGTAGCCACGCCGTTTCGCGTCACCGTGCTCGGAGACGATCAGCACCGCCCCGCCCCATTCGCCGCCCAGCGCGAAGCCCTGGATCAGCCGCAGCAGGGTGAGCAGCAGTGGCGCGGCCGCGCCGATGGTGGCGTAGGTGGGCAGCAGGCCGATCAGGAAGGTCGCCCCTCCCATCATCAGCAGGCTGATCACCAGCAGTTTCTTCCGGCCCAGCCGGTCACCGTAGTGCCCGAAGACGATGCCGCCCAACGGCCGGGCGATGAAGCCGATGGCGTAGGTGACGAAGGCCAGCAGGGTGCCGGTGAGCGGGTCGGAGGTGGGGAAGAACAGCGTGTTGAACACCAGCGCGGCGGCCGAGCCGTAGAGGAAGAAGTCGTACCACTCGATGGTGGTGCCGATCATGCTCGCGCCGACGATCCGGGTGATCGAGGAGCGGCTGGTGGCGGTGGGGACGGACATGGGAGTACCTCACGTCATCGGGAGGGCAGGAAGACTGAAACTCACCGGCGTGTTGGCCGTTGTCGTACAGGGTGTTGGCCGAACTGGTACGCCCATCCGGCCAAGACACCGTCCATAACGGCCAACACACCGTACGAGAACGGCCAACACGATGTTGTGGTGGTGTGCTCATCTGGCGGTCCAGCCGCCGTCGATGGGGATGGAGATGCCGGTCAGGTGGCCGCTTTGTTGTTCGCAGAGCCATAGGACCGCTTCGGCTACCTGCACTGGTTCCAGGAGTCGTTTCACCGCTGTTCGGTCCAGCAGGATGTCGGTGAGGACCTCCTTCTCGCTGATCCGGTGGGCGTGCGAGAGGTCGGTGACCTGCTTCTCCACCAGGGGGGTGCGCACGTAGGCGGGGTTGAGGCAGTTGCTGGTCACCCCGTACGGCGCGCCCTCCAGCGCGACCACCTTGCTCAGCCCCTCCAGGCCGTGCTTGGCCGCGACGTAGGCGGATTTGAACGGGCTGGCGCGCAGGCCGTGCACCGAGGAGATGTTGACCACCCGGCCCCAGCGGCGGGCGTACATGTGCGGCAGCACCCGGCGCAGGATGAGGAACGGCGCGGTGACCATCACGTCCTGCATCAGCCGGAACACCTCCGGCGGGAACTCGCTGATCCCGGCCACGTGCTGCATGCCTGCGTTGTTCACCAGGATGTCCACTGTGGACGGAAGGGTGTCGATCGCGGCCGGGTCGCTCAGATCGATCTCGTGCGCCACCCCGCCGTAGTCCTCGGCCGCGGTGTGCACCGCCGGACCGTTCTTGTCGACCAGGTGCACGGTCGCGCCCGCGCCGGCCAGCATCTTGGAGATGGCCAGTCCGATGCCGCTGGCGGCGCCGGTGACCAGTGCGGTGCGCCCGATCAGCCCTGGTTGAGTGGTCATGGACTCCGAAGGTAGGCAAGTCCGGGCCCGCTGACCATGTGCTGGGGCACCACACCTACCACAGAAACAGTGGATTCCACCCACATGCGCCGGTGCGGTCGCTGTCCGTCACGGTCAGGGCTAGCGTGGGTGACATGCCTCGCCGTGGTCTGCCGTTGCGGTTGCTGTCCACCCCAGCCTGGCCGGACCAGGAGCCGACCTGGCGCGAGGCCAAGCCCGCCCTGATCGCCGCCGCGCTCAAACGTGCCCAGGCCCGCCCGGCCGGGAACTGGTTCGTGCTCTCGGCCAGCGGCGAGGTCCCGGCGACCGCGCCGTTCGGCCGCACCATCGCCGGGGTCGAGGTGGTGGCCTGGCGCGGTACCGACGGCCGCCTGCACGCCGGACCAGGGGCCTGCCCGCACCTGGGCGCGCCGCTGTGCCAGGCCGCGGTGCACGGCGGGAAGTTGTTGTGCCGCTGGCACGGCCTGGCCCTTGGCCCGGCGGGCTTCCCCGGCTGGCGGCCCTTCCCGGCACACGACGACGGCGTGCTGGCCTGGGTCCGCCTGGACTCGGTCGGCGGCGAGGACCCGCTGCCGGAACCCGTGCTGCCGCAACGCCCCGCGCCCGGTTCGCTGGCCGCGGTGGCCACCGTGATCGGCCGCTGCGAACCGGAGGACGTGGTGGCCAACCGCCTCGATCCCTGGCACGGCGCCTGGTTCCACCCCTACTCCTTCGCCAACCTGCGGGTGGTCTCCGCGCCGGAGCAGGAGACCGAGGAGGACCGGTTCCTGGTCGAGGTGACCTTCAAACTGGGCGGACGGTTCGGCGTGCCGGTGCTGGCCGCGTTCACCTGCCCGGAACCACGCACGGTGGTGATGCACATCGTCGAGGGCGAGGGGCAGGGCAGCGTGGTGGAAACCCATGCCACGCCACTGGGTCCGGGCCGCACCGCGGTGATCGAGGCGACCATCGCGCACTCCGACCGGCCCGGTTTCCGGTTCGCCAAGGCCGCCGCGCCGGTGGTGCGGCCGCTGATGCGGTGGGCGGCGGAACGGTTGTGGCGGGACGACCTCGACTACGCCGAACGGCGGTACGCGTTGCGCCGCAAGGGTCTTTTCCCCGGTTGAGTTTCTTAGCGCAAGCGGCGGGCGATGGTTCGTAACAGTGGGCTGCGGCCCTGGGTCGGCACCGTCCACAGTGTCCGGCCCTGCACGTCCCAGTTGCCCAGCAAGGCATTCGCTGCCTGGAACCCGGCGGTGGCGGCCCGTTCCATCAGCGCCACCGGCAGCCCGGTGCGCACGTGATCCCCGGCCACCACCAGGTAGTCCTCGGGAGTGCGCACCTCGAGGCGGTCCTGGTAGGTGCCGGGCAGGAACAGCGGGCAGTCCGAGCGGATCTCGAAGCGCTCGTCCACGATCCGGGCGTCCACCGTCTCCGGGTACACCTTGCCCAGTTGGGCCAGCAGTTCCGCCCGCACATCGCCGAGCACCGCGTCCACCGGCAGCGCGTAGGCGTGCAGTTCGACCACCGAGCCGTCCCGCCGGGCGGCCCAGTCGCGGGCCTGGTGCTCGTAGCGGTCCAGCACGCTGATGTTGTCCAGCGGCCCGAAGCCCGCGGTGCCCAGGAATCCGGCCCGGTCGGCGCGCACCGGCCGGTCCAGCCACAGCCGCAGCACACCGAATCGGGGTGCGGTGCGCAGCCTGCTGACCGCGCCGCGCCAGTCGGCGGTGGCGATGCCGGGGGAGTCGCCGACAATGGTGCGCAGGCCGCCGACATCGGTGGCCAGCACCACCGCGTCGGCCTCCAGGGGAGCCAGCGCGTCGGCCAGGTGCACGGCGTAGCGGCGGCGGGCGCTGGGTTCCACCGCGCCGACCCGCACGCCGGTGCGGATCTCCACGCCGCGCCCGGACAGGTAGCGGCCCAGCGGTTCCCACAGGCCGTGTGGGAACGGGTCGGCGGCCACGTCGAAGACCAGGCCCTCGCTGGAGCCGAGGAAGTAGATGTGGAACATCACCGCCAGTTCGGCCGCGGACAGCAGCCGCGGGTCGCTGAAGAAGCTGCGGGAGAACACCTCGAAGGCCAGATCCCTTGCAGCGGCGGGGAATCCGATGCGGTCCAGGAACTCCACCGCGTCCAGGTGGTCGAGTTCGGCGTAGGTCTCCGGCACCCGCACGTCCAGCAGCGTCATCGCCCTGCGCGCGTCCACTGTGGACAGTTCGGCCCAGGAGAAGGTGGGGCTGCGCAACACGAACGCGGCGGCGTTGAGCGGCGGGGTCCTGGGCAGTCCGGCGAAGGTGTCGGCGTGGCCGTTGCTGTGCAGCAGCGGGTAGTCGGTCAGCGGGGTGAGCGCGCGCAGGTCAGGGTCGGCGCGGCGGAGCAGCTGGCGCAGGTTGTAGTACTGGCGGAAGAAGGCGTGGAAGCCGCGGGTCATGGTCACCCGGCTGCCGTCGGACAGGGTCACCGGCCAGCCGCCGACCCGCCCGCCCAGGTAGTCCTCCCGTTCCAGCAGCACCACCTCGACGCCGCGGTCGGACAGCGCGGTGGCCGCGGCCAGTCCGGCGATCCCGCCGCCGATCACCACCACCCTTGGCGGCGCGGACAGGTGGCTGACGTCGGGGCGGGTGCCGCGCGGCAGGTGTTTCACCGCGCGGCGATCGGTGCCCAGCGGGATCATGCGGTGCCTCCGTCGAGTTGCCTGCGCCCGCGCACGGTGTGCGTGACCCCGCGTTGCCAGCCCCCGGCCGATCCGGCCCTGACCTCGGTGAACCCGTTGTCGCGCAACCGTTCCCGCAGGGCGCCGACCCGGTCGAAGTCCAGCACGCTGCGCCACAGGTAGCGGTAGAGCCCGGTGCGGCCGGTGGCCAGCAGCCCGGCCGGGATGATCACGCCCCAGCACACCGCGGTCCACACCGCGCGGCTGAGCGGGCGGCCGTCCAGGGTGTAGTCGTGCAGCACCAGGTGGCCGCCGGGACGCAGCAGCGTGCGCAGGTCGGCCAGCACGGCGTCCGGGTCGGCCACGTTGCGCAGCAGGTACCCGGCGAAGATCGCGTCGAACGGCCCACGCACCCCGGCCGCGGCCAGCCGCTCGGCCCTGGCCTGGACGAAGGTCACGCTGCCCGGCCAGGGTTTGCCCCGCGCGGCCGCCAGCATGCCGCCGGAGGCGTCCGCGCCGACCACGGTGGCCAGCGGGTAGGCGGCCAGGATGGCGGCGGTGGAGGCCCCGGTGCCGCAGCCCAGGTCCAGCACCCGCTGCCCGCCGCCCTGTTCGCGCAGGCCCAGCCGGGCCGCGGCGCGGCGCAGATCGCGGTGGTAACCGAGGTTGGCGCCGACCAGCAGGTCATACCGCCGGGCGTGCGCGTCGAACTCGCTCTGCAGTTCATCGGCGTCCAGCGCTCGGTTCATGAATTCAACCCTGCCGGAGCAGCCCCACTCGCGCACGCCGACGCCCGGACTCTGCCACGATTT
Organism: Crossiella cryophila; assembly: GCF_014204915.1. Classification (NCBI taxonomy): domain Bacteria; kingdom Bacillati; phylum Actinomycetota; class Actinomycetes; order Pseudonocardiales; family Pseudonocardiaceae; genus Crossiella; species Crossiella cryophila. The sequence continues at coordinate 4,607,853 of NZ_JACHMH010000001.1, forward strand.
GTTCATGGTCGAAGCCCAACCCATGCGCCTGGTGATCCGGTGCGCCGCCGCGGCGGCCGTCGGCGCCTCGGTGGTCCTGCTGTGGCTGGCGGTACTGCCCTTGCTGCCTTCCTCGTGTCCGGAACAACCCTGCGACCAACCGAGGGGTTGGGTGCCGGTCGAGACGCTGACCAGCCCCGGCGTGGTGGTCGGGGTGGTGGCACTGCTGGCGGTGGCGGTGGGCTGGTGGCTGCTGGGCCTGCTCCAGGTGGCGGGCAACGGCCTGATCGCGCTGCTCGGCCCGGTGCTGGTGCTGGGCCTGATCCGGATCGGCGGCCTGGTCGGCTACACCCCGGCGCTGCCCTCGGTGCAGACGGCGGTGCTGGCCGCGGTGTCCTACCTGCTGGCGGCGCTGCTCACGGAGAAGACGGTGCCCTGGCTGTTCCGCGCGATCGCCGCGGCGGTGCTGGTGGTCGCGGCCGCGCTGGGCGGCTGAGGCGGTTCTGGAGAGGCGGCGCTGCCGGACCTTGGGCGCCGCCGGACAAACAGCAACCCCCGGACCTGTTCCCACCGGTAGCTTGGTGGGCCGAGTCGGACTGTACTCGGAGGTCCGGGGGCCGGGTAGCTGTCTTGAATTCGCTCAGTGAAGCCGAAGGCGGTCCTAGCGGACAGCCACCTCACGAGTCCTGTTGATATCCAACGCTGGACCACCTCCTCTCTCGTGTACCGCCACGCTAATCCGCGGTGATCGCGGCCCGCAACGGCATTTTCGAGACCTTCAGCGAGAGATGCTCGCGTGCTGCGCCGACTTGGCGATGTGCCAGCACTCGTCGCAGGTGGTCCACAGGATCCACTCGCGTTCGGAGGCGGTGCGGGTGACGACCTGGCGGCCGCAGAGGGTGTCGGCGGGCTGGCCGGGGTGGTGCGAGCCGTGCGCGCCGCAGATGGCGTGCCTGCGGCCGTCCACCGGCATCCAGTAGAAGAGCAGCTGCTCGGGGCTGGGGTTGCCGAAGCCGGCCGGCCGGTCCAGCGCGGCGTAGTCGCTGAGCGCGGCGGTGCGGCCGGGCTCGTCGAGTCCGGTGTGCTCGCCGGGCCTGGCGCGCTCCTCGCGTGCGGCCGGGCCGCCGAGTGCGATGGGCAGGCCGGGCTCCGGTGCGATGGTCATGACTGCTCCCGGGTCGCGGCGAGGGGGGCGTGCGCGGGTGCGGGTGGGAAGCCACCCAGTGCGGTCTCCACGGCCCTGGCCACCCGCAGGCACAGGTCGTCGCGGTGGTGCGGGCCGACGATCATCATGCTCACCGGCAGCCCGTCCACCCGGCCCGCCGGCACGGCGATCGCGGGGTGGCCGCTGGCGTCGAACGGGGCCACGTTGGGCACCAGGCCCAGCGCGGCGATCACGTACTCCTCGCGGCTGGCCTCCGGGCCGGGCAGCGGGGTGGCCACGTGCGGGGCGGTGGGCAGCACCAGCACGTCGACCTCGGCCAGCGCCCGGTCGTAGCCCTTGATCAGCTGCGGCACCAGGTTCTGGGCCATGCCGTAGTGCGCGCCGTGGTACTTGCCCAGGGTGTAGCCGCCGTTGAGCGTGACCAGCTTGACCGTCTCGGAGAAGGCGTCGGCGTGCTCGGCCCGGCCGCGCCCGAAGTGCGCGATCAGCTCGGGGTCGTAGCGCCCGGCCCAGTTCCGGCCGATCGCGTTGCCCTCGATCATCTGCCAGGCGATGCCGTCGGTGGCGATGACCTTCCAGACGTCCATGCCGGTGCGGTGCCAGGGCACCGAGATCGGGGTGACCTTGGCGCCTGCCTGTTCCAGCGCGTGGGCGGCGTTGCGCACGGTGTCGTCCACGCACGCCTGCGACAGCCCCGGGATGTCGAAGCCCTCGGTGAGCAGGCCGATCCGCAGGCCCTTGACGCCGTCGTCGAGGTGCCTGAGGTAGTCCGGCGGGCGCAGCGCGGAGTCCTGGCGCGGGTCGTCGGCGTCGTAGCCAGCCAGCGCGGTCAGCATCAGCGCGGCATCGCGCACGGTGCGGGTGATCGGGCCGAGGTGGTCCAGGGTGTTGTCCATGGAGAACGCGCCGGTGCAGGGCACCAGGCCGTAGGTCGGCTTGTGCCCGACCACGCCGCAGAAGGCCGCCGGGATCCGGATCGAGCCGCCCTGGTCGCCGCCAAGGCCCAGATCGGCCTCGCCGGTGGCCACCAGCACGGCCGGGCCCGAGGAGGAACCGCCGGAGGTGCGGGTCGGGTCCCACGGGTTGCGCACCGGGCCGGAGATCGCGGTGTGGCTGCCCGCGGAGTAGCAGAGGTCCTCGCAGGTGCCCTTGCCGACGATGGTCGCGCCCGCGTCCAGCAGGCGGCGCACCGCGGTGGCGTCCTCGCGCGGCACGAAACCCTGTAACGAGCGGGAGCCGTTACCCATCGGCACACCGGCCACCGCGATGTTGTCCTTGACCACCACGCGCCGGCCGGCCAGCGGGCCGTCCGCCTGCGTGGACAGCTCGGTGTAGACCTGCCAGGCGTTGAGCGGGTTCTCCGCGGCACTGGGCACGGCGTGGTTGCGCGTCGGCATCGGCGGGGCGTGCTCGGCGTAGAGCTTCTCCACCACGTCGTAGGAGGCCAGGGTGGGGATCATCAGCCCGCGGAAGGAGGACAGTGCGGCGTCGTCCAGGGTCAGGTTGTAACGCTCGGCCAGGGCGCGGAGATCTTCGATAGTGGGAGGGACTGTTCCCATGGCCGAAAATCCCCTCCAGCGTGCGATAGTGGAAAATCCGAGTTACCGAAGCGTATTGACCTTCCCGTTACGTGTCAATGGATCTTGACGCGAACGTCTGTCCAGTCTGGTCCGGGCGAGTGGCGGAGAATCACCCACTCGTCTTGCTGCTTTCCCGGTGGATCGCCTACAGTGATCAAATTGGGGCGGTCGTGGGGGCCGAACGAGCTTGGTGGGTGGTTTCTGTGGGCGGTGGTGCGTCCGCATTCGACGCGTTGGCCGACGACACCCGTCGGACCGTGCTCACTCTCCTGCGCGAGCACGGCGAGCTGACCGTGACCGAGTTGGCCGGACACATCGAGCACATCGGCCGCACCGCGGTGTCGATGCAGCTCAAGGTGTTGCGTGAGGCAGGCATGGTGCAGGAGCGCCGGGCCGGCAAATATCGCTATTACTCCCTGCGGGTCGAGCCGATCAATGACGTGGTGGCGTTTCTGAGCACCCTGTACGGAGCGTCGCTGGACGGACTCGCTACGATCACGGCGAAGCACCGCGATCCGGAGGCGGAACAGCGCAGGTGGGGAACCTCGTACTGACTCAGCAGCGGGACGTCGCCCTGCCACCGGGGGACGTCTTCGGACTGCTGGGACAGGACAAGGAAGCCGGCTGGCTCTTCGGCGCCGACTACGACGCGTTCATGGTCGGCGGCCTGGTCCGCTTCGAGCTTCCGGTCAATCCCGCCGATCCGCAGAGCCCGACCATCGAGGCCGTGGGTCGCATCGCCTACCTCAACCCGCCGCACAAGATCGTCATCGAGCAGCAGGTGCCCTGGCCCGGCCGGGTCTCCTGCACCATGACGCTGACCAACGGCGGTCGCGGCACCACCGTGCGGCTGGGCGTCGAGGTGCCGGATGACGCGGTCACCTGGTTACTCCGGCAACGTGGCTATGACCCCCTTGAGGAGCTGGCCGGACCGAGCACGATCCGGATCGGTGTACTGGTCAGCAAATCGGGCCCGGCCAGCATCTTCGGCGGGACCACCGAGAACCTGGCCCGGATGGCCGCCGACGAGGTCAACGCCGACGGCGGCGTGGACGGCTGCCGCCTCCAGGTCGTCATCCGCGACGACGCCAGCTCACCGGACATCGGCGCCGAGCAGTTCCAGCGCCTGGTCCGCGCCGACGGCTGCCGGGTCGTGGTCACCAACTGCACCTCCGCGGTGTTTCCGGTCCTGGCCAAGTGGGCCAGGAAACTGGGTGTTCTCCTGGTGCACACGCCGATCAACGAGGGCGGCCGGTTCTCACCCAGCGTGGTGCGCCTGGGCGAACGACCCTCCGCCCAGCTGCGCGCCGCGCTGCCCTCGCTGGTCGCCGAGACCGGCGGCCGCACCTTCCTGTGCGGCGATGACTACGTCTGGCCGCGGGTGTGCAACCGCGAGGCCCGCCGGATCATCGAACAGCTCGGTGGCTCGGTCGTCGCCGAACGGTACAAACCCTTGGGCACCAAGGACTTCGGCGACATCGTCGAGGAGATCATCAGCACCGGCGCCAGCCTGGTGATCTCCACCTTCGTCGGCTCCGACGAAGCCCACTTCGAGCGCCAGAGCCACGCCGCGGGGCTGCGGTCCCGCTGCCGGACGCTGTCCATGGCCTTCGACGAGTCCACCCGGGAGCTGACCGGCGGCATCGCCGCGCAGGGCGTGTACAGCGCCTTCAGCTACTTCCAAGAGGTCGACTCCGCTACCAACACCGCCTTTCTCCATCGTTACCGGGACCGCTTCGGGGCCGGCGCCGCTCCGTTGTCCAGCATCACCGAATCGGTCTACGAGGCCATTCACATGCTCGCCTCCAGCGGTGCCCTGCGCCGGGAGTTCGACCTGGGCTCGCTGTCGGCGGCGATGCGTGAGCAACGTGAGTCCACCCTCTGGCGGTCCGCACGTCCGGCCCAGGGCAAGGCGCCGCTGTTCCTCGCCAAGGCCGTGCCCCACGGTTTCACCATCGTCGAGCGCTGAGCAACCCGCTCGGCCCCGCCCTGTGGATAACTCGGGCCTGTGGATAACTGATGGGCCCTTTTCCGATGATCATGCAACGATTTCCGCATGCCACCCCTACCGCCCCTGCACCACGAGGAAGCCGCCCAGCTACTGGCCTTTCTCGAGGCCCAGCGCCACGCCGTGCGCATTGCCGCGCACGGCCTCACCGACGACCAGGCCCGCACCGCCGCCTCGGCGAGTTCGCTCACCATCGGCGGCCTGATCAAGCACCTGACCAGCACCGAGCACAACTGGGTCGCGATCATCAGCGACCCCGGCCACGACTGGGGCGACCCGTCGGCATACCAGGACGCCTACACCATGGGCCCCGGCGAGACCCTGGCCGACCTGCTGAGCGCCTACGAGAAGGTCGGCGCGGAAACCGAGTCCCTCATCGCCGGCGTCAAGCTCGACGACGAGGTCCCCGTCCCACCGCACATCCCGTTCTTCCCCAAGGACCTGCCCTGCTGGACCGTCCGCTGGGTCTTGCTTCACCTGATCGAGGAAACCGCCAAACACGCGGGCCACGCCGACATCGTCCGTGAGTCCGTGGACGGCGCCACCTTCTTCCCACTGCAGGCCGCGGTGGAAGGCTGGGCACCCACGCCCTGGCTGCAACCCTGGAAACCCTTAGCCACCAACTGATCGCGCCGCCCATCCCGCGGCGAACGGCGGGACTGGGTCAGTGGCCGGTCAGCGGCGGCCGGAACCTGGCCGCCTGCCGGAGCCACAGGCCGACCAGTTCCCGGGTCGCGGTGGCGAAGCGCGAGCGATCGGTGAGCAGGGCCGCGGCGGTGGGTTCGGCGAGCAGGTCGTGCGCGACCAGGGCGGCGATGCCGGTGCGCAGGGCGGCGGCGGGGTCCTCGGGCTGGCGGAGCAGGGCCTCGTGCAGGACGGTCAGGACCGCGTCGTCGGTGTGGGCGGTGTGGTCCCCGGTCAGGTCGGCGCCGTGCGGGTCGGCCCTGGTGTCGGGCCCGTCCTGGGTGGTGGAGGTCGAGAGCAGGGCGCGGCGCGGGCGGCGGCCCAGTGGGCGGTCTATGTAGCGGTCCCACCAGGTCACGTGGTCGGGCTGGTCCCTGGTGCCGATGTTGACCCTGGGCCCGGACCGGCAGTGGCGTTCGACCAGCGCCAGACCGGCGGCGACCAGGGGCAGGTGGTCTTCGGTGCTGCCGCCGAACTCCTGGGCACAGCGGTAGGACAGGCGCTGGATCAGTTCGGCCTGGTTGTCCAGTGGGGCCATCGAGCCCGCCTCGTCGACCAGGTACTCCAGCAGGGCGCGGTGGAACTCATCGGGCAGGGTGCGGGCCCTGGCGCCGAGCCGGATCCGGTCGACCCTGGCCTGGGCGCCCATGGCGGTCCGGCGACGGCGGATCCAGTCCGGGGCGGCGCGCAGGCGCATGTGCACCCGGGCCGCGCCGAGCGGGTTGCGGAGTTCGGTGGCCCGCTCGGTCAGCACCTGGTCGCACTCGACGAGCATGTCGACCAGGAAGTCCCGGCAGGCGCAGTCGCCGTCCAGGCCGAAACCGGGGGAGCGCAGCCGCAGATCGCACCGGGTGATGGCCAGGGCGCGGTGGATCGCGGCGCGGTGTGGGAGCGCTTCATGCCAGATGGCAGCCAGCACCGCGGCAACATCAACACAGGCGGGTTCGCGCTGCGCCGGTCCGTCAGTGTGTTCCATAACTCGTAATCTTACGGGAACGCAAAAAAGTCGCGAACGACTGAGTACGAAAGACTGTGTCGTAAGATCCACAAAGTGCTACCCGAGTCAAGGAGTGCGGATGGGCCTGCTTCCCGCCGAGATTCCGGACATCCCCGAGGTCAGGGCCGAGATCGTGCCGGCCCGGCTGGCTCGTAAGCTCGCCCCGCTCTTCGGCGTTCCATGGCCGAGGGGCCCCTTCGGCACTCGCACCTGGGTCTGCGACTACAACAAGCTCACGCTCTCCGAGATCGCCCGCGGCGCGCCGATGCCCGGCAGGCGGTCGGACACCGCGGTGGCCGGCGAGGCCGACTGGGCCATCGTCGACCGGGTCGCGGTCACCCGCCCCGGCGGCGCCCTGCCGAATGAGATCCCCAACGCCACCCTCAACCGCTTCGGCCCCGACACCAAGGCCGCCGTGGTGCTGACCGCGGCCAACCGCCTGCTGGACCCGGTCACCGACGCGATCGAGACCGCCCTGGCCCGGCTGGTGTCCGCCGACGGCACACCCCTGCCCGCCCGGTTGCGCGTGGTGGCCTGGGCCGCGCTGGTGCTGGAGGCGTTCCGCACCCAGCCCGCGCTGGTCGCCGCGGCCATCCGGGCCCGCACCATCCAGCGCGAACTTCTCGTGGAGTGGCAGTTGCCGCTGGCCGAGTCGATCGCCGCGCTGCCGCTGACCCGGAGCGAGGTGGGCAGGCCACAGCCGGTGGTCGAGGGTGCCGGTTCCCGCGCGAAGGACGGTGGCGCGGCGGACCGTGGTGGGGTGGCGGGCGCTGTGGATTGGGGCGCTGCGGACCGTGGTGGGGCGGATCGTGGTGGGGTGGCGGGAGCGGCCGATCGTGGTGTGGCGGACCGTGGTGGGGTGGCGGGTCTTGCGGACAGGGGCGCTGCGGACAGGGGCGCGGCCGAGAGCGGCGGGGTGACGGGCGCGGCGGATCGTGGTGCGGCGGAGCGTGGTGGCGCGGCGGGTGCTGCGGATCGTGGTGCGGCGGAGCGTGGTGGCGCGGCGCGCGGCCGGGATACCGCATCCGCGTCGCGGCCCCGCGAGCTGGATCTCGCCGACCGGACCGTCCGCGGGCTCGGCGTCAGCGCACCCGATGACCTCGTGGACCGGTTGTTGCGACAGCTCATGGCCATCGGCACCCGGCAGAGTTCCAGCCACCTCTGGCTCAGCGAACGCGCCCCCGGCCAACTCGCCGTCGAAGCCCTGGTGCCCCCCACCGAGGTGCTGGGCCGCTACGTCGAACAGCTCGGACACCTCCTGGACGGCGAGCCCGACGGCGTCGACGTCCTGCCACGCGTCCCCAGTGCCACCGAGGTGAGCGGGTTGCCGGTGCTGGCGCGGCGGGCGGTGGTGATCGGGTTGCTCGCGGTGTTGCGGCAGGTCCGGTTCGACGTGCGGGCGCGGGAACTTACCCGGGCCGGGATCGTGCCGTCGCTGGCCCAGGTGGCGTTGCTGGCCACCGAGAGCCTGGGCGCGGACGATCCGGTGACCGTGCTGGGGCGCTGCCGGGTGGCCGACATGACCGTGCACACCCTGCGGCACGACCGGCGGCATGACCTGGCCGAACCCCTGGCCGAGTTGATGAGCCAGGTCGAGCGGTGCGTACAGCTGGCCGAGGCCGGGGTGGTGGACCGGGGGGCGGCGGCGGAGGCGATCTCCTCGGCCAATGTGGAGATCAACATTGTCCGGCGGACGAACGCGACCGACCCGGACGGCAAATTGCCACCGCCGGAGGAGTTGGACGACTGGTTGCAGGAAACCTGGGCCGCGTACCGGCGGGTGCTGGAACCCGTTGGCGGCGAAGGGGATGCCGAGTTGTCAGTGGGACATCACCTGCACAACTACGCCTCCTACCTGACTACCCATCCGGACCGGGAGGCCGATCTGGTCGCGGGGGTCGAGCTTTTCGCCCAGACCGTGATCCCGGCCAGACAGCGGTACTGGCAGCGGACCCGGAGTTTCCTGCCGTTGCGGCAGTCCCTGCAGATCGCCTCCCGGGCGACCACCACGTTGAGCGGGCTGGCCGCCGGGAGTGGGCGGGCAGAGCAGGCCCGGCAGTGGGCGGGGATGGGGTTCGACTGGATTTCGCGGGCGCTGGCGGAGGAGGAGACCGTTGCGTTGCTGGCACAGGTGAGTGAGCCAGCGGCGCATTTCTGCCTGCTCGCGGTGCCCGCGTTGCTGACCGCGGTGGAGCACGGGGTCGCGGGGGCGGACGAAGTGGCGGTGGCCGGGCGGTTGCTGGGGATCGCGGAGCAGTGGGCGCGGCTGGTCACCGAGGGGGACGAGAGCAGTTACAGCCACCACGATCGGCTGGTCGGCTTGCGGGCCAGGCTGGCACTGCTTGGGTAGGGACAGCAAGGGCGGGCCAGTGGGTTTGGGTCGGCGCGGTTCGGGCGGCGGGCTTGGCCCGGCGGAATTCGGGCCGGTGGCCTAGGGCCAGAGCAGTTCCGGCCACGGCCCTTGGTAGCGCCGGAGTTGCTGACGCGTCGCATCCGCGCTGCAGTCGATTGGGTGGCCGAGGGTGTGGTAGGTCTCGACCCGGCCGACCTCGCCCCACGGGCGGTGTGGGCAGACCTCCGTGTCCGGGACCGGTTCCCGCGGGTGGTCGCCGGGCGCCGGTTGTGGGTCCGGGCAGCAGGGATCCGCTTGTGGCGCCAGTGATTTGTACACGAACTGCTGTGGCGCGCGCACCCCGTGACCGGCCACCAACGCGGCCTGGACCTCGCTGCCGGGGCGGGTGCCGAGCTGGATCCGGAGGTGGGCGGCGACCAGCTCCCTTGCCGGATGGCGTTCTGTCCACAGTGGAGGGAGGGCGGCCAGTGGTACATAGTGGGCGTCCACAGTGGACTGTCCGGTGAGTTGGCCGGGGTCGATCCTGGCGGTGAGCTGGGCGAGCAGGGCCTGGAAACGGCTGGGGGACAGGCCCGCGGGACGTGGTGGGGCGGTTTCCGGGAGCTGTTCCAGGATCTTGATCGCGATGCGCAGTCGGCGGAGGAGCAGCGGCAGGTGCCTTGGCTCGTCCGGGGTTTGCTTGCCGTCCAGCCAGTTCAGCAGGGGGCCGCGGGCTTCCGGGCCTGCCCCGCGGAACAGGCCCGCGATCAGCCAGCCGACCAGGTGTTCGGCCTCCAGCCGGCGGCCGGGGTGGTGGGCGGCGGGGGCGGGCAGGTCGCTGAGGTCGGCCAGGGCCTGGTGTGGGGGTTCGGCCAGGCCGAGGCGGTGGTTGAGCACCGCGTGCACCGCGCGGACCGCCTCGCGGGCCTGCTCACCGGCTACCGCGCCGAGGTGGTCGGCGTACCGGTGCAGCGCGATGGCCACGTCCGGCTCACCCGCGCTGCGGCGGTTCGGGCGGTTCTCGGTCTTGGTCATCGCCTTGCACAGCAACGCGGACAGCTCACCCACCGACTCGGCCAGCGGGGTCGTTTCCTGGCCGTGCCGTTCCTGGATGGCGACCCGGTAGGCGGCGATGCGGATCAGGAAGTCGGCGTTGCCCAGCACCGGTAGGCCGGGTTCGCGGACACCGGCGCGGCGGCGGGCCAGCAGGTGCGCGGCGGCCAGTTCGGCGCCCCGGTCCAGCACGTCCAGGGCGACCTCGGTCAGCGCCTCCTCGGTGGGATGGGCCGGGCCCAGGGCGGCGACGATGGCGGGCAGCACCATGTTGAGGATCAGTTCGGGTTCCTGGCCCGAGGCCGCCTCGCTCACCCGGGTGCGCAGGCGCAAAGTGCGGGCCAGCACCGAGATCACCCGGTCGTCATCGGGCACGGTGCGGTCGGTGCGGACCAGGATTTCCAGCGGCAGCTGGGCGAATCGCCGGTAGCGCAGGAACTTGCGCACGGCGTTGGCGGTGCTGGTGGCGATCCCGGCCTGGTTGCGGCCCCAGGTCAGGCAGGCCGCGATGAGCAGCGGGCCCTCGCCCGGCCGGACCGCCTCCGCACTGCCGGCGAGCTTGGCGAGCAGCTTGTCCGCCCGGCGCACCACCTTCTCCCGCAGCTTCGCCCGCGGGCCGCAGCGGGCCAGCAGGCTGTCCAGCTCGGCCCGGTACAGCGCGTCGAACACCCCCTCGGCACAGTCCGCCAGCCGCTGTCGATCCGGCGTCGAGTCCCCGGCCGCACTCATCCCAACCCCCTGCTCTCGGACCGAAATCGCACACTCACCGGCTCACCCGTGCCGATCAGCCGCGCCCGCGGCTCGCCGCCTTCCCCGGCGGTGAAGGAGATCCACCGCTGCGCGCCGTCGTCCAGACCCGCCTGCAACACGGCCCCGCCCGGCGGCCCGGTGCGCCGGGCCCGCAGCTCGATCTCGAACTCCGCGCCCGCGAGCGGACGCACGATCCAGCGCACCTCGGGTCCCACCCCGACCGCGCCGGCCAGCTCCGCGGGCAACTGCCAGGCACCCTCAACCTCGGTGCGATCCGCCCGGGTGGACTCCGGTTCCCCGGTGCCGCGGACCTCGACCGTGGGCGGCGGCGCGGCCAGCGCCCGCAGCACCTCGCGCCAGTCGGGCAGGCCAAGGCAGGTCCACAGCTCCCCGGCCCACGCACCCAGCGCACCCCGGCTCTCCCGGACCGGCTGCTCGGCGGCGAGGGTGACCAGCCGGTAGGGCGCCCAGGCCGCGGCCAGGCCGTCGATCTCGCGGAGGTCGAGCTGCAGCCAGCGGCCCGCCCGGCCGGTGGCGATCAGCTCGGCCACCGCCGCGGCCACCCGCGGACCGAGGAGTTGCGCGATGTCCGCGGGCAGCCCGCCCTCGCGGATCTCGACCTCGACGTAGGCGGGTGGCCCCTGCCGGTCGACCGTGACGAACCCGGCCCGCAACCCCTCGCGCAACCGCAGCTCGGTCGCGGATTCCACGGTGACCAGGGTCAGCGCGACCGTGGCGTCCTCGGCGAGGTGGTCGATGCGCAGGTGACCGTCCCAGGTGGTCAAAACCATGTGAGCCTCCGGCCTCCTCGACTGCTTGTCCCCGCACTGACGGACCACCGCGCTGTCCACGGGTCCGTGACAACCCGGCGTGGGGGTGTCCGGCTCCGGTGACCAGCACGGTCGCCGCAGTCCGCCGGGCCGAACCCGAAGGGAGCAGTCATGGCCGGTGGATCCGACGACAACCCGTAGCTGACCACGGCCATCGCGGGAGGGTTCCCGCCGCGGTTCGCCAAGACTCCCGCCAGCCGGGTGACCGTCCGTCAGTGGTTGTGGCACAGAACGTGTCGAAGCAGGCCGAACGCGCACAGCGAAGGGGTAAGGATGCTCGCAGCAGCTAGGCCGCGGTCGTTGGCCGCGGCTCTGGCCGCGCTCCTGCTGGTCACAGCGGGTTGCTCGGGGCCAGAGGACACAGACCGGGACACCGCGGCGGAGCTGACGGTCTCCTACCGGGCGAGCACGGCCGCGCTGGCCGCGCTCGACGGACCCGAGGTCACCGAGCAGCTACGGGACTGGGCGCGGCTCGGGCTGGCCGCCGCGCTCGGGCTGGGCGCGGACCGGACCGCGGCCGCCACCTACGAGTCCCCGCCGATCCGGGACGGGGCCTTCGCCGAACTGCTCGACCAGCAGACCGGTCCGGGGCGCGGCCTGTTCGACGGCGGCACCCTGCATGTGCTGGTGCCGCAGGACGATCCGCACCGGTCACGCACCATCGGCCTGGCCCTGGACCAGCATCGCGCGGACGCCGGGTCCGATCCGGGCAAGGTCCAGGTGCACCGCTACCGGATCGCCCAGGAGCAGCACCGGATCGAGGTGGCCAGCGAACCGGCCGCTGGCGCGGGGGAGGTCCGGGCGGCCAACGGGTGGCGGGAGGCGCGGGTCGACCAGGCCGAGGGGCTGGCCGGGTTCCTCGGCGACACCAGCCACCTGGCCCGGCTGGAGAAGCGGGGGGAGGAGGTCTGGGCGTCCGGGTGGCGCTGGCCGGGGGCACCCGGCGCCCGGGTCTCGGCCGCCGATGTGGCGGTGCTGCAACGCGGATACCTGCGCACCAGCGGCCCGCTGCCCGGGTTCTCCCTCGATCCGCGGCCGGTGGCCGATCCGGCCGACCTGCGTGCCACCGTGCCCGGACTCGATCCTCGGCTGGTCGCGGCGATCTTCACCGGGAACTTCGCCGGCACCGGGTACGCCTCGGTGGCCGAGCTGCGCTGGGCGGTCTCGGTCCGGCTGTTCCAGCCCGAGGCGGAGAGCGAACCCGCGCCCGGACTGCCCGCGGACCGGACCCAGTTGTGGGCGCTGCGCAGTGCGCTGGACGGCGGGCCGGTCTTCAGCCAGGCCAGATTCGACGGTGGACTGGCAGGCACCGAAGCGGGTTTCACCTTGTTCTATGTCGACCTCGTCGCCAAGTCCTGGACCACCGGGGTCGGCCAGGGCGTGCCGGTGCAGGCGGTACCGGGCTTCGTGCCGAACCCGAAGGCGCCGGTGCCGCCCAGCCTCTGCGTGGACAAGCCGAAGGAGGAGTCCGGCCGACTCTGGTTCGGTGTCAACGACGCGGCGCTGACCCACTCACCGACCGGGCTGGCCATCGGCGCCAAGGCCACCCGCCTGTTCTCCCGGGTGACCGGTGCGGACGGCACCGAGGTGGAACCCAGCCACAGCTTCGCCAGGGGGCTGAACTGGTGGGATCGCAACTACCTCCAGGTCGCCGACTATGAACCCCAGTTCAGCCGCGCCGATCAGCTCATGCGGTGGTCGGCGGCCCTGGAGTGGCTGACCACTCAGGGACGTGGCCGGCTCGCGGTGACCGCGCCGGAGGCCGAGCCGGGCAGTTTCGCCGACTGGTACGCCCGGCACGGCGAGTTGCGGGAACGCGGTCCGCTGGCCCTGGTCGCGCCGCCGTCGGCGACCGGGGAGTCGGTGCTGCCGATCCCCTCGGAAACCACCCAAAGCTGTGGCCTGTACCGGATTTCCGGCGGGGTCTCCCTCGCCGACGGGCTCACCCGCAGCCGCGGCAAGCCCTCCGGGACCGAGGCACTGCCCGAGGGCATCCGGCGGGCGAGTCCGGTGGACCCGGCCAAGACACAGGTCGACCCGGCAACCGGCTCGGCCCGCTTCGACCGGGTCAGCCGGGACAACCAGGGCGAGATCGCCGACCGCACCACCGTGGACCTGAGGCGCGGACCGGACGGCAGCTCGGTGCGGATCACCGGCGCGCCAAGGGAATCACTGCCCTTCGCCGGCGCCCCGCTGCGTGGCGAGCACCCGAACCGCGAGTACCGGACCACCTTCCAGACCGAGGGCAAGGACCTGGTGGTCGAGGGTTCGTACCAGCAGGTGTCCACCGGCACGGTGCGGGTGAAGGAGACGCCGAGCAGCGGCGCGCGGCCCGAGCGGGAGATCATCGCCTCGCCCGGTCAGGCCGCGCACCTGCGCGAGGCGATCAAGCGGGTGAGCGGGGATCCGGCACAGGGCCTGACCGGCGCGCCCGGGGTGCGTTACCAGTATCAGGGGCCGGAGGGGCAGACGATCTACCGGTACGGCAACGGGTGGATCGAGGTGGGCGTCGGGCCGACCTCCTCCCGGGTGCTCGCCGAGTCCACTGTGGCCACTCCGGCCGGGCCGCGGCAGGTGCGCCTGGTGGTGCCCTCTCGACTGTCCGAAGTGGACGTATCGGCGGTTCGCGTGGTGTCGGAGAAGACCGGCACGCTCAAGGACGTCCAGCCTGCCGACGCCCTGGTGTACCAGGCTGATACGGCCGCGCTAGTGGGCACGGACAAGCCGGGTGCGCCACCGGTCGCGATCCCGGTCGAGGCCAAGATCAGGATCCGGGTGGTCCGGGTGACCGGCGAGGCGGGCTCGCCCGGACTGCCTGGTGGGCCGAACCGGAGCTGGCGGCTGAGCAACCAGGAACGTCCCGGCGCCGCGGTCACCGGCGGTGTCGGCCCCCTCGGCAGCGGTGGTGGGGTCCGGGTCGAGGACGACTGGCGTGGCATCGGCGGGCTGCTGGTGCTGCTCAGCGTGTGCCAGGAACCCACCGAGCGGGAACCGAACGCGGAGAGCTGCCCATGACCGCGGGACCGGGCGGGGAGTTCACCGTCGACTCGGATTCGCCGTTCGCACTCGCCCTGATCGCGGCCAGGGAGGCGACCGACCGGTCGGCCCTCGACCAGGCCTACCTGTGGGCGGTCGAGCTGGCCGACGCCGAGTCGGCGGAGCTGCGGACCGCGCTGGCCGCCGAGCACGTCAGCCGGTTGCGCGGGCTTGGCGACAGTTCGGCGGCGCTGACCTGGTGCGCGGACTACCTGAGCAGGTACGGCACGCAACCGAAGCTGGTGCTGCTGCGGGCGGAGACCAACGTCGGCCGGGGTGACTACCGAACGGTCGGTAGGGACGCGGCCGAGGCCCGCCAGGGTGGTCTGGACGCGGCGGACCACGCGTTGCTGTGCCGTCTGGAAGGGCTGGCGGCCAGGCAGGAAGGCCGGTACGAGCGGGCTCGGGAACGGCTGCGGTCCGCGCGCAAAGCCTATGCGGCACTGGGGAACACGGCGGCGGAGGCGGTGCTGGCCGAGGACCTGCGGCTGCTCGCGCTGACCGAAGGCAGGCCGGTGGTGCTGCGGCTGGCCGGTGGGACGCGGTCGCCGCAGGACCGGTTGGGCCGGGCCGAGGAACTGCGGATCGCCGGGCGCTACGAGGAGGCACTGGCCGAACTGGCGCCCGCACTGGCCGGGCCCCTGGATGCTGCGCTGCGCTACTTCTACTTGGAGGCGCGGGTCCGGTTGCTGCGGTTGGTCCGGGCCGACGAGGAGGCCGCCGCCGCACTGCCGGAGTTGTACGCGGCAGCGGAGGCTTCGGCTCGCCCGGAGGAGAATATTATTGCGGCACAAAGGTTTGCCGGTGGGGACAGGTTTCCGGTCGAGTTGCTGGCGGCGGGGGAGCACTGGCTGTTCCGGGTGCGCTGGCTGATCAGGAACGACCGGCTCGCCGAGGCCGAGCAGTCGCTGTCGAGCGGAGCCGAGAACGCCGAATGGAACCTGGCGATGGCCGAGTTCCTGCTGGCCACCGCCCGGCATTCCGGCAACGCCGCGGTGGCCGGGCAGGCGGTCGCGCACAGCCGGGACTGCCTGGACGCGGCGGAGGTCTCGCCGGTGCTGCGGATCGCGGCCTGGCGGGTGCAGGGGCACGCCTACCTCGAACTGGACCCGGGACTGCACCGCGAGCGGGTGGTCAGGGCCCTGGCCAGGGCGCACCGGGCCGAGGAGGAACTGGCCGCCCGGCAACCGAGTGACGCGGTGCGGCTGCGGATGCTGCACGCCGCCGCCACCGAGTTCGACGAGCAGATCCAGTGGGCGGCCGAACAGGGCGACCGGGTCGACGACCTGGTGGCGGTGGCCATCGAGGCCGCCCGCGGCGCGGCCATCCTGCCCCAGCTCGACTGGGGCGTCACCCGCGCGCTGCCCGCGCCCGGCGACCGCGTCGGGGCCCGGCGGTGGATCCGCCGGGCGGTCCGCGGGCTGCCACGGGACCAGTGGATCTGGCTGCTGCACAGTGGCCCGGACACCCTGCACTCCGTCCTCATTGGACGAACCTGGCGTGGCGTGTCGACTCAGTATTATTCCGTTGGCTGCCAACGGACCCGGCTGATCAGCACGATCGACGCGCTGGCCGGGTGCTGGCGGAACCGGGGCGCCCGGCGACTGGCCGAGGCGCCGCCGGGCAGCACCGAGCTGGACCGGCTGTTGCCCGAACTGGAGCAGCTGCTGGGGTTGCCCGGCAGGCCGGAGCTGCCCGCGCACGTCCGGCGGATCACCGTGGTGGCCGGTGGCGAGCTGGCCGAGATTCCGTTCGGGTTGCTCAGGTATGGCGAGTCGGCGGCGATGCTCGGCCGTCGGTACGCGCTGTCCACCCTGCCCTGCCTGGCCGCGCGCGCCCCACTGCACCGGCGATCCCGTACCCAGCGCGGGCTGCGCCCGAAGGACATGCTGGTGCTGCACGGCCCGAACCTGCCGGACCAGCCGGTGACCCCGGCCGCCACGATCAAGGGCCGGGTGGTCCTGGACGGTGCGCGGGCCACCGCGACCGAACTGCGCGCGGCACTGGCCGCGAGGGCGTACCGCGTGGTGCGCGTCGACAGTCACGGCGACTACAGCGGCGATCCGGCCAACGCGGCCATGCTGCTGGCCGAAGGCCGGGTCAGTCCGGCCCAGTGTCAGGACCTGGACCTCAGCCGGACCGGCACGATCGCGCTGGGTGTGTGCGAATCGGCCATGGGCAAGCGGATCGGGCGCGATGAGCACCTCGGATTCGTCCGGGTCGCACTCGCCGCCGGGGCCTCGGCGGTGCTCGCCGCGCGCTGGGAGACCGTGGATCTCCTTGCCACCCGGACCATCGACCGGTTCGAGCGACTCCTGCGGCGCTATCCGCGGGATGTCGCCCTCTTCCGCGCGCAACGCGAGCTGGATTCCCCGGGTCAGCACCCCACCCGGTGGGCCGCGCTCAGCCTGTGCGGCGACACCGGTTTCCAGACCCGTCGCGGACCGCTGCTGCGATGGCTGACCCGTATCACCCAGCCCGAGCCGACAACTGGAGCACAGCGATGAGCACGCACCGATGGGCCGCCTGGACAGTGGCGATCATCCTTGCGCTGTCCGGCTTTTCCCCCGTACCGGCCGGGGCGCAGGAGCCGCCGCCGGAGTTGCGGCCGGTGCGGATCGTGGTGCTGGTGGACGAGTCGGGCAGTCTGTCCGAAGAGGACATCGCCAGGGAACGCGACGCCGTGCGGGTCATCGTGCAGGGCGAGCCCTCGCCAAAATCCACCGTGTCGGTGATCGGGTTCGCCAGTGCGGACGCCTCCGGTCAGTCGCCGATCGACCCGGTCTGCCCACCGACCACAGTGGACACCCCGCAGAAGCACCAGGCACTGGCCGACTGTGTGGGCAAGCTCCGCCGCCGGGCCGGGAACGAGGGCGACGGCACGGATCACGTCACCGCGTTGCGGGCCGCGCTGAGCCACCTCAACACACCCGGCTCCGCCGAGGAACGCAAGATCGTCTACCTGCTCAGTGACGGCAAACTGGATGTCAGCGGCAGTCCCGCCTACGGCGACAACCCCGAGGCCCGCAACGCCGCGGCCAGGGGAGCGCTGCCCGGACTGCTCGCCGAGTTGAACCAGGCCAAGGTTTCGGTGTGGCCATTGGGATTCGGTCAGGCGGACCTGACGCAGCTCAACGCACTGGCCACCGGGGCCAGTCAGGACCGTTGCGGGGCCAGGACTTCGCCGCCTAGTGCGACGGTGATCACCACCTCGGCGGATCTGCTGCGGGCCATCGGTGCGGCCTCCCGGTCCGCGCGCTGTGCCGGGGTGAGCGATCCGGCCACCGGCGAACTGCCGGCGGGCGGCACCCTGGATCTGCCGCTGACCGTGCCCGCGATCGCCAGCGAGGGCGCGTTCGTCGTGCACAAACGGGATCCGCGGGTGGTGGTGGCCTACCGCGATCCGCAGGGCAGAACCGCGCCATCACACGGCACGTTCGGCGAGTCCAGATTCGAGATCAGTGGGCAGGGCACCGAGGCCGAGGTGCTGCGCATCGTCAACCCGGAACCGGGGGACTGGACGGTGAGCCTGTCCGCGCCGCCAGGGGTGCGGCCGCACAACGTCAGCGCGGTGGCCATCTTCCAGGGCGCGGTGCGCGCGGTGATCGGAGTGGTCCCGCCCGCGCCGCAACCGGGTGCCACGGCGCAGGTCACCATGCAGGTCCGCGGCTCCCGTGGCGCGGTCACCAATCCGGCCCAGCTGAAGGGACTCACCTTCCTGGCCGAACTCACCGGCGAGGGCTTCGGCGCACAACCCGCGGTGGAGCTGACCGACCAGGACGGCGACGGCCAGTACACCGGCGGGGTCGCGGTGCCCGGCAGCGCGAGCGGCCGGCTGGATTTCTTCGGCAGCGTCACCGGGATCGGGGTCAGCGGCGACCGGCGGCCCTTCCCGACCAGGATCGCCCTTGGTGCAGCCGGAATCAGTGGCGCGCTGACCCTGGACGGGGTGGACACCGAGGTGACCGCGGGTGATGCGCTGCCCGGCCAGGCCCAGGTCACCAACTCCACCGGGCAGCCGCGCACACTGCGGATCGAGGTCGCCGAACCCAGTCCTGGCGCGGCGATCTCGGCCGAACCGTCCAGAGTGGACGTTCCGGCGGCGGGTGCCAGGACACACGACTTCGCACTGCGGTTCGCACCCGGTACCGCGCTGGGGCCCAACCAGGCCCGGCTGCGGCTGGTCGACGAGGCCAACGGCACGGTCGCCGGTGAGCTGCTGATCTCCCGGGTTGTGGTGGCCGAGCCTTCCTGGTTCGAGAAACTGTGGTGGCTGTGGGTCACGCTGACCATCGCGCTGGTGGCGCTGCTGGTCGGATTCCTTTGGCAGCGCAGGAAACAGCGATCCGGACGGGACGTGCGTGGCGTGTCGGTGGAACTGACCCGCCACGGCCAGAGCCTGGACACCCTGCGCGCCCAGATCACCGGCGAGCGGTTCGGCTTCGTGCTGCGAGACGAGCCAGGGCTGGGCATGAGCCTGGGCCACAACGGATCCGGCGACCGGTACACCGTGCGTCGCGGCGCAGGCGGACTCACCCTGACCGGCCCGGCCGGTGATCGACTGACCCTCGGCCCCGGTGGCAGGCACGAGCTGCGGGACGGCCTCGAACTCGTGCTGCACGACCGCTCGGCCACCCGCGCCGAACCACAGCCACCGGTCGCCCCGCGGTACGACCCCTATTCCTGAACCCAGTCATGCGAAACCCAGGTGAGGAAACGGAATGCCTCTAGATCGAGCAATGCTGCTGGTCGGCATCGGCGGCACCGGCCTGAGCACCGGTCAGGAACTGGAACGCGTGCTACGCGCCCAGTTCTGCGGTCCGGACGGCACCGATCTGATCAGCCGGATGCGGGGCCACGACTACCGGCCCTACCAGCTGCCGACCTGCGTGCAGTTCGCCTACATCGACCTCAACATGAACGAGCTGAGCAAGGTGCTGACCAACGTGGTGCCCAGCGCCGAACACCACGCCGCGGCCCAGTGCACCACCAACCTCATCGCCAACCTGGTGCCGCCCAACCACCACAACAGCGCGCAGGTGCAGCGATCACTGCGGATCAGCACCGAACCGGAGGTGATCCACTGGTTGCCCAGCCCGGAATCCGACCCCAGGGTCGCGCCGCTGGACGCGGGCGCCGGTCAGCTGCCGACGGTGGCGCGGGCGGCGTTGTTCGAGACGATGCGCCAGGGCGGCGGCCCGAACGCCGTGCTGCACGGGGTGACCACCGCACTGCAACGGATCGGCGCCGCGGGCCCGGTGTTGCGGGAACTCGGCGGGACCCTGGACAACACCCTGGACGTGTTCGTGGTCTTCTCGGTGGCCGGGGGCACCGGCTGCGGGCTGTTCCTGGACTACCTCTACCTGATCGGCGATCTGGTGCGGCAGAACGGTTTGCAACCCAGGATCTACCCGTTGGTGCTGTTGCCATCGGCGTTCCCGGAGGGCATGGGCGGTGGCAGGCCCGCGGTGCTCAACGCGGCCTCCGCGCTGGTCGACCTGTTCCGGCTGATCGACGACCAGAACGCCCAGGGCGTCGAGGACGCGCTGCGGGACGGGCGGGAAGCCTACGGGCGCAGCACGATCCGGGTGCCAGGTGAGCCGAATCCGATCGGCTTGCAACCGGCTACCGTGCAGACCGCGTTCCTGTTCGGCCGCCCGGACAACGGGGTGGGCCGGGCGGACCTGATCCGGTCCATGGTCTCCTTGATCACCGCGCTGGTCAGCGCCGGGTCCGAGGCCGGTGTCCCGTTCGCCGACCGTTTCGTCAACGGCAACACCGCGCGCGCTGCGTTGTCCGACACCGGGATCGGGCGGTGCGGACTGTCCACCGCCTCGGTCGCCTCGCTGAGCATCCCGCTCGGCGAGCTGGCCGACCTGGTCGGCTCCCGGCTGCTGGCCGAAGCCGTGCGGGACATGCGGGCCACCCCGGCCACTCCAGGGGTGCAGAACCGCCCGCACATCGAGCGGTTCGACACCGACTGCGGACTGGGCGGGTTCCTGGCCTGCGCGCCGCTGGAGGGTTTCGCCGAGGTGGAGGACGCCCCGGTCGGCCACGACGCCATCCTGCGCGCGCTCAACACCAGGATCCGGAGCATGCAGGACTCGTTGGAGCGCAACGAAAGGCTGCTCGACACCCGGATCGGCGGACTGGCCAAGGACTTCACCCCGGTGCGGGCGGCCGAGGAGCTGCTGCGCGCGATCGACCCGTTCCACCTGCGCCGGGTGGTGCAGGGCGATCCCGGCTATGCCGAATCGCTGGACAAGGGCGGTTTCGAGCGGATCCTCAAGAGCCGGACGGAATCGGCCAAGGTCCCGCCCGGCTACGACTTCGGGTTGCAGGCGCCACAGCCGGAGGCACTGCGCAGGCGGGCCGTGCTGCGTCGGCCGCGCTGGGGCGATGACGCCGTGCAGAACGTGGTCAAGGAGCAGAACGCCTGGTATCACTGGCGATTGCGGCGGCAGTGGCATGAGGCGTGGGCCCGCAGTCAACGGATCTGGGAACCGCGTTGGCAGGGGTTCTGCGCGCAGCTGGCCGCGGTGACCGGGGAGCTGACCGACTACCTCGCCACCGAGGAGCGCCAGTTCACCCAGCGCTCGGCCGAGCTGTACGAGCGGCGGCTGGGCGTGTCCTACCTGCTGCCGCCCGATGACGGCCAGATGCAGTCCTTCTACCAGCGGGTGAAGGTCAACCTGGTCAACCGCTACCGGGATCGCCTGCCCGTCAACCCGGCCGCGGCCGATCTGGTCTCGGTGATCCTGGGCACGGACGGCTGGCGGGAGGCATACCAGGCCGGGCGGGAACGGCCCGAGGCTGCGGTGCACCGGGTGCGGCAACGGATCCGGCGCGCGGTGTCGGAATGCCTGCGGCCCGGCGGCGGTGAGCGGGCGATCATCCCGGCGATGCGGGATCTGCTGACCGCGGCGGCGGGCAGGCCCAGCAGCATGCTCGACGACGGGGATGTGGCGCACTTCCGCAACCAGCTGGCCGGCATGGTGCCCAGCGGCTACGCCCCCTCCGGCGAGGGCACCCTGAAGGTGCTCATCTCCTACCCGGCCGGTGCGCCCGATCTCGAGGTGGAGGCATGCCTGGGGCGGGAGCTGCTGCGGACGCCGCAGGTGGAACAGCAGGCGGTGGAGTTCCGCCCCAACGACTCCGACTCGCTGGTGGTGGTGCTGTTCCGCAGTTCGATGAGCATCACCCAGGTGCCGGAGGTGCGCGAGGCGATCCGGTTGCGCAGCGCGGCACAACGGCACGAACGGCCGGGAGACCGGCTGTCCTGGCGGCAGCGGCTGGGCGCGGACCAGGGCTACCCGGTGTCCACCCCGGCCGACCGGGCGCTGATCCTGCAGTCCTTCCTGAACGCGATGTGGAACGGCTGGGTGGCGGTCGAGGCGCCGGGTCAGGACCGCAGCCCCACCGGGGTGCGGGTGCGGACCGGCCGGGCCGAGGCCACCCCGCTGGTGCTGGAGCTGACCCCGTTCGGTGGACTGTCCTCCTGGGCGAGCCTGTTGCAGGCATATGAGGAGTGGGCGCTCAGCGACGGCAGCGGGGCCCGCAGCAGCCTGGCCGCGCAGCTCATCGCCGCGGTGCCGCTGGACATCGACCGCAATCCCGGCCCGCCGGCGCCGCTGTTCAGCACGCTGTACGAGTTGCCTGCCAAGGAACTCCGGCTGGTGGACGAGCTACGCGCCCGGCCGGGCCTCGACGCCGCCCGGCAGATCGACCTGATCGAGGAGTTCTGGCAGGAGACCCTGCCCGCCGCGCTGGACCTGCCCTTCCGCGGGGTGCAGGCGCCCTTCCCCAACCTGCGCGGCATGACCGAGTACTTCGCCTGCCAGTCCCCGGCGGTGGACCGGTGAACGCGCCTACCGAACGGTCGGTAGTCATCCTCGATCTGCGCGCGGGTGCGGTCGAGGTGGACCGGATCGAGGGCTCGGTGCTGGTCATCGACGGGGCAGGCACCGCGGCCGACCACGATGAGCTGTACCAGGAGCTGCTGGGCAGTCCGCTGGTCGCCGGGGTGATCTGCCTGGCCGTCGGGGACGGCGCGGCCAGGGACGGGGTGCGGATCCGGCCCGCGCCCGCGCTCGGTCCGGTGGACCGGGCGGCCACGCTGTGGGTCAGCGACGAGCACGGCGTGCACTGGCGACCCGCTGATCACCTGGTGCGCGGGGTGCGGCCGAGTGCACCGTCCAATCTGGACCAGCTCATCGCCGCGCTGTCCGAGCCGGTGGTCTTCGACGCGGTGGTGCACACGGTGAACACGCTGCCGTACAGCACCGCCAGCGTCGGGCTCGCCCTGGAACGGACCAGCCTGCACGAGGCCGAGCGGCGCCGGGTGCAGGAGGAGGCGATCAGCCTGTTCACCGACCCGGACGCCGGTGGGGTGAGCGCGCCGGAACCACCGAGGGCCGAGTTCCGGGCGGCGATCGGCCGGTTCATCGAGTCCGAGGAGACCGAACCGGTGCTGGTCGCCGGTGGTCCACTGGACCGCGCCCGCACGGCCGCCAACCGAGCGGTCGGGGACGCCGCACTCGAACTCAACCGCCTGGACCACCCCCTGGCCGCACTGGCCGCGCAGCGACCGGGATCGGCGGCGGGGGCGGCGGTGCGGCAGGCATTCGTCAGCGCGGACGCCTACCACCGGGAGGCACAACGCCAGCTCACCCACGTCAACGACCGCCTGCTCGGCCAGCAGACCGGCGACCTGTCCGTGGCCGAACGCGGATTGCGCGGACCGGAACAGGGCAGCCGCCGCCAGGCCAGGGACGAGGTGCGCGAGCTGGTGGAGACCTGGCTGCGGCGCTACCGCTCCATCGGCAGGCTGCTGCCCGACCTCAACGCGGTCAAGATCGAACGCGAACCGCAGGGCTGTCTAGCGGCACTGGACACCCTGACCGCGCTCGCCCCGCGACAGCAGCTGCCCGAGTTCGACCTCCGCCCGACACCCCTGGGCGCGGCGCTGTTGTCCGTGCTGACCGGGGTGCTGGCCGCGATCGGCGTGCTGCCCTGGCTGTTCACCCCGCTGCTGGCACTGGCCTGGTTCGGCAGCGGACTGCTGCTGCACGCCCGGCAGCCCACCGACCGCGGTGAACTCGGGATCAGGGGCGCGCTGCTGCCCGCCGCCCTGTGCTGGGGCGGACCGGCGCTGGGCAGCTGGGCGGCGGTGGCGATCCTGAGTCCGCCGCCGCTGCCCTTGGCGTTCGCGCCGACCGTGCTGGCCTGGCTGCTGCTGCTCGCGGTGGTGGCCAGCAGCTGGTGGCTCAGCGCCCGGCGGTGGCGGACCGAGGTGGGCCTGGCGAAGCTGTCCGACCAGGTCGAGCAGATCGACCGGCTGGTGCACCGGGTGGCGCGGGCGGACTGGCGGCCCTCGACCCGGCGGGCGCTGTTCGCCGACGGGCTCGGCCAGGCCGTGCTGGGCCTGACCGCCATCCAGGCCGCCCTCGCCGATCGTACCGAGGACCTGTTCACCCCGTTGCCCGGCAAGGAGATCGCGCTCGCCGAGGAAGGCGAGCCCGAACCGCCGCCGGACCGGGATGTCTACGAGGAGGTGCGGGAAGTGGTGCTGACCGACCTGGTGGACCTGACCCTGGCCGCGCTGCGCCCCTGCTGGGCCGGGATCGAGGCGGGCAGGCCGGTCGATCCGGCCGAGTACACCAGGACCTGCGCCCGGCTGCTGGAGAGCTACCACGAGCACGTGCGGCGGCACGGCCTGCTGCCCGCGCCGCCGTTCGCCTTCAACGGCGACCGCGCGCACCGGGACACCCTGGCCACCAAACTGTGGGCGGCCTCCAGGGTCACCGAGGCGCTGTCCAGGACCGCAGGGGACGAGATGACCCAGCTCTGCCACCACCGGCATCTCGGCGTGGTCAGCGCGCTGGCCGCGGGCGCCGGGCTGGTGCGCTTCGCCTCCACCGCGGTGCGCGAACTGACCAGGGAGAGCAGCGGTCCCGGCCGCGAGGTGGCCTGGACCGGGGACTCGGAACTGGCCGGGTCGATGCGTTTCGTCCCACTGCGGCAAGGGGTTTTCGAATGAACCAGGTCCGCTGCCGGGCCGTGGACGGCACCGTGCACACGCTCACCCTGCACCCGCTCGCGGACGCGGTGACCGGCCCGTTGCGGTCGAGACTGGTCGCGGTCAACGGGATCACGTTGCTGCACAAGCAGGTTCCGCGTGATCCCGCGGGTGCGCCGGGACCGTTGGAAGCACTGGACCGGGAGATCCGGGCCACCCACCGCTTCGCCCAGCTCTTCCAGGAAGAAGAATATCCCCCGGAACTGCCGCGCCTGCGCTACTACGACGTGGACAGCGAGGACCCGTTCCTCCTGCTGGACCCGGCCAGGGGAGTGCCGGCGGCCGAGGCGCTGCCGCGGTTGTCCGCCCAGGAGCGGCACCGGTTCCAGGCCGGACTGCTGCGCGCCCTGCACCTGGCCGAGGTGGCCGGACTGACCCACGGCGGCGTGGACCTGGACGTGCTGCGCTGGGACCCGACCACCCGGTCGGTACAGCTGCTCGACTTCCACCGCGCCACACCCGGCGACATCCGGACGGACATCTGGGACGCCGGACTGGTCATCTGGCGCGCCGCCTACCCCGGCCACCTCGGCCGCTCCGCACCGGACCTGCACGCCAACGGCGGCGCGTTGCGGGTGCTGCTCGACGGCGTGTTCACCGACCCGCCCACCGCCCGGCCAGGCCCGGCCGAGCTACTGTCCAGGCTCCGGGAACCGGTGCACCCCAAGGTGATCGACCTCGGCGCGCGGCTGGCGCCCGGTCAGCACGCCTTCGACCTGGCCCTGCGCCGCAAACGGGATCGGGCCGCGGCCGAACAGGACCAGGACGGGCAGATCTGGCCCAGGCTCAGGGAAATGTGGCGCCGGATGCGGCCTGCGGAGGACGAGCTGCCGCCGCTGGTGCGCTGTCCGGTGTGCCTGGACCGCTACCCGCCGCCGGAGAACGGGTTGTGGCGGCGCGATCCGGACGGCACCCACCACGAGCTGAAGGTCAACGGCCGGGATCCAGTGAAGGGCGGCCTGAACCTGGTCAACACCTACCGCCGCTGCCCCAACCCCTCCGGCGACACCGACGAGCACTACCTGCCCGCCACCTACTTCGCGCACGAGCCGCCGTTCGTGGTGGCCATGATCGGCAGGCCGACCGCGGGCAAGACCCATCTGCTGGCCGCGCTGGTCCGCGAACTCGTGGAGCGGGACGGCCTCGCGCCGTACGGGCTGACCGTGGTGCCGCTGGACCTGCACCGGCACGACGAGTACCGCACCGCCGTGCTGGAACCGGCCGGTCGCGGCGCCCGGCTGCCCCGAACACCCAAGCAGGTCACCGGTCCGGCCGAGATCCTGCTGATCCGCGGTCCGCACCTGACCCGGCCGCTGGTGCTCTTCGACGTGGCCGGGGAGGACCTGGAAGCGGTGGGGGACAACGAATCCGCCCGGTTCCTGATCGGCACCGACGCGGTGCTGTTCGTGCATGGCCTCGACCCGGCGCCGGAACGCGGCGGGAACCAGGCGCTGGAGATGTCCCTGGCCCGTTTCCAGGCCGTGCCCGAGCTGGAGCGGTTGCCCGCCGCGATCGTGGCCACCAAAGCGGATCGGCTGCGCTACCAGCCGCCGGTGAGTCACTGGCTGCGCGAGGGCAACCAGCGACTGACCACAGTGGACCCCGAGTTGATCTGGCGGGAGAGCCGGGACGTCTACGCCTTCCTGCACCAGCGCCAGGAATTCGGCGCACTGGCCCCGTTCGGCGTGTTCGACCGCTGCACCCTGCACTTCGTCTCGGCCACCGGCACCGAGGCCGCACCAGGGGAACCCGTGTTCCCACGCGGGTTCGCGCCGTCGCGGGTGTTGCAGCCGCTGGTGTCGATCCTGGCCATGGCCGGGGTGCTCGGCGGGGAACGGGGTGCGGTCGGCGGGTGAGGTCAGCGGGCCAGCGCCGCGGCGAGCCGGTCCAGCCAGGGCCTGACCTCACCCTCGACCCCGGGCTGCTCGTCGCGGAAGTTGATCCAGTCGACCGGGAGGCCGAGCACGGAGTCCGGGGTGAAGTCCTCGGCCTCCCGGCCCAGTTCCGGGCGCAGCAGCTCGCGGACGAGGTCGAGGGATACGGTGGTGTACTCGGCGAGCAGCACCGCGTCGTAGAGGTCCTTGCCCTGCGGGTAGAGATCGGTCATCAGCCACTGCAACTTCCAGGCCAGGGACAGGCTCGCGGAGGCGGTGCGCATCGGCGTGCCCAGCGGCGGGATCGCCACCGTGACCGGGGGTTCGGGCAGTGGCTCGTTGAACACCAGATCGAGCTGGATCGCGCCCTGCGGCAGGCCGTCGACGTCGAAGGGGAACACCAGCCGTCGGCCCGGCACGCGTTCGTAGGTCCAGATGTGCTCCGAACGCACCTGGTCCGCGCGCAGGCCGGGGCCGGGATCGCCGGCCAGGGCGGCGATCAGCCCGTCCAGCATGGCCTTGGCTTCCGGGCCGTCGAAGGCGAAACCGGGCGGTACCACCACGAAGTCCAGGTCCCCCGGTTCGCGGGCGGCCGCGCCGAGCCAGGCCCGCAACACGATGCTGCCGCGCAGCACCAGGTTCTCCGCCCACGGCGAGGCGGCCACCACCGCGAGCACGTGTGCCATGGCCGCGCGCCGGGCTATCAGCCAGCGCTGTCCCTCGGCGGGGTCGCCGAACACCGGTTCGCCTGCCCGGTAGGCGTTCCCGAACTGCTTGAGCGCCGGGTCGAAGGCGGCCCGCTGCCGGATGTCCTGCCCCGGCCGCACCGTCAGCGGATGGTAGGTGGACGGGAAGCCGTCGGCGTCCACGGGCGCGGTGCGCAGCCGGTTCTCCCGCGGGTTGATCCATTCGGTGGCCGGATCCGGCTCCAGCCAGCCCTTGTCGACGCCGAGCGCGTCATCGTGCACGACGTACTCCTCCTCGACCTCCAGCACGGTGTGCCCGTTGCCGCGCAACGCGGTCAGCAGTGCGTCCAGCCGGGCGCGGGCGGTGTCGCGGCCGACACCGTGGCAGCGCTGGGTGACGAAGCGTTCCTCGCCGTCGGCGCGCTCGCGGCGGGCGTTGCGGGAGAGCCGGGCGTCGTGCCCGTGGATCACCTCGTCCACGGCCTTGATCGTGCCGTACTTGTCGTTGGGCAGCAGCAGCTTCACGTGGTGCTCGAAGTACAGGTCCGCGCGAGCGTCCACATCGGACTGTGGGACGCCCTGGTTCCACGGCGCGGCCTCGATTTTCACCCGCAGCACGTGCAGATCGGCCGCGATCAGCTCGGCCCGCCAGCGCTCGGCCAGCTCGTGTAGTTCGGCGAGGGTGCCGCTGCCTGCGACGGTCAGCATCGGCTGCAACGGCGTCGCGCCGCGGTCGAGCTTGATGTCGCTGAACTTGGCGCCACGCTGCCGCGCGAACGCCGCCAGCCGGTCCGCCTCCCATTCGGAGCCGGTCAGGTGTACCTCGAAGTCGCCGGAGAACATGTTGCGGATCCTGTCACAGCGTCGGTCGGCTCAGCGCGCCAATAGTGAATTCAGCGTCGAAAGCCTTGTCGCCCAGGGTGTCCCGCGTCACGTCGAGAATGTGAGCAAGGTCGGCGCGGTCGGCCAGCGGAACACCGGTGGTAGCGCGCAGGGCGTGTGCGGCGCCGAGCAGGCGGGCGGATTCCGTTGCGTTGTCAGGGAGTTGGGTCCAGGCCAGGCCCTCAAGGGCGGTGGCCTCGGCATGCGGGTTGCCCAGACGGTGGGCGAAGGCCAGGGCTTCTCCGTGGTGCAGCCGGGCCTGGGCCGGGTTGCCCTGGAGCTGGGCGAGGTGGCCGAGTTCGGTGTGCACGATCGTGTAGCCGGGGGCGCGGCCGGTGCGGCGGTACCAGTCGGCGGCCTCGGTCAGGCAGGCCGCGGCGGTGGCCAGGTCGCCGGTGCGGCGGGCGAGCTGGCCCAGGGTGATGGTGGCGTGGATCCCGCCCGGCCGGAACCCGCGTTCGGCGGCCAGTTCCCGTGCCCTGGCAAGGTGATCGTGCGCGGTGGGGTACTCGCCGCGGAGCAGCGCGATCCGGCCGAGTCCGCACAACCGGTCGGCGGCCTCGGCCCACATGCCCAGCTCCTCGGCCAGCACCAGGCCGTCCCGGTGCAGCTGCTCGGCCCGGTGGTACTCGCCGTGCAGTTCGGCCAGGGCCGCGCGCGGGTAGGTGGTGAGCAGTTCGCCGCCACGGTCGCCGAGTGCGCGGAACAACGTCACGGCGGCTTCGGCGTGGCTGTGCGCGGTGCTCAGGTCGCCGCGGGTGAGCGCGTGGTTGGCCTGCACGCAGGTGGTCACCGCCAGGCCCCATGGGTGTTCCAGCGCGCGGAAGGCACTGGCGGCGTGCGCGGCGAGTTCCTCGCTGGTGTCCAGGTCGCCGGCGTGCAGCAGGACGTAGGCCAGGAACCAGTGCGCCATGGCCGCGCCCAGCGGGTCGTCCAGCCCGTCGAAGCCGGTCAGCGCGGTACGGGCACTGGCGGCCGCGGCCGGATCCGGGTCGGCGACGATCGCGATCCCGGCCGCCCAGCAGCGCACCCGCGCGGTCCGGATCCCGGGCCCGGCGGCGGCGAGCGCGTGCCCGGCCCAGCGCTGGGCCTGGCGGACCCGGCCACGCAGCATCCAGTACCAGGCAAGGGAATCCACCAGCCGCGACGCGTCCTCGGGGCTGGCGTGCTCCAGTGCGCGGTGGAGGTTGCCGTGTTCGGTGTCCAATTCGGACAGTGCCGCGTGCTGGCGCGGGCCGTGCAGCTCGGGCGCGGCGGCCTCGGCCAGGCTCAGGTAGTGGCGGGACTGCCTGGCGCGCAACGTTTCCGCCTCGCCGGACTCGGTCAGCCGGTCGCGGGCGTAGGCGGCCACCGTCTCCAGCAGCCGGTACCGCCGGTGCCCCGGCAGCACGATCACCATCGACCGGTCCACCAGTCGGGCCAGCACCTCGGCCACCGGCAGCTCCGGGTCACCGCAGATCGCCTCGATCGCGGTGAG
Organism: Crossiella cryophila; assembly: GCF_014204915.1. Lineage (NCBI taxonomy): Bacteria > Bacillati > Actinomycetota > Actinomycetes > Pseudonocardiales > Pseudonocardiaceae > Crossiella > Crossiella cryophila. The sequence continues at coordinate 4,637,264 of NZ_JACHMH010000001.1, forward strand.
CGTGCCCCCGTCCAGTACCGCTAGACGGCGCAGCACCACCCGTTCGGGGGTGGTGAGCAGCTCCCAGCTCCAGTCCAGCAGCGCGTGCAGGGTGCGCTGCCGGGCGGGCGCGCCCCGGTTGCCGGCGGACAGCAGGCGGAACCGGTCGTCGAGGCGGTCGGCGAGTTCCCGCACACCCAGCGCCCGCACCCGGGCGGCGGCCAGTTCCAGGGCCAGCGGCAACCCGTCCAGGCCGCTGACCAGGGCGGTCACCGCGGCCGCGTTGTCGGCGGTGAGCGCGAAGGCGGGGTCGGCGTCGCGGGCGCGGGCGCAGAACAGCCGGACCGCGCCCGAGCCGTGCGGATCGGCCGGGTCCGCGGGCAGGTCCAGTGGTGGCACCGGGTGCACGGATTCGCCGGGGGTGGACAGTGGTTCGCGGCTGGTGCTCAGGATCCGCAGCCCCGGCACCGCGGTCAGCAGCGCCATGGCCAGGGTGGCCACCTCGGTGACGATGTGCTCGCAGTTGTCCAGCACCAGCAACAGTTTCTTGCCTGCCAGGTAGGCGATCAGCCGCTCGCGGTGGCCGAGCGCGCCGCTGGCCGGGATCGGGCCGAGCATCGCGTTCTCCCGGATGCCCAGCACCGTCATCACCGCCTCGGCCAGCGCGTCGGCGGCGTGCGGCCCGCCCAGTCCGGCCAGCTCGACCAGCCAGGTCCCGTCCGGGAAGTCCTCGGCGAGCTGGGCCGCGGCGGCGATGGCCAGCCGGGTCTTGCCCACCCCGCCCGGCCCGGTCAACGTGACCAGGCGCGCCGCGGCCAGCGCCTTCCCGGTCCCGGCCAGCTCGGCCTCCCGGCCGATCAACTCGGTGACCGGCGTCGGCAGGTTGCCCGGCCGGCGCGCGGGGGAGGCGTCCAGGGCGGGGTCGCGGGTCAGGATCGCCTGGTGCAGGGCGGCAAGTTCGGGCCCCGGGTCCAGGCCCTGCTCCGCGGCCAGGTGCGCCCGGAACTCGGCGTAGGCGGCCAGGGCCTCGGGCTGCCGTCCAGCCCGGTAGAGGGCCTGGAGTTGTGCCGCGCGCAGACGTTCCTGCCCCGGAAACCGCTGCACCCACTCGGCCAGCTCCGCCAGCACCGTGTCGTGCTCACCCAGGGCCAGCCGGGTCTCGGCCAGTTCGGCCACCGCGGTCAACCGCAACTCCTGCCAGCGCCGGATCACCGGCTGGGCAAAGGATTCCGCGCCGAACTCGACCAGCGCGGGCCCCCGCCACAACCCGAGTGCCTCGGACAGCAACGCGACCCGCGGCCACGGGTCCACAGTGGACCGAGCCCGCCGCAACAACCCTTGGAACATCACGGCATCGCAGTCCCCGACCAACCGGTAGGCGTTCGCCCGGTACTCCACCAGATCCCGCACACCCAGTGCCCGCCGCAACCGGGACACCCGGATCTGCAACGCGTTGCCAGGGTTCGCGGGCAGCCGCTCCGGCCACAACTCGCCGATCAGCGTCTCCACCGGCACCCAGGCGCCCTCATGGGTCAGGAGTACGGCCAGCAACGCGCGGACCTCGGGACCGGGCACCGGGATCGGCGCGTCCTCGGCGTTCCACACCACGAGTGGACCCAGCACCCCGAACCGCACCGGGCCCACAGTACCGCCGGACAGCGGACGGACAGCGGCCGGCAAGTGGGCGCGCCGAGGGTGAGCGGGCAAGCACCGCCGGAGAAGGACGTGAGGACTTGAGCACCCAGAGAGCCCTGCTGCCGCTGGCCACCGCGATGTTCGCGGTGGGCACCGACGGCTTCATCATCGCCGGCCTGCTACCCCAGATCGCCACCGATCTGGACGTGGGCCTGGCCGCCGCCGGCCAGCTGGTCACCGCCTTCGCGCTGGCCTTCGCCGTCTCCGCCCCCATCCTGGGCGCCCTGACCAGCGCGATGACCCGCCGCGCCGCCCTGCTGCTGGGGCTGGCGGTGTTCATCGTGGGCAACGCGGCCACCGCCCTTGGCCCCGACTACACCACCGTGCTGCTCGCCCGGATCGCCACCGCGGCCGGCGCCGGCCTGATCGGCGCGGCCGCCTTCAGCGCCGCCGCCGCGATCGCCCCACCCGAACGCCGCGGCCGCGCCCTGGCCACCGTGATGGGCGGCCTGACCCTGGCCATCGCCTTCGGCCTGCCAGCCGGCACCCTCATCGGCGGCGCGGACTGGCGCCTCACCCTGTGGGCGGTCGCCGGTCTCGGAGTGGTCGCCGCGATCGGCGTGGCCGTGTCCCTGCCCCCGATCACCCTGCCCGCCGACCCACTGCGCGCCCGCCTGGCCCCACTGCGCGAACTCACCGTGCTGGCCATGCTCACCGTCACCACCCTGACCCTGGCGGGCACACACGTCCTCTACACCTACATCGCCCCCGCGCTGACCGGCGCCACCGGCGGTTCGGCCACCGCGCTGACCGTGGTCCTGCTGGCCTGGGGCGTGGGCAACATGATCGGCAACACCGTCGCGGGCCGCCTCGCCGACCGCCACCCACCCCGCGACGTCGTCACCGCGGGCCTGGCCATCGCGGCGGTGCTGCTGGCCCTGAGCCCCCTGGTCGTCGGCAACCTGATCGCGGCCGTGGTGTGGGCGGTGGCGTGGGGCGTGTCGGTGTCCCTGCCGGTGGTGCCCCAGCAGAGCCGCTTCGTCGAGTACGCCCCCAGCGCCTCCGCGGTCTTGCTTGGCCTGAACAACTCAGCTATCTACCTGGGCGTGGCATTGGGCGGAGCGCTCGGCGGACTGCTGCAGGACCAGCTCACCCCGGCGCGGCTGGGGTTGCTCGCGGCGGTGGTGAGCGTGCTCGGCCTGCTCGTCAACCAAACGGTCGGTAGGCGGACGAGAACTGGTGCGCGCTGACCTACCGACCGGTCAGGCGGGAGTGAGCCGGATGACCGCGATCTCACCCAGGTGCTCCCGGATCACCGCGGCCGGGGCGTCCTTGGGGAAGGGCCACATGTTCACCCCGCCCGGCCGGACGTTGCCGAGGTAGGTCGCCAGCACGGTCGCCGCGTGCTCGTCCTCCAGGAGTTCGGCGCGGTAGGTGTGGTCGGGGTCCTGTTCGAGGCGGCAGTGCCCGGCGGCGAGCAGGTTGGCGGTCCAGTCCCTGGTGCGGTTGGGGGAGCAGACGTAGTGCCTGCCGTCGAGCTGGGTGACCGCGATCGGGGTGGTGCGCGGCTCACCGGTGCGGCGGCCGGGGACGTGCAGGATCCGCAGCACGTGGCGGCCTTCGACGTAGTCCTGGGGCTCGCCCGCGCGGATCCTGGCGATCATCATCTCGTTGCGCTCGCGCGGGGTCGGCTCGGCGGTGGGGTGGTCGGACACCGGGACTCCTTGCTCTTGGCCTGCGGTCAGGTGCGCAACATAGCCCTCGACCTGTCGGCTAGCTGTTGACCTGCTGTCACCACTTCAATGGTTCTAGAGATACATGTACGGTCCGAACTATGAGCAAGCACCGGAACCTGCGGGTCATCGCCCTCGCCGCGGCCGTCCTCACCGCCGCGGGCTGCGCCGTCCCCGAGGCCGCGCCGTCCGACCTGCCCCCGCTGCCCGCGCCGAGCACCCCCACCTCGATCACCACCATCCCCCCAGGTCAGCGGCCGGAAGGCATGGTGCGGATCCCTGCTGGTTCCTACCCGCTGGGTCGTGACGACGGCCCGGATGAGGAGGGCCCCGCGCACCGGGTCACCCTCAACGCCTTCCACATCGACGTCTACCCGGTCACCACCCGGCAGTTCGTCGACTGGGCCAACCGATCGGTCGGGAACCTCGTCAACGCCCGCGGCGGCGATCCGCGGCGGTGGACCGGGCCGGTCAGCAGGCTGGAACGGGACGCGGTGCGGGACCAGTCCGGCCGGGAGGTCTTCACCACCAACGACACCGACGAGGACTCCCGGGTTCTGCGCCAGGACGGCCGGTTCGCGGTGGAGGGTGACGTGGCCGAGCACCCGGTCAACGAGGTCTACTGGTGGGGCGCGCTGCAGTACTGCCAGGCCCGTGGCGCGCGGCTGCCCACCGAGGCGGAATGGGAGGCCACCGCCAGGGGCACCGAGGGCCGCACCTACCCGTGGGGCAACGCCGCGCCGGATGCCACCCGCGCCCAGTACGGCAAGGCCTACGACGAGACCAGCCCGGTCACCGCGCACCCCGCTGGCGCCACCCCGGAGGGCGTGCGGGACCTGGTCGGCAACCTCTACGAGTGGACCAGTTCGCTGGACCGCCCCTACCCGTACGCCGCCGACGACGGCCGGGAGGACCCGCAGTCCCAGAAACTGCGGATCACCAGGGGCAGCTCGCACGACGAGCGCGCCGCGAACCTGCGCGCCACCGACCGTGACGGCTACTCCCGGGACCCCTTCGCCGGTCATCACCACATCGGGTTCCGCTGTGCCGCCGACGCCTGAACCGACCGATCGGTCGGGGCCGATGCCGGTCGGCGCAGCCCACTGTCCACTGGGCGGATGCCCTGCTCGTCCCGGCCGGTCGCCTGAGAAGATCACCCGGTGAGCGCAGCCGCTGAGATCCCCTACACCACGGGACTGCACGAGATCGCCCCCGGCGTGCGGGCCTGGCTGGCCCCCGACGGCAGCTGGGGCCTGAGCAACGCGGGGCTGATCAGCGGTGACGGCGAGTCGCTGCTGGTGGACACCCTCTACGACCTCAACCTCACCCGGACCATGCTGGACGCGATGGCCCCGGTGACCGCCGCACACCCGATCACCGTCGCGCTGAACACGCACGCCAACGGGGATCACTGCTACGGCAACGAACTGCTCGCGCCCGAGGTGCGCATCCACGCGGTGACCGAGACCGCGCACGAGATGGCGCACGACGCCCCGCCGGAGGTGATGGCCGCGCTGCTCTCACCCGCCGCGGCCGAGGGGCTGGGGCCGGTGCTGGCGGACTGGATCCAGCGGGCCTTCGGCAAGTACGAGTTCGGCGGGATCACCCAGCGCAACCCCGATGTCACCTTCGACCAGGAGCTGACGCTCTCCGTCGGCGGTCGCTCGGTCGAGTTGCGCAACCTCGGCCCGGCGCACACCGGCGGTGACGCGGTGGCCTGGGTGCCGGACGCGGGCGTGCTCTTCACCGGCGATCTGCTCTTCATCGGCGGCGCGCCGATCATGTGGGCGGGGCCGATCGACAACTGGCTGCGGGCCTGCGACGAGATGATCGCACTCTCGCCGGAGTACATCGTGCCTGGTCACGGGCCGGTCACCGACTGCGACGGAGTGCGCGCGGTGCAGGGCTACTGGCGGCACATCCGCGAACTCGCCCGCGAGGCGCACGGCAAGGGGCTGTCCTGGACGGACGCCGCACTGGCCGCGGACCTGGGGGAGTACGCGGGACTGGGCGAGTCCGAGCGGGTGGCGCCGAACATGTACCAGGCATACCGCGAACTCGAACCCGGCCTGTCCACAGTGGATCCGCTGGGCATGCTGGCCGCGATGGCCCAGTGGGACGCCGTGCGCGGCAACGGTGGGACCAACGCCACTACCCCACCCGCCACGAACGACTAGGGTTTGCGGACGGAAGACGCCGTGCCCGGTGTGGGCGGCGCCTGGTTGTGGAATTGGGATGGACATGACGACGCCGACCTCCGCGGGGGATTCGCGACCTGATCTGCTCGGCGGGCGATACCGCCTGGGCGAGCTGATCGGGCGGGGCGGCATGGGCGCGGTCTGGGCCGCCAACGACGAGGTGCTGCACCGCGCGGTGGCGATCAAGGAGGTGCTCGCGCCGACCTGGGCCAGCGAGGAGGAGAAAGCCTCGCTGTGCGAACGCACCCAGCGTGAGGCGCGGGCCGCGGCGCGGATCAGCCACCCCAACGTGGTCACCGTCTTCGACGTGATCACCGAGGACGGCCGGCCATGGATCGTCATGGAGAAGGTCGAGAACCGGGCGCTGTCCAAGGTCATCGACGACGACGGCCCGATGTCCCCGCGCCGGGTGGCCGCCATCGGCGAGCAGATCCTGGGCGCGCTGCGGGCCGCGCACGAGCACGGCATCCTGCACCGCGACGTCAAGCCCGGCAACGTGCTGGTCTGCCCGGACGACCGGGCCGTGCTCACCGACTTCGGCATCGCCTCGGTCGACGGCGACTCCTCGCTGACCGTCTCCGGCGTGCTGGTCGGGGCCCCCGGCTACATCGCCCCGGAACGCGCCCGCGGCCTGCCCTTCGGCCCGGCCTCGGACCTGTGGGCGCTGGCCGCCACGCTCTACGCTGCGGTGGAGGGCAAGGCCCCGTTCGACCGCACCGGCGTGCTGCCCACGCTGACCGCGGTGCTCACCGAGGAACCGGACCCGATGGTGCTGGCCGGTCCGCTGACCCCGGTGCTGGAGGCCATGCTCCGCAAGGAGCCAGGCGACCGGCTCGGCGCGGCGGAGTTCGAGCACTCGCTGCGGTTGATCGCGCACACCCCGGACACCGACGCGGACGTCACCTCCGCCCTGGTCACCGCGCGGGTCAGCCGGGCCGACCCGACCCGCACCGCGATCACCCGGATCGTGCCGGCGGCCGCGGCCGGCACGCCGTGGTGGCAGCGGCCGCGAGGCAAGGCCGCGATGGCCGCTGGGGCCGCGGTGCTGGCGGGCGGCGCGGTCGCGGCCACGCTGATCCTGATGCCGCGCCCCACCGACAACCCCGGCGGCCCGACCGGCCCCGGCGGGCAGCAGCCGATCAACGCGCCGCAGGACACCACCAGCCCGACCAGCCGCACCAGCCGTCCGCTGCCGCCGCCGGGCTCGACCCTGCCGAGCAGCAGCCCCACCAGCACCACCGGCGAGTCCTCGACCACCGCGCCCAGCAGCAGCACCGCGCCGAGTTCGTCCACCCCGCCGACCAGCAGCGAGAAGCCCACCAGCGCCAAGCCGCCGACCACGACCACCTCGCCGTCGGCACCGCCCAGCAGCAACGTGGTGACCAACGGGACCTCCGCCGCGCCACCCGGCGGCGGCGCGGCCTGAGCCTGGCCGAAAGCCCGCGAACGGTGATGACCCCGGGTTATCCTGAGAGGGGTGACAGAATCCAGGAAGTCGCCTGAACTGGCCGGACCCGTCGCGAGCGGGTCCGTTTTCGTTTATGGGGCCAACGTCGTGGACGTGGCCGACGGCAAGGTGCTGACCGGCCGGAACGTGCTGGTCGAGCGCGATCGCATCACCGCGGTCGGGCGGTTCGAGGCCCCGGCCGGGGTGAGCGTGCTGGACGCGCGCGGCCGGTTCCTGATCCCTGGCCTGTGGGACATGCACGTGCACGGCTTCGACGAGGCGTACCTGCCCGCCTTCCTCGGCAACGGCGTGACCGGGGTGCGGCAGATGGCCGGGGCGCCGGTGCACGCGGACTGGCGGCGACGGCTGGCCGCTGGCGAGGTCTTCGGGCCGCGGATGGTCTTCGGCAGCCGGATCATCGACGGCCCGCGGCCCAGCAGACCGGGCTCGATCGCGGTGACCACCCCGGCGGACGCGCGGGCGGCGGTGACCACCTGCGTTGGCGAGCGGGCCGAGTTCCTCAAGGTGTACTCGCAGCTGCCCCGGGATGCCTACTTCGCGTTGCTGGCCGAGGCGGAGCTGGCCGGGATCGACGTTGTCGGGCACGTGCCGTTCGAGGTGCCGGTGCTGGCCGCGGCGCAACGCGGCATCGAGCACCTGGACGGGGTGCTGGTCGGGGCGTCCAGCGAGCGGGAGGAGCTGACCGCCGGGTTCGCCGGGCTGGACGCGGGTGATCCGGCCGGCATGTTCGGGCGGCTGTCCGAACTCACCCACCGCGCGGCCGGGACCACCGATCCGGCGCGGCTGGCCGAACTGCGGGATTCCTTCCTGGCCAACGGAACCTGGCACGTGCCGACCCTGGCCGTGCACCAGGCCAAGGCGACCATGGGCACCCCGGAGTTCGCGCTGCGGCCCTACCTGGCGCACATCGAACCCGTGCTGCGGCAGGGCTGGGCGCGGGCCGCGGACTGGCGCTCACCCGATCCGGCGGCTGAGCAGCGGCTGTTCGAGCGCTACCTGGAGGTGACCGGCGAGCTGCACCGGGCAGGGGTGCCGCTGCTGGCGGGCAGCGACACCTTCGTGCCCGGGTTCAGCCTGCACGACGAGCTGGAACTGTTGGTGCGCGCCGGACTCAGCCCCGCGGCCGCCCTGCGCGCGGCCACCCTGGACCCGGCCCGGTTCCTGGGCGTCACCGACCGCTTCGGCGCGGTGGCACCGGGTCGGATCGCGGATCTTGTTGTGCTGGAAGACAATCCGCTCGCCGACATCGCGCACACGCGGCGGGTCGCGGCGGTGTTGTTCGGCGGGATGGTGCTCAGCAGTCCAGCAGTTCTGGCAGCCGCTCCGGCTGACCGGCCAGCAGCGCGCTGAGCACCGCGATCCGGGCCTGGGCGGCGCGCAGGGTGCCGGTGAGCACCGCGCCCGCCCTGGTCAGCTCGGTGGCCGAGGTGTAGATCGGCAGCACCGGACCGGCCGCGGTCCGCGAGGTCACCGCGACCAGCACCCCGGCCGCGGTGGCCTCGCGGACGGCCTCGACCACCTCCGGGTTGACGTTGCCCGCACCCGCGCCGACCAGCACCAATCCGCGTGCGCCCGCGGCCACCGCGGCCCGCAGCAGCACCGCGTCACCGCCGGTGTGGTGGGTGAGGATGTCGACTCGCGGGGCCTCGGTCACGGTCGGGACGGGCAGCGCGGCCGGGCGCGGCGCCGGGGCCTGGAGTAGCACCTCGCCGCCGATCAGGTGACCGACCGGGGCGGCGCTGGGGTCCTGGTAGGCGTCCGGGTTCAGGGTGTGGTGCTTGACCGTGCCGCGGGCGGCGTGGATCTTGCCGCCGAAGGCGATCAAAACCCCGTGGTCACGGGCCTGCCGCGCCACCGCGAAGGCGTCGGCCAGGTTGCCGGGGGCGTCCGAGCCGGGGGCGCCGAGCGGGCGCTGCGAGCCGGTGAAGACCACCGGGCGCGGGTCGTCGTGGTGCAGGTCGAGCAGGAACGCGGTCTCCTCCATGGTGTCGGTGCCGTGCGTGACCACGATCCCGCGCACCTGCGGATCGGCCAGCGTCGCCCGCACCTGCCGCAACAGGCCGAGCTGCTGGTCCAGGGTGATCGCGGAACTGTCCACGGTGCACAGGTCGACGACCTCCACCGGCACCGGCTGCGGCGAGGGCAGGGCGTCCAGCACGGTCCCACCGGGCAACGCGGCGGCCAGCCCCGCCTCGGTAGGCGTGCTGGAGATGGTGCCCCCGGTCGCGATAACCACAAGCCTGCCCATCGCCCACCTCCTGGATCCCACGAGACGAACGTTCGCGCGAACGTTCGTCTCCATAGGAACAGATCCAGAACCCCCAGGTCAATGTGGTGTTTAGTGCCACCCCACCAAACCCACCCATCCCACCCAACCCCACCCGTCGTGTTGGCCGTTCTCGTACGGCGTGTTGGCCGAAGTGGGACGGCGTGTTGGCCGTTCTCGTACGGCGTGTTTGCCGGACTGGGACGCTGGCTTGGCCGGTCCGGCACACCGAACTGGCCCAGCCCAGCCACCGGCCCGCCTGCCAGCCGTGTCGCCCGCCAGTTCGCTCGCCCGAACTGCTCGCCTGCCTGCTCGCTTGCTCGCCTGCCTGGCCGTCCGGCCACCGCGCTGACGTTTCGGCCCGCCGCAACCGCCGACCCAACCCGGCGCGTTTGCCGCTCTCGCACGGTGTGTTTGCCGCTCCGGGACGGTGTGTTTGCCGGACTGGGACGGTGTGTTGGCTGTTGTGGGACACCAGCTTGGCCATTCCGGTCCGCCGCCCCGAGCCGAGCCCAGTCTGCGGCAGCCCGACCTGGCATTTCGGCCAACCCGATGTGCCACTTCGGCCAAGCAGCCGTCCCACAACTGCCAACGTGGCGTACAAGACCGGCCAACATGGCGTACGAGAACGGCCAACACGCTGGGTGGGGGGTGGGGTTAGGGGGAGAGGGTGTGGGTTAGGCCGCCGTCGATGATTAGGTCGGTGGCGGTGATGTAGGTGGCGGAGGTGGAGGCTAGGTAGGCGACTGCTTCGGCCATCTGTTCTGGGCGGCCGAGGGTGCTGAGGGGGACTTGGCGGCGGTAGGAGGTCGGGGCTGGCGTTGGTGAACATGTCGGTGCGGATTTAGCCGGGGCTGACCGAGTTGATCCGGATGCCGCGTGCGGCCAGGTCGGCGCCCAGGGTGTGGGTCAGGTTGGTGACGGCGGCCTTGGTGGCGGAGTACATCGAGGCCAGGCCCAGGCCGCGGTACTGGGTCCACGTGGCGTTGAGCACGATCGCGGAGCCGCGGGAGAGCAGGGGAAGGGCCTTGGTGACGGTGAAGAACAGGCCCTTGAGGTTGACGCCGAGCAGTTGGTCGACGTCCTGCTCGGTCAGTTCGGCGGGGGGTTTGAAGATCCCCGCGCCCGCGTTGGCGAAGAGCACGTCCAGGCGGCCGTACTCGGCCTCGACGCAGCGGCCGGTGAGCACCACGGTGGCGCCCTCGGCGTGCAGCAGCCGCGCGGTGGCCAGGCCCATCCCGCTCGCCCCGCCGGTGATCAGCGCGACCTTGTTCGCGAATCGGTTCATGATCCGATCCTGCGTGCCGCCCTCAAGATCAACCAGAGTCGGCTGATACGGGTGCCGCCAACACCTGGCTGAGGCGGTCCGCGGTGGCGGTGCCGGCGGCGGGCAGGTGCAGGATCAGGCGGGTGCCGGGCAGTTCGGGCAGGGTGAGCACGGTCTTGCTGCCCTGACTCCGTTCCCACACCTCGTGCCGCGCCCACAGCTCGGCGAACTCCGGCGACACACCGGCCAGGTCCGCGGCCAGTTCGGCGAAACGCGCGTCGTCGGGGAACCGGGCGGACTGGGCGCGGAAGTCGGCCACCATGTCCGCGGCCGCCGGGACCCAGCCCGGCCAGCGCACCCGGCAGTCCGCCGAGGTGAAGAAGGTGATCAGGCAGTTGTGCGCGAGTCCTGGCCGGTAGCCGAAGACCTCGCGCGCCGCGGTGTTGAGCGCCAGGAAGTTCCAGTGCCGGTCCAGCAGGTAGGCCGGGTTGGGCAGCCAGCCCGCCAGCAACCGCTGGTGCGCCGGATCCACCGCCACCGTCCCGGCCGCCGACTCGGGCGGGTTCAGCCCGGCCAGCCGGTACAGGTGCGCGCGCTCGGGCTCGGCCAGCCGCAGCGCGCCGGCGATGGCTGGTAAGCCCACGTCAGCGGGGGTGAGGCGGGCCCGGCGGGAGCGCAGGAAGTCCCGGAGTTCGCCGTGCCGGTCCCGGACAGGCATCGCGTCCACCTCACTGAGCTTAATGGCGCAGCCGTTGACCACTAGGCTGGTCGTGGCGGGCTAGGAGGTGCTTGTGGCGCGGGCGACCCTGCGGGCAGTGGCCGAGGCCACCGGACTGCACATCTCGACCGTGGCGCGGGTGCTCAACGGCACCGCCCAGGTCACCGCGGACACCGAGGCGCGGGTGCGGGCGGCGGCGGACCGGCTCGGCTACATCCGCAACGAGTACGCGGCCAGCCTGCGCACCCAGCGCACCCGGATCCTGGGGGTGCTGGTGCCGACGCTGACCGACTACGTGCTGGCCGCGATCTACGAGGGCATCCAGGAGGCCGCGCTCTCCCGCGGTTACCGGACCTTCGTGACCAACACGCACGACTCCGCCGAGCAGCACGAGTCCGCGCTGGCCGCGCTGCTGTCCTCCCGGGTGGACGGGCTGATCGTGGGCGACGCCCGGCTGGACGATGAGGGACTCGACCGGCTGGTGCAGGACAAGTCCCCGTTCGTGCTGGTCAGCCGCCGTTGCGCGAACCACCCCTCGGTGACTTGCGACGACGAGGCGGGTGGCGCGCTGGCCGCCCGGCATCTCCTCGACGGCGGGCACACCGGGATCGCGGTGCTGGCCGGGCAGCCCTACGCCAGCACCTGCGCCGACCGCACCACCGGCTTCCGCCGCGCCTGCGCCGAAGCGGGCCACCCGGTGCCGGAGGAACTGATCGCGCACAGCGGCTACGACTCCGCGGGCGGCTACCTGGCCATGGACCGCGTGTTGCGCACCGGGCGCCCGGTGACCGCCGCGTTCGCGGTCAACGACGAGGCCGCGATCGGCGCGATGGGCGCGCTGCGCGATCACGGCCGCCGGATCGGCGAGGACTTCGCGCTGGTCGGCTTCAACGACATCCCGATGGTCTCCGCGCTGACCGTCCCGCTGACCACGGTGCGCTCGCCGATGCGGGAGATGGGCCGGACCGCGGTGGCCCGGCTGCTGGACCAGCTCGACGGCGGCTCGGCCGAGTCCGCCCGGCTGCGACCCGAGCTGGTGGTGCGCGCCTCCAGCCCGGCCCGCCCTGATCAGGCACTGGCCCACCGGCGAGGGGAACACAGTGAGCACTGACCGCACCGTTGTCGACACCGCCACCGGCACCGTCCGCGGCCTTGACCTCGACGGCGTGCTGGCCTGGCGCGGCCTGCCCTATGCCGAACCGCCGCTGGGTGAACTGCGGCACCGCCCGCCGCAACCCGTGCAGGCATGGACCGGGGTGCGCGGCGCGCGCCGTTTCGCCGCCCGCGCCATGCAGCCGGTGCTGCCCGCGATGCCCGCCCCGGTGCCGGTGCCGACCCCGGCGGCCATGGACGAACCCAGCCGGATCAGCGAGAACTGCCTGTACCTCAACGTGTGCGCGCCGGTGACCCCCGGCCCGCACCCGGTGCTGGTGTGGCTGCACGGCGGTGGGTACGTGGTCGGGGCCGGGCCGGAGAACGTCGGCGACGGCGACACCTTCGCCCGCCGGGACGACCTGGTCGTGGTCACCCTCAACTACCGGCTGGGCGCCTTCGGTTTCCTCAACCTCGGCGAGACGCACCCGCACGCGGCCAACGGCGGGCTGCTGGACCAGATCGCCGCGCTGCGCTGGGTGCGGGACAACATCGCCGCGTTCGGCGGCGATCCGGGCCGGGTGACCATCGCGGGCAACTCCGCGGGCGCCAAGAGCGTGGCCAACCTGATGTCCGCGCCGGCCGCGACCGGGCTGTTCCACCGGGTGATCTCGCAGAGCGGCGGCGGCGACCACGTGGCGGCCGAGGAGGTCAGCGCCGCGCTGGCGGCCCGGCTGCTGGGCCTGCTCGGGGTGCCTGCCAACCGGGTCAGCCAGGTGCCTGCCGCCGAACTGCTGGCCGCGCAGACCGAGCTGAGCCCGTTCGGCCGTGGCCTGTGGGTGTGGCGGCCCACCGTGGACGGTTCGGTGCTGCCCGAGGTGCCGGTGCGCCGGATCGCGGACGGCTCGGCCGCCGGGGTGCCGCTGCTGGCGGGCAGCAACGCCGAGGAGTCCGCGCTGTACCTGGCGCTGGACCCGTGGGCAGGCGACCGGGCGCCGCAGGTGCTCGCCGCGGCCTTCGGTGAGACCGGCGCGCAGGAGGTGCTTTCGGCCTATCGGGCCAACCGGCCCGCCGCCTCCACCAGGGAGGTCAACGCCGCGGTGATGACCGACGAGCGCTACGGCGTGCCCACGGTGCGGTTGCTGGACGCGCAGAGCAGGCACGCGCCGGTGTGGCGGTTCCGCTTCGCCGCCGCCGCGCCCTGGCTGTCCCCGATGCTGGCCGCCGCGCACGGGACCGAGATGCCCTACGTGTGGGCGCACGGCGCCGAACGCCGGGGCAGTCCGCTGAACACCGATTCAGTCGCGGCCGGGCTGTCCGCGGACATGCACGCGCGCTGGGCCGCCTTCGCCCGCACCGGCTCACCCCAGCTGCCGGATCAGCCGGAATGGCCCGGCTACACCGAGACCGAGCGGGCCACCTGGATCTTCGACGAGCAGCGCGGGGCGGTGACCGATCCGGGCGCGGCCGAGCGCAAGGTGTGGGATGGCCGCACCTGGGCCTCGGGCACCTGGTTCGACTAGCGGTTCGATCGACCGGCGGCGGCAGGCAAGCGCACGGCGACCTGAGGCGTCGCCGTGCGCTGCGCAGGGAGCAGAACGGTCAGGGTGTGATCACCACGGCCGCCACGGCTTCGGGCACTTCTGCCAGGCGAAGTGATACGTGGTGTTGATGGCCCCATCGGTGGAGTCCATCGCCATGAAGCTGGTCGTGGTCAAGGGATTCGAGGTGCCCTTGTCCACGCGCAGCTCGGTATTGATGTTGAAGTTGCGTTTTTCGCCGCAGGGGGCGTAGACCAGGGAGGCGATATCGACCTTGTCCGTCGACTGCCAGTTGTCGTCGTACGGCCCGTTGTAGTTGTGGCTGATAAAGGCCGTGGGCGACATTCCCTGGAAGTAGTAGTTGGCGCGCTCGGTGCCCTTGGCGCCGGCCGCGAGGTTGGCGTACCCACGATAGTCCGCCTGCGCGATGGCGTAGGTGAACCCGGAGGGCACGTTGACACGCATGTTCAGTTGGCAGTTCTTGCGCATGTCGGTCGGCTTGGCGCCGACACCCACCTGCGCGAGGTACTCGCTGTAGGTGACGGTGAACGCAGTGTTGTCCTGGGAGACGGCCACTGCGGCCGTGCCGAGCGGGCAGCCCGACCCGTTCACCGTGAGCAGATCGATGGTGATTTTCCCGGTGGGCGGAGGCACGGACTCGTCGGCAAATGCCGCAGGGGTAAACGAAGTGATTAACGCAAATGCCGCGCCGACAGCAGCCATCATACGGAACATAGGGGTCCTTCCCAATGCTACGCTATATGTGGGAGAGCGTCTGGGATAGGCTAGCGTATATGTTTATGGGGATCGGCCGCTAAATGGCTGAACTCCATAGGTGGGATGTTCACCGGTTTTCGGTATAAATTTGGTAAACACTATGCATGTACACGGAAATGCATTTTTCGGGCGCCGTGGAAGGTCAAAGGATTACATCGGTGGCGGTGCAGATACGGTAGCCCCGCCCACCGAGTTCGGCAAGGTTGTTTACTTGATCAGTTGACGGCCTTGCGCTTGTTCAGGCCCATGAGCAGGCAGGCCACCCCGATCACGCCGATCGCGTAGCGCGACCACATCGGCAGGTCGATCAGGTGCATGAGCCCCAGATTGCCGCCCCAGAGCACCGGCGCCAGCGCGCCGCCGAAACCCTGGAAGATCAGCAGGACGCCGAGCACGATCATGACTTCCCCCAAGAAGACGTCGTTCCAATGCGGACGCACGATAACGACTGGCTGGACCGCAGGGCAAACTGGGCGCATGCGCGACGGATACGTGCGGTGGCTGACCATCCCCACCCGATGGGGCGACAACGACGTGTACGGGCACGTGAACAACGTCGTCTACTACGCCTTCATGGACACCGCGATCAACAACTACCTGATCGCCGAGGGCGGCCTGGACATCCACGGCGGCGCGAACATCGGTCTGTGCGTGCAGTCCAGCTGCGAGTTCCGCGCGCCACTGGCCTTCCCGGAGCCGGTGGAGGCCGGGCTGCGAGTGGCGCACCTCGGCCGGTCCAGCGTGCGGTACGAGATCGGCCTGTTCGCCCCCGGCACGGACACACCGGCGGCCGAGGGCACCTTCACCCACGTCTTCGTCAACCGCCACACCCGCCGCCCCGCCGAAATCACCACCCCCCTCCGCCCAGCCCTAGAAAAACTCCTCCGCCCCTAGCCCCCCCGCCCGCGAAGCCCCCGCCCGGCGTGTTGGCCGTTCTTGTACGGCGTGTTGGCCGAAGTGGGACGGTGTCTTGGCCGATCTCGTACGGCACGTTGGCCGTTGCGGTACGGCAGGTCGGTCGTTGTCGTACTGGGCGTCGTTGGTCGGCGACCGGCGTGTTGGCCGTTGTGGGACGGTGTGTTGGCCGGTCTCGTACGGTGTGTTGGCCGGAGTGGGACGCCATGTTGGTCGTTGTCGTACCTGGGCTGGGCGAGGCGGGGAGGGTGCATGAGTGGAGTCGGTCGGGTTCGGGCCGCGGTGTTGCGGGAGATCGGGGCCGCTGGGCCGTACGCGGAATCCCAGCCCCTGCAAGTCGTCGAGCTGGGTCTGGACGGTCCCGGGCCCGGTGAGCTGCTGGTACGCGTCCGCGCCGCCGGGCTCTGCCACTCCGACCTCTCGGTGATCAACGGCTCCCGGCCGCGACCGGTGCCCATGGTGCTCGGGCACGAGGCCGCCGGGGAGATCGTCGAGGTGGGGCCGGAGACCTCCGGGTTCGCGCCGGGCGATCACATCGTGCTGTCCTTCGTGCCCGCCTGCGGTTACTGCCCGCGCTGCCTGGGCGGACGGCCCGCGTTGTGCGAGCCGGGGGCGGTGGCCAATCGGGGTGGCCATCTGCTCAGCGGGGCTCGGCGGTGGCGGGACGCTGGTGGCGAGCAGCCGTTTCACCACCTCGGGGTGTCCGCCTTCGCCGAATACACCGTGGTCTCGGCGCGGTCCGCGGTGCTGGTGCCCAAGGAACTGCCGTTCGAGACCGCCGCGTTGTTCGGGTGTGCGGTGCTGACGGGGGCGGGGGCGGCCATTCACTCGGCGCGGATCGAGCCGGGGGAGCGGGTCGCGGTGTTCGGGCTTGGCGGGGTTGGGCTGGCGGCGGTACTCGGTGCGCTGGTGGCGGGGGCCGGGCAGTTGGTCGCCGTGGATCTGGTGGAGGGCAAGCGGAGCCTCGCCGCCGAGCTGGGGGCCAGTGACACTGTGGTGGGTGGGCCGGACGCGGTCGCCGCGGTGCGGGAGCTGACCGGGGGTGGCGCGGACAAGGTCATCGACACCACCGGCAGCGTGCGGGTCCTCGAACAGGCCTACGCGGCCACCCGCGCCGGGGGCACCACGGTCACCGTCGGCCTGCCGCACCCCGACCACCAGCTCACCCTGCCCGCGCTCAGCCTGGTCGCCGAGGAACGCACCCTGCGCGGCAGCTACCTCGGCTCCAGCGTGCCGGGCCGGGACATCCCGCGCTTCATCGCACTGCACGCCGCCGGGCGCCTGCCGGTGCACCGGCTGCTCAGCCACCGGCTCACCCTGGACGAGATCAACACCGGCTTCGACCGGCTGGCCTGCGGCGAGGCCGTGCGCCAGGTGGTGACCTTGTGATCAGGCACATGCTGGCCATGTGGCGCGATCCCTACCGTGAGCTGCAACGCCTGCACCGGGAGAACGGGCCGGTCACCAAGGTCGGCGCGCCGTTGCGGCTGACCTATCTACTGGGGCCGGAGGCCAACCGGTTCGTCTTCGCCAACTCGGAGATGTTCCGCTGGCGGGAGGCCTTCAAGGTGCTGATCCCGGTCAGCGGGGAGACCGGGCTGATCGTCAGCGACGGGGAACCGCACCGGCGTCGGCGGCGCCTCGTCCAGCCCGCCTTCCACCACCGGCAGGTGCAGGGGCACGCCGAGCTGATGCGGGCCAACGCCGACGCCGAGCTGGACACCTGGCGACCCGGCCAGGTGGTCGACGTCTACCAGGCCTTTCGCACCGTGGTGCGGCGCAGCACCATCCAGGCCCTGTTCGGTCCGCACCTGGCCGCCGACGAACCAGAGTTGGGCAGGCTGCTGCAGATCGGGTTGTCGCTGGTGGAACGCCCGCCGCTGGTCCAGCAGCTCTCGCCGCTGGCCAGGCGGCGCGCGGCCAGGGCGAGGGCCGAGGTGGCCGAGCGGGTACGCGGGGAGATCGCCCGCCGCGGCCGGGACACCGCGGCCGGGGACGTGCTGGCCATGCTGGTCGCGGCCAGGGACGAGGACGGCTCCACGCTGACCGAGACCGAGATCGTGGACCAGGTGATCAGCCTGATCGCGGCCGGGTACGAGACCACCAGCGCCGCCATGGCCTGGGTGATCCTCGAACTGGCCAGGGACCCGGCGGCCTGGGCGCGGGCCAGGACCTCCGCCGACTACCGGGAGTGGGCGGTCACCGAGGCGTTGCGGCTGTACCCGCCCGCGGTGATCAGCGCCCGCAAACCGGTGCGCGCCTTCGACTTCGCCGGTCAGCGGATCAGCGCCGACGGCCTGGTGGTGATCAGCCCGTACGTCACCCACCGGCTGCCCGAGCTGTACCCGGACCCGCTGCGCTTCGACCCGGACCGCTGGGACCCGGACCGCCCCGGCTTCCGCAGGCCGGGGCCGCCCGAGTTCCTGCCCTTCGGCGGTGGCGTGCACCGCTGCATCGGCGCGAGTTTCGCCATGGTGGAGCTGACCGCGTTGCTGGACCGGCTGGTGCAACGCGCCGAACTGGACCCGCCCGCCGGGCCGGTCCGCCCGATCACCCTGACCGCGATGCGGCCCAGGGGCGGGCTGCGGCTGCGGGTCCGGTCAGTGGACTAGCGGCCCCAGGGCTTGTTGCTGAAACCCAGGGTCAGCAACGCGGTGGCGGTGCCGGCGCCCGCCTCGGTGGCGCAGGCCGCGGTGAGGTGTTCCTGCAGTTCCGAGCGGTTGGCCAGGTCGCCGCTGACCCGGTACCCGGCCAGCTCGCCGCCGGACAGCTCCGCCGCCGCGCTCAGCTCGCTGCCGCGCAGGCTCAGTTCGGCGTCCAGCTCGGTGGCCGCGCCGGTGCTGCCGTCGGCGTGCAGCCAGGCCAGCTGCGCGGAGACCTTGGCGTCCAGCTCCCCGCAGTTGCCCCGGCCGCTGCCAGGGGTGGGCACGGTGATCAGCGCGCCGGTGATCCGGCTGCCGGGGGCGAGGTCCTTGCGCTTGTCGGTGCAGCCCGCGGTGGTCGGCGCCACGGTGATCTCGAACTTGGCCGGCCCGGCCATGGTGAGGCCGGTGGACGTGCCGGCCACGGCCGCCGCGGTACAGGTGATGTCGGCGTCGGCCGGGTGCGCCAGGGCCGGTGTGCCCAGGAGCAGCAGGGCGGTTGCGGCGAACAGCGGGATGGATGGAAGTCCAGCATGATCCATGCCTTCGACCCTTGGGGGACCGCTCCGGCCCGGCAACCCCGCACCGGAGCGGTTCACCACGACGTGTGACTGGGCGGCCATCGGCCGCTGTGCGTGACTAGGCGGCCATCGGCCGCGGTGCGGGCAGGTACTCTCGCAGCACCAGCGCGGCTTTGCGCCGGGTGCTGACCCTGGCCCTGGTGTCCAGGACCTCGTGGTCACGGCGTTCGATCTCGTCCAGGATGCCCGAGTACAGCGCGGTGGCCAGCCGGGAGGCCGGTCTGCTGCTCGCCGGCAGGTACTCCACCCCGGCGGAGCCCAGCGCCCACATCTCCCGGGCGCGCGCGATCTGGAAGCGGACCAGTTCGCGCAGGGCCGGGCTGGTGCTGCGCTCACCCAGGTCCGACCGGGGCACGCCGAAGCGCTCCAGGTCCTCCAGCGGCAGGTAGCAGCGGCCGAGGCGGCGGTGGTCCTTGCCGATGTCCCGGATGAAGTTGGTGAGCTGGGCGGCCTTGCTGGTGGCCACCGTGTGCTGCTCGGCCCTCGGGTCCACCGGCTCCATGATCGGCAGGATCAGCCGGGCGATGGAACCGTTGAGCGTCTCCAGGTAGCGGTCCAGGTCGGCGTAGGTGGCGTACTCGGTGATGGTCAGGTCCATCCGCATGCCGGCCAGCAGCGCCTCGATATCAGCCAGGGCTATGCCCCAGGTGCGCATGGTGTGCCCCAGCGCTCGGCCGATCGGGTCGCCGCCCACCCCGGATCGCAGATCGGCCAGCAGCCGGGAACTCCAGGTCTCGAACTCCTCGGCCCGATGTCGGGGATCGCCGCTGTCCACGATCTGGTCGGCGTAGCGGGCCAGGCCGTATATCGCGCACATGTGCGGGCGCTTGCGTGGTGGCAGCAGCAGGTTCGCCGCCCAGAACGACCGGCCGTCCATGGTGATCAGCAACCGGCGGCAGAACTCGTAGGACTCGCGCAGGACCTTGTTCTCGACCCCGGCCGCGTCCAGGGCCCGACTGTCCAGGTACACCGTTCGTCACCACCTTGCGTGAGGAGGGAAACGAAGATCAGCTACCTCCGACAGTAGAACGCCCGCGCGCCCCGGGTACGGGCTCGCGGGCGATGTTCACTGGATTGTGCCTAGGCGTGCGTCCTGGGGTACCTGCCGTGCCACCGCTTGGGCTGGATCTCCTGCACCGCCTGCTCGATCCGCTTGGGCAGCCGGGTGAACGGCGGGAACGGGAACCGGTACCGGGTGCCCGGCATGCCCGGCATGGGCGGTTCCTCCTCCACCCGCCACCGGTCCAGTGCCGGGTTGCGGGCCGGGAAGGACGGGTCGGCCGGGAAGAACTCCAGGGCCTCGCGTTGTTCCGGGTGCACCAGGCTGGCGTGGTTGAACCAGGGCAGGGTGCCCACGCCGATGGCGCCGATCTCCGACCAGGGGATCCGGTGCACCGAGCCGTCGCTGCGCCAGGACAGCGCGTCGCCGGTGGCGATCACGCCCCGGCCGCGCAGGGTGCCGCGGATGCTGAACACGCTCCAGATGAACAGCGCGGCGAAGATCAGCTGGGCCAGCCAGGTGGTGCCCTTGGCGTCGCCGTTGGCGATCACCGCCGCGCAGGCCACGGTGGCCAGTCCGAACACCGCGCCCGCCAGCAGCAGCCAGCGGGCGCTGGCCGCGCCGAAGTCCAGGTCGTAGGCCAGCGGGTTGGCCACCTTGGGTGCGGCCATCTGCCGGGTCGCTGACCGCTTGGTCGGATCGGTCAGCACGGGATTCACCTGGGTGGGGGGTGCTTCCCGTTCCCATCCGCCACGTCGCCACTGCATGTCGCCGAATTCTACCGACAGTTCTGACGCTGTCCCCGCACAGGTGATCTTGGTAAGGTTAGGCTAAGCAATCCAAGTGGGGGTTCTGTGAGCACTGAAGCCCTGGGGCGTTCCGCGGTTCGCCCGTACACCATCTTCCAGGTGGTGGTACGCCGTGTCGTCCAGCTCTCGCCCAGTGTCCGGCTGATCACCTTCGGCGGAGCGGACCTGGCCGGCTTCGCCAGTGGCGGCAACGACCAGCGGTGCAAGGTCTTCTTCCCCCGCCCCGAGCGCACCGACTTCCAGCTGCCCACCGGCGGCGACTGGTACGAGGAGTACCTCAACCTCGACCCCTCGGTCCGGCCACCCATGCGCTCCTACACGATCCGGCGCCACGACCCCGAGCGCGCCGAGATCGACATCGAGTTCGTGCTGCACGGCGACACCGGCCCCGCCTCGGCCTGGGCCCTGCGCGCCGCCGTCGGCGACCACGCCGCCGTCTGCGGGCCGGACGCGCGGCACTTCCCGGTGCTGGGCAACGAATTCCACCCGCCGGCCGACACCGGCTACCGGCTGCTCGCCGGCGATGAGACCGCACTGCCCGCGATGATGTCCATTGTGGACGCACTCGGACCCGGTGAACGCGCCGTGGTCTTCGCCGAGGTGCCCGACCCCGGCGACGTGCGTCCGCTGAACACCCTCGGCGACGTCGACATCACCTGGTTGCCGCGTGAAGCAGGTGCCGGGGTGGGTGCGGCGCTGCTGGCCGCGGTGGCCGCCGCCGAGTTGCCCGACGGCCTGCCGTACGCCTGGATCGCCGGGGAATCCACGCTGGTCAAGCAGTTGCGGCGGCACCTGGTCAACGGCCGTGGCCTCGACAAGCGACGGATCTACTTCTCCGGCTACTGGCGGCACGGCGGCGTGCTGGACTGAGCCCCGCCGGGCACGTCACGGGGGGTAGTTGTGCCGCCCGGATCCGTCGTCAGGCAGGCTGTCCCTGTGACCACCTCGATTCATCAGCGGATCGCCGAGGAAATCGGTGTGCGGGAAGGGCAGGTGCGATCGGCGGTCGAGCTGCTCGACGGCGGATCCACCGTGCCGTTCATCGCCCGGTACCGCAAGGAAGCGACCGGCATGCTCGACGACACGCAGCTGCGCACGCTCGAAGAGCGCCTGCGCTACCTGCGCGAGCTGGAGGAACGGCGCGCGGCCGTACTCGAATCCGTGCGCAGTCAGGGCAAACTCGACGAGGCGCTGGAAGCCCAGATCCTCGCCGCGGACTCCAAGGCCCGGCTGGAGGACATCTACCTCCCGTACAAGCCCAAGCGCCGCACCAAGGCCATGATCGCCCGCGAGGCCGGGCTGGAACCCCTCGCCGACGGCCTGCTGGACAACCCGGAGACCGACCCCAAGGCCGCCGCCGCGGTCTTCGTCGACGCCGACAAGGGCGTGGCCGACGTGCAGGCCGCCCTGGACGGCGCCCGCTCCATCCTGGTCGAGCGCTTCGGCGAGGACGCCGACCTGATCGGCTCGCTGCGCGAGGACATGTGGGGCCGTGGCCGGGTGCTGGCCAAGGTGCGCGAGGGCAAGGAGACCGACGGCGCCAAGTTCGCCGACTACTTCGACTTCGCCGAGCCGTTCACCAAGCTGCCCTCGCACCGCATCCTGGCCATGTTCCGCGGCGAGAAGGAAGAGGTCCTCGACCTCACCCTGGAGCCGGAGGAACTCGCCGAGGACGCCCCCACCGGGCCGAGCCGGTTCGAGATCGCCATCGCCGCCCGCTTCGGTGTGGAGGACAAGGGCCGGGCCGCGGACAAGTGGCTCACCGACACCGTGCGCTGGGCCTGGCGCACCAAGATCCTGGTGCACCTGGGCATCGACCTGCGGATGCGGCTGCGCCAGGCCGCCGAGGACGAGGCCGTCCGGGTCTTCGCGGCCAACCTGCGCGACCTGCTGCTCGCCGCGCCAGCCGGCACCCGCGCCACCATGGGCCTGGACCCCGGCTTCCGCACCGGTGTCAAGGTCGCGGTGGTCGACGCCACCGGCAAGGTGGTCGAACACGCCACCATCTACCCGCACGTGCCGCAGCAGCGCTGGGACGAGTCCCTGGCCGTGCTGGCCCGGCTCGCGGACAAGCACAAGGTCGAGCTGATCGCCATCGGCAACGGCACCGCCTCCCGGGAGACCGACAAGCTCGCCGGGGACCTGATCAAGCAGTTCCCGCAGCTCAAGCTCACCAAGACCACCGTGTCCGAGGCGGGCGCGTCGGTGTACTCGGCCTCGGCCTACGCCTCGGCGGAGCTGCCCGAGCTGGACGTGTCCATCCGCGGCGCGGTCTCCATCGCCCGCCGCCTGCAGGACCCGCTGGCCGAGCTGGTCAAGATCGACCCGAAGTCCATCGGCGTCGGCCAGTACCAGCACGACCTGTCCGAGGTGAAGCTGTCCCGCTCGCTGGACGCGGTGGTCGAGGACTGTGTGAACGCCGTCGGCGTCGACGTCAACACCGCCTCCGCCCCGCTGCTGACCAGGGTCTCCGGCATCGGCGAGGGCCTGGCCGAGAACATCGTGCTGCACCGGGACGAGAACGGGCCGTTCAACTCCCGCGGCCAGCTCAAGAAGGTCGCCCGCCTGGGCCCCAAGGCCTTCGAGCAGTGCGCGGGCTTCCTGCGCATCCCGGATGGTGACGACCCCCTGGACGCCTCCAGCGTGCACCCCGAGTCCTACCCGGTGGTGCGCAAGATCGCCGGCGCGGCCAAGCTGGAGCTGAAGGAACTGCTCGGCAACACCCGGGTGCTGACCTCCTTGCAGCCCAAGGACTTCGTCGACGACACCGTCGGCCTGCCCACCGTCACCGACATCCTGAGGGAACTGGACAAGCCCGGCCGCGACCCGCGACCGGCCTTCCAGACCGCGGTGTTCAAGGAGGGCGTGGAGAAGCTCGGCGACCTCCAGCCCGGCATGATCCTGGAGGGCCAGGTCACCAACGTGGCCGCGTTCGGCGCCTTCGTCGACGTCGGTGTGCACCAGGACGGCCTGGTGCACGTCTCGGCCATGTCGAACACCTTCGTCAAGGACCCGCGCGACGTGGTCAAGTCCGGCGACATCGTCCGGGTCAAGGTCCTGGAGGTCGACGCGGCCCGCAAGCGCATCTCGCTCACCCTGCGGCTGGAGGACGAGCCGGAGAAGGGCGGCGGCGGCAACCCGCGCGAGGCCGGTGGCCAGCGCGGCGGCGGCCGTCCGCAGGGTGGCGGAAACCGTGGCGGCGGTGGCGGCGGTCAGCGTGGCGGCTCCGGTGGCGGTCAGCGCCAGGGCGGCTCCGGCGGCGGCAACCGGCGCGACGGCGGTGGCTCCAGCGGTTCCGGTGGCTCCGGCGGCGGTATGGGCGGCGCGATGGCCGACGCCCTGCGCCGCGCGGGCCTGGACAAGAAACTCGGCCGCTAGCAACGACAAACGGCCGGGCTCCCCCCTCGGGAGCCCGGCCGTTCTCCTTTCCTCAGCCCTGCAACGCGAAGCCCGAGGCGCCGAACTCCGCCTCGATGATCTTGTCCAGGATCGGGAAGGGCGCCCAGTCGTTGTTGGTGTGCATGGCGATCGTGTGCCTGCCGTCCGGCGTGCCCAGCACCAGGGTGCAGGTGCCGAAGCTCTGCCCGCCGCTGCCGCGCAGCTTCAGGCCGTTGGACAGGGTCAGCTCGTACAGGCCGAGGCCGTAGCCGGTGTTGGCGATCCAGTGCGAACCCGCGGTGGGGATCGTGGTCCACATCGCCCGGTGCTGCCGCTCGGGCAGCAGACCGCCGGTGATCATGGCGTGGAAGAACGTGGTCAGATCGTCCAATGTAGACACCACGTTGGCCGCGCCCCAGCCCCAGGAGGTGTTGGCCTCGGTGACATCCAGCGGCGGCAGGCCGGCATCCTCCATCAGCTCACCCCAGTTGTCCGGCCGCACGTCCTCCGGCCGCACCCCCTCGCGGAGGAAGATCTTCGCGTAGGCCCTGGGGTGCCTGCCCCGGTACCCGGTCTCCTCGCGGTGCCGGGTGAAGGTGTGCCGCAGCCCCAGCGGTGCGATCACGGTGCGGTCCACTTCGGACTCGAAGCTGTTGCCGGTGGCCTTCTCCACGATGGCCGCGGCGAAGGCGAAACCGCCGTTGGAGTACCAGAATCGCTCACCCGGCGCGCCGACCGGCGGCTGGGACAGGGCGACCCGGAGCACCTCCGCGGGCGGCCACACCTCGAAGCGGTGTGCGTCGAAGGCGGAGCGGAACATGGCGCGGCGCTGGATCTCGGTGGCCATGCCGGTGGCGAACAGGCCGCTGGAGTTGTTCAGCAGGTGCCGGATGGTGATCTTGGCGGCGTCGTACTCGCTGCCGTCCATCGAGCCGGGCAGCCAGTCCTGCACGGTGTCCTCGAGGTCCAGCCTGCCCTCGGTTTCCAGTCGCAGCACGGTGGCCGCGGTGAACGCCTTGGAGATGCTGCCGGTGTGCAGCCGCTCGCCCGGCACCCGGGGCGCGCCGGTGACGGTGTCGGCCGATCCGGCGGAGCCGAACCAGGCGCCGTGCTCGTCCTGGATCCGGACGGCGATGCTGGGCGCGCCCAGCTCCCGCACCACGGTGTCCATGGCCGCCCGCACCCCGTCCCGGCCGGGGCTCTCGAACTCAGTCATCTCGTGTCCTCTCACCGTTGGCTTCGCTGGGGCCAACTGTGCGCGGCGGCGGTGACAGGCGGCTTATAGCGCGCTGACAGCCGCTGACGGTCCGAGTAAGGCCAGCTCACGCAGGGCGTCCGGCCTGGGCAGCTTGGCGCCCGCGCGGTAGGCCGCGGCGTAGCCGGACTCGCCGAGCCGGTCGGTGAGGTCGGCGACCAGGTCGCGCAGTTCGGGGTCGCCCTGGTCGAAGGCGCCGCGCAGGACCTGGCTCAGCCCCAGCGCGGTGGCCGCGCCGGGATGGTCGCCTTCCCGGCTGCGCAGCCAGGCGAGGTGCTGGGCGGCCGGGGCCGGGTCGTTGTCGGCCAGGGCCGCGGTGATCACGGTGGGCAGCAGCGCGCGGGCGGCGGTGATCTCGCCGGTGCGCAGCAGCAATGCCATCCGGCCAGGGGCCAGCAGGCCGTCGGGCTGCCCGATGCTCAACTGCCCCACCAGTTCCGCCAGCCGGTCCAGGGCCTGGGCCGACCGCGGGTACTCGCCGGTGCGGCGGTGGATCTCGGCGCGGCCGCGCAGCACCTCGATCTCCATGTAGCCCAGGCCGCGGGTTCTGGTCAGCTGCTCGGCCGCGTCCAGGTCCCCGGCCGCGGCGGTCAGGTCGCCGGTGCGGCCGCGCAGGACGGCCAGGCCGACCCGGTAGGAGACCTCGTCCTGGGAGCCGAGTCCGGCGGTCAGCGCGATGGCCCGTTCCAGTCCGGCCACGGCCGCGGCCTGCTCACCCGCGACGCCGTGCACCTCGGCCAGCGCGGCCAGTGCCACCGCCGTCCACAGCCGGTCCCCGGCCGCGGCGAACTGCTCGGCCGCCCGTGCCCTGGCGGCGGCCAGTCCGGCCCAGTCGCCGCGTTCCCCGGCGATGCCGGCTTCGAGGATGGACACGCAGGCGTTGGCCCAGGGGTCGCCGCCGTCGCGCACCACGGCCATCTCGGCGGCCACCAGGTCGTGCAGGCCGAGTTGCCTGGCCACCGGCAGGGTGGCGGTCAGCAGCAGTGGATAACGCTGGTAGGCCCCGGTGCGCGTGCAGTCGGCGAGCAGGGCGCGCACCCGGTCCGGGTCGATGGTGGGGGAGTGCCGGCCGATCAGCGCGTCGATGGCGGTGTAGGCGGCCCTGGCCGCGGCGGGCAGCGCGTCGCCGAGGGTGAGCGCCTCGGCGAGGAAGGATTCGGTGCGGGCGTCGTAGCGGGCGGCGTACCAGTACCAGTGCAGCAGGCCGAGCAGCCGCGCGGTGGCCTCGCCGTCCCGGCGCTCCAGGGCGCAGCGCAGGGCGAAGACCAGGTTGTCGTACTCGGCGGCGATCCCGGCCAGCACGGCGGGCTGTCCGTGTGAGCGGGCCTGGGGTTCGTACTCGGCGGCCAGCGCGGCGAAGTGGGCGGTGAAACGGTCCCGGATGCTCTCCCGTTCGCCCGCCGCGGTCAGTTCCCCGGCGGCGAAGGCGCGGATGCTGGCCAGCATCCGGTAGCCCTCGGCGTGTTGCTGCAGCAGGGATTTCTCCACCAGCGAGCCGAGCAGGTAGCCGACCTCGCCTGGCACGAGCGCGTCTCCGTCGGCGCAGATCGCCGCCACCGCCTCGGCCTCGGTGTGCGCCGGGAAGATCGACAGTCGCCTGGCCAGGACCCGTTCCGGTTCGGTGAGCAGGTCCCAGCTCCACTCGATCACCGCGCGCAGGGTGCGCTGCCGGGGCTGGGCGGCCCGGTTCCCACTGTCCAGCAAGCGGAATCGGTCGTCGAGGCGCCGGGCGATCTGGCCGATGGTCATCGAGCGCAGCCGGGCCGCGGCCAGTTCCAGGGCCAGTGGCAGGCCGTCCAGGCAGCGCACCACCTCCGCGACCGAGTCCACTGTGGACGGATCGAGGGCGAAGCCGGGCCGGACGGCGGCGGCGCGGTCCAGGAACAGCCGCACCGCGACGGACTCGGCCACGTCGTGGGCATCGGCGTGTTCGGGTGGCACGGGCAGCGGGTCCAGGCGGCACAGTGTCTCGCCGAGGATGTCCAGGGATTCCCGGCTGGTGGCCAGGATCCGCAGCCGGGGCCGGTGTTCCAGGAGGTGCTGGGCGATCCGGGCGACCTCGGCCACCACGTGCTCGCAGTTGTCCAGCACCAGCACGGCCTCGTCGCCACCGAGCAGTTCGGCCACCCGCTCCAGGGGTTCGGTTGGCGCGCCGGTGTGCAGCCCCGGTCCGGTGCTGAGCGTGCCGAGGATGGCGCCCGCCACACCGTCCGGATGGTCCACCCCGGCCAGGGGGACGAGCCACAACCGGCCGCCGCGGTGGGCCCGGTGCGCGGCGGCGGCCTCCGTGGCCAGCCGGGTCTTGCCGACGCCGCCGGGTCCGGTCAGGGTGACCAGCCGGGCCGTGTCCAGCAGCTCGGCCACGAGTTTCAGCTCGTCGGCGCGGCCGAGGAAGGAGGTCAGCCGGGCGGGCAGCCGACCGGGTGCGGGTCCGGTGCGGGCCACCGGCCGGTCGAGTTCGCCGCGTAGCGCGGCCAGGTGGGTCTCGCGCAGTTCGGCGCCGGGGTCGACGCCGAGTTCGTCCGCGAGCCGGGCCCGGATCTCCTCGTGCACAGCGAGGGCCTCGGACTGGCGACCGGCCGCGCACAGCGCCCGCATCCGCAGTGCGGCCAGGCGTTCCCGCAGCGGGTGCTCGGCCAGGGCCGCCTCCAGATCGGCGAGCACCTCGGCCTGCCGTCCCAGCCGCAGTTCGGCGTCGAAGCGGTCTTCCCTGGCCGCCGCGCGCAGTTCGGCCAGCCGTGCCGCGGCGGTCTCGGCGTAGGGGGCCGCGCGCACGTCGGCCAGGGCCTCGCCCTGCCAGAGCGCGAGCGCGTCGGCCAGGGTGGCCGCGGCCAACCCAGCCTCGCCCGCGGCGAGTTCGCGCCTGCCGCGGGCGGCCAGGGCCTCGAACCGGTGCGCGTCCACGGTGTCCGCGTCCAGCGCGAGCCGGTAGCCCACCGGCGAGGACTCCACCAGCCCGGCCACCGGCAGTGCCCGACGCAGCCGGTGCACCAGCGCGTGCAGCGTGTTCGCCGCCCCGGTCAGCGGCTCGGCGCCCCAGATGTCCTCGATCAGCGTGTCCGCGGCGACCGTCCGGCCCGCGGCGAGCGCGAGCCTGCCCAGCAGCATCCGCGGCCGGGCGCCGCCGATGGCCACCGGTGTGCCGTCCGCGGCGACCGCCCGGACCGGTCCCAGCAGCTCGACCCGGAGTGCCACTCAGCCGCTCGAGCTGTTGGCGGCCGCGGCCTTGAGGTCCGAGATCGCCTTGCGCAGGGCGAGTCCTGGCGGTCCGCAGACCGCCAGCAGCTCCTCGATCCGCTGCTTGGCCGCCTTCAGCTCCCGCTTGCTCAGCAGATCCTTCAGCTCCGCGGTGGCGGCCAGCGCGGCCAGCGCCGCGTCCGCGGGCGGCAGCGCACCCGTGCCGGTCACCGCCGCGCGCACCCGCTGCACCGACATCTGCCTGGCCACCGGGTTGTGCACGGTGACGGTGTAGGTGGGGAAGAGTCCCAGGATCCGGCGTGGCCGGACCGAGATCGCACCCGAGCGGGCCAGCGCGTCCTGCACCGCGTTGACCGTGGCGGGGCGCTGCTTGCGGACCCAGGCCGTCCACTTGCGCGGTTTGTCCCGGCTGATCTCGGTGAGCACCCCGTCCAGCAGCTGGTCGCCGGTGGGCTTGCTCGCGCCGGTGGCCACCCAGCCCTCCGCGTCGGCAAGGCAGCCGCGCAGGCTCAGCTCGGTCAGCGCCGCCGCACGCACCACGTACCCCAGCTTGTGCCGCTCCGGCACGCGCTGCTTGTCCGGGTCGCAGGCCAGCAGGAACAGCTGTTCCGCCAGGTTCACGATCGTTCCCCCTTTTCCTCGCGGGCCAGCTCCACCAGCCTGCGAATGACCCGGTCCAGCGCCACCAGGTCCTCGGCGTCGAGCCGGTCCAGCAGACCGCGGAAGTGGGTGGCCCCCGCGTCCTCCAGCCGGGCGATCAACTCTTGTCCCTCTTTCGTGGGTTCGATGCGCCGGATCCGCCGGTCGTTGGGATCCTCACGACGCAACACATACCCGTGTGCCACCAGCCGGTCCACCAGTCCGGTCACGGTGGCGGGGCTGACCTTGAGCGCGTGCGTCAGCTCCTGGCTGGACAGGGGGCCCTGGATGGCGACGACGAGCAGCAACCGCAGCTGCTGCATGGTCAGGTTGACCGAGAACAGCGGGTTGTCGTGGTCGGAGGCGGCCAGCGCGCGCAGCTCCCGCTGGGCGCTCATCAGCGACTCGATCATCTCGGATCGATCCGCCGGCAACTCCTCCGGCAACTCTGCTCCCTGGGCTCCGCATGCAACGTTCGTGTCGCGGGTACCGGACGTTAACAGCCCCACACCACACGAACCTTTCGGGTGAGGCAGACTATTAGCGTCAGGCTGAATAACCAACTCAGGAGACGAGCATGACTTCGCTGGCCAGGCTGAGCCTCGCCAACCGGGCACTGATCGCGTTGATCGCGATAGTCGCGGCAGTCTTCGGCGCGTTCGCCATCCCGTCCCTGAAACAGGAGCTGCTGCCCTCACTGGAGTTCCCGGCCGCCACCGTGGTCGCCGCCTACCCCGGCTCCTCGCCGGAGCTGGTGGAGGACCAGGTCAGTATCCCGGTGGAGAACGCGGTGCGCGGGATCAAGGGGGTCGACAAGGTCACCTCCACCTCGCGCGAGGGCTCCTCCACGGTGCAGGTGCAGTTCCAGTACGGCACCGTGGTCAGCGACGCGGTCAACGACATCCAGCAGGCGCTGAACCGGATCGCCAAGCAGCTGCCGCAGGACGTCGAGCCGGATGTGATCGTCGGCTCCACCGACAGCCTGCCCGCGGTGGTGCTGGCCGCCGCCAACGACGGCGAGTTGAAGGACCTGGCGCAGAAGCTGGACCGCAGCGTGGTGCCCGAGCTGCAGCGGCTGTCCGGGGTGCGGGAGGCTTCGGTCACCGGCGCGCCCAAGCAGATCGTCACCATCACCCCGGACAACGCCAAGCTGCTCGCCGCCGGCCTGGCGCCGACCGCGGTGGCCGAGGCGTTGCGCGCCAACGGTATCTCCATCCCGGCCGGGTCGATCACCGACGGGGACAAGTCGCTGTCGGTGCAGGTCGGCCAGCAGCTCGGTTCGTTGAAGGACCTGCAGAACCTCTACCTCACCCCGAGCGCCACCGGCGGCGCGGCCAGTCGCGCGGCCAAACCGGCCAAGCTCGGCGATGTCGCGGTGATCAAGGAGACCGAGTCCCCTGCCACCTCGCTGACCCGCACCAACGGCAAGCAGAGCCTGGGCATCTCGGTCACCCTGGCCCCGGACGGCAACGCGGTGGACGTCTCGCACGCGGTGCGGGACAAGCTGGGCAGCCTGGCCGAGTCGGTTGGCGGCAACGCCAAGCTGGACGTGGTCTTCGACCAGGCGCCGTTCGTGGAGAAGTCGGTGGAGGGCCTGACCACCGAGGGCGCGCTCGGCCTGGGCTTCGCCGTCATCATCATCCTGATCTTCCTGCTGTCCATCCGGTCCACCCTGGTCACCGCGGTCTCCATCCCGCTGTCCCTGGTGATCGCGCTGATCGTGCTGTGGACCGGCGACCTGTCGCTGAACATGCTCACCCTCGGCGCGCTCACCATCGCGGTCGGCCGGGTGGTGGACGACTCGATCGTGGTGCTGGAGAACATCAAACGACATCTGGGCTACGGCGAGGAGAAACGCGAGGCGGTGCTCGACGGCGTGCGCGAGGTCGCGGGTGCGGTCACCTCCTCCACGCTGACCACGGTCGCGGTGTTCCTGCCGATCGCGGTGGTCGGCGGCATGGTCGGCGAGCTGTTCGCCCCGTTCGCGCTCACCGTCACGGTCGCCCTGCTGGCCTCGCTGCTGGTCGCGCTGACCATCATCCCGGTGCTGGCCTACTGGTTCCTCAAGCCCGCGGTGCTGCCCGAGGACGAGGAAGAGGCGCGCGAGGTGCTGCGCGCGCAGGTGGAGAAGGAACGCCGCGGCCTGATGCAGCGGATGTACGTGCCGATCCTGCGCTGGGTGACCAGCCGCCGCTGGCTCACCGTGATCGCCGCGCTGCTGGTCTTCGGCGGCACCCTGGCCCTGGTCCCGCAGCTGCAGACCAACTTCCTGGACTCCTCCGGCCAGAACACCATCGCGTTGCAGCAGAAACTGCCCATCGGCAGCAGCCTGCAGGCCACCGACGCCGCGGCCAAGAAGGTCGAGGACGTCCTCAAGGACACCCCCGAGGTCAAGACCTACCAGGTCAACGTGGGTTCGGCCGGCGGGTTCGCGGCCTTCGGCGGGGGCGGCGGCAGCAACTCGGCCAGCTACTCGGTCACGCTCAAGGACGGCGTGGACACCCCCAAGGTGGAGGCCAGGCTCCGCGAACGCACCAAGGCCCTCACCGACGCCGGAGACGTCACCGTCGGCGCGGGTGGCGGTGGCGGCGGCCTGGGCGCGAGCAACCTGGAGGTCAACGTCGAGGCCTCCGACCCGGCCGCGCTGCGCACCGCCGCGGACAAGGTCACCGAGACCGTGCAGAGCATCAGCGGCGTCACCGACGTGGCCAGCGACCTGGGCGACAGCGCGCCGCGGGTGCAGATCACCCTCAACCGGGAGGCCGCGGGCAAGCTCGGCCTGAGCGACCAGGCGGTCGGTCAGCTGCTGGCGCAGGCCTTCCGCGGTGCCACGGTTGGCCAGATCTCGGTGGAGGGCAAGCGCCAGGACGTGCTGCTCTCCGGCGGCCTGGCCCCGGAGAACCTCAACCAGATCAAGGCGTACCCGCTGATCACCGCGGGCGGCCCGGTGCGGTTGGACTCGGTGGCCGAGGTCAAGCAGGTGGACGCCCCGGTCCAGATCAAGCGGATCAACGGCTCCCGCAGCGCCACGGTCAAGGCCACCCCGGTGGGCCAGAACCTGGGCGAGGTCACCACCCAGCTCCGCCAGAAACTGGACGCGCTCAAGCTGCCGGGTGGCGCGGCCTACAGCATCGGCGGCGTCAGCGCGGAACAGCAGAAGGCGTTCAGTGATCTGGGGCTGGCCCTGCTGGTGGCCATCGCCATCGTCTTCGTGATCATGGTTGCTACGTTCCAGAGTCTGGTGCAGCCGTTGATCCTGTTGGTGTCGATTCCGTTCGCGGCTACGGGTGCGATTGGGTTGCTGCTCATCACGGGCAAGGCGCTGGGGGTGCCGGCGTTGATCGGCATGCTGATGCTGGTCGGGATCGTGGTGACCAACGCGATTGTGCTTATTGACTTGATGAATCAGTACCGGCGGGATGGGTTGAGTGTGCAGGAAGCGGTCATCGAGGGTGGGCGACATCGGTTGCGGCCCATCGTGATGACGGCCGCGGCGACGATCTTCGCGCTGGTGCCGATGGCGTTGGGGCTGACGGGTGGGGGCGGGTTCATCTCGCAGCCGCTGGCGATCGTGGTGATCGGTGGGCTGGTGTCCTCGACGGTGCTGACGCTGCTGCTGGTGCCGACGCTGTACACGATGGTGGAGAACGTGAAGCAGCGCCGGGCGGACCGGCGGAGCACGGACGAGAAGTTCGCGCACATGCAGTAGGTGTAAGGGGTTTGCCCGTCCGGCGAAGATCAAAGGCGTCCTCGCCGGACGGGCAGGAATCAAAGGATGGGGGGAGATTCAAAGTCAAGGGCAGAGAGCAGTGCTCGTACGGTTCCCCATCCCCGTCAGCCTTCCGATACCAAACCACATCCCGGCAAGCAGCCCGGTTGCGTTTGTGTTGACTTGGCGGCGGTTTGTGTTGCGGGGCTGCTTGCCGGGATGTGGTGTGTCCTCTCCAGGCTGACGGGGATGGGGAACCGCTCGGGTTAGGTTTTCGAAAAGCCACCCCGGCTGCTTGTCCTCGGGCTCCGCCCGGTCGCGGCGCGTGGGAACGGCCTAGCCGCAGCGTTCCCGGGCTTCGCCCGCCTGCCCCCGACGCTCCCCGCTCCGGGCTTCGCCCGCCCGGCACCCAAGCCAACCCACTGCCCGCCCTCCGGGCTCCGGGCTTCGCCCGCCCGCCGTCCCACAACGGCCAACGTGCCGTCCCACAACGGCCAACACCCTGTACCAGAACGGCCAACACACCGTCCATAACGGCCAACACGCGGGCTGGGTTTCAAGCTCCCGGCGTGTTGGCCGTTCTGGGACGGTGTGTTGGCCGTTTTCGTACGGTGTGTTGGCCGTTATTGTACGGGGTGTTGGCTGTTGTGGGTGGGGGTTTTGGTGGGCGGGCTGTTGTCGGGGGGCGGTCGTAGGGTGGGGTTTATGTGTCGCAATATCACCACGCTTCGTGGGTTGCAGCCTTCGGCGACTGCTGAGGAGATCGAGGCCGCGGCTCGGCAGTATGTGCGCAAGGTCAGTGGGGTTCAGTCGGTTTCCGACGCCACCCGGGAGGCGTTCGAACGCGCGGTCGCCGAAGTGACCGCCACGACCACCCGTCTGCTGGCCGAACTGCCCGACCGCAAGGTCCCGCCGCCTACGATCCCGCCGTTGCGTCGGCCCGAGGTGCAAGCCCGGCTCGCTGCCAAGGCCAAGGACTGACGGCGCCCGCAACACCTGCCGCCCACCGCGGTGCGGCCAGCGACAGCGGTTGGTGGGCCGACAACTTGCCGTGTGACAACAGTGTTCTACGGAAGTGGGCCGTGTAGCAGTCGCCGGGTTGCCGCCTCGTCTGTCAGTGCTGCCGCTGTCTGGTCCAGGGCGTCGTCCAGGGCTGTCGCGAAGGCTGCGGGGCCGCCCAGGGTCGCGATGGTTTCCGGGGGGAGGAACTTGATCAGTAGGGCGTCTGTGCCTGGGGGGAGGCCGGCGAAGTGGACGGTGAGCAGGCCGTGGTCGCGGAGCAGGGTCATGGCCAGGGCGGCGGTGGCTTCGATGGGGGCCATGGGGGCGATGGGTTTGCGGCGGGCCAGTTCGGACTGGATGGCTTTGCCGGGTAGGCGGGTGATGAAGGGGGTTTGTTCGATCCAGGGGCCCAGGCGTTCGCGGAGGGCGGCGCCTACCTCGTGGGTTTGGGTTACCAGGTCGCGGACTCGTTGGGGGCGGTAGTCCTGGAGGGTTTGAGCGACCGCGGGGTAGAGGGCCGGGCGGCATTCGGTGCCGAGTTCGAACGCGCGGGCGCGGGCCTGGGCGACCAGGTCGGTTCGGCCGCCGAGCAGGCCGACGCGGGGGCCGCCGACGCCGTACTTGTCCAGGCCGGTGGCGCCCAGGTCGGCGCCGAACTCCAGGGTGCGGGGCTGGTCGAGGATGGCTGGGCCGACGCGGGCGCCGCCTGCGTCGTCGACCACGACCAGGGCGCCGTGGGCGTGGGCCAGTTCGACCACGTGGTGCAGGTCCTCGGTGGACAGGGCGTCGTAGGTGACGGCCAGGCGGGTGAGCGCGACCACGGCGACGTTCTGTTGTGTGGCAAGGGTTTTCGCCAGGTCGGCGACGGTGGTCTCGACCAGGTGGCCGCCTGCGTCGCGGACCGCCCGGGTCACGGCGGGGTGGCTGTAGGTGGGGGAGACGCCGACCACCGTGTCGCCTGGACGCACGGTGACCTGCATGGCGGCGTACAGCGCCGCGGTGAGCCGGTTGGTGACCAGGATGTCGTCCCGGCCGGACTCCCCGCCCAGGTGTTCCAGGCCCAGCTCGCGCAGTGGCTCGGCGTAGAGCGCGCCGGACCACTCGTCGTCCAGGATCCACGGATCCACCTCGGGCAGGTCGATCCGGCGTTCCAGCCCGCTCAGGTTGTGCAGCGGCAGGCCTGCGGCGTGGCGGTGGCGGATGTGGCGGCGGGCCTCGTCCAGCTTGAGCAGGTGCGCGCGGGTGTCGCTCAGGATCGTGCCGGACGGGTAGGGGAGGGTCACGTGTTCAGCAGACCCGGTGCCACCGTGACACACAAGCTCAACATTTGACCGGACATCGTTCGATACAGTTCACCAATGCTGTCCCTCCCGGCCCTGCGCCTGCTGCACGAACTGCGCAACCGGGGCACCCTGACCGCCGCAGCCGAAGCCCTGCACCTGAGCCGGTCCGCGGCCAGCCACCAGCTCGCCGCGCTGCAACGCGCCGCCGGGGTCGCGCTCACCGAGAAGGTCGGCCGCACCCTGCGCTTCACCGAGGCCGGGCTGATGCTGGCCGGGCACGCCGAGCGGGTGCTGCGCGAGCTGGAGGAAGCGGGCACCGTGGCCGAACGCGCGCACGGCTCGCCCTCGGGGGTGATCCGGGTCGGTGCGGTGCAGACCATCGCGAGCAGCGTCATGCCCAGCGTGCTCACCGACCTGCACACCGAGCACCCCCGGCTGCGGGTGGAGGCCTGGCACGTCAGCACCGAGCACGCGCTGGCCGCGGTGCCCGCCGGTGAACTGGACCTGGCGGTGATCTCCTCCTACGACAGCGCGCCGGTGCTGGTGCCGCCGGGCACGCACGCCGAGATCCTCTTCCACGACCCGGTCCGCCTGGTCCTGCCGGTCACCCACCCGCTGGCCCGGCGTGCCGGGGTGGTGCCGATCGCCGAACTGGCAGGCGAGCAGTGGATCTCCGGCGAACCGGGCAGCTACTTCGGCCACCTGGTGCCCGCGCTGTGCCGCCGCGCCGGGTTCACCCCGGACATCCGGCACCGCACCGGCGACTACGCGGTGCTGGCCGCCTTCGTCACCGCCGGGCACGGGGTGGCCTGCGTGCCCGCGATCGCCGACCTGAGCCACTGGGCCGAGGTGGTCACGGTGGCCATCGACGCCGAGGACGCGGGCCGGGACATCGTGGCGCTGAGCCGGGAGAGCAGCCGCGGCAGGCCCGCGGTGCAGGCGGTGCTCACCGCACTGCGCCGCTACCGCGTGCCCGCCTGATCAACTCACACCCGCTCCGCGCGGGTCAGCAGCACCCGGTCGGCGGCGGAGAGCCGGGTGCCCTCCAGTTCCTTGGTGTAGACCTCGCCGGTGCTCTCGTCCACCTCCATGGCGCCCTTGCTGGTCACCGAGTAGATCGTGCCCAGCCCGGTGCGCTGGTCGAACCCGGTGAACCACGGCCCGCCACTGGACCCGCCGGCCATATCGCACGGGGTGTTCCACCGGCCGGCCGGCTTCGCGGTGACCTCACAGCGGAACAACCGCTCGCCCAGCCCCGCCTTCGAGCCCGGGTAACCGAGGATGGTGGTCTGTGCCGACCCGGGCGGGGTGAAGCTCAGTCGCTGGGTGCCCGCGAGATCGCCAACGTGCTGCCCGTCGCGCGGGGCCAGCACGACCATGGCCACGTCGGGGTTGGACTCCCTGGGGTAGGTCTCCTGGATCAGGAAAGCCTTGGCCGCGAACATTCCCAGTGGCGTGCGCCCCTGGTCGTACCCCGGCGCGAACACCACGTTGCGGGCCTCGATCGGCTCCTCCCAGCGGGTGAAGCCCGGCCACACGCAGTGCGCCGCGGTCAGCACCACATCCCTGGCCACCGCGGTGGCGGTGCACCAGGTCTCCGGCCCCGGCCGCTCGGTGACGAACAACCGCCCCACGCCCCTTGGCACCTGCCCGGCCCATGGCTTGGCCACCCGCTCGGCCCGGTCCGCGGACTCCTGCCCGACCGCGCGCATGCGCTCCGGCGTCCAGTGCGCGAGCGCCGCGGCCTGGTCGGCCGGGGTGAACTGGACGAGCTTGACCGGGTCGGCGACCGGTGCGGCGGCGGGGGCCAGCGCGGTGGTCGCGGCGAGCAGGAGACTGATCATGGTGGACATGCAGGAAGGACGCGCGACCTGGCGTTCTGGTTGGCTCACCGCGGTGATCAGCGGTTTCTGAGAGCGCTCTCTGATTCAGCCCGCTGAATACAGCCGCGTTACGGGCGATTGACAACCTCATGAATCGTTCTAGAGTGAAGTGCGAGAGAGCGCTCTCACGCCGCCAGCTGACAGCCCTCCCTGAAGTTGCGAGGTGGCGCCATGCGCGCACGACACCGTTCCCTGTCGCGACGACTGCTCATCGCACCGCTGGTCGCCGCCCTGTTCGGCACCATCCTGGCCGGGGCCGGGTTCAGCCCGGCCGCACTGGCCGCGCCGGAACCCGGGTGGGACAAGGACTGGGCCGCGGCGGCCCTGGCGGTCAATCCGGCCGCGGCCACCGCCTCCGGTCAGGAGAACCCGGACTTCGGGCCTGCCAAGGCCATCGACAACAACCCCGGCACCCGCTGGTCCAGCAACGCCGCCGAGGACGCCTGGCTGCGCATCGACCTGGGCGCCACCATCCGGATCAGCCAGGTCCAACTGGTCTGGGAGGCCGCCTACGGTCGCCGCTACGCGCTGGAGGTCTCCGGCGACGGCAGTGACTGGCGCCCGTTCTACACCGAGAACGCGGGCACCGGTGGCACCACGAACGTGCACACCTACCCGCGGGAAGTGGTCGGCCGCCACCTCCGGCTGCGCGGCATCGAACGTGCGACCCCTTACGGCTACTCGCTGTTCTCGGTGACCGTCCGCGGTGGCGTGCCAGCCCCGGCCAGTGCCACCGAACGCAATCTCGCCTACCAGCATCCGGTTTTCGGCGACTACTACCAGCACGCCGGCAACTCACCGGCCTTCGCGGTGGACGGCGGCTACCCGGAGAACCTCCGGGACGACGCCACCCGCTGGTCCAGCGACTGGAACGCCAACCGCTGGCTCGGGGTCGATCTGGGCGCCACCGC
The DNA here is from genome assembly GCF_014204915.1 of Crossiella cryophila. Classification (NCBI taxonomy): domain Bacteria; kingdom Bacillati; phylum Actinomycetota; class Actinomycetes; order Pseudonocardiales; family Pseudonocardiaceae; genus Crossiella; species Crossiella cryophila. The sequence continues at coordinate 4,675,143 of NZ_JACHMH010000001.1, forward strand.
GCGGATCAACCGGGTCGAGCTGTACTGGCAGGCCGCCTACGCGGTGGACTACGTCCTGGAGGTCTCGGCGGACAACCGGAACTGGCGGCAGGTCTACCGGCCCTCGGCTAGCGAGGTCGCGGCGCGGCGGGCGGATGTGAAGCCACCGGGTGAGGCGGTCGGCCGGATCGACCGGGTCTCCATCGGCACGGACGCGCGCTACATCCGGATGCGGGGCATCGAACGGCGTTCCTTCCACAACCCGGCGCCGCACCTGGCCCAGTTCGGGTACTCCCTCTACGAGTTCCAGGTCTGGGGCACCGGTGGCAGTGGCGCGGCCCGCTACCCGGACGCGCCGCCGAACCCCGGCGGCAGCTACCAGACCACCTTCTTCGACGACTTCACCGGCGGGGCGCTGGACCGGAACAAGTGGCGGGTGCAGCGCACCGGCGCGACCTTCAACCCGGTCAACGGCGAGGCGCAGGCCTATGTGGACGCACCGGAGAACATCTCGGTCAGCAACGGGCTGCTGGAACTGACCGCGAAGTGGAAGCCGGGGTTCACCACGCCCAACGGCGGCAAGTTCGACTTCACCTCCGGCCGGATCGACACCAACACCAAGCACGACTTCACCTACGGCCGGGTCAGTGCCAGGGTCCGGATGCCGGTGGGTGACGGGTACTGGCCGGCGTTCTGGCTGCTGGGGTCCAATGTGGACGATCCGAATGTGGGCTGGCCCGCCAGTGGCGAGACCGACATCCTGGAGAACATCGGCTACCGCGACTGGGTCAGCGCGGCACTGCACGGGCCGGGTTACTCCGCCGACGGCAACATCGGCCGGACCGAGTACTTCCCCGGCGGCGGCAGCGCGGACCAGTGGCACGTCTACTCGGCCGAGTGGACCCCGCAGTACATCGCGTTCTTCCTGGACGGCCGGGAGTACCACCGCACCACCCGCGATTTCGTGGAGTCCGTGCGCGGGCAGTGGGTCTTCGACCAGAACCAGTACGTGATCCTGAACTTCGCGCTCGGCGGCGCCTACCCGGCCGGGCACAACAAGGTCACCCAGCCCTACTGGGGCCTGCCGCAGTCCAGTGTGGACAGAGTGCGGGACGGCGTGATCCGCACCGAGATCGACTGGGTCCGGGTCGAACAACGACGTTGACCCGGACCGAGGCGGGCGGGCGACGCCCCTGCGCGTCGCCCGCCCGCCGCCGGTCACCGGGTCGGGGGAACCGGGACCGGGTGCCAGTCCGCGTCGCGGAGCTGGAACACCTCGCCGGCCAGGCCGTGACTGATCCGTCCGGCCGGGTCGGCGGTCCCGGTGGCCTGTTGGACCTCGACCACCCCGGTCACCTCCACGACCAGCCCGGTGGCCAGGCCCCAGTCCGGCAGCCCGGTCACGTACACCGGTGGTTCTCCGTCGCGGAGGAGCACCGCGCCGGCGTGCGCGTTACCGGCGGTGCCGCGGAGGCGGACGATCTTCCCGGCCTGCTCGGCGAGGTTCATCAGACCTTCTTCGCGAATGCCACGGTGAACACCTGGCGGTCGAAATCCAGCAGATCGCGTGAATAGTAGTCGAAAGTGCTCTGATAGACCTTCATGCCCGGTTCGGCGTGGTTCGCGTGCCACCAGTTGCGAGTGTTCTCGTCATACCAGCCGTAGTCGAAGTTGACATATCCGGGGCGGGCGACATAACGGTAGCTGTTCATGTCGACCTGGCCGCGGGCATTCGCCCGGTACATCTTCTCGGCGAACTCGTCGGTCCAGTTCGGGTTCTGCTTCGAGTAGAACCGCTTGGAGAAGATGGCCGCGGTCAGCTCACCGGTGTTCAGGTCGGCGGGCAGTGCGCGCTGCACGTTCTCCAGCTTGCTCAGCAGCGGGTGGCTGCGCACCGCGGCGGCGTACTGGGCGGCGCTGGGCTTGGACTTGATGATCTCGTTCAGCGCGGCCTGGACCTCGCGGGCCTTGCCGAAGGTGCCGAAGGACAGGCCGAGCGGCGGGTTGCCGACATCGCCGCGCTCCAGGTTGACCACGGTGACACCAATGCAGCCGCGGGCGAGGTTCTCGCGTTCGTCGGCGGTCATCGGGCGGCCGTGGTAGGTCTCCCAGGCCTTGATGTAGTCGGCGACCTTCCAGGTCTTGGATTCGACACCCGGCCGCAGCGGCGGGGCGATCGGCAGGCCGACGATGGACACCGCGGCGGCGGTGCTGGGGGCTGGCGCCGCGGTGGCGGCGGCCGCGCCGGGAATGAGCAGACCCAGACCGAGTGCGGCGGTGGTCAGGGTGCGGATGAGTACGGAATTTCTCACGGCTCGAAAGCTAGGAATTCGCAACGATTGCCGTCAAACGGTTGTGACGGCGCTCATGTGTTTTTTCCCGAATGGAGCAGGGAACAACGTTTGCGCTCATTTCGGACAGCGTGCGTTACAGCCCGAATAGCGATTCAGCTCACTCGCCGGAAAGGGTGCCGGGACTGGTGATGGCAGCCAGTGCCATTCGGCGCAGCAGGCCGGCCATCGCGGCCCGGTCCAGGTGCGCGCTGTGCGGGGTGGAGTTGAGCAGGCCGAACACCGCGTGCGCGGCGGCGCGGGCCGCCGGTTCGTCGTCCAGGTCGGGCACCGCCTGCATGATGACCCGGACCCACATCTCCACGTAGCGGCGTTGCAGGGCGCGGACCTGGCGGCGGTCGCCCTCGGCCAGGTTGCCCAGGTTGCGCTCGTGCACGGTGATCAGCGCCCGGTTGTCCAGGGCGAAGTCCAGCTGCCAGTCGACCAGGGCGTTCAGCGCGGAGATCGGGTCGGGGGCGGTGGCCGCGCGGGACCCGCCGCCGTCGAGGAGCTTCTGGCTGATGTCCAGGAGCATCTCCCCGAGCATGGCGTCCTTGCTGCGGAAATGCCGGTACACGCCGGGGCCGCTGATGCCGACGGCGGAGCCGATGTCGTCGATGCCGACGCCGTGGAAGCCGTGCCGGGCGAAGAGTTCGGCGGCCGCGGCCAGGAGCTGTTCCCTGCGGGTCGGCCCACTCTGCCGGGTGGCTGCACTCGACGTCATGAGGGTCATACTAGCGCCGGAGGTTAGCGAGCGTTAACATCATGGCAGACCGTGTTAACGGCCGTTAACTTTCAATGAGGAGAGTCCGGGCGACATGGATGTCCTGCGCAGCGCTGCCGACCCGACGGCGGAGAGCTTCAAGCGCGCCGTCGAGGAGCACACCGCGCTGTCCGCCGACCTGCGCGACCAGCTCTCCCAGGCCCGCCAAGGCGGTCCGGAGCGGGCCAGGCAGCGGCACGTCGAACGCGGCAAACTGCTGCCCCGGGACCGGGTGGACGCGCTGGTCGACCCCGGTTCGCCGTTCCTGGAGCTGTCCCCGCTGGCCGCGCACGGCATGTACGACGGCGAGGCCCCGGCGGCCGGGATCATCACCGGCGTCGGCCGGGTCTCCGGGCGCGAATGCGTGATCGTGGCCAACGACGCCACCGTCAAGGGCGGCACCTACTACCCGATGACGGTCAAGAAGCACCTGCGCGCCCAGGAAGTGGCGCTGCACAACAACCTGCCGTGCGTGTACCTGGTCGACTCCGGCGGCGCGTTCCTGCCCCGCCAGGACGAGGTCTTCCCCGACCGCGAGCACTTCGGCCGGATCTTCTACAACCAGGCCACCATGTCCGCCCGCGGCATCCCGCAGATCGCCGCCGTGCTCGGCTCCTGCACCGCCGGTGGCGCCTACGTGCCCGCGATGAGCGATGAAGCGGTGATCGTGCGCAACCAGGGCACGATCTTCCTCGGCGGCCCGCCGCTGGTGAAGGCGGCCACCGGCGAGGTGGTCACCGCCGAGGAACTGGGCGGCGGCGACCTGCACTCGCGCACCTCGGGGGTCACCGACCACCTGGCCGAGGACGACGCGCACGCGCTGCAGATCGTCCGGTCCATTGTGGACACCCTCGGCCCTCGCCAGCCCAAGCCGTGGCGGATCGAGCCGAGCGAGGAGCCCCTGGCCGATCCCTCGGAGCTGTACGGCGTGGTGCCGGTGGACAGCCGAACCCCGTACGACGTGCGCGAGGTGATCTCCCGGATCGTGGACGGCAGCAAGTTCCACGAGTTCAAGCGGGAGTACGGACAGACCCTGGTCACCGGGTTCGCCCGGATCCACGGCCACCCGGTGGGCATCGTGGCCAACAACGGCATCCTCTTCGGCGAGTCCGCGGTCAAGGGCGCGCACTTCATCCAGCTCTGCGACCAGCGGCAGACCCCGCTGGTGTTCCTGCAGAACATCTCCGGCTTCATGGTCGGCCGCGAGTACGAGGCCGGCGGCATCGCCAAGCACGGCGCGAAGATGGTCACCGCGGTGGCCTGCGCGCGGGTGCCCAAGTTCACCATGATCATCGGCGGTTCGTTCGGCGCCGGCAACTACTCGATGTGCGGCCGGGCCTACTCGCCGCGGTTCCTGTGGATGTGGCCGAACGCGCGGATCTCGGTGATGGGCGGCGAACAGGCCGCCTCGGTGCTGGCCACCGTGCGCCGGGACCAGTTCGAGGCCAAGGGCCAGGACTGGCCTGCCGCGGACGAGCAGGCGTTCAAGGACCCGATCCGCGCCCAGTACGAGGACCAGGGTCACCCCTACTACTCGACCGCCCGCCTCTGGGACGACGGCGTGATCGACCCCGCCGACACCCGCACCGTGCTCGGACTCGCCCTCTCCGCCGCCGCCAACGCGCCGATCGAGCCTGTCGGCTACGGCGTTTTCCGAATGTGAGGCAGTTGACCATGTTCGACACCGTCCTGGTCGCCAACCGCGGCGAGATCGCGGTCCGGGTGATCGACACGTTGCGGCGCATGGGCATTCGCTCGGTCGCGGTCTACAGCGACGCCGACGCCCAGGCCCGGCACGTGCGCGAGGCCGACGTGGCCGTGCGCATCGGCCCGGCCGCCGCGCGGGACAGCTACCTGTCCATCGAGCGGATCATCAACGCCGCCAGGGAAACCGGGGCGCAGGCCGTGCACCCCGGCTACGGCTTCCTGGCCGAGAACACCGCCTTCGCCACCGCCTGCGCCGAGGCCGGACTGGTCTTCGTCGGCCCGCCGCCCGCCGCGATCGAGGCGATGGGCGACAAGATCCGGGCCAAGCAGACCGTGTCCGCCGCCGGGGTCCCGGTGGTGCCCGGCCGCAGCGAACCCGGCCTGACCGATGAGGACCTGATCGAGGCCGCCGGCGAGGTCGGATTCCCGGTGCTGCTCAAGCCTTCCGCCGGTGGTGGCGGCAAGGGCATGCGCCTGGTGACCGAGTACGCCGGGCTGGCCGAGGCGATCGCGGGTGCACGGCGGGAGGCCAGCGGGTCCTTCGGTGACGACACGCTGCTGCTGGAACGGTTCGTGCAGCGGCCCCGGCACATCGAGATCCAGGTGCTGGCCGACACCCACGGCACCGTGCTGCACCTGGGCGAACGCGAGTGCAGCCTGCAACGGCGGCACCAGAAGATCGTCGAAGAGGCCCCCTCTCCGTTGCTGGACGAGGAAACCCGGCAGAAGATGGGCGCCGCGGCGGCCGAGGCCGCGCGGTCGGTGGGCTACACCGGCGCGGGCACCGTGGAGTTCATCCTCTCCGCGGACGCCCCCGACGAGTTCTTCTTCATGGAGATGAACACCCGGCTCCAGGTCGAGCACCCGGTCACCGAACTGGTCACCGGACTGGACCTGGTCGAATGGCAGCTGCGGGTGGCCGCGGGGGAGAAGCTGGAGTTCGCCCAGTCCGACATCGCGCTCACCGGGCACGCCGTCGAGGCCCGCATCTACGCCGAGGACCCTTCTCGGGGGTTCCTGCCCACCGGTGGCACCGTGCTGGTGCTGCGTGAGCCGGACGACCGGGTGCGGGTGGATTCCGCGCTGCTGCCCGGCAGCGCGGTCGGCAGCGACTACGACCCCATGCTGGCCAAGTACATCGCGCACGGCCGCGACCGCGCCGAGGCCATCCGCCGGCTGCGCGACGCACTGGCCAACTCGGTGCTGCTGGGCGTCACCACCAACATCCCGTTCCTGCTCGCCCTGCTGGCCGATGAGGATGTCGCCGCCGGACGCCTGGACACCGGTCTGGTGGAACGGAAACTGGACAAGCTCACCGCCACCGAGGTGCCGGAGAAGGTGTACGCGGCGGTGGCGCTGGAACGGCTGCTGGCCCTGGAACCCCAGGGCTCGGCCGATCCGTGGGATGTGCCCGGCGGCTGGCGGATCGGCGAACCGGCCTGGGCGAGCTGGCAGGTCGAGACCGGCGGCCGCGAGGCCGTCGAGGTCAAGATCCGGGGCAGGGCAAGGGATGCCGAGATCGTCATCGGCGACGGCGAACCCGAGCGGGCCAGCGCCTCGGCACGTGTCGCCGCCGACGGCGCGATCGAACTGACCCTGGCCCACCGCGGTCGCACCACCCGGTTCACCGCTGTCCGAAGTGGACACACCTGCTGGCTCACCGCCGACGGCGAGACCTACCAGGTCACCGAGACCGAACGACTGGCCGCGGCCCGGCACGAGGCGCCCGGCGCCGCGGGCGGCCCGGTCACCAGCCCGATGCCCGGCACCGTGCTGGTGGTGAAGGTCGCCCAGGACGAGACCGTCACCGCCGGTCAGCCACTGATCATCGTCGAGGCCATGAAGATGGAGCACACCATCACCGCCCCGGTGGACGGCCTCGTCAGCGAACTACGGGTCAAGCCCGGCCAACAGGTCGGTCTGGACCAGGTCCTTGCCGTCGTGACTCCCCAGGAGGGATGAGATGTTCGAGCAGCTCAGCGAGGAGTACGAGGCGCTGCGCAAGACCGTGGCCGAGTTCGCCCGCGACGAGGTGGCTCCGGTCATCGGGGAGTTCTACGAGAACTGCGAGTTCCCGTACGAGATCGTGCGCAAGATGGGGCAGATGGGCCTGTTCGGCCTGCCCTTCCCCGAGGAGCACGGCGGCATGGGCGGCGACTACTTCGCGCTCTGCCTGGCCCTGGAGGAACTCGCCAGGGTCGACTCCTCGGTGGCGATCACCCTGGAGGCTGGGGTTTCCCTTGGCGCCATGCCGATCCACCGCTTCGGCAGCCCGGAGCAGAAGGCGGAGTGGCTGCCCAGGCTGTGCGCGGCCGAGCAGCTCGGCGCCTTCGGCCTGACCGAACCCGGCAGCGGCTCGGACGCCTCCGGCATGCGCACCACCGCCAAGCTGGACGGCGACGAGTGGGTGATCAACGGCAGCAAGGCGTTCATCACCAACTCCGGCACCACCATCACCGGCTTCGTCACCGTGGCCGCGGTCACCGGCAAGAAACCCGATGGCCGCAAGGAGATCTCCACCATCATCGTGCCCTCGGGCACCCCCGGCTTCACCGTGTCCAAGAAGTACTCCAAGGTCGGCTGGAACGCCAGCGACACCCACGAACTGTCCTTTGTGGACGTCCGGGTGCCCGCGGCCAACCTGCTCGGCGAACGCGGCCGCGGCTACGCCCAGTTCCTGCAGACCCTGGACGAGGGCCGGATCGCCATCGCCGCGCTGTCGGTGGGCCTGGCCCAGGGCTGCGTGGACGAGTCGGTGCGCTACGCCGGTGAGCGGGAGGCCTTCGGCCAGAAGATCGGCGAGTACCAGGCCATCCAGTTCAAGATCGCCGACATGGAGGCCCGCGCGCACACCGCCCGGCTGGCCTACCACCACGCCGCGGCCAAGATGCTGCGCGGTGAGCCGTTCAAGAAGGAAGCGGCCATCGCCAAACTGGTCGCCTCCAACGCCGCCATGGACAACGCCCGCGACGCCACCCAGGTCTTCGGCGGCTACGGCTTCATGAACGAGTACCCGGTCGGCCGCTTCTACCGCGACGCCAAGATCCTGGAGATCGGCGAGGGCACCAGCGAGGTCCAGCGCATGCTCATCGCCCGCCAGCTCGGCCTGTAACCCCGGCGGGTCAGCCCGCCACGGGCCCGACGGCGTCGGCCACACCCAGGCAGGCGCCGTCCCGGAAGACACCGAGTTCGTAGTGCGCGGACTCGGTGTCGGCCTGGACCGTGAGCCCGATCTCGTAGTCGCCGGGGTAGGTGACCTCGCCGAGGTACTGGATCCGGTAGGACCACGGCGGCAGGTCCGGCGGCACCGCGCCACCCGTCCCGGCGGTGTGCGCGGTGAACGCGGCCACGGCCTCGTCGTACCAGGTGGCCAGGGCGTTGAAGTTGACGTGCTGGTTGGAGTCGACGTCCCCGATCCGGGAGCGCAGCGGGGCCCAGTACGAGTAGTGGCCGCGCTGGAGTCGTTCCGGCCCAGGTCGGGCGGGTGCGGGTGATCCCGTGTCGGGCAGCTGCAGCTCGGTGAGGTCGGCGATCAGCTCCTCGGGCAGCTGGAGTGGCCCCGACCTGTCGGCCAGCACCACCGAGGCGCCGCCACTGCCCACCCGCCTGCCCCCGGCCACGATCACCTGCTCGAAGGTGAACGAGGACCGCCCGACCCGGCGAATCCCGGTGTGCACCTGCACCCGGGCGCCGGTCGGCCCGGCCGGACCGAGCCGGGTGACCTCCTGGCCGACCAGCAGGATGGCGAACGGCCCGAACCCACCGGTGGCGACAAGTCGTTCGAAACCGGGCATTCGCAGCCGGATCCGGGCGTCCTCCAGCCAGCGCGCCATCCCGATCGTGCTCGCCGAACCGTCGCGACCAAGATCGCCCTGCCGTACCCGGACGTCCACCTGGGCGCGGAAATCACCATCGTCGAGAGAAGTCATCCAGACCGACCATAGGCCGAAGTCTCCGCCGCTGCCAGGTCGGCGAAGGCCGTTGGCAGATTGAAGACACCGAGCACGGCCGCGCTGGGGAAGGCGGTGATCGCCGCGATCCGCCCGTCCCGCACCGTGAGCACGTCCACCGCGACCAGCCGATGCCCCTCGCCCCGGTCCATATAGGCCGCGAACGCGAGTTGTCCGTTGCACCGCACCGGAATCCGCCGCCAGGACTCCCGCAGCACCACCCCGGTGAGGAAGGCGATGACATCGGCCCGCCCGTCGAACCAGAACGGCATCGGCGGCATGGTGAACCGCACATCCTCGGCCAGCAACGCGACCATGGCGTCCACATCGGAGCGTTGCAAGGCGCCGATGAACGCTGCCAGCAGTTCCCGCTGCCCCGCGTCCCCCAACTCGGCCAGTTCGGCCCGCTGCGATCTCGGCTGCTCCCGCACGGTCGCCCTGGCCCGCTGCAACGCCGAGTTCACCGAGGCCACCGAGGTGTCCAGGGTCGCCGCCACCTCCGCCGCGCTGAAGGCGAGCACCTCGCGCAGGATCAGCACTGCCCGCTGGTTGGCCGGAAGGTGTTGCAGCGCAACGAGAAACGCCAGCTCGACGCTCTCCCGCAGCTCGTAGCCCGCGGCCGGGTCCAGGGCGAGGAGGTGGTCGGGGCAGGGTTCCAGCCAGATCGGTTCGGTGACCGGGCCGGTGATCTCCACGTCGGGGGAGGCCGGGGGGCCGTAGTCGTCGGTGAGGATGCGGCGCGGGCGCCTGCGGATCTGGTCGAGGCAGACGTTGGTGGCGATCCGGTAGAGCCAGCCCTTGAGCGAGGCGCGCCCCTCGAACCCGGTGATTCCCTTCCACGCCTTGACGAAGGCGTCCTGCACGGCGTCCTCGGCGTCGTGGGTGGAGCCGAGCATGCGGTAGCAGTAGGCGTAGAGCTGGGCGCGGTAGGGGGAGACCAGGCGCCCGAAAGCGTCCTGATCGTCCTGTTGCGCCGCGGCCAGCAGCTCGGGTTCGACGGCGCTGGGTTCCGGCATGCGCGTGAAGCTACCGCCCCGCACCGACAAAGCGGGCTAGGCTGCCCGCGTCACAGCGGTTTCACGCAGGAAGTCAGAGGCGAATGAGTCCAACCGCGCAGGAGACGTTGGCCGGTCTACGCGATGTGCTCGGGCACGCCGACGGGGAGAACCGGCTGGTGCCGCGGATCGCCGCGGGTGAGGCGCCCGTCGCGGTGTTCGCGGCGCTGGCCGGGGAGCAGTACCGGGTGATCAGCAGTGACTGGCGCAGTCTGCTGCACCTGGCGGCGCGGGCGGAGACGCCGGCGGCCAAGCAGTACTTCGCCACCATGGCCGCGGGCGAGGGCATCGCGCTGGAGCGGGTTGTCGACTTCGCGGCGGCGGCGGGGCTGGATGAGGACGGGCTGCGGGACTATCAGCCGTTGCCGGGGTGTCAGGCCTATCCGTCGTACCTGGCTTGGCTGGCGTTGAACGGGGACATCACCTCGGTGATCCTGGCGCTCAACGTCAACTTCGGCGCCTGGGGCGAGTACTGCGGGACCGTGTCACGAGCGCTGGAGAGCCACTACGGGTTCAGCGAGGCGGGGCGCGGGTTCTTCGACTTCTTCGCCGCGCCGGCGCCGCAGCTCCTGGAGCTGGCCATGGACGCGGTGCGGGCGGGGCTTGAAGCCGGGGACTCGGTGCATGCCGCGCACGGGTACGGGCGGCTGTTGCAGGCCTATGAGTTGTCCTTCTGGAACAGCCTGGACGATCACGTCCGGTAGCTGCGGTCCTGGGCTTCCTCGGTGGCGGGGCGGATCGGGCGCAGCGTGCCCACCGCTCCGCGCCGCTGGAGCTTGAGGAACGCGGCCACCACGTCCGGGTCGAACTGGGTGCCGCTGCCCAGCCGCAGTTCCTGGATCGCCTGCCGGGCCAGCAAAGCCCGCTGGTACGGGCGGTCCGAGCACATCGCCGCCCAGGCGTCGCAGACCGCGATGATCCGGGCCTCGATCCGGATGTCGGTGCCGGAGAGGCCCTGGGGGTAGCCGCTGCCGTCGTAGCGTTCGTGGTGCTGGCGGATGATGTCGGCGATGACCTCGAAGTCGGGCACCATCGCGGCCAGCCGGTAGCCGTGGTCGGGGTGCTGGCGCATCAGCTCCCACTCGGCCTCGTCCAGCCTGCCCGGTTTGGTCAGCACCTCCGGCGGCACCACGATCTTGCCGATGTCGTGCAGCCGTCCGCCCAGCCCGGCCTGGTGCGCGGCCTCCGGACCCAGCTTCATCACCTCGGCGACCTCGCGGGCCCACCGGCTGATCGCCCGGCTGTGCTCCTGACCGGCCAGCTTGCCGTCCACCTCATCGGCCACGTGCCGCAGGTAGTCGACCATGGCCGCGTGATCGGCCATCCGCCCGGCCGGGGGTTCGGGGGCGCGGCCGACCACGATCCGGTCCCGGCCCTGGGCCTTGGCCGCGTACAGTGCGCGGTCGGCCACCGCGACCAGCTCGCTGGGCTGCTCGCCGTGCAGCGGGAAACAGGCCGTGCCCACCGAGACGGTGACCGCGATCCAGGTGTCGGCCGAGACGGTGATCGGGCTGCTGGCCACGCAGTGCCGCAGGCGTTCCGCTATCCCTGGCAGCTCGGTGGGGCTGGTGTCGGGGAACAGCAGCGCGAACTCCTCGCCGCCGTAGCGGGCCACCACGTCCCCGGCCCTGGCGCAGGCGCGCAGCCGGTTGGCGATCTCCACCAGCACGTGGTCACCCGCCGGGTGCCCGTACCGGTCGTTGATCGACTTGAAGTGGTCGACATCCACGATGAACACGGCCAGGTGCCCGTCCGCGCGTTTCGCCCTGGCGATCTCGATCGGCAGGTGCGCCTCGAAGAACCGCCGGGTGTACAGGCCGGTGAGCACGTCGGTGATGGCCAGCCGCCGCTGCGCCGAGACCAGGCCGGCCAGCCGGGCGATGGTCAGCCCGAACAGCAGCGCGCAGGCCACCGCGATCACCGGCACCCCGGTCATGTCCCCGTGCGCGCTCTGCACCAGCAGCAGCACCGGCGCGAGCAGCGCGGCCGCGGACAGCACCGCCATCCTGGCCAGGCTCGGCCCGGTGTCGGCGTCCTGGGTGGAGCGTTCGCCGAGCTGGCGCATGGTCGGGTGCAGGGCCGCGGCGCCCAGGGCCAGGTTGGAGGTCAGCCAGATCGCGTCCAGGTAGTTGCCGGCGGCGTAGCTGCCGTCGAGCTGTTGCAGCACGTAGAGCGAGTCGGCCGCGAACAACGCCAGCAGGTTGGTGCTCAGCAGGGTGAACGCCGCCGGGCGCCTGCCCCCGCCCATGATCAGCCGGATGGCCACCGCGAGCATCGCCAGGTCCATCATCGGGTAGGCCAGCGAGGCCGCCTTGACCAGCAGCGGCGAGTCCAGCCGGGCCCGCGGGCCGATCAGGTACAGCCAGGACATCATGCCCGCGCTGACCGAGAGCACGGCCGCGTCCAGCACGCCCGGCATGTCCCGGCCGGGGCTGCGCATCCGGATCAGCAGCAGCAGACCGGCCACCACCAGGGGGTAGTGCCCGAGGTAGAAGATGTCGGCCACGTTCGGGTAGCTGTGGTCGCGCAGCACGTAGTGCGCCACGTAGAAGCAGATGTCGGCCACCGCGTAGACGACCTGGCCCAGCGCGATCAGCGTCCAGGGCCGCAGCGGCCGCGGCCGGTTGCGCCGCACCCCGTACAGGGCGGCCACCGCGGCCGAGGAGGTGATCAGGCAATACACCACGAACCGGGCGATGCGACCGGTGTCGTCGTTGGGAATCAGGTAGTAGACCCCGACAAAGGCGAGCCCGATGAGCAGGTAGACCAGCCACCGGCGATCACCGGCCGGACGACTGCTCACGTCCATGCACGTCCCCTTGCTCGAAACACACCCGCGCGCGCATCATGCCCCACTCACGGCTTGTGTAAAACCATTGAACCCCCGGATACCGCCGGACGCACCCGGTCGAAGGTGTGAGATCCGCTCCGCTCGGCCGCGCTCGATCTGCCCGACCTCGTTTCCGCAGGCCCTGGGCCCGCGTCTGGGCGGAATAGGGAGGGTGGAGGTTGAAAGTAGAACTGATGTCGCTGGGTAAGCCACTAATGGGGGACAACAGTGTGTTACCGGGCTATCCGATTGCAGTCACTACTCCCGATCGGCGAGCAGATCCCACGGGTCACCATCCGTGTCGCTTGTTACCAGCACGACCAATCGGCCTGAGATATCCAAGGCCGTGCCCGGGTTCCCGTCTGTCCGCCGACTGACGCGGTCCACCATCTCGGATTGCTCCCCCGGCGACAAATCCTGGTGGAGGAGACCGAAGGCGAGCCGTCGATCCGCGCGGCCGAACAGGTCGAGTGGAGCCCATGCGCCGTGGAGGCGTCGTCCTGACACGCGGCGACCCACCGGAGGGGCGGTGGTGAACAGGGTCTCTTGGACACTGGCCACCTGGCCCTGTGCACGTTCAGCAAGCCATGAGACTGGAGTCCAGTCATCATTGGCGATCCCAACGGGATGATCCTGCCGCCAGGAATTTTGCTCGACCTGCGACTCGTTGGCCAGCACTCCCACCTTCTGCGACGTGCCGTCTGCGTCCTGTGCGGTGTCGTCAGCCTGGCCGGCTGGCTGACGTGGCTTGTTGCGAGGAACGAACAGATCCACGGTGATCTCCTGTTCGTTCGCATATGCCCAGCTCATGACGAACGGATGATCCTGGTGGTACTGGGACCACCTCAGAAGCTCATCGAGACGTCTCAGATTGGCAGCCAACGCCCTCGACGGCGCCTTCCGGTAACGTCCCCTGGCCTCGCCGGCGAGTCGACGTTTGGGCCAGCCGAACAGCAGATCTGGCTTGATTCCTGGCTTCCGGTAGGATCTGCCCGGCCCGATCGGCAACGCGTCGAGATGATGCAGGGAGCCCCGGCGATGCCAACGGCCGCTGGCCTCCACCGCGGCGGTGAGCATGGCCAGTCCCAGCGACTCCACCACGAAGTGTCGAATGTGATGAGAGCTGGTTCGTGTCACATCCGGACGGAGTCGCAGCGGTCCGTCCAGGGGAGTGTCCAAATAGGACAGAAGAATCCGGGCTTCAGGGAAGTAGCTGTCGAACCGGGCTGGGCAGGATGTGGCCAGTGTGTTGATTCGGACCAGGCGAGCGATGTTGATGTCGATCTTGCGGGTTCGCGGCCTCAGCTCGGCCGAAATTCCTTCTACCCCAACCAGCTTGGGATCGACGGTCCAGACGAAGTCACGCAAGGTAACCGAGGCCATGGCATCAGGTTAGCTGCGTGTGGGGTCGCCGCGACCGCAGCCGTGGCGACCCCACACGATCAGGTCAGTCCCAGTCGAGCGCGCCACCGGTCTGGTACTCGATGACCCTGGTCTCGAAGAAGTTCTTCTCCTTCTTCAGATCCATCATCTCCGACATCCACGGGAACGGGTTGTCCGCCTCCGGGAACACCGGGGTCAGGCCGATCTGGGCGCAGCGCCGGTTGGTGATGAAGTGCATGTACTGCTCGCACAGCTCGGAGTTGAGGCCGAGCAGGCCGTTGGGCATGGTGTCGCGGCCGTAGGCCACTTCCAGCTCGCAGGCCTCGCGGAGCATGGTGCGGATCTCGGCCTGGAACGCCTCGGTCCACAGGTGCGGGTTCTCGATCTTGATCTGGTTGATCGCGTCGATGCCGAAGTTCAGGTGGATCGACTCATCGCGCAGGATGTACTGGTACTGCTCGGCGATGCCGACCATCTTGTTCCGGCGGCCAAGAGACAGGATCTGGGCGAAGCCGGTGTAGAACCACATGCCCTCGAAGACCACGTAGAAGGCGACCAGGTCCCGCAGGAACGCCTGGTCCTTCTCCGGGGTGCCGGTGCTGAACTCCGGGTCCTCCAGGTTCTGCGTGTACTGCAGCGCCCACGCGGCCTTGTCCGTGATGGACGGGACCTCGCGGTACATGTTGAACAGCTCGCCCTCGTCCAGGCCGAGCGATTCGCAGATGTACTGGAAGGTGTGGGTGTGCACGGCCTCCTCGAAGGCCTGGCGCAGCAGGTACTGGCGGCACTCCGGGTTGGTCAGGTGGCGGTACACCGCGAGCACGATGTTGTTGGCCACCAGGGACTCCGAGGTGGCGAAGAAGCCCAGGTTGCGCTTGATCGCCCGGCGCTCGTCGTCGGTGAGCCCGGTCGGGGACTTCCACAGGGCGATGTCGGCCTGCATGGAGACCTCGGTGGGCATCCAGTGGTTGTTGCAGCCGGCGAGGTACTTGTCCCACGCCCAGTTGTACTTCAGCGGCAGCAGCTGGTTGACGTCGGCGCGACAGTTGATCATCGCCTTGTCGTCCACGCTGACCCGGCCGCCACTGCGGTCGATCTGGCCGAGGCCGGTGGCGTCCACGGAGGGTTCAAGGGCGGTCACTGGCAGGCCTCGCAGTCCGGGTCGGTGATGGAGCAGGCCAGCGCCTCGGCGGCCTGGGCGGCGGCGGGGGAGACCGCGGCCGGGGCGGGCTCGGGCGCCACCAGCACGGGGGAGACGGCGTTGAGCTTGCCGTCGGTGCCGCGCAGGGTGGACTTCTCCACGTGCGTGGCGCTCTGCGCGCGCAGGTAGTACGTGGTCTTCAGGCCGCGCAGCCAGGCCAGCTGGTAGAGCGAGTCCAGCTTCTTGCCGCTGGGCTTGGCCATGTAGAGGTTGAGCGACTGGGCCTGGTCGATCCACTTCTGCCGCCGCGCCGCCGCCTCGATCAGCCATTCGCTGTCCAGCTCGAACGCGGTGGCGTACAAGGACTTCAGCTCGGCCGGGATGCGCTCGATGGCGCCGAGGCTGCCGTCGAAGTACTTCAGGTCGCCGATCATGACCTCATCCCACAGCCCGCGCTCCTTCAGCTCGCGCACCAGCTGCGGGTTGACCACGGTGAAGTCGCCGGACATGTTCGACTTCACGTACAGGTTGCGGTACAGCGGTTCGATCGACTGGTTGACCCCGGTGATGTTGGCGATGGTCGCGGTCGGCGCGATCGCCATCACGTTGGAGTTGCGCATGCCGACCTCGACCACGCGCGCCCGCAGCGTGTCCCAGTCCAAAGTGGACGAACGGTCCACCGCGAGGTCGCCTGCCCGGTTGTCGGCCAGGATCTGCACCGAGTCGATCGGCAGGATCCCCTTGCTCCACAGCGAACCGGGGAAGGACTCGTACGCGCCGCGCTCGGCGGCCAGCTCGGCCGAGGCCGAGATCGCGTAGTAGGAGATCTCCTCCATGCTGCGGTCGGCGAACTCCACCGCGCCCGGCGAGGCCATCGGCAGGCGCAGCGCGTAGAGCGCGTCCTGGAAGCCCATCAGGCCAAGGCCGACCGGACGGTGCCGCATGTTGGACCGGCGCGCCTCGGGGATGGTGTAGAAGTTGACGTCGATCACGTTGTCCAGCATGCGGACCGCGGTGCGCACGGTCTTCTCCAGCCGGGCGTGGTCGATGCCGTCGGCGGTGATGTGCTGGGCCAGGTTGACCGAGCCGAGGTTGCACACCGCGACCTCGTCGATCGTGGTGTTCAGGGTGATCTCGGTGCACAGGTTCGAGGAGTGCACCACACCCGAGTGCTGCTGCGGGGAACGCAGGTTGCACGGGTCCTTGAAGGTGATCCACGGGTGACCGGTCTCGAACAGCATGGTCAGCATGCGCCGCCACAGGTCCTTGGCCTGCACCCGGCGGAACACCCGGATCTCGCCGCGGTCGGCGGCCGCCTCGTACTCGGCGTACTTGCGGGAGAACTCCAGGCCGTAGGCGTCGTGCAGGTCCGGGACCTCGTCCGGGGAGAACAGCGTCCACTGGCCGTCGGCGCGCACCCGGCGCAGGAACTCATCCGGCACCCAGTTCGCGGTGTTCATGTCGTGCGTGCGCCGCCGGTCGTCGCCGGTGTTCTTGCGCAGGTCGAGGAATTCCTCGACGTCGATGTGCCAGGTCTCCAGGTAGGCGCAGACCGCGCCCTTGCGCTTGCCGCCCTGGTTGACCGCGACCGCCGTGTCGTTGGCGATCTTGAGGAACGGCACCACGCCCTGGGACTTGCCGTTGGTGCCCTTGATGTGCGCGCCGATACCGCGCACCGGGGTCCAGTCGTTGCCCAGCCCGCCGGCGTACTTGGACAGCAGCGCGTTGTTGCTGATGCCGTGGAAGATCCCCTCCAGGTCATCGCCGACCGTGGTGAGGAAGCAGGAGGACAGCTGCGAGCGGGTGGTGCCCGCGTTGAACAGCGTGGGGGTGGAGCACATGAAGTCGAAGCTGGAGATCAGGTCGTAGAACTCGATCGCCCGCGCCTCGCGGTCGTCCTCGCGCAGCGCCAGGCCCATGGCCACCCGCATGAAGAAGGCCTGCGGCAGCTCGTAGCGGACCTCGTCGCTGTGCAACAGGTACCGGTCGTAGAGGGTCTGCATGCCGAGGAACTGGAACTGCAGGTCGCGGTCGGCGACCAGGGCCGCGCCCAGGCGCTCCAGGTCGAACTTGGCCAGTTCGGTGTCGAGCTGGTCCAGCTCAACGCCGCGGCGGATGAACTCGGCGAAGTAGACCGGGTACTGCTCGGTCATCTGCGCGTGGCTGGCCACCCGCTCCTCGCCCGCGAGGAAGCCGAGGGCCTCACCGCGTGCCTTGTCCAGCAGCAGCCGGGCGCTGACGTAGGAGTAGTTCGGGTCGTTCTCGACCATGGTGCGCGCGGCCATCACCGGCGCCACGCTCAGCTCGGCCGGGCTGATCCCGTTGTACAGGTTGCGCATGGTCTCGGCGAGCACGGTCTCCGCGGAGACCGCGGTCAGCCCGGCGCAGGACTCCTGGATCACCAGCGCGAGCCGCGCGGTGTCCAGCGGGGCCAGCGTGCCGTCGGCCTGACGCACCGAGAACTGCGGCGCGGCCTTGGGCGTGGACTCCGCGCGGGCCTTGGTGTGCTCCTCGCGGTAGAGCACGTAAGCGCGGGCGACCTTCTGGTGCCCGGCCCGCATGAGGGTCAGTTCGACCTGGTCCTGGATCTGCTCGATGTGCAGCGGCCGGTCCGGACCGGCGTGCCGCAACAGAGCCTGTTCCACCGACTGGGTCAGCTCGGCGATCTGTTCCCGTACGCGCGGCGAGGCGCCGGCGTCGGTGCCCTCCACGGCCAGCCAGGCCTTGGTCATCGCGACCGAGATCTTGCCCGACTCGAACGGGGACACCGCGCCGTTGCGGCGGATCACCGTGACCGCGCCCGGCGCGATCTCTGGCGAATGCACTGACACGAAAGCTGCTCCAAAATGTGTGCTGGGCGGACGAGGGCAGCGCCGGGCGACCGAGCACCCGGGTGCGGGTTCGGTTGCCGTCGCTGGGGAAGCTTGGTGAGGCGTTAGCTCTGAGGCTCGCTACAGCTCGCAGGCGATGCGGTCATACAGGTCGTCTCTCCTCGCGAGCGTCGGCGCCGATGGGCCGCGGAGTCAGAGGCAGGCGAGGGCCGACCGGGGCGCTGGTACGCCGCTCAGTCGTCCGCTCGGCCTTCCCACGAGACCGCGAACCGGGCACACCGTCGGTGCGCCCGCTGACGGCAGGTCTTCGGACTCGTGGGCGTGCCGGCCGAGGCCGGTCTCCTACTGGCCGTCGCTTCCCGGACCGTGGCGTCCAGTGCTGTACCGGCTCGATCGCTCGGCCGGTGACGGCGGTCGTTCCCACTCACCGCTGCGGGGCAGTCCCGGAGTCGCACCGGGTTCCCTGTTGCCTCACCGGGCGTTTGCGTGCCCGGTGAACCATCAGCGGAACGGATACTACATGTAGGGGTCCCCCGCGCAAGCGCGCCCAATATGGCCGTGTTTTGCGTGTCGTGCAGACATGACACGATGGGGGCTGACCGATCACGGTGCGTGGAGGTGTGTAGTGCGGGCATGGCGGGTGCACGAGCTGGGCGAGCCGCGGGATGTGCTCAAGCTGGACGAGGTTCCGGACCCGGTGGCAGGCCCCGGCCAGCTGCTGGTGAAGGTCCGGGCGACCGCGCTGAACTTCCCGGACGTGCTGATCTGCCGTGGTCAGTACCAGGTTCGCCCGCCACTGCCGTTCACACCGGGGGTCGAGCTTTGCGGTGAAGTGGTCGCGCTCGGTGAGGGCGCGACCGGCTGGTCGGTCGGCGATCGCGTCATCGCCACCCCCGCGCCGCCCAACGGCGGACTTGCCGAATACGTCACAGTCAACGCGAACGAGGTGATCCCGGCGCCGGAGTCCCTCGACGACGCGCAGGCCGCCGGGTTCCACATCGCCTACCAGACCGGCTGGTTCGGCCTGCGCCGCCGGGCGGAGCTGGCCGAGGGCGAGACCCTGCTCGTGCACGCGGCCGCAGGCGGGGTCGGCAGCGCGGCCATCCAGCTGGGCAAGGCAGCGGGCGCCACGGTGATCGGCGTGGTCGGCGGCGCGCGCAAGGCCGAGGTGGCCAAGCAGCTGGGCGCGGACCTGGTGATCGACCGCAAGCAGGAGGACGTGATCGCCACGGTGAAGGAGTTCACCGGCGGCCGCGGCGTGGACGTGGTCTACGACCCGGTCGGCGGCGACTCCTTCCGCGCCTCCACCAAGGTCATCGCCTTCGAGGGCCGGATCGTCATCGTCGGCTTCGCCAGCGGCGAGATCCCCAGCGCGGCGATGAACCACGCCCTGGTCAAGAACTACTCGCTGCTGGGCCTGCACTGGGGCCTGTACACGCACAAGGACCCGGCCTCGGTCCGCCAGGCGAGCCTGGAACTGGCCGCACTGGCCGATCAGGGCCTGCTCGACCCGCTGGTCGGCGAGCGGCTGCCACTGGCCGAGGCGCCAGCTGGCCTGCAACGACTCGCCGACGGCGACTCCGTCGGCCGGGTCGTGGTCACGATGGACTGATGGAGTTACGCGAGATCGAGGCTTTCCTGGTGCTGGCCGAGGAACTCCACTTCGGCCGCACCGCGGCTCGCCTGCACCTGACCCAGGGGCGGGTGAGCCAGACGATCCGGGCCCTGGAGCGGGAGATCGGCGGCACGCTGTTCGAGCGGACCAGCCGCTCGGTCCGGCTCACCGGGCTGGGCGAGGAGTTCCTCACCGGCGCCAGGGCCGGGCACGAGCAGCTGCTGAGCACCCTGCGCGCGTGCCAGGTGCTCGCGCGCGGGGTCAACGGCACGCTGCGGGTGGGTTATCACCCGTCGATGGGCCTGGACTTCGTCACCGGACTGGTGCGGGCCTTCGAGGCCAGGCACCCGCGGTGCGCGATCCGGCTCAACGCCACCGAGATCGGCCCGGACCTGCTGCCGGTCTTCGCCGGCGCGCAGGTGGTGCTCACCTGGTCCCCGGGTGACCCGGAACTGTTGCGGGACACCGGACTCGGCGTCGGACCGGTGCTGGCCAAACATGCACGGGCACTGGTCACCCCGGCCGATCACCCACTGGCCCGCGGCGAGTCCATCTGCGTCGAGGACCTGGCCGGGCACCTGCTGTGCAACCCCACCAACTCCGCGCCGCCCGCGCACCGGGCCGCCTGGACCCCGGTGGTCACCCCCTCCGGCCGCCCGATCCCACAGACCTCCGATGACCTGTGCACGCTGACCGGCAAGACCAGCATGCTGGTCGACGACGCGCTGATCCTGGTCGCCCGCGGCATCGGCCTGCACTGCTCGGTGGCCGGGGTGCTGGACCGGATGCCGTTCCCCGGCCTGGTCGCGGTGCCGATCAGGGACCTGCCGCCGATGCTGGCCGTCCCGGTGTGGCAACAGGACTCGGCCGAGGTCCGGGCCTTCGTGGACCTGGCCGCCGAGTACTCGCCGATCGATTAGCCCGGCTAATCGGAACCATTGATGATCGACTGTTGTTCCGGCTGACCGCCGATCACAGACTTCCCCCGTGCTCACCAGACTTCTCGCGACCACCGTCGCACTGACCCTGACCCTGCTCGCCTCCTGCGCCTCCGCCCCGGCCAGCCCCGAGGTGCCCACCCTGGTCCGCAACGGCCTGCCCGGCCCGGCACACCAGCGCCTGCAACCGCTCATCGGTGAGTGGGAGGTGGAGATGCGCACCTTCATCGCCGGCGGCACCCCGGAGAAACCGTTGGTGGCCAAGGACGTCAAGGGCACCCGCCGCTGGGTGGAGGGCACCGGCGGCCGCCACCTCCAGGAGGAGCTGACCGGCACCTTCAACGGCGGCCCGTACTACCGGCTCGGCTGGCTGGCGCACGCGAACATGGCCAAGCAGTACGAGTTCGTCACCATCGACGCGCTCAACGCGGCCATGATGAGCTACCACGGCCCCTCCGACAACGGCTCGGCCGAGCTGAACATGACGGGTGAGTTCGTGGACCAGGGCGTGCTGGGCGACGCCTACATCGGCAAGACCATCCGGATGCGTACGGTCATCCGGTTCGAGACGCCGGACCGGCAGGTGATCGACCTGCTGTTCACCCCGCCGGGGGAGCCGGAGCGACTGGCCGACCGCAAGACCTACACCCGCCGCTAGCAGATCACGGGGCGGTTGGCGTTGAGGAACTCGAAGCGGCGGGCGAACCAGTGCTGCCGCCACTGGGCGAAGACCGCGTCGGCCACATCGGTCAGGTGCGCCCCGCGGTCGACCTGGTAGACGACGCACACCCAGCTGGCGTCGAGGTGCACCACCAGGTCGCGTGGCCGCCTGAGGGCCCGCAGCAGGGTCGCGGCCTGGGGGCCGCGTTCGCCCGCCTCCCCGTCGTCCAGGCAGCGGGCCAGGTCGCCGATCGCCTGGGCGGCGGTGTCGAACATCGACCACCGGTACTTCGGCGACGGCGGCCCGGCCGCCCACGGGTGGAAGAACGCCGAGGAACTCCAGCCGGGCCCGAGGCGATCATCGCGCTCTCCCGGGCTCGGCTCGCGTTCGGTGGGCATGATGCTGTTGTAGCCGGTGAACGTCGCTGGACTCACCCCCTCATCCCAGGGATGCCGGTCGATGTTGTCGACCTGGTTCCAGGGACAACCGATCAGGAACCCGGACCGCCGCTAGCCGAGCCGGGACAGGTAGGTCATGGTCTCGCCGGGCAGTTCGATCAGCCGGATCGCCCTGCCCTCGTCCTTGGCGACGTCCACCGCGGCCAGGCCAGCGCTGATCAGCCGCACGGCACGCGGGTCGGGGCCGGTCTCGAAGGGTTGGGGCGCGGTGGATCCGCGCACCAGCACGGTCCGGCCCGGCGCCCCGATCTCGCCGTCGCGGACCAGGCTCAGCCGGGCCAGGCCGGGCAGGCAGGAGATCGACACCGGCAGGTCGCCGCGGCCCAGTGGGACCGGAACTCCCGCGCCGCGGCGGAACGTGCCGGTGCGGTTCGGGGTGGTGCCTGCCAGGCAGCGGCCGTCGCCGGTGGTGATCACCTCGGGCCAGGTGTCCTCGGTCAGCTGGTCGAGGTCGGGCGCGTGGTAGGTGCGGACGGTGCGGCCGATCCCGAGCAGGCCCTGGTCCAGGGCGGTCGGGTATTGGGCGGCCGGGACTGTCCTCAGTGGACGGAGGGTTCGGCCGGTGCGGTCCAGTTCCAGCACCTCCGCGCCGAGGCCGTCGTCGAGGCCGGAGAGGATCAGGGGGCGGGCGGCGACCGTGAGCAGCGCGGTGTCCAGTGGCCGGTCCGGGGCGGCGGTGCCGGGCAGTCTGGCCAGCGGCAGGGCCTGGGCGGTGGCGGTGTCCAGGCCGACCAATAGTTTCCGGTCGCCGTCCCGGACCACGACGAACGAGCCTGCCGCGGCCCAGTCGGTGCTCAGCGGGCGGGCGCAACCGGCCAGCAGCAGCACGGCCAGGCCCAGTGCGGCGATCCGGCGCGTGGTCACCACTCCCGCAGGGCGCGTTCGGGCGGCAGGGCTGCGGCCCGGATGGCCGGGCGGAGTGCGCCGAGCAGGGTGCGGCCGCCGAGGCCGGCGGTGGCGGCGGCGACCGCGAGGTTGCCCAGCAGCACGCCCGCCGCCCCGGCGAGCAGCCCGGCGATGGCCAGTTCGGTCAGCAGCAGGGCCAGGATCCGGCGGCGGGGGAAGCCGATCGCCTTGAGCACGCCGATCTCCCTGGTCCGGCCGCGCACGAACGAACCGGCCAGGGTCAGGCCGGAGAACAGGCTGAACGCCAGCAGCAGGGCCAGTACGAGATAGGCGAAGGTGGACAACAGTTCCAGCGCGGCCGGCACCTCATCGGCCTGGGCCACCAGCACGTTCGCCGAGGAATATCCTTGCTGGGAAAGGAAGTCCGCCTCGGGCACACCGGCCTTGG
Source organism: Crossiella cryophila (assembly GCF_014204915.1). NCBI lineage: Bacteria > Bacillati > Actinomycetota > Actinomycetes > Pseudonocardiales > Pseudonocardiaceae > Crossiella > Crossiella cryophila. Next base: position 4,698,078 of record NZ_JACHMH010000001.1, read on the forward strand.
CCGCGGCCAGGCGGACCGTCAGCGCGGGATCGGCGTAGGCCGGATCGTAGAGCCCGGCCACCTGGATCCGCTCGGTGAGCGGCTCGCCCTGCCCTGGGGCGACCTGCCGGGTGGCGGTGACCTCCAGCCCGGTGCCCTGGATGCGGGCGGGCAGCACGACCTCGTTGTCCCGCAACGGGAAAAGCTCGGGCCGGGTGCTCGCGGTCACCGGCGGTCGCCGCGAGTCCTGGGGCACGGTGGCGTAGAGCAGCTCGCCGGGCACGGTGTCGGTCTTGATGCCGAAGGCGGCCTGGAGGGTGGGCTCGACCGCGCCGAGATTCTCCACTCCGCGCAGCTTGTCGAGGTTTCCGCTGGTCAGGGCCAGGGTGTCGGTTCGTTCGGGTGTGGCGCGCAGTTCGATGGTGCGGAGGGCCGGGCCTTCGGCGATCCCGGCCCTGGTCCGCTCCGCCGCCCGGCCGACCAGACCGGCGGCGAGCAGGGCGAGCAGACAGCCCAGCACGGTCACCAGGATCAGCGGGGTGAGGCGGCCGCGGTACTGCCGCAGGTTGCGCCAGGCGATCAGCAGGGTGCGGTGGGTCATCGGGCTCCCTCGGTTAACCGGCCCTCGGCCAGGTGCAGGCGGCGGTCGGCCGCGGCGGCGACGGTGTCGGAGTGGGTGACCACCAGCACCGCGCAGCCGAGTTCGGCCGCCGCGCGCAGGTGGTCCAGCACGACCCCTCCGGTGGCCGGGTCGAGGTTGCCGGTGGGTTCGTCGGCCAGCAGCAGCGACGGCCGGTTGACCAGCGCCCTGGCCAGGGCCACCCGTTGCGCCTCACCACCGGAGAGCAGCCCGGGGAGGTGATGCCGCCGCGGGTGCAGACCCAGTCCGGCCAGTGCCTGTTCGGCCCGCGCGGTCGCGGCGGCGGCCGGACCGGGCACGGCCAGCGCGACGTTGCGCACCGCGCTCAGGTGCGGCAGCAGGTGGCCGGACTGGAACACGAAACCCAGCTCCTCCCGCCGCATCCTGGCCAGCCGCGCCTCGCTCAGCTCCCGGGTGTCCTGCCCGGCCAGCCGCACCGTGCCTGCGTCCGGGCGGGCCAGCAGTCCGGCCACCGCGAGCAGGGTGGTCTTGCCGGAGCCGGACGCGCCGCGCAGCGCGACCAGCTCCCCGGCGGCCACGTGCAGGGACACCTCGTCCAGCACGGTGGTGCGGATGCCTTGGCGCACATGTACGCGCACGATCCGGTCGAGTCTGAGCACAGTTCGCTGCCGATCAGGGGTTGGCGGTCAGCCACAGCGCGTCGGCGGTGGCGGACAGGTCGCGGTCACGGCTCGCGCGATCGCGGTAGTGGGCGCCGGGATGTTGTTGCGGCGCAACGACTCCACTCCGGCGCGCAGCTCACGCAGGCTGAGCGCGCCCGCTTCCCGCGTCAGCAGTCCGGGCAGGGTGGCCAGTTCGGCGCGCAGGCGCGGTGGCGCCGCGTCGCTGGTGAGGCCGAGCAGCCGCCAGGCGGTGAGCCGCTCCGCCCGGTTCGTCGGCCGCCAGTCGGTCAGTCGCGGCAGCGGGAGGTCCGGCGCGAGCCTGATCTGGAGCTGCCGCAGGTTCACCCAGCGCGTGGCGGCCTCCTTGGTGATCTCCGCCGGCACCGCGCCGGACAGGGCGATCAGCGCGCGCCGGTCCAGGGCGCTGTCGGACTGGCCGGTGGCGCGGCGGGTCAGCGCGGCCTTGGCCAGCGTCGCCGGATCCAGTTCGGCCCGTCCCGCCAGTTCGTCGACCCCGGTCACCAGCAGCCGGTCGTCGTCGCCGAGGCCGGCCTGGGCCCGGATCGCGGCCGGGTCGGCCAGGCCGAGTGCCCTGGTGGCGGCGCGCAGCGTGCACGCCTGATAGGGGTTGGTCAGCTCGGCGGCGCGGGCGTCCAGCCAGCCGGAGATCCGCTGCCGGGTGGCCTGGTCGACCCGGATGTCGTTGTCGGACAGGACTTCCAGCCCGGCGGCGGTGGTGGCCAGCCTGCTCCAGTCCTCCGCCGCGCCATCCTCGAGGTAGCCGCCGGGCTGGACCGCGGCGCGGATCCGCTCCGGGTCCGGGGCGCCGGCGGGGACACCGGTGGCATGCCCGATCCGGTTGAGGTACCAGCGGTTCCACACCGCCGGGCCGGTCAGCTCGGCCGGGGCACCGCGCCGGGGGCGAGTGCGGGCGGGCGTTGTCCGGCCAGTGCCAGCACCTGGTCGGCGTAGGCCGTCTCGGACAGGCTGGGCGCGGCCGAGGTGGCCAGGGCTGGGCGGTAGAAGAGCCCGTTGTCCGCGCGCAGCCCTTCGAGCTGGCGGGCGAGCGGGGACAGCGGGGCAGGCGGGCCGGTGGGCCAGTACAGCGTGGCCAGGGCCACCGCCAGCGCGACCGCCACCGGCAGCCACCTCAGCACCACCGGCCGGCCGGGCATCGGCTCAGACCCGCGCGATCGCGCTGCGCGGCGTGCCGTACTTGGGCACGTGCGCCACCGCCTCGGAGTTGGCGCCGATGCCGGTGGCGGTGAAGGTGGCCCTGTTCTTGATCCAGGCCGCGTTCTTCGGGTTGTTCCCGATCATTTTCGCCGAGGTCTTCCAGTCACCGCAGCCACTCCAGGAGAAGGACTGGATCCACCTCCAGGCGATTGCCGCCCGGATAGTTCACGGTGCCGGTGTTCTGGTTCGCCATTGCCGACGGTGCGAACAACGTGGCGGCCGCCAGTGTGATGACGCCGAACGCCATCGCTTTCCTGAGGTTCATGAATTCAGCATGCGCGCGGTTTCCGGAATCGACTAGGACCGGCATGAGTTCCCGCCGGAGTCCGGACAGGAGCAGCGGCCGAGTAGCCGGTGCAGCCGCAGACCGACCACCTCGCCGATCACCGCGTGCACCACCTGGTGACTCAGCAGTCCGGGACCGGTCGCAGGCACCGCGCGGCGCAGGCCGTCCAGTGCGGTGGTGAGTGATTCCGGCTGGAAGCCCAGTGGCGCAAACAGTTCAGCCAGGAAGAGCAGCCCCGCCCGGTACGGCACGCCGATCCGCTCCAGCCGGGCCACCGCGGTGAGCAGCGCGGACGCCCCCGGCCGCACCCCGTCCCCGGTGATCAGCACGACGCCGTGGTCGACCAGCGGGCGCGCGGCCGCGCTGCCGGCCCGGTGCAGCCGGTGGAATTCCTGGAGCAGGCCGGTCAGCGGGGTGTGCGCCGCTTCGGCCATGAGTCGCCGGATCGCGGCCAGGTTGAGGCCCTCTCGCTGGTATTCGGAGATGCGCCGGATCGCGGTGAGGTGTTCGTCACCAAAGCGCAGCCGGCCATTGATCATAGGCACCGGCGGCAGTAATCCCTTGGTCCGGTACTCCCGAATAGTGCGTTCTGCCACGTTTGCCCGAGTGGTCAGCTCGGAAACCGTGAAAAATCGCATGCCCCGCATATGACAATCTCCTTGCGAACAGCCGCCTCCCCGGCGGGCGGCCCGCGCAGGGAAACATCGCGTTTCGACGATGTCAAATAGTCCCGAGTCCCTGACCTGGCTGTTCACATCCATGATCAACGGACTTCGGCAGGGTTCTTGACTAAACATCGGATGTGTACCTAGCGTGTGCTCACCGCCGCGCCGTCTCACTGGAGAGCTGGCACATGAAGCAACGAACCGCCATGCTGCTGCCTGTTCTGGCCGCCGCTATCGTCCTCACCCTGCCGTCTGCCGCGACGGCCGGGTCCACCGGCGCCGAAGTGGTGCGGGTGAACAGCCTGTCCGCCCTGCAGAACGCGCTCAACTCGGCCAAACCGGGCGACCGGATCGAACTGGCCGACGGCAGTTACAACGCCACCGGTGCCATCACCGTCCGCCGTTCCGGCACCGCGTCCGCGCCGATCACGGTCAGCGCGGCAAACGTTGGCAAGGCGGTCATCACCGGGTCCACCGGGTTCGCCTTCGACAACGTCAGTTACGTGACGCTGAACGGATTCTCCCTGCGGCACGGCGGTTCGCTGTCCGTGCCGACCGGGGCGCACCACATCCGGTTGAGCCGCAACACGATCCAGTTCGCCGGTGACGGGAACTGGGTCAACATCAACGGAAACGACGTGGAGATCGACCGCAACACCTTCCAGAACCGCAGCACCGCCGGGGTCTTCCTGCAGATCGCCGGGCCGAGCGACAACGTCGCCAAGCGCACCAAGGTGCACCACAACTACTTCTACAATCACACCTTCGCCGGGGCCAACGGCGGTGAGTCGATCCGCCTGGGCTTCAGCCACAAGCAGAGCTACTCGGCCAACGCGGTCATCGAGCACAACCTGTTCGAGAAGGCCAACGGCGACCCCGAGGCGATCTCGGTGAAGGCATCGGACAACACCATCCGGTACAACACCATCCGGGACAGCAAGGGCTACATCGTGCTGCGGCACGGCCACCGCAACCTGGTGGAGGGCAACCTGCTGCTGGGCAACACCGGCATCCGCTTCCACGGCAACGACCACAAGATCATCAACAACTACGTGGCGGCCACCGGTGGACGCGCGCTGGTCTTCGGCAAGGGCTCGGAGGCGGACAGCTCGCCGACCAGCACCGGGCACGACCGGCCGGACCGGGTCGTCGTCGCCTACAACACCCTGCTGGGCACCAGCTCGGTGGTGGACAGCGACGGCGGCGACTTCCTGCCCAAGGACTGCGTGCTGGCCAACAACATCATCGTGGGCAGCTCCGGTTCGCTGGTGAACATGCGCGCCGGGTCCACGGTCAAGTACGAGGGCAACATCGCCTACGGCGCCGGCGCGGGCATGCCCTCGGGCGGCTACCGCAACGTCGACCCGAAGCTGGTCACCGACGCCAACGGGCTCAAGCGACTCAGCTCGGGCAGCCCGGCCATCGACGCCGGGGCTGGCAGCTATTCCTTTGTCACCAACGACTTCGACCCGCACGAGCGCAGCGGCAAGCTGGACGTGGGCGCGGACGAGTTCGGTGGTTCGGTGGCCCGCAAGCCGCTGCAGAAGGCCGACGTGGGTCCGTCGGCTCCGTGAGTCACCCGGTGGGGGTGGGGCTAGCCCTACCCCCACCGGAGGTGGTGACCCGATCGTGCGCGCGCCCGGTGGTCACTACGGTTGCCCGCATGAGGATGTTCAAGGTGGGGGCGGCGCTGCTCACTGGCGCCGTGCTGTTGTCGGGGTGCTCGCTGGTCGCGCGCAACCGGGAGACCCAGCAGCAGGATTTCGAGCAGAAGGTCACCAAGCTGGAGGTGACCCTGTACAGCGGGGACGTCGAGGTCCGGGCCGGTGGGGACGGCAAGGTCAGCGTCACCAGGAAGCTGGAGTGGGCCAGCACCAAGCCCATCGCGCACGAGGAGTGGTCGGGGGAGACGCTGCGGATCACCCCGCCGACCTGTCCGAACAACTGCGGGATCGACTACGTGATCACCGTGCCCGCCTCGATCGCGGTGCAGCTCAAGACCAACTCCGGCACGGTCGTGGTCGCCGACGTCAAGGGCGACCTGCGCCTGGAAACCGACTCCGGGGACGTGCGCGCGGACAACCCGGTGGCCGCGCTGTGGGCGCGCACCGGCTCGGGCAAGGTCACCACCTCCGGCGCGCGTTCGCCCAAGGCCGAGCTGCGCACGGACTCCGGTGACATCGAGGCCGCCTTCGCCGCCGCGCCGACCACCGTGCTGACCCAGGCCGGCAGCGGCGCCGTCACCATCACGGTGCCCAAGGAGCCCGCCGGATACCAGGTGACCACCAAGGCCGACTCGGGCAAGCGGGAGGTCGCGGTCACCCAGGAGGCGGGCAGCCCGCGCACGATCTCCGCGTCCACCGACTCCGGCGACATCACGGTCAAATACGGCTGAGCCAGGTACCGCTGAGGGGGCGTGGACCCGGCGGAGGCGGTGAGGGACGCCTCCGCCGGGTGCCACCGGGACTACCAGCTCGGGCTGAGCCGGACGTCCGCGGCCTTCACGAAGAACGCCCGGTGCCCGAAGAACACCTGGTAGTACTTGTCCTTGCCGCGCACCACGGTCCGCGGACCCTCCCAGTTCTGCGCGAAGTAGTAGTCGGTGGAGACGTTGTGCTCGGCGAGCACGTACTTCTCCCCGGCGCGCATGCTGTACTGCAACGGCGCGATCGGCTGATAGGGCACGCCGGTGCCTTCGTAGGCGGCTTCCTCCGGGTAGGCCCGGCCGAACACCGGGACCTCGGTCAGGCCGGGGCGCGGGGTGACGGTGTAGCCGGTGCTGTTCACCGCGGTCGGCTTGGATCGCGGGTTGTGGAACCAGGCTTTCTGGCCCAGGTACCAGATCGCGGTCCACTCGCCGCGCCGTTCGGCCACCGCGAAGCGCTGTCCGGTGTCCACCCGGCCGCCGTAGTCGCTGACGTGCCGGGTGCTGTTGCTGCCGTCCGGCCGCAGCCCTGGGTCCTTGACCAGTGGGGCGTCCGCGCTGGGTTCGGTGTGCAGGAACACCGAGGTGGTGCCGCGGACCGGGCAGGGGTCGGCGGGTTTGGCGCTGTCACAGCCGTACATCGCCGGGTGGTGGGTGGCGTAGTCCGGTTTGATGGTGACGATCCCGGCCCATGGTCCGGTGCTGGTCTGGAAGGGCGCGCCGAGCAGGTCGAAGTAGTGCGCCCAGTCCCAGTAGGGGCCCGGGTCCCAGTGCATGCCGCGCACGGTGGCCGGGGTGGTGCCGGGCACGTTGTCGTGACCCAGGATGTGCCCGCGGTCCAGGGGGATGTCGTACTTGTGCGCCAGGTAGCGCACCAGCCGCGCCGAGGAGCGGTACATCGCCTCGGTGTACCAGGTGCCCTTGGCCGCGAAACCCTCGTGCTCCAGGCCGATGGAGTGCGAGTTGATGTACCAGTTCCCGGCCTGCCAGGCCACGTCCTCGGCCTTGACGTGCTGGGCCACGTGGCCGTCGACCGAGCGCAGGGTGTACTGCCAGCTCACGTACTTCGGGTTCTGCACCAGCCGCAGCGTGGTGTCGTAGTAGCCCTCGGTGTCGTGCACGATGATGTACTTGATCTTCAGATCGCGCGGCCGGTCGGCCTGGTCGTGGTTGCCGTAGCTGCCCGGTTTGGTCGGGTCGAAGTGCTCGTACGGGGCCGGAATCCATTCACAGCCCAGGTTCCTCGGGCATTCGGTGGCCGCGGGCTTCGGCGCGCGCAGGCCGAGACCGTCCACTTGGGACACTCGCGGGCTGATGCCGGGATCGGCGGTCAGCCGGACCCGGTGGCCGTCGTCGGTGACCCGGTCCGCGCCGGTGCGCAGCAACTCGAACACGTCGTCGGCGAACCGGCGGGCGGTCGCGGTGTCGGTGGCCCCGCTGTACCTGGCCACCGCCCCGTACCAGTCCCCGGCCGCGCCGCCGCCGCGTAACTCCCGCTGGTACTGTGCCAGCACGGCCGCGCCACCGCGGATGTTGACCGCCGGATCCGAGCGCAACCTCGCCGGTTCGGCCCCGGTCAGCCGCGCGGCCAGGTCCAGGGTCTGTAGTCCGGCGGGGGAGGCCCCGGCCGGTGCGGGTTCGGGCAGCCGGAGTGGCCGGGCGGTGTCCCCGCGCGGGTCCTCGGCGCCGTCCCCGTGGTGGGTGTCCGGGGCGACGCCGAGGCCCCGCGCGTCGGTGAGGTGCATGGGCCCGAAGCCCGCACCGCGGCTCGGTTCCCCCGCGTTGGCATCCCAGCGCGACTGGAGGTACGAGACGCCGAGCAACACACTCGGCGGCACGCCGAACTCGGTGGCGGCGGCCGTGAACGCGTCCTGCCGGTCCGCCGGAGCGGCGGTCGCGGACACCGGGGTGACAAGCGCGCCGAGAACCGCGAGCGCGGCTCCCAGCGCGAGATGACGCCGGACAACGGGCATGTGGACATCTTTCTCACAACGCCCATTGTGTGGCAATAGTCCACAAGGAGTCCGCGACCAACCAAAGCCCCCAGTGTTGGCCGTTCTCGTACGGTGTGTTGGCCGAACTGGACGGTGTGTTGGCCGTTGTGGGCGGTGTGTTGGCCGGAGGGTGTACCAGTTCGGCCAAGACTGTGTACGACAACGGCCAAGACTGCGTACGAGAACGGCCAACACGCCGGGGGTCAGTTGAAGCGCATGCGCAGCAATGTGCCGCCGCCCTCGGGGGACTCCGCGGAGACGGTCGCGCCGTGGGCTCGTGCGACCTGGCCGACGATCGCCAGGCCGAGTCCGGAGCCTGGCAGCGAACGGGCCGCGGGGGAGCGGTAGAAGCGCTCGAACACCAGGTCCAGGTCCGCGGCCGGGATCCCCGGGCCCTGGTCGAGCACCCGCAACTCCTTGTCGTGCAAGGACACCCGCACGATCCCACCGGGTGGGCTGAACTTGCCCGCGTTGTCCAGCAGGTTGCGCACCGCGCGGGCCAGCCTGCCGGGCTGGCCGGTGATCGCGGTCGGATCCAGGTCCAGGCAGAAGGCGGTGCGTGGCCAGTGGGCGCCCACCTCGGCGGCCACGTGCTCGACCAACAGGTCCAGGCGGAGTTCCTCGGCCGGGTCGGCGGCTTCCTCGCCGCGGGCCAGTTCGATCAGGTCGGTGACCAGCCCGGTGAGCCGGGTGGCCTGGGTGTGCAGGGCGGTGAGCACGTCGCCGCGCTGGGTCTGGGTGAGCTGGTCGGCGCGGCGCAGCAGGTCGATGTTGGCACGCAGGCCGGTCAGCGGGGTACGCAGTTCGTGCGAGGCGTCGGCGACCAGTTGTCGTTGCGCGGCAAGGGCGGCGTCCAGTTCGGCGAGCATGGTGTTGAACCCGGCGGACAGCCGGGCCAGCTCGTCCGCGCCGTCGACCTCGATGCGGGCCTGGGGATCCCGGTTCGCGGCCACCAGCTCAGCCGCCTCGGTGAGTGCGGCCACGGGGCGCAAACCGGTGCGCGCCACCAGGTATCCGGCCGCGGCGGCCACCGCGACGCCGACCAGTCCGGCGCCGATGAGTGCCCAGCCGATCCGGGTGAGGCTGTCGTCGGTGCGGTCCGAGCGCACCGCCACCTGCACCGCCACCCCCTCGGCCAGCGGGGAGGTGAGCATGCGCACCGGGTGGCCGCCGATGGTGGCCGCGCTGAAGAAGGCGGTGCGCCTGCCCGCGGCGACCGCGCGGGTCTCCTCGGTGACCGGCAGACCGGCGTCGTCGGTGATCCGCCCGTCCGCGGTCACCTTCTGCGCGCACGCGGGCGCGGTGATGAACTCGCAGGGGCCGGCGGGGATCCAGGCGTCGAGGGCCACGCGTTTCAGCCGAGTCACCTCCCGCTGTAAACCCAGGTCGGTCGACCGGTGCAGCTCACCCGCGAACAGCAGGTAGGCGGTCACCGCCATCGCCGTGGATGTCAGCGCGACCGCCAGCGCGCCGGTGACAGCGATTCTGGCCCGCAACGGCCACCGGCGCCTCACGGATCACCCAGTCGATATCCAAGTCCGCGAATGGTGTGCAGCAACGGGGGCTCGCCAGGCGTCTCCAGCTTGCCGCGCAGATACCGGATATACACCGCCAGCGAGTTCGCGGTGGACAGTCCGGGACCCCACACCAGCTCGATGATCGACTCCCGCGGCAGCGCCCGGCCCGCGTTGCGCGCGAGCACCTCCAGCAGGGCGAACTCGGTGCGGCTCAACTCGATCCGCCGGTCCCCGCGCCGCACCAGCCGGGCGGCGGTGTCCACGATGAGATCCCCGTGTCGCAGGATCGCCGGATCCGCCGGGTAGGCCCTGCGCAGCAGCGCCCGCACCCTGGCCAGCAACTCGTCCAGGTCGAACGGCTTGACCAGGTAGTCATCGGCCCCGGCGTCCAGCCCGGCGATCCGGTCGCCCACCGTGTCCCTGGCGGTCAGCACCAGGATCGGCGTGCGGTCACCGCTGGCGCGCAACCGGCGGCACACGGTGAGGCCGTCGGTGAAGGGCATGAGCAGGTCGAGGACCACCGCGTCCGGCCGCCAGTCCGCGATCTCGGCCAGCGCCAGCCCACCGTCGCCCACCCCGCGCACCTCGTGGCCCGCGGTGCTCAGCGCCAGCTCGACCGCCGTGCGCACGGCATCGTCGTCCTCGGCCACCAGTACCCGCATGATGCCCCCGATGGTAGCCAAGGGATTCTCACCGGACTCTCATTCGCACCCGACATGGTGATCCGGTGCGAACATCACGTGAACGAGCCGTGTCCGTCGGCCTGGCCCTGGCCCTGCTGCTCACCGGATCACCCGCCGTCGCCGAACCCGCCGCCGGCGAGGTGCTGTTCCCGGTGACCGGTGGTGTGCTGCGCCTGCGTCCGTCCACAATGGAGATCACCGGTCCGGCCCTGGTGTCAGCGGGTGTTGACGGGTTGGGGCCGGTGACCGACCTGCGGCGGGACCGGGACGGCGTGAGCTGGCAGTACCCCGAGCGCGGCTACCGGGTCCGGGCCGGGGTGCGCGATGGCAGGCTGCGGGTGACCGTCCACGGTGGACGGGACAGCCTGCGCTGGCCGGTCACCGGCGCCGACCCTGCCACCACCCGGCTGGCCGTGCCGCGCGGCGAGGGCCTGTCCGTGCCGGTCACCGACACCTGGTGGGCCGAGCGGCTGGGCAGCGTCCCGGTCTCCGGCGGGCTCACGCTGCCGTTCTGGGGCCAGACCGTTGGCGGGCGCGGGGTGAGCTACCTGGTGTCCACCGAGATCGGCACCGACCTCGCTGTGTCTACTGTGGACAAACGGTTGCACGCCACCGCCGAACACACCTTCACCGACCGGACCCCGGACTACACCGTCGACTTCGGACTCACCGACGGCTCCCCGGTGGCCGCCGCCGCGGACTACCGCCGGTTCCTGGCCGCTCGCGGCGGACTCGGCAACCTGCGGGCGAAGATCAAGGCCAATCCCGCCGCGGAGAAACTGCTCGGCGCGTTGCACGCCTACGGCTGGGGGCAGGCCCGGCAGGTCGAGGGCGTGCGCCGGTTGCGGGAACTCGGCATCGACCGGCTGTGGCTGGGCTACGACGGCACACCGATGAGCAAGGAGGCGGTCACCGAGGCGCGGCAGGCCGGGTACCTGGTCGGCCCGTACGACTCCTGGGACAACGCCCAGGACCCGGCCACCGCGGACAACCCCGGCTCGGTCTGGCCGGGCAAGCTCTGGCCGGAAGGCTGTGTGCGCAAGGCCGACGGCACCCCGGAGACCGGGTTCGGCGGTCGCGGCTGCTACCTCAGCACCGCCGCCCTGCCCGATGAGGTCTACCGGGACCGGGTGCGCGAGTGGACGGCCAACGGCGCGGACAGCTACTTCCTCGACGTCGACGCCGCCAGCGAACTCTTCGACGACCACTCGCCTGCTCATCCGATGACCCGGCAACAGGATCGCGCCAACCGCCTGAAGCGGATGGCCTACCTCTCCGGCGAGCGCCGCCTGGTGCTCGGCTCGGAAACCGCGGCCGGCTGGGCGAACCAGGTCCTCGCCTTCAACCACGGCTCCTCGACGCCGGTCACCAACGCGCTGTGGAAAGCCCAGCGGGACAAGGCGAACTGGGGTGCCTGGTACCCGGAGGCGGCCCCGTCGTTCTTCTTCAAACCGGTGGAACTCTCCGCCGAGCTGACCCGGTTCATGTTCGACCCGGCCGTGCGCGTCCCGCTGTACCAGACCGTGCTGCACGACTCGCTGATCTCCACCGACCGCTGGGAGCTGCCGCTGTCCAAACTCCCCGCCCTGGCCAAGGACCGCATCCTGCTCGCGCTGCTCTACAACGTCCCGCCGAACCTGGTGCTGGACCAGGGGGAGCTGGACCGGCACGGCGAGCGGATCGCCGAGCTGCACAAGGTGTTCTCACCCCTGCACAGGCTGGCGGGCACCGAGGCGATGACCGGATTCCGCTGGGTGGACGGCGATCCCAAGGTGCAGGAGACCGAGTTCGGCAACGGCGTGCTGCGGGTGCGCGCCGACTTCAGCACCGGCTGCGTGCGGACCTCGCGGAGTCAGGAGAAGTACTGCCCGAGCGCCTGGTGATCACGGCGACCCTGGACTCCTGGACGAGCTGCCGCGGGCGATCAGCCGGGCGTCCAGGGTCACCGTGCTGGGTAGTCGCCCCGGATCGGCGATCCGGGCCAGCAGCAGCCGGGTGGCCTGCACACCGATCTGGTAGGCGGGCTGGGCCACCACGCTGAGCTGCGGCTCCAGCAACGTCGTCCACGGCGCGTCGTCGAAGGAGACCAGCCCCAGGTCGATCCCGGCCCGCAGGCCGTGCGCGCGCATCGCGCCCAGCACCCCGACCGCCATCGCGCTGTTGCCCACCAGCAGCGCGTCCGGCCGCTCCGGCCCGCCCAGCAGCTCCGAGGCCGCCACCTGCGCGCCCGGCGCCCGGTACTCGGCCCGGCGCAGCACCTCCCGGCGGCCGGTGCCGACCAGGGCGTCCCGGTAGCCCGCGGCGCGGTCATCGGCCGTGGGCACCCCCTCCGGGCCGGTCAGGCAGGCGATCCGCTGGTAGCCCTGTTCGATCAGGTGCTCGGTGGCCTGGCGGGCGGCCAGGCGGCTGTGCACCAGCACCATGTCGCAGGAGCGGTCCGGCATCCGCCGGTCCACCGCCACCACCGGGGTGCCGCTGTCGAAGAGCGGGTCCAGGCTGCCGGGCAGCCCCGAGGGCGAGACGATCACGCCGGCCGCGCGCTCGCTCAGCGCCACCTCGACGTAACGCCGCTCCTTGTCCGCGTTCTCATCGGAATTGCACAGGACCACCTGGAAGCCACCGGCCTGCGCGGTGTCCTCCACCCCGCGGGCGATCGCGGTGAAGAACGGGTTCTCCACGTCCGAGATGATCAAGGCGAGTACCGCGGTCTCCTGCCTGCGCAGGTTGCGGGCCAGGCCGTTGGGCCGGTACCCGAGTTCCTTCGCCGCCGCCCTGACCCGGCTCGCCAGCTCCGGATCCACGGTGGACTTGCCGTTCAACGCCCGCGAGACCGTCGCGGTGGACACCCCTGCCCGTGCGGCTACATCACTGATCGTCGCCAACTGTCTGACCCCTTGCTGCGCGCTGTCCCCGCGGACACCTTATTGACCCGGCCGCAAATTAAGAAAGAATCTTGGCGAAATCGATTGCGTGCACGTTGCGCTTTTCGCCCGGTCGGGCATTGATCCACTCGGTTGACGCGCGCGGTCCAGGCGTGGCGAATCATGCGCATGTCTGCAACCGTGCACTCACGCACCGAAGGGAGAGCACCGTGGCTCAAGAGGTCCGTGGCGTGATCGCCAGGAGCAAGCAGGCGCCCGTCGAACTGGTGACCATCGTGGTACCGGACCCCGGGCCGGGCGAGGCCGTGGTGAAGGTGCAGGCGTGCGGGGTCTGCCACACCGACCTGCACTACCGCGAGGGCGGCATCAACGACGAGTTCCCGTTCCTGCTCGGCCACGAGGCCGCCGGGATCGTCGAGGCGGTCGGCCCCGGCGTCACCGAGGTCGAACCAGGTGACTTCGTGGTGCTGAACTGGCGTGCGGTCTGCGGTCAGTGCCGGGCGTGCCGGCGCGGGCGGCCCTGGTACTGCTTCAACACCCACAACGCGGCCCAGCCGATGACGCTGACCGATGGCACCCCGCTCAGCCCGGCGCTGGGCATCGGCGCGTTCGCGGACAAGACCCTGGTCGCCGCCGGTCAGTGCACCAAGGTCGACCCGGAGGCCAGGGCGGCCGCGGTCGGCCTGCTCGGCTGCGGGGTGATGGCCGGCATCGGCGCGGCCATCAACACCGGCGGCGTCGGGCGCGGCGACTCGGTGGCGGTGATCGGCTGCGGCGGCGTCGGCGACGGCGCGATCGCCGGATCCGCGCTGGCCGGGGCGCACACCATCATCGCGGTGGACATGGACCCGGCCAAGCTGGAGCTGGCCAGGGGCTTCGGCGCCACCCACGTCGTCAACGCCAGGGAGACCGACCCGGTCGCCGCGATCCAGGAGCTGACCGGCGGCAACGGCGCGGACGTGGTGATCGACGCGGTCGGCCGCCCGGAGACCTGGAAGCAGGCTTTCTACGCCCGCGACCTGGCTGGCACCGTGGTGCTGGTCGGCGTGCCCACCCCGGAGATGACCATCGAGATGCCGCTGATCGACTTCTTCTCCCGCGGCGGCGCGCTCAAGTCCTCCTGGTACGGCGACTGCCTGCCCAGCCGCGACTTCCCCACGCTGGTCGAGCTGTACCGGCAGGGCAAGCTGGACCTGGACGCCTTCGTCAGCGAGGAGATCCCGCTGGACGGGGTGGAGGGCGCGTTCGAGAAGATGCACACCGGCGGCGTGCTGCGCTCGGTGGTGGTCTTCTGATGGCCGTCCGGATCGACCACACGGTCACCTCCGGCACGTTCAGCCTGGACGGGCAGACCTTCGAGGTCGACAACAACGTCTGGGTGCTCGGCGACGACGCGGAATGCGTGGTCTTCGACGCCCCGCACGACGTCGAGGCGATCCGCGAGCTGATCGGCGACCGGCGGGTGGCCGCGATCCTGGCCACGCACGCCCACGACGACCACATCCGCTACGCCCCGGAGCTGGCCGAGGCCACCGGCGCGCCGATCCTGCTGCACCCGGAGGACCTGCCGGTGTGGGAGCTGACCCACCCGGACCGGGAGCCGGACGACGCGCTGCGGGACGGCCAGGTGATCGAGGTCGCCGGGACCGCGGTGCACGTGCTGCACACCCCCGGCCACGCGCCGGGCGCCTGCTGCTTCCACGTGCCAGAGCTGAACGTGGTCTTCACCGGCGACACCCTGTTCCAGGGCGGACCCGGCGCCACCGGCCGCTCCTTCAGCAGCTTCGACACCATCATCGGCTCGATCAGGGACCGGCTGCTGAGCCTGCCGCTGGACACCACCGTGCACACCGGGCACGGCGGCAGCACCACCATCCGGGCCGAGGCGCCCAACCTGCAGGAGTGGATCACCCGCGGGCACTGACCACCTGCGGCGAGGGCTCCCTGGCGGTAGTAGGGAGCCCTCGCCGAGGTGATCACCCGGTCAACCTCACCTGGTGATCGTCAGGGCGTAGTCGCTGCTGCCCGACTTGTCACCGCTGGTCGCGGTGATCTTGATGGTGTAGCTGCCTGCCGCGCTGCCGAACCCGGTCCAGATGAAGGCGGTCGAGGTGCCGCCGTCGGAGACCTGGGCGGGGGAGAAGAACACGCTGGTCCCGGCCGGTGCGCCGGAGGCCGACAGGGTCGCAGCGCCACCGGTCACGGTGATCTTGGTCTGCAGGAAGCCGCCCGGCCGCGCGCTGCCCGAGGCGGGGGACAGCGAGACGGACAAGGGCGAGCTGCCCGGCTTGCCCACGGTCAGCGCCACGGTCGCGGTGCGGGTCGCCGACTTCGACTTGCCCGACACGGTCACCTGGTAGCTGCCCTTGGGCGTGCTCGCCGAGGTCGAGATGGTCAGCTTCGCGCCCTCCCCCGCGGTCACCGAGGACGGGTCGAAGGCCGCGGTGGCGCCCGAGGGCAGGCCGCTCGCGGTGAGTTCGACGGCCTCGGCCTGGCCCTTGACCACCTTGGTCGTCACGGCCGACTCGGCCGAGCCGCCCGGCTCCTCCACCGTCACCGCGGCCGGGTCCACCGCGACCGAGAAGTCGTTGGTGACCGGCACGCCGCCGATGAGACCGCTGTAGAGCAACCGGTTCGGCGAACCGGTGCGGATGTCGCTGAGCTTGTCCTTGGTCGAGTCGTTCACCAGCGCGTCGCGGACCTGCTGGTTGGTCGCCGACGGGTTCTCGTTGAGGTAGAGCGCGGCGACCCCGGCCACGTGCGGCGAGGCCATCGAGGTGCCGCTCATGGTCTTGGTGCCGGTGTCATCGGTGTGCGAGGCGGACACGGTGTTGGTGCCCGGCGCCCAGATGTCCAGGCAGGAGCCGTGGTTGGAGGAGACGGACTGGCCGTTCCACACCGCGCGGGCGTCGTTCTGCTGGGTCGCGCCCACGGTCACCGCCTCGGCCACCTTGGCCGGGGTGAAACCGCAGGCGTCCTGCCCGGAGTTGCCGGCGGCCAGCACGAAGGTCACCCCGGTGCCGATGGCCTTGCGGACCGCGTCCTCCAGGGCCTGGTTGGACCCGGTGCCGCCCAGGCTCATGTTGGCCACCGCGGGCTTCTTGGCGTTCTTTGCCACCCAGTCGATGCCGCCGATGATCTGCGACCACTGGCCGCTGCCCTGGCAGTTGAGCACCCGCACGCCGACCAGGTTGACCTTCTTGGCCAGCCCGTACCGGGTGCCGCCGACGGTGCCCGCCACGTGCGTGCCGTGCCCGTGGCAGTCACTGGCGTCGGCGTCGTTGTCGATGAAGTCGTAGCCGCTCTTGGCCCGCCCGCCGAAGTCCTGGTGCGAGTTGCGGATGCCGGTGTCGAGCACGTAGGCGGTGACCGCGCTGCCGTCGTTGGCGTAGCTGTACTTCTTGTCCAGCGGCAGGTCCCGCTGGTCGGTGCGGTCCAGGCCCCATTCCGGGTCGTTCTGGGTGTCGGTGGCGTGCGCGAGCCCGTCCTGGGCCACGTAGTCCACCCGGGGGTCCGCGGCCAGCCGCTTGGCCTGGGTCTCGGTCATGGCGGCGGCGAAGCCGTGCAGGGCGGCGCCGTAGTTGTGCGTGACGCGGCCGCCGTAGCGGTCGGTGAGCGTGCTCGCCACCGCGGGGCCGTCCTTGAGCACCACGATGTAGCTGCCTGCCACCGCCTCCGGCGTGCTGCGGATCGTGCCCTCCGCGGGTGCGGCCGCGGCAGGCGCGGCGGCCGCGCCCAGCGCGAGTAACGCGCCCAGCGCGGTCAGGACCGCCGCCCGATTTCCTTGTCGCATCGTGACTCCTTCGCAGGGGGAGTTGCCCGAGTCACGATCAGCCAGCGGTGTGAGGCGGACAATCAGGGCGGGGATCCGTAGGGGTACCTATCTATTGGGTTCGCCCCGGGTGTCCCCGGATGTGGTGAAGGCCGGGCCGCGCGCGGAGTTCCCGGCCGGACCGGGCCGCCGGGTCGGTTACCGTGCGGCGCACCGATCCGGTGCCCCGCGGCGGAGGTGAGTGCGATCCAGTTGCTCCTGGTGGTCGTCGGCGCGATCGCGGTCACCGCGTTCGCCAGCCGCAAGGGCAGGCAGCCCGCGCTGGTCGTGGTGGTGCTCGCCTCGGCGATCTCGTTCATTCCCGGGCTGCCCCGCTTCGAGCTGGCGCCGGAGCTGATCCTGAGCGTGGTGCTGCCGCCGCTGCTGTACTCCGCGGCGCTGGACTTCTCCTTCGTCAGCTTCGCCCGCAACCTGCGGCCGATCCTGTCCCTTGGCATCGGTCTGGTGGTGGTCTCCACCGCGGTCACCGGGGTGGTCGCGGCCTGGGCGGTGCCGGGCCTGGCGCTGGTGCCCGCGTTGCTGCTGGGCGCGGTGGTGGCCCCGCCGGACGCGGTGGCTGCGCTGTCGGTGGGCCGGAAACTGGGGCTGCCGAAGAAACTCATGGCCATCCTGACCGGGGAGAGCCTGGTTAACGACGCCGCCGCGCTGACCCTGTTCACCCTGGCGGTGGCCGCCGCAACCGGCAAGGACACCCTGTTCGGCAACCCGTTCCTGCTCTTCGGCTACGGCGTGCTGGCAGGCGTGCTGATCGGCCTGGCCCTCGCGCTGGTGGTGCACTGGACCCGGTCCCGGTTGCGGGACAGCGGACTGGAGACCGCGCTCGGCCTGGTGGTGCCCTTCGCCGCCTACCTGCTCGCCGAGGAGGTGCACGCCTCCGGGGTGCTCGCGGTGGTGGCGGCCGGGATCGCCTTGGGGCACAACGACGCCAAGGCGTCCTTCGCCACCCGGTTGCAGGGCAGGCAGGTCTGGCGCAGCCTGGACGTGCTGCTGGAGGCGTTCGTCTTCGCCTACATGGGTTTGCAGTGCAAGTTCGTCTTCGCCGCACTGCCGGCCACCGGCATCTCCTGGCAGGGCTTCGTGCTCGGCGCGGCCGCGGTGCTCGCGGTGGTGCTGCTGGTGCGCCCGGTGTGGGTGTTCCTGACCTACGGCCACGGGGTGCTGCGCGGCCGGATGACCGGCCGGAACTGGCGGCGGGGCAGACGGACCCGCCTGGTGCCGCACCAGCTGCCGTGGCAGTACATGGCGGTGATCTCCTGGACCGGCATGCGCGGCGTGGTCACCATGGCCGCCGCGGCCGGCGTGCCAGCGGGCCTGCCCGGCCGCGACCTCATCCAGGCCCTGGCCTTCGTCGTCGCGGTCGGCACCCTGCTCATCCAGGGCCCCACCCTGCCGTTGCTGATCCGCCGCCTGAACCTGGCCGCCCCCGAGGAGGAACGCCGGGCCGAATGGGGTGCGGCCAAGGCCAGGGACATCGTCCGGGAAGCCGCCCGCGACTCGCTCGGCACGGTCCCCGAGGGCGCCGATCCGGCGGTGTTCGGCCGGTTGCGGGAGAGGTTCACCACCGCCCTGGCCGCCAGCCGCGAGTCCGACGAGACCCGGATGACCCCGGCCGAACGCGCACTCCTGCTCACCGTGCGCCAGCAGATGCTCGCCGCCCAGCGCACCGCACTGGTGCGGGCGCGCAAGGCGGGGGAGCTGCCCGACGACATCGTGCGCGGCGAGTTGGAACGCCTGGACCTGGAGGAGGCCGCGGCGGACGCGGCGCGTTAGCACCCCGGTGCGGATGCCGGGCTAGGTGCTCGCGAGCGTGTACCGCGTTTCCAGCACGCCACTGGCGAGGGTTTTCGCGCCCGCGAGCCGGAGACCGACGTGGCCTGCCGGCAGGTCCATGTCCTGGAAGAGCCGAACCCCGGAGCCGACGATGATCGGCAGGACGCTGACGTTGAACTCGTCCAGCAGGCCGTTGCCCAGCAGCCAGCGCACCAGAGTGGGGCTGCCAAGGACCAGGATGTCCTTACCGGGCTGCCGCTTGAGCCGCGAGACCTGCTCGCGCAGGTCACCGCCGAGCACCGTGGTGCCGGGCCAACCGATCTCGGTCAGCGTCGTGGACACGACGTACCTGGTCGTCCCGTCCAGGAAGGCGACCATCGGTGAGTCCGGGTGCTCGACGCGGAGCGCGTCGTACCCCTGGTAGGAGTGCCTGCCCAGCAGCACGGTGTCGGCTCGGGCGAACCCGGCGGCGATCCCCGCGAACAGTTCCTCGTCGAAGTAGGCGAACTGCCATTGGTCGTCGGCCCCGACGATGCCGTCCAACGACATGAACAACCCGGTCACGATCTTGCGCACGCGGTCCTCCCCGGTCAGGCCGTCCAGGCACTCAGGACCGGAGCAACCCGTCCCGCCCGGCCACCCCGAGTTTGCGGTACACCTGCGACAGATGCAGCTCAACGGTCCTGGTCACCACACCCAGCCGCGCCGCGATCTCCTTGTTGCTCAACCCGGCCCGCACCAGCGCCGCGATCCGCCCCTCCTGCCCGGTCAGCCGGGGCCCCGAGGTCCGGTGCGCCCACCGGGAGTTCCCGATCAGCCGGGCCGCCTCCCTGGCCGCGGTGAAGGCGTCCTCGGCCGCGAGCCGCTGCCCCCGTGCCGACAGCAACACCCCGAGGTCATGCCGGACCTGCGCCAGTTCCGCACCACGCACCAGATCCGCGGCCTCGGCGAGCTGGGCGGCGGAGTCCCAGCCGGCCGCGTGCAGGGCCAGCCCGATCGCCCGCGGACTGCCCCAGCGCCGGGCGGCGACCAGTTCCGCCCTGGCCAGCGAGGTGGCCAGGGGCGCGCGCTGCAACGCGTGCGCGCACAACGCGGCCCGCGACCGCCAGGGCAGCACCGCCGGATTGACCACCGCCCACCCGTCCAAGGCCCGCCCGCAGGCGAGGAAGTCCTGATAGGCCAACGAGAACTGCCCCAGCGCCCGGTACAGCCCGCCCCGGGCGAAGAGCAGCTCGGCCCGGTCCGCCGCACTCGCCAGCCCACCATCCAGGCCGTGGTCCCGGAACAACTCCCGCGCCCGGTCCAGCTCACCGAGGTCCACCAGCGCCGCCGCCAGCCAGGCCACGGTCAATCCGGCGAACTGCGGGTGCACCCCGTTGCCCAGCAAGGATTCCAGTGCCCGCACAGCCTGCCCCGGCGCGCCATTCCAGGTGTCCAGCCGCGCGGTGAGCAATACCAGCGAATCCCGCTGCCGGACCGACCCGGCCCAGCCCGCGGTCCGCGCCGCCCGGGCGCAGTGCTCCCGCGCCAGGCCCGGCTCCCCGGCGTAGGCCAGCGCCAGCACCGCGTACCAGAAACACCCGGGCTCCGACCACGCCGCGGAGTCCAGCACCCGGCCTGCCAGCTCCACGCTGCCCGCCCGGTCCACCCCGCGATTGGCCAGCAGGATCGCCCGCATCGCCAGTTCCCGTTGCGGCGGCAGTGGTTCCGCCCGGTCCGGGCAGCGCGCCGACCCCGGCCGCGGCCCACCGGCCACATAGGACAGTCCAGCCAGCATCGGCCCGGTCACGGCCTCCTCGGCCAAGGCCCGGCCCAGCACCTCGGTGACCACCCGGTCCGCCTCGGCCCACCGGCCACCCTCGACCAGCCGCAACCGCAACGCCCGCGCGGACTCGACCCATTCCTCCAGCATGGCCGGCCGATCCTCACACGCCCGAGACAGCACCTCAACCCCCATCCGTGACCGATACCGGCGCGCCCAGCAGCGCGTGCATGGTGAAACCGCCCTCCACCGGCCCGGCCCACCCGGACACCCCGAGGAACCCGCCGTCATCGCGCAGGAACAGATGCCCACCGGCCGCGCCAGGCCGCTCCAGCAACGAGGCCAGCCAGTCCAGCGCGGCGCTGACCCGGCCGAACGTGGTCAACGCGAAGCACACCGGCCGCACCGAGGCCCGGCCGACCTGGTCGAGCCGGTGATACCGCCGAGGTCCGGTCGAGTAGCCCGGCGCGCCGTCCAGTCCCCACAACGACCGCGGCTCAGCGGGTTCGGCCCACTGACTGCAGGCCAGCACCGAGGCACCGTCCACACTGGTCAGACAGGCGACGCCGAGCAGTTGTCCCGGCCACCGCAACCGCCGCCACCGGCGCACACAGTCACCGGCCGCGGCCTGCTGCCGAGCCTCACCGGTATGCGCCAACTCGAACTGCACCGACCGCACCCCAGGATCACTGATGATCATCAAGGCCCCTATCCGCCCAGGTAAGGCCGCATCGCCCGTGCCTCGCGTAACGCCAACGCCCACCACACCAACTCATCGAGCAACGTCCCCAACGCCGCCACCCCACCCCCTTGCTCCCGCGGCCGCCCATGCTCGTCAAAGGCCAGCGCCCCACCGGGGAAGCTCACCGTGTCCCGCAACGCGACGGCCCGCAGCTCGGCGAACACCGACCGCAACTGCTCCACCGCCCGAACCCCACCCCCCAGCCCGCCTCCATGCGAGACGAACCCGACCGGCTTGGCCTGCCAGGGCAACACATGCCAGTCCAGGAAGTTCTTCAGCACCGCCGGGAAACTGTGGTTGTACTCCGGCGTGACCACCACAAAGGCGTCCGCCTCGGCCAGTCGAGGCGTGGTCTCGGCCAACGTCGCCGCGTCACCGGGCCCCGGATCCCAGGTAGGCCCGGCCAAACTCAAGGGAATGGTCGCCAGATCGATCAGATCCAGACTCAACTCGGCCCGGTGCCCGGCCTGCCCACACACCCACTCGGCGACACTCCGGCTACGACAACCGGCCCGCGCGCTACCCACCAGCACGGCCACCCGAACGAGATCAGGGATCATGCCCCCAGTCACCCAGACCCAGCCCACCCCAACCCCCGCTGATGTGACCTGGGTCACATGGACCCTTCGGTCCAACCGCAACCAGGCCCACGCGGAAGCTCAGAACATCGCGGACCGCAACCCATCCCGCCCGGAAATCCCCAGCTTGCGATAAGCCCGTGACAGGTGAACCTCCACCGTCCGCACGGCCAGCCCCAATCGAGCCGCGATCTCCCGATTGGCCCACCCATCCCGGGCCAACCGAGCCACCCGCTCCTCCTGCCCGGTCAACACCACCGCGGGCGCCAACTCCCGCAACGCCACCTCCGCCGCCCGAACCCGCCGCCCGTCCCCGACCAGCTCGGCCAGCCCCCGAGCCTGGGTGAGCCGCTCCCGCGCCCCCGCGATGTCCTGACGAGCGGCCAACCGAACCCCCAGCTCGTACTGCACCACGCTCAGTTCATTGCGAGCCCGCGCCACCTCCAGCAGGTCGGCGGCCTCACTCAACAACTCCACCGCATCCACTCCCCACTGCCCCACGCTCCGCCCCCCAGTCCCGGCACCCCTGCCCTGCCCAGCCCCCACACTCATCCCCGCCATGCCACCCTGCCCAGCCCCCATCCTCATCCCCGCCGCGCCACCCTGCCCCGTGCCACCACCTCGCCCCGCCCCGTCGCCTGTCCCTACCAAGCCGCCGCCCCGCTCCACCATGTCCCCACCCAGCAGCACGACGCCCCCACCCGTGCCCCCCACCATCGCGACCGTGGCCAGCGCCGACCCCAGCACCCGCGGCTCACCCCAGCGCAACGCCGCCGCCCACTCCTGCCCCGCCAGCTCCACCGCCAGGCCCTCCCGCCGAGCCGCCAGCGCGGCCAGCGCCGCCCGGTTGCGCCACGGCACGATCGCCGGATTCGCCACCCCCTGCGCCAGGAACTCCCGCCCGCTGGCCAGGTAGTCCCGCAACCCCGCCTGCGCCCGCCCCGCCGCTATGTGCACCGCCGCCCGCGCCGCCAGCAGCATCGGCCGGCACGGCGAACGCCACTGCACCGCCGAGTCGAACTCGTGCTGGGCGAGCAACGCCTCCGCCCGGTCCACCGCCCCCACCCCGACCAGCACCTCGGCCAGCCAGCCCACCGACACCAACCGCATCGGCCGCGGCACCACCTCGAGCGCGATCAACTCCTCCAGCTCCGCCCGCGCCCCGCCGAAGTCCCCACGCTGCACCGCGATCCGCGCCCGGACCCGCAACATCATCGCCCGCCGCTGCGCCGCCCCGGCCAGCCGAGGATCAACGTCCTCGACCAGCCGTGCGCAGTGCGTGTCGGCTGCGGTCAGTTCCCCGGCGGAGGTCAGCGTCACCAGGGCCCGCCACACGCACAGTGGATCGTCCCGGCAGGGTGTCGTGGTCAGCGCGGCCTCGGCGAAACGCACCGAATCGGCCCAGTTCCGCCCCTGCACCATCAGTCCGGTCGCGCGCAAGGCCAGGCAGTCCTGATCGGTGACCGCTCCCGGCCACGGCGCGCCACTGGCCAACTCCCGTGACCGGTCCCCAGAGTCCGCGCGCATTCCGCATGATATTCACACCGCAAGATCATCATGGTCGAATGGCACGATCGTGGACGCTCAACCGGAGAGGTCGGGATGACGAACATCGAGCGGGCACAGGCCAGGTTCCAGGAGTTGCGGAGCCGTAAGGACAAGGTCACCGCGGCGGAGCTGGACGAGCTGTGGGCGGAGTTGCCGACGGTGTCCGCCACCGAGATCACCGGCCGCTGGCAGGGCGATGAGTTCGTCACCGGCCACCCACTCAACGGTCAGCTGGCGGTGATCGGCTGGTACGGCAAGGAGTTCCACTCCCTGACCGACGTCAAGCCCCTGCTCTGCCGAGACGAGAGCGGCGAGCTGTACTCGAATGTGGAGGCGGGCAAGGGCGAGGCAAGCCTGTGGAACGTGGAGTTCCGCGGCGAGGTCACCGCCACCATGGTCTACGACGGCCAACCCATCCTCGACCACTTCAAACGGGTGGACCAGCACACCCTGCTCGGCGTCATGAACGGCAAACAGGTCCTGACCCCCACCGGCGACCACTTCTACTTCTTCCTGGAACGCGCCTGATGCGCCGCCGCCTGGCCCTCGCCACAGCGCTCCTGCTCGCGGTCGCCACCGCAGCCACCGCGGCGGCAGCCCCCACCGCGGCGGCAGCCCCCACCGCCGTGGCAGCCCCCACCGCCGTGGCAGTAGCCGCCCCCGCCCCAGCGGCCACCGCTTCCACAACCGCCGTCCTCGCGTCAGCAAACTCCGCTCCCGCGACTGCCGCGACTGCCGCCGCCTCCGGCGATGCCGCGCCGACAATCGCCGCCGCCCTCCCCTCCGCGTCCGCCCCCGCCCTCTCGGCCGCGACTGCTCCCGCGCCCCCGATCGCCCCTCGCTGGCTGACCTCCTGGGCCCAGTCCCAGCACACCCTCGCCCCGCAAACCCTGGACAACCAGTCCATCCGCATGATCGCCCACCTCAGTCAGGGCGGCCGGGCGCTGCGTATCCGCGTCCAGAACGAGTTCGGCACCACCCCGCTGACCGTCAACGCCGCCGCGGCAGGCATCAGCGCGGGCCAGGGCGCGGTAGTCCCCGGCACCACCCGCCCGGTCCGCTTCAACGCCCGCCCCGCCATCACCATCCCGCCGCACGGCGAGGCATGGAGTGATCCGGTCCCGCTGCCGACCCGCCCTCAGGACGACGTCGCGGTAAGCCTGTTCGTCAGCGGTCAAACCCGTCCCAGCAGCCACCAAGCCGCCCTGCGCGACAACTACCTGACCCCCGCCGGCAGCGGAAACCGAGTCGCCGACCCCGCCGCGTACCCGCTGAGAACCGGCTCCACCTACCTGCTCAGCGCGGTGGACGTGCTCACCACCGAGGCCGTCGGCGCGGTCGTGGCCTACGGCAGCTCGGTCGTCGACGGTCACGGCAGCACGGTCTGCGGCCCCGGTTGCACCGCCAACGGCAACAACCGCCGCTGGACCGACGATCTGGCCCGTCGTACCCAGAGCCTGCCGCCCGCCGAACGCCTCGCCGTGGCCAACGCGGGCGTCGGTGGCACCACCAGCGCCGCCACCTGTCCGCAGACCCCGCCTCCGCTGGCCGGCCTGGACGCCCTGGCCCGCCTGGACCGCGACATCCTGTCCCTGCACGGTGTCACCGCGGTGATCTACTACTACGGCACCAACGACCTGGCCTTCGGCTGCCAGTCCCGGCAGATCCTGGACAGCTACCGGGCGGTCTTCACCCGCCTCCGCGCCGCCGGCCTCAAGATCCACGCGGTCCCGATCACCCCGCGCCCCGGCTATTCACCCCAGCAGAACCAGTACCGCGCCGAGGTCAACAACTTCGTCCGTGCCGGTGGCAACTGCGCCGGCGCCTGCGACAGCGTGATCGACTTCGATCAGGTCCTGCGCGACCCGGTCAACCCCAACACCATCCGCGCCGACTACGACAGCGGTGACGGCATCCACGCCAACCAGAAGGGTCATGAAGCCCTGGCTCGTTCGGTCCTCCTCCCGCTCATCGTGGACTGATCAATCCGGTCTCGTAGGCCACGATCACCAGCTGAGCCCGATCCCGCGCGTGCAACTTGCTCAGCAACCGCCCGATGTGCGTCTTCACCGTGGCCAGACTCAACCGCAGGTTCTGACTGAGTTCCACATTGGACAGACCACGGGCGATCAACGCCAACACCTCCCGCTCCCGCTCGGTCAACCCGTCCAGTTCCAGGGCCGGTGACTGCGCGGGTTCGGGCCGCCGCGCGAACTCCGAGATCAACCGCCGGGTCACACTGGGTGCCAGCAATGCCTCTCCACTCGCCACCACCTGGATGGCGTTGAGCAGCTCGGCTGGCGGAGTGTCCTTGAGCAGGAACCCACTGGCCCCGGCGCGCAACGCCGCGTAGACGTAGGAATCCAGGTCGAAGGTGGTCAGGATCAGCACCCGGGGCACCGGTTCCGGCCCCGAGCACAACACCCGGGTCGCCTCGATCCCATCCATCTCCGGCATCCGTACGTCCATCAGCACCAGATCCGGTTTCTCCCGCCGCGCCAGCTCAACCGCGGCAACTCCATCCTCAGCCTCGCCAACCACCTCCAGTCCCGGCGATGAGTCCACGAGCATCGCAAAACTCCCGCGCACCAACGCCTGATCATCGGCGATCACAACCCGAACACTCACACCGAACCCCCAGCGCCGCCCGGGAACCCGCCCAGTCGCCACCCACGAGCCCCTGCCAGCAGCCGGGTCGCGCCCACAACCGCGGGCCGATCAAGCACGATCCGACCCGCCGCGGTCGAACCGCCACCCATCTCCGGCCCGGCCGAGGTGACCTCGCCCGCCGACACCAGGAACACCGCCGCAGAGCCAGCACTCCTCGACCGGCGGACCGTCACTCGCGGAACGCCAACTGTCCGACGGTCCGCCACCCGACCGTCGTCCAGCACCCGCCGCCCCACCGGTTGTCCGCCCACTGTCGCGAGCCCAGCTGCCGCCCGTCCACCAACCAGTCCGCGCGTAGTCCGCTTGTGCTCACCGGCTGTCGGACGCCCAGCAGTCCCATGTTCCACGCGCAGCACCTGACCGGCCGCTATCGGGCCAGAATCCGTTGCACGGCAAGCAATCGCCCGCCCGATTCCGGTCACCGGACCACCGTCGCCAGCTCGGCTGGTCGTGGCACCGCCTGTGGATGTTGCCCAGCCAACATCCAACCCCGACTCAAATCCACTCATCCCGCCACACCCACCGGCAACCGCGCGCACACGCCAAACCCGCCGCCCGGCAACCGTCCCGTGCTCAATGTCCCTCCATACGCCGCAACCCGTTCCCGCATCCCGATCAGCCCGTGCCCACCGCCCGGTTCGCCCGGATTCCGCCGGCCACCTGGATCGGTCACCTCCACCACGACCTCGGTGTCATCTCCGCGCAGCCGGACCTGACAGTGCCCGGAACCGGAGTGCCGCACCACATTGGTCAACGCCTCCTGCACGATCCGGTACACCGCCTGCTGCACTCCCTCCGGCAACTCCAGTTCCGCGATATCCAGTTCCACCGTCACTCCGGCCGTCTCGGCCAGGCGCGCCAGTCCGCTCAGCTCGCCAAGTCCATGTAACGGGCGGAGTACGGCCTCCGCGCCATCGGTCGCGCGCAGCACGCCCAGCATCCGGCGCAGATCCTCCAGTGCCTCGCGGCTGGTCGTCTCGATCACTGCCAATGCCGCTCTGGTCTCGTCGGGGTGGGTGTCGGCGAGGTGGTTGGCCACGCCTGCTTTGACCGCGATCAGGCTCATGCTGTGCGCGACGATGTCGTGCAGGTCGCGCGCGATGCGTAATCGCTCGCCCAGTACCACCCGCTGCTCGCGCTGCTCGGCCAGCCGGGCCTCGTCTCGCTGCCGGTACCGGCTCAGCAGGCCCAGCGACCACAGCATGATGATCAGCAGCAGCGCGACCACCAACGGTCCTCTGGGGTACCCGTACACTCCGATGGCCGTCGCCAGAGCCATGATCAGCCCGGTCCAAGACCAGCGGTACGGCGCGACCGCCGCGACCGTGTACAGGACCAGTCCCACGGGGACCATCCCCAGATAGGTTATGTCCAGCAGGGCGGCCGCGACCGAGAACGAGATGACCGTCGCCAGCGCGCCCCGCGGCCAGCGGCGGCGCAGCGCCACCGGCAGGCCCAGTCCGGCGGCCACCACGCAGGCCAGCCAGACAGGGCCGGTGTAGGCCGGCAGCGAGTTGCGGTTGAGCGCCAGGGTCGCGGACAGCACGATGATGAACGCCGCCACCACGAGGTCCAACATCAGTAGGTGTGAGCGCCTGGCGCCACTGTCCACACTGGCCATTCCCTCACCCTGCCACAGGTCCGCGGCCTTGCAATCGGCCCGAGGTCCGTCATACCCAGGTCTGACGGAGCGGCCTTTCCGGCCCTCGGACCAGACCACGGTCGGACGCCGAAGTCCAGGCCACGCTCCGATGTCGCCGGCCCTCGAATCCGGAACCGTGGTCGCCATGACACACCACCCCACCGCGGTACGAGCCAGCGGCCTTACCAAGACCTACGGAGCAGGCGTGCGGGCGCTCGCCGGCGTCGATGTGGACCTGCACCGCGGCCGGTTCACCGCGATCATGGGGCCATCCGGCTCCGGCAAATCCACCCTCATGCACTGCGTCGCGGGACTGGACCGGCCCAGCACGGGCCGGGTGTGGATTGGCGAGACCGAACTGACCGAACTCTCCGACGACGAGCTGACCGTGCTGCGCCGGGACCGGATCGGGTTCGTCTTCCAGGCGTACAACCTGTTACCCACGTTGACCGCGCTGGAGAACATCACCCTGCCCTTCGCGCTGGCCGGCCGCCGCCCCGACCCCGAGGTGGTGCGGGCGGTGATCGAGGCGGTGGGCCTGGCCGACCGGCTGGACCACCGGCCACACCAGCTCTCCGGTGGGCAGCAGCAGCGGGTGGCCTGCGCCCGCGCCCTGGTCACCCACCCCGACGTGGTCTTCGCCGACGAGCCCACCGGCGCCTTGGACTCGGCCAGTTCGGCGGAGCTGCTCGCTTTCCTGCGCCGCGGCGTCGACGACCTGGGCCGCACCGTCGTCATGGTGACCCACGACCCCACCGCCGCGACCTACGCCGACCGCGTGCTGTTCCTGGCCGATGGCCACCTGGTCGGCGAACTGCTCAACCCGACCGCGGACCGGGTGCTGGACCGGATGAAATCCCTCGAAGGAGTGAACGCCTGATGTGGCGGACAATGCTGCGCGACCTACTGGCGCACAAGGCGCGCGTGGCGATGACCCTGGTCGCGATCACCCTCGGCGTCACCGCGGTGGTGGGCGCCTGGGTGGTCAGCGATTCGATCGCGACCACGATCAGCGGCCAGGCCGGTCGCACCGGCGTCGGACTGACCGTGCGGGCAGACCGGGCGGACACCCGGCTGCCCGAGACCGAACTGGCCCGGCTGGCCGCGCTGCCCGGAGTCACCGCCACCGGTGTGCGCACCGGCCAGGCGGGACTGCCCGGACCGGACGGCAAACTCGTCCGGACCCGCACACCCCTGGCCCAGACCGGCACCGGCTGGGACAGCACCGACCGCTTCGCCCTGACCGCCGGACGTCCGCCCGCGGCGCCGGGCGAGGTCGCGCTCAACCGGACCGAGGCCACCCTCGCCGGGCTCGGTGTGGACGCCCGCAGCCGGGTGCTGCTCGCCGGTGGCAGATGGACCCCGGTCACCGTGGTCGGACTGTACGAGTACCGCACCCTCGGCGAGGGCGACCAGCCGTCCGTAGCCTTCATGCCGGCGGAGGCGGAACGACTGCTGGACAAGGGTTTCCAGCGCGTCGAGCTGACCGGTGCCACCCCGGCCACGGTCGCTGGCCCCGGCCGTGAGGTGCGCACCGGGGCGGAACTGGCCGAGGCCGTCGACGCCGACCGCGCCGAATCCCTCAGCGACCTGCGGATCACGTTGCTGCCCTTCGCTTTCGTGGCACTGATGGTCGGCATGTTCGTCATCGCCAACACCTTCGGCATGTTGCTCACCCAGCGCACCCGCCAGCTCGCCCTGCTGCGCGCCGTCGGCGCCCGCCGCGGCCAGGTCCGGCGGACCGTCGTGCTGGAGGCCACCCTGCTCGGCCTGGTCGGCGGAACCCTCGGCGCCATCAGCGGAATCGCCATCGGCCCACTGATCATTCGCCTGCTGCGCCCGGACGAGCGGATCGAGTTCACCGTGGGCCCGCTGGCCATCCTGCTCGGCTACGCGGTCGCGGTCGGCACCACCGTGCTCTCCGCCTATGGCCCGGCCCGGCGGGCCGCCAGGGTGTCCCCGATGGCGGCACTGCGCACCGATCCGATTCCGCCGAGAGCCACTCGCCGTGCTCGCACCCTGGCCGGGGTTGCGCTGCTGGCCATCGCGGTGGCGGCCGTCATCGCCACCGCGGATCCCAGCGTGGACACCCTGCCCAGGATCATCGCCCTGAGCGCCACCGTGCTCGCGGCGGTGGGCATGCTGTTGTCGGCGCCGGCCCTGGCCACGCTGGTGCTGCGTCCGCTGAGCAGGTTCGGCGGCCCCGCACTGCGGCTGGGCATCCGCAACGCTGCCGGTGACCCGCGGCGCACCTCGGCCACGGCCACCGCGATCGCCATCGGCGTTGCCCTGGTGTGCGCCTTCGCCACACTCAGCGCCAGCCTGGCCGACCTGATCGCCTCCACCACCCGGGCCACCCTGCCCAGCAGCACCACGGTGATCCGCCCGGTCCAGCGCGGCGACGCTGTCCTCGCGCAGATCGATCTGTCCACAGTGGACAAGGTCGCCGGGGTGAGCAAGGTGTCCACGGTTCGCGAGGCCACGGCCGACATCGCCTATCCCGGCGGGGTCACCCAGCGCCGGATCTCCGCCATCGACCCGGCAGCCTTCGGCACCGTGCTCACCCCGGAGGTCACCGCCGGTGTCGGCGACCTGAGCCGCGGCGCACTGGTCTCCCGCAATCAGGCCGACATGCTCGGCCTGCGACTGGGGCAGTCGTTCACCATGACCGTGGACGGGGCGACCATCGCCAGCACCGTCGCCGGGGTGTACGAGGCCACCGAACTCCAGGCCAGCATCTACTTCGACCAGGCCCAGGCCCCGCCGGGCTTACGAGAGAAGATCACCACCATCTACGCCACCGGCCCCGATCCGGCCGCGGTCCGCACCGCCGTGCACGCCGCGTTCGCGGACCGTCCGGATGTCACTGTCAGTGACCAGGCTGGTCTGGTGGCCGAGGGCCAGGAGAGCCAGCGGCTGGCGTTCGTGATCATGTACGCCATGTTCGCCCTGGCCGTGCTGATCTCGCTCTTCGGCGTGGTCAACACCCTGGCACTGGCGGTGCTGGCCCGGGTGCGCGAACTCGGCGTACTGCGCGCCGTCGGCGCCACCCAGCGACTACTCCGGGCCGCCATCCGGTGGGAGAGCGTGGTGATCTGCCTGTTCGGCGCGCTCCTGGGCGTCCTGCTGGGTGTCGGTTCCGGCGCGGTGATGCAGCACGCCATGCTCGGCCAGTCACTGACCGATGTCACGGTCCCGTTCACCGTGGTCATCCTGACCCTGGCCGGTCTGGTGACCGCGGGCGTACTGGCCGCGATCTGGCCGGCCCGGCACGCCGCCAGGGTGGATCTGCTGACCGCTGTGGCCGCCTGACCAGGTGGAAGGCTCCCGATTCCCGCCCGGGAGCCTTCCCAAGGCCGCCATGCCAAGCTCCTGCGGCAGGACGCGACGACCGGCCAGGAGGCGAACATGACGGAGCGGCTCGCGGTGGCGGGTGGTCAGGATCTCCCGGCCGGGCACCACAGCCTGGCCTGGGGAGTGCAGGCGAGCGAGGCGCCCGGCACGCTGCACGTGCTGGCGGTGACCGGCGGTATCACCGTGGGCCCGCGGGAGGGCAGGGAGATCCTGTTCGGCCGCAACCGACCGGACGTGCACGTCTGCGTCGGCGAGCACGACCGGCGGATCAGCCGTCACCAGGGCGCGCTGACCCACCACGGCGACAAGTGGTGGATCAGCACCCTTGGCCGGTTGCCGCTGCGGTTGCCCGGCGCCCGGCTGCTGTTCAACCAGGACGAGCCGATTCCGCTGGCGGCCGGTTACACCCCGCTGTTCATCCGCGGCTCCAGCGGCCGCGAACACCTACTGGAGGTGCACGTCCGCGCCAAGGACGGTGAGGAACTCCTGACCCAGCACGGCGCCTCGACCCGTCCGCCCAACACCTGGGCCCTCTCACCCGCCGAGAAGCTGGCCCTGGTCGTCCTCGGGCAGCGCTACCTGCTGCACGAGCTGTACCCGAACCCACTGTCCTGGCGGCAGGCCGCTGAGCACCTCAACGAGATCCGGCCCGGGGAGAAGTGGACGCACAAGAAGGTCGAACACCTGATCGTGGGTGTCCGCGATCGGCTCAGCCGCGGTGGCGTGGCTGGCCTGACCAGAGAGGAGGTCGGCGAACCCATCGGCAACACGCTCAACCACAACCTCATCCGCGAACTGATGGAGAACACCACCCTGGTGCCCCCGGACCTCGGCCTGCTGCACGACTGACAGGTTGAGCTGGTGGCGGCGGAGTCCAGCGGCGACGATGTCTGCCATGAGTTTCACCCTGGCGCTGGTTCCACCGCACAACGACGAGACCCTCGGCTGGCCCGCGCGGCTGATCGAGGCCGTGCCCGGTATCCGGGTCCTGCGGCCGGAGACGGCCGAGGACACCGTGGCCGCGCTGCGGGTGGCGGACGCGGTGTACGGGGCGTTGCCGCCCGAGTTGTTGCGGCACGCTCGGCGGTTGAGCTGGTTGCAGGCGCCGCAGGCTGGGCCGCCGGTGGGGTTCTATCACCCGGAGTTGATCGCGCATCCGGTGCAGGTGACCAATATGCGGGACACCTACACCGACCATGTGGCGGCGCATGCGCTGGCGTTGGTGCTGGCTTTGGCGCGTGGGTTGCCTCGGTATGTGCGTGATCAGGGTGCGGGACGGTGGGCGCCGGACTGGACGCCGACCGCGGTGTTGCCGCTGGCCGAGGCGAGTGCGCTGGTGGTCGGGGTTGGCGCACTGGGCAGTGAGATCGGGCGGTTGCTGGCAGCCTTCGGCACCCGGGTGATCGGGGTTGATCGGCGGCGGGTTGACCTGCCTGCCGGGTTTGCCGAGGTGCGACCGGTGGGGGAGTTGGACTCCTCGTTGGGGGAGGCGGATGTGGTGGTGTTGACCGTGCCGCACACCCCGGAGACCGAGGGATTGGTCGACGCTCGGCGGTTGGCGTTGTTCCGGCCTTCCGCGTACCTGGTCAACATCGGGCGGGGAGCCACCGTGCGGCTGGACGACCTGGTGTCGGCGTTGGACGCGGGGCGGTTGGCCGGGGCGGCGTTGGATGTGTTCGAGCAGGAGCCGTTGCCCGCGGGACATCCGTTGTGGCGGCGGGAGGATGTGCTGTTGACCCCGCATGTGGCCGGGGTTGGGCCGCATGCGGACAGCAGGCGGTTCGCGGTGTTGCTGGAGAACGCGAAGCGCTTCGCGGCCGGGGCGGAGCTGGTGAACCTGGTCGACAAGGCGCAGTGGTCCTAGACCCGTGGTCCTGGATCCGTGGGTGTGGCGGGTTGAAGGGGATTGTGAGCCGTGGCTTCGCGGAGGTGGTGGAGCGGCAGCGGGTGGAGAACCTGGTCGAGGGGACGGGTAGTGGGCGTTCGGGTTGAGGATCTCGCTGCCTCGCCGCCTCGCCGGGCCGCCGTTTCACCGGGCCGCCGGGTTGCAGGTGGAACAGCAGCTTGGCGGAATAGCCAGGGTGTCAGCAGGGTGGAGATCGGGCGGGTGAATCCGGAGCGGCGTTGGAGCGGATTGAGCCGTTCGAGTGGTTGATCGAGGGGAGTGGGGCGCACTACCTGGCGTACGCCTTCCAGTTGTCCTTCGCGAGCCGGTTTCCGCTGAGCACCGGCGGGCCGGGGTTCGCGAGTTGTTCTGAACGCCGCGGTTGCCTGCCGCCGTGGGGCTGCTCGCCCACGTGGCCGTCAGTGGGTCCGCGCTCGATTCCGGCGGCCGCGGCTGTCGGTGGGTTCGCACGGGGCGTCGGCGAGGTCGCGGACGGCTTTTCCGCGCACTGGCCGCTCACCCCCCTGGGGGCATCACTCGGTTTCAGGTCGCGTTGTGTCCGCTGTTGGCTGATCTGGTCGACCCCGTTCGCTCTGGTCGCACGGGATGAGGTGCTCACCTGGCCGTTTCCGCTGCTGTCGCGTACCCAGCCTGCGCTCGCGTTGTGACAGCCCTACCTCGGTTACACCGACGCCCTGGGGCCGGAGGCCGGGTGGGAGGGGCTGAGCTGGAGGGCTTCGGGTGGAGGTCCTGGTCGGCTGGGTTGGGGAGTCCATTGTGGACGTTGGGACTAGTCCGTTGGGGTAACCGGGGGCCTCGCGCGGGATCTCACGAGAACACGTGATGCCTGGGCGCTGTGCTGGAGGCCAGTCTCGTGGTGCCCGTATCGGCCACAGTCGTTACACAGGAGGCACTCATGGCTGGCAGCTCGGTCCGTATCGGTGCGGGGAGGCGTGCGCATGGCTGAGCACAGGCGGGAACTGGATGTCGCGGTGATCGGCGCCGGGGTGCTCGGGCTGGCCACCACCGACGCGCTGGTGCGGCGTGGGGTGTCGGTGACCTGCTTTGACGGCAGGACGCCTGGGCATGGGCTCTCCGGCGGGCTGACCCGGACCTTCCGGCATCGGCATGACAACGAACGCCTGGTCGCGCTGGCGGTGGAGGGGCGGGCCGGGTTCGGGCGGTGGGAGGAACGCCTGGGGCGCAAGCTGATTGGGTCCGAAGGCGCGGTTTACGCGGGGATGGGGCCCGCTGATGTGGCCGGGATGGTGCGGCATGGGGTGGAGCATCGCTTCGCCGATCCCGGTGAGGGCGGGGAGGTTTTCCCCGCACTGGCCACTGTGGACGGTCCGTTGCTGGTTGACCCTGGGGCGGGTGCGATCCGGGCCAAGCGCACCATTGACGCGCTGGTGAGCTGGGTTGGGGATCGGATTGTCAACGCCGATATCCACAGCGTCACCGTGCCCCAGGACGGGCACGGTGTGGAGATCCAGACCACCGAGGCCATCTACCGGGCCCGGCATGTGGTGATCTGCGCTGGTACGGCGGTGCCGAAGCTGGCCGCGGGGGTTGGGCTGGAGGTGCCGTTGGAGTCCGCGTTGCACGCCCGGCCGCACTACCGGGTGCGGGAACCCTTCCGGGGTAAGGCTTTGCCCTGCTGGGTGGACCGCTCGGGGGCGTTCGGGGAGACCGTCTACGGCTCGCCGATCGGCAATCTGGACACCTATGTGCTCGGCCTGATCGGGCTTGACGTGGATATTCCGTTCGGGCCCAACGGCGCGCTCGCCCCTGGCTCCGGCATGGAGGATCATGTGCGCCGGGTCACCGAGTACGTCCGGCGCGCCATGCCTGGGCTGGAACCCACCCCGGTCGGCATCCGGGTGTGTGTGATGACCAAGCTGCCCGCGGGCTCGGACGCCGTGCACGCCTGGCACACCGACGGGGTCACCGCCGTCGCCGGGCACAACCTGTTCAAGATGGCCCCGGTGCTCGGTGAGTTGCTCGCCGACGCCGCGATCAAGAACCAGCTGCCGGAGATCCTGGAGCGGGCCGGTGAACACGCCCTCCGCCCCGCCTGAGCTGGCGGTCACCGGCGCCTCCGGGAACATCGGCCGGGCACTGGTGCGGGAGCTGACCCTGGCCGGACATCGGGTGCGGGCGTTGGTGCGCAAGGGATCCGAGCTGCCGGGGCATCCGCTGGTGCAGCGGGTCGAGGTGGATCTGGAA
The DNA here is from genome assembly GCF_014204915.1 of Crossiella cryophila. Lineage (NCBI taxonomy): Bacteria > Bacillati > Actinomycetota > Actinomycetes > Pseudonocardiales > Pseudonocardiaceae > Crossiella > Crossiella cryophila. The sequence continues at coordinate 4,733,017 of NZ_JACHMH010000001.1, forward strand.
CGCGGGCAGACCGTGGCCGAGGCGCTGGCCGGGATCCGCTCGCTGTTCCTGCTCACCCCGTTCCACCCGCGCCAGGACCTGGTGCAGGCCGGACTGGTCGAGGCCGCGGTGCGGGCCGGGGTCGGGCATGTGGTGAAACTGTCCGCACTGGGCGCCGATCCGGCCGCGCCCGCGCTGGTGCACCGCCAGCACGGACTCGCCGAACAGGCCGTTGCCGAGTCGGGGCTGGGGTACACCCTGTTGCGCCCCAACGCCTTCATGCAGAACACGGTGCAGTGGCTGCCGACCGTGGCGGCCAAGGACGCCATCATCCTGCCTGCCGGGAACTCCCGGGTCAGCATGGTGGACACCAGGGACATCGCCGCGGTGGCCGCCAGAGCCCTGACCGACCCGCTCCGGCACGCCGGTGCGCACGACCTCACCGGGCCGAAGGCGTTGACCTACACCGAAGTCGCCGCCGCACTGTCCACAGTGGCCGGTCGGCCGATCCGGCACCTGGACGTCACCCCGGAACAGGCCGGCGCGGCCATGCTGGCCAACGGCGTGCCGGAGTGGGCGGTCCGGGCGCGACTGGAGCTGTACGCCACCTACCGCGCGGGCGAGGCCGAGCTGCTCAGCCCGGCGGTTCGCGAGATCACCGGCCGGGAACCCCGCGACTTCGTTGCCTTCGCGACCGAACTCGCCGGCGAGTTGCGCCGGGATCACGCGAAGACGTGATGTCCCGGACCGTCCCGCATGGCCACGCTGTCCACGTCGTCCCGTCCCGAGAGTGAGGATTCGCATGACCAGCCAGGTGGAGAAGGAGACGCCGCGAGCGCTGTACGTGCCGCCCGGCGAGGGGCCCAGCGTGTGGGCGTTCAGCGGCGACCGGTACACCGTCAAGGCGGGCATCGCCGACACCGGCGGCGCGCTCGGCCTGCTGGAGGCCGTGATCCCGCCGCAGAGCGGGCCGCCGCTGCACCTGCACCGCAACGAGGACGAGGCGTTCTACCTGATCGAGGGCCAGCTCGAGGTGGTGGCCAACGGCCGCCCGATCATCATCGAGCCCGGCTCCTTCATCTACATCCCGCGCGGCTCGCCGCACCGGTTCAAGAACGTCGGCGAGACGCACGCCAAGCTGCTGATCTTCTTCGTGCCCAGCGGGTTCGAGGAGTTCTTCCTGGAGGTCGGCATCCCGGTCATCGACGGGGAGGAAGCCCCGCCGGAGGAACAGCACGCCGACGACGTGGCCCGCTCCATGCGGATCGCCGCGGACAAGTACGGCATCGAGGCGGTCTGAAGCCAGTCCGCTCAGCCAACATCGCCGGAGGGCGAACCGGGATCACCGGTTCGCCCTCCTCGGCGTCACACCGGGACTCCGGGCGCGGCCAGCACATCCCAGGCACGCATCGCGGCGTCCACGATCGCGGACAGCTCCGCGCGATCGGCACCGCTGCGGGCCTGGATGGACAGGCCCTGCAGCAGGGTGTTGTAGAAGCCGGCCAGCGCGTCCACATCGGCCTCCAGTGGCACGTCACCGTCGAGCTGGCCGCGGGCCAGGCGCTGGCGCAGCGACTCCTGGGTCTCCCGGCGCAGCTCGGCCAGGAAGTCGCGCACGCTCTCGCTCTTGGGCGTGTACGTGGTCGCGGCCAGCACGATCATGCAGCCACTGGGCTTGGCCGGATCGGTGTAGGCGAGCACGTTGACCCGCAGCACCGCCTCGAAGGCCGCCCTGGCGCTGGGCTCCTCGCGCAACGCGCGGGTGGCCGCCTCGCCCTCGGTCTCGTCGTAGTAGGTCACCGCCTCCCGGAACAGCTCCTCCTTGGAGCCGAAGGCGGTGTACAGGCTCGAGGAGTTGATGCCCATGGCCGCGCTGAGGTCGTTCAGCGAGGTCCCCTCGTAGCCGTGCTCCCAGAACACCTCCATCGCGCAACGCAGGGCCGCGGTGCGGTCGAAAGCACGTGGACGGCCTCGTGTGGCCATGCCCCACCCCTTTCTGTAGCGATCGACCCAAAAATCCTTGACAGGTCGCTCTCCTGCACGATACCAATTATGTAGTGATCGACCCAGAAATGAGGGGACATGTCGGAACTCGCAGGTAAGGTGGCCCTGGTCACCGGGGGCAGCCGCGGTATCGGCGCGGCCATCGCCAAGAAGCTCGCGGCCAACGGAGCCGATGTGGCGCTGACCTACGCCAGCGCCGCCGACCGCGCCCAGGGCGTGGTCGAGGACATCAAGGCCGCGGGCCGCCGCGGTCTGGCCATCGCCGCGGACAGCGCGGACGCCGCGGCCGTGGTGGCCGCGGTCGAGCAGACCGTCGCGGAGTTCGGCCGGATCGACATCCTGGTCAACAACGCCGGGATCTTCCCCTACGGCACCATCGACGAGGTCACCCTCGAAGAGGTCGACCGCACCCTGGCCATCCACGCCCGCGCGGCCTACGTGGCCAGCCAGGCCGCGGCCAAGCACATGGAGGCGGGCGGCCGGATCGTCAGCATCGGCAGCACGCTCGCCGAGCGGGTGCCCTACCCGGGCGTGGCGCTCTACGCGATGAGCAAGGCCGCGCTGATCGGTTTCACCAAGGGCCTGGCCCGTGACCTGGGCGAGCGGGACATCACCGTCAACCTGGTGCACCCGGGTTCCACCGACACCGAGATGAACCCGGCCGACGGCCCGCAGGCCGACGACGAGCGCGGCCTGACCGCGCTGGGCCGCTACGGCCAGCCCGAGGACATCGCGGCCTCGGTCGCGCACCTGGTCGGGCCCGGCGGTCGCAACATCACCGGCTCCGCGATCGTCGTGGACGCCGGTTCGAACGCCTGAAATCAGTCCTGCGCCGGCGTGCCGCTCCGTGCGGCACGCCGCCGCAGGATTTTCGGTGGTTACCGGTTGGAGGGGTGGGTTTTATGTCGGGCGCAACCGCGGTGGAAACGGGGAGTAAGCAGATGGCCTGGACGCTTCTGATCGTCGCTGGTCTGTTCGAGATTGTTTTCGCGACCGCGTTGAAGCAGGCCGAAGGCTTCACGAAGCTGTGGCCGAGCGTAATTGGTATCAGCTGTGCCGCGATCAGCTTTTTCTTGCTCTCGGTCTCGCTGAAAACCTTGCCTGTCGGTACTGGTTACGCCGTATGGGTGGGAATTGGCGCAGTCGGTGTGGCCCTTGCCGGTATTTTTACCCAGGGCGACTCGGCGTCTCCGTTGCGCTTCGTGTTCCTCGCTCTGATCGTGGGTGGAATCATCGGCCTGCGGTTCGTCCAGGCGTAGCATCCATTCGGGTTAATCTTCGCCCGAAAGGGCAGTCAAGAGCCCTGCTGGCCTGCGGTTATTGCTCCAAAGGGACCAGTCTCAACAGATTTGACGACTATGATGTTCAGCAATAGTTGAATGCCTCTGGCTTCGACTCATTAGCACACGGTGACCCCCGCCGGGCTTAGGAAGTTCTACCTGTAGTTGTCTATCAAACCGTGATTGAATGGAGGTGAAAGCGCGGGACCGCCCAGGGTGGGGCGCGACCCGTGCGCCCTGTCCGGAGGGCGAGATGAGCTGGGGGAATGTGAATATGCAGGCGACCATGACACCGTTAGTGGGCCGAGAATCCGCGCTGGCCGACCTCCGCCGCGCGCTGTCGAACACAGTGGCGGGCAGCGGTCGCTGTGTTGTCATCGAAGGCTCGGCCGGTATCGGCAAGAGTCGTTTACTCGAAGTCGTCTCCTCCGATGCTGCCGGTCAGGGCATCTCGGTGGCATTCGGCAGGGCGACCGAGTTGGACAAGGGCGCCCCGCTGACCACACTGCGCGCCCTGCTCACCGGCCTACCCGGGCTGGAACGCATCGCCATGCACGATCTGGAACGCAACGCCCTCGGCCTGGTGGACCGGGTGGGCGAGCTGATCGAGAAACACGTGCGCGACCGGCCGCTGCTGATCGGCCTGGACGACGCGCACTGCTCCGACGAGCTGACCGCCTTCGCCCTGCGCATCCTGGTGCCCGCGCTGAGCACCTCGCCGGTGCTGTGGCTGCTGGCCCGCCGACCGGCCCCGGTCCGCGGCTACGCCCAGGACGCGCTGGACTGGCTGATCAGCGAGGGCGCGCAACGGCATCACCTGGGTCCGTTGTGCTGCAACGCGGTGGCCGACCTGTGTGCCAACGTGCTCGGCGCGCACCCCGACGCCAAGGTGCTCGCGCTGGCCGCCAGGGCCGAGGGCAACCCGTTCCTGCTGGAGGAACTGCTCATCACCCTGCGCGACACCGGTCAGCTGCTCACCGCCGAGGGCACCGCGACCGTGGTGGGCAACGAACTGACCCCGCCGTTCCTGTCCGCGGTGGACCACCGGCTGCGCGATCTCTCCAGCGAGGCCCGCAGGCTGCTGGACGCGGGCGCGGTGCTGGGCAGGCCGTTCACCGTGCACGAGGTGGCCGCGCTGCTGTGCCGGTCGGCCACCGAGCTGCTGCCGGTGATCAGCGAGGCGGTGGACGCGGGCATCCTGGTGGGCAACGGATCCGAGCTGACCTTCCGGCACGATCTGATCCGGGAGGCGCTCTACAATCGCTTGCCCGGCCCGGTCCGGATGGCACTGCATCGCGAGGCCGCCTTCATCGTGCTCGGCGAGGGCCGCTCGCCGGCCGACGCGGTCGAGCACCTGGTGCGCAGCGGGCACAAGGGCGACGCGCAGGCGGTGCTGATCCTGCGGCAGGCCGTCCGCGAGGTCGCGCCGACCTCGCCGAACACCGCGGCCGACCTGATCCTGCGGATGCTGGACCTCATCGACGAACAACACGCCAGCAGGCCTCAGCTGGTCGGCGACGCGGTGCGGCTGCTCGCACTGGCCGGGCGGGCCGCCGAGGCGATCCGGCTGGGCGAGTCCTCACTGCGCACGGTGGAGCGCACCGAGGACAAGGTCTCGCTGCTGCTCGGGCTCTCCGAGGCGCTCTACGCCACGGGGCGCAACTCCAGCGTGGTCGAGTACACCAGCCGCGCGCTGGCCAGGGCGCGCACGCCCAGCCGGGCTCGGGCCGAACTGCTGGCCATGCAGGCATACCTGCTCATCGACAGCGGGGATCCGCGCAGCGCGGACGCGGTGGCCGCGGAGGCGGTGGCCATCGGTGTGCAGGCCGGGGAGTACGCGGCGGTGGTGTGCGGCAACAACGCGCGCAGCGTGGTGGCCAGGGTGCACGGGCAGCTGGACGTGGCGCTGACCTATGCCAGGGAGGCGGTGCGGGTCGCGGACAAGGTCGGCGGCAGCTCCCGCAGCAGGCATCCGCGGCTGTGGCTGGCGGTGGCACTGACCGCCAGCGACCGGTTCGAGGAGGCCGAGGCCGGGTTCGCCCGCGACCACCAGGACACCGAGGCGGCGGGCACCGCGCTGTCCCAGCCGCACTGGCACTACTACCGGGCCGAACTGCGGCTGGCCCAGGGTCGCCTGGACGACGCCGCGGTGGAGGCCGAGGCCGGGGTGTTCGTGGCCGAGCAGCTGCGCGCCCAGCCCCTGGCCGTGCCGCTGCTGGCCATGCTCGGGCTGATCTCGGTGTACCGGGACGACATGACCATGGCGCGCAGCTACCTCAAACAGGCCGACGGCCTGGTGGACGAGGGCGTCAGCGTGGTGCCGGAGGACCTGGCCTGGGCGGCGGCCTGCTTCCAGGACGCGGCCGGGCACCAGGAGGCCGCGCTGGAGATCCTGGACGAGCTGAGCGAGGCGCTGCCGGAACGACTGCTGCTGTTCACCCGGCACCCGGCCGCCGGCGCGCGACTCATCCGGATGGCCCAGCAGACCGGTGATCACGCCCGCGCCGAACTGGTGGTGCGGGCCACCAGGAAACTGGCCGAGCGCAACCCGGAGGTGGCCTCGGCCGCCGGTGCCGCCGCACACGCCGAAGGGGTGCTGCGCAACGACATCGGCCTGCTGCGGGCGGCCGTCGGCGCCTACCGGGCGACCGGGCGGCAGCTCTCCCTGGCCGAGGGCCTGGAGGACCTGGCGCACGCCGAGGACGCGGCCGGGCACCGGGCCACCGCGGTCGGGCTCATGCAGGAGGCCGCGCAGTACTTCACCGCCTGCGGCGCCAAACGCGATCTGGCCAGGGTGCAGAAAGCCCTGCGGCGACTGGGTGTCCGGCGCCGGATCGCGGCGAAACCGGTCAAGGGCGGATCCGGCTGGAACAGTCTCACCCAGTCGGAGCTACGGGTGGTCCGGTTGGTGGCCGAGGGTTTCACCAACCGTGAGGTCGCGGGCAAGCTGTTCCTCTCACCGCACACAGTGGACAGTCACCTGCGGCACAGCTTCGCCAAGCTGGGCGTGACCAGCCGGGTCGAGCTGACCCGCAAGGCGATGTCGCACGACGAGTCCCGCTAGTCCATTGTGGACTGTGGGTCGCCACGGCAGGATCACGCGAACACGTGATGCTGCCGTGGCGGCCGCCGAGCACTCTGGGGTCGGTAAGTAGTGGTGTGACTCAGGGAGATTCGCCTTATGAGCAACGCTGTCGGACCGAACTTCCTCACGCTCCAGGTTCGCGACCTTGAGCGCTCCAAGCGTTTCTACACCGAGCTGGTCGGCTTCACCCCCACCGAGTCCAAGGTGCCCACCGCGGTCGTGCTGGACACCGCGCCGATCAAGCTGGCGTTGCGGCAGAGCGCCATCGACCTGGACGCGGTCAGCGAACTCGGCTGGGGCGTGGTGCTCTGGATCAAGGCAGAGGACCCGGACAAACTGGCCAAGGAGCTGGCGGCGGAGGGCGTGACCATCACCAAGCCCCCGTGTGACGGCTTCTGCGGCCGCGAGTTCCAGTTCAAGGACCCCGACGGCTACGAGCTGACGATCTACGAAGGCTGATCCCCCCAGAAGGCCGAACGATCGCAGCCTGTCCGCCGACCCGCCGCCGCGCGCTCACCCGCAACGCGGCGGGTCGGCCCCCCTTTCGTCGAGTTGGGTCCTGCCGGGAGACAACACACATGAGCGAGAGAAACGGCACCACGAGCTTCGACTTCAGACCTCTGGCCCGCATGCCGCTGCACGCCCGGCTCCAGCTCCTGCTGGATCGCGGCCTGGGCGTGGGCAACTTCCTCGACCGCGCCCGCCGGGTCAGCCCGGCGCCCGACCAGCCCTTCCTGCTCGCCCAGCGACGCACCGGGCACGGGATGTCGTTGCAGCGGTTGAGCCTCAACGACCTGACCACCATCCGCAACGCCTACGCCGCCTGGTACCACCACGCCGGCGTGCGCAAGGGCGACCCGGTCGGCGTGCAGCTGGGCGAGGGCGTGGACTCCTTCCTGCACTTCCTCGCGGTCTCCTCGCTGGGCGCGATCCCGGCGCTGGTCAACGGCCGGATGGACCCGGCGATCGCCTCGGCCTACCTGGGCCGGATCGGCGCGGTCGGCGTGGTGGCCGACGAGGAACGCCTGGACGCGCTGAAGAACTGCGGCGAACTGCCAGCCGCCCTGCGCTTCGCGGTGGACTCCGCGGACCTGCCGACCAGTGGCGCCACCTCGCTGCCGGGGGTTTTCCCCTACCCACACGGCGATGACGACCCGGTGATGCTGTGCCACACCTCCGGCACCACCGGCCCGCCCAAGTCCGCGATCTTCGCGCACCGCCAGTTCTTCCTCGGCAAGCGGCACCGGCTGTGGAGCTTCCCGCAGGCGGAGAAGAACCGGATGCTCTCCGCGCTGCCGCAGTCGCACTCGGCGGGTATCAGCTACCTGATGACCGCCACCCTGCTCGGCCTGCCCACACTGGTGATGGCCGATTCCAGCGGGGAGGCCGTGCACGAGGCGATGAAGCTGTTCCGACCGTCCATTGTGGTCGCGTTCCCGCAGACCTACGCCGAACTGGCCCAGCTGGACATCGATCGCCAGGCGGGCAGCCAGGTGCACACCTGGATCAACACCGGTGACTCCGCGCACGAGGCGCACATCAAGGCGCTGATCCGGCACGGCAGGCGACCGGCCCGCGGCGGCGACAAACCCGGCTCCCGGTTCATCGACGGCCTGGGCTCCTCCGAGATGGGGATGGCCTTGTTCCGCAAGGTGAGCGAGCCGGAGAGCACCGACTACGACCGCTGCGTGGGCACCCCGGTCAGCGTGGTGGAGAAGGCCACCGTGCTCGACGAGGACGGCCGCCAGCTCGGTCCGGGCCGGGTCGGACGGCTCGGCGTGCGCACCCCCACCAGGACCCCCGGGTACTGGAACAACTCCGAGCTGACCACCAAGTCCTCGCTGTCGGGCTACTGGCTCACCGGCGACGTGGTCTACAAGGACCGCAAGGGTCGCTTCTTCCACCTCGACCGCGTCCCGGACGTCATCCACACCACCACCGGCCCGGTCTACAGCCTCCCCCTGGAGGAGGCGATCCTGTTGGGGTGCGAGCAGATCGCGGACTGCGCGGTGGTCGCGGTCGACGCGCCGGCCCCCGGCCGCGGCCACGTCCCCTTCGCCGCGATCAAGCTCAAGCCCGGCGCCGCCGAACCCGCGGACCTGTTGGCCGCCGTCAACACCGCGCTGACCGCCCGCGGACTGTCCACAGTGCACGGTGCCGTGCTGGCAACGGAACCGGCGGACTTCCCGACCGGCGCCACCGGCAAGGTGCTCAAGCGCCAGCTCCGCGAACGCTTCGCCACCGTGCTCTCCAGCCAGCCCAGCTGACCCCACGCGACACCGAACCAAGGAAAGGGAACCATGACCGACACAGTCTCCGCCGCTTCGGCTCACCGTCCCGGCGTGACGGCCGGGGTCTCCCCGCAGGACGGCGACGTGCCGGCCCCGGTGCGCATGTACGAGATGCTGTACAGCTCGCTGGTGAGCCAGCTGCTCATCGCGGTCGCCGAACTCGGCGTGGCCGACGCCCTCGGCGACGAGGTGCGGCACATCGACGACCTGGCCGAGCGCACCGGCGCCCACCCCGGCGCGCTGTACCGGGCGCTGCGCGCGCTGGCCAGCGTCGGGGTGTTCACCGAGGTCGAACCGCGCACCTTCGGCCTGACCCCCCTTGCCGCCACGCTGCGCGGCGATGTGCCGGGGTCCATGCGCGACCTGGCCAAGTACGTGGGCCTGAGCGAACGGCAGCGCTCCTTCGGCGCCCTGGTGCACAGTCTCCGCACCGGCCAGCCCAGCTTCGACCACGTGCACGGCACCGACTGGTGGACCTACTTCGCCGCGCACCCTGAGCTGTCCACGCTGTTCAACAACGCCATGGGCAACATGGCCCGGATGGTCAACGGCGCCACCCTGGACGCCTACGACCTCACCGACGTCAAGCACCTCATCGACGTCGGCGGCGGCCAGGGTCACCTGGTGGCCACCCTGCTGGCCCGCTACCCGGAGATGACCGCGGTGGTCTACGACCTCGCGCGGGTGGTGCCCGAGGCCGCGGCCACGGTGGCCAAGGCCGGGTTCGCCGACCGGGTGCAGTGCGTTGGCGGGGACTTCCTCAAGTCCGTGCCCGCCGGCGGTGACGCGTACGTGCTGTCCTGGACCATCCACGACTGGGCGGACAAGGACGCGATCACCATCCTGAGCAACGTCCGGGAGCAGATGAAGCCCGGCAGCAAGCTGATCATCATCGACGAGGTGCTGCCGGAGGGCGACGCGCCGCACTTCGGCAAGTTCGAGGACATCGTGATGCTGTCCCTGCTCACCGGGCACGTGCGCACCGAGGCGGAGTTCATCACGCTGTTCGAGAAGGCCGGGCTCAAGCACCTGGAGACCCGGCCCACCTCCTCGCCGACGAGTGTGATCGTGGCGGTGCCCGCCTGATCTGAGGTAATCGCGAGGTCCGACGTGCGCCGGTTCCCTGGTGGGGGACCGGCGCACTTCGTTGTGGCCTCGGGGTTTCAGATCCGCTTGAAACCGGTGGTCCCGCTGATCCGGCATCCCTAATCTCCGTGATCGACCCGACCGCGGAAGAAGAGGGAAACATGCAGCTGGGCAGGAAAATTCTGGTGAGCGCGGCAGCGGTGGCGGCGGCCATGTCGTCCACGCTGGTGGTCACCGCCACCCCCGCGAGCGCCGAGGTGTGGCGCTGTGAGTCCAAGGTGGAGAAGGCGGCCAACTTCGGCCAGGTGTTCTGCCGGGACGGCTTCGGCAGCTACCGCGTCGTGGTCGAGTGCAACATGGGGCACTGGCCGTACACCAGGAACATCGACGGTCCGCTGGTGACCAAGCAGAACGGTTACCAGGGCCCGATCTCCCGGGTCGACGGTCCGCCGAACGGCTGCCACGTGGTGAAGGCCTGGCTCAAGGTCGTCTGACCCGCACACGGGACCGGCCCCGCGATCGAGGGATCGCGGGGCCGGTTTTCCGTTGTGCGGCTTTACTTCTCCAGGCAGAACTCGTTGATCGGGTAACCCACGTGCCGGTCCTGGGTGGGCAGGTAGCCCAGCACCGTGTCACCCGGCCGCAGCTCGGTGCTGTTGAGCACCACGCCGCCGGGGCCGAGCACCCGCACGTGCCAGTCGTCCTGCAGGATCAGGTTCACCGTCTGGCCGTTGGGCGCCACCGCGTCGATGGAGATCAGCGGCCTGGTCTCGATCTTCACCCGGCCCACGGTGACCAACCTGGTCTGCCCCTTGATGTCCACCGCCATCACCTTGCTGCCTGCCTTCAGCTCGCTGAGGTAGTTGGTGCGGCTGTTGGCGGAGAGGGTGTAGGAGTGGATCGCGCCCGCGTTGACCCGGAACGGGCGGGTGGGCATGTACGGCAGCGGGTGGGTCTCGCTGACGCACAGGATCATGCCCTTGGAGTGCGAGCCGACCAGGATGCCCTCGTCCTCGCGGAAATAGGTGCAGGTGTCCACACAGGCCCGCTCGCCCATGCCGATGTGCGCGGTGGCGGTCACGGTCAGCTCGACCAGGTCCAGTTCCGCGGTCTCGGTCACCGCGGCCTGCTTGAGCGCCGTGGCGTCGCCGACACGCCGCGGCGCCATCAGCACACCGTCCGAACCCAGTTCCAGCACGCCGAAGATGATCTCGGCTTCCTCGACGTCCTGCGCGATGGTGATGATGCTGCCGGTCGACTTGGCCGCCGCCGCGATCACGATTTCAAGGGGGATCTTGGTGGGGTCGCGGAAGAGCAGCACCGCCCAGCGGTCGTTGCGGGCCGCCTGGCAGGCGTCCTCCAGCGTGGGCGCGTCGATGATCTCCACGAACCGGCCGAACTCCACGTCGGGGTGACGCAGTGCCAGTTCGGCGGGCTCACCGTGGGCCACCGGGTCCACGATGACCACATCGGCGCCGCCGAAGTCCTCCGGCAGCGGGCGGCCCTGCGGGAACAGGACCTTCTTCACCGTGGGGGGCAGGGTTTCCAGGTCCTCCGGGGTGGCGGCCACGATCCCGTCCACGCGCTGGTGGATGGCCTCCTCCAGGATCGCCGACCTCGCGTCGTCCGTCGCACGGACATCCAGCCAGCAGAGCTTCATGGTCTTGCTCCTCCAAGGGGTGGGGCGGGTGGATGGTCAGACCCGGCTGGGGACGAGCGCCCGCTCGTCCGCACCGGCGTGCACGAGTTCGGCGATCCGCCGGGCTCGTTTGCCCGGATCGGGCGCCTGGAAGATGTTGCGGCCCATGGCCAGGCCGGTCACGCCCGCACTCAGCAGAGTGTCCACATAGGACACAACAGCGTCGGTGCTGTCCAGTTGCGGGCCGCCGGCCACGATCAGCGGGATCGGGCAGCCGCGCACCACATCGGCCATCTCCGCCCGGGAACCGACGTAGGGCACCTTGGCGATGTCCGCGCCCAGGTCCGCCGCGAGCGAGGCGGCGTGCGCGACCAGCGCCGGGTCCCTCGGGTTGGTCACCCTGGGGCCGCGCGGGTACATCATCGCCAGCAGCGGCACGTTCCACCGGTCACAGGCGTCGGCGACCAGACCGAGGTCGGCGACCTGGCGGCGTTCGTCGGCCGAGCCGATGTTGACGTGCACGCTCACCGCGTCCGCGCCCAGCCGCAGCACATCCTCCACAGTGGACACCAGGTACTTCGCGTCCGGGTCCGGCGCGTGCATGGTGCTGGCGGAGAGGTGCACGATCAGCGAGGTGCCGGTGAACACCCTGGCGTCCACGTGCCGCAGGCTGCCCTTGTGCAGCACCACGCCGTCGACCCCGTTGGCGGCCAGCTCGCCGATCAGCCAGGTGAGGTCGTTGCCGACGATCGGGCCGTCGGAGACCGAGTGATCCAGCGGCACCACGAACAGCCGCTCGTCACTGTGGTGGAACAACCTGCGGAAGCGCATCTGGGCGCCGAACGATCGGTTCGTAGACACCGGTGTCCCTTCTTGTGGAAGTGCGGCAGACCTAGGCGGGCATGGACTCGGCGTCGTCCCGGTCCAGCTCGAACTCGCGGTGCAGGGTGGTGACCGCCTCGGTGAGCCGGTCGGCCGGGATGATCACCGAGCTGCGCAGCTGGGTGGTCGCGCCCCAGCTCGGGGTGATGCCCGCGGCGGAGAGCGCCAGCAGCATCCGCACCGTGTACTCGGGGCGGTTGAGCAGGCCGGTGCCCACCACGGACAGCTTGCCGACCTGGTCATCCAGTTCGGTGACGCAGCCCAGTTCGGCGGCCAGTTGGGCCAGCAGGTCCTGGGCCACCGGCAGGTCCCTGCGGTGCAGGGCGAAACCCAGTCGCGGCTCGCTCTCGCCGGGGCCGGACCAGGAGACCAGGTCCACCGGGACCGACTTCTGTGCCAGCGCGTCGAAGACCACGGTGGCCAGGCCGGGGGCCGGGCGGGTGGCGCGGACCTGGGCCCACACCACCTCCCGGTCGTGGGTGACCGCGGTGACAAAACCCTGTGACTCCATGACCTGTTGACAGCTCCGTCCGAGAATCGTGGTGCCTGCGGACTGGGTGTACGAACTGCGCACCTGGAGATCCATGCCGTGCACCGCGGCCAGTTCCACCGCCCGGGAATGCAGCACCTGCGCGCCGGCGAAGGCCATCTCGGTCATCACCCCGGCGTCGACGTGGCTGAGCACCCTCGCACCCGGCACGATGCGCGGATCGGCGGTGTAAACGCCGTCCACATCGGTGTAGATCTCGCAGCTGGCCGCGTCCAGTGCGGCCGCCAGCGCCACCGCCGTGGTGTCCGAACCGCCCCGGCCGAGGGTGATGATGTCGCCGTGCGTGTCCATGCCCTGGAAACCGGACACCACAACGACATTGCCATCGTCCAGATGCCGCAGCACCCGGCTGGTGTCGATGGCCGCGATGACCCCGGCGCCGTGCCTGCCATCAGCCAGGATGCCTGCCTGCGGACCGGTCAGGGACATCGCGGGCACGCCGATCTCGTGCAGGGCCATGGCCAGCAGCGCCGCGGACTGGTTCTCCCCGGTGGCCAGCAGCTGGTCGCTCTCCCGCGCCGATGGCGACGGGTTCAGCTCCAGTGCCTGCCGGATCAGCTCGTCGGTGGTGTCCCCGCGAGCGGAGACCACCACCACCGTCGGCCGACCCGCGCGGTGCGTGTGCCGCACGATGCGCGCCACCCGGCGGATCATCTCGGGCGTCGCGACCGACGTCCCACCGTATTTCTGAACCGCTATGGTCATTGCACCCCTCGCACCGGAGAAATTCGGCCAGGCGGTCTGTGAATCCTTTTCTACACAGCGGAAGACGGCCGTGGATCCCGAGAACACGTGATGTTCCAAGGGCGGCTGCGGCGAGTGGGTGAAGCAGCCGCAGTATCCCGCGAAGGCGTGATGACATCACCGCCCGGCGCCGAGCACTCTTCTCCCCAGTCTGTCAGCGTCACGCGCGATCCACACCCAGGGAGAGTGATGTCGTCGGTGGCTCCATTGTGGACAACGATCTGCGTCATCGGCGCGGGCCCGCGCGGCATCTCGGTACTCGAGCGGATCTGCGCGAACGCGGCCCGGCGACTGGACCGGCGGGTGCTGGTGCACCTGGTCGATCCGCACCTCGGCGACGGCGGCGAGGTGTGGCGCACCGGTCAGCCCAGCGAACTCCTGATGAACACGATCGCCTCCCAGGTGACCATGTTCACCGACGACACCGTGGACTGCGCGGGCCCGATCGCGCCCGGTCCCAGCCTGTACGAGTGGGCGAAGTTCCTGCCCCTGATGGACTCCATCGACGTCTACCCGGCGCACGTGCGCAAGGAGGCGGGCGCGCTGGGGCCGGACTCCTATCCCTCCCGCGCCTTCTACGGCCACTACCTGAGCTGGGTGCTGCGCCGGGTGGTGCGCACCGCGCCGCGGCACGTCAGCGTGCGGCTGCACCGGGGCACCGCGATCGCACTGGACGGCACACCTGACGGCGGTCAGTGCGTGACCCTGGCCGACGGCTCGGTACTGTCCGAAATGGACACCGTGGTGCTCGCCCAGGGCCACGTCGGCATGCCGCACGGGGATGCCGAGTCGCGGCTGGCCGGCTTCGCCGCCGCGCACGGCCTCGGCTACCAGCCGCCGATCAACCCGGCCGACGCCCCGCTGGAGCGGATCAAGGCCGGGGAGGCGGTGGCGCTGCGCGGGATGGGGCTGAACTTCTTCGACTACACCGCGCTGCTCACCGTGGTCCGCGGCGGCCGGTTCGTGCGCGAGGACGGCCGCCTGGTCTACCACCCATCGGGCCGGGAACCCTTGCTGTACGCGGGATCCCGGCGCGGCGTGCCCTATCACGCGCGCGGGGAGAACCAGAAGGGCGCCTCCGGGCGGCACGAGCCGTTCTTCCTGACCCAGCCGGTGATCGACGGGCTGCGGCTGCGGATGGATCGCGGCATGGACGTGGAGTTCCGGCGCGATGTGTGGCCGATGGTCTCCCGCGAGGTGGAGGCGGTCTACTACCACGCGCTGATCGCCGACCGAGGTGACCCGTTCGCCGCCGATGACTTCCTGCGCGAGTACCTGGCCCGCGATGTGCACGACCCGGCCCTGGAAGTGTTGCGGCGGCACGGGATCGGCCTGACCGAACGCTGGGACTGGGATCTGATCGCGCGTCCGTTCGGGGACCGCCGTTTCGCCGACCGCGCCGAGTTCCGCGCCTGGCTGCTGGAATACCTGCGCCGCGATTTCGCGGAAGCCTTGCGCGGCAACGTGCGTGGTCCGCTCAAGGCGGCCATGGACGTGCTGCGCGACCTGCGCAACGAGATCCGGCTGGTGGTCGACCACAGCGGGATCAGCGGCCGCTCCTACCGCGAGGAACTCCAGGCCTGGTACACCCCGCTCAACGCCTACCTGTCCATCGGCCCGCCCGCCAGCCGGATCGAGGAGCTGATCGCGCTGATCGAGGCCGGGGTGCTGCACGTGCTCGGCCCCGGCATGCGGGTCGTGCCGGACCCGGCAGGCAAGGGATTCCTGGTGCGCGCCAGCGAGATCCCCGGCTCGGACGTGCTGGTCACCACCCTGGTGGAGGCCCGGCTGCCCGAGGTCGACGTGCGCCGCAGCACCGATCCGCTGCTCCGGCACCTGTGGCGGACCGGCCAGTGCGGCCCGTACCGCATCCCGGACGGCACCGGCGGCCACTACGAGACCGGCGGCCTGGCCATCACCCGCCGTCCCTACCACCTCCTTGACGCGACCGGACGGCCGAACCCGCGCCGGTTCGCCTTCGGTGTGCCCACCGAGGCAGTGCACTGGGTGACCGCGGCCGGCATCCGTCCGGGGGTCAACTCGGTGATTCTGAGTGACGCGGACGCGATCGCGCGGGCGTGCCTGGCGGTCAGCCGCCCGGGTCTGGGAAGCTCGCGGACGTACCTGAACCAGCACATTCCGCTGGCCTGGCTGCCCACCAGCGCCCTGCAGCGGAGCCGGACCGCACGGGGGACCGTTTGACCAGCCACGCCACCGATTCCGGCCTGCTCGCCCCGGTGTGGGCGGGCACCGGCGCCGCCGAGGCCACCTCGGATCACGCCTGGGTGCGGGCCATGCTCGACGTCGAGGTCGCGCTGGCCCGCGCCCAGGCCAAGCTCGGCATCATCCCGGCGGCGGCGGCCGAGCGCATCGCCGCGGCCGCCGACCCGGACCGGATCGACCTGGTCCAGCTGGCCGAGGCATCCCGCGGCGCGGCCAACCCGGTGGTGGTCTTCGTCCAGCTGTTCACCGCGCTGATCGAGCCGGCCGCGGCCGAGTACGTGCACCGGGGCAGCACCAGCCAGGACATCCTGGACTCGGCCACCATGCTCCTGGCCGCCAGGGCGTTCCGGCGAGTCGAGGCCGACCTGACCAGGGCGGCCACCGCAGTGGCCGGGCTGGCCCGGGAGTACCGGGACACCCCGATGGCCGGGCGCACCCTGACCCAGCACGCGGTGCCGATCACCTTCGGGCTCAAGGCCGCGGGCTGGCTCACCCTGGTCCTGGACGCCAGGGACCGGGTCCGCCACCTGCTGGAGCGGGGTCTGCCCGCCCAGCTCGGCGGCGCGGCGGGCACCCTGTCCGCCTACGCCGAGTACGCCACCGCCGCCACCGGTCACCCGCACACCCTGGACCTGCTGGCCGGCTTCAGCGCCCAACTCGGCCTGCCCGAACCGGTCCTGCCCTGGCACGCGGTGCGCACCCCGATCGCCGATCTGGGCGCCACCGCCGCCTTCGTCACCGGCGCCCTCGGCAAGATCGCCGTCGACGTGCAGGGCATGTCCCGCACCGAGGTCGGCGAGGTGGCCGAACCCAGCGCCGAGGGCCGCGGCCAGTCCTCCGCCATGCCGCAGAAGCGAAACCCGGTGCTGGCCACCCTGATCCTGGCCGCCGCCAGGCAGACCCCGGCCCTGTCCAGCATCCTCACCCAGTGCCTGATCTCCGAGGACGAACGCGCCGCCGGGGCCTGGCACGCCGAATGGCAACCCCTGCGGGAAGTCCTGCGCCTGACCATCGGCGCGGCGCACACCGCGGCGGAACTCGTTACGGGACTTGAGGTCTTCCCGGATCGCCTGCGCGCCAACCTGGCCCTGTCCGGCGGCACGATCGTCTCCGAACGGCTCAACGTGGCACTGGCCCCGGTGCTGGGCAAAGCCCCGGCCAAGAAGCTGCTCGCCCGGATCTCCTTGGCATCGGCGGCCACCGGCATCCCGTTCGGCGAACTGCTGGCGGCCGCACCGGAACTGGCGGGCAAGCTGACCGACGTGGCCGAGCTGCTGGATCCGGCGCGATACCTTGGCGCGGCGGGGGACCTGGTCGACCGGGCCCTGGCCAGGGCCGACTGAGGCTACCGTGGTGGCATGTACTGGGATCCGCTGCCGACCGTGGCCGCCTCGACGAACCAGCCGGTGGCCGGTGCGGAAGAGCTGCTGCTGTGGCCGCCGGAGTCCTACCTGCTGGGCAAGTGGGAACTGCGGGACTGGCGCAACGTGCCGGGCCCGTTCTACGGCGCGGAGACCGACTCCTGCTGGGCAGGCCGCCTGGTCGCACCCGACCACGTCGTCTACGAGGACGAGCGGTTCGGCGAGGTGGTGTTCCGGCAGCCGAGGGATGTCCAGGAGACGCACCGCCTGCTGAGCGCGGCCTGGCAGGACCCGTTCTGCGGCTACGCCGCCGACGGCGACCAGCACTGGACCCTGGCGCTGATCCGGGAGTGGTGGGCGGAGCGGGCCCGGCTCGCGGCGTGGATCGAGGACCTTCAGCGGCGGTGGTCGGTCGAGGGGAACGAGGACGAGCAGGAGGCCGCGACCGGGTTGCGCGCCTACGCGGGTTACCTCGCCGACGGGGTCGAGGGCTGTCTACGCGAGTACGGGTTCTGGCTTGAGCATCGGCGATCGGCCCGGCCAGGGGAAACACTGCCCGACCTCGGCTAGCCGCCGGTTGCCCGGCGTGGCAACGGAAACGCCACGCCGGGACCGATGGTTCAGCGGGTGCCGGGCAGCCGGATCGACTGCGCGTGCCGGAACACGTTGCGCGGGTCCCACTTGGCCTTGGCCAGCTGCAGCCGCCGGTAGCTGCCCTTGAAGTACAGCTCGGTCCACGGCACCGTCGAGCGGTTCCAGGCCGGGTCGCTGATGTCGATGTCGGCGTAGTTGATGAAGCAGCCGTCGGTGACCTCGTTGAGCACCGGCACGCCGCCGGTGTCGGCGTAGACCTGCTGGTAGAACTCCTGGTGCCACTGGAGGTTCCGCTTGTCGTCGGCGGCCTCGGCCCAGGCGGTGCCCCACAGCAGCTTCAGCACCGAGTCGCGGTGCGGTTCGGCGGTGGCCTCGGCGGGCACGGTGTTGATCTTACCGCCGTAGGAGGCGATGGAGACCGCGAAACCGAGGTGGGTGTAGGTGGTCGCGGTCAGCGCCTTGTACAGCGCGGCGATCTGCGGGTCGGTGAATCCCTTGCGGTGGTAGCTGGACTTGTACTTGTACCGGTCGGTCGGGGTGTGCACCCACAGGCCCTGCCAGCCGGTGGACTGCAGCCAGGGCAGCTTGCGCTTGTCGGTGACCTGCGGGGTGACCCCGACGCCCTCGCCGATCGCGGCCACGAACGCGTCCAGCAGCCGCTCGGAATCCGGTGCGGTGGCGTCCATCTGCACGATGAGGTGGTTGGGCGCGGTCGCTTTGGTGCTCAGTTCGAGGCGGGAGAACAGCTTGGCGTACGGGCTGTTCACCGCGCTGTTGCGTTCGTGCCACTGGCCGAAGTTGCGCAGCAGCCGGGTGAAGCGCGGTTCGGTCAGGTTGTCCCACGGCCATTCCACCCGGTGGATCCACACCTCGGCGGGCGGCGCGGGCAGCAGCTTGGTCGGGTCGCTGCCGGTGGCGCCGGGATCGCGGAACCAGAACCGCGTGACCACGCCGAAACTGCCGCCGCCGCCACCGGTGTGCGCCCACCACAGCTCGCGGTTGGGGTCGTTGGCCTCCCTGGTCGCGATGACCGCCTTGGCCACGCCCGCCTGGTCCACCACCACGACCTCGACCGCCTGCACGTAGTCCACGATCAGGCCGTGCTGGCGGCCGAGCTGGCCGTAACCGCCACCGGTGACGTGCCCGCCGACGCCCACGGTGTGGCAGGACCCGCCGGGCAGGGTGACACCCCAGCGGCGCAACAGGGTGCCGTAGACATCGCCCAGCAGCGCGCCCGCCTCGACCTCGAAGGCGCCGCGCGCGGTGTCGAAGCGCACCGCGTCCATACAGCTCATGTCGATGATGACCTGGACCTCGGGGTGGTCGACGAAGCCCTCGTAGCAGTGCCCGCCGGAGCGCACCGAGAGCCGCTTGCCGGTCCGCACCGCCTCGCCGACGGCGTTCACCACCTCGGTGGTGGTCACCGGCAGCCGCACCACATCGGGATTGGACACCCAGCGCATGTTCTGCCCTCGGGAGAGCGCCGCGTGCCGGTGATCGCCACGCGGCACGGTGAGCGCGTTGGCCGGCCGGGCCGGGCCCTCGTCCGCGCCCGCGATCGTGGCGGCGAACGGCGGCACGACCAGAGCGGTGCCCCCCAGCACCGCCGCCCTGCTGAGCAGGGTTCGACGGGATAACCCGTTCATCAGGTGAACCTCCAGGAGTCAGACGACGGCCCGGAGCACGCAGCACCCCGCCGCGGCCCACCCCGGGAACGGCTCCAGGATGTGGCGGGAATCCACTGCGGACACCACGTGTTCGCGTGATCTTCTCGGGATTCACCGGCAGAAAACCCGGCCGGGCGGCAGATGTGGCTTCGTCACAGGAGATTCTGGCGGCGACGCGTAGTTGACCGTACTCGTACTGTTACCTGCCCGCAACGGTTTCCGTTGCCCGAAAGGGCAGCACCGTCCACAGTGGACGATGAGTGTGCGCACGCTGGATGAGCGGGCGATGACCCAGGGTGGCGATCAGTCCGGCCGGTCGATGATCCGATGGGCGGCGGTCCGGCTGGCAGGTTGCGGCCAGCGAACGCCGCGGTGTGCCGGTCCGTGTCAGCGTGTACGCGGACGGTGAAGGGGGTGCGGCGAATGGCGGTGCCGGAACCGGAGGCGGGTTTTGGGCTGTGGCCGAGGGTGCGGGCGATCACCGGCTGGCCGGAGTCCAATGAGGACACTCTGGAACAGCTCTCGGCGGGCTGGCAGCGCGGCGCGAGCGCGTTCGAGCGCGCGGGCGGGCACGACCTGGCCCCGGTGCGCCAGTCCTGGAGTGACAGCGGTGGGGGTGCGTTCATGGCCAGGGCGGGCAAAACCCTGGCCACGGCCACCGAACAGGGCACCGGGATGGCCGCGCTGAGCCGTCAGGTCGCGGCTTTCGGCGCCGAGGTGGCCGGGGTGAAGAACAGCATCCGGAGCACCATCGGGGTCAACGATCCGGTGTACGGGCTGATCGGCGCACTGCTGCCACCGCCGTTCGGCGGCGCGGCGCAGGCCGTGTTCGCCAACCAGACCGCGGAGATCGTCAACGCCACCATCACCGACGCGGCCGCCAGGGTGTCCGGGCAGGGCGGTCCCTCGGCGTTCCAGGACCCCGCGAACGAGGCCAAGCCGGGAATCGACCCGAAGCAGAACGCCGAGTGGTGGCGGAAGCTCTCCCCGGAGGAGCAGCTCCGGCTGATCAGGGAGCAACCGGAGCTGGTCGCCGGACTCGACGGCCTGCCCACCGCGGCCCGCGACGACGCCAACCGCCTGCTGCTGGGGCGAACCTCGGAGGATCTGCGTGCCCAGGCCCGGCGGCTGCGCGAGGAGGCCACCCGGCTGGACGGCGGGATCGTCCCGCAGTCCGGCGAGGGCGTCGGCGGTGCCGACCCGGTCAACCGGGCCGGTCTGCTCGCCGAGGCCGACCGTCTCGACCAGCGCGCCAAGCACCTGGACGAGCTGTCCGCCCGCCTGGGCCCGGATGTCGGCTACGACCCGAGGAATCCCACCGCTGGCGACCAGAAGTACTTCCTGCTGGGCTTCGACAACGCCGACGACGGCCGGGCGATCGTCTCCCGCGGCAACCCGGACACCGCGGCCAACGTCGCCACCCTGATCCCCGGCATCAGCCACAACATCAGCACCCTGGCCACCCCGTCCGCGCCCGGCGAGCAGACGATCATCGACCGGCTGGACGTGCTGCACCAGGCCACCACCGATGCCGGATCCCCGTCCACCGCGGTGATCGGCTGGCTGGGTTACGACTCACCGGACGGCGCCGACGCGGCCAACACCGCCGGCAGCCACGCCGCCCACGACGCGAAGGACGACCTGGCCAGGTTCCAGCAGGGACTGCGGGCCGGCCACGACGGCCCCCGCTCGCACAACACCGTCATCGGCCACAGCTACGGCGCCCTGGTCGCGGGCCTCGCGACCAGGGACCGGGTGCTGGACGTGGACGAGTTCGTCTCGGTCGGCAGCCTGGGCAACGGCACGCACGAGGCGAGCCAGCACCGGGTCGGCAGGGTGTGGGTGGCCGAGGACAGCGCCGACTGGTTCGCCGACACCGGCCTGTTCGTCCGCGACCCCAGCGATGACGGTTACGGGGCCAGGCGGCTGAACATCGACTCGCCGCCGGAGGTGCGCTTCCGCACCGACTCGCACAGCCGCGTCTTCGAGGCGACACCCGGCAACGTCGGCCTGCGCAACCTCGGCAACGTCATCGCCGGACAACCGCCGGTGGGCTGAGCCGTCAGGACCGCACCCAGCACAGCGCGGCCACCCGCGCGCGCCCGTCCACCACGTACTCCGGCGTGCTCAACGTCAGCCGGTCGCCCTCGAACTTGAATCCGCGCCGCTGCTCGGCCCCGGTCAGATCGGGGTGCGAGCTGATCTCCAGCTTGTGCACCACCTGATCCCCGTCCAGGGTGTAGGTGCCGGTGTAGCCGAAGTAGTAGTCCACGCCGTGGGTCTGGCCGTCGGTGCGGGCCAGGTGCACCGACATGTGCCCGCGCGCGGTGTAGAGCAGGCGGCCGTTGGGGTTGGGCCCGAACGGATCGCTGAGCGTGGCCCCGGTCGCCACGTCCAGCTCGCGGTACCAGTCCAGCCGCCACCGCCCGACCAGGGACGCCTCGGTAGTCATGCCGCAGAACCTAGTCGCGAGCGGCGAGCGGCGGGTCGGGGGCCAGGGATCCGTCCGGCGCGATGTGGTCGAAGATCTGCTGGATCAGGGTGATCACATGCGGGTCGTCCACCGTGTAGAGCTGGCGGCGGCCGTCCCGGTGCGCGGAGATCACCCCGGCCAGGCGCAGCTTGGTCAGGTGCTGGGAGGCGGTGGCGATGCCGATGCCGACCCGGCGGGCCAGCGTGCCCACGTCGTAGGGGCCGTGCGTGATCAGCCAGACCAGGTGCAGGCGGACCGGGCTGGCCAGCAGGGCGAAGGTGTCGGCGCTGGCACGCAGCTGCGCGGGGGTCGGCTCGGTGGCCTGGCCGGGGGGCGGCGGCTCGGTGGGTGCGGGCTGTGTCGGCATGGCCAGCCCATTGTTCCGCTAGTGATCGCCGGCCGGCAGCCCGACTCGACAGTTCGATAGTTGCGAAGATGTCGAAATGATGAGAGGCTGGGCGCACTCCGAAGGGGAGTAGCCCGCAACTCCGTGCGTCGACATGCTGGGGACCTCGTGTCCTCCGGCGCCGGGACCGGCCCAGCCGGTGGGCGAGACCTTCGGCCAAGCAGTCATGCCTGGCCGAGCCTCCCTGGAGCCCCGGTCTGGCCGTCGCCGTCCGGAAGGAACACCGTGTCCAGCAAGCTGGTCCGGCCGCTCGCCGTCTGCGTGGCCCTCACCCTGCCCGCGCTGATCGTCCGCTTCGGCGGCCTGCACCCCTCGCCACTGGCCGCGCTGCTGCTCTTCGGCGCCGCGGTGGTGGCGGCCTCCTTCCTGCTGGCCTGGGCAGCCGAGGCCGCGCAGGCCGACATCTCCGGCGGGCTGGCCATCGCCATCCTGGCCGTGATCGCGGTGCTGCCCGAGTACGCGGTGGACCTGTACTTCGCCTACAGCGCGGGCACCGACCCGAGTCAGGTCGCCTACGCCGCGGCGAACATGACCGGCTCCAACCGCCTGCTGCTCGGCCTTGGCTGGTCGCTGGTGGTGCTGCTGGCCCTGTTCGTGGCCCGCCGCCGCACCGGCCGGTCCGTGCGCGAACTGGTGCTCGGCTCGAACTACCGGGTCGAACTGGGTTTCCTGGCCATCGCCGCGGTGGTGGCCTTCGTCATCCCGGCCACCGGCCAGATCTCGCTGCTGCTCGGCTGCGCCCTGCTCGGCCTGTTCGGTTTCTACCTGTGGAAGGTCTCCCGCTCGGAGGCGAGCGAACCGCACCTGGTCGGCCCGGCCGCGGTCATCGGCGCGTTGCCCCGGCGGGCCCGGCGGAGCCTGGTGATCGGCCTGTTCGTCTTCGCCGCGGTGGTGGTGCTGGCCAGCGCGGAACCCTTCGCGCACGGGCTGATCGCCACCGGCAGGCAGCTCGGCGTGGACGAGTTCCTGCTGGTGCAGTGGCTGGCCCCGCTGGCATCGGAGTCCCCGGAGTTCATCGTGGCCATCCTGTTCGCCCTGCGCGGGCACGGCGAGGCCGCCATCGGCACCCTCATCTCCAGCAAGGTCAACCAGTGGACCCTGCTGGTGGGCAGCCTGCCGGTGGCCTACCTGCTGGGTGGCGGCGGCGCGGGCGGCCTGCAACTGGACGCCCGCCAGATCGAGGAGTTCCTGCTCACCGCCACCCAGACCCTGCTCGGCGTCACCGCGCTGCTGGCCCTGCGCTTCCCGCGGTGGTCGGCGTGGACGCTGCTGGGGTTGTTCGCGGTGCAGTTCGCGTTGCCGGGGCAGACGGCTCGGTATGTGCTGTGCGGGGTGTACCTGGTGCTGGCGGTGGCGGCGTTGATCCGCAACCGGGCGCATGTGCTGCCGACGCTGGCCGCGCCGTTCCGGCGGCAGGCGGCGGTGGCCGAGCAGCCGCGGGAGCTGGTGCGGGGGTAGGGCGGGTCAGGTGACGTCCAGCCGGGGCGCGGCCGAGGCGGACTCCGCCGCGTGCGCCACGGCCTGGGCGTCGGCCAGGTTGGCGACCCGCACCGCGATCGCGGGCACCGCCCGCTTGGTCGGGCGGGTCGTGTACACGGCGAAGGTCCGGCTCGCCCGGTCGTAGACCACGGCCTTGGCCTGGTTCCAGTTCACCTCGGCGAACTGCCTGCGGACCAGGCCGACGAACAGGAAGAGCAACCGCTGGTTGGTGCAGGCGAGCACCCCGTGCCCCTCGCCGTGCGCGCCGGTGAGCGCCAGCACCCGTTCCTCCCGGCGCAGGTGCTCACCGAGCAGGTTGACCTCCTTCATCGACCCCACCAGCGCGCCGCGCACCCGCTCCAGGGCCGCGGCCACATCGGGTCGCAACGCGGGCGCCTGCCGTGGCGCGGGCTCGGGTGGCCGGGGTGCGGCAGGGGCGGCGACCGGGCGGACGGCGGTGTGGAAGGTCCACCGGCCGCCGTCCCAGTAGCGGATCAGCCCCTCGTCAAGGGGATCGGGCAGCCAGGCGGCCGGGCGGGTGGTCAGGGGCTGGTTCACCGCTCACTCACCGCCGTCGCTGGAGAGGTCGCCGTCCGCGCCGACGTCGGTGCGCGCCGGGCCGCTCGCCTGCCGCCGGGCCGGGTCGGAGGCCCGCCACTCGACGGCCTCGGCGGTGTCGGTGTACTCCAGGATGTGCTTGTCGCCCATGGCGGTCAGCAGGTCCCGCACCTCGGCCGGGGTGGCGTAGAAGAACTCCCGCCGCGGGTTGACCAGGTTGACCCGCCGGTGGCTCAGCCGCTGGTGCAGCTCGGTCTCCAGGGCCACGGCGTCCTCGGCGAAGAACAGCGCGTGCACGTCGAAGCGGAACGGCACCGAGGCGTCGCCCAGCTCGCGCACCCGGTCCATCGGGTCCAGCCGCCGGGTCAGGCCGATCTTGACCACGTCCGGGCCGAACGCGCCGACGTTGGAGATCACGTAGACGTACCCGGTGCGCACGTTGGCCGCGCGCTGCTCGACCCCGGCGATCGCGTCGTCCACCGAGGCGAGCTGCTCGCGCGCCCTGGCCAGCCCGTCCAGATCGCCCTTGGCCTCCAGCCGGGCCACCACGCTCGCGTAGTGCGACCGCTCCTTGGCCAGCCGGGCCCGCTCCCGCTCGATGTCCTTCATCACCTTGGCCTCTTCGCGCAGCCGCTCCCGCTCCGCCCTGGCCTGCTCCCGCTCCACCTCGACCCGCGCCAGGTAGTCGCTGGTCAGCTCGATCTCCTTGAGCCGCAGCCGGTGGTAGTCGGCGGAGATGGCGATGCGCATCAGCACGCCGAGCTTGCCGATGGTCTCCCTGGTCGTGCTCAGCCGCTTCAGGACCGACTCGCGGGTGTGCGGTTTCACCACGCGCACCGCGTTGTCCGCCTCGGCGTTGTAGGCGCGCAACATCAGCTTGGCCATGTCCCGCCCGAGCCGCTGGCCCTCCTTGACCGAGCCGTTCACCGCCCAGTCGACCTGGCAGGTCACCGCGTCACCCCTGGCCGCGGCCTTGATCCGCTGCTTCAGCTCGCCGATGGCGTCCTTGTAGGCGACCGCGTCGTCCAGCGGGTGCGCGTACTCATAGACCCCGACCTCCTGCAGCAGCGCCAGCTCCCGGGTCTCCACCAGCCGCGCCCGCCATCGCAGGGCCTCGTCGTGGGCCTGCTGGCGGGCCGTGGCCAGATCCGCGTACTCGCGTTTGGCCTCGGTCACCGCGGTCCGCAGGCCGCGCAGTTCGGCCTCCAGCGCCGCGGTCTCCGCGCCGCGCAACTGGCCGACCCAGCCGCGCAGTTCCCCGATCATGCCGTGCGCGGCGGCCAGCTGCTGTTGCAGACCGGCGATCTCCGCGTTGTCCTTGTTGCCGAACAGAGCCACGCTGATTCCTCCCCTGAGATCAACGTCCTCCTCGTCGCGGGTCGGCGGCCGCGTGTTACATCGATCCGCACAATGCCCTCGGCCGGGTTCAGGCCCGGACGTCGCCCACCGGCATGCTCGCCGCCGACACCGTGTCCGCCCCCAGATAGTCCTCCGCACACCGCATCCCCACCCGCGCGTCCGCCAGCATCGCCGGCCCCACCTTGTCCGCCGCCACCCTGGCCGCCTCGCCCGGTGCGGTGTACACCGAGCGGAACGCCTGTCCCAGCAGGTCGCCGCCGATGCCGGATTCGGCGCCGGCGATGGCGGACTTGACGGACTGCCAGCCCTCGTCCAGTGCGGAACCCCGCCGGGACAACGACTCCATCTCGGTGCTCACCCCGCCGGGGCGCATGTGCGCGAAACTCATACCGCCAGGATGCGCGGAATTCGGTTGTGGCAGGGGGTCATGGCCGGTTGTTGTCGCGGGCGAGCAGGGCGGCCAGTGCGGTGCGGGAGCTGAGGCCGAGTTTCTGGAAGACGCGGCTGAGGTGGGTTTCCACGGTGCGTTCGCTGACCACCAGCAGGGTGGCCACGGCGCGGTTGCTGTGGCCCTGGGCGACCAGGGCGGCGATCTCGGACTCGCGGGGGGTGAGGCCGTGCGGGGAGTCGCTGGTGGTGCGGGGGACTCGGCGGCCCAGGCGGCGCTGGTGGCGGAGCGTGATCTCGGTGTGCCGGGTGGCGCCGCAGTCGGCGAAGACGGCGGCTGCTTTGTCCATTGTGGACAGTGCTTGGTCGCGGTCGCCGAGGGTGGCGTGCAGTTGGCCGCACAGCAGGGTGGCTCTGGCGGATTGCACGGGGAAGCCCGCGGTGGCGAAGGCGGTGGCGGCTTGTTCGGCGAGGCGGAGGGCGTGGGCAGGCTTGGGGGTGCGGGAGTCGGCGTAGGCCCTGGCCAGGGTGGCGGCGGCGGTGCTCCACGGGAGTTGGGGCTGTGTCAGGGATTCCGCGCGACTGGCCCAGTCGGCGGCTTCGGCGGGGCGGTCGGCCTCGGCGGCGATGTGGGCGAGTTCCAGGTAGGTCAGGACGCGGGCGCGGTGCAGGGTGCCGGGGAGGTCGGGGCCGCCGAGGCGGGCGATGGTCTCCGCCAGTGGGGCGTCCAGGCCGAGGCGGGCGCGGACCAGGTCGCGGATCAGGGACAGGTGTGGCGCGAGGGGGTGCCAGCTCGCGCAGGACAGGGCGGCGACCTCGCGGCCCGCCTGTTCGACCGCGTCCAGGTCCAGGCAGTACAGGGCGACGGACGCGCTGGCGCACAACACGTTGACCAGCAACGGTTCGATGCCGGTCAGCCGGGCGGCGTCCAGGGCCTCCTCGGCCTGGGCGGTGGCCTCGGACATCCGGCCGGCGTGGGCCAGCACGGTGGCGGTGGTGCCGAGCACCTCGCCGCCGAAAGTCAGGTGGCCCAGGCGTTCGGACATCCGGCGGACCTGGCCGAGTCTGCGCAAGGTGTCGCCGAGGCGCAGGTGGCAGATGGCCTCGACCAGCGGGGTGATGTGGGTGAAACCCAGGTGTGCCAGGTGTTCCGGCTCGGCCAGGCGATCGTAGAGGGCCACCGCCTCGTCCATGGCCGCGACCGCCTCGGGAACCCGGCCGAGTTCCGGGTAGGACCAGGCGATCATGGCCAAGGCTATGCAGCGCAACGGTTCCGGCAGGGTCAACGCCAGCGCGGCGGTGGCCGCCTCGGCCGCCTCGGTGAAGCGGGCGTCCAGGACGTGGGACAGGGCCAGGTGCAGCCACAGGGTCGCGGTGTCGGCGTCCGCGCGCGGGTAGTCCCTGGCCAGCTCCTCGCGCAGCAGGCGGCGGCCCTCCTCGGGGCGGCACAGCAGGCGGCTGGTGGTCGCGCACAGCACCACGGCCTGGTGCCGCAGGTGCGGGCGGCCGGCCGGGGCGGTGTCGAGCTGCCCGCGCAGGATGTCCCAGCAGGCCGGGTAGTCCCCGCGCAGCATCAGCGCGTGCGCGAGTTCCAGGCTCAGGTCCCGGCCCAGTTCGTCGGCCGGGGTGGGGTGGCCGTGCAGGGCCACCCGCAGCCAGCTCACCGCGGTGGCGGGGGCCTGGGCCAGGGCCAGCCGGGCGGCCTGGCGCAGCAGGTCGACGGCGGCGGGGTCGCCGACCGCGGCGGAGCGGGCGATGTGCGGGGCGATGGTGGTCAGCGCGGCCCCGCGCCCGGTCAGCAGACCGGCGGCGCGGCCGTGCGCGGCGGCCCGCCAGAGCGGGGTGGCGGAGTGGTAGACGGCGTTGCGCAGCAACGGATGCCGGAAGGTGACCCGCTGGCCGGCGCCGGTGCCGCGGAGCAGGTCGGCCTCGAACAGCTCCTCGGCGGCGGCGTGCGTCTCCGGCAGGCCCAGACCCGCCGCCGCGGCCACCAGCTCCGGGTCGACCTGGTCGCCGATCACCGCGGCGGCCTGGGCGACCAGCCGGGCGGCGGGGGACAGGCGGGCGAACTCGCCACGCAGCAACGCGGCCACCCCCGGCGGGACCTCCGCGCCCTGCTCGGCCGGCGCGGCCAGCTCACCGCCGTGCGCGAGGACCTGGAGGTAGAGCGGGTTGCCGCCGGCGATGTCGTAGAGCCGCCTGCGCTCGGGGTGGGCGGGCAGGAGCTGCTGGGCCGCGGCGAACTCCAGCGGCGGCAGCTCGATCCGGTGCCGGGTGGCGTAGGCCGGACCGGCGAGCACCGCGGCCAGCTTGTCCGGCAGCTGGCGGGGCCGGTGCGCGAGTAGGAGCAGCAGCCGGGTCGCGGGCGGGCGGCGCAGCAGGTGGGCGAGCAGTTCCGCGGTGGACTCATCCGCCCAGTGCAGGTCGTCCAGGGCCAGCACCAGCCCGGCCGGTCCGGCCAGCGCGTCCAGTGCGGCGGCCACCGCGCGGTGCAGCAGGTAGCGCTCGGCGGCCTGCGGCGGCGGACCCGGCGGGACCCGGTCGGCCAGGCCGGGGAAGGCGGTGGCCAGCCAGCGCAGGTGGCCGGGGCCCAGTGCCTCGGCGCGCTGCCCGGACAGCGCCGCGAGGTGGTGGTCCAGGGCGTCCAGGAAGACCCCGAAGGGCAGGTCGCGCTCGAACTCCCCGGCCCGGCCGGTCAGCACGGTCAGGCCGCGCCCGGCCGCGTGCACGCCGATCTCGTGCAGCAGCCGGGACTTGCCGATGCCCGGCTCGCCGACGATCTCCACCGGGGTCGGTCCGGCGGGCAGCGCGTCCAGCAGCTGATCGAGCTGGGCCAGTTCACGCTGACGGCCGACGAACATCCGGTCAGTGCAGCACAGGGTGAGCCCGGCCGGGTGGGTAACCCGCCGGGCTCACCTGGTTGATGGAACGGGCTAGCTCAGATCAGGCCGACCTCGGTGAAGTGGCGGCCGTTGAGCGGCTGGACGGCACGCGAGTTGCCGTGGCTGAACAGGCCCTGGAACCGGGACAGGGTGGCCTGGCTGACGGTCTTCTCCGCGGCCAGGTACCACTGCACGCCCTCGTCGAAGGGGTGGGTGGTCAGCGAGCCCTGGTAGTGCAGGGTGTGCTTGTTGTGCGGGAGCAGGGTGTTCAGGTTGATGCTGTGAATGTGCACCGGGGCTCCACATTCCGGCGCGAGCTTGGCCAGCACGGTGTCCACCGTGGAATGCTCGCCCGCCCGCAGCGGAACGCCGACCACCAGCAGTTTGCCGGCCGCGCTGCGGTGCACCAGGTGCATTTCCAGCGGGTACTGCCGGCCGGCGAAGCGATGCTCAGCCGGGGTGTGGAAATGGAACTGGATAAGGTCAAAACGGACACCGCCCGCGGTGACGAAACCGGAGCCGGGCTTGACCTCGGCCTCCTCGGTCTCCTCGTGGTCGCGGACCTGGCAGCCGTTCGGATTGGCCGCGTCCTTGCGGATGTACTTTAACTCCAGCTCGGAGTGCCCGTAGCTGACATCCAGCTTGGGGTGCGTGGGGTCGATCTGGATCGCTTCCGGCACCACGTTGACCGGGCTCTGCGCCGGCAACTTGGACTGGGCGACCGGGCTGACCACGATGGCGGCGACGGCTACCAGTGGCAGCACGACAGAAAGTGATCGCTTGAAGCTCACGAAGGGGCCTTTCGGGATGAAAAGCTAATGGCGGGGACGAAACGTATGAACGTCTCCAGTCAAGACCTCATGCCCGGTATCCGGCATCGTTCGTTTGAATACTTCGAAATGACCCGCGTCACCGCAAACGGCCTTTTGGTCTATCGCGTTATAACCCGAACGGCCTAATCGATCCGGATTTGTTCAGAATGGTGAAGTCCGGGCCGGGCTTGACCGGGCGGAAGCCGGTCCGGTACTCAGGTTCATCTGGAGGTGGCCATGGTGATCCGGGGTGCCAGCGGGGTTACGGCCGAGACGGTGGGCGCGTACTACGACCAGATCACCGAGTTCGTCGCCGGTGACCTGGGCGGCAGTCTGCACATCGGGTACTGGAAGGACCTGCCGCCGGGCAGTTCGGTGCGCGACGCCTCCAGACGGATGACCGCGCTGATGATCGAGAAGGTCGAGGTGCGGCCTGGTCAGCGGGTGCTGGACATCGGCTGCGGCACCGGCCGTCCCGCGGTGGACCTGGCCAAGGCCGCCGGGGTCGAGGTGGTCGGGGTCAACGTCAGCAGGTTGCAGCTGGAACGGGCCGGGCAGCTCGCCGCCGAGGAGGGCCTGGCCGACCGGGTGCGCTTCCAGTTCGCCGACGCGATGGCCCTGCCGTTCGGACCGGGTTCCTTCGACGGGGTGTGGCTGTTCGAGTCGCTGTTCCACATGCCGGACCAGCGTCAGGTGCTGTGCCAGATCGCCGAGGTGCTGCGGCCGGGCGGCCGGCTGGTGATCGCGGACCTGGTCCAGCTGGTGCCGCTGACCGACGAGCAGAACGCGGTGCTGCAGTCCTGCTGGACCTCGGGCAACGTGGCCGCGATCCACCCGGTGGAGAACTATCCGGCGCTGCTGGCCGAGTGCGGGCTGGAGTTCGCCGAGCTGACCGACATCTCCGACGACTCGCTGCGGCAGACCTTCCGCGCGCTGCAGGAGGAGAACGAGGACTGGATCGAGGGCATGCAGCTGGAGGACCTGCCGGTGGACTACGGCGCGGACGTGGACAACGGCATGGCCCGGCTCGCGGTGACCCCGGAGATCGGCTACGCGATCGTGGTCGCCACGAAGCGCTGATCACCCCCTAAAGTCGGCGTGTGACCACGCAGACCGGCCTGCCACACGCCCACGCCCTGTTCGCGCACAACCTGCCCGCCGCCGCGGCGGCCGCGATCAGCCAGGCCCTGGCCGCCAACGGTCTGGCCGTGCATCAGCTGGAGGCCAGCGCGGCGGCCGCGGACGAGCTGCTCCGGCTGGCCGAACACCTGCCGGGGCCGCTGCTGTTGCTCGGCCACGGCATCGGCGGCACGGCCGTGCTGCTGGCCGCCCCGCACCTGCCCGCCACCGCCGCGATCGCCACCCTGGCCGCGATCGCGCCGGGGGAGCTGCCCGCGAAACTGGGCGCCCCACTGCTGATCCTGCACTCGCCGAGCGACAACGCGGTCGGCGTCGACCACGCCCGCCGGATCTTCCAGGCCGCCAGGCATCCCAAGTCCTTCCTCGCCCTCGACGGCGCCGACCACGAGCTGAGCACCCCGGGCGACGCCGCCTACGCGGGCACGCTGATCGCCACCTGGGCGGCCCGGCACCTGCCCGAACCCGCCGCCGAACCCGAGGGCCACGTGCTGGTCACCGAGAACGGCACCGGGTCCTACGGCCAGACCATCTCGGTCGGCCGCCACCTGATCGCCGCCGACGAACCCCGCCCGCTGGGTGAGGACAGCGGGCTGTCCCCGTACGACCTGCTGCTGGCCGGGCTGGGCGCGTGCACCTCGATGACGTTGCGGATGTACGCCGAGCGCAAGGGCTGGCCGCTGGAGCGGGTCAGCGTGGCGCTGCGGCATTCCCGGGTGCACGCCAGGGACTGCGCGGACTGCGAGACCAAGGACGGCAGGCTGGACCGGATCGAGCGGTCGATCCGGATCACCGGTCAGCTGGACGCGGCGCAGCGGCAGCGGCTGATGGAGATCGCGGACCGGTGTCCGGTGCACCGCACGCTGCACTCGGAGATCATCATCGACACCGCAGCCTACTGAGCCGCACGGTCCACTGTGGACCGCAGCGCCCGGATCGCCCAGTCCAGGGTCGGGGCCAGGGGTTCCGGGGCCTGCCAGCCGTTGACGATCGCGAGCAGCCGGACGTACCGCTCGCGCCGCGGGTCGGCGGCGGCGGTGAGCCGGGCGAGCAGCTCCGCGCGGGGCCACCCGGCCTGGAGTTCCAGCACCACCGGCCGGGCCGCGGGCTGGTCCGGCTCGATGCCAGCGGCCAGTGCCGGGGCGACCAGCTCACGGACCACGGCGATCGGATCGCGTCGCAGGACCGGCTCCTGCCGGCCGGCCAGTTGCCGCAGGGTGGCGCGGAACCCGGGGTCCGCGGTCAGCTCGGCCAGCTCCAGCCAGGCCTCGATCTGGGCTGTGTCGGGGTTTTCCGGCAGTTCGGGGGTGAGCGTGCGCTTGAGCCCGGTCAGCACCGGGTTGTCCGGGAGTTCGGCGAGGAAGTCCTCGACCAGGTGGTCGCGTTCGGCCCGGGTGAGGGTGGCGAGGCGGTGCAGGCGGTCGAGTTCACCGGCGTCGGCGCCGCGCGCGGCGGCCACCCGCAGCACGGCGTGGCGTTGGGTGAGGGTGCGGATCTGGGTGGCCAGGGCGGCGGCGTGGGTGGCGGCGACCTCGGGCAGGGTCAGTTCGCGGTCCAGGATCCGGCGGATGGCGGGCAGGTCCAGGTCGAGGGCGCGCAGGGTGCGGATCAGTTCCAGGCGGGCCAGCGCGGCCCGGTCGTAGCGGCGGAAGCCGCCGGGGTCGCGTTCGGCGGGCACCAGGCCCTGGTCGGAGTAGAAGCGGATGGCCTTGACGGTCAGGCCGGTGCGCCGGGCCAGTTCGCCGATGGAGAAGTCCATGCCGTCCACCCTCCGATCTCCCCCTGGGGGAGGGGCAAATCAGCAGATGGACGCGACGCCGGTGTCCAGGGCCTGCCGGTGCAACCGGTCCAGCCGGTGCTGGGCCGCGCCGACCTGCTGGGCAACCAGGAGTCGCACCTGGCAAGCGATTCCGGGCTTGCGGATGTCCTTTGTGGACACCAGTTCGGTCAGCAGCCTGGTGGCGAGTTCGTCCAGGCGCTGGCGGATCAGGTTGAGGTCGGGGCGGGTGGTGGGGGCCTGGCCGGGGTGCCGGGTCCAGCGGTCGAACAGGCCGCGCTGCACGATCTTGTTGGCGGTGATCTGGTCCTGGAAGAAGCGGACCGTGGCCTCGGGGTCCAGGCCCAGCGGACCCGCCTGCGCCCGCACCGCGTCCAGGACCTGCTGTTCGCGCACCGGATCGTCGATCGGCTTGCCGGTGCCGAACTTGGAGGCGGCCACCAGGTCGCCGACCAGCAGGCGCTGGATGACCAGGTCGGCGAGCGGGCCGAGGCGGCGGAGTTCCTGCGTCTCGACCGTGCTGGTCACCGGCGGGGCGGTGCTCACGGCCATGGCGGCCGGGCCGCCGACGGTGAGCGCGCCCAGCAGGACCGAGGCCAGCAGGGCGAAGCGGCGCACGAACATCCACAACCTCCAGATCAGGACCCGGCGTCCACCCTAGACCTCAGGTGAGTTCGAGCCCGCCGTCGACGGTGAGCACCTGCCCGGTGACCCAGGTGACCGCCGGATCGCCCAGGTGCAGCAGCCAGAGCGCGACCTCCGCCGGGTCGCCGCGGCGGCCCAGCGGGACCCTGGCGGCCTCGGCCTGCTTGATCTGCTCGACCACCTCGGCCGGCAGCCCGGACACGGCAAGGGCCTCGGACTCGGTCGGGCCCGGCGCGACCGCGTTGACCCGCACCCGGTCGGCGGCCAGTTCCAGCGCCCAGCTGCGGGTGAGTTGTTCCAGGGCGGCCTTGGTGGCGGCGTAGAGCGAGCCGCCCGCGCCCATCGGGCGGTGGCCGTAGAGGCTGGAGACGTTGAGGATCGAGCCCTGGGTCTCACGCAGGTGCGGCAGTGCGGCGGCGGCGAGCAGCACGGGCGCGGTCACGTTGAGCGCGAACTGGTCGTCGACGGTCCTGGCGGTGATCCCGGCCAGCGGCGCCGGGGTGAACCCGCCCGCGTTGTTGACCAGCACGTCCAGGCGTCCCCAGCGCTCGACCGCGGCCCGCACCACCGCCGCGGGGGCGTCCTCGGCGCGGATGTCGGCGGCCAGCACCGCGATGCCGGGGTGCGCCCGCGCGGTCTCGTCCAGGGCCTCCTGCCTGCGTCCGACGCCCAGCACGTGCGCCCCGGCCTCGGCGAAGGCGACCGCCGCGGCCCGGCCGATGCCCGAGCCCGCGCCGGTGACCAGCACGACCCGATCGGTGAAGTCAGCCATGCGCATCCTTTGTTCGACGTTCATGGAACATCGAACAAGTTATCATGGTCCGGTGAAGGACGTCCGGCACCCAGACACCGCCGAGCTGACCCTGATCGGGGTCATGTCCGCGCTCAGCGACCCGATCCGGGTCGGCCTGGTGCGGGTGCTCGGCGACGGCGCGGAACGCGGCTGGGGCGAACTGCTCGCCCCGGTGGCCAAATCCACCCTCAGCCACCACCTGCGGGTGCTGCGCGACGCGGGCCTGACCTGGACCCGGCAGGAGGGCACCCGCTGCTTCGTCAACCTGCGCCGCGCCGACCTGGAGTCCCGGTTCCCCGGGCTGCTGGACGCGGTGCTGGACGCGGCCGAGGGCGACGACGTGGGCAGGCAGGTCGAACTGAGACCGGAATCGCAGTAACCCAGGTCACATCGTGGGACGGACTGCCGTCGCGGCGAGCCGGTCCCTAGCGTCGGAGCCGTGACGCGGGAAGCGGGAAACCTCAGCAGGCGACAGCTCGGCGGACTGCTCGGCGCGGGTGCGCTGACCACGCTCGCCCCCGGCGCGGCCGCGGCCGCCGAGGAGCCGTTCCGGCCGCTGGGCAACGGAAGACCACCGCGCCCCAACCTGTTGGTCATCCTCGCCGACGACCTGGGCTGGGCCGACCTGTCCAGCTACGGCGCCCCGGAGATCCGCACCCCGAACCTGGACCGCCTGGCCGCCTCCGGGATCCGGTTCACCCAGTCCTACTCGGCCTCCTCGGTCTGCTCGCCCACCCGGATCGGCCTGTACACCGGCCGCTACCCGGGCCGGTTGCGCGGCGGGCTCAAGGAACCGATCGACGCGCCCAACGAGGTCGACGGCATCCCGATCGGCCACCCGACGCTGGCCAGTCTGGTCAAGGCGGCCGGGTACGACACCGCGCTGATCGGCAAGTGGCACTGCGGTTACCTGCCCTGGTTCAGCCCGACCCGGCTGGGCTGGGACGAGTTCTTCGGCAACTTCAGCGGCGGCCTGGACTACTTCTCCAAGCTGTCCTACCTGGGCGCGCACGACCTGTTCGAGAACGAGGTCGAGTACCACGATCTCCGCTACTACACCCACATCGTCACCGAGCGGGCCACCGAGTTCCTGGGCCGCGAACACCGGAAACCCTGGCTGCTCAACCTGAACTACACCACCCCGCACTGGCCGTGGGAGAGCCCGGGGGACCAGGCCGTCAGCGACGAACTCACCGCCAGGATCAAGGCGGGGGAGAAGGGCGTGCTGCAGCACCGCGACGGCGGATCCCTTGCCACGTACCGGGAAATGGTGGAGGACCTGGACCGTGCGATCGGCCAGGTGCTCAACGCCTTGCGCCGCAACGGCCAGCTGCACAACACCCTGGTCTTCTTCGCCAGTGACAACGGCGGCGAGCGCTTCTCCAACACCTGGCCCTTCGCCGGCGCCAAGGGGCAGGTCGCCGAGGGCGGACTGCGGGTGCCGACCCTGCTGAGTTGGCCGGGACAACTCCGCCCGCGCCAGGTCGAGCACGCCCCGGTGCACACCCTGGACTGGACCGCGACCTTCCTCGAACTCGCCGGCGCCACCCCGTCCCCCGCACACCCACTCGACGGGGTCAGCCTGGCCGGACACCTGTTCCGCGGCACGCCGATTCCGCGCCGGGACCTGTTCTGGCGGATGAAGGGCCAGCGCGCGTTGCGCCGCGGCGACCTGAAATACGTCCGCAACGGGACCACCGAGAGCCTGTTCGACCTGGGCGCCGATGTCCGCGAACAGGCGAACCTGGCGAAGAAGCGACCGGCCGACCTGGCCGCGTTGCGGGCGGCCTGGGAGGGGATCGACGCGACCCTGGTGCCGTACGCGACCTAACGCCGCAGGGGGGGCGATGGGGGTGGAGCGGAAGGTCCGGCGGTGCCGTGCCGGGCTGGTCCCGGTCTCCTGGTGGAACCGCCTGGTCAGGGTGCGCACGCTGACCTTGGCCTGGCAGGCGATCGAGGTCAGCGTGTGCTCCTGCGCCAGGTGCGGCGGGCGCCAGCGCGTCCAGGATCGCCACCCGGTGCCCGGCATTCCCGTTGCGGCCCATGGCAAAACCCTAGCCACGTCGACGGCACCCTGGTCTCGGTCCGCACCGGGGTGGTGCTGCTGGCCGCCGCGGGCATCACCGCCGGGATCGACCTCGGGCTGTGGCCGGTGGAGCGGATCGCCGGCCGGGTCCGATGATCCGGCCATCCCGGTGAACTCCCCGCGCGAATCGACCGGCGCGCTCTCCGGTGCGGCATGCTGGAACTGGTTGCAGATTGGACAATCTCCGCCGCCGCGAACCAGCGTTGCTGGAAAGGACACCAAGATGGACCTGATCGACAAGATCACCCGCGGTGAACTGGACGGCCTGAAGTTCCAGGGCGCCCTGGAGTCCGGCAAATTGGCCCCCGAGGGTCTGCTGGCTGACCAGCAGGCAATCGACGACATCCCGGTCGGCATCTACGTGCTGGAGACCGACGGCACCCTGATCACCTGTAACCAGGCCGCCATCGCGGCCTGGGGACGCACGCCCGAACTGGGCACCTCGGAGAAGTACTGCGGCGCGTTCCGGCTGCGCTACCCCTCCGGCGAGGTGATGCCGCACAACCAGGCCCCGCCCGCGGTGGTGACCAACAACGGCGGCACCGTGCGCGATGCCGACGTGATCTGCGAACAGCCCGACGGCACCCGGTTGCTGGCGCTGGTCAACGTCTTCCCGATCCGCGACGAGTCGGACACGGTGGTGGGCGCGGTCAACATCTTCCGGCACAACACGAGCAAGAAGGTCCCCGGCCTGGTGGCCGAGGCCTGATCTTGCGAGACTGGGCAGCACGATGACGCGCCTCCCCGCACCACCGGCGCCCACCGTGCTGGCCCAGTCGATCGAGCCCGCGGACCTGATCGCGGTCAACTCCTCGACCCGGCTGGTGCGGATCTTCGCCGCGGGCGGGCGGCATCCTCAGCGCTGGAACGGTTTCCGCACCGTCGGCCCACTCCCGCACGCCTACTTCGATCCGCACCCTCCCGGCGAGGACGGCCAGCCCACCAGGGACAACGACCAGGGCGTGCTGTACTTCTCGCTGTCCACCCGCACCTCGGTGGCCGAGGTCTTCCAGGACACCGCCACCGTCGACCGGCACGCCAACGCCCGCCACCTGGTCATCCTGCGCCCCCGCCGCCCGCTGCGCCTGCTCGACCTGACCAGCCGCTGGCCGATCAAGGTGGGCGCCTCGGCCGCGATCTGGTCCGACACCACCGACCGCACCCAGGCCTGGGCCCGCGCCATCCGCGCGGCGGACCCGGACCTGGACGGCCTCTGGTACCAGTCGGCGGTGGACTCGGGCGCGCCCGCGATCTGCCTGTGGGACCCACCGGCGGCCTCGGCCCTGCCCCGCAAACCGGACGTGCTGCTGCCGCTGGAGCACTCGGGCCTGGAACTGTCCCTTGGCCGCGCTTGCGCGGACCTCGGCTACACCCTCGCGGCCGCGTCCTAGGCTCAGGCGTCGTATCCGAGTGCCCGCATGTACACCCCGAACGGCTCCTCGGCCGGGACCACCCTGGCCGCCTCGAACTCCAGCACGTCCTCGGTGCGCACGCCGGAGCGGGTGGCCAGCTCCTCGGCCGACACCCCGTGCATGTCGCGGGTCCCGCGCAGCAGGCGGGCCAGGTCCTCTGCGGTCTCCTGCGGGGTGAAGGCGTTGCTCATCGGTTGCTCCTCGATTCCTCGTCGCGGTGCCGCCACCGCGTGTTCGCACAGGGTCAGCAGTTCGCGGGTGTAGCCGGTCAGGTCGGCGGTGGGCTGGGTGAGCAGGTGTTGCAGGGCGCCGGAGAGCAGCTGGCGGATGATCAGCGCGACGGTGTGCGGGTCGAACTCGCGGAACTCGCCCGCGCGCTGCCCTCGGCTCAGCACCTCCGCCAGTCCGGCCAGTTCGGCGGTGTTGCGCGGTTTGGCCCACCGGTCCAGGGCCTCGGGGTGGCCCTGCAGGATCTGCACCAGTGCCCGCAGGTGGGTGCGGTGGGTGGCGTAGAAGGTGAGACTGCCTTCGAGGTAGCCGCGCAGGGCCAGCCAGGCCGAGGTGGTGTCCGCGCTGTTCGGGTGCACCACCTCGCCGCCGGTGGCGTAGACCTCGGCGACGACCTGGCTGATCAGGTCGTCCTTGTTCGCGAAGTGGTAGGAGATCAGCCCGGGGCTGCTCAGCCCCGCCCGCCGGGCGATCTGGGCGAAGGATGCCCTGGCGTAGCCGAGTTCGGCGATGGTCTCGATCGCGGCGGCCACGATCTGCCTGCGACGTGCGGCCTCGGTGAAGGTCAGGTCGACCGACTCCTGATTAGGTTGCACGACCTAATTCTAGTTCGACCATCAAGTGCGGCCGATCCGGCTAGTGGCGCAGGTGGGCGAGTGCGGTGATCATGCGCTCGGCGAGGTCCTCGGGCCAGGGGAAGACCACGGTGACCGCGCGCTGGTGGGCGAGTCCGTGCAGGCCCAGCCACAGCGCGACCGAGTCGGCGAACGGGTCGGTGCTGGTGGCCAGATCGGCCGCGACGCAGTCGGCCAGTGCCTCGGCGAGCAGGGTCAGGCTGCCCTGGCCGAGCGCGGTCATATCGCTCTCGGTCAGCACGCTGTTGTCCAGGTCGGGCATCCACAGCCCGCCGAACATGGTGCGGTACCGCCCTGGATGCAGCTGGGCGAACCCCAGGTAGGTCAGGCAGACCGCGAACAGACGGCCCCTTGGCTCCTCGGCGGCGTCCCTGGCCACCCGCAGCAGCTGCTCCAGCTCGTCGAATGCCTGCTGCACCACGGCCAGCATGATGCTGGGCTGGTCCGGGAAGTGGCGGTAGATCGACGGGGCGGCGATGCCGACCTGGCGGGCCACCGCGCGCAGGGTCACCGCGCTCTCATCGCCCGTCTCGTCCAGCAGTGCGACCGCCGCGGTCACGATCTCCTCGCGCAGGCGGGCGCCCTCGCCCCGGCGGTTGCGGGCGCGGGCTGGCCTGGGTGCGTCGTCCCTGTCGTCGTCCATGCCCGTGAGCTTACAAGAAAAACTTACAGGTGTTAGCCCTTGCGTTCGATGAGTGAACGTGCGTAGCCTTACGGTTGTAAGTTCAATCGCGTAAGGAGAGCCGAGATGAGCACCTACACCGTCACCACCAGCGCCACCGAGGTCGTGCTGCCCGCCAAGGTCGAGGTCGACGGCCTCCAGGTCCGGGTCCGCGACCTGCCCGCGCCCGCCGACGGCCAGGTCGTGCTGCGGATGGACGCCACCGGGGTCTCCTTCGCCGAACAGCAGATGCGCCGCGGCAAGTACTACGACCAGCCCGCCTTCCCGTTCGTGCCCGGCTACGACGTGGTCGGCACGGTCACCGGCGTCGGCCCGGGGGTGGACGTCATGCTGATCGGCCGCCGCTTCGCCGCGGTGACCAAGATCGGCGGCTGGGCCAGCTCGCTGGTCCTGGACGCCGCCGACCTGGTGCCGGTGCCGGACGGGGTGGACTCGGCCGAGGCGGAGACCCTGGTGGTCAACGGGATCACCGCCTGGCAGATGCTGCACCGCACCGCCGGGGTCGCCAGCGGCGGCACCATCGTGGTGCTGGGCGCCAACGGCGGCGTCGGCTCCACCCTCGTACAGCTGGCCCGGCACGCGGGCATCAAGGTGATCGGCACCGCCGCCCTCCGGCACCACGACTCGGTGCGCGAACTCGGCGCCATCCCGGTCGACTACCGCACCCCCGACCTGTACGGCCAGATCCGCAAGCTCGCGCCCAACGGCGTGGACGCGGTGTTCGACCACGTCGGCGGCGCCGGGCTGAAGGAGTCCTGGGGCCTGCTGCGCCGCGGCGGCACCCTGGTCTCCTACGGCACCGCGGCCACCAAGGACGAGGACGGCAACTCCCGGCTGCCGGTGCTGAAGTCCTTCGGGCGCCTGCTGATGTGGCACCTGCTGCCCAACGGCCGGAGCGCCAAGTTCTACAACTTCTGGGCTGGCAAGCGCAGCCTGGCCACCTTCCGCGCCCGGCTGGCCGAGGACCTCACCCAGGTGCTGCGCCTGCTCGACGAAGGCGTGCTCACCGCGCAGATCGCCGCGAAGTTCCCCCTCGCACAGGCCGGTTCGGCGATGGCGCTGGCGGAATCGCGCACCGTGCTGGGCAAAGTCGTCATCGTCGGATAGCGGCCATGCCCAGCACCGACGGCGCACCCCGGTGCCACGCCAGGAACCGCCGCGGTGAGGGCGCCCTGCTCCGCACCGAGATCCTGACCGCGGCCACCGAACTGATCGAGGCCGGTGGCGACGAACGGGCGGTCACCCTGCGGGCCGTGGCCCGGCGCGCCGGGATCGCCGCTCCCTCGATCTACCCGCACTTCCCCGACCAGCCCA
The DNA here is from genome assembly GCF_014204915.1 of Crossiella cryophila. Classification (NCBI taxonomy): domain Bacteria; kingdom Bacillati; phylum Actinomycetota; class Actinomycetes; order Pseudonocardiales; family Pseudonocardiaceae; genus Crossiella; species Crossiella cryophila. The sequence goes on from NZ_JACHMH010000001.1 coordinate 4,773,467, forward strand.
CCCTGATGCTCGCCGTGGTGCGCCAGGCCTTCGCCGACCTGGCCTGCCGCCTCTGGGCCGCCACCGAAGCGGCGGGCGAGGACCCCCGGCACCGGCTGCGCGCGGTGTGCACCGCCTACCTGGGCTTCGCCCGCGACCACCCCGAGCGCTACCGCCTGATGTTCGACGGCGCGTGGAAACCCGTGGTCGGCCGCGGCGGACTCACCACCACCCTGCTCACCGCCCTCGGCGCGGAAGCCCTGGGCATCCTCACCGGCATCCTGCGCGACTGCGTCACCGCGGGCCACTGCACCAGCCAGGCCCCGGAGACCGACGCGGTCGCGCTGTGGCTGGGCCTGCACGGCCTGGCCCACCAGCGCGCCGTGCGCACCCCCTTCCCCTGGCCCGCCGACATCACCCAGCGCATCGCCATCCCCCTGTCCCACCTGTGTTCCCTCCCCACTCCGGAAAGGCCCCAGCCATGACCACCGCCACCCACTTCGCCCCGATCACCGCCCGCGGCACCGCCCGCCCCGGCGAGATCGACAGCCGCCCGGTCTACCTCGGCTTCGGCTTCTCCTACCTCTTCGGCCACGGCGCCGCGGCCCTGAGCCGGGGCGAGACCCCGCTGCTCACCCTGCCCGGCTGGCTGCCGATGACCCTGCTGCTCGGCGGATTCGCCGTGGGCACCGTGCTGGCCATCCTCGCCGCCACCCGCGCCCAGAAGAGCCTGAGCGGCCGGGAGTTGTTGTCGCACAAGCTGATCGGCGCGGCCTGGGTGGTCGGCATGGGCGGGCTGTTCCTGCTCATCTCCGGCCTGCACACGCTGCCGGACATGCCCAACGTGCAGTCCCTGCTCTGGCCCGCCGGCGCCGGGTTCGTGGTCGGCCTGCTGTACCTGGGCGAGGGCGCGGTGCGCGGCAACCCACTGCACTACGTGCTGGGCGCCTACCTCGCCCTGCTCTCCGCCGGCTCGCTCTTCCTCGGTACCCCCGCCCTGTTCTGGGCCCTGGCCATCGCGGGCACCGGCGGCTTCCTGGTCGCCACCGTCCTGGAACACCGCCGCCTGGCCGCCACCCGCTGACTCCCGCAAACCCACTGCGACACAAGGAGAATCCGATGATCTACCACGGCAACCGGTTCAAGCTGAAGGCCGGCGTCACCCAGGAACAGATCGAGGAAGCCCTGGAACTCATGCACACCCAGGGCCGGGAGATCCCGGTGGTCAAGTCCTACCTCGTCGGCCGCGAGTTCGGCAGCGGCGGCTTCGACTGGGGCGCGGTGTTCGCCCTGGAGGACCTGGACGCCTACTGGGACTACCTCACCCACCCCGCGCACACCAGGACCGAACGCGAGGGCATGCGCCTGCTGGAGCGGTTCGAGGCCTACGACATCACCGATGACGACGACCCGGACTTCGCCGCCAAGGTCGCCGCGTTGCAGCAGCGCCACCGCGACACCGACCCGGTGCTCAAGGATCTGCTGGCCGAATTGCCCGTCAACACCGGCGTCAGCGCGGTCCCGGCGGCCGGGTCCGGCGCGGCGTGACCCTCGCTGATCATGATGTCCGGAACCAGTCAGAACCGCCGCCGACTCGTTGACACGACCTGATCCCTGGCGGAAAGCTCCGATCTGTCGACTGGTGCTGGGAGGTCCACGTGCGTGCCAACAGGCTGGTGGTCGTAGCGGCGGCGCTGGTGTTCGGTGCTCCGGTGGTGGCGGCGGCCGAACCCGCGCCGCCGCCACTGATCGCCGATCCGACCGCTTACGTGGACCCGTTTATCGGCACCGGATTGGCCAACGCGGCGGCTGGGGAGATCAACAACTTCCCGGGGCCCTCGGTGCCGTTCGGGATGACGCAGTTCTCGCCGGACACGCTCGGCTCCTACGCTGGCTACCAGTATCACAACGACAAGATCCGAGGTTTCAGCCTCACCCATGCGAGTGTGGGATGCAGTGCCTTCGGCGATGTGCCGATCCTGCCGGTGACCGGGGAGATCGGCGCGAAGCCCTGGGAGCGGGTGGAGCGGTACCAGCACAGCAGCGAGCAGGCCGAACCCGGCTACTACGCGGTGACCCTGGAGGACTCCAAGGTCCGGGCCGAGCTGACCGCCACCACCCGCACCGGACTGGCCACCTTCACCTTCCCGGCCGGTGGGCACGTGCTGATCAAGGGCGGGGCCAGCCTGTCCGGGAACTCCGCGGCGCAGGTCAACATCGAGAACGACACCACGGTCACCGGGTCGGCCAGCACCGGTGGGTTCTGCGGGAAGTCCAACAAGTACACCGTGCACTACGCGATCACCTTCGACCAGCCGTTCACCGCCAAGGGGACCTGGGACGGGAACACCGTCACCCCGGGCGGCGCGAGTGTCAGCTCACCGCGGGCCGGGGCGTACCTGAGCTTCCCCGGCACCCAGGTCAAGGCCAAGGTGGCGTTGTCCTTCGTCGGGGTGGACGGGGCGAAACTCAACCTGGCACAGGAGATCCCGCACTGGGACGCCGGTCAGGTGCGCCGGGAGACGCGGGAGAAGTGGCGGCAGGAACTCGGCAAGATCCGGGTGGCGGGGACGAACACCGGTGAGCTGAAGACCTTCTACACCGCGCTCTACCACTCGCTGATGCACCCCAACACCTTCAACGACGTGGACGGCCGCTACATCGGCTTCGACGATCGCATTCACACCCTGCCGCCTGGGCGCACCCAGTACGCCAACTTCTCCGACTGGGACACCTATCGCAGCCTGGCCCCGCTGCACGCCCTGCTCTGGCCGCGCCAGGCCAGTGACATGGCCCAGTCGCTGGTCAACGACGCGGTGCAGGGCGGCTGGTGGCCGCGCTGGCCACTGGCCAACGACTACACCGCGCAGATGACCGGGGACAGCTCGGTGCCGCTGATCGCGAACCTGTATGCCTACGGGGCAAGGGATTTCGACCTGCCGACCGCGTTGCGCTACCTGATCAAGGGCGCCACCACGGTGGACACCACGCCGGGGGCCTACCAGGAGCGGCCGGGGATCGGGGAGTACGTCAAGCGCGGCTACCTGCCGAACACCGACGTGGCCCGCGGTGATCACAACCGGGTGGGCGCCTCGATCACCCTGGAGTGGTCGGTGGACGATTTCGCCATCGCCCAGCTGGCCAAGGCGGCCGGTGATCGCAAGACCGCGGCGGAGTACGCGCGGCGCGGGCAGAACTGGCAGAACCTGTTCAACCCGGCCACCCGGCACATCCAGCCGCGCGGCGGCGACGGGCGGTTCCCGGACGGTCCGGCCTTCACCCCGCCCACCGGCGGCTTCGGCCAGGACGGGTTCGACGAGGGCAACGCGGTGCAGTACACCTGGATGGTGCCGCACAACCCAGCCGGGCTGATCACCGCGATGGGTGGCCGGGACGCGGCGGCGGCACGGCTGGACACCTTCACCACCAAGCTCAACGCCGGTCCGCTGCAGCCCTACATGTGGGCGGGCAACGAGCCCGCGTTCGGGATTCCCTGGCTGTACAACCACACCGGGCGGCCCTGGCGCACCCAGCAGGTGGTGCGGCAGATCATGACCACCCTGTTCAGCCCCACCCCGGACGGCGAACCCGGCAACGACGACCTCGGCGCCCAGTCCTCCTGGTACGTCTGGGCCGCGCTTGGCCTCTACCCGGCCACGCCCGGCACCTCCGACCTGGCCGTGCACAGCCCGCTGTTCCCGCGTGCCGTGCTCGACCTGCCCGGCCGGGATCTGGACATCCGCGCCCCCAAGGCAGCCAGCACCGCGATGTACGTGCGGGACCTGGAACTCAACGGCCGCGACCACGAGCGCACCGGCCTGCCCAGGGACATCATCAGCACCGGCGGGCGCCTGGACTTCGACCTGTCCGGCACCCCGGACAAGGAGTGGGCCAGCGAACGCGACCAGGCGCCACCGTCCTATCGCGACGGTGAGCACGACTTCCTGGCCAGTGCGAGCAACCTGATCACCGTGCGGCCCGGCGGCACCGGCGAGTTCACCGTGGACGCGCGCAGGCTGGCCGGGGACGATCGCACGCTCAGCGTCAGCACGACGCCACCCGCCGGGCTGACTGTTGCTGGGCCGCAACGGTTCCGGCTCGACGACGGCCAGGCCCGCTACCAGGTCAGCGCGAACGCGCCCGAGGGATATCACGACATCCCGGTGACCATCAGCGGCGCGCACCGCACGGTCAGCACCACGGTCACCGTGCTGGTCGCGCCCGAGGGCAGCCTGGTCACCCGCTACGGCAACACCGGGATCGCCGACGACAACGACAAATCCCAGGCCAACCTGGACGGCGGCGGCAACAGCTACTCCCGCCAGGCCCTGGCCGAGGCCGGACTCACCGGCGGCAAACAGGTCGAGGTCGCGGGCACGAAGTTCACCTGGCCCGCCGCGCCCGCCGGACGTCCGGACAACGTCGCCGCGGACGGCCAGACCGTCACGCTCGCCGGTGCGCCGAAGCGGCTGGTTTTCGTTGGCGCGGCAGCCAATGGCGACCACCGGGGGACCGCGACGGTCACCTTCACCGACGGCAGCACAGCGCCCGCGGACCTGTCCTTCGGCGACTGGGTGTTGCCCGGCGGCAGCGCCACCACCCCGGTGTTCGGCAACACCGTCCTCGCGCATCCCAAGTACCGCAACGTGTCCTGGGGTGGCACCGGTCCGGCGTTCGTCTTCGCCACCGCGCCCTACGACGCACCGGCGGGCAAGACCATCGCCAGTGTCACCCTGCCCGCCGACCGGCAGATCCACCTGTTCGCCATCGGCACCGGCTGAGCCCGGCGCGCCGGTGTCCTCCCCACAGAGTGAGGTCACCGGCGCACCGCCCCCCAACCCCGGGCGGAGATCAGGACAGTGGGAACACGGCGATGCGGCCGAATTCCGGGCGGCCCCTGCCGATCCTCACCACCGTCCTGCCCACGGATGCCGACCCTTCCTCGGCGCCGCGGGAGGCAATGCCCTCCACCGGGGGTTCGTTTGTGCTGCTCACGGACATCACATCTGCTGAACAGTCATTGCGCAATCTCTTCGAGGATCGTCAAAATGTCCGCGGTCGGCGAATTCCTGGGGAGGGGACTTTGACCGCGAGCTTCGGCACCGCGATCTCGCTCGCACCGCTGGAGACGCTGCCCGTCTCAGTGCTGCACCAGCCGGGTTCGTCCCTGTTCTCGCTGCTCCTGGACGCACTGGGGGCCGCGCCCGAGCACGTCTCGGCCCAGCTGCGGGCGCAGGTGCGCAGCACACTGCCCGCCGCGGACCTGGAAACGCTGCTGCCGTTGCGGGCACATCGGCTGGGCATCCCGGACTGCCTCATCCCCAAGGCCGAGGCCGACATCCGGCAGTCCCTGGCGCAGGTGGGCGAGCAGGACCCGGAGGCGGTGGCCGAACAGGCCCAGTTCTTCCTGGAGGAGTTCCACGGGCACATCCCGGTGGCCTGGCAGCGGCTCATCGACCAGCCGCGCCCCTACGTCGCCGCCTTCGCCCGCGCCTTCGAGGCGATCTGGCAGGCATACACGCCGGTGTGGCAGCGGATCCGGCCGGTGCTGTGGCGGGAGACCGAACGCATTGGCGCCGCCGCGGTCACCGGCGCGCTGCCGGTGGCGCTGTCCGTGCTGGGCAACCACTGCTGGCGGGTCAGCGGCACCCGGCTGGAGTGCACCACCGGCACCACCGCCGACACCGAACGGGACGGCCGCCGCCTGGTGCTCATCCCGCTGGCCACCGGCCCCAAGGCGGCCTCGTTCAGCCTGGAGCACCCGGACCGGATCGAACTCGCCTACGCGGTCCCCGGCCTGACCGCGATCCTGCACGGACAGGACCCGCCGCCTGCCGACGACCCGCTCAGCGCGCTGCTCGGCCCGGCCCGCGCCCGGATCCTGCGGCACTGCGCGCACCGGCCCGCGATGGCCGAGGTGGCCACCCTGCTCGGGGTCGCCCCGGCCACCGCCACCCACCACTGCCAGGCACTGGAGGCCGCCGGCCTGATCGACCGGCAGCGCCAGGGCCGTCAGGTCCGGCTGCGCCAGACCGCCCGCGGCGAGGCCCTGGTCGATCTGTTTTCCTGAGCAAGGAACCCGATCAAGGCCGCACCCGGCGCCCCCGTACGATCGGGTGGCGTGACTGTCGCCGCCACTACCACCCCGGGTATGTTCCGCGAAGTCAGCCTGCTGGGCAGACCGATGCCGACCGACCGGTTGCGTGGCTGGGTCGTCACGATCGTGCTCACCGTCATCGGCGGGGTCATCCGCCTGCAGAACCTGGGTTACCCCACGGACAAGGGCACCCCGGTCTTCGACGAGAAGTACTACGCGTGGCAGGGCTGGCAGATGCTGCGCAACGGCTGGTACGAGGACAATCCGGCCTTCAAGTGGACGGTGCACCCGCCGCTGGGCAAGCAGCTGATCGCGCTCGGCGAGTGGGTGTTCGGCTACACCGGCTGGGGCTGGCGGATCGCCGGGGCGGTGTGCGGCGCGCTGATGGTGCTGCTGATCATCCGGATCGCCCGCAGGCTGACCAGGTCCACCCTGCTCGGCGCGATCGCCGGGGTGCTGCTGATCTGCGACGGCGTGCTGCACCTGATGAGCCGCACCGCGATGCTGGACATCTTCCTGGCCTTCTTCGTGCTGGCCGCCTTCGGTTTCCTGCTGCTGGACCGCGACCAGGTCCGCGCCCGCCTGGCCACCGCGTTGCGCGAGGGCTGGGTGACCACCTCTGACCACGGCCCGCGGCTGGGTTTCCGCTGGTACCGCTTGCTGTGCGGGGTCAGCCTCGGCCTGGCAGCCGGGACGAAGTGGAGCGGCCTGTACTGGGCGGCCGCCTTCGGCGTGCTGATGATCGTCTGGGACGCCTCGGCCCGGCGCACGGCTGGCGTGGCGCATCCGTGGCTGGGTGCGCTGCGGCGGGACCTGCTGCCCGGCCTGTGGGCGCTGCTGGCGGTGCCGGTCCTGGTGTACCTGGCCACCTGGTGGGCCTGGTTCGCCAGCGAGACCGGGTTCGACCGGCACCTGTACGACAACTGGCAGCTGATCTTCCCGCCCGCGCTGCGCTCGCTGTTCGGCTACTCGGCGGCCGTGCTGGAGTTCCACAACGGCCTGGTCACCCAGCCGGGCCAGGCGCACCCGTGGGAGTCCAAACCGTGGGGCTGGCCGATGGGCCTGCGCCCGATGCTCTACCACTTCGACAACTCCACCACCGCCTGCGGCGAGTCCAGCTGCGTCAGCGCGACCATGCTGATCGGCACACCCGCGATGTGGTGGCTGGCGTTCCCGATGCTGGGCTGGGCACTGTGGCAGATGCTCGGCAGGCTGGACTGGCGCTACGCGGCCGTGCTGGTGGCCTACCTGGCGGGCCTGCTGCCCTGGTTCGTCAACCTGGACCGCCAGATGTACTTCTTCTACATGACCCCGGTGTCGGCGTTCCTGGTGCTCGGGCTGGTGTTGCCGCTGGGGCAGATCCTGGGCAGGGCCGTGGACGGCGAGGAACGGCGCCGCACCGGGTTGCTGGTGGTGGCGCTGTACGTGGGGCTGGTGGTGGCCAATTTCGGCTGGCTGTGGCCGATCCTCAACGGCGACTCGATCACCAACGGCCACTGGCAGGCCGAGCTGTGGCTGCCGTCCTGGCGGTGAGCGGTCAGGGCCGGATCGGCAGCCACAGCTCGATTTCGCCGTGCCTGCGGTAGAACTCCACCAGCGGCCGCGACTCGTCCGCGGGCATGGCCGCCCGGAGTTCGGCCATGCCGTCGCCGTGTTGGCCGTTGTCGTACGGTGTGTTGGCCGATATGGGCGGTGTGTTGGCCGAAAGGGCGTCCAGGCGCTCGAAGGCGGGCCAGAGTTGTTGGATGGCTGGCAGTTCGTCCGCGGCGGTCTGTTCCATGACCGCGATGTCCTCGCGGTGGACGCGGGTGGGTGGCGCGTGCAGAACCGAGGCAGTCATCGTTCGAGTGAACCACCGGGCACCGACAATCCGTTCTAGGCTGCGGGCATGACCACGATCAACTCCAGCACCGCGCTCGTGCTGGTCGACCTCCAGCGCCGGATCATCGCGCTGCCCACCACCCCGCACACCGGCGAAACCGTGCTGGCCAACGCGATCCGGCTGCGCGACGCCTTCCGGGCCGCGGGCGCGCCGATCGTCCTCGTCCAGGCGCACCGGCCGAATGTCGAACAGCCCGAGGGCAGCGAACTCGACCCGGGCCTGGATCCGGCGGTGGGGGAGAAGCTGATCACCAAGCACACCATCGGCGCCTTCTACGGCACCGAGCTGGACGCGCACCTGCGTGGGCTGGGCGTGACAACGCTGGTGTTCGGCGGGATCGCCACCGAGTTCGGGGTGGAGTCGACGTTGCGGGCGGCCGCCGATCACGGCTACGAGACGGTCGCGGTCTCCGATGCGATGACCGGATTGTCCGCGCTGGCGCACGAATCCGCGCTCACCGTGGTGTTCCCCCGACTCGGCGAGGTCCGGACCACCGCGGAGATCGTCGGCGACTGAACCAGCCGGCCAGCACGGTCAGCCCGAAGGCGGACAGCAGCGCGTTGAGCGCCGGAATCCCCCACGGCACCAGCAATCCGATCGCCGCGGTGGCCAGCCAGATCAGCAGGGCGCCGGGCAGCCAGGCCGGGGCGTGCCGGGGCAGGGCGTCGCTGGGGCGGCTGTGTTCCAGCAGCGGGCGCCAGCGGCGCACCAGGTAGTACTCGGCGGTGGCGATGCCCACCACCGGCGGCAGCACCCCGGCCAGCACGGCCAGCAGACCCTCCACTGTGGACAGCAGGCCGGTGGCGGAGGCGATCGCGCCGAGCAGGCCCATGCCCAGGGTGAGCAGGCGCGGGCTGGGGCGGCGGCCGAACAGGGTGTCCAGGGCGTTGGCCAGGCTCAGGGTGCCGACGTAGAGGTTGAGGTTCTGGATGTTGGCGGTGGCGGTGATCAGCACCGCGATGCCGAGGAAACCGGAGCCCGCGGTGACGATGGTGACCACGTCGGTGGTGTGGAAGGCCAGGGCGAGGGCGATGCCGCACAGGCCGATCAGCAGCTGGCCGAGCACGGTGCCGAACAGGGTCAGCCGCACCACGTCGGCGCGGTCGCGGGTGAAGCGGGTGATGTCGGGGGCGACCACGATGCCGATGATCCACACCCCGACCACCGCGGTCACCCCGGCCGGTACCGACAGCGCGCCGGTGGGTTCGGCCAGCGGGCGGTCCCAGAGCTGGGTGAGGGCCAGATATCCGGCCAGGGCCAGGAAAGCGGGTGCGGTGACCGCGGCGGTGCGGGCCATCACGGTGAAGCCGAACATCACGATCGCGGTGATCGCCGCGCCGGTGGCCAGCGCCCAGATCCACCTCGGTCCGCCGATGATGGTGTGGAAGCCTTGGGCCACAACGGTGTTGAGCACGCCGAACCAGCCGGTGACGCAGAGCGCGAGCACCAGTCCGAGGATGGCCGAGCCGTAACGGCCGAGTCCGGTCCACCGGGTGAGCACGGTGGTGGCCAGGCCCTCGCGCATGCCCATGATCCCCATCGCGAGCAGCGCGGCGGTCTGGATCGCCAGGCCCAGCACCAGCACCCCGGCCGCGGGCCAGAATCCCAGTGACAGCCCCAGTAACGCGCCGAGCATGAGCAGTCCGATGTTGCCTGCCTGGCCGAAGGACTGCACGGCCACCGTCCGCCAACCGTGTCGCGCCGCGGGCGGGACCCGGCGCAGGGTGTAGTCATCGGCCACGCGCCGAAGTATGGGTGCGCCCGGCGTTCACCGGCGGGCCAACTGAAATTTCCCGTCCTGGCAGTGAAATCCCGGCTACTCGGCGCGTTCGACGTCCAGTTTGGCCAGTTCGCCGCGGATGTCATCGGCCTCGCGCATGCCCAGTTCGGTGAACAGGTCCAGTGCACGCTGCCAGTGCGCGCGGGCTTCGCGTTGCCTGCCAAGGCCGAGGTGGGTGCGGGCCAGGCTGCGGTTGGCCACGGCCTGCTGGAACTGGTCGCCGACCTCGCCCGCCAGTGCTTCGGCGCGGCGGGTGTAGTCCAGGGCCAGCTCGAACAACCCGGTGCCGCGGGCGGTCTCGCCGAGGCCGAGCAGGGCCTCGGATTCGTGACCTGGGCTGCCGATGGCCCTGGCCAGGGTGAGGGCCTGCTGGTAGTGCTCGCCCGCGGCGCTGAGGTCGCCGGTGTCCAGGCAGACGTCGCCGAGCTGGCGCAGCGCGTAGCCGTGCAGGCCGCGGTCGCCGGTGTCCTTGGCCACGGCCAGGGCCCGGTCGAGTTCGGCCAGTGCCGCCTCGTAGCGGCCGAGGCCGCGGTAGGCCGCGCCCAGGCCGATCCGGGCGCCGATGTCGACCTGCCGGTCGCCGGTGCTCTCGGCCAGCGCGACCGCCCGGCGCAGGTGTTCCACGGCCTGTTCGGCGCGGCCGACGCACGGGTAGGTGTGGCCCATGCCGGTGAGCACGTGGCCCTGCAGGCTGAGGTCGGCGGCCTGTTCGGCCAGGGCGAGGGCGCGCTGGAAGTGCACCAGGGCCTGTTCGTGGCGGCCGAGTCGGCGGTGGGTGAAGCCGAGTCCGGCCTGCGCGTAGCCCTGCACTCCGGCGAGTCCGGCGGTTTCGGCGAGTTCGAGGCCGCGCTGGAGGTGGGTGAGGGCCAGCGGGTAGCGGCCCTGCCACCAGTAGACGTAGCCGAGCCGGTATTGCGCCTGGCCTTCCAGGCCGCCGTCGCCGGCGGCGTGCGCGAGTTCGATGACCTTGCCGTGCAGGACCTGGCCGTCGTCGTAGTAGCCGCGGAAGTTGAGGTAGTGCTGCAGCGCGGCGGAGAGGAAGGCGGCGTGTTCGGGCAGGCCGTGGGTGGCGGTGGTGATCAGGTTGGCGCGTTCGTGCTCCAGCCAGCCGGCGGCCTGCAGCCGGTTGGTCAGTTCCGGCGCGGCCAGGGTGGCGGCCGGCAGGTCGGGGCGGAGGTGTTTGTCCACCGGGACCAGGGCGTTCATCGCGGTGGCGGTGGTGTGCCGGTAGTACTCGCAGAGCCTGCCGAGCGCGGCCTGCCGGTCGTCCTCGGTCTCGCCGCAGCCGAGGAGCTGGCGGGCGTGCGCGCGGCAGAGGTCGTGGAAGCGGTAGCGGCCGGCGACCTGCTGCTGGAGCAGGTGCACGTCCAGGAGGTCCTCCAGGCCGGCTTCGGCGGTGAACTCCTCGTCCTCGGTGAGCGCGGCGGCGGCGTAGGGGTCGAAGTCCGCGCCGGGGTGCAGGCCGAGCAGCCGGAACAGTCGCTGCTGGGCGGGGGTGAGCTGCTGGTAGGACAGGGCGAAGGCGGCCGCGACGCCGCTGTCGCCGGTGGCCAGTTCGCCGAGCCTGCGGCGTTCGTCGCGCAGCCGGGTGGCCAGGTGCTCCACCGTCCACTTCGGACGGCTGCGCAGCCGGGCGGCGGCGATCCGGATGGCCAGGGGGAGCTGACCGCAGAGTGCGACGACCTCGGCCACCGCGGCGGGTTCGGCGGCGGCGCGGTCGGGTCCGGCGATCCGGGCGAACAGCGCGGTGGCGTCGTTGTCGGGCAGCACGTCCAGGGACAGGATGTGCGCGGCCTCCAGGTCGGTGAGCCGGTTCCGGCTGGTGATCAGCACCAGGCATTCCGGGTTGCCCGGCAGCAGCGGGCGGACCTGGGCGGCGCTGGCCGCGTTGTCCAGTACCAGCAGCGCCTTGCGGCCGGCGAGTTGTTTGCGCCAGAGTCCGGCGCGGGCCTGCAGGTCGTGCGGGATCTTCTCGCCGGGCACGCCGACCGAGCGGAGCAGGCTGTCCAGGGCGGCGGCCGGGTCGGTTGGCTGGTGGTCCTCGGCGTGCGCGTGCAGGTCGAGGAAGAGCTGGGCGTCGGGGTAGCGGTCGGCGATCTGGTGCGCGGCCCGGATCGCGAGGGCGGTCTTGCCGACCCCCGCCATCCCGTCGATGGCGGTGATCACCACCGCGCTGCTCGCACCGGGCACCGCGGGCAGCCGGTCCAGCACCAGGTCGAGTTCGGTGTCCCGCCCGGTGAAGTCGTCGATGTCCCTTGGCAGCGACTGCCAGTTCGCCGTCGGCGCGTCCGGAGTGGGGGCGGACAGCGCGCTGTCCCCGGCCAGGATGCGCTGGTGCAGCGCGCGCAGCTCGGCGCCCGGCTCGATACCGAGGCCCTCGATCAGCGCGGTCCGGATGTGGTGGAAGGCCTGCAACGCCTCGGCCTGCCGCCCACCGCGGTAGAGCGCGACCATGACCTGCCCCGCCAGCCGCTCGTCCAGCGGCCGACGCTCGGCCTGGGCGGAGAGGCGGGGGAGCAGTTCGGAGTGCCTGCCCCGGCGGAGCGCGACGTCGGCGTGGTCGAGTTCGGCGGCGACCAGCTCGCGTTCCAGGGTGGCGCGCACGCCGGTGAACCAGGGCGTGTCCAGGTCGGCGAAGGCCTCGCCGCGCCAGAGTTCGAACGCCTGCTCGAACAGGGCGAGCTGCTCGGCGTCCTCGGCGCTGGCGCGGGCCTTGGCCAGGAGGTGGCGGAAGCGGTGCAGGTCGACGGTGTGTTCGTCGACGGCGAGCACGTAGCCGCCGGAGCGGCGTTGAATGCCCACGTCACCGGCCTCGGTGAGGATGGTGCGCAACCGGGTCAGGTAGCTGCGCAACGTCCCGGCGGCGCGTTGCGGCAACCGCTCTCCCCAGACCCGGTCGATGAGCTGGTCGGTGGTCACCGCCTGATTGGCCTCGACCAGCAGCGCGGCCAGCACCCGCCGTTGGCGGGCCGGACCCAGGTCGAGCAGGCGTCCCCCCGCCCGCGCCTCGACGCTGCCCAGCACCAGGAACTCCACCGTCACGCAGTACCCCCAGCCGTCACACCCCCCGGCTTACCAGGCCCGAACTGGGAGTTCAACGTTCCTTCAACGTCTTCGCGCCTAGGGTGCGGGAAAGTTGATCTGGTAGCGGGCTGTCCATTCCTGGGGGTGTGGGCAGCCCGCTCCCTTACGTCCGGGCTCGAGCGGCGCAATCTCCCGGCGTGTTGGCCGTTCTTGTACGCCGTGTTGGCCGTTGTCGTACGGAGTGTTGGCCGTTGTTGTACGGGGCGGGGGTTGGGGGTTAGGGGGGTAAACCCCCACGACGAGGGTTCTCGTGTGTTCTCCGTACGGCCTGGAGCTTGCTGACCGCGCCCCGAGGAGCGGCCCCTGCAACACAATCCGCCGCCGACCCCACCCAAGGTGACGGGGGCCGCTCCTCGGGGTGTGGTTGGCTTGCGGAAGGCCGTGCGGAGAACACACGAGCCCTCGGAGCCACGCTGGTTCAGGCCCCGGCAGCACAAACCCCGCCCCGCAACCTGCTCATCCCGGGGTTTGATCTGCCCTCCCCCCTCCGGTGGTCTGCCCGCCGGCGAGGCCATCTTTTCCGCTCTTGATCTTTGCGTTGTTGGCCTCTGTTGCTGAGGTACACGAGCGAAGATCAAGAGCGTCCTCGCCGGACGGGCAGAAATCAAAGGATGGGGGGGAAAGTCAAAGACAAGGGCAAAGATGAAGAGCAGTGCTCGTACGGTTCCCCCATCCCCGTCAGCCTTCCGATACCAAACCACATCCCGGCAAGCGACCGCCGTTGCTGTTGGGTGGCTAGGGCGGCGGCAGGTTGAGCGGCCGCTTGCCGGGATGTGGTGTGTCCTCTCCAGGCTGACGGGGATGGGGGAACCGCTCGGGGAGTGTTGAAAAGCCACCCCGGCCGCCTGTTCGGGCTTCGCCCGGTCGCGGCGCGTGCGAACCGCCTGGCCGCATCGTTCCCGGGCTTCGCCCGACCTCCGGGTCATAACCGCCCGGCCGCCACGCTCCGGGCTTCGCCCGCCTGCCCCCAACACCCACCACTCCGGGCTTCGCCCGCTTGCCCGGCGTCCCACAACGGCCAACGACCCGTACAAGAACGGCCAACACCCCGTACCAAAGCGGCCAACACGCGGGCTGGGGTTTCAACCCCCCGGCGTGTTGGCCGTTGTCGTACGGCGTGTTGGCCGTTCTGGGACGGTGTGTTGGCCGTTCTTGTACGCCAGGTTGGCCGTTCTTGTACGGGGTCAGGCGGGGGCTGGGGGCCAGATCTGGGTGGCTGCGGAGAGGGCGGCGGTTTGGTAGGGCGGGTTGGGGATGCCTTCGACGAGTACCTCCAGGGGCCAGGTTTCGCGGAGTACTGCCCATAGTTGGGAGGACAGGGCCGCGTAGGCGTGGAGGGGGTCTGTGGTGGGGGGTAGGCGTAGGACGTAGATCCAGGTTCCGGAGTCGCGGACGCCGGGCAGGGGGTCTCGCCAGGTGCGGGACAGGGCCAGGGCGTTGTGGTGGGCTGCTTCGGTGGCGAGCAGGGTGTCCGAGGGGGCGGGGTCGGGGGCCGCTGCGGGGGCGGTGGGGGTGAAGTGGTGGCGTGGGGGTGGGATGGTGGCCACGGCGGGGACGGCTGCCAGGTCCTGGCTGTCGGGGTCGGGGAGGGCGGAGCGGATCAGGTCGCGCTCCTCCTCGGTGATGCCGACCTCGTGGTAGGCCAGGGTGAGCAGCAGGGTCGCGTCGGCGAGGTCGGGTTCGCCCGCGTGATAGTGCGTGCGGATGGCGTCCAGGGTGTCGTCGGACAAGCGGCCCGCCAGGCGCGCGCACACCTCCAGCACTCTCGCGTAAGTCAGCACGTCCACGCTGCCCAGGATCGCAGGCGGGGCGGCGCAGGCTGGGACGAGCTGCGGCGTTTCCCCGGGTGTCCCCCGGTGGGGGACGTACCGGAACGGCCAACATGGCGTACGAGAACGGCCAACACTCGGTTAGTGGGAGTCACTGAAGACCTCTACCTGGGGGAGATCGTGGCCTAGGCGGTCGCGTTTGGCGGTGAGGTAGCCGATGTTGTGCGGGTTGGCGGGCATGACGAGGGGGACTCGGGCGACTACGGGGATGCCGTGGGCTTCGAGGGCCTCGAACTTGTCCGGGTTGTTGGACAGGAGGCGGACCGAGCGGACTCGGAGGTGGCGGAGGACCTTGGCTGCGGGGGCGTAGTCCCTGGTGTCGACGGGGAGGCCGAGTTCGGTGGCCGAGTCCACTGTGTCCAGTCCGAGTTCGTCCTGGAGCACGTGGGTGCGGACCTTGGCGACCAGACCGATGCCCCGGCCCTCGTGGCCGCGCAGGTAGACCAGCACGCCGCTGCCCTCGCGCACGATGGCGTCCAGGGCACTGTTGAGCTGTTCGCCGCACTCGCAGCGCATGGCGCCCAGGATGTCGCCGGTCAGGCACTCCGAGTGCATGCGCACCAGCACCTCCTCCCGGCCCCGCGCGCTGCCGTAGACCAGCGCCATGTGCTCGTGCCCGTCCGCCCAGAACGCGATGGCGCGGAACGTGCCCCTGCGCGTGACCAGGTCGGACTCCGCGACGTCGGTATCGCTGAAGGCTTCCGTGTACATCCGGCCTCTCCTCACCCCAGTCCGGCCTGACGTTGTTCTACGCTCGGCCGGAAGTTGCACCGTTGCCCGCTCTCCGCTGGAGGTCACCCTGTTCAGCATTACCGTCCGTGATCACGTCATGGTCGCGCACAGTTTCCGAGGCGAGGTCTTCGGTCCGGCGCAACGCCTGCACGGAGCTACGTTCGTGGTCGACGCCCGGTTCAGCCGGAGCGAGCTTGATTCGGACAACATCGTCGTCGACATCGGACTGGCCACCCAGAAGCTCGGCGAGGTGCTGGCCGGTTTCAACTACCGGAACCTGGACGAGGTACCCGAATTCGCCGGGATCAACACCTCGACGGAGTTCCTGGCCAAGCACATCGCGGACCTGCTCGCCGAGGCCGTGCACGCCGGCGCGCTGGGCGAGGGCGCCCGTGGACTGGCCAAGATCGAGGTCACCCTGCACGAGTCGCACGTGGCCTGGGCCGGCTACGAACGTTCGCTGTGACCGTCTGGTTCGTGCTGCCCGGCGACATCGACGACCGCGCCGCGCCCAGCGGCGGCAACGTCTACGACCGCCGGATCAGCCAGGCGCTGGCCGCCGGGGGAGCGGGGCTGCGCGAGATCCCGGTGCCAGGGGCCTGGCCGCAGCCCGACCTGGCCGCCCGGCACGGGCTGGCCGCCGCGCTGGCGGCCTGCCCGGACGGCTCGGTGGTGCTCTTCGACGGGCTGGTCGCCTGCGGGGTGCCTGAACTGCTGCGACCCGAGGCGGAGCGGCTCAACCTGGTGGTGCTGGTGCACCTGCCGCTGGCCGATGAGACCGGCCTGGACCCGGCGCTGGCGGCCGCCCTGGACGCGGCCGAGCGGGACAGCCTGCACCTGGCCCGCGCCGTGGTGGCCACCAGTGCCTGGGCGGCCTGGCGGCTGGTGCAGCGGCACGGCCTGGACCCGGACCGGGTGCACACCGTGCCGCCGGGGGTGGACCCGGCGCCGATCGCCCCCGGCACCGACGGCGGCTCCCAACTGCTGTGCGTGGCCTCGCTGACCCCGCGCAAGGGCCACGACCTGCTGGTCAAGGCCCTCGCCGAGGTCGGCGACCTGCCCTGGCACTGCGCCTGCGCCGGACCACTGCGCGACCCCGCCCAGCTGCGCCTGGTCCGGGACCTGATCGAACGGCACGGGCTGGGCGAGCGGATCCGGCTGCTCGGCCCGCGCACCGGCATGCCCCTGGAACGCCAGTACGCCGCCGCCGACCTGCTCGTGCTGCCCTCCCGCGCGGAGACCTACGGCATGGTCGTCACCGAGGCGCTGGCCCGCGGCATCCCGGTGCTGGCCACCTCCGGCAGCGGCGTGCCGGAAGCCCTCGGCGACGGCGGACTGCTGGTGCCACCAGGGGACGTGACCGCGCTGGCCGCCGCGCTGCGCCGCTGGCTCACCAACGAGGACCTGCGGCGTGACCTGCGGGTTTCCGCGCGTCGGCGGCGGGGCGTGCTGTCCACCTGGGACGAATCGGCCAGGGAACTCGCGCAGGTGCTGGCTACCCTGCGCGCATGACCTACGCCCCGGAATGGCTGGCCCTGCGGGAACCGGCCGACGCGCACGCCCGCGCCACCGACCTCCTGGACCCGCTGCGTGCGGCGCTGCCCGCCCGGAGCCCGCTGGTCATCCGGGACCTGGGCTGCGGCACCGGGTCGCAGTGCCGCTGGCTGTCCCCTCGCCTGGACGGCCCGCAGCACTGGATCCTGCACGACTACGACCCGAGGCTGCTCGCCCTCGCCGCGGCCGACCTGACCAGCGCGGACCGCACCGTCGAGACCAGGCTGGGCGACCTCACCGAGCTGCGCGGCGCCGACCTGGCCGGGGCCGATCTGGTGACCGCCTCCGCGCTGCTGGACCTGTTCACCGTCGAGGAGGTGAACGGATTCGCCGCGGCCATCGTAGAAGCCGGTGTGCCAGCCTTGCTCACCCTCTCCATCGCCGGGCGGATCGTGCTCGATCCGGCCGATGGACTCGACGCCGCGTTCGAGTCGGCCTTCAACGACCACCAGCGCCGCACCACCAACGGCCGGGCGTTGCTCGGCCCGGACGCGCCCGCGGCGACCACCGAAGCCTTCGAGGCGCTCGGCTACCGGGTGCACACCCGGCCCAGCACCTGGCTGCTCGGCCCGGAACTGCCCGAGCTGAGCGACGAGTGGCTGCACGGCTGGGTGGGCGCGGCCGTCGAACAGGAACCTGAGCTGGCCGCGGCGGCCCCCGGGTACCTGCGGCGCCGGATCGCCGAGGGCTTCCGGGCCGAGGTGCACCACGTCGACCAGCTCGCACTACCGGGGGCGGACTGATGCGCGCGCTCTGGCCGTGGCTGCGGCTGCTCGCCGGGCTGGGCATCCTGGTCGCGCTGGGCTGGCGGCTGGGCACCGGCGCCTTCCTGGACGGGCTGCGCTCGATCACGCTGACCTCGGTGCTGGCCGCGCTGGCCATCGGGCTGCTGACCACCCTGGCCAGCGCGGGCCGCTGGCAACTGGTCGCGCGTGGCCTCGGGCTGCGGCTGGGCCTGGGCAAGGCCGTCGCCGACTACTACCGGGGGCTGTTGCTCAACGCGGTGCTGCCGGCCGGGGTGCTCGGCGATGTGCACCGGGCGGTCAGCCACGGCCGCGAGTCCGGTGATCTCGGCCGGGGCGTGCGCGCGGTGGTGTTCGAGCGGTTCGCCGGGCAGGTGGTGCTGATCGGCGTCGGGCTCGCCGTGCTGCTCACCGGGACCATGCCCGCGGTCGATCTGGTGCCCAGCCCCGGCGTGCTCGGCCTGGTGCTGGCCGCGGCCGCGGTGGCACTCGTGCTGGTGCTGCGGCGGGTGCCCGCGGTGCGCCGGGAACTCGCCGCCACGCTGACCGACGCCCGGCAGTTGCTGGCCAGTGGCAGCCTGCTGAAGGTGGCGCTGCTGTCCGCGGTCGCGCTCGGCGGGCACCTGCTGCTGTTCGTGGTGGCGGCCAGGGCGGCCGGGGCCACCGCCTCGCTGGGTGTGCTGCTGCCGGTGTTCGTGCTGGCGTTGCTGGTGATGGCGTTGCCGGTCAACGTGGGCGGCTTCGGGCCGAGGGAGGCGTTCCTGGCGGTGGCCTTCGGCGCGGCCGGGCTGGGCGCGGCACAGGGCCTGACCACCGGTGTGGTGTACGGCGTGCTGGCCCTGGTCGCCGCGCTGCCCGGTGCCCTCGTGCTGTGGTCACCGGCCAAGAATCGCGAGGGTGTGCGCGAACGTCTCGACCAGCCCCGCCAGCAGCTCGGCGCCCTTGTGAGCTGAGGCCAGCGACGGCCGGCCGACCACCCCGGACTCGGTGTAGGCGGACAGGCCGAGCGTCAGCAGGTGCGGGCGTTCCTCGGCCAGGTGGTCACTGGTCTCCCAGCCCGGCTTGAGCACTTCCGGGTTGGTGTGCAACAGGATCGAGGTCTCCAACTCGCCCGCGTGCATGTCGCTGCGGGCGGAAGTCTCGATACCGGCCCGATTCCGGGCGATGCTCCAGTCCGCGGAACCGGGGAACAACGCCAATCCCGTTGCCTCCTGGACGATGTTGGACAGCACGTAGTTGCCGCCGTGCGCGTTGACCAGCACCAGGTTCGGCACGCCGGAGCGGCGCAGCGAGTCGGCGATGTCGGTGATCACCGCGTACAGCGTGCGGGCGCTGATGCTCACCGTGCCCGGCCAGGCCGCGTGCTCGTGCGAGCAGGAAATGGTGATCGGCGGCAGGAGACGCACCGGGTAGGCGGCGGCGATCTCCCGTGCGATGGCGCAGGCGATCAGCGTGTCGGTGGACAGCGGCAGGTGCGGGCCGTGTTGTTCGTGGCTGCCAATGGGAAGCAGCGCGACGGTCGCACCGCGGTCACGAGTGTCCACTGTGGTCTCAGTCGGCAGCATGGTAGGCAATCCGGTGGCAGAGCGCGGGCAGGGAACCGTCGGCCAGGCCGGCCAGGACCTCGGGCAGTTGGTCGAACGGGCTCTCACCGGTGATCAGCGCGTCGAACACCGGGTCGGCCAGCAGGTCCAGGGACAGGGCCAGCCGCTGGGCGTAGCTGCGGTCCGGACGGGCCACCGTGCCGACCTGGCTGGCCCGGATCCGCAGCCGCCGGGAGTGGAAGTTCTCGCCCAGTGCCAGGCTGATCCGCCGATCCCCGTACCAGCTCAGCTCGATCACCTCGCCCTCCGGCGCGAGCAGGTCGAGGGCGAGCGCGAGCCCGGCCTCGGACGCGCTGGCGTGGAAAACCCGGTCACAGTCCCGCAGCGCGCTCTCCGGGCTGGCGAAGCCGACGCCGAGGGCCGCGGCGAGCGCCGCCCTGCCCGGGTCGGTGTCCACCAGTTCAACGCGCACACCGGGAAACCGGGCCAGCAACGCGGCCACCGAGCAGCCGATCATCCCGCCACCCACCACCGCGATCCGGTCACCGAGCAACGGCGGGGCGTCCCAGAGCGCGTTCACCGCCGTCTCGACGGTCCCGGCCAGCACCGCCCGCGCGGCCGGCACCGACTCCGGCACCGGGGTGACCGCGGTGGCCGGGACCACGTAGTGGGTCTGATGTGGATAGAGGCAGAACACCGTGCGCCCCAGCAGTTCCGGCGCACCGGCCTCGACCACGCCCACGTTGAGGTAGCCGTACTTCACCGGCCAGGGGAACTCGCCCTCCTGGAACGGCGCGCGCA
Source organism: Crossiella cryophila (assembly GCF_014204915.1). Lineage (NCBI taxonomy): Bacteria > Bacillati > Actinomycetota > Actinomycetes > Pseudonocardiales > Pseudonocardiaceae > Crossiella > Crossiella cryophila. The sequence continues at coordinate 4,793,492 of NZ_JACHMH010000001.1, forward strand.
TCACCGCGTGCTGGTTGGGCGGCACTCCGCCACGCAGTACCAAAGTCTCGGTGCCGCGGCTGACGCCGGAGTACAGGGTGCGGACGAGGACCTCGCCAGGCCCCCGATCGGGTAGAGAGATCGGACGCAGGTCACATTTTCCGTTCGCGATGACCCAAAGTGCCCTTGCTGAACGTTTCACCTATGGAACCTCCGGGAACGCGGACGACGGTGAGGGACCGATGACGACACTTCAGCACACCACGGCGCCCGCCGTGCCCGAGCAGGCGCTCTGGGCCGCGGCCCAGGTCCTGTTGCTCGCCCTGATCGGCGGTCTGGTCGGCATCGGCCCGGTGGGCTGGTTCACCGGATTTGCCTACGCCATCGGCACCTTCGTCCTGGTGAGCCACGCGCTGCGGCGGGCCGGAACCGCGCTGGGACCAGCCGATCGGGTCACCCTGGCCAGGGGCACGCTCATCGGCGTGGTCACCGCGCTGGTGGCCGAGCGGACCGAGCAGACCGCGTTGCTGGTCGCGCTGGCCGCGATCGCGCTGGCACTGGACTGTGTGGACGGACAGGTCGCCCGCCGCACCGGCACCAGCTCACCGTTCGGGGCCAGGTTCGACATGGAGGTCGACGCCTTCCTGATCCTGGTGCTCAGCGCGCACGTGGCCTTCGAGCTGGGCCCGTGGGTGCTGGTGATCGGCGCGGCCCGCTACCTGTTCGTGGCCGCCTCCTGGGGCCTTTCCTGGTTGCGCGGCGCACTGCCGCACAGCCTCGCCCGCAAGGCCGTCGCGGCGGCCCAGGGCGTCATCCTCGTCGCCGCCACCGCCGAGGTCATCCCGTTCACCGCGGTGCTGGTCGGCCTCGCGCTGGTCACGCTGCTGTGGTCCTTTGGTCGCGATATCGCCTGGCTGTGGCGACACGCGCCTGTTTCGGTGGAAGGATCTCGCCATGTCTGAACCGGCATCCGTCGTCCGCGTCATCGGCACCGTCGCACTCTGGGTGCTGCGGGTGCTGCTGGCCGCCTACTTCCTCTACAGCGCCTACCTGTTGTTCGGACCCGGTCTGGCCGGCAAGTTCGACAAGATCGGCTTCGGCCAGTGGCTGCGCTACCTCACCGCGGTGCTGGAGGCGGCCGGTGCGATCGGCCTGCTGATCCCACGCCTCGGCGGACTGGCCGCACTCGGCCTGGTCGGCGTGATGGCCGGTGCGGTGGCCACCGAGGTGTTCCTGCTCAACGACCTCGGCGGCGCGCAGTTGCCGCTGATCCTGCTCGCGCTGGCCGCGGTGATCGCGGTGTTCCGGCGGCAGGACATCACCGGCGCGCTCAGCCTGGCCCGGACCGCTTTGGCAGGTAACGCAGCACAGCCACGTCACCCAGCCGCGTGACCTCGGCCAGGTGGAACCGCCGCGTGGGGCCACCGGGGAACTCGGCCGGGTTCACGAATCGCGGCGCGGCGGCCTGACCGATGAGCATGGGGGCGATCGCCATCCGGACCTCATCGGCCAGGCCCTGGGCCAGGAACGCGGTGTGGATGCTGCCGCCGCCCTCGACCATCAGCCGCCCGATCCCGCGCGCGCCCAGGTCATCCAGCAAGGCCCCGAGGTCGACACTGCCCCCGAGGGCGATGATCTCGGCCAATCCGCCCACCCGTGCGGTGGCGGTCGGCAGGCCGGAATCCGTTGTATAGACTAGCTTCTGGCCGCCGCAGTGCCAGAACTTCAGCTCCGGGTCGAGATCACCGCGGCCGGTCACGGTGATCTTCACCGGATACTCCGGCAGTCCGGCGGCGACCCTGGCGGCCCGCCGGTCGGCGCAGTTGACCAGCAGCCGGGGGTTGTCGGCGCGCACCGTGGCGGCGCCGATCAGGATGGCGTCGGACTCGGCGCGCAACTGGTCGACGCGGTCGAAGTCCTCGGCGTTGGACAGCGGAAACCGTTGCGCGCTCAGGTCATCGATATAGCCGTCAACGCTGACGGCGACGCTGAGCAACACCTGCGGACGGGTCACGAGACACCACGCTACCCGTGAACCCGTTGGGACTCACCCACGTCTACCCAGACAGCGCACCCGGACGGAAGGACCCCGATGAGCCGAGCACGGTCGACTGTGGACGGTCGGGGCACCGGACGCCGCGTCCTGGCACACCTGCTGACCGCGCTGGCCGCGCTGCTCCTGCTGTTCGGCCTGCTGCTGCCCAACGATGTCGACCGGCTCACCCCGGCCGCCTTCACCCGGCTCCCGGCCGAGGGCCTGCTCGTGCTCCTGCTGCTGCTCTTCCTGCCCGGCAAGGCCCGCCGGATCACCGCGCTGGTCGGCGGGGTGGCACTCGGCCTGCTCACCGTGGTCAAACTCCTCGACCTCGGCTTCGACGCGGTGCTCTACCGCCCCTTCGACCTGCTGCTGGACTGGCCGCTGTTCGGCCCGGCCGTGGACTACCTGGAGGTCACCCTCGGCCACCCAGCCACCCTGGCCGCGATCGCGCTGGCCGGACTGCTGGTGCTGGCCGTGCTCTTCCTCACCGCCCGCGCCGCCCTGCGCCTCACCGAAGCGCTCGCCAGCCGCCGCAGGCCCGCGATCCAGGCCGTCGCGGTGCTGGCCGTGCTCGCGGTCACCGCCACCCTGCCGGTGGCCAGCGGCACCACCGGCGCGGTGGTCTACGAGCACGCCCGCCGGTTCCAGGCCGGACTGCACGACCAGGAGGCATTCGCCGCGGCCGCCGCGATCGACCCGTTCCGGGACACCCCCGGCCCCGAACTGCTCACCGCCCTGCGCGGCAAGGACGTGGTGCTCGCCTTCGTGGAGAGCTACGGCCGGGACGCCCTGGACCAGGCCGGGGTCGGCGCGGTGCTGGACAACGGGACCAGGGCGCTGGGCGAGGCCGGATTCGCCGCCCGCAGCGGATTCCTCACCTCGCCGACCGCGGGCGGCGGCAGCTGGCTGGCCCAGGCCACCCTGCTGTCCGGGCTGTGGATCGACAACGAACAGCGCTACCGCACCCTGGTCGCCAGCGAACGCCTCACTCTCAACGGCGCCTTCCGCCGGGCCGGCTGGACCTCGGTCGGCGTGGTCCCCGGCATCACCCGCGCCTGGCCCGAGGGCGAGTTCTTCGACTACCAGCGCATCCACGCCGCCGCCGACCTCGGCTACCGCGGCCCGCGCTTCGGCTACGCCACCACCCCCGACCAGTTCACCCTGGCCGCCTTCCACCGCGCCGAACGCGCCCCCGCCAACCGGCCGCCGGTGATGGCCACCATCCCCCTGGTCACCAGCCACGCCCCGTGGACACCCACGCCGGTGCTGCTGGACTGGAACGGCCTCGGCGACGGCTCGGTCTACCTCGCCCCACCAGGCGCCGAGAACCGCGGCCCGGCCCAGGTCCGCGCCGACTACGGGCACGCCATCGAGTACTCGCTGAACTCGCTGATCTCCTACCTGCGCACGCACGGCGACCCGAACCTGGTGCTGGTCTTCCTCGGCGACCACCAGCCCGCCCAGCTGCTCACCGGCGCCAACAACACCCGGGACGTGCCGATCACCATCGTGGCCAAGGACCCCACCGTGTTCGAGCGCACCGCGGGCTGGGGCTGGACCGAGGGCCTCAAACCCGCGCCCGGCGCGCCGGTGTGGCCGATGGACGCCTTCCGGGATCGCTTCCTCACCGCCTTCGGCCCCGCCGCCGACGTCCGCCGCTGACGGTGGCGGCCCCGCGCCGCTGCGGTTACCGTCCCTGGCGATCACGTCCGTGCTGGGGAAGGACACGACATGGCCTCCGTGCTGCGCAACGTCAACTTCGACTGTGCCGACCTGTTCGGCCTGGCCGGATTCTGGAGCCAGGTCACCGGGAATCCGGTGCGGTCGGAGGACGGGCCGGACGAGACAGAGGTCTGGGTGTCCATGCCGGAGGGTCCGGACCTGTATTTTCAGCTGGTCGCCGAGCCCAAGACGATCAAGAACCGGGTGCACGTGTGCCTGGAGCCGCTGATCCCGCGAGACGAGGAAGTCGAGCGGCTGCTGGGCATCGGCGCGAGGATGGTCACCGATATGCGGGAACCCGACGGCACCGGCTGGGCAGTGCTGGCCGATCCGGAGGGCAACGAGTTCTGCGTACTGCGCAGTGCGGCCGAACGCGCGATCACCGCGTAGCGGCACGAAGGAGAGGAAAAGCATGTCCCAGGCGATTTCCGGCGGTCACCTCACCCTGGCCGAGGACCTGACGCTGAGCCGGGTCGGCTACGGCGCGATGCAGCTGGCCGGTCCGGGCGTGTGGGGGCCGCCGACCGACCCGGCCGAGGCCGTCGCGGTGCTGCGCGAGGCCGTCCGGCTGGGCGTCACGCACCTGGACACCAGCGACTTCTACGGCCCGCACACGGTCAACCAGGTCATCCGCGAGGCACTGCACCCGTACCCGGCGACGCTGCGGATCGTGACCAAGGTCGGCGCCCGGCGCGGCGCGGACAAGTCCTGGATCATGAACCGGGAACCGGCCGACCTCATCGCCCAGGTGCACGACAACCTGCGCAACCTGGGCGTGGACGTCCTCGACGTGGTCAACCTGCGGGTGGGCGCCTCGGCAGGCCCGGTGCCCGGCTCGATCGCCGAACCCTTCGCCGCGGTCGCGCGACTCCAGGAGAAGGGCCTGATCCGGCACCTGGGCGTCAGCAGCGTGACCCCGGAGCAGCTCGAGGAGGCGCGGGAGATCGCGCCGGTGGTGTGCGTGCAGAACCAGTACAACATCGCGCACCGGGTGGACGACGCGCTGGTCGACCGGTGCGCCGAACTCGGTATCGCCTACGTGCCGTTCTTCCCGCTCGGCGGCTTCTCCCCGCTGCAGTCCCAGGTGCTCGACGAGGTGGCCACCCGGGTGGGCGCGACCGCCCGGCAGGTGGCCCTTGCCTGGCTGCTGCGCCGCTCGCCCGCGATCCTGCTGATCCCCGGCACCTCCTCGGTGGCGCACCTGCGGGAGAACCTGGCCGCGGGGGAGATCGAGCTGTCCGAGGCCGACTACGCCGAGCTGTCCGCGATCGGCTGAGCGCGGCTGATCCGCTGGATCTCCGCCGCGATCAGCTCGGCGTCGGTCAGCGGCACCAGGTGCCCGGACTTCGGCGCCAGCACGTGGCGGCCGCCGGTGGAGACCAGGGCCCGCCGCCGATGTGACTCGGTGGCGGCCTCCCGGGTGCCGCGCGGCATGCCGGGGGAGTCCAGCGCGCCGGAGATGGTGGTGACCGGGATGCCGGGCAGGGCAGTCGGATTGTCCCGCAGGGCCACCAGGTCGGTGGGCACCGAGGCCAGTTCGGCGGCCCTGGTCCGCACCACCGCGGGGGTGAAGCCCTCGCGGCGGATGTCGGCGCGTGGCCCCGGCGGGAGGGCGGCGGTGGGCCGGCGGTAGGCGAGGCCGAGCAGGCGGAAGCGGACCAGCCACTTGGTCAGCGCCTGGCCGATCCGCTCGGCCTTGCGCACCTGCTCGGTGAACAGGATCTCGCACAGCTCGTCGGTGGCGTCCACCAGCACCACCCCGGCGATCCGCGCCGGGGTGGCGGCCGCGGCCAGGCGCACGATCGGCCCGCCCCAGCTGTGCCCGACCAGCACGAACGGCCCCGCGCCCAGGTGGTCCAGCAGGCCGCCCAGATCCGCCGCCAGCTGCGCGGCGTGTCGCGGGCCCGAGCTGGCCGGGCTGCGGCCGAGGCCGGAGCGGTCGTAGCAGACCGAGTCGGCGAAGGCGGCCACCTCGGGCTGCACCAGGCCCCAGAACGAGCGGGAGGCGGCCAGGCCCGACTCGAAGACCACGGTCGGGGCGTCCGATCCGGCCGGACCGGCCACCCGCTCGTAGTACAGCTCCCGGCCGTCCGGCAACCGCGCGATGCTCATTCCCGCCCCCAGGAAGTTAGGTAACCCTTACTTGGGTGGACTGTAGCAGTGCCAGGGCGAAGCGGGTCCGCGCCCGGCAATTTGGCTCAGGTGCGCCATCGCGGAGATCATGACCGGCGTGTCACCAGGGTGCTCCGTGCGGCGATCCCGATCAGCGACAGGAGCGTGAGCCCCGATGGCGCACCAGTCCGGCCCCAGGCGACCGAGCAAGGGGGTGAGCGCCGCGCCGGTGCTGGTGGACATCGCGCTGCTGCGCACCACCGGCTCGCCCCGCCGCTCCGGCGAACATCCCGGCCATTCCAGGGTGCTGGCCGAATTCCGGTCGCTGCCGCCGATCCTGGTGCACCGGCAGACGATGACCGTGATCGACGGCGTGCACCGGCTGCGCGCGGCCGTGCGCAACGGGCACACCCGGATCAGGGTCCAGTTCTTCGACGGCGACGAGGAGACGGCATTCCTGTTGGGAGTCAAGGCGAACTCCGCCCTCGGGCTGCCATTGGACCTGGCCGAACGTTCGCACGCGGCCGCCCGCATCCTGCGTTCGTGTCCACAGTGGACCAACAAGGCCATCGCCAGCGCGGTCGGCCTGGCCCCGGACACGGTGGCCAGACTGCGGGCAGCGCCGTCGGCGCGGTCCGCGCCCGGTGAGCCCGACCTGGCCGCCGATCTCCTTGCCCTGCGCGCGGATGCCGAGTTGTCGGCCACCGCCCAGGGGCGGGTGCTGGTGCGCTGGCTCGGTTTTGGCGCGGCCTTCGCCCGGAACTGGCCCGCCCTGCTGGCCGGCGTGCCCGCGCACAGCGCGCGGCTGGTCGCCAGGATGGCCAGGGCGTGCGCGGATTCGTTGCGCTGCTTCGCCGACGAGCTGGACCGACGCTGACCCGTCCAACCGCCGACCGGCCCCAGCTGGACGGATTGTCCTTGCCGCCCAAGCCATCCCTGGCCATGCTGTGCCGCGGTCACGGCCCAGGGAGCGGATGGTCAGATGCGCGGTCTCGGCGAGCAGCTCAACACGGTGCGGAAGTCGGCGGGCCCCTGCCCGCGGTGCGGCCTGCGGGAATCCTTCACCGTGCACGCGCACGCGGTGGTGTGGCAGTGCGGACTGGTGCGCTGGCTGCCGCCGTTGAAGAGCCCGCACGAGGAACTCACCGGCGCCTGCCTGCTCACCAGGGAACACCGGCTCGGCGTCACGATGTTGAGCCGCGCCAAGGTGATCCACACCCTGGTGCCGGACGAGCTGTGGCGGCAGATCCAGCCGCGCCTGCCGGTGCGCGCCCCGCGCCGGGACCGCAACCCCGGCCGCATCCCCATCGACGACCGGGCGGTGCTGGCCGGCATCGTCTACGTGCTCAGCCTACGGATCCCGTGGAAGGCACTGCCGAACGAGGCCGTCGGCTGCTCAGGGGTCACCTGCTGGCGGCGGCTGCGGGAGTGGAAGCAGGCCGGCGCATGGCCGGAGGTGCGCGAACTGGTGGACCACCGCCTACGAGTCCTGGCCGCCCGAGACCTACGAATCGCGATCAGCCCCTCCCCGCCGGTCCGCCGCTAACCGTGTTGGCCGTTGTCGTACGGTGTGTTGGCCGAACTGGACGGTGTGTTGGCCGTTGTGGTCGGTGTGTTGGCCGAGTGGGTGTACCAGTTCGGCCAAGACTGTGTACGACAACGGCCAACACGCCGGCGGGGTATGGGTTAGACCGGGCAGCCGTGCGGGTCGGCCTCGTGTTCGCGCAGGATCTGGGACAGGCGGGCCGCGCTCTCGTCGCGGTGGTCCGGGGTGTAGATGGTCATGGTCAGGTCAGGGCCGTCGAACCCGCGCAGGGTGGCCACCCGGAAGGAGACCGGACCGGCCTGCGGATGCGCCACCCGCCAGTGGTGCGCGTGCGCGGCCCCTGGATCCGGTTCGGCCCACCAGGCCGCGAAATCCGGGCTGACCGCACGCAGTTCGGCCACCAGCGCGGTGGCCACCGGATCATGCCCGCGGGCCCGCGCCTCGGCCCGGAACACCCCGATCATGTACCGGGCGATCTCCCGCCAGTCCGGCAGGTACCGCTGAGCGCCCCGGTCCAGCAGCAGCACCCTGAGCAGGTTGCCGGCGGGCTCCGGCAGCGCGTGGAAACCGAACACCACGCTCGCGGATCGGTTGTAGGACTTCAGGTCCCAGGTGTAGTCGGCCACGAAAGCCGGGGCAGGCAGGGCTTCCAGGAAGGCCAGGGCGGCCGGGGAGAGCAGTTCGGCGCCACGCACCGCGGCCCCCTCCGCACCCCGGCCCAGCCGCAGCAGGTAGGCCCGTTCGGCGTCGCTGAGCAGCAACGCCTTGGCCAGCGCCAGCAACGCCCTGACCGAGGCGGTCACCGGGCGGCCCTGTTCCAGCCAGGCGTACCAGACCGCGCTCACCCCGGCCGCGGCCGCGACCTCCTCCCGGCGCAGCCCCGGCGTGCGCCGCCGCCCCGGTCCGCCAGCGGACTGTTCCGGGGTGAGCCGGTCCCGCGCACCGCGCAACAGCCTGCCCAGGTCCTTGCGCATCTGCTCGGAGCGCACCATCGCGGCCCTCCAGCCTTCGGCCTGTCGAAGGCGGGAAAGTACTGCGGGCTAACCGGTCCTGTCGACATCCACGGCCGGTTTGCCGCACAGCACCTGCTCCAGCCGCGGCCCGCTGACCCCGTCCGGCACCGGCGCGAACAGGTGCAGCATGAGCTGCGGACTGTCGAAACCACGCAGCACCACGGTGCGGAAGGCGATCGCGCCCGCCCAGGTGTTGAGCACCCGCAACGCGTCCTCGCGCGCCTGCGGCAGCCGCTCGTCCTCCCACCAGCCGGCCATCTCCGGGCTGGCCACCCGCAACCGGGCCACCAGCGCCCGCACCGCGGGCTCCTCCGCGCGCAGTGAGCTGGCCAGCCGCAGCCGCCACACCATGGCCCGGCTGACCTCCGGCCAGTCCGCGACATAACTCCGCGCGGCCGGGCGGGTGAGCATCAGCTCCAGCAGGTTGTTCGAGTCACCCGGCAGCTCGGCGAAGCCGAACAGCGTTGCCGCCGGCCGGTTGTAGGCCTGCAGCACCCACACGTCGTCCACCAGGTAGGCCGGGATGGCCAGCGCGTTGAGGAAGGCCAGCGTGCCGGGCGAGGCCAGATCCCGGCCGGCGGACAGCGGCGCCTCCTCGCCCCGGCCGAGCCGGAACAGGTAGGCCCGTTCCAGATCGCTCAGCTCCAGCACGGTGGCGATCGCGTCCAGCACCCTGGCCGAGGCGGTGATCGGGCGGCCCTGCTCCAGCCAGGTGTACCAGGTGGTGCTCACCCCGGCGGCCCGCGCGACCTCCTCCCGGCGCAGTCCCGGCGTGCGCCTGCGCCGACCACCTGGCCGGTCCGCCGCACTGGGCTGGGACCGGCCACGCGCCCGGCGGAGCAGTTCGCCGAGTTCTCGCCTGCGCTGGCCGGACAACGAGGTCATCAGGGCATCGCTCCGTCATCCGTTCGGGTGTGGACGGTCAGCTTGCGGCGCATTTCCGCGGTGGGGTTAGCAATACGAAAGCCGATTCTTGTACTTTTCTGTCATGGTCGGCACGCAACTCGCCCCCGGGCAGTCCTTTGTCGCCGCCGTGGTCGAACTCGGCGGCGCCGGGCGCGCCCGGCTGAACCGGGAGGACGAGCACGGCCACGACCTGGTGCACGTCTTCGGCGGGATTGGCCAGGTGCGTTCCGGCGAGGCCATTTCCCGGCTGGAAGAGGGCGATGTGCTGTTCCTGCGCGCCGGGGTCCGGCACACCCTGGCCGCGGCCGACGGCGAACTGTTGTCGCTGGTGCTGGTGTCCTTCCCGGACCCCACCTGGCGGGCCTTCGCCGACCTGGCCGGGCTGGAGGCCGGGCGGTGGGTGCTGGACGGGCCGCCGCCGCAGGTCAACCTGCGTTACGGCGACGGCACCGTGCCGGCCGCGTTCCGCCGGGCGCTGGCCGGGCAGAGCGAACTGGCGCGGCCGATGGACCTGGTGCGACTGTGGGTGGAGGCGCTGCCGCCGCTGGAACGCGCGCTGCGCAGCCGGGCCTTCCACCCGGTGCCCGGCTGGCTCACCCAGGCGTGTGTGCTGTTCAGCTCAGAGGAGCACCTGCGGGCCGGGGTGCCGGGGCTGCTCGCGCTGGCCTCGGTCAGTGCAGGGCATCTGACCAGGTCGATGCACCGGCACTACCAGTGCACGCCGAGTGAGTTCGTGGACCAGCGGCGGCTGGCCTACGCCGCGATGCTGCTGGCCACCACCCGGCTGCCGGTGGGCGCGGTGGCCAAGCGGTGCGGGTTCAACAGCCAGTCCTACTTCGCCCGCCGATTCCGCGAACGGCACGGCTGCAGCGCCACCGAGTTCCGCCGGTCCCCGGTGCAGAGTGGTAGTTAATGTACCGTGATATGGCTGTTGACTTGACTCCGTGCATACCGAGAACATGTATTCGGTCGCGCAATTCAGGGCGCCCGGCATATCGGAATTCCTGAATCCGGTTGTCGCGAATTTCTTCTTTCTCGGTCGGAGTGTGGATGCGGCATGGACAACAGTGCTGTCCCGGCCTGGGCGCCGGACGGGGTTCCGGTCACCGTCGCGGTTTCCCAGCTGGACCTGGCCGGTTCGCCCCGGGTTTCCGGGGAGAACCCGGAACACGTCAAGGTGCTCGCCGGAATGGCGGGTCTGCCGCCGATCCTGGTGCACCGGCCGTCGATGCGGGTGATCGACGGCGCGCACCGGTTGCGCGCGGCGGTGCTCAACGGCGAGCGCACCATCGAGGTGCGTTACTTCGACGGTGACGACCGGGCCGCGTTCGTGCTGGGCGTGCGGGCGAATGTGGCGCACGGCCTGCCGTTGAGCCTGGCCGAGCGCAAGGCCGCGGCGGTGCGGATCATGGGTCTGTACCCGGACTGGTCGGACCGCGCGGTGGCCACCTCGGCCGGGCTGGCCGCCAAGACGGTGGCCAAACTGCGCCGGGTCTGGCAGCCAGGGCCCGCCGCGCCGCCGGTCCGGGTCGGCCTGGACGGCCGCTCCCGCCCCTTGGACGCCGCCGCGGGCAGGCGCAAGGCCGCGGCGCTGATCGGGGTCCGGCCGGACGCCTCGCTGCGGGAGATCGCCGGGCTGGCCGGGGTGTCCCCGCAGACGGTCAGCGATGTGCGCGACCGGCTGCGGGCAGGCCGGTCGCCGGTGCCGGGGACCGGGGCGCCGCGGCGTGGTTACCGGCGGGACGACGGTCCGCACGACCCGATGGTGGCGCTGCGGGAGATCCGCCGCGATCCGAGCCTGCGCTTCACCGAGAACGGGCGGCAGCTGCTGCGCTGGGTGGAGGCCAACCTGGCCACGCCGACCGGGTGGTCGGGACTGCTGGACAGCGTGCCCGCGCACTGGGCGCCGGTGCTCTCCGCGCTGGCCAGGGACTGCTCGGCGGCACTGCGTCAGTTCGCCGAGGAGCTGGAGCAGCTGGACCGGCCCGACGCGGTGCCCGCGCGGCGGTCCTGATGACCGCGATCGACCCGGTGGTGCTGTTCGGCCCGCCCGATCCGGTGCCGCTGGTGCGCCCCTACACCCGCACCGGCGGGCGCACCGGCGTGGACTGCGGGCTGCTGCTGGAATCCCTGCTGTGCGCGGACAACGCGGCCCGGCGCAGGCGCTGGCTGCTGCCACCCGAACACGAGGTGATCATGGCGTTGTGCCAGGCGCCGCATTCGGTGGCCGAGGTGGCCGCGCACACCGGGTTGCCGCTGGGGGTGGCCAGGGTGCTGCTGGCGGACATGCTGGAGCTGGGCCTGCTGCTGACCTGTCACAGCCGGGAGTTCGCCGAGCCGCCCTCACTGGAGTTCATGGCCAGGGTGCTGCGCGGCCTGCACGCGCTATGAGCCGCTCAGCAGTCCGCGGATCTCCGGCGGGGCCGGGAAACTGGCCTGCTCGGCCTCGCCGGTGGCGGTCAGCACGGCGAGCGCGGCCCGCAGCGTGGGCAGATGCCCTGCGGTGAAGCACCAGCTGACCTCGCGCGGGTCGAACACGTCCCAGCCCGGCTCCGGCAGCACCGTGCGGTAGGCGGCCGCGCGTTCCGGATCCGCCAGCAGCACAACGACATCGGCCCGCGCGGGGGAGTGCCGCACCGCGCCCATCCCGTGCCGGGACAGCTGGTAGAACCGCCAGCCCCGGCCGCGCAGCAGCTCCAGCAGACCCTGCCGTTCCGCCTCGTCCTGATCGCCGTGGACACGCATGATCCCGACGCTAGAAGTCAGAATCGGGACGGGTCCCGCCGCGCCGTGCTAGTCCTCGTGCAGCCAGTCCAGGTCCGGTGGGACCAGGGTGGTGGAGACCATGAGTTCGCGGAAGAGGTTGTCGTTGAGCGCGTTGCCCACCGGCTCGCCCACCTCCTCCCTGGTCAGTCCGGGCACCCCGGCGCGGGAGAGCCTGCCGCGCACGCCGAGCAGCAGGTGCTCGACCCGTTTGATCGTCCAGCCCTCGCCGGGGCGCAGCCGGTCCAGGCAGGCGGCGGCCTCGCGGCGGGACAGCGGTTGGGCGCCCGCCTCGTGCCGCAGGTAGCGCTGGCCCAGCGCGGTCAGCGCGAGCCGTTCGGTCGTGGTGAGCCGCCAGGTGCGCGGCGGGGTGGTGGCCTCGTCCCGGCCCGCGCCCCGGCGCTGACCGTCCCGCCCGGCCACGTACAGCTCCAGGAGGTGTTCCCGGCCGCCGGAACCGCGGATGAACAGCGGCGTGTAGCCCTCGGTCAGCGGCACGGGTTCCTCGTCGGTGAACAGCAGCCGGGACTCGGGCAGCCGGATCGGCCGCCTGCCCACGTTGCCCACCCACCACTGCTCGTCCCGGTGCACCAGCCTGCCGTGGTGGCGGCTGATGTGCCGGTCGTCCTCGCCGATGCACACGTGCACCTCGGGCCGGTTCCGTCCGAAAAGGACGGTCCGGCCCTCCCTCGGCGGCACCGCCAGCCCGCCGGAGCTGACCAGCGCGTACATGGTGCCCGGCGCCGAGGACGGCACACCGAAGGCCAGACTGTCGTGGGTGGCGGGCAATCGCTTGTCCGGCAAGGCTTTCCCGGCCCGGGTCATGCCGAGGGCAGACTGGTGAGGGCGGTGCGCGCGAGATCGCCCGCCAGTGCGCACAGCCGTGGGTGGCCGGTGCGGCCGAGCAGGGCGATGCCGAGCACCTCGCCCGCCTGCTGGCCGTGCTGGTCCAGGTAGCCGCGGTGGCCGATCCGGGCCAGGCAGGTCTCCGGGCCCCAGCCGTCCGGGCGCAGGAAGAACCGGCGGTCGCCGACCTGCTGCGGCACCCCGTCGTCCACCGGGCTCAGCGGCTGGTCCCGGTCGAAGATCACCAGCACCGACATCGGCTCGGCACTGCTGCGCCACCGGCATTCCCAGCCACCGAAGCCACGCACCCGGTCGCCGGGGTCGATCCCCGGCACCCGGCGCAGCGTGTCCGCAGGCAGCACCGCGCAGGCGTCCAACCTGGCCAGCGAAGCGGGTTCCGGCGGGGTGGCGCGGCGGGCCAGCCTGCCGCGGTCGAGGATCTCGGCGGCCCTGGTGGCGGCCACGTCGGCGATGGCGCACAGGTCGGTGCGCTCGCCGCGGTCGTGCCGGGCGTTGATGGTGACCGTGGTCTGCTCGGTGAGTTGCAGGGCCCGGCGGCACTGATCGCCGTGGCCGCGTTCCCGCACGATCCGCACCCGGCCCACCTGCTGTACCAGACCGTCCGCCTTGAGCGGTGGGCGCAGTTCGTACTTGACGTCGACCACGCCGCCGCCCGCCGTCCGCACGATCACGTCGCAGCGGTTGAAGCTGCCGTAGTCGGTGTCCACCTCGGTGCTGCCGAACCCGGTCAGCGCCACCGCGTCGGTCAGCGCGCACGGGTCCGCGGTGCGTTCATCGCCGATGATCGCGATGCTCTCCGGCGTGGCCGACATCAGCACCGGCACCCCGCTGATCAACGCCACCACCCCGGCCACCGCGCTGGCCCGCAGGCCCAGCCTGCGCCGGATCTGCTGTCCCAGCAAGGGTTTCCGGTCATCGGCCACCGCGGCCAGCATCCGCCGCGCCTGCCCGGCGTCCGGCCGGTCCGCCGGATCCCGTTGCAGCAGCGCGGAAAGCACCGGCCCGAGCGGCCCGGCCCGGCTCGCCGGTGGCACCGTCCCGGCCGCGGCCCGCCGCAGCACAGCGAGCGGGTTGTCCCCGGCGCCACCGAACGGCGGCTGGCCCTGCACCGCCGCGAACAGCGTGGCGCCCAGGGAGAACAGGTCCGCGGCCGCGGTGGCCTGCTCGCCGTTGGCCACCTCCGGCGCCAGATAGGCCGGGGTGCCCGCGACCAGTGCCGCCTGCGAGACGGTCGCATCCCCGGTGACCGCACGGGAAATCCCGAAATCGGTCAACCGCGCCGGGCCGTCGGCCGGCACCAACACGTTGCCCGGCTTGACATCCCGGTGCACCACCCCGCACCCGTGCACCGCGGCCAGCGCCGCCGCGAGCTGCGCGCCCAGCGCGGCCACCCGGCGCGGCGGCAACGGGCCACCACGCTCGATCAGCTCACCGAGGTCGGGTCCGGCCACGTATTCCATGACCAGCCAAGGCTGTGCGCCCTCGTCCACCACGTCCAGGAACCGCACGATGCCGGGGTGGGTCAGGCCCGCGACGATCCCGGCCTCGCCGCGCAGCCGCCGCCGTCCGCGTGCACCGTCCACATCGGAGGATCGGGCCCGCTTCACCGCGACCGGCCCGCCGAGCTGCTCGTCCACGGCCAGCCACACCACGCCCATGCCACCGGAACCGATCGGCTCGGCCAGCCGGTAGCGTCCCGCGATCAGGTCTCCAGCGTCCACCACGCCTCCACGTCACCGGTGGTGCGGCCAATCGCCGCAGCGACCGTACTGCAAACGGACCGGGTTGTCAGACCCCCGTGCCAGGCTTTCCCGGTGAGTAGTCCACAGGAACTTCGAACCGCCCTCACCAAGCTGGCCGTCGAGCGTCTCGGCGAGGATCTCGGCACCCGGCTGGTCGAGGCCAGCCGCCCGTCGATCCAGTTGTTGCACGACGAATCCGGCCCCGGCCGCTCCCGGCTCGGCGGCGACCCGGTGCTGCCACCCGGCACCCAATGGCCCGTGGTGCAGGGCAATCCGCTGAGCCTGCTGGCCGTGCTCGACCTGGCAGAGGTGGCCGAGTTCGCGCAGGTGGACTGGCTGCCGAAAGCCGGGCTGCTGAACTTCTTCGCCGACAGCGAGGGCGGCTGGGCCTACACCCCGGACGCGGCGGACGGCTTCCGGGTCGTGCACGTGCCCGAGGGCGGCGAGCCGGTCCAGGCGCCCGCGGGTGCGAACGTGTTCCCGGCCCGGCCGGTGCGCTTCGCCCACCGGCTCACCCTGCCCTCGACCGAGGACGAGGTCCTCGAACTGACCGAGGACGATTCCCGGCGGCTCTGGAAGCTGAGTGCGCACTGGTCGCGCCAGTCGGCCCGGCTGGGCCGCTGGCCGGCGACGGCGCCCAACCACCAGATCAACGGGTGGCCGGACCTGATCCAGGGCCCGGTCTGGCTGGAGGCGCACTACGACTCGCAGGGCATGGAGTGGGCGAGCGAGCCCAAGCGGCAGGCCGAGCACGAGCGCCTGGCGCGGGAGCAGAATTGGCAGTTGTTGCTCCAGCTCGACTCCGATGACGCCATGGACTGGATGTGGGGCGATGCCGGGACGCTGTACTACACCCTCCCCGAACAGGCAGGCCACGCGGGCGAGCTGGACCGGGCCTGGCTGATCATGCAGTGCAGCTGAGCCTGTTCGACCGGCCGCGGCGCGCGCTCGAACACCCGGCCACCAAGACGAGCCTGATTCATGTCTCTCCTTACGATTCTGATGAATATTGACTCGTAAATGAGACAGCGGATATAGACGTCTCATGGAACTGGGGCGGCAGGACCGGGCACAACGCTCGGCATCGTGGCTGGAGCTGGGGCTCGTCGATCTACCCGTGCGGCAGGTGGCGGTCTCCGCGCTGCAGGCCGAGTCGATGTCACCGCGGCAGGCGGGCGAGAACATCGAGCACGTCCGCCTGCTCGCCGACAGCACCGCGGAGCTGCCGCCGATCCTGGTGCACCGCAGCTCGATGCGGGTCATCGACGGCATGCACCGGCTGCTCGCGGCGGTGGCCCGTGGCCGGGCCGAGGTCGAGGCCTGCTTCTTCGACGGGCCGGAGCGGGACGCCTTCGTGCTCGCGGTCCGGGCCAACATCGCGCACGGCCTGCCGCTGTCCGCGGCCGATCGCAGTGCCGCGGCCGGCCGGATCCTGCGCAGCCACCCGGAGTGGTCGGACCGGCTGATCGCCAAGGTCGCCGGGCTGTCCCCCGGCACGGTGGCAGGCATCCGGCAGCGCGACGACCGGGCGGGCGCGCCGCTGGCCCGGATCGGCCGGGACGGCAGGGCCCGGCCGATGAACAGCGCGGACGGCAGGCGCAAGGCCGGGGAGCTGTTCGCCGAGCGGCCGACCGCCTCACTGCGCGAGGTCGCCAAGGCGGCCGGGGTGGCCGTGTCCACCGCGCAGGATGTGCGCCGCCGGGTGCGCGCGGGCGAGGACCCGGTGCCTGCCGGGTTGCGCGCCAGGGTCCGGCCGACGCCGCCGCCCCCGCGCTCCGGCGTGGACCGGGAGCAGGTGCTGCAGGCCCTGCGCGCGGATCCCTCGCTGCGGTTCAACCAGTCCGGCAAACTGCTGCTGCGCTGGCTGGACGCGGCGCCGGTGCCCGGACACACGCTGGACCAGGTGGTGGCCGGGGTCCCGGACTACCGGCGCGGCGACGTGGCCGAACTGGCCATGGCCGCCGCCCGCGCCTGGCAGGAACTGGCGATCCGGTTACGCCGGAGCGCCAGGTGAACGAGCTGGCCGTGGTCCGCGAGCTGCTCCGGCGGCACTGGCCCGCGCACTGGGACGGCACCCCGCCGGAACGGCTGCCGGGCTGGGCGGACACCACCCGGCACTGCGTCTGGCGGGTGCCCGGCCACGGCCGCGCCTACCTGCTCACCCTGCGCCGCCACCGGGACGACCCGTGGGCCGAGGCCCGCTACGCGCTGCGCCGCCGGGTGCTGGCCGACTGCCACCGCCAGGGCCTGCCGGTGCTGCTGCCGATCCCCACCGCCGCGGGCGCGCCGACCGGCTGGTCGGCCGGGCTGGCCGGTGAGCTGACCCCGATGGCCAAGGGCGCGGTGCCCAACCAGTTCGCCCCGCCGCAGGTGGCCGCGATGACCACGGCCGCCCTTGACCTGCGCGACTGCCTGGACCGGCTGCCCGGCGTGCTGCGCCGCGGCCTGGCCGCGATCACCGCCCCGGCCCCGGCCGGTGACTGGGCCGCGGCCGTGGACCAGGCCCAGCGCCTGCTGCCCGCCGCCGAGCGCCGGGCCGACATCTGGGGCTGGACCGCCACCGCCGTGCTGCGCGGGGTGCTGGCCGCCGTGCCCGCGCTGTGCACCCTGGACCAGCGCGGATTCGTGCCGCCCTCGGTGGTGCACGGCGCCCCGCACGATGACAACGTGCTGCTCTGCGGCGGCCGCGAACCCCAGGCCCTTGCCGTGCTCGGCTTCGACGAGCTGCACGTGGGCGACCGGCTGTACGACCTGGCGGTCATCGCCGACACCGCGGCCAGGGTCCGGGTCGGCGAGACCGCGCGCAGGCAGGCACTGGCCCGGTTCCTGGAGCAGGCGTTCCGGCGCGGCCTGCTGCCCGAGGGCGAGGAGCGCTTCCTGATGCCGGTGCTGCTGGCCAGGACCGTGCCCGCCGCGGTCGAGCTGATGGCCGAGCTGCTCCGGGACGGCCGGGGCGGTCCGGAACTGGCCGACCGCCTGGACCGCCTCGATCCGATGCGCAAGGTCAACGTGCACCACCTGCTCACCGGCGCCGAGGTGCGTTCCTGCTGCTGAGCGCGGGTTGTCCAACCGGGGACCGGGCCCACTCGGACATGTGGCCGGTGTCCCATGATGAGGCAGATTCCGGATGTGTGTCGCCCTGAGATAAAAGTTAAGATGTCCCTATGTCGGCCAAGCCCAGCAGCAGGCCCGTTGTCCAGGAGACCCCGCTCAGCCGGGCGCTGTCCGGCTGCGGACCCACCGCCAAGGCGACCCCGGTCGACGCGTTCAAGGTGGCCAGGACCTGGTTCCTGGAGGGCCGCCGGGTCGACATGCAACAGCTCGCCGAGACCCTGGGCGTCAGCCGGGCCACGCTCTACCGCTGGTGCGGTAACCGGGAACAACTGCTCGGCGAGGTGATCTGGGCACTCACCGAGGAGCAGCTCAACCGGACCAGGAGCAAGGTGCAGGGCAGCGGCCTCGGCTACGTCACCGAGGTGATCGGCACCTGCATCGCCAAGTTCCGCACCTCCAAGAACCTGCGCAGGCTGCTCTCCGACGACCCCGAGTACGCGCTGCGGCTGATGACCTCCAAGCACGGCATCGTGCAGGGCCGCATGATCGACTGGTGCGCGGAACTGTTGTCCAGCCTCAATCTGCGCCCCGACCTGGACCTGCCGGACCTGTCCTACGTGATCGTGCGGATCTGCGAGTCCTTCGTGTGGAGCGATCTGATCACCGGCGCCGAGCCGGAGACGGAGAAGGCCGTGGTGATCATCGAGCTGCTGCTGGGCGCGGCCCAGGTCGCCGACTGAGCGGGTGCGGCGGGGACCGGTCCGCGCACCGGTCCCCGCGCACTTGTCCCTACTGGGTCTGGAGATCCAGCCCGTAGGCGGTCAGGATCTCGCCGATCGGCTGGAAGTAGGCGATGTTGGGCTCACCCACCTTCTCCCCGCACTCGGCCTTGTCCTTCTCGTCGATCCGGCCGTCCCCGTTGGTGTCCTTGGTGCGGTAACCCATGCCACCGCTGGTGACCCCCTGCGCGACCGTGCCCGACATCCAGGCGCCGCCACTGTCCCCGCCCTCGGTGCACACGCTGGCCTGGGTCATCTCCTCGACCCGGGTGCCGCCGGCGTAGTTGACCGTGACGTCAAGGGATTCCACCTCACCGCAGGTCCACCCGGTGGTCCGGCCGGACTTGCAGATCACCCCGCCCACCGCGGTGGCCCCGTGCCCGGTGACCCGGACCGCCCGGCCGTTGTACTGGCTGACCGCGGCCTGCGGCGTCCAGTCCGCGGACAGGGAGGAGTAGGCGTAGTCGTTGACCGGGAAGCTGTGGTCGCGCACGGTGCCGAGGTAGCCGCCGTTGCGCCGGAACTCCCCGTCGGCGATGCCGTCCGCGCAGTGCCCGGCGGTGATCATGACCGGGTTGGCGTCCCGGTCGGTGGCGTTGAACCCGACCGAGCAGACGTACCCGCGTCCGCCGACGGTGAACTGGATCTCCTGTCCGCCATAGAGATTGGCCTGCGTGCTCGCCTGCCCCGCGGTCCGGTTGACCCGCACGCCCTCGACCGCGCCGACCCTGGCCGCCAGCCCGTCCAGCGCGGCGCCTGCCGGGATGGTGGCCACCACCGTGTTGCCCGCGACATCGGTGTGACTGCTGCTGCCCGGCACCCCGGTCAGCAGGCGCCGCACCGCGTCCTTGGCCCCGGCCAGCTTCGCCGCCCCGTTGGCCACCCGCTTCGCCTTGGCCCCGGCCGATTCCGCGGTCCGCGCCGCCGCCTCGTCGGTGACCGCCACCACCACGCGACCGGCCTCCAGGTAGGCCCCGGCGGCCCGGCCACCGAGTTCCGCGGTGAGCCGGTCCGCCTTGCGGGACAACGTGTCCTGGTCCGCGATCCGCCGCACCGCCGCGTCCCGGTCCAGCCCGCCGGCGACCAGGTGGTCCACGGCCGCGGCCTCCGCCGCGCTCAGCTCCGGACTGGCGACGGCGCTCGGTCCGGCCAGCATCGCGGTGGCCGCGACGGTGACCGCGACCCCGGCACGCAGGGTGCGCCAGGTTCGATCCGACATGACTCCTCCTCGACTGCCCAGCGCACTCGCCAAGGGGTGAGCCCTCGTCACCCCGCAGGGGATGGCGTGCCGCTGTGTTGTGCAGTGCGGAGTCTGCGTTTCCTTGCGGCCACAAGGAATGACCCGGTTTTCAGGTGGCGTTCAGTTCGCGCCACTCTGTTCAAACAAGTTCAGACCACACAGTGGCCCGCACCCGTCCGGCCCAGGTCGGCAGGCTGAGTCAGTTCATACCTACTGCCGGTAGATGACAAAGCTGGGAAAGGCGTGCACACCCGGCCGGTCGCCGATGTCCCGGATGGCGGACTGGATCTCGCGCAGCTGGGCCACGGTCAGCTCCAGCGGCGGCTCGTCCGGCTGGTAGGTGGTCCGAATCGGATAGTCCACCCCGGACTCCCGGGTCATCTCGATGTGACAGCCCAGCACGTGCGAGACCGGCCGCCGCCCGGCGAAATCCACCAGCAGGTCGATGGTCGCGCCGAAGGCAGCCCAGTCCTGCACGTACAACCGTCCCGGGTAGACGGTGTCGCCGGTGAGCAGGAACCCGGTCCACGGATCGAAGTAGGTCACCGCCGCCTCGTGGTGCCCAGGGCTGGCAAGGCACTCCAGCACCCGCCCACCCAGGTCCAGGGTGGCCATCCCGTGCCCGTCGAACCCGAAGAACGCCCGCACACTCGCCAGCCCGGCGTCCACCACCGTGGTCCCGGCCCGCCCGGCGAACTGCCCGTCCCCGGCCACGTGATCCCCGTGCCCGTGCGAATGCAGCACCAGCAACCGGTAATCCAGCCGCGGATTCCGCGCCAGCCACTGCTCGATCAGTTCGTCCACGGTCCGCCGCAATGGGAACAACTCGGCTGATTCGGTCGCGCCGGTGTCCACCAGTGCGACGGTGTGTTCCCCGAACAACAGGAACAGGAACGGCGCCTCGTAATTGATCGCCATGTTCTGGCGCAGAATCACCGAGTTCTCGTCATACCAGAACACCTGGATGTCCGGATCGGTGTTGTGCTTCGCCGACTCCGAACCATGGATCCAGCGCACGTCCAGCGGTAAGGCCACCACGACTCCGCAACATACACGCTGCACAGAAGCTACTCCGTTCGGGCGAACCTTCGATCGGGCGGAGCCAATGGCTTGTTGCCATCGTCCATGGTTACGATGCGAATAAGTTGGCGATAAGCCACGTGCGGCTGGGGGGCCCGTGCTGTTCGAGGGGGAGTACCACCAATGGCTGATCCGGATGAGCACCTGCTCACGCCTACTCAGCGCAAGATGCTGGACCAGCAGAAACGCGCCAATCCGAACCCGGTTCCGGTCGACATCCAGGGGTCGTTGAGCCAGTCCGGGCGCTACCTGATCGATCCAGCGCACGCGGGGAAGGCCCTGGCCAAGCTCCAGGAGGCGCTGGACGAGGTGAAGGCGATCGGGCGGGACGCCAGGGACCTCAGGCACCTGGATGCGCCGTACAACGACCCGTACAGCAAACGGGCGGTACAGGAAATTGCCAAGCGGGCCAGCGATGAGCAGGGCTGCCATGGCAAGGCCAACAAGGATCTCGCGACCACGCTGCAGAATATGATCGACAACATCAAGGCGATGGTGCTTGAGCACGAGAACGCTGAGCGTAAGAACAAGGGCATCGGAGGCAATCGATCGTGACACGCTCCATCCGGCTCGCGACTGTCCTGGTTTCGGGTGCGCTGGTGTTGTCCGGGTGCGGTGGTGGTGGGACCACGACCACCCAGACCACCAGCGCGGCCACCAGCAGCAGCAAGCAGGGCCTGGCGCCGCCGATCAACACCCCGCTCTCGGTCGAGGCGTTCAAGAGCAGGCCGTGCGACCTGCTCACCCCCGCGCAGCGGGCGACCGTCGGCGCGACCAGGTCCGCCGAGATCAGGGAGAGCGACCTGGGTCCCGCCTGCGTGTGGAAGGAGAAGGACTCCTCCGTTGACACCTCGGTCGACGTGACCCTCTACACCAACCCGCAGGCGGTGAACTGGGAGCGCCTGTTCGAGCGGCGGGAGCAGGAGCCGTTCTTCGAGCCCGCCGGTGAATTGGCCGGGGTTCCGGCCGTGCACATCAACGACGAGTCCAAGGCCGAGCGGGGCAGCTGCTCCACACACCTCGGATTGAGCAAGGACGTCATCCTGCGGGTGTCGGTGGACCTGCCGTTGAAGTCGCCGGAATACAAGACGCCGTGTGTGGTGTCCGACCGGATGGCCACGCTCATGATCCAGAACATCAAAGCGGGGGGCTGAGATGGGACAAGAGGTCCGGTACATCGCGATCAGCCGGGACGGGAGCATGCCCCGGGCCCAGGCGTTCGACGGCCGCACGATCTACGACTACTTCAACCAGAACGTCAAGGGCACCGGCGCCACCACCGATCCCAACAAGGACAAGTGGACCAAGCTCGGCCAGCGCTACGACGCCGTGGCCCAGATGATCACCGACGCGCTGTCCACCGGCCGGGTCGCCTTCGAGGGCAAGGCCGCCGACGCCATGCAGAGCAAGATCGTGCCGGTGGTGGCGATCGCCAGGCAGGCCAAGGGGGTCTGTGACAGCGTGGCGTTGCAGGTGGCGGCGCAGGGGGATCATGCCCGGCGGACGCAGCAGGCGATGGAGCAGGTGCCGGATGTGCCGGACAAGCCGTGGCTGAACGATCTCAACCCGATGGACACCGACTACGACAAGGCCAAGCGGGCCGAGGGCGAGGCGTTCAAGCGCAACCAGGAGCGCTTCGAGTCCTACCGGGGCAACACCCAGGGCACCGTGGACGCGTTGCCGCAGTACCAGTTCCAGCCGCCGCCCGAGCTGGCCCTGGACACCCGCAACGGCAATCCGGGTGAGGTGGACCCCGGTCGCCGCGATCCGGGCCGGGTGGACCCGCCGCGCGGGTTGCCGGGCCAGCCGGGACAGCAGGATCCGCCGGGTGGCATCACGGGCGGGACCGGTGGCGGGGGTACCGGGAACGATCAGGTGCGCAACGACTGGAACGTGCCGGGGCCGCCGCCGGTGGGTGGTGGGCCGCTGCCGCAGCCGATTCCCGGGCCTGGGCCGGTGCCCGGACCGGGGCCGCTGCCGGTTCCGGTGCCGCCGCCCGGGATTCTGCCGCCCGGTGGGCTGCCGCCCGGTGGCGGTGGCGGTGGCGGGGGTGGCCGGGCCGGGGCCGGTGGTGGCGGTGGGTTCGGGCCGCGGGGGAGTGGCGGGGCCTTCGGGGCCGGCGGGCGGGGTGCCGGGTTCGGGCCTGGCGGTTCCGCTGGCATCGGTGGTGACCCGCATGCCGCGGGTGGGCGTGGTGGACCCGGTGGCGCCGGCGCGCGTGGTGCGGCGGGCACGCCCGGTGGGCCGATGGGCGCCGGGGCGGGCAGCCGGGGCGAGGAGGACAAGGAGCGGCGGCGGCCGGAGTACCTGATCGAGACCGAGGACATCTTCGGGGACACGCTGGTGGTGCCGCCGCCGGTGATCGGGGAGAGCGGCGGGCCCTACGGGGGCTGAGAAAACCACGGTGCGGGGCCGGAACGCGATCGCGTCCGGCCCCGCACCATGGGCAGGGGGTGTTACGGGGTGACCTTGATGTTGGTCAGGCCGGTGGTGGCGCCGGTGACCGTGTTCGAGCTGTGGACGACGTTCGGGTTGGCCGAGCACTTGGACACCGACGGGATGTAGATGGCGTACTTGCCCACCCCGCCCAGGTCGGACTTGTTGCCACGCCAGGTGTTCCCGCAGCCGTTGGGGAAGGACGGGCTGCTGGACGGGTTGTGCGTCTCGTAGCCGTTGGCGAAGACGCCGGGCTTGGCGAAGGTGCCGGTGTTGTTCTCGATCAGGTAACCGGTGCCCTTCACGTCGATCCAGGAGTCCGCGGAGTTCTGGCCCTTGATGCCGGTGCCGTTGAACTTGTTGCCGCGGATCACCCCGCCGCTGGTGCCCTCCTTGACGTCGATGTGCTCGGCCGCCACCTCGGGCCCGATCTCGTTGTCCAGCACGCTGACCCGGTCCGAGCGGTCCGCGCCACCGGTGTTGCCGTGGCACTTCCAGTTCGAGCCTGCCGAGCCGATGTAGACGCCCTCGCCGTAGCTGGGCTGCACCAGGCCGGCGTGGGTGATCTTGGAGTTCTTGATCACGCCGTCAGCCGAGGAGCGCCGGAAGTGCACCGCTTCCTCGTCCACGTGGTGCACGTAGACCTTGTCCAGGGTGACGTGGTGGGAGTTGTCCAGGATGATGCCCTTCTTGGAGTCCTTGACCGTGAAGCCGGTCAGGTTCCAGTAGGGCGCGTTGTGCAGCCACAGGCCGTAGCCGGAGTCCCAGCCCGCGGTCGGGACGGGGCAGGACGGCGCGGTGCCCGAGGGGCCGTCGTTGATCAGCACCGCGTTGGCCGGGCCGGTCAGGGTGATCCGGGAGGAGGCCGTGCCCGCCTTCTGGGTCACGAACGAACCGCGGTACTCGCCGGGCGCCAGCTTGATCGTCTCACCCGGTTTGGCGTTGGCCAGCGCGGTTTTCAGCTGTTCCGCGGTGGAGACGTCCACCAGCGTGCCCTGCGCCGCCTCGGCGCCGAACACCGTGGCCCGGCCCGGGTTCTTCAGGAACAGGGAGCCGGAGGAGTCGGTGCGGGAGGCGTTGACCCCGTTGTTGGACTTGGTGAAGTCCACCGTCTCCTTGCTCGCCCAGTCCGGGATGGTGGTGCCGCCGGTGCTCAGGTGCTTGAACTTGCTCGCGTCCGCGGCGTCGCTGCCGAACTGGTAGATCCGCTGCCGGTCGCCGTAGTAGGGCTGGAAGGCCCCGCCCTTGCTGGCCTGCTTGCTCATCTCGTTGTTGTAGAAGACGTTCTGCGCTCCGCTGGAGCCCGACCACTTGGCCGCCTTGGGACCCGCGGCCCACCAGATCGGGTACCAGGTGGAGTCATCCGGCCCGCCGCCGCCTTCTTCCCCGCAGTTGCTCTTGCAGTTCTTGGAGGCGTGCTCGAACGGCACGGTCACCTTGTTGTTCTCGAACAGGTTGCGGCGTTCCCAGCCGCCGTGCAGGTTGAGGTCGGAGTCGAAGTCGTTGCCCACGACCACGTTGTTGGAGGCCGACCACTGGAAGGTGAAGTGCCGCAGGTTGCGGGTGGTGTTGTAGGCGTACAGCGAGTCCCACACCCGGGAGCCGCGGAAGTAGCCGTTGCCGCCCTTGCCCTTGTTCCAGGAACCGTCCAGATAGGACTCCTGGATCTGGATGTTCTTGGCGCTCTCGGTGACGATCGGGTGCGAGCCGGTCAGCTCCGCGCCCACCCGGCGGATCCAGGTGTTGGCCGCCCACTTGAGCACGATGCCGTGCATCTCGTACTCGGGCGCCACGTTGCCGTAGTTCTTGGTGGCCTCGGCCGGGGTCACGTTGTAGGTGCCGCCGCCGTGCTTGGGCATGCCGTTGAGTTCCTGGGTGATGGACAGGTCCTCGATGCCCACGCCCTGCACCACCTTGAGCGGGGTGACCCGGCTCGGGTAGGTGGTGCCGCCGATGGCCGGTGAGCCGTCGGCGGTGGAGTTCAGCGGCAGGTCGTACTCCAGGGGCTTGTCGATGGTGAGGTCCTTGGTACTGGAGTTCACCGCCGTGATCTGGAAGATCTGTTGCCGCATATGGAGATTCAGGTACTGCGCGGTGTTGGTCACGGTCTGCTGCTGGTAGAACTTGACCGTGTTGGCCGCGCCCACCCAGAGGTAGCCGCCGACCTTGAACTTGCTGATGTCGGCGTTCTTGGCGAGTTTGATCTGGTTGGCGCCCAGGGCCGAGCCCTCGCGCAGCGGGATCCCCGAGGCCCAGTGCTGGTTGATGCTGCCCTCGAAGATGTCCTTGCGGTTGGCCGGGGCCGAGCGGTGGTCGGCGGCGTACTTGGGTGAGACCTCACGGGTCTGCACCCGGAGCAGGCCGCGGCCGGGCCACATCCAGCCGCCCTTGCCCGCGCCGTGCACCATGCCGTCCTCGTCCCAGTCGCTGCCGTCCTCGGTCAGCGCGTCGTAACGAGTGTTGGCGTCCGGGCGGAAGACCAGCGTGGTCTTGCCCCGGCCCGCGCCCTTGAGTAGCAGGTAATCCGCGTCCACGCCGAGCTGCCTGCTGACCGTGAGGCGGCCCGCCGGCAGGGTGATCGAGGACAGTTTGGTGTAGCTCGCCTTGGGTGAGCACTTGGTCCGGATGTCGTCGATGGCCTTCTGCAGACCGGTGGTGGCATCGCTGCCGTCGGTCCGCACGCCGTACTGGGACGACAGTTCGCTCGCGGTGATCTGACAGGCCGCGTCCGGGTTGATCTCGTTGGGGCCGGGCAGCGCGGCGCCGCCGCGGTAGCCCGCCTTGCTCCAGTCGGGCAGGCCGGGCACAGGGGCCCGGCGGTTGGCACTGGTCAGATCGGGTAGTGCGGCCTGGACACCGGGTTCTTCCGCCGCACCGGCGGTGGGTGGGGTGACCAGGGCGGAAAGGCCGCTGAACGCGAGCGCGGCCGCGGTGAGCGCGGCCGTGCGGCGGCGTCGCCGTGCGGAATGACCCGCGGGCGACAACCGGGTGAGTCGCAACATTGATGCTCCTGAGAGATCTCGTTTCGACGGGGCAGGGCGTCGTTGGCGGCGAGACGTTCAGGCGACAGTTCAGGTGAACTCAGTAGGAATAGTAAGGAAACTATCCTAACTCAACGGGAATGTATGAGGCAAGGGCCAACGCAAACCTTTGCGCTTGACCGATTAACGCAGTTCTCCGTACTGTTCAGTAAGTAAGGTTTCTTTACCTCGGAGGTGCCGTGATCAGTCCCGTCCGCGGTACCCCGAGCCTGATGCGGGCCATCAACGACCGTGCCACCCTGCGTGCGCTGCTGGAGTCCGGTTCGCTGACCCGGCCGCAGATCGTCGCGCTGACCGGGCTGTCCAAGCCCACCGCCTCCCAGTTGCTGGCCCGGCTGCAGGAGATCGGCCTGGTCATCAGCGACGGCATCCGCAGTGGCCGCACCGGCCGCAGCGCGGAGGCGTACCGGATCAACCCGGCCGCGGCCCAGGTCGCCGCGATGGACGTGACCCCGGAACGGATCGAGGTCCAGATCGCCGACCTCACCGGCACGATCATCGGCTCGGCCACCCTGCCCGCCACCGGACCCGAGCCGGACCCGGTCACCCGGCTGCGGGCCGCGCTGACCGCCGCCGAACCGCCGGAGGGGCTGAACCGCCTGGTGATCGGCGTGCAGGGCGCGGTCAACCCGGCCACCGGGCGATTGGACTACGCCACCGACGAGGACATGCCGGGCTGGCAGATCCCAGACCTGGCCCCGAGTCTGGGGCAGGCACTCGGGGTGCCGGTGGTGGTGGAGAACGACGTCAACCTGGTCGCGCTGGCCGAACAGGCGCACGGCGCCGCCGCGGGCAGCCCGGATTTCGTGCTGCTGTGGGCCGATGACGGCCTTGGTGCGGCGCTGATGCTCGGCGGCAGGCTGCACCGCGGGGCCACCGGCGGCTCCGGCGAGGTCGGCTACCTGCCCACCCCCGGCGCGCCCACCGCCCGCGATGTCGGCCGGTTCGGTCACCACGGGTACCAGGCCCTGGCCGGGGGTCCCGCGGTACAGGAACTCCTGGCGGGACACGGGATCAGCGCACCGGACTTCCGGCAGGCGGTGGCCAGTGCGGCCCGGCGTGCCGCGGACGGCGAGGCGGCGGCCCAGACCGGGTTGCGCGAGGTCGCCGAACGGCTCGCGGTCGGACTGGCCGAGATCACCGCGGTGCTGGACCCGGGACTGATCGTGCTGGCCGGTGGGCTGGCGCTGGCCGGTGGCGAGGTGTTGCGGGAACTGGTGGAGCGGGAACTGCACGCGCTGACCATCCCGCGCCCGCCACTGCGACTGTCCACTGTGGAGGGAAATCCGGTGCTCGCGGGCGCGCTGGACCTGGGGCTGGGGCAGGTTCGGGACGAGCTGTTCGGCGCGGCCATCCCGGCTGGCTGACGGGTAAAGTCCGTTGGCGTGGCCAAACCGACCGCGGCCGAACTGGCCGACGCCCGCACCCTGATCCTGCCCGATGTGATCGCACCGGATCTGGCGGTGTTGTTCTGCGGCATCAATCCCGGCCTGTACTCCGGTGCCACCGGCCACCACTTCGCCCGGCCGGGCAACCGGTTCTGGCCCACCCTGCACCGCGCCGGCTTCACCCCACGTCAGCTGGACCCCAGTGAGCAGCTGGAGATGCTGGAGTACGGGCTGGGCATCACCAACGTGGTCGCCCGCACCACCGCCCGCGCGGACGAGCTGACCAAGGACGAGCTGCTGGCCGGGGCCCTGGCGCTGACCGAGCGGGCGGAGCGGTACCGGCCGAGGTTCGTCGCGGTGGCCGGGATCTCGGCCTACCGCGGCGGGTTCGACCGGCCCAAGGCGGTGATGGGGCCGCAGCCGGAGTTGATCGGCGGGGCCCGGTTGTGGGTGCTGCCCAACCCGAGTGGGCTGAACGCGCACTACCAGGCCGCGGACCTGGCCG
Organism: Crossiella cryophila; assembly: GCF_014204915.1. Lineage (NCBI taxonomy): Bacteria > Bacillati > Actinomycetota > Actinomycetes > Pseudonocardiales > Pseudonocardiaceae > Crossiella > Crossiella cryophila. The sequence goes on from NZ_JACHMH010000001.1 coordinate 4,821,703, forward strand.
CCGCGTTCGCCGAACTGCGTGCGGCGGCCGGGATCCCGGTCAGGACGGGGCCATCCCGGCGGTGAGCGAGACCCTGGCCGCCCGGCGGGCCGGGATCAGCGCGGCAAGCGGAGCCGCCAGCAACGCGGCCGCGAGCAGCACGGCGAGGCGGTCCCAGGGCAGGGTGAACAGCACCGGCTGGGCCTCGGTACTGGCGACTCGGGTGAGCAGCCAGGCGGGGGCCAGGCCGAGCAGCAGGCCGGTGGCCGCGCCGAACAGGGCGACGAACACCGACTCCACGGCCAGTGAACCGGCCAGCCCGGCCCGGCTCAGGCCCAGCGCCCGCAGCAACGCGGATTCCCTGGTGCGTTCCAGCACGGACAGCGAGAGCGTGTTGGCGATCCCGGCGAAGGCGATCAGCACCGAGAGCGCGGTCAGCGCCCACAGCAGGTCCAGGGTGCGGCGCAGCGGCGCGGCGAGTTGCTCCTTGAGTTCCGGGACTCCGCTGAGGCGGGCCAGTGGCGCGGTGGTCATGGCCTGGTCCAGGGCCGGGCGGACCTGGTCGGGGCTGGTGCCAGGGGCGAGGGCGAGCAGCAGGCTGTCCTCGTGGCTGGTGTTGTCCAGCGCGATGGCGGACTGCTGGGGGAGGTCGACCAGGGCCAGGCCGAGGTCGGCGCCGGGGACGCGCACGCCGTCGTAGACAGCGATCACCTTCAGCGGCACCGGTTTCGTCCGCGGACCGGCCTGCACGGTGTCACCGACCGCCAGGCCGGTCTCCTTGGCGAGCTGGGTGCTGATGGCCAGTTCGCCGGGGCCGATCTTGTCCAGGCGGCCGGACAGCACGGCGGGGCGGAGCAGGGTGCCGAGGGCGTTGCCGCGCACCGCGGTCATCGAGTAGGCGCCGTGGCCGCCGAGGTTGCCGTTGAACGAGCGGCGGGGTGCGACCGCCGCGACCCCGGGCACCGCGGCCAGGGTGTTCGCCAGCGCGGTGGGCAGTGGTTGCAGGGACAGGACTGAGGTGACCACGTAGTCCGAGCCGAGTTGCCGGTCCAGGCCGCGGGACTGGCCCGCCTGCACGCCCGCGGTGACCGTGGTGACCAGGGAGACCACCGCGAGGCCGAGGGTGAGCGCGGCGGCGCTGGCCGCGGTGCGCTTGGGGTTGCGATCGGCGTTGAGCGCGGCCAGTTTCGCGGACTGACCCAGCAGCGGGGCGGTGAGCGCGCCCAGTCCGCGTACCACCGGCCCGGCCAGCAGCGGACCGGCCGTCACGGTCGCGGTCAGCAGGGCGACGGTGGCCAGCACGGTCAGCGTGGCGCCGGTCGCCACCTCGGCGTTGAGGGCCAGTGCGCCCAGGCCGAGGCCGAGCAGGAGCAGGAAAATCGCGAGCACCGCGCGCGGGCGTCCGGCGCGGGCGGACTTTCCCTCGACCTGGGTGCGCAGGGCGGCCACCGGCGGGATGCGGGTGGCGGTCCAGGCCGGGAAGGCCGAGGCGAGCACGGTGACCAGCACCCCGATGGCCAGCGCGGCCAGGATCGTGCGTGTGCTGAGCGGCAGGTAGACGCCGGATTCCGGGCCGCCGGTGAGGGCCTGGAGGGCCGCGGCCACGCCGAGTCCGCCGAACAGGCCCAGTACCGAGGCGATCAGCCCGACGGCCGCGGCCTCGGCCAGCACGCTGGTGAACACCTGGCCGCGACCGGCGCCGACACAGCGAAGCAGGGCGAGTTCGCGGGCGCGCTGGGCGAGCAGGATGGTGAAGGAGTTGGCGATCACCAGTGCGGCCACCACCATGGCCAGCGCGGCGAAGGCGGTGAAGAACCCGGTCAGCCGGGCCGAGTCCGAGGCGGCCTGACCCAACAGCTTCCCGGCGGCCTCCTTGCCGGTCACCACGCTGATGCCCCGGCCGCCCACCGACTTCTTCAACTCGGCGACCAGTGCCGCCGGACTCACGCCCGCCGCGCGCACCATGATCTCGCCGTAGCCGCTGCGTGGGCCGAGTTCACGCAGGCCCTCTGGCGAGAGCACGAGCTGGGGCGCGCCGATGCCGGCGTCGGTGGGCCTGCGGAAGGTGCCGACCAGGGCGAAGGTGTGCGGGACGCCGTTCTGGTCGTACACGGTGATCGACTGGCCGAGCCGGAAGTCCGCCGCGGCGCCGATGGCCATGGCGATCTCGTTGGCGGCACTGGGAAAACGGCCCTCGGCCAGGTCGAACGGGCGCAGGTGTTCGTCGGCGGGCACGGCCATCGCGCCCGCGTCCTGGAGACGACCGGTGCCGTCTCGCAGCGGAGCGCTGGCGAAGGCCCGGCCCTCCGCGGCGGCCACGCCGGGAGTCTTGCGCACCTTGGCCAGCAGGGGCTCGTCGAGTTCGGCGTGGCCGGTGCTGGTGATGGTGGCGTCCGCGCCGCGCAGGTGCACGGCCACCGCGTCCCGCAGCCCGGCGGAGACCGCGTCGGACAGGACCAGCGCGCCCGCGACGAAGGCCACGCCGAGGGCGATGGCCACCGCGGAGAGCAGCAGCCGGGCCGGACGGGCCTTCAGTCCGGAAAGGACGGTGCGCAGCATCACGCCCCCAGTCCGGCCAGCGCGGCCAGCACGGTGTCCGCGGTCGGGCAGGGCAGGTGCCGGGCCACCCGGCCATCGGCCAGCAGCACACCGTGATCGGCGTGCGCGGCGGCCACCGGGTCGTGCGTGACCATCACCACGGTCTGGCCGAGTTCACGCACCGACATCCGCAGGAACCCGAGCACCTCCGCGCCGGAGCGCGAGTCCAGGCTGCCGGTGGGCTCGTCGGCGAAGACCACCTCCGGACGGCCGGCCAGCGCGCGGGCGATGGCCACCCGCTGCTGCTGACCGCCGGACAGCTCACCCGGCCGGTGCCGCAGCCGGTCCCGCAGGCCGAGCGCGTTGATCACCGTGTCCAGCCAGGAGTGGTCAGGGGCGCGGCCGGCCAGGCGCAGGCCGAGCAGGATGTTGTCCTCGGCGCTCAGCGTGGGCAGCAGGTTGAAGGACTGGAAGACGAACCCGATCCGGTCCCGCCGCACCTTGGTCAGCTCGGCGTCGGTGAGTCCGTTGAGAAAGGACTGTCCAATGCGGACCTGGCCGGAGTCCACTGTGTTCAGTCCGGCCAGGCAGTGCAGCAGGGTGGACTTGCCGGAGCCGGAGGGACCCATGATCGCGGTGAACCGGCGGGCCGGGAGATCGAGCGAGACGTGGTCAAGGGCCCGGACCGCGGTCTCGCCACGCCCGTAGGTCTTGACCACGTCCGCCACGCCCACGGCGATCGGGCCGCCTGCTGTGTTCCGGTGCATGCCGGGAGTGTGGCCGGACCGGCCTGAACGGTTCCTGAACCAACCTGAAGATCACTTCAGGAAGTGCGCCGGGGATCTGGGAGGATCAGGGGGTGCGGGTGCTGGTGGTGGAGGACGAGCGGCGGCTGGCCGAGTCGCTGCAATGGGGCTTGGAGGCCGACGGCTACGCGGTGGACCTCGCCCACGACGGCCTGGAGGGCCTGGAACTCGCCCAGCTGCACCCCTATCAGGTGATCGTGCTGGACATCATGCTGCCCAAGCTCAACGGCTACCGGGTCTGCGCGGCACTGCGCGAACGCGGGGTGCGCACGCCGATCCTGATGCTCACCGCCAAGAACGGTGAGTACGACGAGGCCGAGGCCCTGGACACCGGCGCGGATGACTTCCTCAGCAAGCCGTTCTCCTACGTGGTGCTCACCGCCCGGCTGCGCGCGCTCACCCGCCGGGGCGCCGCGGGCGCGGCCGGCCTGCTCAGCTTCGGCGATCTGGTGCTCGACCCCGGCACCCGTACCTGCCGCCGGGCCGGGCAGCCGGTGACGTTGACCACCAAGGAGTTCGCGGTGCTGGAATGCCTGTTGCGGCACAACGGACAGGTGGCCGCCAAGTCCGAGATCCTGGCCCAGGTCTGGGATCTGGCCTACCAGGGCGATCCGAACATCGTCGAGGTGTACGTGAGTGCTTTGCGGCGCAAGCTGGACACGCCGTTCGGGCGGCGCACCATCGCCACCGTGCGCGGTATCGGCTACCGGCTGGTGGCCGATGACTAGGCGACTGAAGTGGTGGCCGGTGTCGGTGCGCCGCGGTACCGCGCTGGCCGCGGCGTTGCTGAGCCTGCTGGTGTTCGGCCTTGGCTGGCTGGGCATCCGCGAGTTCGTGCGGGTGCAGCTGACCGCGCACGAGCACAGCAGCACCCGCGCCCAGCTGCAGCGGATCGCCGAGGCATACCGGGTGGCCGCGCTTGGCAGTGGCCGGACCGCGCTGACCACCGCGATCCACAGCGGCGACGCCCTGTTCGAGGTGGTCACCGACACCGGCGAGACCGTGGTGCGCGCCAACACCCTGCGCAAGCTGGACCCCGCCTGGAAACCCCTGCCCCCGGCCCCGGCCGACGTCGGACCGGACTGGATCGGCACCGGTACCGCCACCCTGCGCCCCGGCAGCCATCCGCACTGGCGCGAGTACCGCGAGTACACCGTGCTGTCCACAGTGGTCGAGAACATCCCGGCCGACCTGGTCGAGCCACTCGGCCGCGAAGGGTCCACAGTGGACACCGGACTGGCGCCGACCACCTCGGCCGGCAGCTACCGGCTCACCGTGCACCTGTTCGTGCTGCCCTGGGACAGCCTGCGCACGCTGAAACTCTTCGACAACGCCCTGTTCTTCTTCACCCCCTTGGCCGTGCTGCTCTCCGCCCTGGCCGCCTGGTTCGCCGCCGGACGCGCACTGCGCCCGGTGGAGGCGATCCGCCGGGAACTCGCCGAGGTCAGCGAACGGCAGCTGGACCGGCGGGTGCCGGTGCCCGGATCCGGGGACGAGATCGCCCGGCTGGCCGGGACCACGAACGAGACCCTGGACCGGTTGCAGGCGGCACACCTGCGGCAGCAGCGGTTCGTCGCCGACGCAAGCCACGAACTGCGCAGCCCGCTGGCCGGATTGCGCACCGGCCTGGAGGTGGCACTGACCCACCCGGACCGGGCGGACTGGCCCGCGGTCGCGCACCGGTCGCTGCAGGAAGTGCAGCGCCTGCAACGCATCACCGCGGACCTGCTGCAACTGGCCGTCGACCCGGCGCCCGCACCGTCCACAGTGGTCGACCTCGCCGACGTGGTGGCCGAACAGGTCGCCGAACTCGCCCTCAGCTCCGGCGGTCCGCAGGTCACGTCCACAGTGGACGGACCGGCGCTGGTGCGTGGTGAGCCGGTGCAGCTCGAACGCCTGCTGCGCAACCTCCTGGACAACGCGGTCCGGCACGCGCACACCACCGTCACCGTCCACTTGAGCCGGTCCGCGACCGAGGCCGTGCTCGAAGTCCTCGACGACGGCCCCGGCATCCCCGCGGCCGACCGGGAACGCGTGTTCGACCGGTTCGCACGGCTGGACGACGCCAGGGCTACGGACGCGGGCGGCTCCGGCCTGGGTCTCACCCTGGCCAGGGACATCGCGCGCAGGCACGGCGGCACGCTGGTGGTGGCCGACAGCGATACCGGCGCGCGGCTGATCGCCCGGCTGCCGGTGGGGTGATTGGGTAGCCCCACCCACGGTTTCCGGCGTTGTTGGCGGCGTTGATCCGGCCGCAGGGTGGTGCTCCCGCGGTGATGGCCGCGGGTCCCTGCACTAGGAGGATCCCGTGCGGATCACCACAGCACTGCTCGTGGCACTGGGGGTGGTGGCGCTGGGCGTCACCGCGCCGAGCGCCGAGGCGGCCGGGCAACCGGCGGACCACCTCGTCACCCTGACCGATCACACCACCGACCCGGCCGCGCTCGCCGCCCGGCACAGCAGCCGGGTCGGGCACGTCTACCGGCACGCTCTCACCGGCTTCGCCGCATCCCTGACGCCCCAGGCGGTCGCGGCGCTGCGGCGCGACCCCCGGGTGCGCTCGGTGGAACCGGACCAGGTGGTGCGCACCACCGCGCAGACCACGCCCACCGGGGTGGAGCGGGCCTTCGCCACCCAGAACCCCAACCTGAAGATCAACGGCGTCAGCGACTACAGCGCCGACGTGGACGTCGCGGTGATCGACACCGGGGTGGACGGCAAGCACCCCGACCTGACCGTGGTCGCCCGCGCCAACTGCGTGAACAGCAGCAGCTGCACGGACAACGCGGGCAACGACGGCCACGGCCACGGCACGCACGTGGCAGGCACCATCGGCGCCAAGGACGACGGGACCGGGGTCACCGGCATCGCGCCGGGGGCGCGGATCTGGTCGGCCAAGGTGCTCGACGACGGCGGCAGCGGCCAGCTCTCCGGCTTGGTCGCCGGCGTGGACTGGGTGGCCGCGCACGCCGAGGAGATCGAGGTGGCCAACATGAGCCTCGGCTGCGACGGCTGCACCAACGACGCGCTCAGCCAGGCGATCTCGGCCGCGGTGGCCAAGGGCGTGGTGTTCGCGGTGGCCGCCGGCAACAACCACAAGGACGCCAGGACCTTCTTCCCGGCCAACCACCCCGAGGTGATCACCGTCTCGGCGCTGGCCGACTTCAACGGCAAACGCGGCGGCGGCGCGGCCTCGACCTGCCGGGCCGACCAGGACGACACCCTGGCCGACTTCAGCAACTTCGGCGCCACCGTGGAGATCGCCGCCCCCGGCACCTGCATCCTGTCCACCCACCTCAACGGCGGGTACCAGACGTTGAGCGGCACCTCGATGGCCGCCCCGCACGTGGCAGGGGCAGCGGGCCTGCTCACCGCCAACGGCAACCGGGCCAAGGACCGGGACGGCGTGCGGGCGATCCGGCAGCGCCTGATCGACACCGCGAACACCGACTGGACCGACGATTCCGGCGACAACGTCAAGGAACCACTCCTGGACGTCGGCTCGGCCCAGGACTACCCGGCCGGTCCCGCCGACCCTGGCAGGCCCACCGCCGCCTTCACCGCGAGCTGTTCGACGAGCAACACCACCTGCTCCTTCGACGGGAGTTCCACAAAGGACAGTGACGGCACCATCACGGACTATTCCTGGGAATTCGGCGACGGCAGCACCGGCACCGGCAAGACCACCTCGCACGGCTACGGCAAGTCCGGGTACTACAGCGTCCGGCTCACCGTGACCGACAACGACGGCAAGACGCACAGCACCCGCCGCCTGGTCAAGGCCGGTGACCTGCCGCCGAATGCCGCCTTCAGCAGTCGCTGCAACCGGGGGAGCTGCTCCTTCGACGGCAGTGCCTCCAGCGATGAGGAGGGCGCGGTTTCCGGCCACGCCTGGAAGTTCGGTGACGGCACCACCGGCACCGGCACGACCGTCTCACACAGCTACCCCAACGTCGCCGCGACCTACACGGTGACCCTGACCGTCACCGACAGCCGCAACCAGACCGGCTCGACCAGCCGGACCGTACGCTGCCACAAGCACATCACCGTCCCGCTCTGCTTCGCCAGCTGATCACCTGAACGCGGTGCGCCCGGCATTCCGGCCCGCACCTCCCCGGTGTGTTGGCCGTTGTCGTACGCAGTGTTGGCCGAACTGGTACACCCATCGGCCAACACACCGTCCACAACGGCCAACACACCGTCCACAACGGCCAACACACCGTCCAGTTCGGCCAACACACCGTACGAGAACGGCCAACACGGTGTTGTTTAGGTGGGTAGGGTGATTTCGGTGCGGGTGCGGGCATCGAGTTTGCGCAGGAGGTTGGCCACGTGCCGTTCGACGGTGCGTGGGGAGAGGAACAGCAGCGCGGCGATCTCCCGGTTGGTGCGTCCGGTGGTTATCAGTCGCGCCACCTCCTGTTCGCGAGGGGACAGTGCGCCGCCGTAGCCGCGTCGACCGGGGCCGCCGCCGGGGGCGCCGAAGTGCTCGCGCAGCAGGCGTTCGCAGCGGGCCACGTCCCAGCCCGCGCCGAGTCCGCCGAACAATCGCACCGCCTCCGCCACCCGCTGCCCGGCCTGGGCGCGCGCGCCGAGGGTGAACAGGCGGCGGGCCAAGGCTTCCAGGGCCCGTGCTTGTTCGTAGGGGCGGGGGAGGGCGGCGAACCCGGCCGCCGCAGCGGTCAGCAGGTCCACCGCGTTCTCGGCGTCCAGGAGTCCCTGTCCGTGGCACAGCACCGCCTCGCCGAGTGGGCAGTCCCGGCCCGCGATCCCGGCCGCGAACTCGGCCAGCAACTCCCGTGCGGCACCGGATTCGCCCTGTGCCAGCAACGCTTCCACGCCCGCGTCCACCAGTTCGGCCGCCCACACCCACACGCCCTTGCCGCGCACCAGTTTGAGCGCGGAGTCCGGGTCCGCGGGCTGTCCTTGGGCGGTGGCCAGCCGGATCCTGGTGGCGGCCACCGCGAACACCGCCGAGCCGCACCAGCCGGGTCCGGCGAGGAGGTCCTCGGCCGCCGGCCAGTCACCGGCGGCCAGGGCGAGCCGGGCCAGGACCAGGCGGGATTCGGCGGCTGAGCGCGGGTTGTGCGGTCCGGCGGCGAGGTGTGCGCGCACCCGCTCGGCCAGTCCGGTCCAGTTCCCGGTGACCAGGGCCAGGCGCAGCCGGTTGGTCTCGGCCACCTGGGCCAGGTACGGGGCCGCGCTGACCTCGGCGGCGGCCAGGAAACCGGCCGCGGATCGGTGGTGGCCCAGGGTGATCGCGGCGTCGGTGAAGTTCAGCCGACCGCGCTGCAGTTCCAGGCGTGGTCCGGTGGTGGGCAGCGCGGACCAGGCCCGGGGATCGCCGAGTTGCAGCAGCGCGGTCGCCCGGTTGACCTCGATCGCGGTGCGCAGCAACGGATCGACCCTCGGCGGCCCGACCCGGTCCAGTTCGGCCAGCCAGCGCAGGTGCTCGGCCACCGGCGCCGCGCCCAGGTGCGGCAGGGCCAGCGCGGAGATCGCCCTGGCCGCCAGTGCGGGCCGTCGCCGCAGTTCGCCGACCGCGCGCACCATCTCGGTCCGGCCCGCGTCGGCGTCCCCGGCCTGGTTGGCCAGCAACAAACCCAGGTGCAGCCGCAGTTCGCCGTGCACCCCGGCGGGGAGTTGCTCGTCGGCGACCAGCTCGCGCAGCAGGGTCACGGTGTCCTGGCCGGACCAGCCGCCCGCGGTCAGCCTGCCCAGCCGGCCCGCCAGGGTGGCCCGGACCCGGCGCGGCAGACCCGCCTCACCCAGCAGGTCGCGCAGTGGCCCGACCGCCGTGGCGGGCGCACCGGTGCGTGTCGTGCGTTCGGCGTGCCGGGCGGCCTCGGCCAGGTCACCGGCCGCGCGGCAGTGGTGGATCCGCTCCGGGCCGTCGAGCACCCGCGCGAGTGCCCGGTGCGCTGATCGCCGCCGGGCCAGGGGCATCGTCGCGGCGACCGCGAGTCCCAACAACGGTGGCCGGAACTCGAACCTCCCGTCCACCCGGACCGCGAGCAGTCCCGTATCCAGGGCCCGGTCCAGTGCGCCCGCCGCCCGTGCCAGGCCCGCCCGCGTCAGGACCGTCGCGTTGACCGGGTCCCGCAGCAAGGCCGCCACCCGCACCACCGACCGGTCGGCCGCGGGCAGCTTGGTCAGGCGGGCGGCGGCCAGTTCCAGCACGCTCCTGGGCAGCCCGGTGCTGACCAGCGTGCCGGCCGGATCCTGGTCGTCCGGGTGGGTCCGGTCCAGCACCTCGGTGAGCAGCAACGGGATTCCGCCGGTCAGCCGGTGCAACTCGGCCACCCAGTGTGCCGGGGCGCTGCCGTGCCGCTCCCGGGCCAGCTCGGCGACTTCGGCCGGGGTCAGCGCGGTCAGTTCGACCCGATGGCCCGGTACCCACCGCGCCTGTGGTGGTGCGGTGATCAGCAGGCCGACCCCCGGCGGCAACCGGGTCGCCGCGCACCGCAGCACTTCCCGCGAACACCGGTCGGCCTGGTCGAGATCGTCCAGCACGAGCAGCGCGGTACCCGCGTCGGCGAGCAGTTCCCGCAGTGCCAGGCAGATCCGGTACGCCGAGGGGGCACGCCGGGACACCGCCGCGAGCACCGTGCGGCCCAGCACCGGATCACACCCGGCCTCGACCAGCCCGCGCACCACCTCGCGCAACAGCACGTGCGGTTCCGCGGGCAGCCCTCGGCAGCCGACCAGCACCCGCACCCTGGCCCGCGAGGCGGCCCGGACCTGGGCGGCGAACCAGGACCTGCCCAGACCCGCCGCCCCGTCCAGCAGCACCACGGCGGGCGGGTGCGCGAGCAGCTCGCCCACCCGCCCCACCAGGACTTGTCTGTCCACTGTGGACTATTCCTCAGCGCTTGAGTCGCCAGGCGCCGATCTCGGCCGCACTGGTCCAGGTTCCGCCGTTGATCTCACTGAGTGCCCGCAACTTCAGGTAGCGCCCGGTTTTCGCCGGGAAGCCGACCACCTTCTCGCCCTTGTCCGCGGCGAAGGTCCCGGCCGCCACCGCCGGTCCCCAGTCCGCGCCGTCGGCGCTGACGTAGACCTCGTAACCCTTGATACCGCCGTTGACCCCGCTGTCCTGCCGCGGCAGATACGACAGTCCGGTGACCGCGTGCGACGCACCCATGTCGAGCTGGATCTCGTGCGGCAGCGCGGAACCCGTGCCCGACCACGACGTGTGCCACTTGGTGCCGGGGTCGCCGTCGATGGCGTTGGCCGCGGCCCCGTTCTCGCCGGTGGTCTCCTGGCTGTCCACCTGCTTGACCGTCCAGCCGGTCTTGGCGATCGGCTCGTCCGGCCGGGTCGGGATCGCCTGCGGCACCGGCAGGTTCACGCCGGTGGCGGTGACGGTGAACGCGGCTCCGGTGGACTGGGTGCCGGTGCGCACGTGCAGCACGCCGTCCCCGAAGAACCAGCCGGTGGTGGCCGCGTCGTAGTCCGCGCGCTTCGCGAACCCGGTCAAGGTGTTGCCGCCCAAGGTGACCTGACCCGGCGCGCTCGCCACGTGCACCGCCAGCTCGTACCCCCGGCTGCCCGGCTTGCCCGCGTACTCGCCCACCGAAGCGCCCACCCGCACCGTGACATCGCCGCGGCCGCTGGTCGGCGCGGACACCCGGACCGGCTGCTTGGCGTACTCGCCGCGCTGGAACCTCCGGGTCACGCCGTCGTCCTCGTACAGCTCGAACGCGGAGTTCCCGTTGGGGTACACGTCAAGGGTGATCGGGGTTTTCGGCTTCTCCCGGTGGTGGTTGGCCTGCGGCCACATCGGCACGATCGCGCCGCCCTTGACGAACAGCGGCAACCGGTCCAACGGAGCCTGGTACCCGTCGAAGGTGCCGGGTCCCTGGTACACCGTGCCGGTCCAGTAGTCGGTCCAGGTGCCCGCGGGCAGGTAGATGCCGTCCCTGGTGCTGCTCGCCGAGGTCACCGGCGCGACCAGGAAGGCGTCCCCGGCCAGGAACTGCTGACTGGTCTGGTTGCCCCTGGCGATCGGATCGTTCGGGTACTCCAGCACCATCGCCCTGGTGGTCGGCACGCCGGTCTCGTGTGCCACCCGCGACATCGAGTAGAAGTACGGCGTCAGCCGCATCTTCAGCTTGAGGTACTTCCGGTTGATCTCCTGGTGCGCCGCGTCGAACCGCCACGGCTGCTTGTCCTGGTAGGCGGCGCTCGGGTTCTTCGCGCCCCAGCCGGACATGCTCATCAGCACCGGGGTGAACGCCTTCCACTGCAGGTCCCGCGCGTAGGTGTCCGGGCTGCCCGCGAAGATGCCGTCCACATCGCCCGCGGCGTAGTTCAGCGCGGACAGACCCGCGCCGGTGATCGCCGGGACGTGCCAGCGCATGTTGTCCCAGTCGCCCTCGGTGTCCCCGGTCCAGACCACCGCGTTGCGCTGGGTGCCTGCCCAGCCGTCCACCGTCCAGACGAACCGGCGCGCGTCGCTGTTGTCCTCGATGCCGGACACCGCCTGCTGCACGCCCTCGAACGCCTTCTGGTACCCGCCACCGATCCAGGCCACATCGGTCTTGATCATCCGGGACCCGGCGGTCACCTCCTCCTTGACGTTCTTCAGTCCGGTGGAGGTCCACAGCCCGGTGTAGAAACCCTTGTCGTGCAGGGACTTCACCGTGTCCGGCAGGCTGGTGTAGCCGCAGCCGTAACCGTCGTTGGGCAGGAACCAGCCGGCCGGCATGTCCGCCGCCCTGGCCTGTTCGGCGTACTTGAGCACGTCCGGGGTCTTCTGGTGGTCGACCCGGTTGTGATCACCCTGGTACTCCGGGTTGCTCGCGTTCCAGCAGTCCGCGTGTCCCATCTCCAGGCCGTAGATCGGGGCCAGGAAAGGCTTCCCGGTCACATCGGTGTACCGGTTGAGCACGTCCTTGAGCCCGGCCCCGGCGAAGTACACCGCGTCGAACCGGCCCTCCTCGTGCGTGGTCTGCACCGGGGCGGTGAAGGAGTAGGTGCCCGGCGTCCAGGTGTTGCGCACCACGCCGTAACCGTTGGTGGACAGGTAGAACGGGGCCGGACTGGCGTTGTTGTTCTCGTTCCACTTGTTGTCCACCCGCACCGGCACGGTCTTGTCCCGCAAGGCCCACGCGCCCAGCCGCAGCCCGGTGCCGTAGAACTGCTCGTCCTGGCCCCGGTTCAGCCGCTGCCGGGCCGCGCCGGAGGACCAGGTCAGCCCGGCCGACTCCTGCCAGATCAGGGTCGTGTTGTCCTTGCGGTACAGCGCGAAACGCAGCGGTTTCTTGTACGCGCGCAGCACCACCGCGTCGGTCTCGATCTTGTAGTACTCGCTGGTCTCGCTGACCTTGGTGGTCACCGGGCCGAAGTCGGTGGTGGTCAGGATGGCGCGTCCGGCGGGATCGCTGAAGGTGCCGCCGGGGCCGAGCCAGAGCCGGAACACATCCGGCTGCAGGAAAGCCACCCGGACCCGGTCGGCGCCCGCGCTCACCGTGACGGTGGCGCCCTGCTGACTGATCCCGGTGATGCTGCCGAGCGTGCGCTCGGCCGGCTGGGCCTGGGCGGGCTGCCCGATGGCCAGTAACGCGAGGAGGGAGACGACGCCGATCAGGCGCCGCACGGGTCGGGACACTCGCATGCCGTACTCCCTGGCGGGGATGAAGTGTGCGCGAACATGCTTCAAAGTGCCGCCGACGGTACATTTTCGCGCAACCTCGAGGAAAGACGCTACCGAGGGGTACGGGGGAGCAGCTTTTCAGTTCAGTTCGGTGATTAGCCCAGTTCGCGCACTGCCCGGCCGCCGAACCCGAACCCCAGCGCACCCAGTCCCAGCGCGAGCAGCAGGTGCAGCCAGTCGTCGGCCTCGTTGAGCGGCAGGAAGTTCGCCGGGCTGCTGTCGCTGACCACCAGTCCGTAGAACCACAGCATCAGGTAGAGCAGCCCGCCGCCGATCAGGTACAGCGCCGCGCCGCGGGTGCTGCGGGCCAGGACCAGTGCGGCCAGGCCGAAGGCCAGATGCACCAGGTTGTGCAGCACCGAGACGGCGAAGACACCCAGCAACAGTGCGCCGGAGTGGTGGCCGGCGAAGGCGAGTGCCTCGGTGTTCGTGGTCAGGCCGGGGATGAATCCGGCAATGCCGACAAGCAGGAACAATCCACCGGCCGCCAGCGCGGCGGTCTGGACCGCGGTGCGTGGAACCGTTGTGGCGGCGGACATCGGGGCTCCTGGTGATCGCGTGGCAGGTGGTAGGTCCGGACTACCCGTGGGCGCGGCCGGTAAACGCGCGGGGGAGGGCGAGGGCGGCCAGCAGTGCGGCGGCGAGCAGGAATCCGGCCGAGAGCAGGAAGGCCGCCGAGTACCCGGTGGCCAGCGCGGCGCGGCTGCCCGCACCGCCCTGATCGGCGGTGATCGCGGCGGCCAGGGTGCTCAGCACCGCCAGGCCGATCGCGCCACTGGTCTGCCGGACCGTGTTCAGGACGCCCGCGGCCAGCCCGTTCTGCTCCGGGGGCAGGCCGCCGGTGGCCGCCACCGTGATCGGGGTGAACGCCGCCGCGCTGCCCAGCCCCAGCACCAGGCCGGGCAGCGCGACGGCGAGCAGGTACGGCCGATCCACCCCCAGGAGGACCGCCGTACCGGCGAATCCGGCCGCACCCACCAGGCAGCAGAGCACGGTGGCCCGGCGGGCGCCGCAGCGCACGGTGAGCGCGCCCGCGGCCCGTGCGCCCACGCACATCGCCACTCCGACCGGCAGGTAGCCGAGCCCGGCGGCCATCGGGGAGTAGCCGGAAACATATTGCAGGTACAGGGAAAGCAGGATCGGACTGGCGAAGAAACCCAGGCCCAGCAGGAACATCACCGCGTTCGCCGCGGCCACCGCCCCCAGCCGGAACACGCCGAGCGGCACCAGCGGATCGGCCGCCCAGCGGGCCTGGTGCACCAGGAACACCGCCAGCACAAGGATTCCACCGGCCAGCGGGACGAACACCGATGGACTGCCGAGTCCGGCCGTGGCGATGTTCATCACCGCGTACACCACGCCCACCAGCCCGGTGGTGGCGAGCACCGCGCCGACCACGTCCAGCCGCACCCGCGCGGCGGCGGGATTCCGCGGCGGCAACACCCGCATCGCCAGTGCCATCGCGGCCACCCCGATCGGCACGGTCACGAAGAACACCCAGCGCCAGCTCAGCCAATCGGTGAGCAGCCCGCCGAGTACGGGTCCGCTGGCCGCGCCGGTGGCGCCGACCGCGCTCCAGGTGGCCAGTGCCCTGGCTCGGGCGGCGGGTTCGGTGAACGTGGTGGTGAGCAGGGACAGCGTGACCGGCATCAGCAGTGCGCCGCCGAGTCCCTGCGCGGCCCTGGCGGCCAGCAGCAACCCCGGTCCGGTGGCCAGGCCGCCGATCGTGCGGGCCAGGGTGAACAAACCGAGGCCCAGCAACAGGATCCGGCGCGGCCCGAACGCGTCCGCGCAGCGCCCGCCCAGCAACAGGAATCCGGCGAAGGCCAGGGTGTAGGCGTTGACCACCCAGGGCAGTGATTCCGGGGTGAAGCCCAGTGCGGTGCGGATCTCGGGCAGTGCCACGGACAGGATGGTGGCGTCCATGATCACGATGAAGGAGCAGGCGCAGGCGAGCAACAGCACCAGGCTGGATGTCCTCATTGGACGGTGTCCTCGCTGTCGTCCTCGGGAATCGTTACCGCATAAAGGGCGTCCACCGCGGCCCGGCGACCGGGATAGGTCGCGATCAGCCCGTCCAGTTCGGCGCCCTGGGCGGGCAATCCGGCCGCGGTCAGCAGGGCACGCACCACGGTGCCCGGGTCGTCACTCATGCCGCTACCTCCACAGTGGACAGTGGTCGGTGCCAGCCGGTGTGCTCCTGGAAGGCCGCGCCGATCTGGATGAGCAGCTGCTCGCCGAAGTCCGGTCCGGCCAGTTGCAGGGACAGCGGCAGGCCCTCGGCGGTGCGGCCCATGGGCAGGGCCAGTACCGGGTTACGCACGCTGTTCCAGTACGGCGTGTGCACCAGGCCGAACAGCCCGTCGTTGTCCTGGTGCCCGGCCGGGGTGGTCAGCGCGGACAGCGGTGGCGCGCCGGTCGAGGCGGTCGGGCAGGCCAGCACGTCCACCACGTCGAACAAGGCGGCCACCGCCGCCCGCCCGGCCCGGCGAACCCGTTGCGCCTGCACGTAATCCGCGCCGGAGACCAGCGCGCCGTTGGCCAGCAGCCCGCGGGCGGCCACGGTGTAGTCCGGCCACCGCGTGCGGAGGCGGTCGCGGTGATAGGCCAGGCCCTCGCAGTCGGCCGTGACCAGCGTCGCGGTGATCAGCTCCGGCCAGAGCGGCAGCCGCACCTCGGTCAGCTCCGCACCCAGTCCGGCCAGCACATCCAGGGCCGCGTCGAAGGCCGGTGCCACCGCCGGATCGCCGTGCGCCGGGAAGTGCTGCTCGCGCACCACACCGATCCGCAGCCCGGTCAGGTCATCGTCGAGTCGCGGCATGGTGAACGAGGTCAGCGCGGCGAGCACCGCGGCGCAGTCCAGCGCCCCGTGCGCCAGCGGCCCAACCCGGTCCAGGCTGGGCCCCAACGGCACGCAGCCCGCGGTCGGCACCCGGCCGAAGGTCGGCATCAGCCCGGTGACCCCGCAGAACGCGGCAGGCATCCGGATGCTGCCCGCGGTGTCCGACCCGATCCCGGCCAGGAACATCCCGGCCGCCACCCCACTGGCCGACCCCGAACTCGACCCACCCGGCCAGCGCGAGGGATCGAGCGGATGCCGCGGCACCGGGAACGGCTTGGCGGCATCCGGCAGGCCGATGCCGAACTCCATCAGCGTGGTCTTGCCGGTCAGCACCGCGCCCGCGGCCCGCAGCCGGGCCACCACCGCCGCGTCCCGCCCGCCGTGGAACCCCGGATCGGCCACCAGACTCTGCGCGGTGGTGGGCGCCCCGGCCAGCGCGATCGAGTCCTTCACCCCGACCGGGATCCCGTGCAGCGGTCCCCGGTCCAGCCCCGCGGCGAGTTCCCGGTCCGCCCGCGCCGCCGCGGCCAGCGCCTGGTCATCAAGCCTGGTCAGGTACACACCGAGCCAACCGTCCAGTCGGTCGGCCGCGGCCAGCACGGACTCGGTCAACGCCACGCTGGTGATCTCCCCGGCCCGCAGCGCGGCGGCCGCGGCGAGCAGTGAACCCGGCTGGCCGATCATCGGCAACCCCTCCCGGTTTAGGTGAGGCTTACCTTGCAAGCTCAACCCGGGTTGAGGTCAACTGTGCTGGTGGACAAGCTCTGCTCGATCCGGACCACCGCCGACCACTTCGACCTGCCGGTCTCCACGCTGCACTACTGGGAACGCCGCGGCCTGATCACCCCGCACCGCCGCGGCGGCCGCCGCTACTACGACACCGACCAGCTCTACCGGATCGCGGCCATCCGGCACTGGCGCGACATCGGCCGGTTCAGCCTGGAGGAGATCGGCGTGCTGCTGGCCGGGCGCACCGCCACCCATGACTGGCTGGACACGGTCAGTGCGCGGATCTCGTTGGTGGACAAGGAGATCAAGCAGCTGGAGCGCACCGGCGCGTACCTGCGGCACCTGTTGACCTGTCGGCAGGATGTGCCGGAGCGGTGTGCGACCTTCCGGGCGGAGCAGGAGATCCCGTCGGCGTAGGCCGGTGCGGCTCCACCCGGCGGCGCGGGCGATCCGGATCGTGGCTATGCGGATTCGCGCAGCAGCTGTTCGACCTCGCGCGCCCTCGGGTCGTTCAGCTTCCGGAACGTGTCCAGCGCGGCTGTCCAGGCCTGGGTCGCCAGGCCGGTCTGACCGAGGGAGTTTCGGACGCGGCCGAGCATGAGCAGGCTCTTGGCCAGGTCGTACTGGGCGCCGAGCGCGCGGAACTCGGTACCCGCCCGCTCGGCGCTGTCGGCGGCCTTGGCCAGCTCGGCGAGGCCGAAGTAGGACTGCGCGATGTTCACCGCGGCGATCGCACCGTGCAGGTTCTCCCCGAGTGAGCGGAACAACATCCGCGCGGTCTGGTTGTGCCGCAGTCCTTCCGGGTATCTGCCGACCACGTTGTAGGCGTCGCCCAGGTTGAGCGAACAGAGCGCCTCGTCCTTGATCGACCCCGTCTGGCAGGCGAGGGCGAGCGCCTGTTCGAGGTAGCCGACAGCTGCCCCGGCGTCACCGCTGTTGACCAGGGTGATGCCGATGTTGTTGAGCATGATCGACGTTCGTTCCGGATCGTCGGCGGCCTGACTGGCGGCGAGCACTTCCTGGTACCGGGCGATCGCCTCAGCCCACCTCCCCGCGGCCTGGTAGGCGCTGCCGAGGCAGTTGGTGGCGTGGAACCTCGCCACGCGGTCGCCGATCCGGTCCGCCGCCGTCGCCCCGAGCCGGCCCACCTCGATCCAGTCCGACTTGTACTGGCGAGCCCGGAAGAAGCCGTGCAGCAGCCAGGCGAGTCGCCAGATGTCGTCGTGCCAGCCAAGTTCGGCGAGTCTGGTCACCAGGGCGATGAGGTTGCCGCGCTCGGCCTCCAGCCAGTCAAGGGCCTCGGTGCTGCCCGCGAACTCCGGCCAGTGCGGATCACCGGCGGCGATGTCCACGACCTCGTGCAGCCGAGGACTGGACATCACCAGGCTGCGGGTCCGCCCCAGCACGACCAGGTACATGTCGACGAGCCTGCGCAGCGCCGCGTGTCGCCCGGCTTCGCCGATCCCCTCGGCGAGTTCCGTCGCGTACAGCCGGAGCAGATCGTGCATGCGGTAGCGATCCGGCAGCGGCTGGTCGAGGAGGAAACCGCCTTCCAGCGCGCGCATCAGCACGCGCAGCCGCTCGATGGGCAACGCCGTGAGGCAGCTGATGGCGGTCAGGCCGAAGTCGGCGCCGGGGGCGAGGCCGAGTCTGGCGAACACCTGTCCGGCCTCGGTGGGCAGCGCCCGGTAAGACCAGGAGAACACCGCACGCAGGTTGCGGATGGGGTCGTCGGTGTCGAAGGCGTCCAGTCTCGCCGCCGTGCTGGCGAGTTCCTCGGCCAGCATGGACAACGGCAGGGTGGGTGTCGCCGCGGCACGGGCGGCCACCACGCCCAGTGCCAGGGGCAGCCCCGAGCAGTACCGCAGGATGCTCGTGACCGCCTCGGGTTCGGCCAGCAGGCGCTCGGCGCCGAGGCGGCGGCGGAGCAGTCCGCGTGCCTGTTCCTCGGCCAGCACGGTCAGGTCGACCTGGATCGCGCCGTGCGCGGTGGTCAGGCCGATCAGCCTGCGGCGGCTGGTGATCAGCACGGCACAGGTCGGCTGGCCGGGCAGCAGCGGGACCACCTGCGTGGTGTCCGCGGCGTTGTCCAGCACGATCAGCAGGCGTTTGTCCGCGATCACGCTGCGGTACAACGCCGCCATCGCGTCCAGCTCGACCGGGATCACGGCCGGTGCGACCCCGAGTGCGTTCAGGAATCGCCGGATGGCCGCCGCCGCGGACATCGGGTCCGCCGAGGGGGCGAAGCCACCCAGGTCCACATATAGCTGCCCGTCCGGGAATCGGTGGGCGTTGCGGTGCGCCCAGTGCAGTGCGAGGCAGGTCTTGCCGATTCCACCCGCACCGCCGATCGCGACTGTCGACTGTGGACTCCCGTCGGGCCGCGCCCTGCTCAGGAGGGCGAGTTCCTGCTCGCGGCCGACGAAGTGTGGTGGTGTCGCGGGCAGTTGACGTGGCACGGGATGAGCGCGGGCCCGATCGTGCTCCGGCGGCGGGCCGATGGCGGTGTCGCTGGTGAGGATCTGCTGGTGCAGCCGCCGCAGCGCCGGGCCCAGATCGGCGCCGAGTTCCGTGGCGAGCAGTCGCCGGATCCGTTCGTACTCGCGCAGGGCGTCACCCTGACGACCGTCGCGGTACAGGGCGAGCATGAGCTGACCCGCGAGTCGTTCGTCCAGCGGATGCGCCGCGGTGAGCGCGGACAGTTCGATGCCCAGCCCGCCGCACTGTCCACTGTGGAGTTGCAGGTCCGCGAGGTCCAGCCGGGCGGTGAACCGCTGCCGGTCCAGTGTTTCCCGGAGGTGCGTGGCCCAGGCGCCGTCGAGGCCCGCGAAGGCCACTCCGGTCCACTGGGCGAGCGCCTGGGTGAGCAGGTCCGCGGGCCGCTGCTCGTCCTGTGCGGCGGCGGCCAGCAGGCCGTGGAACCGGTGCAAGTCCACCGCCTCGGGGTCCGCGGTCAGCAGGTAGCCACCGGAGCGTCGCGTGACGGTGACCTCGTCAACGCCTGCCAGCGTCGTGCGCAGCCGGGACACATAGCTGTAGATCGTGTCGCGGGGCCGCCCTGGCAGGTCCTCGCCCCACACCCGATCGGCCAAGGTGTCCAGCCGGACGACCTTGTTCAGGTCGACGAGCAGCGCCGCGAGCACGCAACGCTGCCGCTGGTGCCTGATCTCCACCGGAGCGCCGCCGTCGAGCACCTGGAATTCGCCCAGCAGCCGAAACCGCACCGGCATTCGTGCCCCCCCACCCCCTGGGGCGAGCCGTGCCGGCCTCGCCTGTCCGTCGGGTCGGATGCTAATCAGCGCGTGCAAGGTCCGTACAAGGTTCGCGAAAGCCCGTCCGGCTACAAATGGCCAGGGGATGAGTCCGGGGGGCCTCAACTTCTGTCAAATTCGAATTTTTGTGGTCAGTTCTTGTTCCAGGGGAAGGTGAAAAGAACATGCGACGCATTGCTAGTTTGGCTGTGGGTGCGGTGCTCACCGTTGGCGGGCTGACCGGTTTCATGCCAGGAGCGGTCGCGGCTGAGCCGGTCAGGGGCCAGGTGCAGGTCACGGCGGCCAAGCCGATGGCTCCGCCGATTTGCGGGGTGAACCGTTACGTCATGAGCTGGAACCCGCTCATCGTGGGCTGGTCCGCCTACAACTGCGCGGACATCGGCTACACGGTGGAAATGGACCGGGCCGAGGGTGGGCGGGTTCGGACCTGCGTGCTGGCGCACCAGTGGAAGAACTTCCACGCCGCCATGTACACCGGTGGCCGGTTCCTCAACCCGTGTTACCCGTGATCGCGCCGCGGTAATCCGCCATAGCCGCTGAACCCGGAGGATTCACCACCGCGAGCCGGTGGTGAATCCTCCGCTCGCGTCGTTGCCCTCGACCTCGCCGCGGCCCGGCTCCACCCGCCGCCCCAACTTGCGCTCCTTAGGCGAGGCTAACCTATGCTGCGAGCGTCGCGGCGCTGGTAGCCGCCTGGGGACGCGAGGAGTGCGAGTGGGACGCGAGGACCACCGGCATCGACATCTGGACCGGATCGCCGAGGTCCGGGCCGGGTCGAGTGCCGAGAAAGTGCCCTATCCGATCGGGATCAGGGAGACCGAGGTGCTCGGCTCCCGGATGATCGGTTCCGGCCTGCTCCGGTTGACCCTCGGCGGTCCCGGCGCGCTCGGTTTCCAGGCGCACGCGCCGGATGAGCACGTCAAGCTGATCTTCCCGGACGCCGGGGGTGTGCTGCGGCTGCCCGAACCCAACGGGCTGATGCTGCGCTGGCCGCGGCCGGCGCCGGTCTCCCGCGAGTACACCGTGCGCCGCCATGACCCGGTCACCGGCGAGATCGACCTGGACATCGCGCTGCACCCCGGCGGGCTCGGCTCGGACTGGGCGCTGACCGTGCGGCCGGGGGAGCGGGTGCACGTCGCGGGCCCGCCCGGCGGGCGGATCGTGCCGCCCAGCTACGACCGCTACCTGCTGGCCGGGGACCTCACCGCGCTGCCCGCCATCGCCAGGTGGCTGGAGGAACTGCCGCGTACCGCCGCGGGGTGGGCGTTCATCGAGGTCGCCGACGTGACCGAGCAGATCGAACTGGCCGCGCCCGAACGGTTCGAGGTGCACTGGCTGCACCGGGGCGAACTGCCCGCCGGCACCGGTGGGCTGCTGGCCGAGGCGGTGCGCGCGGTGCGCTGGCCCGCGGGGGAGCGGGTGCACGTCTGGGTCGCCGGTGAGGCCGGGCAGATCAAGCCACTGCGCGGCTGGGTCCGCGAACTGG
The DNA here is from genome assembly GCF_014204915.1 of Crossiella cryophila. NCBI lineage: Bacteria > Bacillati > Actinomycetota > Actinomycetes > Pseudonocardiales > Pseudonocardiaceae > Crossiella > Crossiella cryophila. Next base: position 4,843,013 of record NZ_JACHMH010000001.1, read on the forward strand.
GGCTGGCCAAGGGTGATCACGACATCACCGGCTACTGGAAGTACGGCGTCGCCGACTTCGACGAAGAGCACGACCACGAACACGATCACACCGCCGCCGCTGGAAATGAGGACCGCTGATGTCCACCCGCCGACCCACTCACTTGTTAGGCGCGCTGCTGCTCTCCCTCGCCCTCGCGGCCACCGGCTGCGGCGCGGGCGACTCCGGCAAGGACGCCGCGGTCGAGACCAGGGTTGTCAAGGCCGACAACGGGGACATCACCATCCCGGCCAAGCCCAAGCGGGTCATCGCCACCGGGTACGCGGTGCCGGTGCTGATCGAGTCGGGCGCGCCGCTGGTCGGCGTCTCCTCCTGGGCCCGCGGTCTGCCGCTGATGTCGGCCAAGGACCGGGCCACCTACGACGGTCTGAAGAAGGTCGCCGGGGAACAGGCCAAGGAGACCAACTACGAGGCCATCGCCAACGCCCAGCCCGACCTCATCGTGATCGGCGTGCCCGCGCCGGTGCTCGGCGACATCGACGTGGCCCGGCTCAAGGCCGTCGCGCCGGTGGTGGCCATCGGCCCGACCCTGCCCAACGCCTGGCGTGACCTGTCCCGCCGCCAGGCCGACGCGGCAGGCGCCCTGGCCGGATTCGACGCCGCCCAGGGCAAGTACCAGGCCAGGGCGGCCGAACTCGGCGCCAAGTACAAGGACGTGCTGCCCAAGCTCAAGCTCGGCCACGTCGGCGCCTACGGCGAGGTCGCCAAGGGTCAGTTCCAGCACGAGTTCAACGGCTCCTGGGGCACCAACATCGCCCAGGACATCGGCGCGAACTACTACGGCCAGGTCAAGAAGAAGGGCGGCGGCTCCAAGGACGTCAGCGAGGCATCCTCCATCGAGGAACTGACCACCGCCTTCGCCGAGGCCGACGCGATCACCTACTCGGTCAAGCCGGACGGTTCGGTGCCCGCGCCGGTGCAGTACGTGCTGGATTCGGGGCTGTGGAAGAACCTGCCCGCGGTCAAGGCTGGCAAGGTCTACCCGTTCCGGCTCACCGAGGCCGCCACCTACACCTCGGCCCTGCAGACCCTGGACGCGATCGACACCGCGTTCACCCCGCTGCTGACCAAGTGAGCGCTCGACAACTCCCGGTCCGGCAGCTGACCGTGCTGCTGGGCGCGCTGGTGCTGCTCGCCGTGGTCGCGGTGGTCAGCATCGGCGTCGGCGCCAACCCGGTCGCCCCGGCCGAGGTGGTGCGCGCCCTGTTGTCCTACAACGGATCCAGCGAGCACCTCATCGTCTGGGACATCCGGGTGCCGCGCGCGGTGCTGGCCGTCGGGGTCGGCGCCGCGCTGGCCACCGCGGGCGCGGTGATCCAGACGCTGTCCCGAAATCCGCTGGCCGAGCCCGGGATCCTCGGGGTCACCGCAGGCGCCGGGTTCGCGATCACCGCGGGCTCGGCGCTCGGCCTGGCCGCCACCCAGGGTGGACAGCTCGGTCTGGCCGTGCTCGGCTCGGCGCTGGCCGCGCTGCTCGTCTACGCGGTCGGCCGCCAGTCCCCGCTGCGCCTGGTGCTCACCGGGGTGGCGCTGAGCGCGGTGCTCACCGGTGTCTCACTCGGACTGCGGCTGATGGTGCCGGAAGTCCTTGACCAGTACCGGTTCTGGTCGGTCGGCTCACTGGCCGGCCGGGAACAGGCGCCGCTGACCCTGCCGCTGGTGGTGATCGCGCTCGCCCTCGGCGGGACGCTGCTGGTGAGCCGCTCACTCAACGCGGTCGCGCTCGGCGAGACGGTCGCGCACGCACTCGGCGTGCACGTGGGCAGGGTCCGGCTGATCTCGCTGGTGCTGATCACCGTGCTGGTCGGCGCGGCGACCGCGGTGGCCGGGCCGATCATCTTCGTCGGCCTGATGGTGCCGCACCTGGCCCGGCGGCTGGCCGACGGCTCGGTGCCCTGGCTGCTCGCGCACACCATGGTGCTCGGGCCGGTGCTGCTGCTCATCGCGGACACGCTGTCCAGGGTGCTGCTGGTCACCGGCGAGGTGCCGGTGGCGATCGTGACCGCGTTCCTGGGCGGCCCGGTGCTGATCTGGGCGGTCCGGCGATACGGGACGGAGTCGTTGTGAGCGGGCAGCTGCGCGTCTGTCTACCGAACGGTCGGTCGGTACGCATGGAGCGCCGGACCCTGGTGGTCACGCTGGCGCTGACCGGGCTGATGCTGGGCCTCGGCCTGCTCGGGCTGTGCCTTGGCGCCTCCTGGTCCACCCCCGCGGAGGTCTTCGCCGCCCTGGCGGGCAGCGGTGACTCCATCGTGGTGATCCGGGACTGGCGGCTGCCCAGGGTGCTGGCCGCACTGGTCTTCGGCGCCGCGCTCGGCCTGGCGGGCGCGATCTTCCAGAACCTCACCCGCAACCCGATGGGCAGCCCGGACGTGCTCGGCCTGGACAGCGGCGCCTACACCGGCGCGCTGTTCGCGATCACCGTGCTGGCCGGCACCGCCACCGAACGAGCGGTCGGTTCGGTGGTCGGCGGGCTGGCCGTGGCCACCCTGATCTACCTGCTGGCCAGCCGCGGCGGCCTGTCCGGGATGCGGCTGGTGGTGATCGGGATCGCGGTGAACGCGATGGTGGTCGCGCTGAACTCCTGGATCGTGCTGCGCGCCGAACTGGAGGTGGCCATCGCCGCGGTCGGCTGGCACGCCGGTTCGCTCAACGGCATCGGCTGGCCGCAGGTGACCCTGCCGTTCGCGATCATCGGGGTGCTGCTGGTGCTGCTGTTCACCCAGTCCCACGCCGTGCAGCAGCACGCGCTGGGCGCCGACCTCGCGGCCACCACCGGCGTCGGCGTGTCCCGGCTGCACCTGCTGATGGTGCTCATCGGCGTCGGCTGCACCGCGACGGTGACCGCGGTGGCCGGTCCGATCGTGTTCATCGCACTGGCCGCCCCGCAGATCGGGCGCAGGCTGGCCAAGGCGCCGGGCGTGCCGCTGCTGCCGGCCGCGCTGACCGGCGGGGCCCTGCTGCTGACCGCCGACCTGCTCGCCCAGCTGCTGCTGGCCCCGGTCGCGCTGCCGGTCGGCGTGCTCAGCAGCGCGATCGGCGGCTGTTACTTGATCTGGCTGCTCACCAGGGAGGTGAGGCGCGCGTGACCGCACGCCTGAACGCACGGGAACTGACCCTCCGCTACGGCGAGCGGGTGGTCTCCACCCGGCTGGACCTGGACATCCCCGACGGCGCGTTCACCGCCATCGTCGGCCCCAACGCCTGCGGCAAGTCCACCCTGCTGCGTGCCTTCGTCCGGCTGCTCCGCCCCGCCGAGGGCGGCGTGCACCTGGACGAGCGCCCGGTCACCGGCTACCCGCCCAAGGCGCTGGCCCGCTCCCTGGGCTTCCTGCCCCAGGACCCGGTGACCCCGGAGAACATCAAGGTCCGCCAGCTGGTCGGCCGCGGCCGCTTCCCGCACCAGTCCCTGCTCGCCACCTGGTCCACCGCGGACGATCAGGCGGTGGCCGGGGCGATGGCCGCCGCCGGCGTGGCCGACCTGGCCGAACGCGGTGTGCACGAGCTGTCCGGCGGTCAGCGCCAGCGTGCCTGGGTGGCCATGGTGCTCGCCCAGCAGACCCCCTGGCTGCTACTGGACGAGCCGACCTCGTTCCTGGACATCACGCACCAGTACCAGCTGCTCCGGCTGCTGGCCCGGCTGCGCGATGAAGGGCGGACCATCGTCGCGGTGCTGCACGACATCAACCAGGCCTGCCGCTACGCCGACCACCTGGTCGCGATGAAGGACGGCCGGGTGGTCGCCGAGGGCCCCGCCGCCGAGATCGTGGACAGCGCCCTGGTCAAGGAGGTCTTCGACCTGCCGTGCATCGTGGTCCCGGACCCGGTGACCGGCACGCCGATGGTGGTGCCCACGCTGTGAGCGGCAGGCGGCGGCCCCCACCGTGGGGGTCCCCGCCGAACCCCCAGGCGCGGACTTGGGGGTTCGCCCCTCATGCCTCTGGGGGGTCCCGCCGAACATGCTTCTCCTACCAGCAAGGAACGCCGCGAGGGGCGGCACAACCTAAGGGGTAGGAACATGAACCGCAGGACCGGACACCTGATTCTCGCCGCGGCCGCCACCGCCATCACCGCCGCCGCTCTCCCCGGCACCGCGTCCGCGGACATCGCTCCGCCGCCGGTCTGCGTGAAGTCCACCGACGTCACCGGCCCCGCCTTCGACGTCAAGCAGTGCAACGTCAGCGACGTCGACCAGTTCCGCGCCGGCCTGGAGAACAACGGCAACGCCTACTGCGGCCCGGCCAGCCTCTACAACGTCCTGCACTACTTCGCCAAGGACCGCAACGCCCCGGTCGGCTGGCTGACCACCGACCTGCGCAACGTCGACCCCAAGAACCCCGCGCAGTACAACCTGGTCACCAACTCCATCGGCCGGATCGGCGTGGACGCCAAGTACGACGGCGGCACCAAGATGGGCAACCTGCGCACCGCCTTCGACATCGCCACCGGCAAGGCCCGCAACGCCGGCTGGGCCACCGGCACCGGCAACATCAGCTCGCACACCAGCCAGGACTTCAGCGGCGACCTGGCCAAGCGGCTCAACTCCGGTTCGGTCCAGCTGGTCTACGGCCGTTACAAGGCAGGCCCCACCACCGGCAGCCTGGAGCGCAACGGCGGGCACATCGTCACCGTGGTCGCGGCCAAGGGCGACTTCGGCGGCAACACCGTGCAGCTGAAGCTGGCCGACCCCGGCCGGGCCGGGGACCACGGGGACGAGGGGTACCTGAACGACCAGTCGGCCTACGAGTCGCTGGACGTGACGCTGACCAAGCGCAGCATCAACGAGTACGTGCCGGTGGATGACGACGTGAACACCACCGAGGACGAGAGCCTGCAGCCGGGCACCTACCGCACGGTGACCAGGTGGGAGCTGACCGGGCCGCGCTACATCGGGACCACCCGGCAGATGGTGGAGACCTTCAACTGGTTCGCGATGGCTCCGCCGGTGGGCTGAGCCCGCGATGAAAGGCCCCCTCGACCTGAGGGGGCCTTTCGGCTGTCCGGCTCGCCTTCCGCAGCGGCTGGTCGGCGTGGATGAACAACGCGGTCCGCACGGTGGCGACGACGTTGTTGGCCCCGTGCGCGGGTAGGCGCGTCAAGAACGGTCATGACTTCCCCTCGGTCTGTCTATCTGTTATAGATTGCATATAACAGATAGACTGGACCGTGTGCAGCTGAGCATCGACCTCGACAGCGAGGTGCCGATCTACCAACAGATCCGGGATCGGATCGTGGAAGCGGTCGCCGACGGCGGCCTGGCCGAGGGCAGTCCACTGCCGTCCACCCGGCAGCTGGGCGCCGACCTGGCGGTCAACTTCCACACCGTGAACAAGGCCTACGACCTGCTCCGGCGGGAAGGGGTGATCCGGATCAACCGCAAGAGCGGCGCGGTGGTGCGCCGCGACGCCGGTTCCGGGCCGCCGGAGCCGGGATTCACCGAGGACTGGCAGCCGCGACTGCGCACGCTGCTGGCCGAGGCCGCGGTGCAGGGAGTCGGGGCCGATGAGGTGCTGCGGCGGTGTGGCGAGGTGCTCGCCACGTTCCGCACTGGGGAGGAGAACGACACGTGACCATGACTGTGCTGCTCGACCTGCTGGTGATCGCACTGGTCACCGCGGTGGCCTGGGCCGGGCCGCTGCTGGCCCGGCCGACCCTGCCCTTCGGGGTCAGGGTGCCGGCCGCCCGCGCCGAGGACCCGGCGATCCTGGAACACCGCACCCGCCATGGCCACCGGGTGCTGGCCCTCGGCGCGATCGCCGCGGTCAGCCTGCTCGGCTGGTGGCTGTGGACCGGCTGGGTGCCGGGCCCGGAACTGATCCTGCTGCCGATGCTGGGTGCGGGTATCGCCTGCGGTCTGCTGGCCGCGCGGGAAGTCCGGAAAACCAAGCGGGACAACGACTTCGACGCGGACACCCGCCGGGTCGCCACCGCCGACCTCGGCCTGCGCACCAACCCGGTCCGCCTGCCCTGGCCCTGGCTGGCGCCCGCGATCCTGCTCACCGGCGCCACCGCCCTGCTGCACAGCCTGACCCCGGGCGCCACCTTCGCGCCGGTGCTCGCCCAGCTGCTGCTGATCGCGCTGGTACTGCTGGTCGCGGCCGGAATCCTGCGCGCCCGCCCGGAAATCGAGCCCGAACGCCCGGTCGGTTCGGCCCGCCGCTACCGCCGGTACCTGCACCGCTTCACCCGGCTGCTGCTGGCCTCGGCAGCCCTGGCCAACCTCACCGTGCTCGCGCATGCCTTGTCGCAGTGGGGAATTCTCCCCGCGGGCGGCTGGTTCACCGCACTCGGCTACCTGCCACTGGCACTGGCGCTGGCCGCCTGGCTGCACTTCAGCATCCGGGTCGGCGAGGCCGGGCACCGCCTGCCGGCCGAACCCGGCGAACAGGCTCCGATGCCAGTGCGCCGCGACGACGACCGGCACTGGCACCTGGCCGGGATGATCTACCTCAACCGCCGCGACCCGGCCGTGCTGGTGCACCGCCGCGCCGGTCTGTTCTGGACGCTCAACCTGGGCCACCCGCTCGCCTGGACCGCCGCCACCGCGGTCCTCGTGCTGGCCGCACTGACCTCCCTCGGCGTGCTCGAACTGCCCAGCCGGAGCTGACCCGGCGAAAAGCCGCGAAACGGTGAAGAACCCCCAATCCGCCCGCTCACCTGCTTAGACTCCCGCGGACCCGCCCCGGCGACCGTGAGGAGAACCGTGCCCCTGTTCCTGACCCGGCTGCTCGCCCGGCTCGCCTTCCTCAGCAGCTGGGCGACCCCGGCCGCGGTGGTGCTGTTCGTGTTCTGCACCAGCTGGCCGCTGATGGCCCTGGCCGAACCCGCGGACAACGACCTGGTGCGACCGGGCAACTACTGGTGGTACTTCGTGGTCACCGCCGCCACCGTGGGCTACGGCGACCTGTACCCGACCTCGGACTGGGGCCATGTGGTCGGGGTGTACGTGATCATCGGCGGGATCGTGGCGCTGACCACGGTGTTCACCAAACTCGCCACGGTGCTGGAACAGGCGAAGGGACGGCGCATGCTGGGCTCCAACACGGTGGACGCCACCGGCCACATCGTGCTGCTCGGCTACGAGCCGGGCCGCACCGAACGTTTCGTGGACCGCCTGCGCGCCGAGGGCGCCGACCGGGTGGTGCTGTGCGCCCCGGAGGAGGTCGGCACCCACCCGATGCCCAGCCCCGAGATCGACTTCGTCCGCGGCCAGCTCACCGACGAATCCGTGCTGCGCCGCGCCGCCGTACCCAAGGCCGCCGCCGTGCTCATCGACGCCCACGACGACAACGAGGCCCTGGCCATCGCGGTCGCCGTCGACCACCTGGGTTCACCCGCGCACATCGTGGTCGCCCTGCGCGACACCGACCGCACCAGCCTGATGCACTACGTCGACAAGAACATCCACTGCGTGCCCTGGCACATGCCCCGGATGATCTCCGAGGAGCTGACCTCGCCGGGGATCGCGGAGGTGTACACGGAGCTGATGGCGCACGGCGGCGCGAACACGTATTCGTTGCGGATCCCGGAATCGCTGGGGGCGGTGTCCATTGAGGACTGTCAGTTGGCGTTGGGGCGCAAGCACGGGGTGACGGTGCTGGCGGTGCGGGACGGGGCGGGGGCGCTGGTGGTGAATCCGAGCTGGCAGAGTGAGGCTGCGGCGGGGTCGGTGTTGTATTACGTGAGTCCGCGGCGGTTGTCGGATCGGCAGGTCGAGGACGCGCTGCGGGGTTGATCGTTTCTGGCTGCGGCTGGGAGTGGGGTTCGATTGCCTGGGTTTCTTGAATTTCGCAGTTGCTTCAGTGTTGAGTGAAATCAATCTTCGCTGGTCAAGGGCATGGCCTAGCCTAGAGGCGTGGGTGTGCGGAAGTAGCTTGTGCCCGCCTTGGCGGTACAGTGACCTGGCAAGGAGGGGTACCCATGACGGCGTTGCCGACCGACTACCTGTACCCGCCCCCGGGTGGGTGGACGCTGGCTGACGTACGGGCCCTTCCGGAGAAGTGTCGTGTGGAAGTGCTTGACGGAGCCCTCATCGTGAACCCCAGTCCACTGCCGATCCACCAGCGCATCATGCGCCGACTCGCTGCGGCCCTGGAGCCCGCGTTGTCGCCGGAGTGGCAGCTGGAGGTCGACATCGACGTGCTCCTGGAAGAGGAGCCGCTCGACTACGTCGCCCCAGACATCGTGGTCTTCTCGGCCACCGTCCCGTTGACCACCCGCCCGATTCCCGCGGGCACCGTGTTACTCGCGGTCGAGGTGGTATCCAAGGGGTCTCGTCGTGAGGACCGGGGTTCCAAACCGCTGGCCTACGCCGAGGCCGGAGTCCCGCACTACTGGCGGCTGGAAAGCCAGGCCAGTGGTGCGCTGGCCCCGGTCATGCACACCTACGTCCTGGACGTGGTGACCGGCTCCTACACCGAGACCGGTGCGCACCAAGGCCGGTTGCGCAGCGCGGTGATCGGTCCCGTCGACATCGATCTCGCCGCACTCACCCGCTGACCGCCTACTCCACCACCGTCGCCAGCCCCCGCAACCGCGTCACATCCTGACCCGGCGGCGCGCCGAACATCCGCCGATACTCCCGGCTGAACTGCGAAGCGCTGTCATACCCCACCGAATGCCCCACCGCCGCCACCTCCCCGCCCGCGGTCAGCAACTGCAACCGGGCCTTCTGCAGCCGCAGATGTTTCTGGTACTGCACCGGACTCATCGCGGTCACCGCGCGGAAGTTGCGGTTCAGCGTGGACACGCTCAGCCCGATCGCCTCGGCCAGATCGTCCACCCGCAGCACCTGGTCGAAACGGTGCTGGATCCAGCGGATGGCTTGCGCGATGGTGGTCAGGCGGCTGTCGGCCAGGCCGATCTGCCGGACCAGGCCGGCCTGGGGGCCGGTCATCAGGCGCCAGTGGATCTCGCGGCGGATCGCGGGGCCGAGGACGCGCAGGTCCTGGGGGGAGTCGGTCAGGCGAAGCAGGCGGAGGACGGCGTCGAGTAGGGCTTGGCCTGCGGTGTTGACCGCGATGGCGATGCCGTCGGACGGGGTGGGGTGGCCGGGGCCGGCGTCGAGCAGGAGTTGGGCGATGGTCCTGGCGTCCAGGGGGAGGCCGAAGCCGAGGAAGGGTTGGGTGGCGGTGGCTTCGGTCACCTGGGAGACCAGGGGGAGGTCGACGGTGACGACCAGGTATTCGCCCGCGTGGTACTCGAAGACGTGTTCGGCCAGGGTGGAGCGTTTGGCGCCTTGGACGACCAGGGCGAAGGCCGGTTCGGCCACGGTGCCGAGGGGTTCGGTCGCCTCCGGGGTCGAGGCCACGATGAAGCCGTTGTCGCGCAAGGGGTGTGGGCTGCCTGCGGCCAGGGTGTGGATGCGGGTGCGGAGTTCGGCCAGGACGTCCATGGGGTCAGTGAAGCAGGGTGGCGGGGGCAAGCCAACTCGATCCGGGCGAAGTTGAGCGGATCGTGCACTCGGCTGAGCCCATTGGTCTAGGGGATCGGGGGTGGGGCTGGTGGAATCAAGGGGTAGCGCGGGTGGCCGTCCCGGTGGGCCCGATGATCATTCTGGAGTGCGCGAGATGTCTCTTGATTCCTATGTCACCCTTGGCCGGTCCGGCCTTCGGGTGAGCCCGTTCACGTTGGGCACCATGACTTTTGGCCAGGATCACGGCTGGGGCAGCAGTGTCGGGGAGTCCACCGAGATCCTGGCGGCCTACCTGGACCGGGGCGGCAACTCGGTGGACACCGCCAACATCTACACCAACGGTCACGCCGAGGCGATCATCGGTGACTACCTGGCGAGCCGGCCGGGGGTGCGTGACCGGATCGTGCTGGGCACCAAGTTCTTCGCCAACCTGCACGAGCAGGATCCCAACGGCGGTGGGCCGGGCCGCAAGGCGATCATGAACCAGCTGGAGGACTCGCTGCGGCGGCTGCGCACCGATCACGTGGATCTGTACTGGCTGCACAACTTCGACCCGGTGACCCCGGTCGAGGAGACCCTGCGCACCCTGGACGATCTGGTCCGCGCCGGGAAGATCCGCTACATCGGCTTCTCCGACGTGCCCGCCTGGGCCACCGCCGAGGCCGCCACCATCACCCGGTTCCGTGGCTGGGCCCCGATCGTCGGCCTGCAGCTGGAGTACAGCCTGCTGGAACGCACCTCCGAGGGCGAGCTGCTGCCGATGGCGCAGGCACTGGGCATGGGTGCGATGGCGTGGAGCCCGTTGCGCAGTGGGCACCTCTCCGGCAAGTACACCCGCGCCAACGGCGGCCCGGTGGACACCGCCCGCGGCGACCTGGTCGGCGGCCCCCGCGAACGCGACTACCCGGTGCTGGAGGTCCTGGACAAGGTGGCGGCCGAGGCGGGCGCGACCCCGGCGGCGGTGGCCCTGGCCTGGGTGCACGGCCGCGCGGGCATCGCCTCCACCATCCTGGGCGCGCGCAGGCGCGAGCAGTTCGAGCAGAACCTGGCCGCCCTGGACGTCACCCTCACCGCGGCCCAGGTCGCGGCGCTGGAGGAGGTGTCCGCGCCCAGCCTGAACTTCCCGGCCGAGAACAACCGGACCCTGGCCAGGGCGTTGCAGTTCGCCGGGGCCAGGGTGGACGGGGTCGAGTCCGCGGTGCTGCCGCTGTTGCGGGCCAGCGCGGTCCGGTACTGACATCTTCAGCATCCCGACAGCCCGCACACAGCTCCACGACAGTCGCCGCCCGCACTGTGGTGGCATGCGCAACCGCCACCGCACCTACCAGGGCCGCCCACTTCCCCGGCCGCAGGACGAGGTCGTCGACCAGGGTCTGGGGTTCGATCTGGGCACATTGTTGAGTCGCCGTCGGGTGCTGGGGTTGTTCGGGCTCGGCGCCGCCGGACTGGCGTTGAGCGCGTGCACCCCCAGCGCCACGGGCACCGCCCCCGCGAGCACGTCCGCCGCCGCCGCGTCGCTGGCGGAGATCCCGGAGGAGACCGCGGGGCCGTTCCCCGGTGATGGGTCGAACGGGCCGGATGTGTTGGCGCAGAGCGGGATCGTGCGCGGTGACATCCGGTCCAGTTTCGGTTCGGCCAGTGCTACCGCGACCGGGGTGCCGCTGACCCTTGAACTGTCCATTGTGGACCTGGGTAACGGTGGCAGGCCGTTCCAGGGCGCGGCGGTCTATGTCTGGCAGTGCGATGCGCTGGGGCGGTACTCGATGTACTCCGACGGGGTGCGGGAGGAGAACTACCTGCGGGGTGTGCAGATCGCCGACGCCGAGGGGCGGGTGCGGTTCCAGAGCATTTATCCCGCCTGTTATCCGGGGCGCTGGCCGCACATCCATTTCGAGGTCTATCCGGACCGGAACAGCATCACCGAGGTGGCGAATGTGCTGGTCACCTCCCAGGTCGCGTTGCCGAAGGACGCGTCGGAGGCGGTGTACGCCCAGCCTGGTTACGAGCAGTCCGGGCCGACCTTCCGGCAGGTCAGCCTGGAACGCGACAGTGTGTTCCGGGACGATGGCGGTGTCAGTCAGCTGGCCAAGGTGACCGGGGCGGTGGGCACCGGGTACACGGCGGTCTTGCGGGTCGGCGTGGACAGCTGAGTTCGGGACATTTGTACCGGGATTTTGCGTACATCAGTCGATTACGGCGGACCCGAACTGATCCCTACCTTCTAGACGCGTCCTTTCGGCGCACTGGGGATCGGTTCACAGGGGGTTCGGATGACAGCCGCCGTGCTGCGTCATGTCCGTCGTCGAGTTGGCGTGGTCGGGATGGTCGCGGTGCTGGCCGGTTCCGCGGTGCTCGCGCTGCCCGCGGTGGCCGCGCCCGCCGGGCCCGCGCAGCGGGTGGAGATCGAGTCGGAGCGGACCGAGACCGCGCAGGTCTTCCGCGAACCGGACGGCTCGCGCACCCTGGAACAGCATCCGCGCCCGGTGCGGGTGCGCGCGGGCGCGGGCTGGCGGGCCCCGGACACCACCCTGCGCACGGAGTCCGACGGCCGGGTGTCGCCGGTGGCCGCGGCGCTGCCGATCACCTTCTCCGGTGGCGGTCGCGGGCCGTTCGCGCGGATCGGTCAGGCCGGGTCGGCGCTGGAGTTGAGCTGGCCGGATCCGCTGCCCAGGCCGACGCTCGCCGGTGCCTCGGCGACCTATGCCGAGGTGCTGCCCGGCGTTGACCTGCGGGTGACCGCCGAGGTCAGCGGGTTCACCCACCTGCTGGTGGTGCGCACGGCCGAGGCGGCCCGGCAGCCAAGGCTGGCGAAGCTGACCTTCGGCACCCGCGCGGACGGGCTGACCATGGCGACCGGCGAGCGCGGTGGGCTCACCGCGACCGTGCCGGACGGCAAGGTGGTGTTCCGGGCTCCGCAGGCCCAGATGTGGGACTCGCCGAGCACCGGACCGCGTGCTCCCGGTGCCACCGGTGCTGCCGCGCGGCGGGTGGAGATGCCGGTGGAGCTGGGCAGGGGCACGTTGAGCGTGACCCCGGACCGGGCCATGCTGGCCGATCCGGCCACCCGGTTCCCGGTCTACATCGACCCGGGCTGGGACGGCGAACCCGGTGGCTGGGGCCTGATCTACGGCGCCCCGGACTCCTATCGGAATCAGGCCTATTGGCGGGGTGACGGCGACGGTATCGCCAAGGTCGGGTACAGCAACTGGGAACGGCCGACCGTGCTGGCCCGGTCCTTCTTCCAGTACGACGTGCAGAGCCTGAAGAACCGCCGGATCTCCATTGGCAGAAGCAGTTTCGACGTGTTCCAGAGTTACGCGCCCTCCTGCCAGGCGCGCTGGACCGAACTGTGGCAGACCAAGACCTACGAGCCGTGGACCACCTGGGAGAGCCAGCCCGACGGGGTGCGCAAGCTCGGCGAGCACAACGTGGCGCGTGGCTACAACGCGGCCTGTCCAGGGGACTGGCTCGGCTTCGACGTGCATGCCGCCGCGGTGGACGCGGTGGGCGGCAACGGGTTCGTCACGCTGATGCTGCGCGCCCGTGATGAGGGCGATCCGATGGCCTGGCGCAAGTACCACGCCAACCCCAAACTGGTGATCAACTACAACACCTACCCCGATCAGCCCGGCGAGTTGAACGCCGCGGGCAAACCGTGTGCGGTGCAGCCGCAGGAGCCGCATCTGCGGATCACCACGCCGCAGCTCAACGCGACCGTGGGCGATCCGGACGGCGGCATGGTGGCCGCGGAGTTCGAGTGGTGGATCCGCGGGGAGCGGCCGGTCGGGTCCGTCCGCACCGCCACCCAGCACTCCGGCAGCCCGTTCAGCGCCACGATTCCGGCCGGGACCTTCGGCGATGGCAGCCGGATCGGTTGGCGGGTAAGGGCTTTCGACGGTGAACTCTTCGGGGACTGGTCGTCCTGGTGCGATGTCACCATCGACCTGACCTCCCCGCGCACCGCGCCGGAGGTCAGCTCCGCGGACTATCCGGCGGAGCAGAACGGCGGCGGCATCGGCAAGACCGGCTGGTTCACCCTGTCCGCGCCGGGTGAGGCCGATATCGCCGAGTTCCGGTACCGGCTGACCACCACCGAACTGCGCACGGTGCCCGCGGTGAACGGCAAGGCCACCGTGCCGCTGACCCCGCCGCGGGACCAGCGCAACATCGCCGAGGTCTACGCGGTGGACAAGGCCGGAAACATCTCGCCCAAGCGCAGCTACGGATTCTTCGTGCGCAGCACCAGGTTCCCGCCGGTGCGGCACTGGCGGCTGGACGGGAAACTGCCCAGCACCACCGTGCCGGACGCCCTGGCCAGCGGCGCCACCGGCAGCTTCAGCCAGGGACCGGTGAGCTGGACGGCAGGCCGGGACGGCGACGCGCTGCTCTTCGACGGCCGCGACGGCCAGCTCGGCCTGGGCCCGAAGTCCACCGTGCACACCGGGGACAGCTTCTCCGTCTCCGCCTGGGTGCGGCTGGACCGGCTGGACGGGCCGTGGCAGACCGCGGTCAGCCAGGACGGCACCCACGCCAGCGGGTTCTACCTGCAGTACCGCAGTGATGAGCGGCGCTGGGCGTTCACCATGCCGGAGGCCGATCAGCACAACTTCGGCAAGGACCGGGTGAGCGCGGATGTGCCGGTGCGCCAAGGGGTGTGGACGCACCTGGTCGGGGTGTACGACTCGGCGGCCGAGCAGTCGCTGCGGATCTACGTGGACGGCCGGTTCGCCGGCGCGGCCGAGCACAAGGCACGCTGGCACGCCGGTGGCGAGGTGCGGATCGGGCGCGGCAAGTACAACGGCGCGGCGGTGGACTTCCTCGCCGGCGCGGTCGACGACGTGCGGATCTACGATCGGGTGCTCGGCGACGGGCGGATCAACCCCGGTGACCGGGTGGCCGAGGGTTCGGACGTGCACACCCTGTCCACCAAGTGGTTGCAGGAGTCCGGGCAGTGGCTCGCCGAGGAGAACTCGGGCCGGGTGGCCGGGGATGTCTCGGGCAACTACCGGGAGGCGGGTTTCCAGGGCGGGGTGGCCTGGGCGCCCGGCCGGGTCGGCACCGCGGTGCGGTTCAACGGCATCGACGGGCACCTGAGCACCAGCGGACCCGCGGTGCGCACCGACACCAGCTTCACCGTCAGCGGCTGGGCGAAGGCCGATTCCTATGGCGCGCAGTCGATGACCCTGGTCAGTCAGGACGGGGACCGGGCCAGCGGGTTCAGCCTGGGCTACGACGGGGCGCGCGGGCGCTGGGCCTTCGGGATGAACCGGACCGACGGCGACGGGGCGGTGCTGGACGCGGCGGTGTCCGGGACCGGGCCGAAGCCGGGTGTCTGGACCCACCTGGCCGGACGCTACGACGCGGCCGCGGAGGAACTCCAGCTGTTCGTGGACGGCAAACCCGAAGGGCTGCACCGGTTCCGGGCCACCTGGTCGGCAGGGGGCGGGTTGAAGATCGGCCGGGCCAAGGCCGACGGCGCTCCGCTGCGGCACTGGCGCGGGGAGGTCGACGAGGTGCGGATCGTGGGTGGTCTGCGCACGGAGGACCAGCTCAAGGAGGAGACCGCGCTGCCGTGGACCGGGCGACCGCTGATCCGGGACGGCCTCAACCGCTACTACGGCCACAACCGGGATCACTTCACCACCGGCGGCGCGGGCGCGGGCGGGGCGGCTCCGCCCGGGTACCACCTGGAGCACGAGCTGGGCTGGTTCGCCCCCGAGGGCGCGCCGAACACGCTGACCCTGTACTCCTGCCTGACCGGGGAGAACCAGTTCACCTCGGCCGAGGCGAACTGCGAGGGCTTCCGCAGGCTGGCCACCCTCGGCCAGATCTACCGGAACCCGCCGGCGGGTGAGCCGACCGTGCCGTTGCAGCGCTGCCGCACCGAGGGCGGCGAGCACTTCGAGTCGACGCACCCCGACTGCGAGGGCAAGACCGTGGAGCACCGGCTCGGCTATCTGCGGGCCTACGCGCCGCTGGTGCGTTATGCCCAGCAGGACCAGCCCGGCGACCACCTCACCTCGGTCGGCGGGGTGCCCACCGGGTACCGGGCGGAGTGGCGGATGGGCATCCTGCCGTTCATCCCGCAGCCGGGCACCAAGGCCCTGGAACTGTGTCTGGACGGCACGGACGCGTTCACCGCGCTGGAAACCGACTGCGGCGGCAAGACCAAGTTGCGCACGCTGGGCTGGATTCACACCGAACCACCGGCCGGCAAGGAGTCGGCCCGGTTGCTGCGCTGCCGGCTGCCCAACGGGGAACGCTTCGACAGCACCGATCCCGGCTGCGAGGGCCAGACACCGGACGGCGTCCTCGGCTACCTGATCACCCGCCTCTGAGCCGTCATCCCACTGGGGGAGAACAACAATGAAAGCCAAGAAGACCCGCACCCCGAAGGTGTGTTGGCCGTTGTCGTACACAGTGTTGGCCGAACTGGTACGCCCATCCGGCCAACACCCCGCCCACAACGGCCAACACACCGTCCACAACGGCCAACACGCCGTCCAGTTCGGCCAACACACCGTCCATAACGGCCAACACACCGTACGAGAACGGCCAACACGGGGGTGGGTAGCGCTTCGCTGGGTGAGCGCGATTCTGTCGACTGTGGTGCTGGCGAGTACCGCGCAGGCGCTGCCCGCTGTCGCCGCACCCGTGCCGGTGCGGTTCACGCCGGGCAAGCCCGATCCGCAGACGCCGGTGGTCCCGGTCCAGGCCGACCGGGGGGCCAGACATCAGAAGAAGGCCGACCCGCCGCGAATTGCCTGGCCTGCCAGGGATTCCGCGCGGGTGCTCGGCTCCGCGGCCAAGGCCGAGGTGCTGGATCGCGACCGTGGCAAGGCGTTCGGGGTCGACGGCCCGGTGCTGGCGGTCACCGGCAGTGGTCCGGCGGAGGTGCAGCTGGACTACGCCGCCTTCCGGGACTCCTTCGGCGGTGACTGGGCACAGCGGCTGCGACTGGCCGAACTACCCGCCTGCGCGGCCAGCACGCCCGAGCGGGCCGAATGCCGCACCAGGACACCGGTGCCCACCCGCAACGATCCGGCCACCGGCCGGGTCACCGCGCGGATCGCGCCCTCGGCACCGTCCACTGTGTACGCGTTGGAGGCCGCGCCGGAGGGGGCGACCGGGGACTACAAGGCGACTCCGGTCGCGCCGTCCGGGGACTGGCAGGTCGCCGCGCACAGCGGAAACTTCTCCTGGAACTACCCGTTCCGGGTGCCGCCGGTGCCGGGTGACCTGGCGCCGAAACTCGCACTGGGTTACTCCTCGGGTTCGGTGGACGGGCGGGTGGCCGGGGTGAACAACCAGCCCGGCTGGGCCGGTGAGGGCTGGGACTTCTGGCCAGGCCACATCTCCCGCTCCTTCAAGGCCTGCGCCCAGGACAGCACGGTGGCCACTCAGAAGACCGGCGACCAGTGCTGGGCCGGTGGACACCACCTCAGCTTCGTCAACGGCGGCCGCTCCGGCGAGCTGGTGTGGAGCGAGGCGGACAAGTTCTGGCGCAGCGCGGGCGATGACGGCTCCCGGTTCGAGCTGAAGCAGGGCGAGAGCTACCCCGGCGGGGACAAGTTCGGCGAGTACTGGGAACTGACCACCACCGACGGCACCCGCTACCAGTTCGGCGCGGTCAAGGAAGCCCAGTCGGTGTGGACCGTGCCGGTCTTCGGCAACCAGGCCGGGGAACCCTGCCACACCGGGAACTTCGCCACCTCGCACTGCGAGCGCGCCTGGCGGTGGAACCTGGACCGGGTGATCGACCGGCACGGCAACACCATCAGCTACACCTACGAGAAGGAGACCAACGCCTACGGCCTGAACATGGGCAAGGCCAAGGGTTCCTACACCCGCGGCGGCACCCTGCGCCGGGTCGACTACGGCCAGCGCGAGGGCGTGCCCGGACCCGCCGCCGCCCAGGTCCTGCTGGAGCACGCCGACCGCTGCGCACCCGGCACCGACTGCGGCCAGCGCAACGCCGCCAGCTACCCGGACGTGCCGTGGGACCTGCAATGCGACACCGCGACCTGCACCAACAGCTACGCGCCGAGCTTCTTCTCCGGCAAGCGGCTGGCCAAGTTGAGCACCCAGGTGTGGGACGGCGCCAAGTACCTGCCGGTGGACTCCTGGCAGCTCCAGCACTCCTACCCCAGGCCGGGTGACTCGACCAGGGGTTCGCTGTGGCTGGACTCGATCGTCCACACCGGACTCGCCGGTGGCGCGATCGCACTGCCCGCGGTGGAATTCGCCGGTGAGTTCAGGGAGAACCGGGTCGACACCGCCGGTGACGGCAAGCCGGAGCTGAAGAAGCAGCGGATCACCTCGATCCGCAACGAGCACGGCGGCGAGACCACCATCGGCTACAAGCAGGCCGAATGCGTGCCGGGCGCGCTGCCCAAACCGGAGGAGAACACCCAACGCTGCTTCCCGGTGCACTGGGCGCACGACGGGGGCATCGCCAAGGACGACTGGTTTCACAAGTACGTGGTGGATCACGTGTCCCTGGTCGACCGGGTCGGTGGCGCGCCGGCCCAGGAAACCCACTACGACTACCAGGGCGGCGGGGCCTGGGCCTACCAGGACAACGAGCTGATCCTGCCGGAGCGGCGGACCTGGGCGCAGTGGCGCGGCTACCACACCGTGCTGGTGCGCGAGGGGTCGGCGCAGGTCCCGGCCAGCCAGCGGCCGGAGAAGGAGCTGCGTTACTTCCGCGGCATG
The DNA here is from genome assembly GCF_014204915.1 of Crossiella cryophila. NCBI lineage: Bacteria > Bacillati > Actinomycetota > Actinomycetes > Pseudonocardiales > Pseudonocardiaceae > Crossiella > Crossiella cryophila. Next base: position 4,861,182 of record NZ_JACHMH010000001.1, read on the forward strand.
CACGGCGACCGGCTCAACCCCGGCGGCGGCGCCAAGCAGGTGTCCTTGCCCGACACCGAGAACCGGAACCTGGAGGACACCACCGCGCTGGCCGGGTTCCAGCGGGGCGAGATCGTGCGCGACGGCCTCAACGGCCCGGTGGTCACCGACACCGTCACCGACGCCGAGGTCCGGCGCACCGCGAACGCGCACAACCGCACCGCCTACTTCACCGGCGAATCCCGCAGCCTGGTGAAAACCACGGTCTCCCAGGGCATTCGCCGCACCGAGAAGAAAACTCGCTACGACCAGCACAACCTGCACCAGGAGGTGGCCGAACTCGGCGATCTGGCCACCGCGGCCGACGACCGGTGCGTGCGCACCAGCTACGCCCGCGACGAGCCTGCCCGGCTGCTCAACCTGGTCAGCCGGACCGAAACGGTCGCGGTCGCCTGCGACGCGCCGGTGAAACGGCCGGAACAGGTGGTCTCCGACCAGCGCACCCACTACGACGGCAAACCGTGGGGCCAGCCGCCGACCAGGGGCGATGTCACCCGCACCGACCGGGCCACGAGTTTCCCCGGCGGGCAGCCGAAGTACGAGCAGCTGACCAGGGCCGAGCACGACGGGTACGGCCGGGTGCTGCACAGCTTCGACGCACTGGACCGGCGCACCAGCAACGCCTACCAGCCGGAGACCGGACCCACCCGGACCACGGTGGTCACCAACCCGCTCGGGCACACCAACACCACCGAGCTGCGCCCGGAATGGGGCAGTGTCGCCTCCACTGTGGACGCCAACGAGTTGCGCACCAGCCAGACCTACGACGCGCTGGGCCGGGTCACCGCGGTGTGGAAGCCGGGCCGCACCCAGGGCCGGGACGACCCGCACCTGCGCTACACCTACCAGCTTCGCGGCCGGGACGGGGTCAGCGCGGTGAGCACGGAAACCCTGCGTGGCAGCGGGGATTACGTGGTGGCGCACCAGCTTTTCGACGGTCACCTCCGCCCACGCCAGTCCCAGACCCAGGCCTGGACCGGGGACCGCGTGGTCACCGAGAACATCTACGACAGCAGGGGACTCCAGGTACGGGAGAGCAAACCGTTCCACGCCAAGGGCAAACCCGGCATCGACCTGGTGCAGAGCCTCAAGGAGACCCCGCCGCCAGGTCAGGTGTTCACCGAGTTCGACGGGGCCCGGCGCAGTACCGCCAGCACCCTGCGCACCCCGGTGGACGAGCGGCGCACCGTCACCCGGTATCGCGGTGACCGGACCGAGGTGATCCCGCCCGCGGGTGACACCACCACCGCGACGATCACCGACGCGCACGGCCGGACCACCGAACTGCACCAGTTCCACGGCGCCGATCCCAGTGGCGCCAAGGACATCACCCGCTACACCTACTCGATCCGGGGCGAGCTGGAGACGGTCACCGACAGCGCGGGCAACCGGCCGCTGCGCACCGTGCACGACCTGGTGGGCAACCGGATCGAGGCGCACGACCCGGACAAGGGCGTCTCCCGGATGACCTACGACAACGCCGGGCTACTGCGCGCCAAGACCGACTCCCGCGGCCAGGAACTGGTCTACGGCTACGACGACCTCAACCGCCCCACCGAGATCCGCGCCAAGCAGCCCAGCGGTCAGCTCGACCTGGTCGCGAAATGGGAGTACGACACCACGCCCAGGGCCGGCGGCAAGGTGGTGCGCGGGCAGCCGTCCGCGGAGATCCGCTACGCCGGCGGCCAGGGCTACCGCAGCTCGATCCTGGCCTACGACGAGGGATACCGGCCGGTGCGCACCGAGGTCGCCCTGCCGGCCACCGAGACCGGGCTGCCCGCGAGTTACACCACGGTCAGCTCGTTCAACCCGGACGGCAGCCTGGCCACGCTGACCCTGCCCAAGATCGGCGACCTGCCGGCGGAAACGATGGTCTACCGCTACGACTCGATGGGCCTGCTGCGCACCATGTCCTCGGCCGCCGGCAACTACGTGCGGCAGACCGAGTACACCGCCTACGGCGAACTGGCCGAACTGCGCCAGGGCCCCGACGGCGCGGTGGTCTCCCAGCGCGCCGAGCGCGAGGAGGGCACCCGGCAGGTGGCCAGAACGCTGGTGGAACGGGAGATCGGCACCCGCCTGGTCGACGACACCCGCTACACCAGGGACCTGGCGGGCAACGTCAAGAAGATCAGCAGCCAGGCCGGTGACGGGCTGGACACCCAGTGCTTCAGCCACGACCACCTGCGCCGGATGACCCAGGCCTGGACCCCGGCTGCCGAGTGCGGCACCGGCCCGTCCGGCTCCCTCGGCGGCCCGGCGCCCTACCGGGTCGGACTCTCCTACGACGCCAGCGGGAACCGCCGCACCGAGACCCGCTACGGCTCCGCTCCCGGCACCGACACCGTGCGCAGCTACGACTACCCGGCCACCGGCGCGGCCCAGCCGCACGCGGTCCGCTCGGTGACCACCACCGCCCCCGGCAGTCAGCCCAGGACCGAGGACTACGGCTACACCCCAACCGGTGCGACCGAATCCCGGCCCGGCGTGCACGGCGGTCGGCAGCAGCTCGGCTGGGACGCCGAGGACCGGCTGACCGAGGTCAAGGAGGGCGACAAGACCACCAGCCACGTCTACTCCCTGGCCGGTCAGCGCCTGCTCACCCGCGACCCCGGCGGCCGCACCCTGCACCTGCCACACGGCGAACTGCGCTATGACGAGGCGAGCAAGACCCTGCGCGGCACCCGCTACTACAGCAACGGGAAGGAACGCACGATCGCGGTGCGCACCAACGGAAAGCTGTCCTGGCAGGCACTGGACCACCAGGGCACGCCGACGCTGACCGTGGACTCGGCCACCCACCAGGAAACCCGCAGGCGCCTGGACGCCTTCGGCACCCCTCGGCAGGCGGCCACCCTGCCCGGCAACCGCGGCTTCGTCGGCGGCACCGAGGACAAGTCCACCGGACTGACCCGCCTGGGCGTCCGCGACTACGACCCCGGCACCGGCCGCTTCCTGTCGGTGGACCCGCTGGTCTCCCCGCAGGATCCGCAGTCCCTCAACGGTTTCGCCTACGGCAACAACAACCCGGCCACCCTCAACGACGCCGACGGCCTGCGCGCGACCATGTGCGCGGTGATGGACGACGGCTTCCCCGGCGAACCCTGCTACGAGGAGAAGTCCGGCGAGGAGTACCAGCGGCGGATCACCGAGCGGCGCAACCAGCTCAAGGCGCCGGGCCGGTGCGGGCCGCCACGGGTCTGCAACGACGCGTACAAGCTCAAGTTCTGCGGCATGGGCGCCATGCGCGAGATCTGGCAGTCCTGCCCGGCCGCGCAACGCTCGAAGAAGGAAATTGACGACGAACGCCGCGCCGAGGACAACCGCCGCCGCGCCGCGGAGCAGGCGGAACTCCGCAAGACCATGAACTACACGACCGCGGTCTGCGAATCCCACACCGTCTCCATCATCTTCGTCAGCTACACCAGGGAGACCTGCAACCTCACCGACGCCGAGGGCACCGGAAAGAGTTCCTCGTCGAAGTTCGGGTTCGGACCGGGCCTGGGCGCGAGCAAGACGGACTCGGTCAAACACACCCCCGGCCGGATCGGCGTCGGCAACCAGGTGAGCTGGGGCGTGGACGGCAGCCTTGGCCAGGTGGGCCCCATCGGCCTGGACGGCGGGATCTCCCGGCCGATCTCCGGCAATGAACTCGGTGACCTGACCGTCGGCGGCGGCGTCTCCCAGGGTCTGGGCACCCCGCGGCTGTCCATCGGCTATGAGTACGGCACCACCTGGCGAACCTAGCCAGGGGGCTTGATGTGGCCGCCCGGCAACGACCTTCGTTGCCGGGCGGCCATCAGGCCGGAATGGCCACGTACTCGAAAACGGAGCCGTCGGGATGTCTGGCCACCAGCCGATCCCCGTTGGGACCACCGGCCGGTGCGATCAGGATCTCGCCACCGGCACTGGTGATCTCCCGGACGACCGGGCCGAGATCGTGGACCAGGACGGTCGCCGTGCGATCCGTGTAACCCTCCGAACCCGCCGCCGCCAGCAGCAGGAACGGGCCGACGCTGGCCAGGTGCACCGGGCCATGACCGAACTTCCGCGCCTCGGCGCCGGAAAGCGCCGCGTACAAGGGAATCGCCTGGTCGAGATCGGCCACGACGATCCGGGCCAGTACCCGCACGATGTTGGACACTGTCACTCCCGCTACCAGGTGACCGGCAGCGAATGGACGCCGTAGGTCACGTTTGATCTGCGATAGGAAACCTCGGTGAAGTCGATCGCCAGCCGGAGCGTGCGGAATCTCCGCAGCAGCGCGGGGAAGGCGAGGTTCAGCTCCATCCTGGCCAGTGGCAGGCCAACGCAGTGGTGGATGCCGTAGCCGTAGGCCAGATGGGACTGTCTTGGCCGGTCGAAATCCAGATGGTCCGGCCGGGGGAACCGGGCGGGGTCACGGTTTGCCGCCGGAAGTGACACCAGCACCTGATCGCCGCGCCGGATCGTGGTCCCGTTCACCACCACGTCCTCGGTGGCGGTCCGGATCTCGCCGTGCTGCGGGATGCAGACGTACCGGACCAGTTCGTCCACCGCCGAGTCCACGATCGCCGGGTCATCGCGCAGACGGGCGAGCTGATCGGGGTTGCGCAGCAGGGCCAGGGTGCCGATGCCGAGCATGTTGGCGGTGGTCTCGTGCCCTGCCACCAGCAACAGGTTGCCGATCCCGACGAGTTCCTCGTCCGTGACCTCCTTGCCGTGCCGGCGGATCACCCGGCCCAGCAGGTTGTCACCGGGGTCGGCCCTGGCGGCCGCCACCTGGGCGCGCATCCCGGCGCGCAGCGCGTCCCTGGCCGGGATCAGCGTGTCCACAGTGGACATGACGTCGGTCATGATCCTGGTAAGGCTGGCGAAGTCGAATTCGTTCGCGGTCAGGCCGAGCAGTTCGCGGATGAGCGTTGACGGCGCGGGCAAGGCGAACAGGGCGACCAGGTCGACCGGTGGTCCGGCGGCGGCCATCGCCGCGAGCCGCTCCTCGGCGATCTCGGCGAATCTCGGCCGCAGCGCCCGCACCCGCTGTTCGGTGAACTCGCCCGCGATCAGCTGCCGCAGCCGGGTGTGCTCGGGTGGATCGCATTCGATGAACGTCCCCGGCTGCTGCGACCGCAGTTCCTCGGCCAACGTCCGATCTTGAGGCTCTGGCAGCACGATCCCCAGCGGGGTCAGCGCACTGCTGAACCGGGCATCGCCGAGTACCTGGCGTGCGTCCTCGAACCGGGTGATGAGCCAGGCTTCGTCGCCGCCGTTGAGCGCGACCCGGGACACCGGCCGGGTGGCGCGGAGTTCGGCGAAGGCGGGATCCGGGTCGAACGGGCACCCGGCGGCACGCCGGTACGGCAGCGGCAAGGGCTCGGTCACAACCTGCCCCTTTCCGTGGTGCCGCCGGGAACCTGGACGGTCCAGTGGCAGCTGCGTTCGCCCAGTTCGTGCGTCACCTCGACGCCGATCCTGGCCGCCGTGCGGTGATGCAGGTCGACGCAGTATTCGCAGGGGCGCTTCAGGGTGAGTTCGACGCCCTGTGCCTGGGCGCGTTCGCGGTAGTCGTAGATGCCGCAGCGGCGGACGTCGAGTGTGGTGGTGTCCGGCTCGTCGGTCCGGACCATCTCGGAGCCGTAGACGTCCAGCATGCTCGCCAGTCCCGTCAGCAGGTCGCGGGCGCGATCGGCCGGGTCGGCGACGCGGGCGCGCATGGCCGTGGCGTTGATGGTGGCCACGTGGTCCGTCCAGGCGGGCAGGCCGTCGGCGCCGAGGTACTTCTCGATCGCGGCCTGGGTCCGGAAGTAGACGCCGAGCACGAACTGGGTTTTCTCCTCCGCGGACATGGCGGGTCAGGCTCCTCCGGTCAGTTGGGGCAGTGGGCGCGGACCCGCGGCGGTCTCGATGTCGGCGAGTGAGCCGCGGACGATCTCGGCGATGGGCGGTGGGAGCCGGTCGGTCAAGGCCTGGTCATCCAGGTCGACCAGCCGGGAGAGCTTCCAGCCGAGATAGGAGCCGAGGGAGGCCAGCGGTGGCAGCGCCGGGACCGTCCGCAGCACCAGGCGGCGACCGTGGAACACGGTGGCCAGTCGCCGTCGTATCGCGGCGAGGCCGAACGCGGTGGGTTCCCGATCCGTGGTGACCAGGCACACGACCTCGGATTTCCGCAGCGCGAGCAGGTAGTTGAGGACGGTGAAGCCCGCCAGGTCCTGGTCGTTCTCGCCCCACAAAACGGATTCCACTTCCTCCTGGCGGATGTGGTCACCGCCGAGGCGGAGGACGTCCTGTGCGCGGCCCAGCGTGCGCACCACCGGCAGCGCGACTCCGCAGGGGCACGGGATGCCGCTCACCTCGACCAGGTCGCCGGTCTGGTAGCGCAGCAACGGGCGCGCCTCCAGGTCAAGGCAGGTGACCACCAGCTCGCCTCGATCAGCGCGTTCCCTGTCGAGCAGCCGGATTCCCCGGGCGTCGGCCAGCTCGAACAGGTAGCTCTGCGTCTGGAGGTGCAGGCTGCCGTGTTCACAGGTGGCGGCGGTGGTGCCGGTCTCTGACGAGCCGAAGCTGCCGACGAACGCTCGCGCGCCGGTCAACCGTTCCAGGTGCCGCAGCAGGGCTGGGCCGGTCTGCTCGGCCAGGAGCATCAGCTTGCGGAACCGGGGGAGCGGCTCGTCGTGCCGGTACGCGAAGTGCAGCATTTCCAGCAGTCGCGACGGAGAGCCCACATAGGTGCTGATCGAGAGTTCGCGGAGCAGGCGCAGGATCCGGGTGTAGTCGCCGGTGACGTTGTCCACCCACAGGCGGACCGACAGCAGGCCGAGGTACTCCAGCACCTTCTCGAACTGGTACCCGGCGGGCGCGAACGGCCCGTTGATCAGGATCAGCGCCGAATCCGACGGACCGAGCACCCGGCCCCACATCTCGCCGATGTTGATGGTGTTCGCGGCGAGGTCCTCCAGCGCCTTGGGCGCGGCCACCGGATCACCGGTGGTGCCCGAGGACTCGTAGTAGTGCAGGAACTCGTTCACCGGCCGGGTGAACACCTCGCGGGACCCGGCCCGGAACTCCGCCCTGGTGAGGATCGGCAACTCGGCCAGCGTCTTCTCGATGAAGGCTGATGGTTCCTCATCCCGTTCTCGTACAACGGGTTCCTTGTCTCGCCAACGGGCCAGACTGCCGCTGAATCGCGGGGAGTCCGCAGCGGCGGCGAGTGTTCGAGCCAGCTTGTCCGCCCGTAGCGAGTCGAGGTCCGGCGCACCGGTGTGCGCGAGGCGGACTTCCTTGATCCGGCGGTCCACCAGATCCGCGTAGTCCGTGCGCAACTTCTGGTCTTTGAACAGCATGCGAACTCCACCTGCGGTCAGGCCGCCCGCAGCAGCCGGGCGGTGTAGGGGTTGAGTTCGATCGCCTCGTCCGCGCCGACGAGGACGGTGCCGCCGAGGGTGATCAGGCGGCGGCCGAACCCGCAGCTGGGCTCGAAGGCGAAGCTCATGCCGGGCGTCAGTTCGAGGTCGGCGAGCAGCGTGGGGATACCGGGCACCGCTGGATAGCGCTCGATGCCCTCGACCTGGCTGAAGTCGATCGGGACCCGGCACAGCGCGGCGATCGGGTTGAGCCCGTGGATCTGCGGGCCCTTGACCCAGCCGCCGGCCTCGGCCAGTGGCGCGAGCATCGCCTCGGCGACCTCACCGAACTTCCGCTTGGCGCGCAACGTCTCCAGCCCGGCCCGGTAGCAGTCCTGGGCGACGCGGGCAGCGCGCTCGACGTCCGGGTGCGGCTCGCCGACGGCGATGGCGACCTGATGCTGGGTGGCACGCATGCCGAACTGGCCGAAGATCTCCGCGGTGATCACATCGCCCTCTCGCAGCACCCGCGGGGCCTGGGGGCGGTAGGCCCACTGGGGCGGGCCCCAGACCACCGGTTCCGGGCCGGAGTAGAAGTGCATCTGCGGAACCGCGGTGCCGCGCAGGTAGGCCGCGGACATGCCGGCCGCGTACACCTCGTTCTCCCGGATCCCCGGCCGGGCCGTCTCGACCATGGCCTGGGCCATGGCGTCGCCGATGGCCGCCGAATGCCGCACCACCGCCACTTCCTCCGCGCTGAGGTCCATCATCAGCCTGGCCAGGCCGAAGCCCGCGGCCGTGAACCTGGCCTCGGGGAACCGCGCCACGATGGCGTCCCAGAGCGTGAAGGGGATGATCCCTTCCGGATGGGCCGGGATGTAGGGCTCCAGGCCGGCGACGCCGATGGCGGCCTTGGCCAGCCCGTGCTCCTGGAGCACCTCCGCCACCGTGGCGGCGCCCCGGCCAACTCGGACGTTGCCCGCCGCGATCCACAGGGCGTCACCGCGGCGCACGCCCTCCAGGTGGTCGAAGACGAAGCTCGGCACCGGGGTGAGCGCGATGGGTTCGCCGTCACGCGGGAACACGATGGTCTGCCCCGGCCGGTCGTTGGTGAACCAGGTGTCCAGGTAGTACGGGGCAGGCCCGTTGTCCTCGTGCTCGCCGAAGACGATCAGCGCGTCCAGACCCTCCCGGTCCATGAACTCCCGCGCCAGGTTCCAGCGGCGGTCGCGTTCGGCCGGGGAGTAGGTCGGTACGACCAGTTCGGTCATGTCGTTCTCCTGATGTGGTTGCGCCAACCCGACTTCACGCGGCGCGGACCTGCTCGGTCAGCGCACCGGCCTGGCGGCGCGCCTGCTGGTGGGCGTTGGCCAGGGAGGTCTCGTGCATCCCGATGAACTGGCTGAGGATGGGCACGACCGGGGCGAGGCCGAACTCGATGGTGATGAACTCGAGGTCGAGGCCGAGTTCACGGCCCAGGCTCTCCCGGATGTGCGGCACCAGGTGGTCCCGGCCCTCGTGCGGGGCGCCGGGCCCGTAGGCGCCGCCGCGGGAGGAGATGACGGTGGTGGCGCGGCCGGCGGCAGGCGGCGGTCCGTCGGGCAGGTTGTAGGTGCGCCCGAAGATGATGATCTGGTCCATCCACGCCTTGAACGAGGACGGGACGCCGTAGTTGTACAGCGGCACGGTGAACAGGTAGCCGGTGGCGCCGAGGAACTCCTCGACCAGTTCGTCCTGCACCGCCGCGGCGGCCTGCTGTTCCGGGGTGTGCTGGGCGGGGTCGGTCAGCCGGGCGGTGATGCCCGCGGCGGTGAGGTGCGGGACCGGGGTGGCGGCCAGATCGCGGTGGACCACCTCGCCTGGCCAGACCTCGAGGTAGGAGCGCGCGACCTGGCGCGAGATCGACTCGGCGTCGAAAGAGGTGGCGTCAATGTGCAACAGATAGGACATGACAACTCGATTCATCGGAATACAGACAACTTGTGCGCTGCCCCATGATGCATCACTATCGGAGACCTTACAAAACGAACATTCGTGTTCGTGGCGGCGGAAAATGTTCGTTATCGCCAAAGGTGGGCGCGAGGTGTTTTCATCGTGTCACTCCCCGTTGTTCCGGCTGACCGGTCGGCCGGGGAGCTAGACTCACGTTTTGTTCGTAGCCGCCGCGAAGGAGCGCCAGCCATGACCGGCGACATGATCGAACCCCCCACGCCCGGTGCGGATGACTGCGGTCGCCTGCCGGTGGAGAACGGCGAGTTCGTCCGCCAGGTACTGGATCGGGTCGGCGACAAGTGGTCGCTGCTGGTCATCGCCAACCTGCACAACGGGCCGCGCAGGTACAGCTACCTGCAGCAGGTGGTGGACGGCATCTCGCAGCGCATGCTGACCCTCACGCTGCGTCAGCTCGGTGAGGACGGGCTGATCGAGCGGACCGCCTACGCCGAGGTGCCGCCGCGCGTCGAGTACGCCCTGACGCCACTGGGGAAGAGTCTGCTCGGCGCGGTGACCTCGCTCATCCAGTGGGTATCCACCCACCACTCCGACATTCGCGAATACCGGGCTCGCGCGCGAGCGGGCAGTTAATTTCCTCTTGGCGCCTACTGTCAATGTCGGAGTAGTGTTCTTCGCATGACAGCCAACGAACAATTTCCCAGTGTGGATTCGACCGGCCGCGAGCGTCCCGGTGGTACCGGATTCCTGGGTGACCGCGTGGTATCCAGAATCGGTTTCGGTGCGATGCAACTGGCCCGGCTGCACGAGGACCGGGACGCCGCCATCCGGCTGGTGCGTCGTGCGGTGGACAGCGGAGTCGACCACATCGACACCGCCCAGTTCTACGGCAACGGGTTCGTGAACGAGGTGATCCGGGCGGCGGTGCCCGGCGCCGAGATCACCATCGTCAGCAAGGTGGGCGCCGACCCTGGCCCTGCTGGGCCGTACCCGACCTCGGCCCAGCGACCCGGCCAACTGCGGGCCAGTGTCGAGGCCAACCTCGCCGCCCTCGGACTGGACCGGATCCCGGTGGTCAACCTGCGCCGCAACGACGTCGGCTTCGCCCCGCCCGCCGAGGGCGACCAGGTGGTGGACCTCGACGACCAGCTCGCCGAGATGATCGCCTTGCGCACCGAGGGCAAGATCGGTGCGATCGGGCTCAGCAGCGTCACCCTGGACGGGCTGCGCCGGGCCCTGCCCGCCGGGATCGTCTGCGTGCAGAACCCCTACAGCCTCGTTGACCGCGCCGATGAGGAGATGCTGGAACTCTGTGCGGCACAACGGATCGCCTGGGTGCCGTACTTCCCGCTGGGCAGCGCCGTGCCCGGAGCGCCGAAGGTGACCGAGGAGCCGGTGGTCACCGCGGTCGCCGGGACCTTGGGCGCCACCCCCGCCCAGATCGGCCTGTCCTGGCTGCTGCACCGGGCCCCGAACGTGCTCCTGATCCCCGGCGCCGCCGACGAAGGGCACCTTGAGGCGAACCTGGCGACCGGGCGGCTGACCCTCGATGCCGCGGCCATGACCGCGCTGGCCGCCGTGCCCTCGCGCGCCCTGCCCTACCCCAGGTGAACCTCGGGTGAGAATGGGCTTGAGTTTCCACCTGCTGGAAGGTTCAGGCTGAGTCCCGTGAACGACGACGACGACGAGCTGTTCACCATCGGACAGCTCGCCAAGACCACCGGCCTGTCGACCAGGACCATCCGGTTCTACTCCGACAGTGGCCTGCTACCGCCGACGACCAGGTCCTATGGGGGTTACCGGCTCTATGACGCGGTCGCGGTCGGCCGTCTTGAGCTGGTCCGCACCCTGCGGGAGCTGGGGCTGGATCTGGAGACGGTGGCGCGGGTGCTGGCCGAGCAGGTCACGGTGACCGATGTGGCGCGTACGCATGTGAGCGCGCTGGATGCGGAGATCCGGACCCTGCGGGTGCGCCGGGCGGTGTTGCGGGCGGTCGTTCGACGTGGCGGATCGACCGAGGAGATGAAACTGATGAACGATTTGGCAAGGCTGTCCGCGGGGGAGCGGCAGCGCGTTCTGGACGAGTTCGTGGCGCGGGCCTTCGAGGGTGCGGACCCGGCGGCGCCGGGGGCCGGGCTGGCCGAGGCGATGCGGCAGTTGCCTGCTGAGTTGCCGGATGATCCCAGTGACGAACAGGTTGATGCCTGGGTGGAGCTGGCGGAACTGGTGCAGGACAAGGACTTCCAGCATCGGGTTCGGCAGATGGTGCTGGCCGGGCAGAGTGAGGCCGGCCGGGAGGTGCAGGCGCAGGGGCCCTCGGCGGAGCAGGTGATCGAGGCGGCCGCGGTGGCGGTCGAGGCCGGGATCGCGCCGGATTCGGTGCAGGCCAAGGAGATCATCGGCCGGGTGGTGTCGGCGGAGTTGTCCGCGGCGGAGCGGGTGGCGCTGGCCGATGGCTGGGCGGTGTTCACCGATCGCCGGGTGGCGCGCTACTGGGCGCTGCTGGGTGTGCTCAACGGCTGGCCGCCCCGGCCGGGGCCGGACGGGGTGCCCGCGTTCGAGTGGGCCATCGCGGCCCTGCGTGCGTCGAGCTAGTCCTGGTTGAGCCGGCGTTGCCGGATGATCCGCAGCAGGCCGAAGCCCAGTGCGAAGATCGCCACGGTGGCCACGATCAGCAGCGTGAGCTTGAGCCACTCCGGTTCGGAAATGAAGCCGGCGATGGCGACCAATGCGAATGCGGGTACCAGTAGTGCGGTGAGCACCTGTGTGGTGCGGTCCAAGTCGTTCTGCACCGCGTGAGTGTAGCAGGGGGAAAGTAAAACCGGATTTACCCGATCGGGGTCGTCGTGTGCGTTGACGGCCCCGATCGGGCGACATTCGCGCTGCTCAGTGTGGGTGCGGGGTGCTGGCGGTGGTGAAACCGTCCAGGTCGTGACCTGATGGGGATTGCTTTCCTGAGGTGTCTTCGGAGTTGGTGTGTGAATGCGATGGGGGAGTTCGTGGAATAGGTACGCGGTGGATCCGGGTCATTACCGCGGGTGGTTTCCCGGCGAGCCTTGCTGCGCCGGGCGGCCGGATTGGGTTTGATCACCGCATGACGACGATGCGTGCGGTGGTCCTGGACGGTCCGGGCCCGGTGGCGGCACTCCAGCTCCGCGAGGTGCCCATCCCCGAGCCCAGGCCCGGCTGGGTGCGGATCCGGGTGGAGGCGTTCGGGCTCAACCGGTCCGAGCAGCACCTGCGCACCGGGATGGCCAGCAACCCGGTGTTCCCGATCATCCCCGGCATCGAGGCCACCGGCACCGTGGACCTCGCGCCCGGTGGGGAGTTCGAGGCCGGGCAGCCGGTGGTGGCGATGATGGGTGGGATGGGGCGGGCCTACGACGGCGGGTACGCCGAGTACACCGTGGTGCCCGCGAGCAACGTGACGCCGGTGCGCACGAGTCTGGACTGGGCCACCCTGGGTGCGTTGCCGGAGATGCTGCAGACCGCGCACGGCTCGCTGCACACCGGGCTGGCCATCCAGCCGGGGCAGAGCTTCCTGGTCCGCGGCGGCACCTCCTCGGTGGGCGTGGCCGCGGCGGTGCTGGCCAAGGAACACGGCCTGGAAGTCTTCGCCACCACCAGGAATCCGGCCCGGCTGGACACGTTGCGGGACCTGGGGGTCGATCACCCGCTGGTCGACGACGGGTCGATCGCCGCGCGGGTAAGGGAAATCCGGCCCGAGGGCGTGCACGCGGCGCTGGAACTGGTGGGCACCAACACGTTGCCGGACACCCTGCGGGCCACCGGCAGGCACGGCACGGTCTGCTTCACCGGCATGCTCAGCGATCAGTGGACCATCCCGGACTTCTACCCGATGGACTACCTGCCCAACGGCGTCCGGCTCACCGCCTACGGTGGCGAGAGCAGCGACCTGCCCCAGGCCGATCTCCAGCGCTATCTCGAACTCATCGAGGCCGGGAAGCTGCCGGTGCGCATCCATCAGGTGTTCGCGCTGGCGCAGATCCGCGAGGCGCACCAGCTGATGGAAGACGGTGGCGCGATCGGGAAACTGGTGGTCCGGGTCCGTGACTGAGCGCTTACGGATCCGCTCCGGCGTGTGGTTCGGGACCCCGGACTGGCTGGCGCGGGTGCGCGCGGAGACGGATCGGTGCCGGTACCCGCGGTACGAGTTGTCCATGCACGGCGACCCTGGCCGCGAGTCCTTCTTCACCGCGGTCCGGCAGCACCTGCCGCAGGATCCGGTGCTGGTCAGCTCGCTGAGCTGGGACGCGCTGCTGGACTCGGTGCGCAACGGGTTCCACGAGGCCAAGGGCAACCGGTTCGTGGTGGTGTGGCCGGATCTGGGTCAGGCGCCGCCGTTCGCGGTGGAGATGCTGGACAAGGTGGTGTGGCACGTGGCGGCCGGGCGGAAGTACCTGTGCGTGTACGCCGAGCAGAACCCCGCGTTCCCCGGCGGTCGCTACCAGCCGCCGGTTCGCTGAAATCGCAGTTCAGCGAATGGTTTCTGGCAGGTACCTACAGCACTTTTAAGTGCCTGATTGCCGAAAGAGACCAAGGATAGGACAGTGGTGCGCAGACAGGGACCACGCGGAGAGGGAAGAACATGGGCAACACGATGCGCGCCGTGCGGCAGGACTCCTACGGCGAGCCGGAGGTGCTGCGGGTAGTCGAGGTGCCGCGGCCGGAGCCGCTGCCGACCGAGATCCTGGTGCGGGTCAAGGCCGCGGGCATCAACCCGGTGGACTGGAAGACCCGCGCGGGCAGTGGCGTCGCCGGGCTGCTGGGCGAGCCGCCGCTGATCCTGGGCTGGGACGTCTCCGGCGTGGTCGAGGCCGTCGGCGGGGGCGTGACCCGGTTCCAGGTCGGTGACGAGGTCTACGGCATGCCGCGCTTCCCGCACCGGGGCAACGCCTACGCCGAGTACACCACCGCCCCGTCCCGGCACTTCGCCCGCAAGCCGGCCGCACTCGACCACGTGCACGCCGCCGCCCTGCCGCTGGCCGGTCTGACCGCCTGGCAGGCCCTGGTCGACACCGCCGATGTCCAGCCGGGCCAGCGGGTCCTGGTGCACGCCGCGGCCGGTGGCGTCGGCCATCTCGCGGTGCAGATCGCCAAGGCCCGCGGTGCGTACGTGATCGGCACCGCCAGTGCGGCCAAGCACGACTTCCTGCGTGAGCTGGGCGTGGACGAACTCATCGACTACACCAGCACCGACTTCGGCACCGCCGTGCGCGAGGTGGACCTGGTGCTGGACCTGATCGGCGGCGAGTACGGCGAGCGCTCGGTCCAGACCCTGCGGCCGGGCGGGCTGCTGATCGTGGTGCCCTCCGCGCCCGCACCGGCGGCCGCGACGCTGGCCGAGGCGGCCGGGGTGCGGTTCACCGGGGTGCTGGTCGAGCCGGATCACGCCGGGCTGGAGCAGCTCACCGCACTGGTGGCGCAGGGCAGACTGCGGGTCGAGGTGGACACGGTGTTCCCGCTGGCCGAGGCCGCGCAGGCGCACAAGCTCGGCGAGACCGGGCGGACCAGGGGCAAGCTGGTGCTCACCGTGTGAGTGAGCCAGGCCACTGATTCGTTGTCCGGCGCGGGATCCCCGGCGCCGGACAACGCGGCTCCGGACAATCCTCGGCGTACCGGACGACGAGGAGCGCGCTGATGCCCCGCAAGGAACAACCGCTGGTCCCGAACGGGCTCCCGCTGGTCGACTTCGCCATCGAGCTGCGGAAACTCCGGGCCGCGGCGGGGCAGCCCGCCTACCGCACGCTGGCCGCCGCCACCCACTACTCCTCCAGCACGCTGGCCGCGGCCACCGGCGGACAACGCCTGCCCAGCCTGGCCGTCACCCTCGCGCTGGTCCGGGCCTGCGGCGGGGAGGCCGAGGACTGGGAGCGGCGCTGGCACCGGGTCGCGGCGCAGGTGCACGAGGAGGCGCCGCGACTGCCACCGGCCGCCGCCGCGCCCTACGCCGGGCTCGCGCCCTACCGGCGGGAGGACGCCGACCGGTTCTTCGGGCGGGACCAGGCGGTGGCCGACCTGCTGGCGCGGCTGGAACGGTGTGCCGTGGTCGCGCTGTTCGGCGCGTCGGGGGCGGGCAAGTCCTCGACGTTGCGGGCGGGTCTGCTGCCGAGGCTGGGCGAGCGGACCGCCGTGGTGTTCGCGCCGGGGGAGGACCCGTGGGGTTCCTGCGCCCAGGCACTGGCCGGGCCGCTCGGGCGGCAGGCGGCCGGGTTGCGGGCGGAGCTGCGGGGCGATCCCGGCGCGCTGGCGGGGCTGCTGCGCGAGCTGGCCGTGGGCGGGGCCGGGGTGCTGCTGGTGGTGGACCAGTTCGAGGAGCTGTTCACGCTGTGCGCCGAGGAGGCCGACCGGGCCGGGTTCATCGCCGCCCTGTGCGGTGCGGCCGGGCCGCGGCGGCGGGTGCTGCTCGGCGTGCGCTCGGACTTCTACACGCACTGCTCCACCCACCCGGACCTGGTGCAGGTGCTGCGCGAGGGCGTGGTGCCGCTGGGTGCGATGGGACCGGCTGACCTGCGGCGGGCCATCACCGGACCGGCCAACGCGGCCGGGTGCGCGGTGGAGACCGACCTGGTCGCGCACCTGGTGTCCGGGGCGGCCGCCGAACCCGGGGTGTTGCCGCTGGTCTCGCACGCGCTGGCGGAGACCTGGCGGCGGCGCAAGGGGAACACGCTGACCTTCGCCGGGTTCCAGGCCACCGGCGGGCTGGCGCACGCGCTGGCCAACACCGCCGAGGCCGTGCACGACGGGCTCACCGAGCCGCAGCGCGAACTGTGCAGGCAGCTGTTCCGCAGGCTGACCGCGCCGGGTGAGGGCACCGAGGACACCAAGCGGCGGGTCGCGCACACCGAACTCGACCACGCGGGCAGCGGACTGGCCGAGGTGGTCGAGCACTTCACCGCCGCCCGGCTGCTGGTCGCCGACGAGCACGGGGTGGAACTGGCGCACGAGGCCCTGCTGCAGGCCTGGCCGCGGCTGCGGGGCTGGCTGGTGCAGGACCGGGAGGGGCTGCGGGTGCAGCGCGACCTCTCGCACGCCGCCGCCGAATGGCACCGGCTGGACCGTGATCCCGGCGCGCTCTACCGCGGCGTGCGGCTGGCGCTGGCGCGGGACTGGGCCGAGCGCGAACAACCCGCGTTGTCCACCGGCGAACGGGATTTCCTGGCCACCAGCCAGGCCGAGCAGGTCAGCGAGGGCACCAGGACCCGGCGGCTGTTGCGCCGCACCCGGTTGCTGGCCGCCACGCTGGTGGTGTTGCTGCTGGTGGCCATCGGCATCGCGGGCTACGCCGTGCAGCAGCAGCGCACCGCCACCTCCCGCCAGCTCAGCGCGGAGGCCCGGCTGCTGCTGGGCACCGACACCGAGGCGGCCATCCGCCGCGCGCTGGCCGCGCACGCCGCCGCCTCCACCGAACAGTCCCGCGGCATGCTGTTGTCGCTGGCCAACACCCCGCCGGAGCACTCCCGCGCGCTGCACGCCGATCAGCAGTTCGTCTTCGCGGGCACCGATCCGGGAGTGCTGGACATCCAGCAGCGGCGGCTGCTGCTGACCCGCACCCCGGCCACCGTCTCCACCCAGGGCGTGCAGTCCGCGCGGAACTCGCCCAAGGACGCCAACCAGCTCGCCTACCTCTACCCGGACCAGGTCAAGCTGGTGGACCGGCGCACCGGCGCGGTGCTGGCCACCATCCCCGACCCGCCCGAGGGCGCCAGCGACCTTGGCCTGGCCGCGGACGGGCGGCACGTCTGGCTGCACGCGCCCGGCGCCGCGCCGCGGCAGCGGGATTTCAGCACCGGCGCCGCCGGGCCGACCTTGCCCACCCGGTCCCAGACCATCGCGGTGGACCGGGCCGGGCGGCTGCTGGTCACGGTGGACCAGCAGGGCCAGGTGGAGCTGTGGGACGCGGTGACCGGCGCGAGCCGGGGTCGTGGGCCGGGTGGGCTGGGCGAGGTGCGGGTGCTGGCCCTGCACCAGGATGGCCGGTACCTGGCCGTGGGCGGGGCGAACGGGCGGACCACCGTGTTCGACCTGGAACGCGGCACCGTGGCCAGCGAGCTGGCCGACCAGGGCGGCACGGTCAGCGACCTGGCCTACGGCATCGACCCGAACGTGCTGGTGGTGGTGCAGCAGGGCCGGGTCCGCTGGTGGGACAGCCGGGGCCGGGTCGCGCTCACCCTCAGCGGGGACCGCGCCGACTTCCTCGGCGTCACCTTCGACCCGACCGGGCGGGTCGTGCTCGGGGTCAACGGGCTGATCAGCACGGTGTGGGACCAGTGGCGGCTGCCCCTGGTGGCCGGGTCGCCGATCACCCAGCCGCTGGCCTTCAGCGCCGACGGCCAGACCCTGCGCGCGGGCACCGGCACGCACCAGCTCAGCTGGCCGCTGCGCCCGGCCGGCCCGTTCCGCGGCACCCCAAGGCCGCCGCTGCGTGAGGTGGTGGTGGACCGGGAGCACACCGTCGCGCTCGGCCCGCGCGGCGAGGGCCTGGTGCTGTGGGATCTGCGTCAGGACCGGCAGCTCGGCGAACTACCGGCCTCGCTCGGCGGGAACGGCGCGCTGAGCCCGGACGGGAGCACCGCCGCGATCAGCACGGCCGACGCGGTGCGGCTGTACCGGGTGCACGACCAGGCCCGGCTGGCCGACCTGCCCAGCGGGGAGATCGAACCGGCCACCGGCGTGGTCTTCGCCCCGGACAACCGGAACCTGGCCTGGATCCGGCGCGCGGGCCCCGCCGTGCTGTGGGACCAGCGGAGCAACCGGGAACACGTGCTGGGCGCTGACCACCCGCGCCGGGTGGTCTTCGCCCCCGGCGGCCGGTTCGTGCTCACCGTGACCGATGCGGACCTGCAGGTCTGGGAGGTGGCCACCGGCAGGCGCACCGCCCGGCTGGCCGTTGACCGGGCGCACGCGCTCACCCACGCGCTCAGCCCGGACGGCCGCACCCTGGTGCTGGCCGGGGCGGGCCGGGCCATCGAGGTGTGGGACCTGCCGGCCCAGACCCGCATCGCCACCCTGGACGGCCCGCAGCCGCTGGTGCACCTGGCGACCTGGAACGAGGACGGCACCGTGCTGGCCACCGCGGGCACCGACACCACGGTGGTGCGCTGGAACCTGGACCTGGCGGCCGCGCGGCGGAGTCTGTGCGAGGCGCTGGCTGAGGACTTCGTCTCCGCCGAGGGCGCGCCGCTGCCGCCCTCCTGCGCCTGAGGCGGGTGCGGGACCGGCGTGGTCCCGCACCCGGCCGGGTCAGGTGATGATGTCGAAGGGCTGCCAGCCGGTGCCGATGAGCTGCGGGCTGCCGAAGGTGGTCATCCCGCTGACGCCCTTGCTGTGCGGGTAGACCAGCAGTTCCCCGTTGCTCGTGACCTTGCCGACCAGGTCGGGCCAGCCGTCCAGGTTGACGTCGGTGAGCGTGATGGTGTCCATCATGGTCCAGCCGGTGCCGACGGTGACCGGCCCCCAGCCCGCGGCGGCCCTGGCCTGCCCGGCGCGCACCCGGTCGAACCGTGGCGCTGGTCTTTGCGCCGCACCGGAACGCGCCGAGATGCCGTTGTCACCCGGGTAGAGGGTCAGTCGGCCCTGGTCCACGGTCGGGTCGGCGGCGATCAGGTCGCTCACCCCGTCACCGGTGAGATCGGCCATCGCCAGCCAGCTCACCGGGCCCCAGCCGGTGCCCAGCAGCTGCCGGGCCCCGAAGGTGGCGGTGCCGTTGAACACCCCGGAGTGGTAGTAGACGTAGAGGTCGCCGGTGGCCGCCTCGCGGGCGATCTGGTCGTCCCAGCCGTCGTTGTTCACATCGTGGAACAGCGTGAAGTTGTTGATGTTGGCGCCGAAGCCGAGGGTGACCGGGGCCAGCCAGGTCGAGGTGCCGTTCAGCTTGCCCGAGTGCGGGTAGACCTTCAGTTCGCCGCCGCCGCTCTGGTGCCAGCGGGCCACCTGGTCCGGGCCGGGACCGCCGGTGATCCGGGCCAGGGCGTAGAAATCGGCGATGCCCGCGCCGTGCCCGACCACCACCCCCGGCGAGGTGAAGGTCTGCTGCCCGTTGAAGACCCCGGAGTGCGGGTAGACCAGCATCACGTTGTCGCTGGCCCGGCGGGCGAAGAGGTCGTTGCGGCCGTCCAGGGTGATGTCCCTGGACTGACCGCCGAGCCCGGCCGCGGCCGGGAGTGCGGTGGTGGCCAGCAGGGCGAGGGCGAGGCCGATCGCGCCCGCGGCCCGGCCGAAGCGCCGGATCATGGTGTTCCTCCGAGGAAGTAGCCGTGCACGTAGCCGCGCAGGTGCGCCTGACCGGCGCTGTGCCACAGGGTCAGTGCCCCTGACGGGCCGAGGCCGGTGACGAAGGCGTTGTTGCGCACCGGATGTCCGCTCGCGCTCAGCGGCAGCAGCGCTTCGGTGCTCAGCGGCGCGAAGCCGGTGTTGCCGTGTTCCTGCTGCCACACGTCGATGTCGGTGGCCTGACCGGCCAGCCGCACCGAGGCGGTGACCACCGCGCCGGTGGCGTTGCCCGGCACGCCGTCGCGGCGGGTCACCGGGATCTCGACCGGGGTGCCGCTGGGCAGGCCGGAGCTGAGCGCGCCGGCGCCGGTGGCGTTGCCGGAGCTGTACTGGTGCACGGTGTGCCGCAGCGGGACGTACCGGGCCCCGCCGGATCTCACCTCGAACCAGCCGGTGACCTCCACCGTGACGGTGGCGCTGCCGCGCGCGTTGTAGAGCTTGATCGCGTTGTCCGCGCCGACCGGCACCAGCACGCTGGTCGTGGTTTTCCCGCCGGGGTAGGGCGTGCTGGTCCAGGAGGCGGTGCGGCGGGTGCCGAAGACCTCGATCTCGGTCGGCTCACCGGCCGAGGTGGTGGTCACGTTGACCGCCACCGCGGTGGCCGCGGCCGGGATGCCCTGCACGCCGCGGGCGATCACCCCGATCTGGGCGTTCGCGCCGATGGTCGCCGGGCCGTGCAGCCGGAAGGGCCTGCGCACCGGGAAGAACAGCGAGGCGCTGCCGCCGCTGTAGTAGCCGAGCACGTCGATGGACAGGTTGACCTTGCTGTGCGAGTTGTGGATGCGGATGACCTTGTCCACCGGGTTCAGCGTCGCGGTCACCGTCTCCGACCGGATCTGTCCTTTTCGGACGTCCACTGTGGGCACCGGGCCGGCCGGTTTGCTCACGTCGGGGGTGATGCTCAGGCTGGTGAACTCCTCGGCGTGCATGCCGGTCACGGTGAGCACCACCGCCTGCGCGTCGGCGGGCAGCCCGGGGATGGGCAGTGTGTAGGTCTCGCCCGGCTCGAACGGCCGCTGGTGCCCGCCCTCGGGGCTGTAGGTGTTGAGCACCCGGTTCTGCACGGTCAGCGGGGTGTACCCGTTGCCGGTGGGCGCGGCCAGCGCGCGGTGCTGGCCCAGGTGCAGGGTGCCGCGGCCGAGGGTGTTGTCCCGGCCCTGCCTGCCGGCCGCGTCCAGCAGCAGGGTGCGCAGGTGCTCGGCGTCCAGGTCGGTCCCGCCCCGGTAGACCGCGGCCGCCCCGGCCACGTGCGCCGCCGCCACCGAGGTGCCGCCCAGGGTGGCGCCCGGTGCGCTGCCGCCGCTGTAGGAGGAGACGTTGGTGAGCGCGGTCAGGTCCGGCTTGACCCGGCCGTCCACCGTGGGACCCCGGCTGCTGTAGCCCTCGGCCTGGCCGCCGGACTGCTGGTTGGCCGGGGTGATCGCACCGACCGCGAGCGCGTACGGGGAGCTGGCCGGTTCGGCGATGCTCTGCGCCGGGGTGGTGTAGGACAGGCCGTGCGCCGGGCCGTGCACTGTCAGGTCGTAGCGCATGTCCCGCGCGCCGCCGTTCCACTTCAGGTAGGCCCAGTAGGTGCCGGGTGCGTCCGAGGGCTGGGTGAAGGTGACGGTCTCCAC
The DNA here is from genome assembly GCF_014204915.1 of Crossiella cryophila. Taxonomy (NCBI): domain Bacteria; kingdom Bacillati; phylum Actinomycetota; class Actinomycetes; order Pseudonocardiales; family Pseudonocardiaceae; genus Crossiella; species Crossiella cryophila. The sequence goes on from NZ_JACHMH010000001.1 coordinate 4,882,399, forward strand.
CGGGGAGAGCCCGCCGGAGGTGCCCTTCTGTGCGCGGATGGAGTAGCGGCCGCCGAGCGCGGGATCGTTGAGGCCACTGGGTTTCGCCGGGGTGCTCATCACGTAAAGGTCGAAGTCCACCGCGGTGCGCGGCCAGGCGTCCCACTTCAGCTCCACGGTGACCGTGCCGCCGGAGGAGACGGAGAAACCCTGCCCCTGCGCGTTCCCGTTGAGGTACTGCCACCCGTCGGCGTCGGAGCCGAGCAGCCGCCCGCCGAGGTGCTTGTCGCCCTCGTTGCCCGCGGCGGCCACCACCAGCACCCCAGCCGCACGCAGCTGCCGCACCACGTTGGCCGGGGCCTTGGCGCCCTCGACGTCCTCGCCGGTGCCGTCCCCGCGGCCGGTGCCGGGGAACCCGAGCGCGACGGTGACGATGTGCACGCCCTGCTGCCGCAACCACTCCGCCGCGTCGTCGAAGTCCATGGTGTCCACGACGCAGGCCAGGAACAGCTGGGCCTCGGGGGCCATGTCGTGCACCACCTCGGCCATGGTGGTGCCGTGCGAGCTGATGTGCTCGGTCCCGCAACGTCCATTGTGGACTGTCGCGCTGGCAGGCACCTCGCCCGCGGTGCGGGCCGCGGCCAGCCTGCCGTAGCCGATGTCGATCACCCCGACCTTGGCGCCCGCTCCCTTGCCGCCCGCGTTGTGCCAGGCGGGGGAGTTGGTCAGCGGCACGCCCTCGGAGACCACCATCGGGATCGGGCGGATGGGCTGGCGGATCTCGCGTACCGCCCGGTTCGCCGCGAGGGCGGGCAGGGCGGCGCCGGGCAGCGTGGCGCGGACACGGCCGGGGGCGGTGTCGCTGACCTCGCCGCCGTTGGCGCGCACGGCCTTGGCGAGCGCGGCCGGGTCACCGTCGAGGTAGACCTCGGCGCGGGCGCCGGAGCCGGCGGCCACCAGGGCGAACTGGTCCATTTTGGACAGTGCGGGGGCCGCCGAGGCCGGGACGGGTGCGCTCAGCGCGAGCGCGGCTGCCACCCCCGAGGCCAGCGCCGCGGCGCGTCTGGGAAGTCTGGTCATTCCGCTGTTCCTCATTCCAGGTCACTTGCAGTTGTTGCCGGGGCCCAAGGGGGCGTAGCCACGGTTCTCCACGGTGATCGCCCGGGTGTAGCCGCGGTGCCCCACCGCGACGAGGCTCACCGACTTGGGCACCGGGTCACCGCCGTCGTAGTTGGGGATGGACGCGACGAAGATCCGCTCTCGCTGCTTGTCGACCTGGGTGGCGACGCACCGCTCGAAGTTCTGCCGCATCTGGTTGGTGTTCGCCGTCCCCACCAGCGGAACCAGGTTTCTCCTGATCCCTTCGCCGTGGAACTCACTGGCCACCAGGTGCCCCCGGTGGTGGTCCAGTCCGCGGTCGAAGCCGGGCGGGGTGTGTGCGGGCAGGGGGTCGTGGCGCCTGAAGGTCCCTGGGAAGTTCCGCTTGTTCCACAGCGTCTCCACGCACACGAACGCGCCCTGGGCCCTACCGCCGTTGGCCTGGTCCAGTTCCAGGTAGCGCGGGGTGTCCGCGGCCATCGTCGGCACCCCGTCGACGCAGGACTCCGCGCGTTCCCTGACGTCCTCGACGAGGTCCTCGTCCACCTCCGGGCCGCGCTGCAGACCGGCTGGCGGGCCGTCCAGCATGTCGTTGAGGTACTCCATGCCGAGTGCGGCCGTGACCGCGGTGGCGGCCTCGATGAGGCTGTTGGACGGGTCGATGAAGTCCGTGGTGGTGTCCACCGGGATGTTGGTCGGCGGGCGCGGTGTGGTGGTCGAGCCGGGCTTGGGCGGCTTCGGCGCGCGCACCAGGTTCAGCAGCCACAACGGCGGTGGGGGCGGGGGAGGGGTGACCCGAGGGCGGGGCGTGGTCCTGACGCCGCCCGGACCGGGTGTGCCGCCGGGGCCGGGTGTGACACCGGCTCCCGGACCTGGTGGCACGTACCCGCCCGACCCGGGCCTGGGGGGCACGTGCCCCCGAGGCCGGGGCTGGATCTTGTTCCCTGACTTGGAGACCGATGTGGTCGGGCCGCCGAGCAACGCGGCCGCGGCCGCCCCCAGCCCGGCGAGGGCCGCGGCGGCACTCCACCCTTCGCTGACGCCGACCACGACGCCGATGGCGACGGGCAGGAGGTGTCCGCTGGGATCGGTGTTGTCCAGCGGCGCGGCGTCGCCGTAGGTGTACCGGTTCGCCTTCACCGAGGGCCGCGGGTCCAGGGTCCAGGTGTCCCGGCTGCTGAACCCGCCCGTTCCCGGTTCGTACCACCGGGTCAGCATGTTCACCGAACCCGTTTCCGGTTCGGTCCACTCACCCTGGTACCCCAGTGCGGGCTTCTCGCCCCGGCTCGTGGTCACCGAGCCGAACGGGTCGAAGGTGCGCTGCCCGAACACGTCCAGGCCCCGGTAGGACCCGGTGACGTCGCCGTGCCGGTCGGCGTAGAGCAGGGTGCCCTCGCCGGTGGCGCCCACCGCCTTGTCCGCCAGGGGTTCGCCGTCCGGGCCGCGGCTGATCAGCCGGGTGCCGTCGGCCACGACGTCGTTGTCGGTGGTGGCGTAGCGGAAGGTGTTGCCGTCGCGGCTGGCGATCCGGCCCAGGCTGTCGTAGCCGTAGCGGACGCCGCCGGATTCGCGGATCTGCTCGAAGGCGTCGGACCTGGTGCCGCGACCGGTGGGCCCGGTGGTGGCGGCCAGGGTGCCGCGGGGGGTGTAGGTGCGGCTGGTGGTGCCGTCGGTGAGCAGGCGGTTGCGGTCGTCGTAGGTGTAGGTGGTGCTGCCCGCCTTGGTGCGGTTGCCAGCGTCGTCCCACTCGTAGGCGGTGCTGACGCCGTCCTGGCGGGTCCAGGAGGTCAGCCGGTTGGCGCCGTCGTAGCCGAAGCCGCTCGCGGTGGTGGCGCCGTTGTCGGTGGTCTTCCGCGCGGTGAGGTTGTCGTCCTTGTCGTAGTCGTATTCGGTGCCCAGCAGCACCAGCGCGCTCGTGCCACTGGGTTCGAACTCGGTCAGCCGGTCCCCGGTGAGGCGGCCCAGACTGTCGTAACCGCGCACCCGGCGGACGAAGCGCTCCATGCCGCGTTCGGCGGTGTGCGCCAACCGGCCCGCCTGGTCGTAGGAGTGCTCGACGGCCCGGCCGGTCAGGCCGGTGGTGGCCGAGGTGAGGCGGCCAGCGCCGTCGTAGCCGAAGGTCGAGCTGCCCGAACTGTCCACTCTGGACTTCAGTCGGCTGTCGGCGTCATAGCTGAACCCGGCCTCGCCGCTGCCGCCCTTGCTCTCGATCTGGTTGCCGCGGTCGTCGTAGCGGTAGCTGGCCGGGCCGCTCGGTGTGTCCTGTGTGGACAGTCTCCCGGCCGGGTCGTAGTCGAACTTCTTGTCCGGGGTGGCGACCTCGGCCCCGCTGCCGCGTTGCACCCGCAGCCTGCCCTGGGCGTCGTACTCGGCGGTGATCACCACGTTGCCCGGCCGGGTTTCCCGCACCGGCTGGCCAGCCGCGTCGTATGCGGTGGTCCAGGTGCGCTGGGCTGGTTCCGGGTGGGCCGGGGTGACCGGTTCGAGCACTGATTCCGGCAGGCCCCATGGGGTGAAGGTGTACTCGGTGACCTTGCCGCGGCCGTCGGTGAGCCGGGTCCGGTTGCCTGCCGGGTCGTAGCCGAAGGCGCTGGTGATGGTGTGGTCGGCGCGGGCGCGTTCCTGCTGGCGCACCGGGCGGTTGAGCGCGTCGTAGGTGGTGGTGCGCAGCCGTCCCTCGGCGGAGCGGGTCTCCACCAGGTTGCCGTTGGGGTCGAAGGTCGCCGTGCCTGCCCGGAGTTCCCTGCCGCCGGCGTGGTCGCTGATCCTGGTGGGCCTGCCCGCGAGGTCGTGTTCGGTGCGGCGGGTCAGCCCGGCCGGGTCGGTGTGGCCGATCCGGCGGCCGAGGTCGTCGTGCTCGAAGGCGCCGGCGCGCCCGGTGGGGTCGGTGACCTTGACCGGTTCGCCCGCGGCGTTGAACTCGGTCCGGCTGGTGTGCCCGGCCGGGTTGGTGCTCGCGATCGGGTTGCCCGCGTCGTCGTAGGCGGTTTTGCTGACGTAGTAGGCCAGTTGCGGGTGCCGGTCCACCTGGGTGGCGGTGATCTGCCTGCCCAGTTCGTCGTAGGTGGCCTGGGTGCTGCCACCGGCCGGATCGGCCTGGCCGACGAGTTCGCCGTTGCGGTTGTAGAAGTTCGTGCTGGTGCTGGGCCGACCGTCCACCGGCGGGCGGGTTTCGGTGCGCACCCGGCCGTAGGGGTCGAAGGTCCGGGTGGTGACCCGGTCCAGCGGATCGGTCACCGACTTCGGGTTGCCCACCTCGTCGTAGCCGGTGCGGGTGGTCGCGGTGATCGGCTGTCCACCGGGCGGGGTGTAGCCGGGCCGGGTGAGCGTTTCCTGGCGGCCCATCCGGTCATAGGCCACGGTGGTGACCGCGCCGTTGGCGTCCCGCGCTCCGGTGATCTCGCCGAAGGCGTTGTGGCCCACGGTGGTTTCCGGCCGGACCTGCCGTGCGGGCTGACCGGCCGTCCAGGCCTGCACCTGTGGGCTGGTGCGGGTGACCGGGCGGCCGAGCGCGTCCAGGGTGGTGTTGGTGACCAGGCGCGCCCGGTCGGCCTCGGCCACCACCAGGCCGCGTGGATCGCGGACCACGGTGGTGAGCAGGCTGCCGCCGGAGCCGAGCGCGACCTCCTCGCGCAGCTGGTTGCCGTCGGCGTCGTAGCCGAAGCTGGTGGTCTCGACCCGGCCGGGGGCGACCGGTCCGGTGCTGGCGCGGCTGCTGACCTGACCGTCCGGGTCGTAGCGGAAAGTGGTGACCCGCTTGAGTTTCCCCGGGTCGAAGGTGACCGTCTCGGGTAGCCCGGCCCGGTCGTAGGCCGCGGTGGTGGTGACGCCGCCCGCGCCGACCAAGGTGGTCAGGTTGCCCGCCGGGTCGTACTCGCGGCTCTCCAGGCGGACCTCGCGGGTCGAGCCGTCCGGCTGCACCACACCGCGGCGGGTGGCGGTGGCCGGGAGCCCGTCGTCGAAGTAGGTGTAGCTGGTTTCCCGGCCCATCGCGTCCCGGCTGAGCGCGAGCCTGCCAGCCGGGTCGTGGGTGTTGGCCTCGACCGTGAGCACCGCGTTGGCCCCGGGGTTGGCCGGATCGGCGCCGATGCCGGAGACGGTGCGGCGCAGCACCCGGGCCCGGTGATCGAGGTGGGTGGTGGCGATGGTGCCCGCGGCGTCGCGCACCACGAGCTGCCGTCCCGCGTCCCGGTACTCCCGGATTTCCGTGGTGCCGTCCGGGAAAGTGACCTTGACCGGGCGGTCCTGCGGGTCGTATTCGTAGCCGGTGGCCCTGGCCGCGTCGCCGCCGGTCAGGTCGTGCAGTTCGTGCCGGGTCTGGTTGCCGTTGCCGTCGTAGCTGTGCCGCACCTGCAGGGTGTGTGTTTTCCCGGTCAGCGGGTTGGGCACGCCGGGGGTGGTGACGGTGGCCAGTTCCGAGCGCGGGGTGTAGGTGTAGCCGGTGGCGCCGAAGCTGGTGCTGGCCTGGATCCGCCTGCCGATCAGGTCCTGTTCGTAGCCGGTGCGCAGACCCAGCGGCGAGGTTTCCTCGGCCAGGTCGCCGTTGGCGCGGTAGCCGTAGCGGGTGACCTGGCCCGGCCGCTTGCCGGTGTGCTCGATCAGCAGCCCGGCCGGGACCACGCCGCCGCCGACCGCGGCCTCCGATCCCCTGCTGTACACCCATTTCTCGGTCGGCGCGGCCGATCCGGCCGGGGCCGGGTACTTCGCCTCGGTCTGCCTGCCGAGGGCGTCGTAGCCGTAGCTGGTGCGGTAGGTGGTGTCGGCCGGGCCGCTGGAGCGGGCGTCGGAATCGCTGGTGCGCCGGTCGTTGCGCGGATCGAGGGGATCCGGCTGCGGTGGGTGGTAGGTGGCGTGGCTGGTCTGGCAGGAGGAGGTGTCGCGGCAGCTGGTGCGGGAGAGCACGTTGCCGCGTTCGTCGGTGGTGAAGCTGATCCGGTGGTTGTTCTCGTCGGTGACCGCGGCCAGCGCGCCGATCGCGTTGTACTCGTAGCGGCGGGTGCCGCCGTCCTGGGTTTCGGCGACCGGGCGGCCACCGCGGTCGGCGTCGTAGGTGTAGGTCGCCTCCGGGTAGGGGCCGCGCAGCACCACCATCCTGGTGGCCTCGTGCCGGGCCGGGGTGTCCAGCCGCCACTGCCTGCCGCTGTGGTCGGTCAGGGTGGCCACCCGGTCCTGCGCGTCGTCGTAGGTGAGCTGGGCCTGCACCCGGTCGTCCTGGGGCAGGGTGATCTTGGTGAGCAGTTCGGCCCGGCGCGCGGCGGCGTGGTGCCGCCGGATCGCGGTGTGGCCCAGGGCGTGCTGGTAGAGGGCCACCTCGTCGATGAACCCGCTGAAGTGGAACTCGCCCTCCCCGGCTGAGGGCCAGCCCTTGCCGCGGCCGGCGCCGACGGTCAGGTGCGGCTGCTCGTCGTGGTCGATGAGCCCGGTGACGGTGCCCTGCGGCACCCCGTCCAGGTAGAGGGTCTGGGAGTTGACGAATCCGGAGAGCACCACGTGGTGCCACCTGTCGTCGTCCACCGGCGCGGCCGAGGTGACCTGCCGGGGCCCGTCCGGTTGCGGCACCCAGAAACCACCGCGCAGGTGACCGTCCTGGCCGACGTAGAGGATCGGGGTGGAGGCGCGCACCTCGGCGCTGCCGAAGGGCCGGTCGCTGGTGTTGAGCAGCACGCCGTCCCTGGTGGTGCGGAACCACAGCTCCACCGCCAGGGTGCTGGTGGGGCTGGCCAGCTTGTCCGGCAGGACGATCCGGCTGTTGGCCCCGTCGAAGGCCGCCGCGGTGTCCCCGGTCCCGGCCAGTGGTCCGGCCGCGCCGAGGGTCACTCCGGTGTAGCCGCCCTTGTCCGCACCGGCCTGGCGGGCCACCGCGTTCGCCGCGCCGGCCGAAGCGTCCTTTTCGGACAGTCGCCAGAACCCGCGCGGGCTGTCGTCGGCGACGGTGGAGCGGTAGTGCGAACCACCCTGGTGGTCATAGCGGGTGCAGTTCGGCGCGGCCCCTGGCGCGCAGGCCTTGACCAGCCGATCGCCCTGGTACTCATAGGTCCAGCTCAGCGGTTGCGCCCCGGCGCTGGGGGCGGCGGTGCTGACCGCGGTGACGTGTCCGTTGAGCCAGGTCATGCTCAGGGTGCGGCCGCTGACCAGGTTGCGCAGGGTGTGCGGTTTCCCGGTCGGCCCTGCCTGGTCGTACTGGAGTTCCTCGGTGAGCCCGTTGCCGTCGGTGATCGTGCGCAACCGGCCCCAGGCGTTGAAGGTCCACCGGGTGGCCGTGCGGTCCCGCAGCGTGTACTCGCCGCGTACCGGATCGTGCACCAGGGTCAGGTTCTGCCCCGCCGGTGGGGCGAATCCGCCGTCGTGGTTGCGGCCGAACCGGATCTGCCGCCCCGAGTCCAGGGTGACGACCACGTTGCCCGAGCCGTCCTCGTCCGCGGTCAGTTCCATGTCCAGCCTGGACGCCCAGCCTTCGCCGAAAGCGTTGTGCGGCCTGGGGTCCAGGCTGTTGTAGGTGCGGGTGAGCACCAGGTCGGGGCCGACCGTGGCGACCTCGGCGTCCCGGCTGGCCAGGCCGAAGTTGCCGACCTGCGGGTCCAGTCCTGGCGCGAGGCTGTCCGGTGTGCCGCCCAGGTGCGCGGTGATCTGCGGTTGCGGCACCTGCGTGCTCAGCAGCAGCGGCCCCACCCAGGCCCCGGCCTCGGCGGTGTCGTGCACCTGCACCCACCAGTAATAGTCGCGGCTCCATTTCAGCGCGCCGGGCGGTGGGGCCCAGGTGGCGTTGGTCCAGCCGGATTCCACGCAGTCCACCGGGTGCTCCGGGGTGCCGGCGCAGACCTTGTAGTTGTAGGTCAGGCCCTTGGCGGGCCAGTTGTCCGGGTCGACGCCCTCGGCGTGCAGGGTGGGGCGCAGCGAGCCGACCAGTGCGCCGGAACCGGGTTGCTGCTTGTCCGAGGTCGGCTTGATGTTCTTGATCTGCAGGCCGAACTGGCCCCGTGGCACGCCGTACGCGGTGTGGAAGTCGGCGCCGTTGTCGTACATGGTGAGCACCACCGCGTAGTCACCCGGCGGCTGCTTGGCCAGTGTGGCGCGGACCAGCGCGGAGCCGCCCGGCGGCACGTCGTGCGGCAGGCTGATGTTCCTGGTGTCCTGCTTGACCTGACCGTTCTGCACCAGTTGCACGCCGAACTTGACCGCGCCGCCGGGGCCCCAGTGCCCGGCGCCGCGGTTGCGCACGGTCACCGCGATGCTGCCGTCGAGGTTGTTGAACGGCAGCACGACCTCCTCGACCTTGTAGTCGGCGCCCTGCGGCGCGTAGGTGACGTCCAGGAACGGTTTGGCGTTGGCCGGACCGTTGGCCGAGCCGAACTGCTTGTAGGCGGCGGTGTCCCGCTCGTCGGCGGCCCGCACCGCCAGGCCGTGGAAGGGCGCGCCGTGCGTCCAGTCGGTGGCCAGGTCGGCGTTGAGGTCGAAGTCCACCCGCGCGGCCGGGCAGCCGGCCTTGCCGTGCGCGAAGCCGCGCTGCGCCAGGTGCTGGGCCAGCGGCGGGCCGGGCCAGGAGCGCAGTTGCCCGCCGTCCCAGGAGCCGCCGACGGCGTAGACGTCGACCGGGCGCGGGGTGCAGGAACCGGAGTCGGAGTTGTACAGGTTGAGCGCGAGGCCGTTGACGTACTGGTTGCGCAGGTTGCCGACCAGGTCGGGGAAGTGCAGGAACGCCGCGTGCACGCCGACCCCGGCCTGGTTGCCCGCGCGCAGGTCGATGGCGGCGGAGTTGTTGGCGCTGCGGCCCTTGGTCACGTAGGTGTCGTCGGTGGCCGCGGTGATCTGCACGGACGGGTCGGCCAGCACCGGGTAGGCGCGTTCGGGTGCGGCCAGCCAGTCCGCGGCCAGTTCCACCCGCAGCACCTGGGTGCCGCCGTCCTGGTGCAGCAGGTAGCGCACGTCGTGGGATTCCACGCCGCGCGCGTCCCGCATCCAGCCCGGCGGGATGAGCGCGCGCACCGCACCCGCGCCGTCCTTGAGCAGCACCTGGGATCCGTCCAGTTCCGCGCGCAGTCCCTTGAGGTGCAACGGGAAGTCGAAGCTGGTGGGTGCCGCGCGGGAGTGCAGGAGGAGGTTCTCCTTCACCCCGCCCGCGGTGGCGGCCAGTTCGACGTCGGTGTGCGGCCGCACCCCCGGGTAGGTGGCGGTCGCGCCGTCCACCCGGGGTGCGGCGGAGCCTGCCCCGCGCAGGCCGAAGGCGATCTGGTGCTCCCGGCTCAGCGCGATCGAGGCCAGCCGCTGGTCCGCGCCGGAGCCGGCGAAACTCGTGTCGTAGGAGGCGGTGCGCGGGCTGAGGCGCTCGCCGGGGCGCAGGGTGAGGTCCAGTGGCGTCCAGCTGCCGTCGGCCTGCCGGAGGTGCACGGGTTCGGTGTGCAGGCGGCGGGTGTGGCTGCCGTCGGGGTTGCGGAAGACCGTCGAGGTGGCGGTGCGCTGGTCGGGCAGTTCCCGGCTGGCGGCGGTGAAACCCCGCTCGGCGGCCGGTACCGGGGTGACCCTGATGTCGGTGCGCCGCTCCGGCCCGGTCCGCTCGGTGCGTAGTTCCGGCAGCGGTGGCCGATCGGGCACGGCGCCCGGTGGACGTTGGCTCCCGGCGGGTCCGGGACCGCCCTTCGCGGTGGTCTGCTCCACCGGGACCCGGCCGGGCAGGCCGTCCGGGTTGCCGGAGCGCTGCTGGGGCGCCTGCCGGGCGGCGCCTTCGGGCAGGGTGGCCGCCCCCGCGAGTGGTGGGGCGATGACCTGGGGCGTGCTCGCCACCAGCGCCAGGCTGAGCAGTCCCGCCACGACACGTCTGGTCCCAGGCACCGTTGATCCCTCCCGCACGCACACCGGGCCGCGCGGGTGCGCCGGCCCTCTTCTCGCCAGTGGGCGGATCCCCCAGTGGACCGGCCTGGGAGGGATCTATCAGCGCCGCGTTGTGCACCGCCGGGTTCGCGGGGCCGGACATCGAAGACCGGACAACCCGCGAGCCCGGCGGCCGACAACGCCGGACAACGCCGCTACCTGCGAGAACTGTGCTGGGACGGCAGGGTCAGATTTCCCCTTCCTCCACTTCCGCCGCACCGGCCGGGACCGCGGCGGCGGCGACCAGGTGCAGCAGTGGGGCGGCGAAGAAGCGGGCCAGCGGGATGTCGCGGCGGAGTTCCTGGCGGGCCAGTTCGATGAATCGGATGGCGCGCACGCTGTCGCCGCCCAGGGCGAAGAAGCTGTCCTGGCGGCCGATCCGGGGGACGTCCAGGACCCTGGTCCACAGTTCGGCGATGGCGGTCTCCACCGGGCCGGTGGGGGTTTGCGCGGTTTCCGCGCGGGTGCCGCTGCGGGCGGCGATGGTGGCCCGGTCGACCTTTCCGTTGGCGCTGAGCGGGAACTCCGCGAACTCGGTGACCGAGTCGGGCACCATGTGGCCGGGCAGCCGGGCCGCGGCCCAGTCCAGCAGGGTGCGTTCCCCGATCTTGCCGGTGGGCACGATCGCGGCGCAGAGGCGGCCGCGGACCTGGACCACCACGGCGCGCTCGACCGACTCGTGCTGGCCGAGCACGGCCTCGATCTCGCCGAGTTCGACCCGGTGGCCGCGCACCTTGATCTGCTGGTCGGTGCGGCCCAGGAACTCCAGCAGGCCGCCGGGCTGGTAGCGGCCGAGGTCGCCGGTGCGGTACCAGCGGCCGTCGGGGGTGTGCACGAACGACCGGGCGGTCAGTTCCGGTGCGCCGCGGTAGCCCAGGGCAACGCCCGCGCCGCCGATCCACAGTTCGCCGGGCACCCAGTCCGGGCAGTCCCGGCCGAAGGCGTCCACCACCCGGTAGCGCTGGTTGCGCAGCGGGTAGCCGTAGGGCACCGAGCGCCAGGCCGGGTCGACCTCGCGGACCTCCAGGGCGTTGGACCAGATGGCGGCCTCGGTGGCGCCGCCGAGGGCGACCAGCAGGGCGGCCGGGGCGGTGGCGGCCAGGCGGCCGGGCAGGTCGAGGCCGACCCAGTCACCGGAGACCAGGGCCAGCCGCAGGCTTTCCGGCGGCAGGCCGTTCTCGGCGACCACCAGGAGCATGTCCAGCAGGGTGGGCACCGTGTTCCACACCGTGACACCGTGTTCGCGGACCAGTTGGGCCCAGCGCCGGGCGTCCCGCCGTTCCTCCTCACCGAGGAGCACGAGTGCCCCGCCCGCGGACAGCAGGCCGAAGACGTCGTAGACGGAGAGGTCGAAGTCGAGCGCGGAGACCGCGAGCACCCGGTCCGCGGCGGTGACACCGAAGCGGGTGTTGATGTCCTCCACGGTGTTCACCGCGGCCCGGTGGGTGATCTCCACGCCCTTGGGCTCACCGGTGGAGCCGGAGGTGAAGATCACGTAGGCCAGCGTTTCGCCGTCCACAGTGGACAGCTGGGTGGCCGGGGTGTGGTTGTGCGCGTCGGCGATGGTGAGCACGGTGCCGGGCAGGCCGCGGGCCAGGTCGTCGGTGAGGGCCAGGCGGGCACCGGAGGTGGTGATGATCCTGTCCCGGCGCACGGCTGGCTGGTCGACGCCGACCGGGACGTAGGCGCCGCCCGCGGCGTGCACGCCGAGCACGGCGGCGATCTGGTCGATGCCCTTGGGCAGGTGCAGCACAACGGGTTCGCCGGGGGTGACGCCGTGTTCGGCGAGCAGTCCGGCCACCCGCAGGGCGCGGTCGGCGAGGTCGCCGTAGGTCACCCGGTCCGGGCCCGCGATCAGCGCGACCGCGTCCGGGCGGCGGGCGGCCTGGGTGAAGAAACCGTTGTGCAGCAGGGTTTCCTGCTGGGCTTCTTCGGTGGCGTTGACCTCGGATCGGGTTTCCTGTTGCGGGGCGGGCAGTGCGGCGGGGACGGGGCCGGTCCAGTCCTCGGTGCAGAGCCAGTCGACCAGGCGCAGGTAGGACTCGAACATGGCGTCCAGGAGTCCGGCCGGGAACAGGTCCTCGACGGCGTCCCAGTTCAGTTCGACCGCGATGCCGTCCTGGCCATGTCGTTCCACCACCTGATGGTCCAGCCACACCTGCGGGGTCTGCGAGACACCCCAGACCGGGTTGGCCAGCAGGCCCTCGCCGGCGGGGGCGGCGGTGGGCAGGCCGAGGGCGCTGGTGAACACCACCGGCATGGTCACCTCGGCCTCGCCGGTGCGCCTGCTGCGTTCGCGCAGCACCTGGATGGCGGAGACCTCGCGGTGGTCCAGTGCGCGCCACAGGTCGGCCTGCACCGCGCGCACCCGGTCCAGCCACGACTCGCCGGGCTGGGGCTGGTAGCCGACCAGCAGCAGCGAGGTGAAGTCGCCGAGCACCCTGGCCACGTGCGGGTGCACCTCGCGGCGGTCGAACAGGGTCAGGTTCAGGGTGAGGTCGGGGCGGGCACTGAACGCGCTGAGCACCTCGGCGAAAGCGGTGAGCAGCACCGAGGACGGGGTGCTGCCGTACTCGCGGGACAGCTGCAGAACCCGTTGCCAGCGCACGGGATCGAGCACGGTGGCCCGCCGGGTGAACCGGGGTTCGGCGATCTCGGCCGGGTCGATGGCCAGTGGCAGGGCGGGGCCGGGTGGCAGGGTGTCCAGGCGGGTGGACCAGTAGGCGGTGGAGGCGGCGGCGGGTTCGGCGGGCAGGCTGCTGACGTAGTCCCGGAAAGACAGGTCGATCGGCGGGAGTTCGGTGTCGGCGTGATCGTGCAGGGCGGCGAGTTCGGTGTAGACGATGAGCACGCTCAGCGCGTCCGCGATGAGGTTGTCGATGCCGATGGCCAGCCGGGTGCTGGATCCGTTGGGGGCCACCGCGATGCGGAACAGCGGCCACTCCGCCGGGTCGAACACGTGGTGCGACAAGGCTTCCCGGAGCTGCTCCGGGTTTTCCGCGACCTCGACGGTGAAGTGCGGGACCTCGGGCAGCACGCGCTGGTCACCGCGGTCGTCGAAGACCGCGCGCAGCATGCCGTGCCGGGCGATGAGCTGGTTGACCGCGGCTTCCAGCCGGGTCAGGTCCAGTTCGGCCACGTCGTACTCGCGGTAGAAGTGGCAGCCGACGCCGCCGAGGGTGAACTCGGTGGAGCGGCCCAGCCAGTAGGCGCGTTGCACGTCGGTGGGCTGGAACGGGTCGAACTGGTGGTCGGGGTCGGCGACGAGTTCCAGTTGTGCGGGGCCACCTTCGCCCGCGGTGAGGGTGGTGGCGAAGGCGGACAGGACCGGGTTGGCGAACAGGTCGGACAGCGCCGCGCCCGCCAGTCCCTCGGCGCGCAGTTTGCCGATCAGGCGGGTGGCCAGGAGGGAGTCGCCGCCGAGGGTGAAGAAGTCGTGTTCACGGCCGACCGCCGACACACCGAGGAGTTCCTGCCAGATCTGTGCGACCAGCACCTCGGTTTTGGTGCTGGGCAAGGTGATCACCTGTGCGGACCCGGCGTCGCGTTCTTCCAAGAGGGTGCGCAGGGCCGGGCGGTTGACCTTGCCGTTGGTGGTCAGGGGGAAGGCGGGCAGGGTGAGCAGCACGCCGGGCACCATGGCGGTGGGCAGCCGGTCGGTGACGAAGGCCAGCAGTTCGGTCTCGTCGACCTCGCCGGTGACCGCGGCGGCCAGTACCCGGCGGTCCAGCACGGTGGCCACCGCGGCGCTGACCGCCGGGTGGTCGGTGAGCGCGGCCTCGACCTCGCCGAGTTCGACCCGGTGGCCGCGCAGCTTCACCTGGTGGTCGGCCCGGCCGAGGAACTCCAGCACGCCGCCGTCGCGGTAGCGGGCCAGGTCGCCGGTGCGGTACCAGCGGCGGCCGTCGTGTGCGACGAAGCGATCCGCGCTGCGGGCCGGATCGTTGCGGTAGCCCAGTGCGACACCGGCGCCGCCGATCCACAGGTCGCCGGGCACCCAGTCCGGGCAGTCCCGGCCCAGGGCGTCGACCACTCGACATCGGACGTTGTCCAGTGGTGTGCCGTAGGGCACCGAGGTCCACTGTGGATCGACCGCGGTGACCTCGCAGACGGTGGAGTGGATGGCGGTCTCGGTAGTGCCGCCCAGTCCGGCGAAGCGCGCGCCGGGGGCGAGGGCGGCCAGGCGGGCGGGCAGGTCCACGGTGACCCAATCGCCGCCGAGGATGACGGTGCGCAGCGGGAGCGCGGTGTCGGCGGCGGTGAGGACCATGTCCAGCAGGGCGGGCACGCAGTTGAGCACGGTGGCGTTGTGCTGCAACAGTTCTCGCACCCAGGCGGAGGCGTCCCGGTGGCCCTGCTCACGCACGCACACCACCGCGCCGCCGACGGAGAGCGGGCCGAAGATGTCGTAGACGGACAGGTCGAATTCCAGTGCGGACAAGGCAAGCGTGCGGTCGGATGCGCCGATCTTGAAGCGGGCGTTGAGATCCGCGATGGTGTTGACCGCGGCGGCGTGGCTGATCTCCACGCCCTTGGGCTCCCCGGTGGAGCCGGAGGTGAAGATCACGTAGGCCAGGTCGTCGGCGAACACGGGTTCCGGCAACGGTTCCGCGGTGACCTCGATGCTGTCGACCACGTGTGTCACGCCCGCGGCACGCAGGATGCGCTCCCGGCGCACCGGCGGCGCGTCCACGGCCAGTGGCAGGTAGGCGGCCCCGGCGGCAAGCACACCGAGCACCGCCACCACCTGCTCTGGCCCCTTGGGCAGGGAGACCGCGACCAGTCCGGCCGCGCCTTGGGCACGCAGGTGGCCCGCGACCCGGAGTGCGGCAGTGGCGAGTTCGCCGTAACTCAGGACTTCCTGGCCGCACAGCAGGGCGGGCGCATCCGGGGTTTCCTTGGCCTGGGCGAAGAACTGCTCGTGCAGGGCCTGGGGCTGGCGGGGTACGTCGGTGGCGTTGACCCGGTCGCGGATCTCGGTCTGGATGGCGGGCAGCAGTGGGCCGACCTCGGTGGTCCAGGCCTCGGCGGTGCTGAGCAGGCGGTCCAGCAGGCCGCAGTAGGCGGTGAACATCGCTTCGGGCACGCCGGGGGTGAAGGCGTCCTCGCGGATGTCCCAGTTGACCAGCAGGCCGTCGTTGAGTTCGGTGACCTGGGCGTCCAGCCACACCTGCGGGCCCTGGGAGATGATCCAGGCGGCCTCGCCGAAGGTGTCCCTGACCTGGTGTGAGAACAGCTCGCCCAGGCCGAGCGCGCTGGTGTAGACCACGGGGGCGAGCACCTGTTCGCCGTGCAGGCGGGACAGGTCGCGCAGCACGTCGACGCCGGAGTGCGCGGTGTGCGCGACATCGGCGTGGAAGCGTTGCTGCAACCGGGCGGCACGCTCGGCGAAGCCACCGGGCAGGCCGCCGTCCCATTCCAGGAGCACCGAGGAGGTGAAGTCGCCGACCAGGGCGTCCACGTCGGGGTGCAGGGGTTCGCGGTCGAACAGTGGCAGGTTCAGCAGGAATCGCGGGTCGGCGCTCCACCCGGTCAGGGTCTCGGCGAACACCGCGGCCAGGGCCATTGCCGGGGTCAGGCCGTGCCGCTGGGCGTGGGTGGTCAGCGCGCGGACTTCGGCGGGGTCCAGCCAGCGGTGCCTGCGCTGCACCACGGGGACGCCGCCGCCGGTGGTGGGCAGCCGTGGTGCGCCGGGCAGTTCGGGCAGGCGATCCCGCCAGTACGCCAGGTCGGCGGCGGTGGGTTCGGCCTGCCGGTCGGCGAGGTAGCGGGGGAAGCTGTAGGCCAAGGGCGGCAACGGGTTTCCGGCGTAGGCGGTGGCCAGGTCGGCCAGCAGCACCCGCAGGCTGAGCGCGTCCGCGGCCACCATGTCCAGGTTGACGTGCACCCGGGTGCGGCCCTCCGGCAGCAGGGAGAGTCGCACGTCGAAGACCTCGCCGGCGGCGATGTCCATGGCGCGGTGGGACAACCGCTCGCGCAACGCGGCCAGGTCGGGGTCGCGGTGCACGGTCAGGCCGGGCCAGCGGGACGCGCCGACGTGCTGGGTGCCGTCATCGCCGATGCGCACCCGCAGCATGCCGTGCCGCTCGATCACCTGGCGCACCGCGGATTCCAGCCGCTCCGGGTCGATCCCCTCGCCGTCGAACTCGTGGTAGAAGTGCGCGGCCACGTCACCGAGCCGCTGGCCTGGCTGGCGGCCCACCCAGTAGGCGTGCTGCATCAACGCCAGTGGGAACGGCGCGCTCTCGTCGATCTCGGCGAGCACCGGCGCGGCCACCACCGCGGGGGCCTCGGCCGCGGTGAGCAGGGCCTGCCAGGCGGCCGGTCGCGGATCGGCGACCAGGTCACCGAAAGCGATACGCAGTCCGGCTTTCCGCCACGCTCCGGCCAGGCGCATCATGGTGATGGAGTCCAGGCCGAGTTCGATGAGGTTGTCCTCGGGGCCGATCTGCTGCTCGGGCAGGTCGAGGGTGCTCGCCAGCAGCTTGGTCAGCGCAGCGGGGTCGGTCGGGTGGAACACGGGGTTTCCTCTCTCGTTCACCAGGCCACCGGCAGCACGCGCGGACCGCGCAGGAACGCGGCGGGCTTCCAGCTGACCTCGCCTGCCAGGCGCAGGCCCGGCAGCGACCGGGTCAGCGCGCGCAGTGTTTCCTGGAGTTGCACGCGGGCCAGGGCGGCGCCAACGCAGTGGTGGCTGCCGTGCCCGAAGGCCAGGTGCTGCCGGGGCGGGCGGTTCAGGTCGAGTTCGTCGGGATCGGGGTAGCGCGCCGGGTCGTGGTTGGCGGCGCTGAGGGCCACCAGCACCGCCTCGCCGCGGCAGATGTGCTGGTCGCCGATGTCCAGGTCGGTGCGGGCGTAGCGGGGCATGGCCGCGGCCGAGGGCATGGCCACCACCCGCAGCAGTTCCTCCACCGCCTCGGCGATCGACTCCGGTTCGGCGCACAGCCGGGCGTAGGCGCCGGGGGTGGTGAGCAGGGTGTGCGCGAAGTTGGCCAGTTCGGTGGCGGTGGTCTCGTAACCGCCGAGCAGCAGCGCGATGCACAGCTGCACCAGCTCCACTTCGGACAGTCGCTCGCCGTCGGCGCCCGCCTCGGCCAGTGCGCTGAGCAGGTCATCGGCCGGGTCGGTGCGCCGCAGCGTGAGCAGCCCGCCCATATAGGCCATCAGCGCCCCGGTGGCCTGGCCGAACTGCTCGGGGGTGCTGCCACTGGTGGAGAGCACCACCTCGCTCCAGGCCCGGAACCGGTCCCGGTCGGCCACCGGCACGCCGAGCAGCTCGCAGATCACCTGGATCGGCACCGGCAGCGCGACGTGCTCGACCAGGTCGGCCGGACCACCGTGTGCCCGCAACGCCTGTACCGCCTGCTCGGCCTGTGCGCGCACGAACGGCCGCAGGGCCTCGGCGCGCCTGCCGGTGAACGCCTGGGCGACCACCTTGCGCAGCCGGGTGTGCTCTGGCGGGTCCATGGCCACGATGCCGATCGGACTCACCGGCGTGGTGCGCGGCGCGTCCCGCCTGCTGGCCTCGGCGCGGCTGAACCGGGGATCGGCCAGCACCGCGCGGGCTTCCTCATGCCGGGTGACCAGCCAGGCCGGTTCACCGTAGGGCAGGCGCACCCTGGTCAGGCCGGGACACTGCCGGATCTCGGCATATTCCTGCGCCAGGGCAAGGCTTTCCGGGTGGTTGAACGGGTACGGTCGCTCCGCCGACATCAGCGCAGCCTCAGCGTCAGGGTCTCCAGGCCGTGCATGGCGGTGCTGTGCCGCCAGCGCAACTCGTCCACAGTGGACACCAGCTCGATCTCGGTGAAGCGGTCCAGCAGTCGGCCGAAGGCGATCTCGCCTTCCAGTCGGGCCAGTGGCGCGCCAACGCAGTAGTGCATGCCGTGCCCGAAGGCCAGGTGCCCGCCTGCCGCCCTGGTGATGTCCAGGCGGTCGGGTTCGGCGAAGCGGTCGCTGCGGTTGGCTGCCAGCCAGGACACCATCACGAAGTGCCCCTCGGGGATGCGCACGCCGCCGAGTTCGACGTCCTCGGTGGTGTAGCGCGGCGAGGACAGGTTGTTCGGGGTCTCATAGCGCAGGAACTCCTCGACCGCGTTGCGCAGCAGCGAGCGGTCCGCGCGCAGCAGGGCGAGCTGGTCGGGGTGGCGCAGCAGGGCGAGCATCCCGCTGGAGAGCAGGTTGACCGTGGTCTCGAAGCCGCCGGTGAGCAGCACGACGGCGGTGGCGATCAGCTCGCGGCGGGAGAGCCGGTCGCCGTCCTCGCTGACGTGCACCAGTTCCGAGAGCAGGTCCTCGGTCGGCCCGGCCCGTTTGGCCTCGACCAGGTCGCCGAGGTAGGCGGCCATCCGCATGGAGGCCGCGCCGATCTCCTCCGGGGTGGTGGCCGCGACCATGGTGCGTGACCAGTCCACGAAGTCATCGCGGTCGGCGAAGGGCACGCCGAGCAGTTCGCAGATGACCTGGATCGGCAGCGGGTAGGCGAAATCGGCCAGGAACTCCACCGAGTCCTTGCCAGCCATGGCATCCAGGAGTTCGTCGGTGATCTGCTCGATGCGTTCGCGCATCGGCTCCACCGAGCGGGTGGTGAACGCCTTGGCCACCAGCTTGCGCAGCCGGGTGTGATCCGGCGGGTCCAGGTTGAGCAAGTTCATCACCAGGTCGTCGGAGAAGGAACTCTCCGCGTCCGGGCCGATCCGCAGCCGTTCCAGGCGGTCGTAGACGCGGTGGCTGCTGAACCGGGCGTCGGTCATCACCGCGCGGGCCTCGGCGTACCCGGTCACCAGCCACACCGGGAAACCGCCCGGCAGCACGGCGAATCGCACCGGGGTGGTCTCGCGCATGCCGGCGGCGACGGTGTGGGAGTCCTGGATGAACTCCTCGCCGAGCAGCAGGGCATCCCTCATGTCGAGCATCGAGTTCTCCTCAGACCAGGTCTAGTTCGGGCCGGTACAGATCGGCCCAGTGGTGGAAGTCC
The DNA here is from genome assembly GCF_014204915.1 of Crossiella cryophila. Classification (NCBI taxonomy): domain Bacteria; kingdom Bacillati; phylum Actinomycetota; class Actinomycetes; order Pseudonocardiales; family Pseudonocardiaceae; genus Crossiella; species Crossiella cryophila. Next base: position 4,901,318 of record NZ_JACHMH010000001.1, read on the forward strand.
AGGGCGCGTTCCACGCCGGTGCGCACGCCGCCGGTGACCGCCTCGGCCGCTCCGGTGGCGACCTGGTGCAGCCAGGCCCGGTCGAACACCGCGAACACCGGGCTGTCGGTCTCGGCGAGCACCTCGCGGGCCTGTTCCTGCAACGCGAGCGCGTAGCCGGTGTCCTGTGTGGACGGATACGGGCTCTTCACCCGCTCCACCACCGACCGCGGCAGCAGGTGGGCGACGGCCTGACGCAGCAGGCCCTTCTCCCGGCCGTCCGCGGTCTTGAGCGACCAGGGCGTGTTGTAGACGTACTCGACCAGCCGGTGATCGGCGAAAGGCACCCGGACTTCCAGGCCCACGGCCATGGACATCCGGTCCTTGCGGTCCAGCATGGCCCGGACCAGGCGGGTGATGTGCAGGTGGCTGCTGGTGCGCATCCGGCGGGCGAAGGCGTCCTCGCCGTCGAGGTGTTCGACCTTGGCCACCGCGGTGGCGTACTCGTCGGCGACGTAACCGCCGATGTCCAGTGCTGCCCGCAGTTCCGGGCGCAGCGGGGTGGTGCGGTCGGCGGTGTAGGTGTTCTGGAAGGCCAGCCACGGGAAGGTGTCGGCGTCGCGGGCGGCCGGGTGGTGGAACCAGGCGTAGCCGCCGAACAGTTCGTCGGCGAACTCACCGGAGAGCGCGACCGTGGATTCCCGGCGGATGGCCCGGAACAGCAACAGCATCGAGCTGTCGATGTCGCCGAGGCCGATCGGCATGTCCCTGGCCGCGACCACCGCCCGGCGCAGGGCCGGGTCCATCAGCGCCCGCGAGTCGAGCACCACGTTCTGGTGTTCGGTGCCCACGTGCGCGGAAACCTCGCGCACGAACGGGGAATCCGGGGTCTCGCGCAGTTCGTCGGGGCGGAAGTTCTCCTCGTACCCGGCGAAGTCCACCGCGAAGGAGCGCAGTTTCTCCCCCGACGCGCTGAGTTCGTTCGCGGCCAGTGCGGTGACCGCGCAGGAGTCCAGGCCGCCGGAGAGCAGCACGCAGCGCGGCACGTCGGCGACCACCTGGCGAGCCACCACATCGGTGAGCAGCTCGCTGACCCTGGCGACGCTGGTCCGCGGATCGTCGGTGTGCTCGAGGGTTTCCAGCCGCCAGTAGGTGCGCTCACGCAGACCGGCGGCGTCCACGGTGACCACGGTGCCCGGTTCGACCTCGTGCAGATCGCGCCACAGCGCCCAGCCGGGGGCCTTGGTGAAGCCGACCAGCTCACGCAGGCAGCCGGTGTCCACCCGCCTGCGGAAGCGCGGATTGGCCAGCACCGCCTTGGGTTCGGAGCCGAACAGCACACCGTCGGGGGTGCGGTGCAGGTACAGCGGTTTGACGCCCATCCGGTCCCGGATCAGCACCAGCTTCTGCTCGCGGCCGTCCCAGATGGCGAAGGCGTACATGCCGTTGAGGCGTTCGGCGAGCTGCTCGCCCCATTCCAGGTAGCCGCGCAGCACCACCTCGGTGTCGCTGCCGGTGCGGAAGTGGTGGCCGAGGCCGGTGAGCTGGGTGCGCAGTTCGGTGAAGTTGTAGACCTCGCCGGAGTAGACCAGCACGACCGGTCCGGCCGGGGTGTCCGCGCGCATGGGCTGGCGGCCGCCGGGCAGGTCGATCACGGCCAGCCGCCGGTGTCCCAGGGCCACGTGCCGGTCCAGCCACACGCCGCTCTCGTCCGGGCCGCGCTCGGCCATGGTGGCGGTCATCGCCTCGACGATCGGCCGCTGGGTGGTCAGGTCGGCCTCGAAGGCGACCCAGCCGGTGATGCCGCACATATCAGGTCCTCTCGGGGGTGCGGGTCAGGAAGACGCGGTGCCCCAGGCGGGTCAGCGGGTGTCCGGCGGCGGGCAGCACGGGTTCGACGTGCAGGCCCGCGCCGGTGAGCACGGCCAGCCACTGGTCAAGGGACAGGAACGTGGCGCCGGTCTCGGCGCGCGCGTCCTTGGCCTGGGCCATCAGGAACCCTTGGGAGGTCATCACCCAGTGCTCCTCGGCGGTGGGTTCGGTGAGCACCAGCCAGCCGCCGGGCACCAGCAGTTCGGTGAGCCACCGCACCGAGGTGTCGGTGTCGGCGGCGGCGTTGAGCACCCCGCCCGCGAGGACCACGTCGAACTGGCCGGGCGCCATGCCCTGGGCCGAAGGGGCGGTGTCGATGTCGTACCGGCCGTAGCGGATTCCGTCGCCGAACTGGGTGCGGGCCTGTTCCAGGAAGTAGCGGGAGACGTCGGTGAACAGGTAGTCGACGTCCTGGCCGTGCAGGGCGGGCAGGACGGCCTCGGTGGTGCCGCCGGTGCCCGCGCCGACCTCCAGCACCCGCAATCGGCCCGGGGCGGACCCGGCCACGGCACGCAGCAGTCCGGCGACCGCGGCCCGCTGGTAGCGCGCGGTGACGCTTTCCCGGTACAGCGCGGCGGCGACCTCGGTGCGGCCCTCCGGGAACAGCAGGTGCACGGCCTGTTCGGTGCCGCACAACAGTTCGGGCAGCAGTTCGGCGCTGCGCCGCACGTAGGCCACGGTGTGTGCGGAGCCGAGGGTGGCCGCCCACGCGGCGGCGTGGCGGTCCCAGTCGGCGGTGAGGTCGGCACCGGCGTCCACTGTGGACGAGTAGTGGCCGTTGTCCAGTGCCAGCAGGCCTTCCCGGGTGAGCACGGCCAGCCAGCGCCGGACCAGGGAGTGGAACTCGGGCAGCACGTTGGCGTTGTCCAGGATCTGGGCCTCGGTGTGCGCTGAGCCGGCGGTGAGGCTGCCGGTGCGGTGCAGGGCGGCGAGCATGGCGCGCAGGCAGAGCGCGCTCACCGCGTCGGAGACCTCGGCCGCGGCCGTGACATCCAGGTCGGTCACGGCACTTTCCGCTTCGGCTTCGGCGGCCGCGACCGGGTCCACCGCCGGGGTTGCCGGGTGCACCACGTGCACCTCGGGACCGAGGTCGGCCAGTGCCTCCGGGTGGCGGACCTCGCCAACGCAGACCACCCGGGCCAGGTCGGCCAGGTCGGTCAGGTCGGCCGCGGGATCGGCGGCGAGGGCGTCGGCCAGTGTGCCGGGCAGGACGGCGGTGCGGGCGCCACTGCGTTCCAGGAAGGCCAGCACCACGGCGGGCCGGGTGTCCTCGGGTCCGATGAGGACGGTGCCGCCCGCCGCGCGCACCGCTTGCGCGGCAACGCCGTTGGGCAGCAGCACCGCGGTGCGTGCCGGGTCCGGTCCGAGGGCACGCAGCAGGTCGTCGATCTCGTTGGCCCGGGGTGCGGCCACGGCGTGGAAGAGCCGTTGCCCGCCGGGGATGTCCGGCTGGGTCACGGTCGCCGGGATGAATCCGGCCGCGATCAGTTCCTCCCGCCAGTGCTCGGCGGGCGGGAAGAGTTCCGCGCCGCGCCGGTCGCCGCTGCCCGGGGCGGGATCGCCGTCCTGGGCGGAGAGCAGGAAGTGCATGGAGGTCAGCACCGCGTGGTTGTCCCTGGTGCAGTCGGTGAAGACCAGGGTGCCGCCGGGGGCCAGCACCTCGCGCAGTTCGCGCAGGGTGCAGGCGAGGTCGACGGCGTTGTGCAGCACGTTGCCCGCCACCACCACGTCCGCGCTGCCCGGGGCGAAACCCTGTGCGGCGAGGTCGCGGTTGAGGTCGAGGCGGGCGGTGCGCACGTCGAGGCGTCCGGCCGCGGCCACGGTGAACAGGGTGGACCGGTCGGTGAACAGGTAGTCCACCTCGACTCCGGCCAGTGCGGCGAGCACGGCCTCGGTGGTGCCCGCCGCGCCGCCGCCGACCTCGAGTACCCGCAACGGTTCCGGGCCGGCGGCCGCGCGGACCAGGTCGGCGCAGGCGGTGTTGAGCGCCTTGGTGGCGTGGTTGTCCTGGTAGGCGGCCAGCGCGGCGAGGTGGTCGCCGTCGGCGAAGAGCAGGTCCTGCACCGCGATCTCACCGCGCAGCAGCTGGGGCAGCGAGGCGAGCGCGGCGCAGTGGAAGGCCGCCATCCGTTGCGGGAAGCCGAGTTGGGCGTAGGCGGCGTCGAGTCCGTCGGTACGTGCCGAGGCTGCGGGCACGCAGCGCAGCCGGTCGCCGTCGGCGGTCAGCAGACCGGCGCCGGTGAGGGCGACCAGCCAGCGGTCGAACAGCCCGCGGTGCCGGGGCGCCACCCGCAGGGTCGCGGCGAGTTCGGCGGCGGTACCTTCGCCCGCGCCCGCGACGATCTCGGCCATGGCGGCCAGCCCGATGTCCTCCAGGCGCCGCATGGCTTCCGGGCCGGTCACAGTTCGCCCTCCTCGTCGGTGTCGATGCTGTGCACCGCACCCACCACGGCCGGGCCGCCGGGGGCGGTCAGTTCGGCCACCACGGCGACCGGGTCCAGCACGTCGGTGGCGTAGTGCCGTCCGGGCGGGACCTCGCCCCTGGCCACCGCGCGGGCGGCGAAGGCGGCGACCGCGCCGGTGATCGGTGCGTTGCCGGGGCCGCGCAGCACCGAGGACAGTTCGGCTGGCTTGCCGTCCTTGACGCCCTCGGCGCGGACCGCCAGCACCGCCAGTGGATTACGTCCGGCCAGGTCGAGCAGACTGGTGCGGCACAACGCCTCGATGGCCTCGGCCCGGTCCAGCGCGTGCACCCGGTCGAACACGCTGAGCACGTGCGTGCCGGAGAGCACGGTGTGCCAGTCGCCGCGCTGCAGGCCGAGGGATTCGGCCAGGCGCACGGATTCGGTGGTGAGCTGGGGCAGTGCGGTGATCTCCCCGGCCACGAACGGCAGCCGGATGTCGTCCCGCCGGGTGAGCGCGCCGAGCTGGATCCCGTTGCGCCAGGCGGCCCGCGAGGTGCTCAGTCCGTCCGCGACGGCCTGGAGGTACTCGTCGGCGGCGACCGCGGTGAACCGGTCGATGAGTCCGAAGTAGACGGTCAACCCGGTGACCTCGTCCAGCCCGGCCGCGATGGCGCGGGGGAAGATCGAGGTCAGGCCGGGCTGGACACCGGCGGAGAGCACCGCGGCCCGCCCGGCCGCGGTGAACCTGTCGTTGTCCAGCCGGGCGTGCAGGGAGTCGTCGCCCGCGGCGTCCACGTAGTCCGCCCCGGCCCGCAGTGCCGCCTCGGCGAGCACGTCGCCGACGGCGTGTGAGGGTCCGGCGCAGTTGAGCAGCACCCGGCAGCCGTCCGCGAACTCCGCCGCGGAGGCCGGGTCGCGGAAGTCGACCCGGCGACACTCGACCGACCCGTCCAACTGGGTGGCGAACTCGTTGGCAGCGGCCAGATTTCGGCCACCGAGGCGCAGTTCCATCCCCGCTCGGTGCAGGGCTCTGGTGGCGTGGCCGCCGACGTCGCCGTAGGCGCCGACGATGCCGATCAGCCCGCTCACGCGTCCGCCTCCGCGACCAGGCGCCAGCCGCTGCCGCGCCGGCGGCGGTTCCAGAACTCGGCGTAGCGGCCGCCGGCGGCCAGCAGGTCGGCGTGCCTGCCCGACTCGGCCACCCGGCCGCCGTCGAGCACCAGGATCTGGTCGGCGGCCACCACGGTGGGCAGCTGGTGCGCGATGACCAGCAGGGTGGACCGGCTCATCAGGGTGTGCAGGGCGTTCTGCACGTGCCGCTCGTTCGCTGGGTCCAGCGCGGCGGTGGCCTCGTCCAGCAGCACGATCGGCGCGTCCTTGAGCACCGCGCGCGCCACCGACACCCGCTGCCGCTCGCCGCCGGACAGCGACGCGCCGCCCTCGCCGACCCGGGTGGCCCAGCCTTCCGGCAGCCGCTCGACGATCTCGTCCACTCCGGCGATCCGCGCGGCCTCGCGCAGTTCCTCCTCGGTGGCGCCGGGGCGGCCGATCCGGATGTTGGCCTCCAGGGTGTCGTCGAAGAGGTAGACGTCCTGCATGACCAGGGAGACCTGGGCCATCAGGTCCTCTGTGGACAGTTCGCGGACGTCGACGCCGCCGACCTTCACGGTGCCCTGGTTGGCGTCGAAGAAGCGCATCACCAGGCGGGTCAGTGTGGTCTTGCCGGAGCCGGAGGCGCCGACCACGGCGGTCATGGTGCGCGGCGGGATGGTCAGCGACAGGCCGTCCAGCACCGGGGTGCCCTCGCGGTAGCCGAAGGTGACGTCGGTGAACTCGATCTCGCCGGGCTTGGTGACCGGCTTGGGATCGGCGGGTACCGGCAGCGGCGGCTCGTTGAGCACCGAGGCGAGGCGGGACAGGTCGTTTGCGGCCATCCGCAGCATGCCGCTGCGCCCGGCGACCTCAGTGAGCGGGCCGACGAACCGGGCGGACAGCGCGAGCAGCACCACCAGGGTCACCGGGTCGATGGCGGCGTTGAGCACCAGCACCACACCGACCACCACGAGCAGCACGAAGGACAGCTGCACGGCCAGGCCACCGGCGAGCAGCTTGGGCATGGTCTGCCGCAACATGTTCCCGCCCGCGCGGCCCCGGTTCTCGATGGCTTCTTCCAGCGGGCGGTAGCCCTCGGTGCCACGGCCGAAGGCACGCAACGTCTTCTGCGTGCGGGCGAACTCGACCACCCGGCTGGCGGCGAGCGCGTCCGCGCCGTCGCGCTCTTCCTCGGTACGGCTGATCGCGCCGGCCGACCAGCGGTGGATGGTCCACACCACCGGCGCGCTGAGTGCGATCACCAGGCCGAGTCGCCAGTCCAGCACCAGCACGGCGAGGCCGACGGTGGCCGGGGTGATGATGCCGCTGACCACCGGGGTGAGCATGTGCGCGAAGACGTTGGTGACCATGAAGGTGCCGCTGGTGGCGCTGCGGGAGAGCCTGCCGACCTTCTCACTGCTGAACCAACCCAGCGGTAGGGTCGCGATGTGGTCGCCGAGCCGCTCATGCAGGGTTTCCAGGGTGGTCAGGGCCAGGCCGAAGCCCTTCATGGCCTGCTGGTAGCGGGCCACGCAGGTGAGCAGCACGGCCCCGGCGAGCACACCCAGCCAGCGCAGTGCGCCGTCGGTGTCGCCGTCGAGCAGTGCACGCAGTGCGGGCACCAGCGCCACCATGGCGAGGCCTTCCAGCACGGCGTAACCGACCAGCCAGCACAGGTAGGCGCGCAGCGCGCCCCGGTGCCGCTCGCCGAGGACGGTGGCGAGGTGGCGGATCATCGGGTGGCTCCTTCGGGGTTCTGCACGGCGGCCCACATGCGGGCGTAGCGGCCGTCCAGGGCGAGCAGTTCGGAGTGGGTGCCGCGTTCGGCCACCCGGCCTTCGTGGAGCACGACGATCTGGTCCACGCCGGTGATGGTGGCCAGCCGGTGCGCGATGACCAGCACGGTGCGGCCCCTGGCCAGCACGGACAGCGCGTCCTGGATGTCGGCCTCGGATTCGGCGTCGGCGTGCGCGGTGGCCTCGTCCAGCACCAGCACCGGGGTGTCGGCGAGCAGTGCGCGGGCGATGGCCACCCGCTGGGCCTCGCCGCCGGAGAACACCGCGTCCTCGCCGACCACCGAGTCATAACCCCTTGGCAGGGCGGTGATCCGGTCGTGGATGCGGGCGGCGGTTGCGGCCTCGACCAGTTCGGCCTCACTCGCGCGGGGTCGGCCCAGCCGGAGGTTGTCCGCGACGCTGCCGTGCAGCAGCTGCACGTCCTGCAACACAAAACCGACCGTTCGGTAGAGATCGGCGGGCAGCAGGTTCCGCACGTCCACGCCGCCGATGCGCACCGAACCGCCGGTCACGTCGTAGAAGCGCGGCACCAGGGTGGCCAGGGTGGACTTGCCCGCACCGGAGGCGCCGACCAGCGCGGTCACCGTGCCCGCCGGGCAGTGCAGGTCCACTGTGGACAGAACAGGGGTGTTCTCGGTGTAGCCGAAGGTGACCGCGTCGAACTCGACGTCGTGCCCGGTGGGCTGCTCCGGGTTCGTGGTGACCGGCAGTGCGGGGGTGGCCAGCAGCGCGGTGAGGCGTTCGGCCGCGGCCACCGCCTTGCGCTGGGCGGTGAAGCCCTGGTTGAGGGTGAGCAGGGTGGAGGGGATGACCACCGCGACCAGCACCTCGGCCAGCGCGTCCACCGGGTGCACCCAGCCCTGCGCGGTGAACCAGATCCCGCCCGCGAGGCCGACCAGTGCGACTACTGGCACGGCAAGGGCCATCGAGGTCAGCGCCTCCAGCCGCAGCACCGGGCGCACCCAGCCCGCGTAGCGCTGGGCGAACTCGCCGACCGCGCCGCGATATCCGGCGTGCGCGCGTCCGGCCTGGCCGAAGGTCTTGACCACGGCGATGCCGTGCACGAACTCCACGATCGCCGAGGACACCTTGGCGAAGCCGGAGTCCATCTGCCGCATCTTGTCCGCGAAGCCGCGCATCATGAAGCTGTAGGCCACGATGTAGACCGGCAGGGTGGCCAGTGCGAGCAGGCCGAGTCGCCAGTCCAGCCAGAACAGGTAACCCAGCCCGCCCACCGGCAGCGCGATCGCGCCGGCCAGTTCGACGTCGTGGTGGGCGATGAGGTGGTGCAGGTCGTCGATGTCGTCCTGGGCGGCCTTGCGCACCGCGCCGGAGTTCGTGTCGGTGTACCAGCCCAGCTCGACCTGGCCGAGCCGCGCCACCAGCTTGCGGCGCAGTCCGGCCTGTAGGCGCCCGTCGGCGATGTGGGTGACCCACAGTGCCGCGCCGGTGCAGCTCCAGCCGAGGATGACGCCGGCGCCGATGAGCACCGCGGCGGTGATGATGGCGCTCTCGTTGAGCGGCCCCGGCGTGAGCAGGGTGCGGGCGAGTTCGGCGATGCCGATGAACGGCAGCAGCGTGGTGAGCGCGCCGAGTGCGCCCAGGGCCACGCCCAGCCTGGTGAGCCCGATGACCGGGGCGCGCAACTCGCGCAACGCGGTCGGGGTGGAGCCGCTCATGCCGGGATCTCCTGATCGGTGTTGATGGTGGCGCGCAGGGCGGCCGCCAGGTGCTCGGCGACCCCGCCGACGTGGGGTGGTTCGATGACGCTGAAGTGGTTGCCCGGCACGTCGTGCACGGTGAACTCGCCCAGGCAGGTGTTGGCCCAGAACGGTTCCGCGAGGTGTCCGACCCCGGCGGTGATGCCGAAGGACTGGGCCTGTTCGGCGCGCAGGAAGGTCAGGTCACCGGCGTAGGGCTCGGGGTCGAACCGGGCGGCGATCACGCTGTGCCGGGTGACCCGGAACAACGCGGGGATCAGTTCCGGCGCGACCGGGATGCCCGCGCCCTCGGCGCAGGCCGCCGCGTACCCGGCGAGCCGTTCCTCCTGCGGCACTTCGGCTCTGGCGCGGGCGGCCGCGGCCACCGCCTCCAGGCCGGGGTCGCCGGTCAGCTCGGCGAGTTCACCGGCGTCGATCCGGTTTCCGTTGCGGGCCATGAGCATCGACACCGCGCGGCCCAGGTCGTCGGCGTCGACTCCCGGGCCGAACACGGCGGCGACCGGGTCCAGGTCCAGGTTCGGCACGAAGATCGACTCGAAGGCCAGTTCCTCGTCGGTGTCCAGCATCATCGGGATGCTGTCGACCAGGGCGAGGTTGACCACGTCCAGTCCGCGTTCCAGCAGCCGCCGGGCCACCTCGACCGCGAACAGGCCGCCCAGGCAGTAGCCGACGAGCTGGAACCGGGTGTGGCCCTCCTCGACCAGGCGCTGGGCGTAGCCGTCGGCGACCGCGGCGACCAGATCCCTTGGCGCGGTGGCGCAGTAGACCTCGGTGTCGGCGACCGCGATGCCCAGCACCGGGCCGAGTTCTTGTGCGGCAAGGGCTTTGCCCAGGTGCTGGAAGTAGTCCATGGTGCCCAGCGCGGCGTGGAAGAGCACCCGCACCGGGCCGTCCGCGCCGCCGCCGAAGGGCACCAGCAGCGCGTTGCCGGAGCCGGGACGGGCTGCCGCGGCGGGCAGTTCGGCCGGGGTGCGGCCCGCGGTGGTGCGCAGCAGGTGCAGCAGGGCGGCGATGCGGGGTTCGTTGAGCAGGGCGCGCAGCAGTGTGTCGTAGGGGAGTGCGCCCGCCTCGGCGACCTGCTCGCGCAGTTTGCCCGCGACCCTGGCCATGATCAGCGAGTCCGCGCCGCGTTCGTAGAGGTTGTCCTCGCGGCCGAGCCTGGTCACACCCAGCGCATCGGCCCACAGCGCGGTGACGGTGGCTTCCAGCTCGTCGGCCGGGGCCTCGGACTCACCGGTGCCGTCGTCGGCGACCGCCTGGATCCGCCAGTTGGCCAGCGCGCCCCGGTCGATCTTGCCGTTGGCGGTGACCGGCAGTGCGTCCACCAGCTGGAGCTGACCGGGCACCATGTGCGCGGGCACCCGCTCGGCCAGGTGGGCCAGCAGTTCCGGCGCGGTGACCGAGCTGCGGTCGGTCTTCACCCTGGCGGCGAGGAGGTGCATGCCGTGCGCGGCGAAGGGGTGGTCCTGTTCGGGCAGGCACAGCACCTCCTCGGCGCCGACCTCGGCGAGCAGTTCGCGCCAGTGCGCCAGGTCGTGCACGGGGGTGGTGCCCTCGGGGGTGGGCAGCATCATGAAGCCCTGGGTGAGCAGCAGGTGCGGTAGTTCGGCGGTGGGTTCGGTGAGCACCAGCCAGCCGCCGGGGGCGAGCAGTTCCACCGCCCGGCGCAGGGCGGCGCGCACGTCCCTGGTGCTGCTGAGCACGCCCGCGCAGAGCAGCACGTCCACCGAGTTGGGCTGCTGGCCCTGGGCGCGCAGGTCGCCGTCCAGGTCGAACAGTGCCAACCGGGCGGTCGGGTACTGCGCGCGGGCGGCGCCGAGGAAGAACGGGGTGAGGTCGGTGAACTGGTAGTCCACCTCGTATCCGGCCAGCAGCGGCAGCACCACCGAGGTGGTGGCGCCGGTGCCCGCACCCGCCTCCAGCACGCGTACCGACCGACCGGTCGGGTGGGCCGCGGCGATCCGGCGCAGCACCGCGCCGACGCCGTGGTTGAGGTAGCGGGTGATCGAGTAGTCCCGGTACACCGCCAGCGCCCGCGCGGTGTCCCCGGCGGGGAAGAGCAGCTCGAACGGGCTCTGCGTGCCGGTCAGCAGCTCGGGCAGGCAGCGCAGGTGTTCCAGGTGGTAGCCCAGGAACTCCTCGGTCCACAGCCCGGCGTCGACGCCTGCGCGGACCCGGTGCCAGGCGGCGTCGAGGTCCTCGGTGGTGTCCACCGCGTAGTAGCGGTCGCCGTCCACAGCCAGCAAACCGTGTTCCCGCAACAGTTCCAGCCAGCGGCGGACCAGCCAGGCGTGCTGTTCGGCGACCCCGGTGGCGGCCAGCACCTCGGCCCTGGTGTGCCCGCCCTCGGCGAACAGCCCGGCCCCGGTGAACGCGGCAAGCATGGACAGCAGCGCGGCCCGGTGCAGTGCGTGCACGTGCCCGGCCACCGTCTCGGCGGTCAGCTCGCCTACCTGTCGGTCGGCGAAGCGGTGCACGGCGGTGCGCAGCCGCTGGTCGTCGGGTTCGGTGGCGGCGGTGGTGTGCGCGGGTTCGGCGAAGGCCAGCAGCACCCGGTCGGCGGCGGTGTCCCCGGCCAGCACGGCGGCGGCCGCGCCGACCGCGGGGTGGGCCAGCAGTCCGGCCTCCACCTCGCCGAGTTCGACCCGGTGGCCGCGTAGTTTGACCTGGTTGTCCCGGCGGCCGAGGAATTCGATTTCCCCGCCGGGCAGATAGCGGCCGAGGTCGCCGGTCCAGTACAGCCGCTGGCCGTCGGTCGGGTGCGGGAAGAACTTCGCCGCGCTCAGCTCGGGATCGCCGTTGTAGCCAAGGGCGAGGCCGTCGCCGGTGATGTGCAGTTCACCGACCGTCCACACCGGACAGTCCCGGAACTGCTGGTCGAGCACCCGGAAACCCTGGTTGCGCAAGGGCTTTCCGTAGGGGATGGACGGCAGGGCCGGGTCGACCTCGGTGATGTCGTGGTGGATGGACCAGATGGCCGCCTCGGTGGCCCCGCCGAGGGACACCGGGTGCAGGGCCGGGGCGAACCGGAGGATCTGCGCGGGCAGGGTGACCGGGATCCAGTCGCCGGAGAGCAGCGCCAGGCGCAGGGTGAGCAGTTCGGTGGGGCTGCTTTCCAGGTAGTTGGCCAGCATCTGCAGTTGCGCGGGCACCGAGTTCCACAGGGTGACGCCGTGGTCGGCGACGAGTTCGGCCCAGTGCGAGGGGTCGGCGCGGCGGTCGGGGTCGGGCAGCACCAGGGTCGCGCCGACGGCCAGGGGGCCGAACAGGTCGTAGACGGAGAGGTCGAAGCCGAGCTGGGCCAGGCCGAGCACGCGGTCGGTGGCGGTCACCCGGTAGCGCTCGTTGATGTCCCGCACGGTGTTCAGCGCCGCGCGGTGGGTCATCAGCACGCCCTTGGGGGTGCCGGTGGAGCCGGAGGTGTAGATCAGGTAGGCCAGCGCGTCCGGGTCACCAGCGGGCACCTCGGGCCGGGACTCGGCCGGGGCCAGTTCGTCGACGTTGGTGCGGTGGACTTCGGCTGGCCATTCGGTGTCGAGCCAGGACTGGGTGAGCACTTGCCGCACGCCGGCGTCGGCGAGCATGCGGTCGCGGCGCAGCCGGGGCTGGGTGGTGTCCACCGGCACGTAGGCGGCCCCGCCGAGCAGTACGCCGAGGGTGGCGACCACCTGGTCGGCGCCCTTGTCCATGACCACGGCCACCCGGTCCGCGCCGGTACATCGGACCGCCTCGGCGACCGCGGCGGCCCGGCGGACGAGTTCGTCGTAGGTGAGCGTGCCGGTGAGGGTGCGCACGGCGATGGCGTCGGGGGTGCGGTCGGCCTGGGCGAAGACCTCGGCGTGCAGCAGGGCGTCCGGCAGCGGCCCGGCGGTGTTGTTGACCTCGGCGCGTTCCCGCTGCTGCCAGGCGGGCAGCGGCAGGTCGCGGCCGCTGGTCCACGCTTCGGCGTCTACCGCCAGGTCGGTGAGCAGGGTGCTGAAGGCGGCGAACATGTCCTCGACCAGCCCGGCCGGGAACACGCCCGCACGCACGTCCCAGTCCACCACCAGTTCGCCGTCGCCGTCGTTGGCCTGGCAGTCGAGCAGCACCTGCGGGGTCTGGGTGATGCCCTCGCCGAGGGTGCGCCCGCTGCCGGTGGTGTCGGCCGGTCCGACGCCGATGCCGCTGGTGAACACCACCGGCATCAGCGCGGCCGCCCGCCCACGGCGGCGGGTGAGTTCACGGAGCACCTCGACGCCGGTGAACAGCCGGTGCTCCAGGTCGGCGAACAAACGCGCGCCGATCTCACCCGCCCAGTCGGCGAATCCGCGTCCGCCGCGGGGTTCCACGGACAGGAGGCTGACCGAGGTGAAGTCGCCTACCAAGCGGTCGGTTTGCGGGTGCAGTGGCAGGCGGCCGAGCAGGGTGAGGTTGAGGCTGAACCGGGAGCGGGCGCTCCAGCGTTCCAGGACCGCGGCGTAGGCGGTGAGCACCGCGTTGGCCGGGGTGATCTCCCGGACGCGGGCCTGCTCACGCAGCCGGTCCCACTGGACGGCGGGCAGGCGGAAGCGGTGCCGTTCGAAGCGGCCGGGGCCCTGTGGCGCGGGGCCGATGGGCAGTTCGGGGGCGAGGGGCAGGTCGTCGACCCTGGCGTGCCAGTAGTCCTGGTCGCGCTGGTAGCGGCTGGTCTGGCGCAGGCCGCGTTCGGCGAGCAGGTAGTCCCGGAAGGTCAGTTCCAGCGGCGGCAGCGCGTCGCCGAGCATGAGCGCGTCGATCTCGTCCAGCAGCACGGTCGCGCTGCCCCAGTCGGCGATCAGCGAATCGAGGGAGATGTGCAGGACGTCGCCGTCGTCGGTGCGGGTCAGGCGCAGCTCGAACAGCGGCCAGGCGGTGGTGTCGTGCCGGTGGTGCCCGAGTTCCTCCCGCACCGCGGCCAGGTGCGTTTCCGCGTCCCGGCCGCGCAGGTCGGTCACCGGCACCCGGTAGTGGTCCACAGTGGACAGAACCTGCTGGTAGCCGTCGGCCAGGATGATCGCGCGCAGCATGTCGTGCCTGCCGATGAGCTGGTTCCACACCCGCTCGAACCTGGCCGGGTCCAGTAGCGGGTAGCGCACCTCGAGGTAGCCGTGGCAGGCCACGCCGCCGTACTCGAAGGATTCCTGCCGCCCCAACAGGTACGCGGTCTGCACGTCGGTCAGCGGGAACGGCTCGTGCCGCGCCCCGGGATCGGCCACCACCGATCCGGCCTGCGCTTCGGCGGACAGCAGGTCGAGGACCTCGTCCCGGTGCGCGCGCAGCCGGGCCCGGTGGTCCTCGGTGAGCAGTCCGGGCGCCGCGCGGAAGCGGATGCGGCCCTGGGCGGTCCACAACTCCACGCCCAGTGCCTGCAACTCGGAAATGATCTCGGGCGCTGTCATGCCTGTGCTACTCCTCGGGTGTCGTGCGGGGAGATCGGGGTGAGCAGGCGGGCGACCGCGGTCGCCGGATCGTCCTGCCCTGGGAAGAGATGTGCTGCCGACCCGGTGGTGGCCACGCGGCCGCCGTGCAGGACCACAACCTGGTCCGCGGTGACGGCCACGTGCGGGTCGTGGGTGATCAGGACGACGGCGAGGCCGAGCCGTGCGCGCACGTCGGCGAGCACGGCCAGGACCTCCTCCTGCGCACTGGTGTCCAGGGCCGAGGTGGCCTCGTCGCAGAGCAGCACCTCGGGTCCGGCGGCCAGCGCGCGGGCCAGTGCGACCCGTTGCCGTTGCCCGCCGGAGAGTTCGCCGGGCAACCGGTCGGCGAACTCCCCGGGCAGGCGCACCAGTTCCAGCAACCGGCGCACGTCTGCCTCGGTCGTGGTGGTGCGGCGCAGGGTGCTGGTCGGTCGGGACAGTGCGGTGCGCACGGTCTGGTAGGGGTGCAGGGCGTCGGCCGGGTTCTGCGCGACCAGGCCGAGTGCGGCCCGCTGGGCGAGGTTCCGCTTGCGGACGTCCGGGGCGAGCAGGGTGTCGCCGAGCCGGATCTGGCCGTCGCCCTGCGGGTGCAGGCCGGTGATCCGGCGGGCCAGGGTGCTCTTGCCCGCGCCGGAGGCGCCGAGCACCACCAGCAACTGTCCGGAGTGGACGGTGAGGTCGACCCCGGCGAGCACGGTCCGTTTGCCGTGCCGGGCGGAAAGTCCGCGCACGGTCAGCACTTCCCGGCCCGACTCACCCGTGCCGCGCTGCCCGGCGGTGCGGATCGGGCGGTCCAGTGGGCGGCCGTCGCGCACCACCTTGCCCCGCTCCAGTTCCAGCACCCGGTTGGTCAGCGCGGCCACCGTGCCGTGGTCGTGGCTGATCCACACCAGGCCGGTGCCGGACGCCCGGACCCGGGCCAGCTCGGCCAGGACCTCTTGGGTGGCAAGGACATCCAGTGCGGTGGTCGGTTCGTCCAGCACGAGCAGTGCGGGCCGTCCGGCCAGTGCGGCGGCCAGTGCGACGCGTTGCTGCTGGCCACCGGAAAGCTGGTGCGGGTAGCGGCGAGCGAGGTCGGCGGGCAGTCCCACCCCGGCCAGCAACTCCGGCACCGCACCGCGACCGCGGGCCGCGGTGCGCAGGATCGAACCAACCCTGGCATAGGGATTCAGCGAGCCGCCGGGGTCCTGCCCGAGATAACCGAGTACCCGCCCGGCCACGCCGGGGGCGCGGCGGGGCAGCATGTCGTGGCCGTCCACCAGCACCCGGCCGCCGAGGTGGCGCACGCCGGGCCGCAGGTGCCCGAACAGCGCGAGCGCCAGGGTGGTCTTGCCGCTGCCGGAGGGGCCGACGATCCCGACCGACTCACCACGGCCCAGCTCCACCGACACGCCGTCGAGCAGTCGCTGATCGCCCGCGCCGAGCGCGAGGTCTTCCAGTCGTACCAAGGGTTTCACGCCAGCACCGCCTTGGCGCGGGCGCCGACGCCGTCGGCGACCAGGGTGGCCGAGACCGCGAGCAGCGCGATGGCCAGTGCCGGGGCCAGCAGTGCCCACGGTTGCAGGGCCACCCCGGGCAGCGCCTCCACCACGAGCAGTCCCCAGTCACTGCCGGTGCCGCTGATGCCGAGGAATCCGGCCGCGGCCACCAGGTACACCGAGAGCACGAACCGCAAACCCAGGTCCGCCAACAAAGTTCCGGCCACCAGGGGCAGCACCTCGCGGGTGAGCAGCCAGCCAATGCCCTCGCCACGCAGCACGGCGGCCTCCACGTGGCCGCGGTGGCGCACCTGGTCGGCGGTGGCCCTGGCCACCCGCGCGGACAGCGGCGCGCTGACCAGCACCACCGCCAGCACCAGTCCGGCCCGGCTGGGCAGCGCGGTGAGCACGAGCAGGAGCAGCAGCACCGGCGGCACCGCGGCGAGCACGTCCAGCAGCCGGAACAGGGTGGCGTTCACCCAGCGCAGCAACGCCGACAGCAACCCGGTCAGCGCGCCCAGCCCGGTGCCCGCGACCGCGGCCAGCAGACTGGTCAGCAACAGCGGTCTGCCACCGGCGAGCAGCCGGGAGAGCACATCGCGGCCCAGGTGATCGGTGCCCAGCAGGCGTCCGGGGCCAGGCGGCGCGTAGGGCGGGCCGACCGGTGCGGTCACGCTGTGCGGGGCCAGTTCCGGGCCGAGGAGCACGAGCACGATCACCGCGCCCAGCAACAGGAATCCGGCCCGCCTCATCCGGTCACCGCCGTGCGCAGGCGCGGGGTGAGCAGCACCGCGGCCAGATCGGCCAGCACCAGCGCGAGCAGCATCCCGCCGCCCAGCACCACGACCAGGGCCTGCACCACCGGCAGGTCGCCGGAGCGGACCGAGGTGACCAGCAGTTCGCCCACACCCGGATAGCCGAAGACCTGTTCCACCAGCACCGCCCCGCCGACGAAGCCGCTGGCGCTGATCAGCCAGACCTGCACGGCCACCGGCAGCACCGAGGGCACCACCGCGCGCAGGGCGATGGTCAGCGGGGGAGTGCCGTTGAGGGTCAGGAACTCCACCTGCGGGGAGCGCAGGGTGGCCACCGCGCAGGCCCGGATAACCCGCACCGCGTAGGCCAGGCCGACCAGCAGCAGGCTCAGCACCGGCAGCACCAGCACCGCGGGCTGGGCCAGCGGACTGACCCCGGCCGGTACGAAGGACAGCGCGGGCAGCCAGCCCAGCCCGGTCGCGAACACCACGACCAGCGCACCGGCCACCACGAATTCGGGCAGGGACACCAGGGTCAGCGCGGCCGAGGAGACGATCCGGTCGGTGGCCCGGCCCCGGTGCCAGGCGGCGAGCACGCCGAAGAACACCGACAGCGGGGCCAGCAGCAGCACCGCGAGCACGGCCAGCAGCAGCGAGTTGCCGATCCGGTCGGAGAGCACCTCGGTGACCGGCCGGTGGTTCGCCGCGTGGCCGAGATCGCCGTGCAGCAGTCCCCAGGCCCACTCGGTGTAGCGGGTGAGCACCGGCCGGTCCAGGCCGAGGTGGTCGCGGATCTCGGCGATCCGCGCCGGGGAGGTGTTCGGGCCGAGCCGGGCGGTCACCGGGTCACCCGGCAGCAGGTCCACACCCACGTACACCACCACGGTCAGCAGCACGAGCAGTCCGCCACTGAGCGCGGTGCGGCGCAGCACCAGGGCCAGTCCAGGGTTCACGCGAGACCGGCCTTGCCCAGGTAGGGGTACTTGGCCTCGTCCCGGACCTGCACGCCGGCCACGGTCTTGCGGGCCACGCTGAGCACGTCGGCCTGGCCCCACACCACGGTGTTGCCGCGCTCGGCCATCACCTTCTGCACCTGCGCCCATGCCTGCGCGCGCACCGTGTCGTCGGTGGCGCCGAGCGCGCGCTGGAAGGCCGCGGTGAACTCCGGGTCGGCCAGCCCGAGCGAGGGGAACGCGCCGAGTCGCCCGTAGGTGACCGCGAGCGGGGACGGGCCGATGGAGAAGGTCACGCTGTTGGCCTCGGCGAGCGCGGCCGGTTCGAAGAACTCCTGCAGGCCGACCAGCTGCACCCGGGCGTCCAGGCCGATTTCCTTGAGCTGCTCGGCGAAGAGCTGGGTGGAGGCGTTGTAGCCCAGCACGTATTCGGCCGAGCGCAGGGTCACCACCGCGCCCTCCGCACCCGCCTCCTTGATCAGCTTGCGGGCCGCGTCCACATCGCGGGGCAGCGGCGGCAGGTCGCTGTAGTGCCGGGCGCCCTTGCCGAACAGGTCGTTGCCGGGTGCGCCGTAGCCGAGCAGCACGGTGTCCACCAGTGCTTGACGGTTGACCGCGAGCCGGGCCGCGCGGCGCACGCGGGGGTCGTCGAAGGGCTTGCGGGTGGTGTTGAGCACGAAGGCGAAGCCGACCCGGTTGGCCTCGCCCGCGGTGCGGATCTCCAGATCCCCGCCGGGCACACCGGTTTTGGCGGTGGCGACCGGGACGTCGCCCGCGTAGTCGGCTTGGCCGGAGGTCACCGCGCGCACCGCGGTCTGCGGATCGCTCAGGCTCAGCAGCAGGATCTCGTCGGCGGGGGCCTGGCCGTCCCAGTGGCCGTCGAAGCGGACGAGCCTGGTCTGCCTGCCCGCCTCGAAGGAGTCCACCCGGTACGGTCCGGTGCCGATCGCCTTGCCCGCGCTGAAGTCCTTGGCCCCGTCCTTGACGATCTTGGCCGGGATCGCGGCCAGCAACTGGGCCGGATCGCCGACCGGGGTCAGCGTCGGCACCACGACGGTCTTGGCGTCGGTGGCGCTGGCCTTGGCCACGTCCAGGTAGGGCGCGAGCTGGCTGGGGAAGGGCCGGTCGGGGGAGCACATGTAGCGCAGGCTGTAGACCACGTCCTGCGCGGTGAATGGCGAACCGTCGTGCCAGCGCACGTTCTCCCGCAGCCGCAACGTGAACGACTTGGCGTCCTTGGCGACCTCCACCGCGGTGGCCAGCGAGGGCACGGAATCACTGCCGCGCAACACGAACAGCGAGTCGTAGACGACGTCGTTGCGCACGAAGTCCACCGGTGTGCCCCCGGCGTAGGGGTCCAGGCTCTCCGCCGGGCCGCCGCCGAAGACCGCCCGCAGCGCGCCACCCTTGCGCGGCGTGGCCTGGTTGCCACCGGCGAGGGGCACGCCGCCGGGGGCGGGCGCGCCGCCGCACGCGGCGAGGACGGGGCCGGTGGCCAGGACGAGCGCGATCCCCCGGAACAGGTCACGGCGGTTCAGCGGCATCGAGGATCTCCTTGGGGGATGGTGGGTTCAGCGGGTGGTGGCTGGGCGGAGCAGTGCGCCGCGGGTCAGCGCCGGGTCGAGTTCGGTGGTGAGCCCGGCCAGTTCGACGGCGAGCACGCCGGTCTGCTCGGCCTCCCGGAACTCGAAGTCGCCGCCGTCGCCGACGAGCAGCCGGAGCACCGGCAGGTCGGCCGGGCTCACCCCGAGCACCACCTTGGTCAGCGCGGTGGCCCCGTTGGGGTGGCTCACCGACGGCGGGTGCTGCGGCGGGTCGTAGGGGGTGACCAGGAACGGCGCCCGGTCGGCCCTCGGGTAGGCGAAGCGGAACCTGGTCTGCTGCCCGTCCGGTTTGGTGCGGGTCCAGTTCACCACCCGGCCGCAGCCGGAACCGTTGGCGCGCAACGCGTTACGCGTGTCGGTGAGCCGATCGTCGTCGAGCAGCACGGCCGCGTCGCAGAAACCTTCCGGCTGCACGGCCCAGCGCACCATCCGCCGCCCGGCACCCCGGCCGAAGGCGATCTCCAGTGGCCAGCGCAGGAACTTGGCGCCCTTGGGTGCGGTGAGCAGTTCCAGCACCGGCCCCTCGCGGAACCAGACGTGCGCGTGCAACGCCTTGTCCTCGGCGGTGGCGTAGTGCACCTCGAAGCCGAGCGCCCGGTAGTCGGCGACCGCGCGCCGCAGGTCGTCGACCTTGATCAGCACATGGCTGCACCTGCTCATCGGGTTCCTCTCGCGTCCTCGGCGGCCACCGCGGCGAGCAGCTCGCCCACGGGCAGCACCGGCGGTTCCTCGGGGTGGATGGGTTGCGGCACGCCGAGCCGGGCGGTCAGCGCGGACCAGGCGGTGGCCACACCCAGCGCCCACTGGCCGGTGCGGGCGCGGCGGGCGGGTTCGCCGATGTCCTGGACCAGCCGGTGCAGCGCGGTGCGCACCGCGTCCGGCCACAGCTCGGCGAAGACCTGGTGGAAGCTGCCCGCCTCCGGGCCGAGCACGGTGGTGCTGGTCGCGGCGAGCCGGTCGGTGCCGGGCCCGGCCATGATCAGCCGCCCGGTGTCGTCGCGGCCGGCGTGCAGACGTGGTTGCCACAGCACCGGTCCGTGCGTGTCGGCCAGGGTGAGCACCCCGGCGTCGCCGCCGACGGTGATCCGGTGGAAGAAGTGCGCGTGGTTGTCCGCGTCGGCCGGGTGCAGCTGGTTCTGCACCCGCAGCGTCACCGGCAGCCCGCCGACGGTGGCGTGCAGGGCGCGGTAGGGCTGGTCGTCCGGGCCGGAGGTCTCGCCGAAGCCGAACGGCCGCACCGAACCCGCGATCCGGGCGAGGATCTCGACCAGGGGGTAGGCGACCTGGTTCGCGCAGGCGGCGTCGACGAACCGCAGCGGTCCGGACCGCCGCAGCACCTCGACCGCGGCCAGGAACCGGCGCACCGGCGCGAGATCCGGGTAGAGCGTGTTCACCGCGTAGGCCGCGCCACCGCGCCGGGCCGCGCGCAGGTTGTCCGCGATCTCCCCGGCGTGCACCGGGTGCTCCTGCAGCACGTGCGTGCCGCGGCTCAGGAACGCCTGTGCCAGTTCGGATCCGGGCCCGCCGAGCAGACCGGAGCGCACCACCACGCAGGCGATGTCCACCTCGGGCACCTGGTCGACGGCGGTGTAGAGCGGCACGTCGTGGCGGCTGGCGAGCGCGCGCGAGTACGCGCCGCCGGTGCTGAGCACACCGGCGAGCGCGAAGGACTCCGGCGCGGCGCGCACCGCGTCCAGGTAGACCCGCCCGAAGGCGGTGCCGGCGACCACGACCCGCGCCGACCGCGGCTGGGCTTGGTTCAACGTGCTTTCTCCGAGGTAGACGGTGGGCAGAGGGTCAAGTTAGGGTCCCCTTTTGAACACTGTTTTACATAGGCTAGGCTCGCCTAACTTCGCACCTCGCAGTCGTCGGCCCCGGGCAGGTTCGGGATTTTGTCGGGCGACCAGCCAATCACCAGATCGATCGCGCTCAATACAGTTGACAATGGCAATCATTGTCAATAGTTGGTGGCGTGCGTCACCGAACGGATATCTGATGTTTCCCGTAGCGGCAGTTGTGCAGGGCCTTTTGACTCGTGTTCGGAGCGACGACGAGTAGCCGCGTCAGCACAGTGGGCGAGAACCCACAGGTAATATCGCTTGCCTGCCAACGCTTTTCCGCTGTCCGTTATGGACAGTGGCATTCGGTCTAATGTGGATGGACCATTCGGCCCGGAACTCGCGGGCCGCGATCAGCGACGCTGCATCAGCGCCACGGTGAACCCGGGCAGCTGCTCCACCCCGGTCGCCACGAACTGACCCTGCACGGCGGCGGCCTTGTCCGGGCGGGCCGGGAACGCCATCAGCGCCGGGCTGCCCGCGAACGGGTCCTGGCGTTCGCCGACGCCGATCACCCAGACCCGGTTCGCCCCGGCCAGCCGGGCGGCGTAGGCGGTGGCCTCGGTGCCGGTCAGGTTGGCGTTGGCCAGCGGATCCCGGTCCAGGAAGACATCGCGCGGGCGGTCGGCACTCCGCCAGTGGTAGTCCAGGGCGATGTCGGTGAACCAGAAGTCCGGCCGGTTGGCGTAGACGAGCACGTCGCCCTCGCGGGCCTCCCGGCGCAGGCGGTCGGCGAGTTGCCGGTAGTCGGCGTACTGGCCGGGGCGTTCGGCGAACAGGGCGTAGGGGTAGAAGGCGGCGTCGTGCGAGCCGGGGGAGCGGGCGGCGAGCTGGTCCGGCACGGTGATCGCCGCGGTGGCCGCCAGGGCGAGCGCGAGCACGGCCGGTGGCCGGATCGCGGCGAGGGTGACGCCCGCGGCGATCACCAGCACCGGCAGCAGGAAGACCAGGTAGCGGGCGAAGAAGAAGGACGGCCCGGCCTGCGAGGCGGCCCACAGCGCCAGGATCGGCACCCCGGCCACGGCCAGCATCCCGGCCGCCCGGCGGCGTTGCGACAGCAGCAGGGACGCCAGTGCGAGGGCGAGCACGAGCCAGGCGGTGGCGGCGGAGCGGAACAACTGCGGCCACATCATGCTGTCCGCGGGCGCCACCGAGGTGAAGCCGAACAGGTCGAGCAGGCCCGGCCGGGGGATCATGCCGACCACGCCCTGCCCGCCACCCAGCGACAGCACCGCCAGGGGTGCGGCTGGCAGTACCGCGAGCACCGCGGCCAGGGCGAACCGCCAGGTCCAGCGGCGGGCGGCCAGTACCAGCACCAGGTGCCCGGCCACGATCGAGAACGCGGTGAGCTGGGTGAGCCCGACCGCGGCCAGCGCCAGGCCGTAACCCGCCCAGCGCCGCCAGGACGGCTCGTCCAGCGCACGCAGCAGCAGGTAGGTGGACAGCGCGACGAACAGCATCACGAAGGCGTAGGGCCGGGCCTCCTGGGCCATCCGGGTCACCATCGGCACCAGCGCGAACAGCAGTCCGGCACACCACCCCGCCCGGGTGCCGAACCACCGTCCGGCCAGGGCGGCCACCACCGCGGCCGTGCCCGCGGCGGCCAGCAGCGAGGGCAGCCGCAGGGCCACCTCGGAGTCGCCGAAGATCGCCATCCAGTAGTGCAGGAACAGGTAGTAGGGCAGGTAGAAGGCGTCCGCGTTGGCGGTCATGGCGAACAGTTCGGTCACCGTGCGGCGGGCCGCGCTCCAGGTGGCCAGCTCGTCCCGCCACAGCTGCGCCGCGGTGAGGCCGATCGCGCCCAGGACCAGCGTGGTGAGGGCGGCGGCCAGGGCCGGGAGTGCTCGCGTCCAGGGTGCGATGTGCGGCTGGGCAAGGGTGTCCACCGGAACCGGGGCGCGAGACGTCACGTAGTCGATCTTAGGAGTGGCGGCGGCCGGAACCCGATCGGTCTCACCATCGGGCGATCGATGCTGCACCACCGGACGTTTGACGGGTTGTGCGGTTCTGTTTCAGGCTGTGTGATCGTGGGTGGTTTTGTCTTAGTTTTCGACGTGGAACAAGGAGGTTCCGGTGGGTCGAGGCTGGCGGAGAAGACTGCTGAGCACACTCGTGGCTGCGGCGCTGACGGCCGGGGGCCTGGTCGTGCTCGCCGGGCCACCGGCGGCGGTGGCGGCGGAGAACGGGCTGTCCCGGACCCCGGCGATGGGGTTCAACAACTGGAACTCCACGCACTGCCGGGCCGAGTTCAACGAGGACATGGTCAAGGGCATCGCCGACATCTTCGTCAGCCGCGGCCTCAAGGACGTGGGCTATCAGTACGTCAACATCGACGACTGCTGGGCCGAGCCGCAACGCGACGCCGCTGGCAACCTGGTGCCGCACCGCACCCGCTTCCCCAACGGCATCAAGGCGGTGGCCGACTACGTGCACGCCAAGGGCCTCAAGTTCGGCATCTACACCAGCGCGGGCACCAAGACCTGTGACGTGCAGGGCTTCCCGGGCGGCATCGGGCACGAGGACCAGGACGCCCGGCTGTTCGCCTCCTGGGGCGTGGACTACCTCAAGTACGACAACTGTGGCGACCACCTCGGTCAGAGCGCGCAGCAGCGCTACACCAAGATGCGCGACGCGCTGGCGGCCACCGGGCGGCCGATCCTGTTCTCGCTGTGCGAGTGGGGGCAGAGCCAGCCGTGGCGGTGGGCGCACCCGGTCGGCAACAGCTGGCGCACCACCGGGGACATCAGCGACAACTGGGGCAGCATGCTCGGCATCTTCAAGCAGAACGTCGGCCTGGCCGCGAACGCACAGCGCGGCGGCTGGAACGACCCGGACATGCTGGAGGTCGGCAACGGCGGCATGACCGAGGTCGAGTACCGCAGCCACTTCTCCTTGTGGGCCATGATGAACGCGCCGCTGCTGATCGGCGCGGACCTGCGCAAGGTCGGCCAGTCCACCTTCGACATCCTGACCAACCGGGAGATCATCGCCCTGGATCAGGACGGTCTTGGCGTGCAGGCCACCGAGATCAGCGCGGACGGCGGTCGGCACGTGCTGGTCAAGCCGCTGGACAACGGCGATGTGGCGGTGGCGCTGTTCAACGAGACCGGCAGCACGCAGACCATCAGCACCACCGCGAGCGCGGCGAACCTGGGCAATGCCAACAGTTTCCGGCTGCGTGACCTGTGGACCGGCCAGCAACGCGACACCACCGGCGTGATCAGCGCGTCGGTCCCGGCCCACGCCACCGTGGTCTACCGGGTCAGCCGCCAGGGCACTTTCGCCACCCCGCCCGCCGGGGTCAGTCAGCTCTCCGACCTGACTCCCTCGCTGGCCGCGAACGCCTGGGGTCCGGTGGAGAAGGACCGCAGCAACGGTGAACGCGGTGCGGGCGACGGGAAACCGCTGACCATCGGCGGCACCCGGTACGCCAAGGGGATTGGCGTGCACGCGCGCAGCGAGGTCCGCTACCACCTGGGCGGGCGCTGCACCCGGCTGAGCGCCACGGTGGGCGTGGACGACGAGTCCGGTGATCGGGGCTCGGTGAGCATGGAGGTATGGGGCCCTGGCAGACAGTTGGCCAGCAGCGGGGTGTTGCGCGGCACCGATGGCGCGCGGACGCTGACCGCTGATGTCACCGGCCTGCAGTACGTGCACCTGGCCGTGCTGCCGACTGAGGACGGCGTGGACTACGACCACGCGGACTGGGCCGAGGCCACCATCACCTGCACCTGATTCGGTTGCCGCGGCGGGTCAGCCCGCCGCGGCAACTCCCACCAACGCCGCGATCTGCCCGACCACTTCGGCGCTGCGGCGCTCGAACTCCGCATCCGTCAACGCCCCGCTCGCGGGCGTCTGCACGCCGGGCACGTGCAGGTGCCCGCCCGGAACCCCGTGCGCGCCAAGCCCGATCCGCACCCGGTTGGCCCGGTACATGCTCTCGTTGGACAGGAAGTTCCCGCCACTGCCCATTTCCGCCGCGGCTCCCGGCGGCGGCGTGCCCTCCGTGCGGCACTCCGAATCGCCGACGCCCGGCTGGCCAGGCCAGTAGCAGAACCACTGGTTCAGCGACACCGGATCGGGACCGGTGGCCGCCGAGACCATCCGCGCGTATGGCAGTGAGGTCTCCACAAAGGACAGTCCGGGCTGCGGGAATCCTTGCGTGGCGGGAACCAGTCCGTTCCGGCCGATGTCGTTGTTGTCGGGCTGGCCGCCCCGCCAGCCCGCCGCCCAGCGTTCGACGTTGAACCCGGCGCCCTGGCTGATGGTCATGATCAGGGTCGGCGCGCGACCCGGTCGCCGGAACGCGGTGCCGAAGGCATCCTCGACCACGCCGTCGGCGAAGGCGTCCCACAGCACCGGCAGGACCACAGCCTCCACCACCGCGGGCCCGTTGTCGGTGCGCACCACCGTGCCGTCGAGTCGCAGCGCCGCCGCACCGGCCGGATTCCCACCGCGCAGATCCGAGTCGCCGAAACCGAATGGATCAAAGCCGCTGACCAGCACCCGCCGTGCCACCCCGGCGGGCAGGTCCACCGACCGGACACCCCTGGAGGCCCGGTCGAACTCGCGCAGCAGCACGGCCCGATCGCCGCCGACGCCGGGCCGCCACTGCCGTAGCAGCGCACTCATCCGCAACCGGGCCCAGTACAGCGGCCGATCATCGGTCACCGCGAGCGTGCCCATCCCGGGCCGTTTGCCCTGCGCCCGCTCGACCGCCCCGCGCCACAGTTCCGTCCCGGCCGCCGCGGCCGCACCCCGGACCCCGCCCGCGCCCACCGAGCACAGCCGTGCCCGGAACCTCGCGACCATCCCGTCGAACCCGCCTGCCGCGAGGAGTTGATCGCCGGTTCCGTTGCCCAGCCGGGATTCCTCGGTGGTCACCGGGATCGAGGTGTCGAAACACTCCTGGGCCCGTGCGTCCCCGGCCAGTCCGACCGGCACCACCAAGGCCACCAGGGCGGCCACCCACACAGCTCTGACCATGCCGCGATTCTGGCCGCGACTTGTCAGGAACCGATGAGGAACCTGTGGTCCGCGGAACAGGGCAGGCGGCGCAGGTGCCGGAAGTTGGGTCCGGTCATCCGCGGCGGCTCCTCCTCGGCCACGGTCAGCCCGGCCGCGCCTTCCCGCCAGGCGCTGACCAGCTGGATCGCCTGTAACCGGGCGAGCCCGGCGCCCAGGCAGTAGTGCGGTCCGGCACTGAAGGTCAGCGACCGGGTCTGGGTGCGGCCGGGGGAGAAGACCTCCGGTTCGGCGAAGGCGGCCGGGTCGCGGTTGGCCGCGCCGATCAGCACGTGTGCCAGGGTGCCCTCGGCGATCTGGACCCCGGCCACGGTGGTGTCCCGTTCCGCGATCCGGCCGACCATGTGCGCGGGCGGGTCCCAGCGCAGGCACTCGTCCACGAACTCCGCCGGCGGGCTGTCCAGTCCGGGTAGACGGCACAGCGCCAACACGGTGCTGGCCAGCACCGAGATGCTGGTGCTCACCCCCGCGGTGATCATCAGCACCAGCACCCTGACCACCTCGTCGTGTGCTTCCTGGCCGCTGTCCGCCCAGTTCAGCAGGTATGCGAGCAAACCATCCGGTCGGTAGGCACGGGTGCGGATCAGCCGCCCGGCGTAGTCGTACAGCTCGGTGATGGCCGCGTCCGCCCGCGCCAGGTGGGATGGCCGGGGGGCGAGTTCCTCGACGAAGGACAGGTCGGCGGCCATCCGGGTGATGAAGTCCTGGTCCCGAGGGGAGACCCCGAGCAGCGAGCACATGACCGTGCCCGCGATCGGCCCGGCCAGGTGCTCGACGGCGTCGGCGACACCCTCCCCGACCACCCGGTCGGCGAAGTCGCGGACGGTGGCCCGCACCACGTTGTCCACCACGGCCGTACGCGCGGCCAGTGCCCGTGGGGTGAAGAACGGGGCGAGCACCCGCCGCCGCGCGGTGTGCTCGGTGCCGTTGAGGTGGAACAGGGTCTGGTTGACGCCGTGCCGCGCCGGGCGATCCGCCTCGGCCTGGCCGCAGAGCCGCTGGAAGTCCGCGGCGTCGGGTACCCGCCAGGTGCCCGGATCGGTGAGCAGCTCCCGGCAGGCGGCGTGCCCGGTCACCAGCACCGCCTGCCACGGCGTGCCCAGCACCGGGGCCAGTCCGTGTAACTGCCGGTACACCTCGGCCAGCGCGGGCAGGGTCGACGCGGTGCGCCAGTCCCGGAGCAGCGCGCGGTCGGGCAGCACGGCGGTCATACCGGCACCGCCGGGAACAGGCCTTGGGCGACCAGGTCCACGTTGGCCGCCAGCGCGGGCAGCAGGTCCGCCCGCCGCACCCGCTCCGGGCCGCCGGGCAGTGCGCCCATGGTGCTGGGGAACGGCTGGGTCTCCGGTGCGAACAGCCCGAGCTGCACCAGTCGGCCCAGGCCCCGGCCGGGCTCCGTGGTGGGGGTGAATTCGGGGATGCGCAACGGTTTCCCGCGCTGGTCGAGGTTGGCCGAGCAGGCGTCCAGGACATCGCCCATGGTCAGCCGCGCGGTCCCGGCGGTGGCCCAGTGCACCCCCGCGGTGGACTCGGCCGCGCGGGACATGGCCGCGATGGCCGCCACCGTGTACTCGACCAGGCTCTCCACCGCGATCGCGTCGAACCAGTGCTCGGTGGACACCGGCAGGCGCCGCACCCGACCGCGCAGCAGGGAATCCAGCAGCACCGGCGGGAACTGCTGCCGTGGATCGGCCGCCTCGGCCGCCGAGCCGATCAGCAGCAGCGCGGTGCGGATCATCGCCACCGGCTGCGGACACCGCTGCGCCAGCTCCTCGGCCCGCCGCTTGGAATCGGCATACGCCTGGAGGGCCTGTGAGGTGGGGTCCGGCTCCAGGTAGTGCTGGGCGGCGGAGGTGGAGGACAGCATCACCACCGGCACGTCCGCACGCATGGCGAGATCGAGCACGTGCCGGGTGCCGCGGACGTTGATCTGCTCGAACAACTCCAGGTTGTCCAGGCTGAAGCCGCTCACCCCCGCGCAGTGCACGATCAGGTCGATCTCACCGGCCAGCCGGTCCCGGTCCGCCGGGGTCAGGCCCAGGCCGGGCGCGGTGAGATCGGCCGGCACGGACCGGTGCGCGCCGGGCACCGGCCGGGACCGGGTCAGCGCGGTGATCCGGTGCCGGGCGGCCAGCACGGGCAGCAGCCGGGAACCGATCACCCCGGAGGCGCCGGTGATCAGGATGCGGGCAGGGGTGGTGGTCATCGAGGTGGCCTTCTCTCGGGTGGGTGGAACCGGATTCACAGCTCGGACCGGACCGACCGCACGGTCGGCCAGCGCAGTGCGGCCGAGCCCCAGGTCAGTCCGCCGCCGAACGCGGTGAGCACGGTGCGGTGGCCGGGCTGGAGCGCGCCGGCGTCGACGGCCTCGGCCAGGGCGAGCGGGATGGAGGCCGCGGCGGTGTTGCCCACCTCGGCGATGGCGCACACGGCCCGCTCCGCGGGCAGCGCCAGCCGCTGGGCGACCGCCTCGATGATCCGGGCGTTGGCCTGGTGCGGCACCAGGGTGTCCACCTGCTCGGCGGTCCAGCCGCAGTCCTTGATCACCGCGAGCGCCGAGGCGGCCAGCCGGTCCACCGCGTGCCGGTAGACCTGCCTGCCTTCCATCGCCAGGTACGGCGAGCTGCCGGGCAGGTGGATCAGGTCGCGGGCCGAGCCGTCGCTGCCGAGATCGAGGGCCAGCACCGCGCCGGGTTCGTCCGGGGCGCCCGCGCGCAGCACCACCGCGCCGGCGCCGTCGCCGAAGATCACCGCGGTGCCGCGGTCCTGGGGGTCCACGATCCGGCTGTACGCCTCGGCCGCGACCACCAGCACCCGGCGCGCCACGCCGCCGCTGATCAGTCCGGTGGCGGTGGCCAGGGCGTAGACGAACCCGCTGCACATGGCCTGGAGGTCGAAGGCGGGCACCGGGCCGAGGCCGAGCCGGTGCGCGATTTCCGGTGCGCCACCGGGTAATGGGCGCTTCGGCGTGCTGGTGGCCAGCACCAGCGCGTCCACCGGTTCACCGTCGGTCGCGGCCAGTGCGTTGGCGGCGGCGGCCAGGGCGAGGTCGTGCACGTCGGCGGTGGGTGGCAGGCGGCGGCGGGCGGCGATACCGGTCCGGCTGCGGATCCACTCGTCGCTGGTCGGCACGGCCAGCGCCAGGTCCGCGTTGGACACCACGGGCCGGGGCAGGCAGGTGCCGAGACCGGCCAGCACCGCGGCGCGATGGTCGGAGACAGTCAACGTTGTTGCCTTTCCAGGCAGAACGGGGGGGAGGGCGGTAGGGGAAAACTACGGTCCGCCACCAGGAAGAACCGCACATCCGGCCTAACCTTGCGGTCAGGTCTGCGGTCGCCGGGCCGCGGTCTACGGGGTGCGCTAGCCAGATCGTTTGGGACCGAATAAACTCGGATCGTCGGTGAGTGCCCACGGAGGAGTGGCATGCTGGTCGGGCGGCAGTCCGAAGTGGACGAACTCGTGACCCTGGTCACCGCCGGCGGCGATCGCGAGCAGTCGAGCGCGTTGCTGGACGGCCCGATGGGCATCGGCAAGACCTCGGTGCTGGCCGAGGTCGGCAGGCGGGCGGCGGCGGCCGGGGTCACCGTGCTCAAGGCACACGCCGACCGCCTGGAAAGCGACTTCGGCTTCGGCGTGGTCCGGCAGCTCCTGGAACGCCGGGTGCTGGCCGACCCTGCGCTGGTCGAGGGCAGCACGGCGGCCACCGCCGAGCTGTTCCGCGCGCAGACGCGCACCGGCGCCGAACCCGCCTGCCCCGCCGAGGCCGCCGCCGTGCTGCACGGGCTGTACTGGCTGACCGTCCGGCTCACCGAGACCGCGCCGGTGCTGTTCCTGCTCGACGACATCCAGTGGATCGACCAGCCCTCGCTGCGCTGGCTCGGCTACCTGCTCCGCCGGATCGAGGACCTGCCGGTCACCGTGCTCGCCGCCCGCCGCTGCGGCACCCTGGAGGCCGGGGAACCGTTGGCACTGCCCAGGTTCGGCCGCCGACTGCGGCTGAACGGGCTCGCGCTGCCCGCGGTGACCCAGCTCGCCCAGGCCAGGATGCGCCAGCCGGTCACCGCAGGGTTCGCCACCTCCTGCCTGGCCGCCACCAACGGGAACCCGTTGCTGCTCAACGCTTTGCTGCGCAGCTGCCGGGCACAGGGGGTGCCGGTGGGCGCCGCCGCGCGGATCCCGGACTTCGGCCTGGAGGAGATCAACAGCCTGGTGCAGGCCCTGATCACCCCGCTCGGCCCGGCAGGCACCGAGGTCATGCAGGCGGTGTCCGTGCTCGGCGACGGCCTGGCCCCCGCGCTGATCGCCACGGTCACCGGGATCGAGCCGAACACGGTGCAGGACATCGTCTTCCGGATGCGCCGGGCCGGTCTGATGGCCGAGGCGGACCCGCGCACGGTGGCCTTCACCCACGCCGTGGTGCGCGAGGCGGTGGCCGCGGCCATGCTGCCCAGCGCCGCCAACGCCCTGCGTGCCCGCGCGGCCAGGGTGCTCTTCGACACCGGCGCGGACACCGAACGCGTGTCCGCCCAACTGCTCCGGCTGCCCGCGGTGGGCGGCGCCTGGGTCACCGACACCCTGCTCAGCGCGGCCGACACCGCGTCCAGGCGGGGCGCGCCGGAGAGCACCGCCACCTACCTGCGCCGCGCCCTGGACGAACCACTCACCCCGCAGCAGCGCGGCGCGGTGCTGGTCGACCTGGGCGCCGCCGAGGTCGGATTCGACCTGGCCGCGGCCATCGGCCACCTCGACGAGGGCGCCCGCACCGTCACCGAGGACCAGTCCAGGGCCAGGGCCGCCCTGCTGCGCTGCCGCGCGCTCTGCATCTCCGACCGCTACCCGGAAGCCATCCGCGGCCTACGCGAGATCGAACCCCTCCTGGAACCGGACGGCCTGCCCCGGTCACTGCTGGCGGTGGAGCGCGGCTTCATCAGCGTCTTCGCCCCCGACTTCGCCCCCGAGGTCTGGCGGCACAACCCTGCCCCGGCCTTCCCCGGACTGGCCGGCACCAGGGTCGAGGCGGAGGCGGCCGCCTTCCACGCCTTCCAGCACGCCACCCGGGGCGGCAGCGCGGCCCAGGCGATCCCCGAGGCCCGGCGGGCACTGGAGTTACGACTGGCCTCCTCGGGCAACGGCGGGGTCTTCGGCGGCGCGGTGCTCGCCCTGCAGGCCGCCGACGACCTCGACTTCGGGCTCGACGTCAGCGACCGGCTGCTCACCGCCTACACCCGCGGCGGCGCGCTGTTCAGCTACGCGGTGTGGTGCACCCACCGCGGCGAATTCCACTACCGCAAGGGAAATCTGGCCGAGGCCCAGGCCGATCTGCAGGCCTCGGTGGACACCCGCGTCGAACACCTCGGCGTTGACCCGCTGACCTCGCACGTCGCGGTCGCCGCGGGCAGGCTGCTGGACCTGCTGGTCAACCGCGGCCAACTCGACCAAGTCCGGGAACTGCTGCACCGATGGCGACTGGACGGCCCACTGCCCGACCACCTGCTCTTCGTGTGGGTGCTGGGTGCTCGTGGGCGGTTGCGGCTGGCCGAAGGCGATCCGGTGGGCGCGCTGGCCGAGTTCCGCCGGGCCATCGACCTGATGCGACGCTGCGGCGTGGCCAACCCGATCGCCTTCCTGTCCTGGCCCAACGTGGTGGCCGCCCTGGTCCGCACCGGAGCCACCGCCGAGGCCGCCGAGACCGCGGCGGAGTTCACCCAGTCCTGCCTCGCCTGGGGCACCGCGCACGCCGCCGGCCAGGCCGCCCGAGCCCGCGCCCTGGTCGCCGATCCGTTGCAGGCCAACGAACTCCTGGCCGAGGCCGTGCACCACCTGGCCCACTCCCCGAGCCGACTCGACCACGCCACCGCCCTGGCCGCCCGCGGCGCGGCCCTGGCCCGCACCGACCACCTTGGCGAGGCCCGCCGGGTGCTGGGCGCCGCACTCGACCTGGCCGAGCAGTGCGGTGCGCACGCGTTGTCCGAACAGGCATTGGCGGGTCTGCGCGCGGCCGGTGGCAGGCCAAGGAGCAGGCGGTGCAGTGGCGCGGACGCACTGACCCCGAGTGAGCGGCGGGTGGCGGTGCTGGCCGCGCGCGGTCAGAGCAACCAGGAGATCGCGCAGCAGCTGTTCGTCAGCCTGCGTACGGTTGAGGTGCACCTCACCAACACCTACCGCAAGCTCGGCGTCACCGGCCGCGCCGATCTGGCCGGTGCGCTGGCCTAGCGGTCACCCGGTCAAGAACACAGTGAAGCGCTAACCAGCGCACAGCAATCTCTCAGCAACCAGTCGCACCCTGGGGGTATGACCCTCATGGAACACCGCAACCGGATCAACTGGGAAACCGCCACCGACCCCGGCCGCCGCCGGGTCAACGCCGACGCCCTGGCCGTCCGCCCCGGCTGGGACAGCCTGACGCCCGTGCTCGCCCTGGCCGATGGTGTCGGCGACACCGAGACCGCCGCCGAAGCCGCCCGGGTGGCGGTGGATGCGGCTACCAGCATGGCGCCCTCCAGGGGGCCCACCGCGGCGATCCTGGCCGCGCAACGGGCTGTGCTCGCGTTGGGGCACACGGGGGACGCGGTGCTGGTGGTGGCGATGCCGTTCGCGGATCAGCTCGGCGGTGGCTATCGGATCGCGTGGGCTGGGGACGCGCGTGCCTATCGGTGGGATGGGCGGACGCTGACCCGGCTGACCACGGATCACACGGTGGCTGAGTACTTTCGGCGGCAGGGGATGGAGACCACGCCGTGGATGGAGCACATGGTGACTTCCACTGTGCGGTCCACTCGGGCGCAGGATGTCGGGCAGGTCGAGGTTCGGGGGGATGTCGGGTTGTTGTTGTGCAGTGACGGGGTTTATGGGGCTTTGGACCTGCCGACGATGACGGCCATTGTGGCGCGGCCCGCTCGGTTCGGGCCGCGGGCTCAGGAGTTGGTGGCCACCGCCGTCGACCGCGGCGCCACCGACAACGCCACCGCCCTGCTCCTGACCCACTAGCGCTCGATCCTGGTGCGGCACCCCACGATGCGGGAGCTGGGCGCCGCCAACCACCCGGTACGTCCCACCGATGCTCTCAGGGGCTGATTGTGGACCGGGACCACTGGAGCATGGTGACCGTGGTGGCCGGGGCGGTGGTGGACAGCGCGAGGCTGTGGCCGGTTCCGGGGATGATCCGGACATCAAGCCGGGTTTCTGGAAGGAAGAACCGGGATTCGTGGGCCCGCACGCTCTCCGGGTCGGCGCAGTCGTACTGGGTGACCCCTACGCAGGCCAGCCGGTCCTCGGCGCCGGTGACCAGCAGGACCGGCACCGTGATCGGGTGCGGGACCTGCATCGGCGGAGGCGGCCCGAGGGTCGTCACGTCCTTGCCGCTCTCGTCAGCCGCGATCACCCGCGGATCCGCCGTCGCCGGGTGGTAGTACTCCCCGCCCCGGGTGCCCGGCCGGGTCGTGAGGTAGCCCTCGTCGAGATTGGAGCGCGCGAACTTCGGGTCCTGCCCGGCCGGGTACATGATGTCGGCCGGGCCGGCGTTGTACCCGTGCAGCATGCCGGTGAGGATCGCGGCGTCCACGTCGCGGTAGCGGGATATCCCGTACAGGCCGATGAACGAGCCGAGGGAGTGCCCGACGTAGATCGCGCGGGCGAACGGGCGGCCGCCGACGGCGCCGGTGCGCAGTGCGGTGACCACGTCGTGCAGCGCGGCAGCTCCCGCGACCGCGTCGAGCCGTTGGCTGAGCGGCTGCGAGCTGGCACCCGCGCCGATCCGGTCGACGTTGAAGGTGGCGTATCCCGCGACGGCCGCGGCTCGGACGTAGGAGTAGGAGCCGCCGCCGACCGGGAAGTCCCAGTACCGGTGGTCGTAGGTGGCCCCGTGCACAAGCAGTTGCACCGCGCTGGGCCGCCGGTGACGTGGCAGGCACAGCCGGCCCCGCAGGGTCTCGGTCGCCGGGCCCGCATCCGCGATGCGCACCGAGAGGGTGTGCGTGGCGCAGACCGGACCGCCGGCCATCGCGGCGTCGGCGGGCCCGGCGGCGGTGGTCAGCAGCATCGCGCTGACGAACGCGGCCGCCAGGTGGGTACGGGTACGGGTCATGATCGATCCTCCTTGGGCTGTGCTGCCTTCTGCCCACTACACGAACGGCTCCTGCCCGGATCGACACCTGGGCGGCTCGACATCCAGCGCATGCGCACCGTCGGTGCGTCCGGGGACCGAACCATGGCGCCGAGGTGTTACTCCGAGCCCGTCCTGGCACGCGGTTGGCAGGTGAGCGCAGGTCGGCTTCGCACCGGCACCGGCGACAACTCCTGCGGCGTGCCGCTCCCGGAGGCGCTCCGCCTGCACCAGGCCAAGGTGCTCACCCGGCAGGCGCTGGGCGGCCCAGCCGTGCAGGGCCTGCCCGAGGCGTTCACCAAGGCCGCCCCCTGCTGACCGGGTGCGATCGGATGGTGTGCAGGCTGGCTCTCGTCGCGGCAGGGCACGACCACCCTGCACGAGTTGTTCCACCCGGACGGCTGCCGCGCCCAGCTGGGACCAGATCGGCCTGGAGCCCTGCGAGCAGCTACGCGCGGTCCAGGAGGCGGTGCTGCGTGGCACGGAATCGCCCTGAGCCCACCCGAGCCGCGGCCGGGATCGACCCGGGTGCAGCCGAGGCGCCGCAGCGGATGGCCGAGGCGGTCAGTTCGCGGAACTGGGCCGCCCTGGCGCGTGACGGTCGCTCGCGCCACGGGAACTCAGGAACCTGATGGGGCGAATCAGGGCCCGGTAGAAGGGTCGTACCACCCGTCCGGAGATGAGGCCGTGTCGTTCCTCCGCCCAGACCCTGCCCCTGGGATGACTTCTGAGCAGCGGGCCTTCGGTGATGGCCGGGGCGGTGGTCAGTACTTCGACGCGGGAGAGGTGCTTGATATTGAAGTAGCCGTACTGACTGGGGCTGACCAGGCGGACCGGTGCGCCGTGGTCACTCCCGAGTGGCCGGCCGTCGAGATTCTGCGCGATGAGCACGTCCTCGGCCAGGATGTCCTCGATCGTCGCCGTGGCCGCGAACCCGTCGAGCCCGCGACACGTGACGTGGGTGATAGAGGTCCCTGGCGCGAGCACCGGTTCGATGAGCGCGCGGTAGAACGTCCCGAACGAGACACCTTCCCAGCGCAGGTCGGTCGCCGACCAGCCGGCCACGCAGTGGAAGTCGGCGGTGATCTCCTGCCGTGGCAGGGACGCGAGCGAGGTGAGCGGGAGGTCGAATTCCTCGGTCACCGCCCCGCGTACCTCGATCACCGGGTCGGCTGGAACAGCCGGGGCAGGCCGGTGCAGGTGGGTGCCGAACCGGGGGAATCCCTCGACCCGGCGCTGTCCTGGCGGAAGTTTGTTGCCCTGCCTCATCGATCAAGCCTTTCGCCCTTGTCACCAGCGGCGTCCTGGACCGCTGTGATCGCCACCGGAACACCATCTCCGCAGCCGCCCGGCACGAGATCACCCATGAGAGTGAGGTCGCTCCTTCGCAGGAGTGGCGTGGCCGGACACTCAGTCCGCGCCGCACCGAGTCGAATAACTGTCCACATAGGACGGTGTGGACGCCGCCGACCCGAAGTGGGGTCAGCGCGGCAGGCGCAGCGGGACCGCGTCGGGCTTGGCCTGATTGCCGATGTCGTTGATGCCCTCGAACACCACCACCGTGCGCACCCCGGTGCTGGCGCACGTCCCGGTCGAACCGGGCCAGCGCGCCGATCCCCGCCTGGGGGAACGCGGGCAGGCCGTCCTCGAGCACCCGGTTGCCGCCGATACCGGCGTTGACCACGGCGGGCCTGCTGTGTGCGGGCTGCACGGCCAGGCGGGCGTTGAGGCGGTCCGGCCGGCGGCGGTTGGCGTTGAGCGTGGACAGGGCTCCGTCGGTGATCGAGTCGCCGAGAGCGACCACGCCGCCCGGGGTCTGCCGGTTGTGCACCTCCACCGCGCTGAGGAAGAACCACGAGTCGACCTTGGCCGGGAACGGCACCCCGATGGCGGCCGGGTCGCTCAGCACCTCCACACCGCGTGGGGTTGTTCATACCGTCCCGGGACACCCCGGTGTGGTCAGCCCGGTTCCGATCGGGCGGCGGCCTACGCCGTCCCACAACGGCCAACAAGGCGTACCACAGCGGCCAACACACCGTCCCAAAGCGGCCAACACGCCGGCTGGGTTTCAAGCTCCCGGCGTGTTGGCCGTTCTGGGACGGTGTGTTGGCCGCTGTCGTACCGCGTGTTGGCCGTTCTTGTACGCCTTGTTGGCCGTTGTGGGGCGGCGGGGCGGCCCGGCTTGCGTCCTGGTCAGCCGACTGTGGCGTGGATGAAGCACCAGCGCCATTTCTCGCCGGGCTCGAAGCTGCGCATCACGGGGTGTTGGCTGTCGCGGAAGTGGGCGGTGGCGTGCTGGCCGGGGCTGGAGTCGCAGCACGCGACGTGGCCGCAGGTCAGGCAGAGGCGGAGGTGGACCCAGTTGGTGGTGCCTTCGGCGAGGCAGTCCTCGCAGCCTGCTTCGCTGCCCGGGGGGACGTGGTACGGAGCGGACTTGAGGTGTTTGCAGACCTGGGCGGTGCTGGGGGCCTTGAGCCAGCCGTTGCCGGGGTCGGTGACCAGCTGGGTGGAGCGGTCCAGCATGGATTCCTCGATGGCGAGCATGTCCAGCACCCGGCGCAGGACTATGTCGTCGGCGGCTTTGCGGTCGCGGGCGTCGAGCAGGGTGTCCATTTCGGACTCGAGCATGGCCCGGCGGAGTCTGCGGTAGGCGAAGCTGGGGGTTTCCAGGTCGTCGTCGGGGCGGCCCAGGGTTTCCCAGGCGGCGTTGACGCGGTTGTTCAGGCGGGTGCGCAGGCGGTCCAGGACCTCGGGGGTGTCCTCGGGGCGGGTTTCCCTCTCCAGGCGGTCCAGGGCGGCGGTGGTCATGGCCTGCAACAGGACCGCTTCCTGCAGGGCGTCCTGGGCCGGGTCGGGGGCGGGCAGTTTGAGCTTGCGGACCAGCCAGGGCAGCGAACCGCCTTGCAGCAGCAGGGTTCCGGCCACCACCACGAACGCGGCCAGCACCAGCACCGGGCGCTGCGGGGTGTTCTCGGGCAGCACGAACACCGCGGCCAGGGTCACCACACCGCGCATCCCGGCCCACGCGGTCACCGCGGAGTACCGCCAGCGCCAGGCCTTGCGGCCGAACGCCTTGCGCAGCAACGTGATCCCGACCATCCACAGCACCCGGGTGAGGATCGTGGCGGCCAGCACCAGGCCGCAGGCCAGGGCCAGGGTGCCCAGGGACAGGTCGGTTTCGCCGACCTCGGTGAGGATGCGGCGCAGTTGCAGGCCGATGAGCAGGAAGACGACGTTCTCCAGCAGGAACTGGATGGTCTGCCAGTTGACGGTGCTGGCGATGCGGGCCGCGCCGTTGAGCATGCGGGGTTCGCGGTGGCCCAGCATCAGCCCGGCGATCACCACCGCGAGCACCCCGGAGCCGTGCACGGCCTCGGCCGCGACGTAGGCAGCGTAGGGCACCACCAGGGACACGCCGGTGTCGAAGACCGGGTCCTGCAACCGGGTGCGCAGGAACCCGGCCACGTAGCCGACGATCAGTCCGAGCAGCACCCCGGCGCCCGCGGCGAGCAGGAAGTTCCCGCCGACCTGCCAGAAGGTGACCGCCCCTGCCATGGCCGCGATCGCGGTGCGCAGCGCGACCAGCGCGGCCGCGTCGTTGACCAGGCTCTCGCCCTCCAGCACCCGCACGATCGTGCGCGGCAGGCCGACCCGCCGCGCCACCGCGGTCGCCGCCACCGCGTCCGGCGGGGCCACCACCGCGCCGAGCGCGAACGCCGCGGCCAGCGGCACCCCGGGAATGGCCAGCCAGGCGACCACGCCGACGCCGAGCGTGGTGAACACGACCAGCCCGACCGAGAGCAACCCGATCGGGCCCCGGTTGGCCCGGAAGTCGACCAGCGAGGTGCGGATCGCGGTGGCGTAGAGCAGCGGCGGCAGCAGGCCGATGAGCACCACGTCCGGGTTGAGCGCGTAGTCCGGCACCCCGGGGATGAAGGACACCGCGACGCCGACCACGATCAGGCACAGCGGCGCCGACAGGTTCAGCACCTTGGCCAGGAAGGTCACCGTGAGCACCGCGACGACCAGTCCGATGATCTCCAGCGCGATCTCCATGTGGCACAGCATCCCTCACTCCCGGGCTGGTCACCGCATGAGCCACGGGTTTTGTCGGTGGGCTTGGCTAGGTTCGCCTACGTGCTCCGAACGCTCGCGATCGAGAACTACCGCTCCCTGCGCCACCTGGTGCTGCCGTTGCGCCAGCTCAACCTGGTCACCGGCGCCAACGGCAGTGGCAAGTCCAGCCTGTACCGGGCGTTACGGCTGCTGGCCGACGCCGCCCGCAACGGCGCGGTCACCGCGCTGGCCAGGGAGGGCGGGTTGCAGTCCACGCTGTGGGCCGGGCCGGCGGTGATCGGGCGGGGCGTGCGCGAGGGCCGGTACCCGGTGCAGGGCACGGTGCGCACGGAGCCGGTCGGGTTGCGGCTGGGCTTCGCCGGGGACGACTTCGGATACTCGCTGGACCTGGGCCTGCCGCAGCCGGGGCGGACCGCGTTCGCGCTGGACCCGGAGATCAAGGGCGAGGCGGTGTGGCGGGGGCCGGTGTACAAGCAGAGCGGGCTGTTCGCCGAGCGGAGCAACGGCGCGGTGCTGCTGCGCGGGGCGAGTGGGGCCTGGGGCGA
Organism: Crossiella cryophila; assembly: GCF_014204915.1. Classification (NCBI taxonomy): domain Bacteria; kingdom Bacillati; phylum Actinomycetota; class Actinomycetes; order Pseudonocardiales; family Pseudonocardiaceae; genus Crossiella; species Crossiella cryophila. Next base: position 4,939,976 of record NZ_JACHMH010000001.1, read on the forward strand.
GGACACCTTCCGGATCCGGCCGTATGACAGCCTGCTCAGCGAGTTCACCGATCCGCGGGTGGCGCCGGAGGTGATGGTGCTGCGTGAGCGGATCCGGTCCTGGCGGTTCTACGACCACTTCCGCACCGACGCCGAGGCCCCCGCCCGGCAGGCCCGCCTGGGCACCCGCACCCCGGTGCTCAGCCAGGACGGCGCGGACCTGGCCGCCGCGGTGCAGACGATCACCGAGATCGGCGACACCGACGTGCTGGACCTGGCCATCGAGGACGCCTTCCCCGGTTCGCAGGTGACGGTCGAGCACTCGGACGGGCGGTTCGAGCTGTCGCTGCGGCAGCACGGGCTGCTGCGGCCGTTGCGCGCGGCCGAGCTGTCCGACGGCACCCTGCGCTACCTGCTGTGGGTGGCCGCGCTGCTCAGCCCGCGCATCCCGGAGCTGTTCGTGCTCAACGAGCCCGAGACCAGCCTGCACCCCGATCTGCTGCCCTCACTGGCCCGGCTGATCGTCACCGCGGCGAAGAACACCCAGGTCGTGGTGGTCTCGCACGCCCGGCCGCTGATCGCCGCGATCGAGGCCGGCGCCGAGGAGACGGGCACCGACCTAGGCGCGGTGCGGCTGGTCAAGGACCTGGGGGAGACCACGATCGAGGGACAGGGCCGCCTGGACCAGCCGTCCTGGCACTGGCCCAAGCGGTAGCCCCCGTCACCAGCGGCGCTGGATCGCCTGGTCGTGTGAGACGGAGTAGAGGGTGGCCAGGTCGTTGGGCAGGGCGGCCTTGACCGCCTTGCTGATCTCGTCCACCAGCACCTCCTCTGCACCCGCGGTCAGACCGTCGAGGGCTTCCTCGGCCACCGTCGCGGCGGTGATCTTCTCGAACGGCACCGCCTTGCTGAACTCGGTGTCCACGTAGCCGCAGTGCACGTTGAGCACGTGCGTGCCCTGTCCGCGCAGGCCCAGCCGCAGCGAGTTGGAGATCGACCACTGGGCGGCCTTGCTCGCGGCGTAGCCGGGCGCGGCGTCGATGGCCAGCCAGGACGCGACGGACAGCATGTTCACCAGCACGCCGCCGCCGTGCGCGGCCAGCACCGGCGCGAACGCCTTGGCCACCGCCCAGGTGCCCAGCGTGTTGACCTCGAACTCCTGCCGCGCGCCGGCGAGTGAGCCTTCGAGCAGGCTCGGCCCGGCGACCACCCCCGCGTTGTTGACCACGATCGTGACGTCGTCCGCGGTCGCGGCGAGCTGGGCGACCTGGGCGTGGTCGGTGACGTCGAGGGCGACCGGGACGATCCGGGGGTCGGTGACCTCGACTGATTTCGGGTCCCGGGCCCCGGCGTAGACCTTGGTCGCGCCGCGGGCGAGCAGGCCCTCGACGAAGGCCCGGCCGATGCCTCGGTTCGCTCCGGTCACCAGGGCTACCGCACCGTCGATCCGCATGGTTGTGCTCCTTGTTCTGGCAGGTCGGGAAGACAGGGTCGACGGTATCCGCTGAGTTTCGAAAAGCAACGCAGATGGGACGAAGTGTGGGGTAGCTCACCCTGAGTTTCAGAACTGAACTCAGATGATCCAGGTGCGACCGGAAGAGCCGCCGCCGCCCGCCCAGAACGGCCAACACACCGTCCCAGAACGGCCAACACTGCGTACGAGAACGGCCAACACTCCGGAGGGGTGGGGGACTCTGTGCGCGTGTTGGCCGTTTTGGTACGGGGTGTTGGCCGGAGTTGTACGGGGTGTTGGCCGTTGGGGGGCGGGGGTGTCTGGGGTGGTGGGGGTGGGGGGTGGACAGAATGGGGGCATGTCGACTTTGTTCTCTCGGATCATTGCGGGTGAGTTGCCTGGGCGGTTTGTGTGGCGGGAGGCGGGGGTCTCCGCGTTTTTGAGCATTGCGCCGTTGCGGCCGGGGCACACGCTGGTCGTGCCGCATGCCGAGGTTGATCGGTGGACGGATGCCGAGCCGGATCTGCTCGGTCGCTGTATGGCAATCGCACAGGTCATCGGGCAGGGTGTGCAGCGTGCGTGGGAGGCGCCGCGGGCTGGGCTGATCGTGGCCGGGTTCGAGGTGCCGCACATGCACGTGCATGTGTCGCCGGTGTGGGACATGGACGACTTCGACTTCGCGCGGGTAGAGATGGAAGCTGACGGCGCGAAGCTGGACGACGCTATGCACCGGCTGCGGGTGGCCCTGCGCGAGCTGGGTCACGAGGAACACGTGCCCGCCGACTAGGCGGGCGGACAGGGGGAACCCGGTGCGGCGGATGTTCTGGAAGCTGCTGCGTGGGAAGGCTGAGCGGGCGCGGACCCGGTCGGCCAAGCTGGTCACGGCCTCGGGCGCGCACGCGGAGTGGGCGGCCGGGTTCACCGACGCCGAGCTGACCGCGGCCGCCGCCGAACACGTCGACGACCTGCTGAAGTTCCTCGCTGTCGCCAGGGAGGCCGCCGACCGCGCCCTGGGTGAGCGGCCCTTTGACGAGCAGTTGCTCGGGGCGGCCCGGCTGCTGGCCGGGGACGTGGTGGAGATGGCCACCGGTGAGGGCAAGACCCTGTCGGGGGCCATCGCCGCGGCGGCGTTCGCGCTGCGTGGGCGTTCGGTGCACGTGGTCTCGGTCAACGACTACCTGGCCCGGCGGGACGCGGAGTGGATGGCGCCGCTCTACGCGTTGTTCGGGGTCACGGTCGGTTGGGTGGGGTCGGTGTCCACCAAGGCCGAGCGGCGGGAGGCCTACGCCGCCCAGGTCACCTACGCGCCGGTCAGTGAGATCGGGTTCGACCTGTTGCGCGATCGGCTGGCCACCTCGGTGGCGGCACTGGTCGCGCCGGAGAACGATGTCGCGATCGTGGACGAGGCCGATTCGGTGCTGGTGGACGAGGCCCGGGTGCCGCTGGTGCTCGCGGGCGCGGCCGAGGGTGTGGCGCCGTCGCGGTCGATCACCGAGCTGGTGCGCACGCTGCGCCCTGGGGTGGACTTCACCGGGGATCAGGAGGGGCGCAATGTCGCGCTCACCGATGTCGGCGCGGCCGTGGTCGAGGCCTCGCTGGAGATCGACCTCTACTCCGAGGAGCACATCTCCAGCACGCTGACCCTGGTCAACCTGGCGCTGCACGCCAGGGTCTTGCTGATCAAGGACGTGCACTACCTGGTCAAGGACGGGCAGGTGCACCTGATCAACGAGTCCCGCGGCCGGGTGGCCAACCTGCAGCGCTGGCCGGACGGCCTGCAGGCCGCGGTGGAGGCCAAGGAGGGTCTGGCGCCGAGTGAGTCCGGCGAGGTGCTGGACACCATGACCGTGCAGGGCCTGATCCGCCGGTACAAGACCGTCTGCGGCATGACCGGCACCGCCGTGGTCGCCGCCGAACAGCTCCAGACCTTCTACAACCTCGAGGTCGCCAAGATCCCGCCGCACCGGCCGTTCGTGCGGGTGGACGAGCCGGACCGCCTCTTCGACACCGTCGAGGAGAAGGAGACCGCGATCGTCGAGCACGTCCTGGAAGTGCACGCCACCGGCCAGCCGATCCTGCTCGGCACCCTGGACGTGGCCGAATCCGAGCGGCTGGCCGACCGGCTGCGCGCGGCCGGCGTCGAGTGCACGGTGCTCAACGCCAAGAACGACGCCAAGGAAGCCGCGATCATCGCCGAGGCCGGCACCTACGGCACGGTCACCGTGTCCACCCAGATGGCCGGGCGCGGCACCGACATCCGGCTGGGCGGCGCGGACCAGCACGACGCCGAACGGGTCCGGGAGACCGGCGGCCTCTACGTCATCGGCACCGGCCGCCAGCTCAGCCGCCGCCTGGACGACCAGCTCCGCGGCCGGGCGGGCCGGCAGGGCGACCCCGGCCGCTCGGTGTTCTTCGTCAGCCTCACCGACGAGCTGGTGCTGCGCTACGGACCGGTGCGCAACCCCAAGATGATCGACCACCTGCAGCGGGTGGCCGACGCGGAGATGCTCACCACGCACAGCAACACCTGGCGCTACAACCAGCTCCTGGAACACCAGCGCGACCAGCTGGCCAAGGACCGCGACGAGGTGCTGCGCACCGACCGGGCGCTCAAGGACCTGGAGGGGCCCGCCGCCGAGCGGCTCAAGGAACTGCGCGCCGAGGACATCCCGGAGGAGGTGCTGGAGGAGACCGCCCGCCGGGTCACCCTGCACCACATGGACCGCTGCTGGGCCGACCACCTCGCCCTGCTCGCCGAACTCCGCGAGACCATCCACCTGCGCGCGCTGGCCCGCGAGAACCCGCTCGACGAGTTCCACCGGGTGGCCATCCCGGCCTTCCGCCAGGACCTCCCGGCCGAGCTGACCGCGCGCACCGTGGAGACCTTCGACGCGGTGCCGATCACCGCCGAGGGCGCCGATCTGCCCGCGGCCGGGATCATCCGCCCCACCTCCACCTGGACCTACATGGTGCAGGACAACCCCAGCGGCTCCGAGCTGACCCGCTCCATCGACGGCATCGCCAAACTGGTGCGCCGCCGCTCCGGCGGGAAGGTCAGCGCACCGGCCGATACCTGAGCTGCACCACCCCGGAGGCGCTGAACTCCCGGCTGTCAAGGAACTCCAGCGCCTCCGGGGCCGGCCGGAACACCGGTCGCCCCGCACCCAGCAGCACCGGGTAGACCAGCAGCCGGTATTCGTCCACAAAGGACGCCAGTGCGCGGGCGGTCTCCGGCCCGGCGAACACCGCGATGTCCTTGCCCGGCGCGGATTTCAGCTCCGCGATCTCGGCCGCCAGGTCCGCGCCGATCCGTCGCGCGGGCTGCCAGTGCAGCTCCGGCTCGCCGCGGGAGAGCACCAGCTTGGTGATCGAGTTCATCAGCCGGGTGTGCTCGCGGTCCACCGGCTTCTCGGTCGGCCCGTCCATCCAGTACCCGGCCAGATCCCGGTACGCGGTGTGCCCGAAGATCATCGCGTCGATCCCGCGCAACTGCTCGGCCATCAACTCGGCCATCTCCGGATCCTCCACCATGATCCAGTCCAGCTTGCCGTCCGGCCCGGCCGCGAACCCGTCCAGGGTCGTCATGATCGACAGATACAGCTTCCGCATGAGTCCTCCCGATAGTTGTCCTCACCAGTTATGACTGTGATCGCGGCCCAAACTAATCGGTGCTAGGATAATTTTAATTCTGGGAGCGCATCGTCGCAGCTCAGAGGGCATGCGAAATAGACGAGACGTGATTGGGGGAATTCCGTTGGCAACCCAGATCGAGGCTTCAACCGAAATTCTGGAATACGTCCGCGCGGTTTCTTCGCGGGAGGACGACATCCTGCGGGAGCTGCGCGAGGAGACCTCGGCGCTGCCCGGGGGCGGGGCCATGCAGGTGCTCGCGGAGGAGGGCCAGCTGCTCGGCCTGCTGGCCAGGCTGACCGGCGCGCGGGAGGTGCTGGAGATCGGCACCTTCACCGGCTACAGCACGCTCTGCCTGGCCAGGGCGCTGCCGCCGGGCGGGCGGGTCGTGACCCTGGACATCACCGACCGCTGGCCCAACTTCGGCGCGGCGTACTGGCGGCGGGCCGGGGTCGAGGACCGGATCGAGCTGCGGGTGGGCCCGGCGCTGGACACGCTGGCCGGACTGCTCGCCGAACGCGGTCCCGGCACGGTTGACCTGGTGTTCATCGACGCCGACAAGGCCAACTACGTGCACTACTACGAGGCGGCGCTGGAACTGGTGCGACCCGGCGGGCTGATCCTGGTGGACAACACGCTGTTCTTCGGCCGGGTGCTCGACCCCGCGGCGCAGGACCCGGACACCCTGGCCATCCGGGAGCTGAACCTGCTGCTCCGGGACGACGAGCGGGTGGACATCTCGCTGCTGCCGGTGGCCGACGGGCTGACCCTGGCCCGCAAGCGGGACTGAACCGGGCAGGTCGCCGGCGCCGCCGAGGGAGGCGGACGCCGGCGACCTGGTCCCAGCGGCCGGGGGCCGTGGTTCAGGCGGTGCCGACACGACCGGCCAGCTCCGGCGCGCGCAGTCGCATGGTGGCCGGGGCGGGCTGCCGGGCAGGCACCAGGTGCAGGCGCTCCAAACCGTCCAAAGTAGACGGTTCCACTGTGGACAGACAGACGCACGGGTCGGTGCTGAAACCGGCGAACCGGTAGGCGATCTCCATCATCCGGTTGCGCTCGGTGCGCCGGAAGTCGGCCACCAGGTGCACCCCGTTGCGCGCGGCCTGGTCGGCCAGCCAGTTCAGGATCACCGCGCCCGCGCCGAAGGAGACCACCCGGCAGGAGGTGGCCAGCAGCTTGAGGTGCCAGGCCGCCGGACCGGTGCGCAGCAACAGCACGCCGATCGCGCCGTGCGGGCCGAACCGGTCGGCCAGGGTGGCGGTGAGCACCTCGTGCCGCGGATCGGCGATCAGCCCGCGCAGGGTCTCATCGGAGTAGTGCACGCCGGTGGCGTTCATCTGGCTGGTGCGCAGGGTCAGCTCCTCCACCCTGGCCAGCTCGGCCGCGTCCGCCCGGCCGATGTCCATCCGCAGTTCCAGCGAGCGCAGGAAGTCCTGGTCCGAGCCGGCGAACTCGGCCTGCCCGGCCTCCCGTTTGAAGCCCGCGTCGTACATCTCGCGGCGGCGGCGGGAGTCCGCGGTGATCGTCGCCGGGGTGAACTCGGGCAGCTCCGCCAGGCCCGCCGCGGCCTCGGCCGGGTAGCAGCGCACCGCGGGCAGGTGGTGGTTGACCTCGGCCCGTTCGGTCGGCTGGTCGTCGATGAAGGCGATGGTGCCCTCGGCGAAGCGCAGCCGCTCGGCGATCTCGCGCACCGACACCGATTTGGCCTGCCAGCCGATCCGCGGCAGCAGGAAGTAGTCGGCCAGGCCCAGCTCCTCGAGCTTGGCCCAGGCCAGGTCGTGGTCGTTCTTGCTGGCCACCGACTGCAGGATGCCGCGGGCGTCCAGGGTCTTGATCACCGTGCGCAGTTCCTCACTGACTCCGACGTCGTCGCCCTCCAGCAGGGTGCCGTTCCACAGGGTGTTGTCCAGGTCCCACACCAGGCACTTCACCGTCGACATCGGTCCTCCTCAGGACACCGTGGCCAGCGCGTGGCCGGCCAGGATCAGCTGGCAGATCTCGGTGCTGCCCTCGATCAGCTCCATCAGCTTCGCGTCGCGGTGCGCGCGGGCGACCACATGCCCGTCCCTGGCCCCGGCCGAGGCCAGCACCTGTACCGCGGTGGAGGCGGCCTCGGCCGCCCTGGCCGCGCTGACGTGCTTGGCCAGCACGGTGGCGACCACCTGTTCCGGCGAGCCGCGGTCCCAGCAGTCGCTGGCGTGCTCACACGCCCTGGTCGCGATCTGCTCGGCCACCAGCAGTTCGGCCAGGTGCCGGGCCACCAGCTGGTGCTCGGCCAGTGGCACGCCGAACTGGACCCGGCCGCGGGCGTGCCGCACCGCGGCGTCCCGGCAGGCCCGCACGATCCCGGCGCAGCCCCAGGCCACCGACATCCGGCCGTAGGCCAGCGCGGTGGTCACCAGTAGCGACAACGGTTGCCCGCCACCGCCGAGCAGGTGGTCGACGGGCAGCCGGACCTGGTCCAGGCGCACATCGGCGTGCCCGGCGGCGCGACAGCCCAGCGGATCGGCCACCGGCTCCACCGTGACGCCGGGCGCGGTGCGGGGCACCACGACCGCGGCCCCGTCCGCGCCGAAGCGGCCGACGATCACCAGCAGGTCGGCGTAGGCGGCCGCGGTCATCCACACCTTCTGCCCGTCCAGCACCACCGAGTCCCCGTCCAGCCGGATCTCGGTGTCCATAGTGGACAGATCGCTGCCCGCGCCGGGCTCGCTGAAACCGACCGCCGCGCGAGCGCCCGCGGTCAGCCGGGGCAGGAAGTGCCGTCGCTGCGCGGCATCGCCGAGCCGCTGGACGGTCCAGGCCGCCATGCCCTGGGAGGTCATCACACTGCGCAGCGAACTGCACAGGCTGCCGGTGAACGCGGTCAGCTCGCCGTTGTCCCTGCTGGAGAAACCGAGTCCGCCGTAGGTCGCGGGCACCTGCGCGCAGAGCAGGCCCCTGGCCCCCAGTTCGTCCAGGATCTTCTCCGGCAGTTCCCCGGCCAGGTCCCAGGCCTCGGCCTCGTCCCCGACCAGTCCGGCCACCCTGGCGCATTCCGCGGCCAGTTGCTCAGGCACGGTCGCTCACCGGCTCGGCCTGCCGCAACCGCAGCACCAGCTCGGTCATCCGGTCCACCGTGCGGAAGTTGTCCAGCTTCAGGTCGCCGCCCACGATCGCCACCCCGTAGGTCCCCTCCAGGTGCACCACCAGCTGCATGGCGAACATGGAGGAGACCAGTCCGGAGGCGAACAGGTCGTGGTCGGGGGCCACCGTGGTCTTGAGTGCGGCCGCCAGGTGCGCGGTCAGTTCCGACGCGACGGTCTTCGCGTTGTGCTCGGTGCTCACGGCTGCGCCTCTCCGTAGTCGTAGAATCCCTGGCCGCTCTTGCGGCCCAGTCGGCCCGCGCGCACGTGTGCGAGCAGGGTCTCGCAGGGCTGGTAGCCCGGGTTGCCGGTGCGCTCGGCCAGTACGGCCAGCGCGTCGGCGAGGTTGTCCAGACCGATCAGGTCCGCGGTGCGCAGTGGCCCGGTCGGATGGCCGAGACAGCCCTGCATCAGCGTGTCCACGTCCTCGGCCGATGCGGTGCCCGCGCCGACGATCCGGGCCGCGTCGTTGATCATCGGGTGCAGCAGGCGGCTGGTGACGAAGCCGGGGGAGTCCCCGACCACCACCGTGCGCCTGCCCAGCACCGACAGCAGTGTCTGCACCCTGGCCAGCACCTCGGGCGCGGTGCGCGGGCCGCGCACCACCTCGGCCATGCCGATCAGGTACGGCGGGTTCATGAAGTGGGTGCCGACCAGCTCGCCCGGCCGCAGCGCCGAGCCCGCCAGCTCGTCGATCGGGATGCCGGAGGTGTTGGACACCAACGGGGTGCCGGGCCGGGTCAGCGCGGAGACCTCGGCGAGCACCTTGGCCTTGACCGCCGGATCCTCGGTGATCGCCTCGATCACCACATCGGCCTCGGCCGCGGAGTCCAGGGTCAGGGCGGTGCGTAGTTCGGCGGTGGCGCGCCCGTGCGGCAGCGCGTCCATCAGCCGGGCCAGCCGCAGCTGATGCCCGATGCTCGCCCTTGCCCGGTCGAGCACCGCTGCCGAGACGTCGACCAGGGTGACCGGGACGCCGTGCCCGATCGCCAGCGCGCTGATGCCCGCGCCCATGGTGCCAGCTCCGAGCACGGTGAGCCGGGTGGCGGATGTGGTTGTGGCCAAAGCGGGTTCCTCCGTGCGGTCCGGGTGCGCACAACCTCGCGTGCCTGCCCCGCACGGCAACACGACGTTGGCGCGACGTTGTCCCCACGCTGTGCCGCGCATCCGGCGAACGTGGGTCAAACGTCGAATCGGCGACCTGTCCCGCTCGGGTCCCCGGCGGCCACGCTCTGCCCGACCCGCTTGACATCCGGCACGGAGAGGACCCCTGCCATGACCGCGTTCCGCACCGTCTGGGTGCTCGGCCTGGGCACGGTCGGCGCCGAGCTGGCCGCCCTGTTCGCCCAGCACGGCCATCAGGTGATCGGCATCGAGGCCGACCCGCTCGCACTGGCCCGCGCGGTGCGGCGGATGCCGGCCGTGGCCGGGAACCTCGACCTCACCGTGGACCTGGCCAGCGCACCACCGGCGGACCTGGTGATCGAGGCGTTGCCCGAGCAGGCCGAGCTGAAACTCGCGATGCTGCGGCGGGCGGGCGAACTCTGCGGCCCGGACACCGTCTTCGCCACCACCACCGCCGGGTTCTCCGTCACCGAACTGGCCCTGGAGAGCGGGCGGCTGACCCGCACCGTCGGCCTGCAGCCAGGGGCCGAGGTGCTGGAGCTGGTGTGCACCCCGGTCACCGAGGAAGCCGTGCGAGCGGCCATGCGCGCGCTGATCACCTCGCTGGGCCGCACCCCGGTGTCGGTCAGCGATCACCCCGGTTTCATCGGCAGTTCGCTGCTGCTGCGCTACCTCAACCGCTCGGCCGCGCTGTGCGAGGAGGGCTACGCCAGTCCTGCCGACGTCGATGTGGCGATGACCCTGGGCTGTGGCCTCAAGATCGGCCCGATGGCCCAGCTGGACCGGATGGGCCTGGACGTGGCCGCCGCCGGGCTGCGCGCGCTGGCCGAGCGCACCGGCGACCGGTCCTACCTGCCTGCCCCGATCCTGGACCGCCTGGTGGAGCAGGGCAGGCTGGGCCGCAAGTCCGGTCGTGGCTTCCACAACTACGAGTCCACAGTGGACGATGCCCCGCCGCCGCTGGCTGCCGAGGCACGCCCGGTGCGGCGGATCGGCGTGGTCGGCTCGGGCACGATGGCCACCGGCGTGGCCGAGGTGACCGCGGCCGCCGGCTATGACACCGTGCTGATCGCCCGCACCGACCTGCGCGCCAAACAGGTCACCGCGGCGGTGGAACGCTCGCTGGATCGCCGGGTACGCAAGGGAAAGCTCACCGCGGAGGCGCTCTCCGCCATCATGGACCGGCTGGACTGCGGCACCGAGATGGCCGCGCTGGCCGACTGCGATCTGGTGGTCGAGGCGGTCGCCGAGGACCTCGCGGTCAAACAGGCCGTCTTCGCCGAACTGGACCGGGTGACCCGGCCCGGCGCGGTGCTGGCCACCATCACCTCCAGCCTGTCGGTGACCGACTGCGCCGCGGCCACCAGCCGCCCGCAGGACGTGATCGGCCTGCACTTCTTCAACCCGGCGCCGGTGATGCGCCTGGTCGAGGTGGTGCACACCAGGCTCAGCGCGCCGGACGCGGTGGCCACCGGGATCAGCCTGGCCACCGCACTGGGCAAGCGCCCGGTGTGCTGCGGGGACCGGGCCGGGTTCGTGGTGAACCGATTGCTGTTGCCCTACCTCAACGACGCGGTCGCGCTGGCCCACCGGCAGCACCTGGACATCGCCGATGTCGACCAGGTCATGGCGGGCGGACACGGTTTCCCGCTCGGCCCGTTCCAGCTGCAGGACATGATCGGCCTGGATGTCTGCCTGGCCACCGTGATCCGGCTGCACGAGGTCTTCCGCGACCCCGGCCTGACCCCCGCCGAACCGCTGCGCCAGCTGGTCGCGGCCGGTCACCTCGGCCGCAAGACCGGCCGGGGCTTCTACCCGCACGAGTCCGCCTGACCGCATCCCACTCCACACAGCTTGGGGGACAACAGCATGACCTCTGTCCACACCGAGGACCTGCCAGAGCAGGACATCCCGGAGCACTACACCGCGGCGCATCTGCGGGCCGAGGACGTCGGCATGTTCGCCGGCGAGCCGGACAAGGACGTGCGCCGCTCGCTGCGGGTCGGCCAGGTGCCGATGCCCGAACTGGCGCCGGATGAGGTGCTGGTCGCCATGATGGCCAGCGCCATCAACTACAACACCCTGTGGTCGGCGACCTTCGAGCCGCTCTCCACCTTCGGTTTCCTGCAGAAGTACGCCAAGCAGGGCCGGTGGGAGAGCCGCCACGACCAGCCCTACCAGGTGGTCGGTTCCGACGGCGCGGGCGTGATCGTCAAGGTGGGTGACGGGGTGCGGCGCTGGCAGCGCGGCAACCACGTGCTGATCAGCCCGGTCCAGGCCGACGACCAGGACCCGGTCACGCACGCCGACGCGATGATCAGCGGCCAGCAGCGGGTCTGGGGCTTCGAGACCAACTTCGGCGGCCTGGCCGAGTACGCGGTGGTCCGGGCCAGCCAGCTGATCCCCAAGCCGGGGCACCTGTCCTGGGAGGAAGCGGCCAGCATGCCGCTGTGCAACAGCACCGCCTACCGGATGCTGGTCAGCGAGCGCGGCGCCCGGATGAAGCAGGGCGATGTGGTGCTGGTGTGGGGCGCGGCCGGTGGCCTTGGCGTGCACGCGGTGCAGATGGTCAAGAACGGCGGCGGGATCGCGGTCGCCGTGGTCGGCTCGGAACGCAAGGCCGAGGTGGTGCGCAAACTCGGCGCGGACGTGGTGATCGACCGCAGGGAAATCGGTCTCGGCGAAGGCAATGGGCACGACCCGGCCGCGGTGCTGGCCGCGGGCAAGCGACTGGGCGGGCTGATCCGCAAGCACACCGGCGAGGATCCGCACATCGCCTTCGACTACGTCGGCCAGGCCACCTTCGGCACCTCGGTGTTCGTGGTGCGCCGCGGTGGCGTGGTGGTCACCTGCGGCTCCAGCACCGGGTACCAGCACCAGTACGACAACCGCTACCTGTGGATGAAGCTCAACCGGGTCATCGGCAGCCACGGCGCGAACCTGCAGGAGCAGTGGGAGGCCAACCGGCTGGCCGAACTCGGCCAGGTGGTGCCGGTGCTCAGCGGCGTCTACCCACTCAGCGAGGTCGGCGAGGCGGCCCGGCTGGTGCAGCAGAACCAGCACATCGGCAAGGTCAGCGTGCTCTGCCAGGCGAAGGAGCCGGGGCTGGGGATCACCGATCCCGCGGCCAGGGCCCGCATCGGCGAGGCGCGGCTGCGCCCGCTGGAGGGCTGAGCCGTGACCGCGGTCGGCATTCTCTCGATGGGCGCCTGCGTGCCCAAGGACGAGATCCGCAACGAGGACATCGCGGATCGCTTCGGCGTCACCCCGGACTGGTTCGTGCAACGCACCGGCGTGCGCACCCGCCGGTACGCCGCCCCGGACGAGGCCGTCTCGGACCTGTCCATCCGCGCCGCCGAACAGGCACTGGAACGAGCCGGGGTGAGCCCGGACCGGGTGACCCACCTGATCGTGGCCACCTCCACCCCGGACGCCCCGCTGCCGCCGACCTCCTGCCTGGTGCAGGAGGCCATCGGCGCGCGCAACACCGCCGCCTTCGACCTCAACGCCTCCTGCAACGGCTTCCTGCACGGCGTGGCCCTGGCCCGCAACCTGGTGCGCGGCAACCCGGACGAGCTGGTCCTGGTGATCGGCGCGGACGTATACTCCCGGTTCCTCGACCCCAAGCACCGCGGCACGATCGCCCTCTTCGGCGACGGCGCGGGCGCGGCCCTCATCGGCGCGGTGCCCGACGGCCTCGGCCTGCAGGACATCGAGCTGCGCAGCCACGGCGAGGCCGCGTCCATCCTGGGCATCGACGCCGGTGGCAGCCGTTTGCCCGCCACCCCGGCCACCCTGATCGGCCGCAAGCACTTCGTGCGGATGGACGGCAAGGCGGTGGCCCAGTTCGTGCTCGGCGAGGTCCCCGGCCTGGTCGCCAGGCTGCTCGACCGGGCCGGTGTCGACCCGGCCACCATCGACCATTTCGTGCCCCACCAGGCCAATGGCGTGGTGATCGAGGAGCTGGTGCGGCGGGTCGGCTTCACCGGGCGGACCCACCTGACCCTGGACCGCTACGGCAACCTCGGCAGCGGCTCGATGCCGGTGACCCTGGAGGACGCCTGGCGGCGCGGCGCCTTCGCCGTGGGCGATCTGGTGCTGCTGGCCGGTTTCGGCAGCGGCATGAACCTCGGCGCCGGCCTGCTGCGCTGGAGCGCGCCCCCGATCGGCGTAGCCGAGACCAGTGATCCCAAGGAGAGCAGATGACCGAGACCATCCACCTGGGCAACGGGTTGCCCACCGCCAGGGACACCCCGCTGGACCCGCCGGAGGTGATCAGCAGGCTGCGCGCGCAGGCGCCGATCGCCCGGTTCACCTATCCGGACGGGCACGAGGGCTGGATCGTCACCGGCCACGCCCAGGCACGGGCGATCCTGGCCGACTCTCGGTTCAGCTCCCGGCTGGAGTACGTGCACGCGCCGGTGGCCGGGGACCGGGCGGCCAACTTCGACCCCTCCCAGGTGCCGCCGGGCATGTTCAACAAGATGGACGCGCCCGAGCACACCCGCTTCCGCAAGCAGCTGGCCGGCCAGTTCACCGCGCGCCGGATGAACCAGCTCACCGAACGGGTCACCGAGATCGCCGAGGAACACGCCAAGGCCATGCTCGCCCAGGGCCCGCCTGCCGACCTGGTCAGCGGGTACGCGCTGCCGATCCCCTCGCTGGTGATCTGCGAACTGCTCGGGATCCCTTACGGCGACCGGGAATCCTTCCAGGCCGACATCTCCAAGCTGATGGACATGGAGAACGGCCACGAGGAGGCGATGGCCGCGGTCGGCCGCACCTGGGGCTACGTGGCCGGACTGGTGCACCGGCGCCGGAGCGAACCCTCCGGTGACCTGCTCAGCGACCTGGTCGCCGCGGGCGAGCTGACCGACCCGGAACTGACCGGGGCGGCCATCGCACTGCTCATCGCCGGGTACGAGACCAGCTCGAACATGATCGCGCTTGGCACCTACACCCTGCTCACCCAGCCCGACCAGCTGGCCGCGCTGCGCGCCGATCCGTCCCTTGTGGACGGTGCGGTGGAGGAGCTGCTGCGCTACCTCACCGTGCTCCAGGTCGGCACCGAACGCGCGCCGCTGGAGGACGTGGAGATCGACGGGGTGCTGATGAAGGCGGGGGAGACCGCGCTGATCCATCTGCCCGCGGCCAACCGGGACCCGGCCCGCTTCGCCGATCCGGACCGGCTGGACATCACCAGGACCGACGCCGGCGGGCACCTCGCACTCGGCCACGGCATCCACCAGTGCCTTGGCCACCAGCTGGCCCGGATCGAGCTGCGCATCGCCTACTCGACCCTGCTGAGCCACTTCCCCGACCTGCGGCTGGCCGTGCCGGCCGAGGAGATCGAACTGCGACCGGGCGCGGGCGTCTACGGCGCGGTTCGCCTGCCCATCACCTGGTAGCACAAGGAGAATCCGATGACCGAGACCATCCACCTGGGCAACGGGCTGCCCCCTACCCGGGAACGCCCGCTGGACCCCTCCGACGTGCTGGCCCAGATCAGGGCGCAGGCGCCGATCGCCCCGTTCACCTTCGCCGACGGGCATGCCGGCTGGCTTGTCACCGGCTACGCCCAGGCCAAGGCGATCCTGACCGACCCGAGGTTCAGCGCGCGCGCCGAGTACTCGCACCCGGCCATCGCCGGTGAGCGCGCGCAGAGCTTCAACCCGGCGGACTACCCGCCCGGCATGTTCAGCAAGATGGACGGCGAGGAGCACTCCCGCTTCCGCAAGCTCTTCGCCGGGCAGTTCACCGCACGCCGGATCAACGAGCTGACCGACCGGATCACCGAGGTCGCCGAGGGACACGCCAAGGCCATGCTGGCCGCCGGTCCACCGGCCGACCTCACCACCGACTTCGCCGTTCCGGTGTCCTCCATGGTGATCTGCGAACTGCTCGGTGTGCCCTATGAGGACCGGGACCGGTTCGAGAAGGACACCGCCACCTTCCTCAACCACGCCAGCAGCTACGAGGACAGCAAGACCGCCATCGGCAGCATCTACATGTTCCTGGCCGAACTCGTGCAGCGGCGCGCGGCCGACCCGGCCGACGACGTGCTCAGCGCGGTGGTGGCCAGTGGCGAACTGTCCGCGCCGGAGGTGATCGGGGCCTGCCTGGGCATGCTGATCGCCGGATTCGAGGGCTCGGCGAGTCAGCTGGCCCTTGGCATGTACACGCTGCTGACCAACCCCGAGCAGCAGGCCGTGCTGCGGGCGGATGAGTCCATCATGGACAACGCGGTGGAGGAGCTGCTGCGGTATCTGAGCGTGGTCAAGGACGGCACCCAGCGTTGCCCGGTGGAGGACCTGGAGATCGACGGGGTGCTGCTGAAGAAGGGCGAGACCGCGCTGGTGCACGTGGCCGCGGCCAACCGCGACCCGGCCCGCTTCGCCGATCCGGACCGCCTCGACCTGCGCCGCACCGACGCCGCCGGGCACCTCGCGCTGGGCTACGGGCCGCACATCTGCCTTGGCCAGCAGCTGGCCAGGGTGCAGATGCGGGTCGGCTACGGCACGCTGCTGCGCACCTTCCCCGATCTGCGGCTGGCCAAGCCGGTCGCGGAGATCCCGGTCGGCGTCGGCATGGCCCTGCAGGGTGTGCGCAACCTGCCGGTCACCTGGGGGCGTTGATGGGACGGAGCGAGGTGATCGCCGGGCTGCGGGCGGAGTACGCGGCAGCGCTGGCCGGGGGCACCGCGCGGTTCTTCGAGCCACGCAGGCGGCAGTGCCCGTGGTGTGACTCGCCGAAGCTGACCACCCGGCTGCGCACGCCGGATCTCATGCAGCACAAGCCCGGACGCTTCCTGCTGGACGAATGCGGTGGCTGCGGGCACGTCTTCCAGAACCCGCGGCTGACCGAGGAGGGCCTGGACTTCTACTACCGGGACTTCTACGACCGGCTGGGGGAGAAGGCCACCGCGGGCCGCTTCCGCAGTCAGCAGGGCGCGTACAAGGACCGGGCCGGGATGGTGCGGCCGCACACCGAACCCAAGGCGTGGCTGGATGTGGGCACCGGCCATGGGCATTTCTGCGGCACCGCGGCGAAGTTGTTCCCGCACACCGACTTCGACGGTGTGGACATGACCGACGGGGTGTTGCTGGCCGAGGGCGAGGGCCGGATCCGGCAGGCGCACCAGGGCCGGTTCACCGCGTTGTCGGCCGGTCTGGCCGGGCAGTACGACGTGGTCAGCATGTTCCACTACCTGGAGCACAGCGTGGAACCCCGCGAGGAGATCGCCGCGGCCAGGGAAACCCTGCGCTCCGGCGGACACCTGATCATCGAGGTGCCCGATCCGGAGTGCAGGCTGGCCAAGGTGCTGGGCAGGTACTGGCTGTCCTGGTTGCAGCCGCAGCACCTGAACTTCGTGCCGGTGGGCAACCTGTGCGCGGAGCTGGCCGAACAGGGCTTCACCGTGGTCGATGTGCACCGGAAGAAGGCGCACATGCCCTTCGACCTGATGCTGGCCGCCGGACTGTTCGTGGAGAACCTGGCCCCGCGGGGGGACGCGCCGTGGCTGGCGGTGCCGCCCAACCCGCTGGAGCGCCTGGCACGCGGCGCGGTGGTCGCGGCGGGCATGCCACTGGCGGTGGCCGGTGTGCTGCTGGACCGGCTGCTCGCGCTCGCTCCGGAGCGGGCCGGACTGACCAACACCTATCGGGTGCTCGCCCGGCTCTCCTAGCCGAAGCCGGGCCGGACGCCATACGTCGGGCGAACGTCTCCCGCGCGTTGTGTCCCCGCCAGGGGTGCGCGCGGGAGGCTGCGCTCAGCCAAGGGGAACTGGGGACAACATGTCGATGCTGTGGGCGCTGGCCGGCGCCGGTGCGGGATCGTTGCGGGCCAAGGCGGCCCGGCTGCATGCCTACCTGAGCGCGACGCCGGACTGGCGGCCGCAGGACGTGGCCGCCGCGCTGTCCGCGTTGCCGCCGCGGGGTGGCAGGCGGGCCGCGCTGGTGGCCGCCGACCGCGCGGGCTTCCTCGACGGACTGGCCGCACTGGCCGAGGGCCGGGGCGCCCCAGGGCTGATCGACGGGGTCGCCCGCGACGGCGGCATTGTCTTCGCCTTCCCCGGCCAGGGCCCGCAGTGGCCGGGCATGGCCACCGAACTGCTGGTCACCTCCCCGGTGTTCCGGGCGCACGTGGACGAGTGCGTGCAGGCCCTGGAACCCTTCCTGGACTTCGATCTGCCCGCGTTGCTGCGCGGCGAGGCCGATCCCGCTGCCTGGCAGCGGGTGGACGTGATCCAGCCCGCGGTGTGGGCGATGATGGTGTCCCTGGCCGGGTTGTGGCGTTCCTACGGCGTCGAACCCGCCGCGGTCATGGGTCACAGCCTCGGCGAGGTGGCCGCGGCCGTGGTCTCCGGCGCCCTCTCGGTGGACGACGGCGCCCGCATCGCCGCGCTGTGGAGCGCACAGCAGCAGACCCTGGTCGGCCTGGGCGACATGGTCTCCGTGCTCGCCCCGGCCGAGGCGGTCCGGGAGTTGCTGACCCGCTGGGACGGGCGGCTGGAAGTGGCCGGGATCAACGGCCCGGCCTCCACCGTGGTCTCCGGCGACCTGGACGCCGCGGCCGGTTTCCTGGAGCAGGCGCGGTCGGCGGGCTGGCAGGCCCGGCGGGTCGCGGTCGGCCTGGCCGCGCACTCCGCGCACATCGACCGGATCACCCCGGCCCTGCGCGAGCTGCTCGCCCCGATCAGCCCGCGCACCGCGCAGATCCCGTACTACTCCGGCCTGCACGCCTCCACTGTGGACGGATCAACACTGGACGCGGACTACTGGTGCGCCAACCTGCGCAACACCGTCCGCTTCGCCGAGGCCACCACGGCGGCCCTGGCGGCCGGACACGGCACGCTGCTGGAGATCAGCCCGCACCCGGTGCTGACCGCTGGCATGCAGGCCACCGCCGAGGCAGTCGGCGCCGAGGTCGCCGTGCACGGCACGCTCTGGCGCGACCAGGGCCACCTGGACCGGGTCCGGCACAGCCTTGGCGAGTTGTTCACCAGCGGCGCCACCCTGGACTGGACCGCGGTGCACGCCGACCTGGACGCGCAACCCCTTGCCCTGCCGACGGAACTCGCCGCCGAGGAACTGCCCGGCGTGGAGGAGGCCGACCGCGAGTCGGTGCTGCGCGCCGAACTGGCCGGGCTGACCGAGGCAGGACAGCACGCGCTGCTGCTGGCCGTGGTCCGCCGCGAGGTGGCCGCCCTGCTCGGCAGGCCAGAGGCCGAGGTGGACGGCGAACTGCCCTTCCGCGAACAGGGCTTCGACTCGGTCACCGCCTTGGAGATCCGCCGCAGGCTCACCGCCGCCCTTGGCATGACCCTGCCCGCCACCATGGTCTTCGACCACCCAACCCCGGACGCCGCCGCCCGGTTCATCCGCACCGAACTACTCGGACTGTCCACAGTGGATGACTCGGTGCCGGAGATCGTGGTCGGCGACGAGGACGACCCGGTGGTGCTGGTCGGCATGGGCTGCCGCTTCCCCGGCGGGGTGCGCGGACCGGAGGACCTGTGGCGACTGGTGCTGGCCGGCACCGACGCGGTCACCCCGTTCCCGGCCGACCGCGGCTGGGACTTCGCCGGTGCGTTCAACACCGAACTCGACGAACCCGGCCAGTTCAACCAGGGCCAGGGCGGGTTCCTGCACGACGCGGACCTGTTCGACGCCGAGTTCTTCGGCATCGCCCCGCGCGAGGCCGCCGCCATGGACCCACAGCAGCGGCTGCTGCTGGAGACCTCCTGGGAGGCACTGGAACGCGCGGGCATCGCACCCGGCTCGCTGCGCGGCCGCCGGGCCGGGGTGTTCGTGGGCGCCTACACCATGGACTACGGCCCGCGGATGGACGACGGGTCCGCCTACGAGGGCTACGTCTTCACCGGCAACACCGGCAGTGTGATGTCCGGCCGGATCGCCTACCTGCTCGGCCTGGAGGGCCCGGCGGTCACCGTGGACACCGCCTGCTCCTCCTCGCTGGTCGCCCTGCACCTGGCCGTGCAGTCGGTGCGGCGCGGGGAGTGCGAGCTGGCGCTGGCCGGTGGCGTCACGGTGATCCCCAGCGTGGGCATGTACGTGGAGGTCTCCCGGCTCGGCGGGCTGGTCCCGGACGGGCGCTGCAAGGCATTCTCCAGCAGTGCCAACGGCTTCGGTCTTGCCGAGGGCGCCGGCGTCGTGGTGGTCGAGCGGCTCTCGGCGGCACGTAAGCACGGGCACCCGGTGCTCGCGGTGATCCGGGGCAGCGCCACCAACCAGGACGGCGCCTCCAACGGCCTCACCGCGCCCAGTGGCACCGCCCAGCAGAAGGTGATCCGCCAGGCGCTGGCCAACTCCGGGCTGCGACCCTCCGATGTGGACGTGGTCGAGGCGCACGGCACCGGCACCCCGCTGGGCGACCCGATCGAGGCCACCGCGCTGCTGGCCACCTACGGCCAGGACCGGGACATCCCGCTGTGGCTGGGCTCGGTCAAGTCCAACATCGGGCACACCCAGGCCGCGGCGGGCATGGCCGGACTGATCAAGATGGTCATGGCCATGTGGCACCGGGTGCTGCCGCGCACCCTGCACGTGGTCGAACCGACCCCGCACGTCGACTGGTCCACGGGCGCGGTCGAACTGCTCACCGAGACCCGGCCGTGGCCCAAGGCGGACGGGCCGCGCCGCGGCGGGGTGTCCTCCTTCGGGGTCAGCGGCACCAACGCGCACATCATCGTGGAGGAGCCGCCGCTGGCCGCGGTCTCCGAGGAGCCGGGGCCGGAAACGCTGGTGCCGTGGGTGGTCTCGGCCCGCTCCGAGACCGCGTTGCGGGCCCAGGTCGACCAGCTGGTGTCCTTTGTGGATGACCGGCCTTGGCTGAAGCCGATCGATGTGGCCGCCTCACTGCTGCGCGACCGCACGCCGTTCGAGCACCGGGCCGTGCTGCTGCCCGCCGGGCCGGACGGCGAGCGCGCGATCGTCACCGGCCAGGCCGGTGAGCACAAGCCGGTGTTCGTCTTCCCCGGCCAGGGCTCGCAGTGGCTGGGCATGGGCGTGGAGCTGCTGGAGACCTCACCGGTCTTCGCGGCCCGTTTCGCCGAGTGCGCCGAGGCGTTGTCGGAGTTCCTGGACTGGGACCTGACCGCCGGACTCCGCGACGAGGAGGCGTTGCGGACCCTGGACCGGGTGCAGCCGTTGCTGTGGGCGGTGATGGTCTCCCTGGCTGAGGTGTGGCGCTCGCACGGCGTGGAGCCCGCGGCCGTGATCGGCCAGTCCCAGGGCGAGGTCGCCGCCGCCTGTGTGATCGGCGCGCTGTCCCTTGTGGACGGCGCCAGGATCATCGCCGAGCGCAGCAAACTGATCAACGAGCTGATGATGGGCCACGGCGGCATGGCCTCCGTGCTCGCCCCGGCCGAGCAGGTCCGCGAGCGGCTCACCGCGGGCCTGGTGATCGCCGGGATCGCCGGGCCGCGACTGGTGGCGGTGGCCGGTGAACTGACCGAGCTGGACGCCTTTGTCGCCGCCTGCGAACAGGACGGCATCCGGGCCAAGATGAACCGGCCCACCGCGGCCTCGCACAGCCCGCACATCGCGGTCATCCGCGAGCCGCTGGCCGCCGCACTGGCCCCGCTGACCGCCCGCTCGGCGCAGATCCCGTTCTACTCCACCGTGTCGGCCGCCCCGAGGGACGGCGCGGCGCTGGACGCGGACTACTGGTTCGAGAACGCCATCGAGCCGGTGGCCTTCCAGGAAACCATCACCGCGCTGGCCCAGGCTGGGCACCAGGTCTTCATCGAGGTCAGCCCGCACCCGATCCTCGCGGTGGCCATCCAGGACACCCTGGACGAGCTGGGCGCCGAGGCCACCGTGCTGGGCACCCTGCGCCGGGACGAGGGCGGCGAGCACCGGGTGCTGACCGCGCTGGCCGAGGCCTACGCGCACGGCGTCGCGGTCGACTGGGCCGCCATGGCCGAATCCGGACAGCGGGTCGAATTGCCCACCTATCCGTTCCAGGGCAGGCGGTTCTGGGTCGAACGCACCCGGCAGACCGGCGTCGCCGGACCGGACGCGGCCGGGCACCCCCTGCTCGGCGCGGCGGTGGAACTGGCCGACGGCGACGGCTGGGTGGCCACCGGCAGGGTCTCCCTGACCACGCACCCCTGGCTGGCCGATCACGCGGTCTCCGGAGTGGTGCTGCTGCCCGGTGTCGCGGTGGTCGAGATGGCCGCCCGCACCGGCAGCGAGGCCGGGTGCCCGGTGGTCGAGGAACTCGTGCTGGAATCCCCGCTGGTGCTGCCGGAGGACGGCGCACTGCGGCTGCAACTGGTGCTCGGCGCGGAGGACGGCACCGGCCGCCGCTCGCTCGCTGTGTACTCCCGCCCGGCCGAGGACGCGCCGGGCTGGACCCGGCACGGCGGCGGAGTGCTCGCCCCCGAGTCCACTATGGACCTGCCCGAATCCCTTGACTGGCCGCCGTTCGGGGCTGAACCGGTGGAGCTGGCCGGGCTGTACGAGGACCTCGCGGCCACCGGGATCGAGTACGGGCCCGCCTTCCAGGGCCTGCGGGCCGCCTGGCGGCGGGAGGACGAGGTCTTCGCCGAGGTCGGGCTGCCCACCGAGGTCGAACCGGGCCGCGGCTGGTTCGGCGTGCACCCGGCCCTGCTGGACGCCGCCCTGCACCCGCTCTGGCTGGCCGGACTCGGCACGGACGCCGGTCAGACCCTGCTGCCCTTCTCCTGGGGCCAGGTCGCCCTGCACACCGGCGGCACCGACACCCTGCGCGTGCGCCTGCGCCGGATCAGCCAGGACACCATTTCCCTCGAACTGTCCGATGTGGACGGACGTCCGGTGGCCTCGGTCGGCTCGCTGGTCATGCGGCCGGTCGACCTGCGTCAGCTGCGGCCCGCCGCCGCGCACGCGGTGTTCGGCGTGCGCTGGTCGGAACTGCCCATCCCCACCGAGGTCGCGGAGTCCACGGTCGAGCTGTGGCAGGTGCCGGAACCCACCGGGACCGGCCTGGCCGAACGGGCCCTGGACGCCGTCCAGACCACCCTGATCCGGTTGCAGCAGTGGCTGGCCGAACCGGGCGAGGCGCGGCTGGCCGTGTGCACCACGGGTGCGGTCGTCACCGCCGAGGGCGAGACACCCGACCCGGCGCTGACCGCGGTCTGGGGCCTGGTGCGCTCGGCGCAGACCGAGAACCCCGGCCGGTTCACCCTGATCGACACCGACGACCCCGCCACCGAACTGTTCGCCGCCGCACTGGCCACCGGCGAACCCCAGCTGGCCATCCGCGACGGCGGCCTGCGTCTGCCCGGCCTGGCCCGGTTCGACCCGCCCGCCGCCACCAGCCCGCTCGGTGCGGACGACACCGTGCTGATCACCGGCGGCACCGGCACCCTCGGCGGCGAACTCGCCCGCCACCTGGTGACCGCCCACGGGGTCGGCAACCTGCTGCTGATCAGCCGCCGCGGCCAGGACGCCCCCGGCGCGACCCAGCTCGCCGCCGACCTCACCGAACTCGGCGCGCGGGTCACCGTCGCGGCCTGCGACGCCGCCGACCGGACCGCGCTGGCCGAGCTGCTCGCCGCGTACCCGGTGACCGGGGTGGTGCACGCCGCGGGTGTGCTGGCCGACGCGGTGATCGAGGCGCTCACCCCCGCGCAGGTCGAGCAGGTGCTGCGGGTCAAGGCCGAGGCCGCGGTCAACCTGCACGAGCTGACCGGCGAGCTGAAGCTGTTCGCGCTGTACTCCTCGGTCGCCGGCACCCTGGGCACCCCCGGCCAGGGCAACTACGCCGCAGCCAACGCCTTCCTGGACGGCCTGGCCGGGCAGCGGCACGCGGCAGGACAGCCTGCCACCGCACTCGCCTGGGGCTACTGGTCCCAGGTCAGCGAACTGGGCGCGCACCTGGCCGAGGCCGACCTGGCCCGGCTGGCCCGGCTCGGCATCGGCCCGATGTCCACAGTGGACGGTCTGGCGCTGTTCGACGCGGCCTGCGCCACCGGTCAACCCGCGCTGGTCCCGATGAGCCTGGACAGCGCCGCGCTGCGCCGTCAGGCCGCCGAGGGCACCGTGCCGCCGCTGCTGCGCCCGCTGGCCCCGGCGGTCCGCCGCCGAAGTGCCGGTGGTGGCGGCGATCTGGCCCGCCGACTGGGTGGACTGGCCACCGCCGAGCAGGAACGGCTGCTGGCCGACCTGGTCCGCGGCCACGTCGCGTCCGTACTGGGCCATGACTCGGCCGAGCGGATGCCCGCCGGCCGGGCCTTCCGCGAACTGGGCTTCGACTCGCTCACCGCGGTCGAACTGCGCAACCGGCTCAACGCCGACACCGGCCTGCGCCTGCCCTCCACGGTGATCTTCGACTACCCCACCCCGGCCGCACTGGCCGGATTCCTGCGCACCGAACTGGGTGGCCGCCTGGCCGCCACTCCGGCCGCCCGCCGCCCGGCCCGCACCGCGGCGGCGGACGAGCCGATCGCGATCATCGGCATGTCCTGCCGCTTCCCCGGCGGGGCCAGCTCGCCCGAAGCGCTGTGGCAGCTAGTGACCGAGGGCCGGGACGCCATCTCCGGCCTGCCCGAGGACCGCGGCTGGGTGACCGGCCGCCTGGACGAGGACCCCGGCTACGCCCGCAGCGGCGGTTTCCTGGACGGGGCCACCGATTTCGACGCCGGATTCTTCGGCATCTCCCCGCGCGAGGCACTGGCGATGGACCCGCAGCAGCGGATCCTGCTGGAGACCGCCTGGGAGGCTCTGGAACGCGCCGGACTCGACCCGAACTCGTTGCGCGGCAGCGACACCGGCGTGTTCGCCGGGGTGATGCACAGCAACTACGTCGGCCGCGAGGCCGAGGCCCCGCCCGGCCTGGAAGGGCACATCGTCACCGGCAACTCCAGCAGCGTCGCCTCCGGTCGGCTGTCCTACACCTTCGGTTTCGAGGGTCCGGCGCTGACCGTGGACACGGCGTGCTCGTCCTCGCTGGTGGCCCTGCACCTGGCCGCGCAGTCGCTGCGCAACGGCGAATGCGGCCTGGCCCTGGCCGGTGCGGTGAGCGTGGTGACCAACCTGGACCGCTACATCGGCCTCACCTGGCAGGGCGCGCTCGGCCCGGACGGCCGCTGCAAGCCCTTCTCCGCCGCCGCCAACGGCGTCGGTATCGCCGAGGGTGCCGGGGTGGTGCTGCTGGCCCGGCTGTCCGAGGCGCGGCGGCGCGGCCTGCCGGTGCTGGCGGTGATCCGGGGCAGCGCGGTCAACCAGGACGGCGCCAGCAACGGCCTCACCGCCCCCAACGGACCGTCCCAGCAGCGGGTGATCCGGCAGGCACTGGCCAACGCGGGCCTGCGACCGTCCGAAGTGGACGCCGTGGAAGCCCATGGCACCGGCACCCCGCTGGGTGACCCGATCGAGGCCCAGGCGCTGATCGCCACCTACGGCCAGGATCGGGACGAACCCCTGCTGCTCGGCTCGGTCAAGTCCAACCTCGGCCACACCCAGGCCGCGGCCGGACTGGCCGGACTGATCAAGATGGTGCTGGCCATCCGGCACGGTGTGCTGCCGCGCACGCTGCACCTGGACGAGCCCACCCCGCACGTGGACTGGTCGGCCGGTGCGGTCTCGCTGCTCACCGACGCGGTGGACTGGCCGCAGACCGGGCGGCCCCGGCGGGCCGCGGTCTCCGCCTTCGGCATCAGCGGCACCAACGCGCACGTCATCGTCGAACAGGCCCCGGCCCGCGCCGACACCCCGGCCGCCGAGGAACTCCCGCTGACCCCGTGGCCGCTCTCCGGCCGCAACCAGGACGCCCTGCGCGCCCAGGCCGATCGCCTGCTCGCCCTGCTGGACAACGACCCCGAGCTGTCCCCGGCCGCGGTCGGCCACGCGCTGGCCGCCACCCGCACCGGGTTCGAGCACCGGGCCGTAGTGCTCGGCGCGGACCACGCGGAACTACGCCACGGCCTGGAACTGTTGCGGGCCGGGGAATCCGGTCCGACGGTGGTCAACGGCACGGTCGCCACCGAGGGCGGCCGGGTGGTCTTCGTCTTCCCCGGCCAGGGCTCGCAGTGGCTGGACATGGGCGTGGAACTCCTGGAGACCTCACCGGTGTTCGCCGCCCGCTTCGCCGAATGCGCCGACGCCCTGTCGTCCTTTGTGGACTGGGACCCGGCCGCCGAACTGCGGAACCCGGAATCCTTGCAGGCCATCGAGATGATGCAGCCGCTGCTGTGGGCGATGATGGTCTCGCTGGCCGAGGTGTGGCGCGCACACGGGGTGGAACCCGCCGCGGTGGTGGGTCAGTCGCAGGGTGAGATCGCCGCCGCCTGCGTGGCCGGCGCACTCTCCCTTGTGGACGGCGCCAGGCTGATCACCCAGCGCAGCAGGCTGTTCGCCGAGCACATGGCCGGGCACGGCGCCATCGCCTCGGTGGTGGCCCCGGCCGAGGAGGTGCGCACCCGCCTGGCCGAGCACCCGGAACTGGCCCTGGCCGGGATCATCGGACCCCGCCTGGTCACCGTGGCCGGTGCGCTGGCCGAGCTGACCGAGTTCGTCGCCGCCTGCGAGCGGGACGGCGTGCGGGCCCGGATCTCCCCGTCCACGGTGGCCTCGCACAGCAGGCACAGCGAGGTGGTGCGCGCGGAACTGGCCGAGGTGCTGGCCCCGCTGACCGCCCGCGCCGGTGCGATCCCGTTCTACTCCACGGTGACCGGCGGCCTGCTGGACGGCACCGCGCTGGATGCCGGGTACTGGTGGGACAACTGCCGCGAGCCGGTGGCCTTCCAGGACACCGTGCAGGCCCTGCTGAGCGCTGGGCACGAGGTGTTCATCGAGGTGAGCCCGCATCCGGTGCTCACCGTCAGCATCGAGCAGACCGCCGAGGCATTCGGTGTGCCCGCCGCGGTCTGCGGCACCCTGCGCCGCGACGAGGGCGGCCCCCGCCGGATCCTGGCCGCGCTGGCCGAACTGCACACCCGCGGCGGCCGGATCGACTGGGCCGGACTGTTCGGCCCGACCGCCCGGGTCGACCTGCCCACCTACCCGTTCCAGCGGCAGCGGTACTGGCTGGAACCGGCCGCCACCGGCGCGCTCACCGCCACCCTGCCCGGACTCACCGACATCCCTGCCCCCGGCACCGACCTCGGCCGCAGACTCGCCGAACTCCCGGAAACCGAGGCGCGGCAAGAACTCCTGGACCTGGTCCGGACCAACCTGGCCGCCGTGCTCGGCCACGACTCGGCCGACACCGTGCCCGCCAACCGGGCCTTCCGCGACCTCGGCCTGGAATCGATCACCGCGGTCGAACTGCGCAACCGGCTCGGCGCCGCCACCGGCCTACTGCTGCCGACCACCCTGATCTTCGACCACCCCACCCCCGGCGTGCTCGCCGAACACCTGCGCGCCCTGCTCACCGGTGCTGGCCAGGACATCAGGGTGCGGGCCGCCACCGCCAGCGACGAACCCCTGGCGATCGTCGCGATGGCCTGCCGCTTCCCCGGCGAGGTGAACACCCCGGAACAACTCTGGGCCTTCCTCGGCGCGGACGGCGACGCGATCACCCCGTTCCCCACCGACCGCGGCTGGGACCCGGCGGTCTACCACCCCGATCACGAGCGCTACGGCCACTCCTACGTTCGCGAAGGCGGATTCCTCAGTGGCGCGGCCGATTTCGACCCGGCCTTCTTCGGCATCTCCCCGCGCGAGGCCCTGGCCATGGACCCGCAGCAACGGCTGCTGCTCGAAGTCGCCTGGGAGACCCTGGAACGCGCCGGACTCGACCCGGACACCCTGCGCGGCAGCGACACCGGCGTGTTCGCCGGACTCGCCCCCACCGGCTACGCGGCCAGGCTGGCCGAACCCCCGGAGGGCATGGAAGGCCAGCTGCTGACCGGCAACCTGGGCAGCGTCGCCTCCGGCCGCATCTCCTACAGCCTCGGCCTGGAGGGCCCGGCCGCGACCGTGGACACCGCCTGCTCCTCCGCGCTGGTCGCCCTGCACTGGGCCTGCCAGGCGGTCCGGCAGGGCGAATGCAGCATGGCGCTGGCCGGTGGCGCGCACGTGATGCCCACCCCCGAACCCTTCATCGCCTTCAGCCGTCAGCGCGGCCTGGCCGCCGACGGCCGGTGCAAGCCCTTCGCCGCCGCCGCGGACGGCACCGGCTGGAGCGAGGGCGCGGCCATGATCCTGGTCGAACGGCTCTCCGACGCCCGCCGCAACGGCCACCCCATCCTCGCGGTGATCCGGGGCAGCGCGGTCAACCAGGACGGCGCCAGCAACGGCCTCACCGCACCCAACGGCCTGGCCCAGCAACGCGTCATCCGCCAGGCCCTGGCCAACTCCCGGGTCGCACCGTCCGAAGTGGACGCGGTCGAGGCACACGGCACCGGCACCACCCTCGGCGACCCGATCGAGGCCGAGGCACTCATCGCCACCTACGGCCGGGAACGCGAAGAACCGCTCTGGCTGGGCTCGATCAAGTCCAACCTCGGGCACACCGGCCCGGTGGCCGGCCTGGCCGGGGTGATCAAGATGGTGCTCGCGCTGCGGCACGGCCGACTGCCAAGAACCCTGCACGTGGACCAGCCCTCGCCGCACGTGAACTGGTCGGCGGGCACGGTCGAACTGCTCACCGAGGCCAGGGACTGGCCGGAGACCGGGCGGCCCCGCCGCGCCGCGGTGTCCGCCTTCGGGGTCAGCGGCACCAACGCGCACCTGGTGCTGGAACAGGCTCCACTGCCCACCGAAGCACTCATCGAGGCCACCACGCCGCCGGTGCTGCCCTGGGCGCTCTCCGCCCGCACCGCCCCCGCGCTGGCCGCCCAGGCCGCCCGCCTGCTCACCCACCTGGACACCGACCCTGAACTGTCCACACTGGACATCGCGCACTCGCTGACCGCCCGCACTGCCTTCCCGCACCGCGCCGTCGTTCTCGGCGCCGACCGGGACGAACTGCGGCACGGCCTGGAACTGCTGCGCGACGGCAGGCCAGGACCGGCGGTGCTCACCGGCGTCGCGGGCGAGTCGCCCGACCGCGTGGTGTTCGTCTTCCCCGGCCAGGGCTCGCAGTGGGCGGGCATGGGCGTGGAACTACTGGCCACCTCTCCGATCTTCGCCGCCCGGATGGCCGAATGCGCTGCCGCGCTGGAGTCCTTTGTGGACTGGCGACTGCACGACGTGCTCGCCGACGAGGACGCGCTGCGCCGGGTCGACGTGGTGCAGCCGGTGCTGTGGGCGGTGCTGGTCTCCCTGGCCGAGGTGTGGCGCTCGCACGGGGTCGAACCGGCCGCGGTGATCGGGCACTCCCAGGGTGAGATCGCCGCCGCCTGCGTGGCCGGAGCACTGTCGCTTGTGGACGGTGCGCGAGTGGTCGCCTTGCGCAGCAGGGCCTTGGTCGCACTGGCCGGGCACGGCGGCATGATGTCGGTCGCCCTGCCCGTGGCCACCCTCGAACCGCGCCTGGCCGCACACGGACTGTCGGTGGCCGCGGTCAACGGCCCGTCCTCGGTGGTCGTCTCCGGCACCCCGGACGCGCTGACCGCGCTCAAGGACGAACTCGAGGCCGAGGGCGTGCGGGCCCGGCTGGTCCCGGTGGACTACGCCTCGCACTCCGCCCAGGTCGAGAACATCCAGGCGGAGGTCCTCGACCTGCTCGCCCCGATCACCCCGCGGGCGGCCGAGGTCCCGCTGTACTCCACGGTCACCGGGGAACTCCTGGACACCACCACCATGGACGCCGGGTACTGGTACCGCAGCCTGCGCGAGACCGTCCGGTTCGAGACCGCCACCAGGGCGCTGCTCGCCGACGGCCACCGCGCGTTCATCGAGACCAGCCCGCACCCGGTGCTCACCACCGGCCTGCAGGAAACCCTCGACGACACCGGCACCGCCGGCGTGGTGCTGGGCACCCTGCGCCGGGCCGAGGGCGGTGCGCGCCGTCTGCTCACCGCACTCGCCGAGGCCGCGGTGCGCGGCGTCCGGCTCGACTGGCGGCCGCTGCTGACCGGCGGCCGACGCCTGGACCTGCCCACCTACGCCTTCCAGCACCAGCGGTTCTGGCTGGACGTGCCGCCCGCGACCGCCGCCGACCCGGTGGACGGCACCTTCTGGGCCGCCGTCGACCGCGCCGACCTGACCGCGCTCGGACTCGCCGCCGACCAACCGGTAGGCGAGGTGCTGCCCGCGCTGTCCCGCTGGCGGCGCGACCGGCACGAACTGGCCACCCTGGACTCCTGGCGCTTCCGCATCCACTGGCGCCCGGTCCCACCCCGCCCGCAGGCAGGCCCGCTGGGCGCCTGGCTGGTCGCCGTGCCCGCCACCGCGAACCCCGACGTGGCCAAGGTGCTCGACGCCCTGCTCGCCGCCGGTGCCCAGGTGCGTCCAGTCCAGGTGGACACCGACCGGGTGACACTCGCCCGTGAACTCGGCGCCCTGCTCGCCGAGGCACCCGGCCGGGTGCTGTCCCTGCTGTCCCTGGACACCCACCCGCACCCCGAACACCCGGCGGTGCCGCGTGGGCACGCCGCGACCGTGACCCTGGTGCAGGCGCTGGCCGACACCGGCGTGGCAGTCCCGCTGTGGTGCCTCACCCAGGGCGCGATGGCGGTGGCCGACCCGGCCGAGGTGACCAACCCGGAACAGGCCCTGGCCTGGGGCTTCGGCCGCGTTGTCGGACTGGAACACCCGGCCCAGTGGGGTGGCCTGATCGACCTGCCTGCCGAACTCGACGACCCCGCGCTGGCCCGGCTCTGCACGCTGCTGGCCGGAGCCGACGGCGAGGACCAGCTGGCCATCCGCCCGGCCGGGGTGTTCTGCCGCCGGTTCGGCCACGCCGACCGCGGTGGCGCGAGCGAACCCTGGCGCCCCACCGGAACCGTGCTGGTCACCGGCGGCACCGGCGCACTCGGCGGGCACGTCGCCCGCAGGCTCGCCGAAGCCGGCGCCACCCACCTGGTGCTGCTCAGCCGCCGCGGCCCCGACGCCCCCGGCGCGACCGAACTCCACGCCGAACTCACCGCCACTGGCGTCCAGGTCACCCTGCGGGCCTGCGATGTGGCCGACCGGGACGCACTGGCCGCGATACTCGCCGAGGTCGGGCCGCTGGACGCGGTGGTGCACACCGCCGCCGCCCTGGACGACAGCGTGATCGCCGCGCTGACCGCCGACCAGCTGGCCAACGCGCTCGCGGTCAAGCTCGCCGCCACCCGGCACCTGCACGAGCTGACCAGTGAGATGGACCTGTCCGCGTTCGTGCTGTTCTCCTCGATGTCGGCCACCGTCGGCATCAGCGGCCAGGGCAACTACGCGCCCGGCAACGCCTTCCTGGACGCCTTCGCACAGTGGCGGCGTGCCCAGGGCCACCCGGCCACCGCCATCGCCTGGGGCCTGTGGGACGGCGCCGGTCTGGGCGCCGGCGAGCACGACACCGCACGCAGTCACGGCCTGCCGCCGATCCCGCCCGCCCTCGCCGTGCGCGCGCTGGAACAGGCGGTCGGCCGAGGCGACGTCACGGTCACCCTGACCGAGATCGACTGGCCGCGGTTCCACACCGCCTTCACCGCGACCCGGCCCAGCCCGCTGCTCGCCGACGTGCCCGAGGTCCGCGCCCTGCTCGCCGACAGCACGGCCCCCGCCGAGGACGGCCTGGCCGCCCGGCTCGCCGCTCTCGGCGAACACGACCGGCTGCGCGCGCTCACCGACCTGGTGCGCGCCCAGGTGGCCACCGTGCTCGGCCACGACAGCGCCGAGGACGTCGAACCCGGCCGCGCGTTCAAGGACCTCGGCTTCGACTCGGTCGGCGCGGTCGACCTGCGCAACCGGCTGCGCGCCGACACCGGCCTCACCCTGCCCGCCACCATCGTCTTCGACCACCCCACCTCCAAGGCGCTGGCCGAGCACCTGCACGCCGAACTCTTCGGCGCGGCCGCACCGGCGACCCCGGTCCCGGCGGTGCTCGCCGCGGCGGACGAGCCGATCGCGATCGTCGGCATCGGCTGCCGCTTCCCCGGGGCCACCGGTCCCGAAGAGCTGTGGCGACTGCTGGCCGAGGGCGCGGACCTGATGTCCGACCTGCCCGCCGACCGCGGCTGGGACCTGGACGGGCTCTACCACCCCGAACCCGGCACACCCGGCAAGTCCTACGCCCGCGAGGGCGCCTTCCTGGCCGACGCCACCGGCTTCGACGCCGCCTTCTTCGGCATCTCCCCGCGCGAGGCCCTCGCGATGGACCCGCAGCAGCGGCTGCTGCTGGAGACCGCCTGGGAGGCCGTCGAACGGGCAGGCATCAACCCGGATTCCCTGCGCGGCACGGCCACCGGCGTGTTCGTCGGCACCAACGGCCAGGAGTACGGCGCGGTGCTGGCCACCGACCCGACCACCGACCACGAGGGCTACCTGGCCACCGGCAACGCGGCCGCCGTGCTCTCCGGCCGACTCGCCTACACCCTCGGTCTGGAAGGCCCGGCGGTCACCGTGGACACCGCCTGCTCGGCCTCCCTGGTCGCGCTGCACCAGGCCGCCCAGGCGCTGCGCTCCGGCGAATGCACCCTGGCCCTGGCCGGTGGCGTGACCGTGATGGCCACCCCCAGCCTGTTCGTGGAGTTCTCCCGGCAGCGCGGCATGGCCGCCGACGGCCGCTGCAAGTCCTTCGCCAACGCCGCCGACGGCACCGGCTGGGGCGAGGGCGCCGGTGTGCTGGTGGTGGAACGACTCTCCGACGCACAACGCAACGGCCACGAGATCCTCGCCGTGCTGCGGGCCTCGGCGGTGAACCAGGACGGCGCCTCCAACGGCCTGACCGCGCCCAACGGACTGTCCCAGCAACGGGTCATCCGGGCCGCGCTGGCCACCGCGGGCCTGCGACCGTCCGAAGTGGACGCCGTCGAGGCGCACGGCACCGGCACGGTGCTCGGCGACCCCATCGAGGCGCAGGCGGTGCTGGCCACCTACGGCCAGGACCGGGACACGCCGCTGTGGCTGGGCTCCATCAAGTCCAACCTGGGGCACACCCAGGCCGCCGCGGGTGTCGCCGGTGTGATCAAGATGGTGCTGGCTTTGCGGCACAACGAGTTGCCCAAGACCTTGCACGTGGACGAGCCGTCCACGCACGTGGACTGGTCGGCCGGGTCGGTGTCGCTGCTGACCGAGTCGGTGCCGTGGCCGGAGAACGGGCGTCCGCGCCGGGCCGGGGTGTCCTCCTTCGGGATCAGCGGCACCAACGCGCACGTGATCATCGAGCAGGCGCCGTCCGTGCCGCCGGTGGAGCCTGCCGAGCCCGCGGTGGTGCCGTGGGTGCTGTCCGCGCGCTCCCCGGAAGCGTTGCGGGAGCAGGCCGAACGACTGTTGTCCACTGTGGACGACGATGTGGTGTCGGCCGGGTTCTCCCTGGCCACCGGGCGGGCCGCGCTGGCGCGACGGGCCGTGCTGGTCGGCGCGGACGTGGCCGAGTTCCGGGCCGGGCTGGCCGGGCTGGCCGCCGGGCAACCCGCCGCCGGACTGGCCGAAGGCGTTGCCGGTTCAGGGAAACTGGCTTTCCTGTTCTCCGGACAGGGCTCGCAGCGACTGGGCATGGGCCGGGAGCTGCACGCGGCCTTCCCGGTGTTCGCCGCAGCCTTCGACGCGGTGTGCGCGGAGCTGGACCCGCGGCTGCGCGAGGTGATGTGGTCCGACGCCGAACAGCTTGACCGGACCGAGTTCACCCAGCCCGCCTTGTTCGCGGTGGAGGTCGCACTGTTCCGGCTGTTCCAGAGCTGGGGCCTGCGACCGGACTTCCTGCTTGGCCACTCCATCGGCGAGATCGCCGCCGCGCACGTGGCCGGGGTGCTCTCCCTGTCCGATGCCTGCCGCCTGGTGACCGCCAGGGGTCGCCTGATGCAGGCGCTGCCCGCGGGCGGCGTGATGGTGTCAGTGCAGGCCGGACTGGACCTGGTCGAACCGCTGCTGACCGACCTGGTCAGCGTGGCCGCGGTGAACGGGCCGGAGTCCGTGGTGCTCTCCGGCGCCGAGGCCGAGGTACTCGCGATCGCGGAGACCCTGACCGGGCGCGGTATCAAGACCAAGCGACTGCGGGTGTCGCACGCTTTCCACTCGCCGCTGATGGACCCGATGCTCGACGAGTTCCGGGCCGTGGTGGAGGGATTGACCTTCGCTCGCCCGGAGATCCCGATCGTGTCCACTGTGGACGGTGATCCGGCGACCGCGGACTACTGGGTGCGGCACGTCCGGGAGACCGTGCGGTTCGCCGACGGCCTGACCAGGTTGCACGAGCAGGGCGCGCGGACCTTCCTGGAGGTCGGCCCCGGCGGGGTGCTGACCGCGATGGGCCAGGCCGCACTGCCCGGCGAGCCGGTGCTCACCCCCGCGCTGCGCCGGGACCGGACCGAGGAGCGCTCGGTGTTCGAGGCACTGGGCCGGTTGTTCACCGCGGGTGTGTCGCCGGACTGGGCCGCGGTGTTCGCGGGCCGGGGCGCCCGGCGGGTGCCGCTGCCCACGTATGCCTTCCAGCACCAGCGGTTCTGGCCAGCCAGCGGTGTCCGGCCCGGTGATGCCACCGGACTCGGCGTGGACGCGGCCGACCACCCGCTGCTGGCCACGGCCATGCTGCTGCCCGACGACGGTGGCGTGCTGCTCACCGGACGGCTCTCCCTGAGCACCCAGCCCTGGCTGGCCGAACACCGGTTCGCCGGGACCGCGCTGTTCCCCGGCACCGGATTTGTCGAGCTGGCCATCCGGGCCGGTGACCAGGTGGGCTGCCCGGTGCTGGACGAGCTGACCATCGAGGCCCCGCTGGTGCTGCCCGAACGCGGCGGCGTCCAGCTGCGGGTGCTGGTGGGCGCGGCCCAGGACGGCCGCCGCGGTATCGCGGTGCACGCCAGGGCCGAGGGCGCGGACTGGATCTGCCACGCCAGAGGAACCCTGTCCGCCGCGATCACGCCCGGTCGTCCCGGCGAGCCGGAATGGCCGCCCAATGGATCCGAACCTGTTGCGGTGGATGGTGTTTACGCCGAGTTCGAGGACGCCGGACTGACCTACGGCCCGGCCTTCCGCGGGCTGCGGGCTGCCTGGCGGCGCGGCGAGGAGCTGTTCGCCGAGGTCACGACCCTGCCCGGTGCGGACACCGGCTTCGGCCTGCACCCGGCCCTGCTGGACGCGGCCCTGCACGTCTTCGCCCTGCGCGGCATCGGCGGCAGCTGGCTGCCCTTCGCCTGGAACGACGTGCGGCTGCACGCCACCGGCGCGACCAGCCTGCGGGTGCGGATGCGGGTGCTGGCCGAGGACACGGTGACCATCGACGTGGCCGACGGCCTCGGTGAACCGGTCGCCACCATTGGCGGCCTGCGTTCCCGCCCGGTCGCCGCCGACCACCTCGCCGCCGGTGCGCCCGGCATCGCGGACGCCCTGTTCCAGGTCGACTGGACCGAGGTGCTCGCGCCGGAATCCGCTGAGCTGTCCGTGGTTTCCCTCGCCGACGGCGGTCTCGCCGAACTGGCCGAGGCGCCGGACGCGGTGGTGCTGTCGGTGTCCGCGGTGCCGGGGGAGATGCCCGAACAGGTCCGCGCGGCCACCGCTGAGGTGCTCGCGGTGCTGCACGAGTGGCTGGCCGAGGACCGGTTCGCCGATGCCAGGCTGGTGGTGCGCACCGACGGCGCGGTTTCCGTCGCGGGGGAGGAGATCCGCGACCTCGCCGGGGCCGCGGTCTGGGGCCTGGTGCGCTCCGCTCAGAGCGAGCACCCCGGCCGGTTCGTGCTCGTGGACGCACCTGAGGTCTCGCCCGCGCTGCTGGCCACCGGGGAAGCGCAGCTCGCGGTGCGGGACAACATGATCCGGGTGCCGAGACTGACCCGCGCCGTGGCCGGGACGACGCCGGACTGGGGTGACGGCGCGGTGCTGATCACCGGCGGCACCGGATCCCTCGGTGTCGCCGTGGCCCGGCACCTGGTCGCCGAACACGGCATCCAGCACCTCGTCCTGGCCAGCCGCCGCGGTCTGGACGCGCCCGGCGCGGCCGACCTGGTCGCCGAGCTGGACGCCGAGGTCACCGTGATGGCCTGCGATGTCGCCGACCGGACCGTGCTGGCCGAGCTGTTCGCCGCGCACCGGATCACCGCGGTGGTGCACGCCGCCGGGGTCCTGGACGACGGCGTGGTCGAATCGCTGAGCCCCGAACGCCTGGACACCGTGTTGCGGCCCAAGGCCGACGCCGCCTGGCAGTTGCACGAGCTGACCCAGAACCTGGACCTGTCCGCGTTCGTGCTGTTCTCCTCCGCTTCCGGCCTGCTCGGCGGACCCGGCCAGGGCAGCTACGCCGCCGCGAACGCCTTCCTGGACGCCCTCGCCGAACACCGCCGTGCCACCGGTCTGCCCGCGCACTCCCTCGCCTGGGGCGCCTGGGCCGAAACCGGCGGCATGGCGGGCAGGCTCACCGAGGCCGAAACGCGCCGGATGGCCCGCGAAGGCGTGCGGCCACTGGCCACCGCGGAGGCCCTGGCCCTGCTCGACGCGGCCGTGGCCACCGACCGGGCCGTGCTCGCCCCACTGCGCCTTGACCTGCCCGCGCTGCGCGCCAACGGCGCCCCCGCCGCCCTGCTGCACGGTCTGCTGCACCACCGCCGCCGCGCCCAGGCCGGGACCGCGCACACCGCGCCGCTGCGCCAGGAACTGCTCGCCCTGTCCGCCGCCGACCGGGAAACCCGGCTGCTGGCACTGGTCCGCGGTCAGGTCGCCGTGGTGCTCGGCTACGGGCAGGCCACCGCCATCGAACCGGACCGGGCCTTCAGCGACCTCGGCTTCGACTCGCTCACCGCGGTCGAACTGCGCAACGGCCTCACCGCCGCCACCGGTCTGCGACTGCCCGCGACCCTGGTCTTCGACTACCCGACTCCGCTGGCGCTGACCCGCTACCTCACCGCCGAACTGCTCGGCGCCACCGAGGAACCCGGCACCCCCACCCCGGTGCGCACCAGCGTGGACGAGCCGATCGCGATCGTCGGCATGGCCTGCCGCTACCCCGGCGGGGTCAGCTCGCCGGAGGAACTGTGGCGACTGGTCGCCGCAGGTGGTGACGCGATCTCGGTGTTCCCGGACGACCGCGGCTGGGACACCGAAGGCATCTACAACCCCGAACCCGGCCTGCCCGGCAAGACCTACACCCGGGAGGGCGGCTTCCTCTACGGCGCGGCCGAGTTCGACCCCGGCTTCTTCGGCATCTCGCCGCGCGAGGCTCTGGCCATGGACCCGCAGCAGCGGTTGCTGCTGGAGACCTCCTGGGAGGTGTTCGAGCGGGCCGGGATCAGCCCGAAGTCCTTGCAGGGCAGTCAGACCGGGGTGTTCGCCGGGGTGATGTACCACGACTACGGCACCCGGATGTCCGCGGTGCCAAGGGATCTGGAGGGTTACGTCGGCACCGGCAGCGCGGGCAGCGTGGTCTCCGGCCGGATCGCCTACACCTTCGGCCTGGAAGGCCCCGCGGTCACCGTCGACACCGCCTGCTCCTCCTCGCTGGTCGCCCTGCACTGGGCGGTACAGGCCCTGCGCTCCGGCGAATGCGATCTCGCGCTGGCCGGTGGCGTCGCGGTGATGGCCACCCCGGACACCTACGTCGAGTTCTCCCGCCAGCGCGGCCTGGCCGCCGACGGGCGCTGCAAGTCCTTCGCCAAGGCCGCCGACGGCACCAGCTGGTCCGAAGGCGCGGGCATGCTGCTGGTGGAACGGCTTTCCGACGCCGTGCGCAACGGTCACCCGGTGCTGGCCATCGTCAAGGGCACCGCGGTCAACCAGGACGGCGCGTCCAACGGACTCACCGCACCCAACGGGCCGTCCCAGCAGCGGGTGATCCGCCAGGCACTGGCCGCCGCCGGACTGCGACCGTCCGAAGTGGACGCGGTCGAGGCGCACGGCACCGGCACCGTGCTCGGCGATCCCATCGAGGCACAGGCACTGCTGGCCACCTACGGCCAGGACCGGGACGAACCGCTGTGGCTCGGCTCGATCAAGTCCAACCTCGGTCACACCCAGGCCTCGGCCGGGGTCGCCGGGATCATCAAGATGGTCATGGCCATGCGGCACGGCCTGCTGCCCAGGACCCTGCACGTGGACGAACCCTCACCGCACGTGGACTGGTCGGCCGGTTCGGTCGAACTGCTCGCCGAGGCCAGGGACTGGCCGGAGCAGGGACATCCGCGCCGGGCCGGGGTGTCCTCCTTCGGGATCAGCGGCACCAACGCGCACGTGATCATCGAACAGCCCGCCGCGGTCGCACCCGTGATCCGGCGGATCGAGCCCGGGGTCACCCCCTGGCTGCTCTCCGGCAAGAGCGAACAGGCCCTGCGTGACCAGGCCACCCGCTTGCTGTCCTTTGTGGACGGCAAGACCGGGCTGGAACCGGTCGATGTCGCGGTGTCGCTGACCCAGCGGCAGGACTGGGAACACCGCGCCGTGCTGGTCGGCGAGGACACCAGCGAGCTGCTCGACAGCCTGCGCGCACTCGCCGCGGGCGAACCCGCCACCGGACTGGTGACCGGCTCGGTCCAGCCCGGCGGTCTCGCCTTCCTGTTCTCCGGCCAGGGCTCCCAGCGCCTGGGCATGGGCCGCGAGCTGTACGAGACCTACCCCGCCTTCGCCACCGCCTTCGACGCGGTCTGCGCCGAGCTGGACCCGGACCTGCGCGCGGTGATCGCCACGGACGAGGACCGGCTGGCCGGCACCGAGTTCACCCAGCCCGCGCTGTTCGCGGTGGAGGTCGCGTTGTTCCGGCTCCTGGAGAGCTGGGGCCAGCGCCCGGACTTCGTGCTGGGCCACTCCATCGGCGAGATCGCCGCCGCGCACGTGGCCGGGGTGCTGACCCTGACCGACGCCTGCCGCCTGGTCACCGCCCGCGCCCGCCTCATGCAGGCCCTGCCCGCCGGTGGCGTGATGATCGCGGTGCAGGCGGCCGAAGCCGACCTCACCCCGCTGCTGGCCGAGTACCCGCTGGTCGGCGTGGCCGCGATCAACGGCCCGGAATCCATTGTGCTCTCCGGTGATGAGGACCAGGTCCTGGCGCTCGTGCGGATCCTGGCCGAGCAGGGCAGGCGCACCCGGCGGCTGCGCGTCTCACACGCCTTCCACTCACCGCTGATGGACCCGATGCTGGATGAGTTCCGGACCGTGCTCGGCGAACTGTCCTTCGCCCGCCCGGAAATCCCAATCGTGTCCACTGTGGACGGTGATCCGGCGACGGCGGAGTACTGGGTGCGGCAGGTCCGGGAGACCGTGCGCTTCGCCGAGGCCGTGCGGACCCTGGCCGACCAGGGAGTGCGCCGGTTCCTGGAGATCGGCCCCGGCGGCGTGCTGTCGGCCATGGTCGAGGACTGCCTGCCCGAACCGGTGGCCGCCGCGACCCTGCGCAAGGGCCGGGCCGAGGCCGCCGCCCTCACCGAGGCACTGGCCCGGCTGCACGTCACCGGCCAGCCGGTGCCCTGGCCCACCCTGCTCGCCGGTCGCGGCGGTCAGCGGATCGACCTGCCCACCTACGCCTTCCAGCACCAGCGCTACTGGCTGGCCGCCGGGAGCGCGGGCGGCGATGTGGCCGTGCTGGGCCAGCAGGCCACCGATCACCCGCTGCTCGGCGCGGCCGTGGCCCTGCCCGACTCCGGCGGTCTGCTGCTCACCGGCAGGCTCTCGCTGTCCGCCCAGCCCTGGCTGGCCGACCACCGGGTCGGCGACCTGGTCCTGTTCCCCGGCACCGGTTTTGTCGAACTCGCGTTGCAGGCAGGCGCCCATGCCGACTGCCCCACGCTGGACGAGCTGACCGTGCAGGCCCCGCTGTCCCTGCCGGCCAGCGGCGCGATGCAGATCCAGGTCGCGGTCGGCCCGGAAACCGACGGCCGCCGCGAACTGAGCGTGTACGCCCGCCCCGAACAAACCCCGGACGAAGCACCGTGGATCCGCCACGCCGGCGGCACCCTGAGCACTTCGTTGACTGCCAACGGTTTCGCCGAGGACGTGTGGCCCCCGGCCGACGCCGAACCGCTCACCGTCAGCGGCTGGTACGACCAGCCCGGCGCGGCACTGGGCTACGGCCCGGCCTTCCAGGGCCTGCACACCGCCTGGCGGCGCGGCAACACCCTGTTCGCCGAGGTGGAACTGCCCGCCACGGTGGCCGATCCCAGCCGCTACGGCCTGCACCCGGCCCTGTTCGACGCGGCCCTGCACGTGCTCGGCCTCGGCCGGGACAGCACCGAGACCGCACTGCCCTTCGCCTGGTCCGGCGTGCGCCTGCACTCCACGGGCGCGGCCGCGCTGCGGGTCAGGGTCGAGCTGGACGGCGCGGACGCGAGCATCGAACTGGCCGATGCCGAAGGCGGCCCGGTCGCCTCGATCGGCTCGCTCGCGGTGCGCCCGGTGACCGTCGCCCAGCTGGCCGCCGCGCACACCGGCCACCACGACGCGCTGTACCGGCTGGACTGGCCACCGGTCGCGGCAGGCACCGCCACCGCGCTCACCCACACCCGGCTCGGCCCCGGCGGCCTGGCCGCGCTCACCGAGGTCCCCGACCTGGTGGTACTGCCCTGCCTGCCCGAACCCGGCCCCGACCTGCCCGGCTCCGCACGGGCGGCCACCGGCGAAGTGCTGGCCGTGCTCCAGCAGTGGCTCGCCGAACCGCGGTTCGCCAGCTCCCGCCTGGTCGTGCACACCCAGGGCGCGGTCGCCATCGCCGGGGAAGGGATCACCGACCTGGCCGCGGCCACCGTCTGGGGCCTGGTCCGCTCCGCCCAGTCCGAACACCCGGACCGGTTCGTGCTGCTGGACACCGACGGCGACCTGGACTCCCCGGCCACCGCGGTGGTCCCGGGCGAACCCCAGCTCGCCGTGCGCGACGGCGTGGTGCGGGTGCCCCGGCTGGTCAGGGCCCGCACCGGCGCCACCCCGGCGAGTTCGCCGTGGGGCAGCGGCGCGGTGCTGGTCACCGGCGGCACCGGCGGCCTCGCGGTGGACGTCACCCGGCACCTGGTGGTCACCCACGGGGTGCGCGACCTGGTGCTGGTCAGCAGGCGGGGCATGGACGCGCCCGGCGCGGCCGAACTGGTCGCCGATCTGACCGAGGCAGGCGCCCAGGTCCAGGTGGTCGCGGCCGATCTGGCCAACCGCGCCGAGGTGGTCGCCCTGCTCACCGAACTCGGCCCGGACCGGCTCTCCGCGGTGGCGCACGCCGCCGGGGTGCTCGACGACGGCGTGCTGGAATCCCTCACCCCGGAACGCCTGGACACCGTGCTGCGGCCCAAGGTGGACGCCGCCTGGCACCTGCACGAGCTGACCCGCTGCCAGGACCTGTCCGCGTTCGTGCTGTTCTCCTCGGCCGCGGGCACCCTCGGCGCACCCGGCCAGGGCAACTACGCCGCGGCCAACTCCTTCCTGGACGCACTGGCCGAGTACCGCCGCGCCAACGGCCTGTCCGCGCAGTCGGTGGCCTGGGGCCTGTGGGCCGAAGCCGGCGGGATGAGCGGCGACCTGGCCGAGATCGACCGGCGCAGGCTCGCCCGCGACGGCGTGGCGCTGACCACCGAACACGCACTGGCCCTGCTGGACGCCGCCCCCGGCACCGGCGATCCGGTGCTGGTCGCCGCCCAGCTCGGCTCCTACATCCACAATGGACAGACACCCGCGGTGCTGCGTGGCCTGCGCCGCGGCCAGCAGCGCAGCGAACCCACCGTCCGGGCAGGCAGTGGCGTGCGCCGACTGGCCGGACTCACCGCAGCCGCCCAGCGCGCCGGACTGCTGGACCTGGTCACCGCCCGCACCGCCACCGCGCTCGGCCACCGCTCCGGGCAGGACGTGCGGACCGCGAGCACCTTCCAGGAACTCGGCTTCGACTCGCTGACCGCGGTGGAACTGCGCAACGGCCTGGCCACCGCCACCGGGTTGCGACTGCCAGCCACCCTGGTCTTCGACCACCCGACCCCGCAGGCACTGGCCGAGCACCTGTTCACCGAACTCTTCGGCACACTGGAGCCCGTCACACCGGAACCGGTCGCCGCACTGGCCAGTACCGAGCCGATCGCGATCGTCGGCATGGCCTGCCGCTACCCCGGCGGGGTGAGTTCGCCGGAACAGCTGTGGCGACTGGTCGCCGAGGGCACCGACGCCATCTCCGGCTTCCCGGCCGACCGCGGCTGGGACGTGGAACGGATCTTCGACCCGGAACCCGGCCTGCCCGGCCGCACCTACGTGCGCGAAGGCGGATTCCTGCACGGCGCGGCCGAGTTCGACCCCGGCTTCTTCGGCATCTCCCCGCGCGAGGCGCTGGCCATGGACCCGCAGCAGCGGTTGCTGCTGGAGACCTCCTGGGAGAGCTTCGAGCGCGCCGGGATCGACCCGTCCTCGTTGCGCGGCAGCCGGACCGGGGTGTTCACCGGTGTGATGACGCACGACTACAGCAGCCGGATCACGACCGTGCCCGAGGAGGTCGAGGGCTACTTCGGCACCGGCAACTCCGGCAGTGTGGCCTCCGGCCGGATCGCCTACACCTTCGGCCTGGAAGGCCCCGCGGTCACCGTCGACACCGCCTGTTCCTCCTCGCTGGTCGCCCTGCACCTGGCCGCGCAGGCACTGCGCTCCGGCGAGTGCGAGCTGGCACTGGCCGGTGGGGTCACCGTGCTGGCCACCCCGGACTCCTACGTGGAGTTCTCCCGGCAGCGCGGCCTGGCCCCGGACGGGCGGTGCAAGTCCTTCGCCGAGGCCGCCGACGGCACCAGCTGGTCCGAGGGCGCGGGTGTGCTGCTGGTGGAACGGCTCTCCGACGCCCAGCGACTCGGTCACCCGATCCTGGCCGTGCTGCGCGGCTCCGCGGTCAACCAGGACGGCGCGTCCAACGGCCTGACCGCACCCAGCGGTCCCGCCCAGCAACGGGTTATCCGGGCCGCCCTGGCCGCCGCCGGGCTGCGACCGTCCGAAGTGGACGCCGTCGAGGCACACGGCACCGGCACCACCCTGGGCGATCCCATTGAGGCACAGGCGTTGCTGGCCACCTACGGGCAGGACCGGGACCAGCCGCTGTGGCTGGGCTCGATCAAGTCGAACCTGGGCCACACCCAGGCCGCCGCGGGTGTCGCCGGTGTGATCAAGATGGTGCTGGCGTTGCGCAACCAGGAGTTGCCGCGCACGCTGCACGTGGACGAGCCCTCCGCACACGTGGACTGGTCGGCCGGGGCGGTCTCCCTGCTCACTGAATCGGTGTCCTGGCCCGAGAACGGCCATCCGCGCCGGGCGGGTGTGTCCTCCTTCGGGATCAGCGGCACCAACGCACACGTGATCATCGAACAGGCCCCGGCGACCGAACCCGCCCGGCCGGTCGAACCCGCGCTGGTGCCCTGGGTGCTCTCCGGCGCCACCGAGGACGCCCTGCGCGAACAGGCCGAGCAACTGCTGTCCACTGTGGACGACGACGTGGTGTCGGTCGGCTACTCGCTGGCCACCGGGCGCGCGGCACTGGCCCATCGGGCGGTGCTGGTCGGCGCGGAGTCCGCCGAGTTCCGGGCCGGGCTGGCCGCGCTGGCCGCCGGGCAACCCGCCGCCGGACTGGCCGAAGGTGTTGCGGGAACAGGAAAACTGGCCTTCCTGTTTGCCGGTCAGGGCTCGCAGCGGCTGGGCATGGGCCGGGAGTTGCACGAGACCTACCCGGTCTTCGCCGCCGCCTTCGACGCGGTGTGCGCGGAGCTGGACCCGCGGCTGCGCGAGGTCATCTGGTCGGACGAGAAGCAGTTGGGTGAGACCGAGTTCGCCCAGCCCGCCCTGTTCGCGGTCGAGGTGGCGTTGTTCCGGCTCCTGGAGAGCTGGGGGGTGCGGCCGGACTTCGTGCTCGGCCACTCCATCGGCGAGATCGCGGCCGCGCACGTGGCCGGGGTGTTCTCCCTCGACGACGCCTGCCGCCTGGTCACGGCACGCGGCCGGTTGATGCAGGCACTGCCCGACGGCGGCGTGATGGTGTCGGTGCGGGCCGCACTGGCCGAGGTGGAGCCGCTGCTGACCGGGCTGGTCAGCGTGGCCGCGGTGAACGGGCCGGATTCGCTGGTGCTCTCCGGCGCCGAGGACGAGGTGCGGGCGATCACCGAGGCACTGGGCCGGAAGTCCCGGCGGCTGCGGGTCTCGCACGCCTTCCACTCGCCGCTGATGGAACCGATGCTCGACGAGTTCCGGGCCGTGGTCGAACAGATCACATTCAGCACACCGGAGATCCGGGTTGTGTCCACTGTGGATGGTGATTGGGACACGCCGGAGTACTGGGTGCGGCACGTGCGGGAGACCGTGCGGTTCGCCGACGGCGTGACCACGCTGGCCGCCGAGGGGGTCACCGCGTTCCTGGAGATCGGCCCGGGTGGCGCGCTCACCGCGATGGCCCAGGAAACCCTGACCGCCAACGAGATCCTGGTGCCGGGCCTGCGCAAGGACCGGGCCGAAACCCGCTCGCTGACCGAGGCACTGGGCCGGTTGTTCGTCGCCGGAGTCACCCCGGACTGGACCGCGGTCTTCGCCGGGCACCACGCCCGCCGGGTTGACCTGCCCACCTATCCCTTCCAGCGCCAGCGTTACTGGCTGGACGCGGCAGGTGCCGCCAGGGATGCCGCCGGGATCGGCCAGCAGGCCATGGACCACCCGCTGCTGGGCGCGGCCGTGCTGCTGCCCGAGGGCGCGGGCGCGGTGCTCACCGGCAGGCTGTCCCTGGACGCCCAGCCCTGGCTGGCCGATCACGCGGTCGGCGAGCTGGTGTTGTTCCCCGGCACCGGATTCGTCGAACTGGCCCTGTGCGCCGGTGAGCAGGTGGACAGCCCGGTGCTGGCCGAACTCACCCTGGAGGCCCCGCTGGTGCTGCCCGCCCGCGGCGGCGTCCAGGTGCAGGTCTCGGTCGGCGCGGCCGAGCAGGGCAGGCGCCCGGTCACCGTGCACTCCCGGCCCGAGCACGCCCGCACCGAACCGTGGACCTGCCACGCCCGCGGCCAGCTCAGCGCCGAGACGACCACCCCGACCGTGCCCGGCGACTGGCCGCCCGCCGGGGCGGAAAGCCTTGCGGTGGAAGAGCTGTACGACCGGCTGACCGAGGCCGGACTGCACTACGGGCCGGTGTTCCGCGGCCTGCGCGCGGCCTGGCGGCACGGCGGCGAGCTGTACGCCGAACTGGCCCTGCCCGACTCGGCCAACGCCCGCTTCGGCCTGCACCCGGCCCTGCTGGACTCGGTGCTGCACGTGCTGGCCGCCCAGGGCGAATCCACCGGTGGACCCGGCCTGCCGTTCGCCTGGACCGGCGTGCGCCTGCAC
The DNA here is from genome assembly GCF_014204915.1 of Crossiella cryophila. Classification (NCBI taxonomy): domain Bacteria; kingdom Bacillati; phylum Actinomycetota; class Actinomycetes; order Pseudonocardiales; family Pseudonocardiaceae; genus Crossiella; species Crossiella cryophila. The sequence continues at coordinate 4,984,540 of NZ_JACHMH010000001.1, forward strand.
GCCACCGGCGCGACCTCCTTGCGCGCCAGGCTGCTCCCCGACGGCGGCGGCGTGCGCCTGCACCTGGCCGACGACAACGGACTCCCGGTGGCCGAGGTCGACTCGCTGGTGCTGCGCACGGTGTCCCCGGAACAACTCGCCGCCGCCAACAACACCACGGACGACGCGCTGTACCAGGTCGACTGGCCGGTGCTGGCCGTCCAGGAGACCGCCGAACCGTCGGTGGCCTGGCTGGGCGACGGCGGTCTCGCCGAACTCACCGAGGTCCCCGACGCGGTGGTGCTGACCGTGCGCGCCGAACCGGGCGAGGTGCCCGCAGCGGTGCGGGCGGCCACCGGCCGGGTGCTGGCGGTGCTGCAGGAGTGGCTGGCCGACGAGCGGTTCGCCGCCGCCCGGCTGGTCGTGCACACCCGGGACGCGGTCTCCGTGGCCGGTGAAGAGGTTCGCGACCTGGCCGGGGCCGCGGTCTGGGGGCTGGTCCGCTCGGCCCAGACCGAACACCCGGACCGGTTCGTGCTGGTGGACGCGGCCGAGCTGCCGAGGGCGGCACTGGCCACCGGCGAACCCCAGCTCGCCGTGCGGGACAACGAGATCCGGGTACCTCGGCTCATCACCGCCACCACCACCGGCGTCGAGTCACCGCGCTGGGACACCGGCGCCGTGCTGATCACCGGCGGCACCGGCGCACTGGGCGCTTTGGTCGCCCGCCATCTGGTCGCCGAACACGGGGCCAGGCAACTGGTCCTGGCCAGCCGACGCGGCTCCGACGCACCGGGCGCGGCCGAACTGGTGGCCGAGCTGGACGCCGAGGTCACCGTCGTGGCCTGCGATGTCACCGACCGGGACGCCCTGGCCGGACTGCTCGCCGACCACCCGGTCACCGCGATCGTGCACACCGCGGGCGTCCTGGACGACGGCGTGGTCGAGTCGCTGACCCCCGAGCGGCTGGACACCGTGTTGCGGGCCAAGGCCGATGCCGCCTGGCACCTGCACGAACTGACCCGCGAGCTGGACCTGACCGCGTTCGTGCTGTTCTCCTCGGCCGCCGGGGTCACCGGTGCGCCGGGCCAGGCCAACTACGCCGCGGCCAACGCCTTCCTGGACGGTCTCGCCGCCCACCGCCGTGCCACCGGCCTGCCCGCCCACTCCCTGGCCTGGGGCCTGTGGGCGGAAACCGGCGGCATGGGCGGCCGGAACCCGAAGGACGGCGTGCGCCCACTGGCCACCCCGGACGCCCTCGCGCTGTTCGACCGCTCGCTCACCCTGGCCACCCCGGCCCCGGTCCCGCTGCGGCTCGACCTGGCCGGACTCCGTACGCGTGAACACCTGCCCGCCCTGCTGCGCGGCCTGGTCCGCACCCGGCGCACCGCCCAGCGCGGCGGCGGCGCGGCGGCCCTGCGGCGGCGACTGGCCGGGCGGGCCCCGGCCGAGGCGCTGGCGGTGCTGGTGGAACTGGTGCGTGGGCAGGTCGCCGCGGTGCTCGGCCACTCCGGCGGGCACGCGGTCGACCCGGAACGCGCCTTCACCGACCTCGGCTTCGACTCGCTGAGCGCGGTGGAACTACGCAACGGCCTCGCTGCCGCCACCGGTCAACGACTGCCGGCCACGCTGGTCTTCGACCACCCCACCGCGGCCGCCCTGGCCGCGCACCTGCACACCGTGCTGGCCCCGGACACCAACGGGCACCACCCGGACACCGAGGAGACCGAGGTCCGCCGCCTGCTCGCGGCCATCCCGGTCAGCCGCCTGCGTCAGGCCGGACTGCTCACCGTCCTGGCCGGGCTGGCAGGCGAGAGCGACACCGCACCGGCGGGCGCGAACGGCGCGCCCTCGATCGATGACATGGACGCGGAAAGCCTGCTGCGCCTGGCGATGGGAGAGTCATGAGCACGCCACCCAAGGAGTTCGTCGAAGCGCTGCGGTCCTCGCTCAAGGAGGTCGAGCGGCTCCGCCAGGTCAACGAGGCGCTGGTCGCCGCGAGCACCGAACCGGTCGCCATCATCGGCATGGGCTGCCGGTACCCGGGCGGCATCAGCTCCCCAGCCGAGCTGTGGCGGCTGCTGTCCGCGGACGGCGACGCCATCTCCGGCTTCCCCGGCGACCGCGGCTGGGACCTGGACGCGCTGTTCGACCCGGACCCGGACAACTCCGGCACCAGCTACGTCCGCGAGGGCGGATTCCTGTTGGAGGCAGCCGAGTTCGACCCGGCTTTCTTCGGCATCTCCCCGCGGGAAGCCCTGGCCATGGACCCGCAGCAGCGGCTGTTCCTGGAGATCTCCTGGGAGGCACTGGAACGCGCCCGGCTGGACCCGACCTCCCTGCGCGGTAGCCGGACCGGGGTGTTCGCCGGGTGCAGCAGCCACGACTACGCCACCGGTCTGCACGAGCTGCCCGAGGCGGTCGAAGGCCACCTGATCACCGGCAACTCGGCCGCGGTGCTCTCCGGCCGGGTCAGCTACACCCTCGGCCTGGAGGGCCCGGCGGTCACCGTCGACACCGCGTGTTCCTCCTCGCTGGTGGCGTTGCACCTGGCTGTGCAGGCGTTGCGCAACGGGGAATGCGATCTGGCGCTGGCCGGTGGCGTCACCGTGCTGTCCACCCCCGGCGTGTTCATCGAGCTGTCCCGGGGTGACGCGCTGGCCAAGGACGGCCGCAGCAAGGCATTCGCCGCCGCCGCGGACGGGGCGGGCTGGGCCGAGGGCGCGGGCGTGCTCGCGGTGGCCAGGCTCTCCGACGCGCGACGCCTGGGTTACCCGATCCTGGCCGTGCTGCGGGGGAGTGCGGTCAACCAGGACGGCGCGTCCAACGGCCTCACCGCGCCGAACGGGCCGTCCCAGCAACGGGTGATCAGGGCGGCACTGGCCAACGCGGGCCTGCGACCGTCCGAAGTGGACGTCGTCGAGGCGCACGGCACCGGCACCGCACTGGGCGATCCCATTGAGGCCCAAGCCCTGCTGGCCACCTACGGGCAGGACCGGGACACCCCGCTGTGGCTGGGTTCGGTGAAGTCGAACATCGGGCACACCCAGGCCGCCGCCGGTGCGGCCGGGGTGATGAAGATGGTGCTGGCGTTGCAGCACAACCGGTTGCCGCGCACCCTGCACGTGGACGCGCCGACCCCGCACGTGGACTGGAGCACGGGCAAGGTCGAGCTGCTCACCTCGGCGGTGGACTGGGCCGAGGGCGACCGGCCGCGCCGCGCCGGGGTGTCCTCCTTCGGCATCAGCGGCACCAACGCGCACCTCATCCTCGAAGCCGCGCCACCGGTCACCGAACCGGAATCAGTGCCACAGCACGGCCTGCTGCCCTGGGTGCTCTCGGCCAAGAACCCGGCCGGACTGCGTGCCCAGGCCGCCCGACTTCTGTCCACTGTGGACACAACGCCGGACCTCGGCGCCGCCGAGATCGGGCACGCGTTGCTGCGTAGCCGGGCCGCCCTGGAACAGCGGGCGGTGCTGCTCGGCGCGGACCGGGCCGAACTGCGGGAGGAGCTGGCCGGACTCGCCGTCGGCCGTCCGACCGCCGAGGCCGTGCAGGGCCGGGTGGCCAAACCCGGTCAGATCGTCTTCGTCTTCCCCGGTCAGGGCGGGCAGTGGGCCGGGATGGCGGTCGAGCTGATGGCCGCCGACCCGGTGTTCGCGGCCAGGATGGCCGAGTGCTTCACCGCGCTGGAACCGTTCCTGGACTGGGATCCGCGCCCGATGCTCGCCGATCCCGTTGCCATGCGCCGGATCGAGGTGCTGCAACCGCTGCTGTGGTCGGTCATGGTGTCGCTGGCCGCGGTGTGGCGGGCACACGGCGTGCACCCGGCCGCGGTAATCGGCAGCAGCCAGGGCGAGGTGGCCGCGGCCTGCGTGGCCGGTGCGCTCTCGCTCAGCGACGGCGCCCGGATCATCGCGCTGCGCAGCCAGTTGTTCGCCGACGAGCTGGTCGGCAACGGCATGGTCGCCTCGGTCGCGCTCACCGCCGAGGAGGTCCGGCAGCGGCTGACCGGCTACCCGGGACTGGTGCTGGCCGGGGTCAACGGGCCGCGCGCGGTCGCGGTGGCCGGGGAAACCGGGCTGCTGACCCGGTTCGTCGAGGACTGCGTCCGGGAGGACGTGCGGGCCCGGATCGTGCCGGACACGGTCGCCTCGCACACCGACCAGGTCGACCCGCTGCGGGCCCACCTGCTCGACGCGCTGTCCCCGGTCCAGCCCACCGACGGCGAGATCGCCTTCTACTCCACCGTCACCGCCGGACCCCTGGACGGCTCGGCACTGGACGCCGGGTACTGGTTCGAGAACGCCCGCAGGCCGATGGCCGTGCGGGACACCTTGCGTGCCCTGCTCGCCGACGGGCACGGCGTGTTCATCGAACTGGGCGCGCACCCGGTGCTGACCACCGCGGTCGCCGCCACCGCCGAGGACTTCGGCGCCGAGGCCGTGGTGGTCGGCTCGCTGCGCCGCGAGGACGGCGGCCCGCGCCGGATGCTCAGCGCGCTCGCCGAAGCCTGGACCCAGGGCGTGCCGGTCGACCTCGCCGCGCGGTACGGCCAGGTGCGGCCGGTGGACCTGCCCACCGCGGCCTTCCAGCGGCAGCGCTACTGGCTGGACAACACCGGCCTGCCGGCGGGATCCGACCCGGTGGACGAGAAGTTCTGGCGTGCGGTGGAACGCGCCGACCTCACCGAACTGGCAGGCACCCTCGGCGTGGCCGAGGACGAGTCCCTGCACCAGCTGGTGCCCATGCTCTCCGCCTGGCGCCGTCGCCGCCGCGAGGACCAGCTCGCCGACGGCCTGCGTTACCGGATCGACTGGCAGCGCGCCGAACCGGCCGAACCCGCGCTCACCGGCACCTGGCTGCTGCTCGCCCCCGCCGGGCAGTCCGTGGACCTGGAACCCTTCGGCGCCACCGTCAGCCGGATCGAGGTCGAGCCCGCCGCCGACCGCGCGACCCTGGCCGACCTGCTGCGCCCGCACACCGAGCAGTCCTACACCGGGGTGCTGTCGCTGGGTGCCGGAGCGGCTGGCACCCTCAGCCTGTTCCAGGCCCTGGCCGACGCCGGGATCGACACCCCGCTGTGGTGCCTGACCCGCAACGCGGTCGCCGTCTCCGCCGAGGAGACCGCCGACCCGGTGGCCGCCCAGGTCTGGGGCCTCGGCCGGGTCGCCGCGGTGGAGGAACCCCGCCGCTGGGGCGGCCTGATCGACCTGCCTGCCGAGGACACCGATCGCCTGCTCGCCGCCGCACTGTCCACAGTGGATGGTGAGGATCAGATCGCGCTCCGGCCGGGCGGGATGTTCCTGCGCAGGCTGGTCCGCGCCACCACCGGCCCGGTCAACCCGGACGCCTGGCGGCCCACCGGTACCGTGCTGGTCTGCGCGAGTGATCCGGACAAGGGCGCGGCCATCGCCGCCTGGCTCACCGACCAGGGCGCGCGGCCGGTCACCCTGCCCGCCCCCGCCGACCGGGAAACCCTGGCCGCACTGGTCGCCGAACACGGCCCGGTGCGCGCGGTGGTGCACGACGTGCTCCGGCTGGACCTCACCCCCCTGGCCGAGCTGACCCCCGAGCGGCTCGCCGAGGTGGTCGGCGCCACCGCCGACAGCCTGGCCTGCCTGGACGAACTGCCCGACCTGGACGCGGTGCTGTGCTTCTCCTCCATCGTCGGCATCTGGGGCAGCGCCGAACACGCCGCGATGGCCGCCACCAGCGCCTACGTGGACGCCTTCGCCGGCACCCTGCGTCAGCGCGGGATCAGGGCCACCGCGGTGTCCTGGGGCCTCTGGCAGCCCGGCGGGAACGCTTCTGCCGCCGGGGAACGGGTGCGCGGGCACGGGGTCAACGTGCTCAGCGCCGAGGTCGCCTTCACCGCACTGCGCCAGGTCCTGGACCGCGACGAGATCAACCCGACCGTGGCCGACCTGGACTGGGCCCGGTTCGCGCCGGTGTTCACCGTGGCCCGCCCCAGCCCACTCATCGCGGCCATCCCCGAGGTCCGGCGACTCGCCGAGGCAGCAGCCGAGGGTGGCGGATCCGCGCTGCGCCAACGGCTTTCCGGACTGGCCGCGGCCGAACAGCACCGGGTGCTGCTGGAGCTGGTGCGCACCGAGGTCGCCGCCGCCCTCGGCCACCAGGGCAGTGCCGGGATCGCCCCGGACCGGCAGTTCAAGGAACTCGGCTTCGAATCGCTGACCGCGGTCGACCTGCGCAACCGGCTCGCCGCCGCCACCGGCCTGCGGCTGCCCACCACCCTGGTCTTCGACCATCCCACCGCCACCGCGCTGGCCACCCACCTGCGGGCTGAACTGCTGCGCGAACCCGCCACCGCGACCGCACCGGTTCGGGCCGCGGTGGACTCCGGCGACCCGATCGCGATCGTCGGCATGGCCTGCCGCCTGCCCGGCGGCATCACCGCCCCGGAACAGCTCTGGCAGCTGCTCGCCGAGGGCCGGGACGCGATCTCCGGCTTCCCGGCCGACCGCGGCTGGGACCTGGCCGCCCTCGCCGACGGCGGCTCAGCCACCCAGCAGGGCGGATTCCTCTACCAGGCCCCGGAATTCGACGCCGCCTTCTTCGGCGTCAACCCGCGCGAGGCCGCTGCGATGGACCCGCAGCAGCGGCTGCTGCTGGAGACCTCCTGGGAGGTGTTCGAGCGGGCCGGGATCGACCCGAAGTCGTTGCCGGGCAGTGCGACCGGGGTGTTCGTCGGCACCAACGCCCAGGACTACGCCACCGGCGCCTACCAGGCCCCGGACGCCGACGCGGGCTATGTGGGCACCGGCAGCGCGGCCAGCGTGCTCTCCGGCCGGGTGGCCTACACCCTCGGCCTGGAAGGCCCCGCGGTCACCATCGACACCGCCTGCTCGGCCTCCCTGGTCGCCCTGCACCTGGCCGCCCAGGCCCTGCGCTCCGGCGAATGCGATCTCGCGCTGGCCGGTGGCGTCACCGTGATGGCCACCCCCGGCATGTTCGTCCAGTTCAGCAGCCAGCGCGGCCTCTCCGCCGACGGCCGCTGCAAGGCCTTCGCCGCCGAGGCGGACGGCACCGGCCTTGGCGAGGGCGCGGGCGTGCTGCTGGTGGAACGACTCTCCGACGCACAACGCAACGGGCACGAAGTCCTGGCGGTACTGCGGGGGAGTGCGGTCAACCAGGACGGCGCGTCCAACGGACTCACCGCGCCGAACGGGCTGGCCCAGCAGCGGGTGATCCGGCAGGCACTGGCCAACGCCGGCCTGCGACCGTCCGAAGTGGACGCGGTCGAAGCCCACGGCACCGGCACTGTCCTGGGTGACCCGATCGAGGCATCCGCGGTGCTCGCCGCCTACGGCCAGGACCGGGACACCCCGCTGTGGCTGGGTTCGCTCAAGTCCAACCTCGGGCACACCCAGGGCGCGGCCGGGGTCGCGGGCGTGATGAAGATGATCCTCGCCCTGCGGCACAACCTGTTGCCACGCACCCTGCACGTCACCGAACCCTCCCCGCACGTGGACTGGTCCGCCGGATCGGTCTCCCTGCTCACCGAACCGGTGGCCTGGCCCGAGAACGGCCACCCGCGCCGGGCCGGGGTGTCCTCCTTCGGCATCAGCGGCACCAACGCGCACGTGATCATCGAGCAGCCGCCCGCCGTCCCGGTCACCGAACACGTCACGCAGCCGGGCGTCACCCCGTGGCTGCTCTCCGGCCGGACCCCCGAAGCCCTGCGTGCCCAGGCCGGGCAGCTGGCCGAGTTCCTGGCCGAGCGGCCCGAACTGGACCCGGCGGACATCGGCTACTCGCTGGCCACCACCCGCTCGGCGTTCGAGCACCGCGCGGTGCTGGTCGGCGCGGACCGGGCCGAGCTGGACCAGGCCCTGAGCACAGTCACCGGCGAGGCCGCGGCCAGCCCGGTCGCCGGACGACTGGCCTTCCTGTTCTCCGGCCAGGGCGCGCAGCGACTCGGCATGGGTCGCGAGCTGTATGACGCGTACCCGGCCTTCGCCGAGGCGTTCGACGCGGTGTGCGCTGAGCTGGACCCCGAGCTGCGCACGGTGATCTGGTCGGACGCGGAACGCCTGGGGCAGACCGAGTTCACCCAGCCCGCGCTGTTCGCCGTCGAGGTCGCACTGTTCCGGTTGATGGAAAGCTGGCAGCTGCACCCGGACTTCGTGCTCGGCCACTCCATTGGCGAGATCGCCGCCGCGCACGTGGCCGGGGTGTTCTCGCTGGCGGATGCCTGCCGTCTGGTTACCGCGCGCGGCCGGTTGATGCAGGCGCTGCCCGAGGGTGGCGTGATGGTGTCGGTGCGGGCCGGGCTGGACGTGGTCGAGCCGCTGCTCACCGACCTGGTCAGCGTGGCCGCCGTGAACGGGCCGGAGTCCGTGGTGATCTCCGGCGCCGAAGCCGAGGTCCTGGCCATCGCGGAAACCCTGACCGCACAGGGCATCAAGACCAAGCGGCTGCGGGTCTCGCACGCCTTCCACTCCCCGCTGATGGACCCGATGCTCGACGAGTTCCGGACTGTGGTCGAAGGCTTGTCCTTCACTCAGCCGGAAATCCCGATCGTGTCCACTGTGGATGGCGATCCGGCGACGGCGGAGTACTGGGTGCGGCAGGTGCGCGAGCCGGTGTCGTTCGCCGACGGCATTCAGCGACTGGCCGCTGAGGGCGTCACCGCCTACCTGGAGGTCGGACCGGGCGGCACCCTCACCGCACTGGCCCAGGAAAACCTCACCGCGGGCGAGACCGTGGTGCCCGGACTGCGCACCGACCGGGACGAGCCGCGCGCGCTGCTCGCCGCCCTCGGCGGCCTGCACGTGGCCGGACTGCCGGTGGACTGGACCGCGGTGTTCGCCGGTCGCGGCGCGCGGCGGGTCCAGCTGCCCACCTACGCCTTCCAGCGCACCAGGTTCTGGCCCGCCGCGGGCGCACCCGCAGGCGACGCCGCGGGCTTCGGCGTGGAGTCGGCCGAGCACCCGCTGCTCGGCGCGGCGGTCGCGCTGCCCGACTCCGGCGGACTGGTGCTCACCGGCAGGGTCTCGGTGGACACCCAGCCCTGGCTGGCCGACCACGTGGTCGGCGAGAGCATCCTGTTCCCCGGCACCGGTTTCGTCGAACTGGCCCTGCACGCGGGCGAGCGGGTGGACTGCCCGGCCCTGGCCGAACTCACCCTGGAATCCCCGCTGGTCCTGCCCGAACGCGGCGCCGTGCAACTCCAGGTGGCGGTGTCCGCACTGGAGGACGGCCGACGCGCGCTGAGCGTGTACTCGCGCCCGGAACGCGCCGTGACCGCGGACGCCTGGACCTGCCACGCCCGCGGCCTGCTCACCACCGACACCACCACCCCCGCGCCCGAGGCGGACTGGCCACCGGCCGACGCCGAACCGGTGTCCCTGGACGGGCTCTACGACCGGTTCGCCGAGGGCGGCTTCGGCTACGGCCCCGCCTTCCGCGGCCTGCGTGCGGTCTGGCGACGGGACACCGAGGTCTTCGCCGAGGTCGAACTGCCTGAGGCGGCCAACCCTGCTGGCTTCGGCCTGCACCCCGCCCTGCTCGACGCGGCCCTGCAGAGCGCCGCGCTGACCGGGGGAGCCGAACGCGCGCAACTGCCCTTCGCCTGGCGCGGGGTGCGCCTGCACGCCACCGGCGCGACCGCGCTGCGGGTCCGGCTGTCCCGGCCCGCCGAGGACACCGTGTCGCTGACCGTGGCCGACCCCGGCGGCGCCCAGGTCGCCTCCATCGAGGCCCTGGTCTCCCGGCCGGTCTCGGCCGAACACCTCGCACTGGGCCGGGGCGGCGTGCACGACTCGTTGTTCCGGATCGACTGGACCGAGGTCTCCGGACCGGAACCCGCCCCGGTCACCGCGGTCTGGCTGGGCGAGCACGGTCTGGCCGAACTCACCGACATCCCGGACGTGGTGGTGCTGCCCTGCACCACCGACCCGGACGCCGACGTGCCGACCGCGGTGCGCGCCGCCACCGGTCGCGTGCTCGGCGTGCTGCGCGACTGGCTCGCCGAGGACCGCTTCGCCGCCGCCCGCCTGGTCGTGCACACCCAGGGCGCGATCTCCGTTGCCGGAGAAGGGGTTTCCGACCTGGCCGGGGCCGCGGTCTGGGGCCTGGTCCGCTCCGCGCAGGCGGAGAACCCCGGACGCTTCCTGCTCATCGACGCCGACGACACCGCGGCCCTGCCCGGCGCGCACACCGTCAGCGAACCCCAGCTCGCGGTCCGCTCCGGCGCCCTGTACGCACCCCGGCTCACCAGGGTCCCGGCGCCGGCCGAACCGGAAACCCCGGCCCGGCACGGCACCGTGCTGGTCACCGGCGGCACCGGCGGCGTGGGCGCCGAGCTGGTCCGGCACCTGGTCGCCGTGCACGGGGTCAAGCACCTGGTGCTGGCCAGCCGCCGCGGCCCGGACGCGCCCGGCGCGGCCGCACTGTCCACACTGGACGCCGAGGTGCGGATCGTGGCCTGCGATGTGGCCGACCGCGCCGCGCTGGCTGGGCTGATCGACTCGATCGACCCGGCGCACCCGCTCACCGGCGTGGTGCACGCCGCCGGGGTGCTCGACGACGGCGTGATCGGCTCGCTCACCCCGGAACGCCTGGACACCGTGTTGCGCCCCAAGGCCGACGCGGCCTGGCACCTGCACGAGCTGACCCGCGACCTCGACCTGTCCATGTTCGTGCTGTTCTCCTCGGCCGCGGGCGCCATGGGCGGGCCCGGCCAGGGCAACTACGCCGCCGCGAACGTCTTCCTGGACGCCCTCGCCGAACACCGGCACGCCGCTGGCCTGCCCGCCCAGTCCCTGGCCTGGGGCTGGTGGGCCGAGGCCGGTGGCATGAGTGGTGACCTGGACGGCACCCGGCTGACCAGGGACGGCATCGCGCCACTGACCAACGCCGAGGCACTGACCCTGTTCGACACCGCCCTGCGCCTGCCACTGCCCGCCCTGGTCACCACCCGGCTCAACCTGGCCGCACTGCGACCGCTGGCCACCGCCGGGATGCTGCCGCCGTTGCTGCACCGGCTGATCCGGGTCCGCCGCAAGGCCCAGCAGAGCAGCGCGGACACCGCCACCCTGCGCGCCCGGCTGCGCACCCTGCCCGAGGCCACCGCAAGGGAGGAACTGCTGGACCTGGTCAGCCGCCAGATCGCCCTGGTACTCGGCCACGGCGGCAACGCGGCCATCGCCCCCGCCAGCGCCTTCAGCGACCTCGGCTTCGACTCGCTCACCGCGGTCGAACTGCGCAACGGCCTGACCACCCGCACCGGCCTGCTGCTGCCGGCCACCCTGGTCTTCGACTACCCGACCCCGCTGGCCCTCGCCGAACACCTCTTCGTCGAACTCCTTGGCGGACAAGAGGATCCGGTCACCCCGGTCCGCCGGATCCGGGCGGCCGACACCGAGCCGATCGCCATCATCGGCATGGCCTGCCGCTACCCGGGCGGGGTGGGTTCACCCGATGACCTGTGGCGACTGGTCGCCGCGGGCGAGGACGCGATCTCCCGGTTCCCGGAGGACCGCGGCTGGGACGTGGCCCGCATCTACGACCCCGAACCCGGCCTGCCCGGCCGCACCTACACCCGCGAGGGCGGATTCCTGCACCAGGCCGCCGAGTTCGACGCCGCCTTCTTCGGCATCAACCCGCGCGAGGCCCTCGCCATGGACCCGCAGCAACGACTGATGCTGGAGACCTCCTGGGAGGCGGTCGAGCACGCCGGCATCGACCCGAAGTCCTTGCACGGCAGTCAGACCGGCGTGTTCACCGGCGTGATGTACCACGACTACGGCAGCCGGATGATCACCGTGCCCGACGGCCTGGAGGGCTACCTCGGCACCGGCAACTCCGGCAGCGTGGCCTCCGGCCGGATCGCCTACACCCTTGGCCTGTCCGGCCCCGCGCTCACCGTGGACACCGCCTGCTCCTCCTCGCTGGTCACCCTGCACCTGGCCGTGCAGGCCCTGCGGTCCGGCGAATGCGACCTGGCGCTGGCCGGTGGCGTCACCGTGATGTCCACCCCCAGCCTCTACCTGGAGTTCAGCCGCCAGCGCGGACTCGCCGCCGACGGCCGCTGCAAACCCTTCGGCGCGGGTGCGGACGGCACCGGCTGGTCCGAGGGCGCCGGTGTGCTGCTGGTGGAACGGCTTTCCGACGCCGTCCGCAACGGGCACCCGGTGCTGGCCATTGTCAAGGGCACCGCGGTCAACCAGGACGGCGCGTCCAACGGCCTCACCGCCCCCAACGGCCCGGCCCAGCAACGGGTCATCCGGCAGGCACTGGCCAACGCGGGCCTGCGACCGTCCGATGTGGACCTGGTCGAGGCGCACGGCACCGGCACCGTGCTGGGCGATCCGATCGAGGCGCAGGCCCTGCTGGCCGCCTACGGGCAGGACCGGGACACCCCGCTGCGACTGGGGTCGATCAAGTCCAACCTCGGCCACACCCAGGCCGCGGCCGGGGCCGCCGGGATCATCAAGGTGGTACAGGCCCTGCGGCACAACCAGTTGCCGCCCACCCTGCACGCCGAGGAACCCTCCCCGCACGTGGACTGGTCCGCGGGCTCGGTGGAACTGCTCACCAAGGCGGTGGACTGGCCGGAGAACGGCCGTCCGCGCCGGGCCGGGGTGTCCTCCTTCGGCATCAGCGGCACCAACGCACACGTGATCATCGAACAGCCGCCCGCGGCCACCGAACCGACACCGGCCGCCCCGGCACTGGTGCCGTGGGTGATCTCGGGCGCCACCGAGGACGCCCTGCGCGCCCAGGCCGACCGGTTGCTGTCCACTGTGGACGACGATGTGGTGTCGGCCGGGTACTCGCTGGCCACCGGCCGGGCCGCACTGTCCTGGCGGGGCGTGGTGCTGGGCGCCGACCCGGCCGAGTTCCGGTCCGGACTCAGCGCGCTGGCTGGCAGGGAGGCCGCCGCGAACGTGCTGCTGGGTGAGGTACGACCGGGCAAGCTGGCCTTCCTGTTCTCCGGCCAGGGCGCGCAACGCCTCGGCATGGGCCAGGAGCTGTACCAGACCTTCCCGGTGTTCGCCGCCACCTTCGACCAGGTCTGCGCCGAACTGGATCCCGAGCTGCGCACGGTGCTCTGGTCGGACGCGGACCGCTTGGGACAGACCGAGTTCACCCAGCCCGCGCTGTTCGCCGTCGAGGTCGCGTTGTTCCGGCTCCTGGAGAGTTGGGGCGTGCGCCCGGATCTGCTGGCCGGGCACTCCATCGGCGAGGTCGCCGCCGCGCACGTGTCCGGGATCCTGTCCCTGCCGCACGCGGCCAGGCTGATCACCGCCCGCGGCCGCCTGATGCAGGCGCTGCCCACCGGTGGCGTGATGGTGTCGGTGCGCGCGCCACTGGCCGAGATCGAGCCACTGCTGACCGGACTTGCCGCGGTGGCCGCGGTGAACGGCCCGGACTCCGTGGTGCTCTCCGGCGCCGAGGCCGAGGTGCTGGCCATCGCCGAAACCCTGGCCGAGCGCGGACACAAGACCAAGCAGTTGCGGGTCTCGCACGCCTTCCACTCCCCGCTGATGGACCCGATGCTCGACGAGTTCCGGACCGTGGTCGCCGAACTCTCCTTCGCCCAGCCACGGATTCCCATCGTGTCCACTGTGGAGGGTGACCCGGCCACGCCGGAGTACTGGGTGCGGCACGTCCGGGAGGCCGTCCGGTTCGCCGACGCGGTGCGCGGACTGGCCGAGCAGGGCGTGACCCGGTTCCTGGAGGTCGGCCCGGACGCGGTGCTCGCCGCCATGGTCGAGGACTGCCTGGACCAGCCCCCGGTGGTCGCGGCCACCGCCCGCCGGGACCGGGACGAGCCGCGCACCCTGCTGACCGCCCTGGCCCGGCTGCACATCGCCGGGGTCCCGGTGGACTGGGCCGCCTTCTTCGCCGGACGCGGCGCGCGCCGGGTACCGCTGCCCACCTACGCCTTCCAGCGCGAGCGCTACTGGGTGGACCTGGAACCACCGCAGCAGGCGGACACCGCGTTCTGGGACCTGGTCGAGCAGGGCGACCTCGGCTCGCTGGCCGCCCAGCTCGACGTCGAGGCACCCGCACTGGGCGTGGTGCTGCCCAAACTCTCCGCCTGGCGCCGCCGCCACGCCGAGGACTCCCGGGTCGACGACTGCCTGTACCGCATCACCTGGCAGCCCCTCGGCCCGGTCACCGGCGGCTCCCTCACCGGCACCTGGCTCGTGGCCGCACCCGCCGGAATCGACCTCCCATGGGCGGCCGAACTGCGCACCGCACTGCAGGCGCAGGGCGCGGAACCGGTCTGGCTGGAACTCGACCAGGACACCGACCTGGCAGCCCGACTCCACGAAACCGGTCCACTCGCCGGAATCCTGTCCCTGCTCGCCTTCGACGAACGCACCAAGCCCGGCGCCACCGCCGTCTCCCGGGGACTGGACGCCACCATCACCCTGGTCCAGGCCCTCGCCGGAGCGGGCCACGGACCGCTGTGGTGCCTCACCGGCCAGGCAGTGTCCACAGTGGAGGGTGAGTCCGCCGATCCCGCGCAGGCCCAGCTCTGGGGCCTCGGCCGGGTGGTCGGACTGGAGTACCCGCAGGACTGGGGCGGCCTGCTCGACCTGCCTGCCAACCCGGACCAGGACACCCTGGCCCAGGTCGCGGCGGTGCTCGGCGGCGCCCTGCCCGGTGAAGATCAGGTCGCCCTGCGCGCCACTGGCGGCCACGCCCGCCGCCTCGAACACGCCCCGCCCCGGCCCGCCGCGGTCTGGACGCCCGGCGATGGCGCGGTGCTGGTCACCGGCGGCACCGGCGCGCTCGGCAAACACCTGGCCCGCTGGCTGGCCAATGCGGGTGCCCGGGAACTGTTGCTGGCCAACCTCCAGGGCCCGGACGCACCCGGCGCCCAGGAACTGTGCGCCGAACTCGCCGAACTCGGCGCCAAGGCCACCGTGCTCGCCTGCGATGTCGCCGACCGGGACGCGGTGTCCGCACTGCTCGCCGCGCACCCGGTGACCGCGGTCTTCCACATCGCCGGACTGCTCGACGACGGCGTGCTCGGCTCCCTCGACACCGAGCGGTTCGACCGGGTGCTGCGGGCCAAGGTGCTCGGCGCACTGCACCTGGACGAGCTGACCAGGGAGCGCGAACTGACCGCGTTCGTCACCTTCTCCTCGATCGCGGGCGTGCTCGGCTCGCCTGGCCAGGGCAACTACGCCGCCGCCAACGCCGCCCTGGACGCCCTCGCCGCCCGCCGACACGCCGACGGCCTGCCCGCCACCACCGTGGCCTGGGGACCGTGGGCCGGTGGCGGCATGGCCGAACACGTGCTCACCGGCGAGGACGGCCAGCCACTCGGCCGCCGCGGCCTGCTCGCGCTGCCACCGGGCCTGGCCCTGGCCGCACTCGGCCGGGCACTGGGCCGGACCGAGCCCGCGCTGATGGTGGCCGACATCGACTGGCCCCGGATCGCGCCGCTGTTCAACCTGATGCGGCCCAGCCCGCTGATCGAGTCCCTGCCCGAGGTGCTCAGGCTCGCCCCAGCCACCGGCGCGGCCGAGGACCTGGTCCGCGACCTCGCCGGACTCGACCCGCTCACCCGGCGGCAGCGACTCCTGGATCTGGTGCGGCGCAACACCGCCGCCGTGCTCGGCCTGCGTGACGAACAGGCCGTGCCACCCGGCCGGGCCTTCCAGGAACTGGGCTTCGACTCGATGACCGCGGTCGAACTGCGCAACAGCCTGGACAGCGCCACCGGCCTGCGACTGCCCGCGACCCTGGTCTTCGACCACCCCAACCCGGAAGCCCTGGCCGGACAACTGGCCGCGGAACTCTTCGGCGAGGGCGGACAGGGGCCATCGGTCCAGGCCGAACTCGACCGGCTCGCCGCGACCCTGGCCGCGACCAGCGTGGACGAGACCGCGCACCGCGCCATCGGCGCCCGGCTGCGCGAGCTGATCGGGCAGTGGAACGCCAAGGGAGACAACGACCTGGCCACCGAGCGGCTGGACGCGGCCTCGGACCAGGAGATGTTCGAGTTCATCAGCGAGGAGTTCGGGATCTCATGACCGACGACAAGCTGCGGCACTTCCTCAAGCAGGTGACCGCCGAGCTGTACGACACCAGGGCGCGACTGCGCGAGGTCGAGGACGCCGCCAGGGAACCGGTGGCGATCGTGGGCATGGGCTGCCGCCTGCCCGGCGGCGCGGCCACCCCGGAACTGTTGTGGCAGCTGGTGGACGGC
Source organism: Crossiella cryophila (assembly GCF_014204915.1). NCBI lineage: Bacteria > Bacillati > Actinomycetota > Actinomycetes > Pseudonocardiales > Pseudonocardiaceae > Crossiella > Crossiella cryophila. The sequence goes on from NZ_JACHMH010000001.1 coordinate 5,000,720, forward strand.
GGGGTGGACGCGGTCCGCGGCTTCCCCCGCGACCGCGGCTGGGACCTGCGGCCCAGCGCGGACTACGCCCAGGTCGGCGGCTTCCTGGCCGAGGCGGCCGAATTCGACGCCGCCTTCTTCGGCATCAGCCCGCGCGAGGCACTGGCCATGGACCCGCAACACCGGCTGCTGCTGGAAACCACCTGGGAGACCGTCGAACACGCCGGCCTCGACCCGGCCACCCTGCACGGCACCGCCACCGGCGTGTTCGTCGGCTGCAGCAACCAGGACTACCTCGCCGGCCCGCGCACCCTGCCCGCCGAGGTCAGCGGCCACCTGATGACCGGCAACTCCAACGCCGTCGCCTCCGGCCGCATCGCCTACACCCTTGGCCTGTCCGGCCCCGCCGTCACCATCGACACCGCGTGCTCCTCCTCCCTGGTCGCCCTGCACCTGGCCGCCCAGGCCCTGCGCTCCGGCGAATGCGACCTGGCCCTGGCCGGTGGTGTCACCGTGCTGTCCACCGCCGCGGTCTTCACCGAACTGGCCAAACAGGGCGGACTCGCGGGCGACGGCCGCTGCAAGGCATTCGCCGCCGCCGCCGACGGCGCGGGCTGGGGCGAAGGCGCCGGAATCCTGCTCCTGCAACGGCTCTCCGACGCCGAACGCGACGGCAGGCAGATCCTCGCCGTCCTCCGCGGCTCCGCGGTCAACCAGGACGGCGCCTCCAACGGCCTCACCGCCCCCAATGGCCCAGCCCAGCAACGAGTCATCCGAGCCGCCCTGGCCGCCGCCCGGCTGGCACCCACCGAGGTGGACGTGGTGGAGGCGCACGGCACCGGCACCGCGCTGGGCGATCCCATTGAGGCACAGGCATTGCTGGCCACCTACGGCCAGGACCGGGACCGGCCGCTGTGGCTGGGTTCGGTGAAGTCGAACCTGGGGCACACGCAGGCGGCGGCCGGTGTCGCCGGGGTGATGAAGATGGTGCTGGCGTTGCGGCACCAGCGGTTGCCGCGGACCTTGCACGTGGACGAGCCGACGCCGCAGGTGGACTGGTCGGCGGGCGCGGTGTCGCTGCTGACCGAGCCGGTGCCGTGGCCGGTGGGGGAGCGGCCGCGGCGGGCGGGGGTGTCCTCGTTCGGGATCGGCGGGACCAACGCGCATGTGATCATCGAGGAAGCCCCGGCTCCAGCCCGCCAGGAGAACGAGCCCGGCCCGGTCGCTACTCCGGCGCCCCTCCTCCTCTCCGGTCGCACCCCCGCAGCCCTCCGCGCCCAGGCCGCAAAACTCCGCGACTACCTCACCACCCACCCCCACACCCCCCTCCCCGACCTGACCCACTCCCTAGCCACCACCCGCACCGCCTTCCCCCACCGCGCCGTCCTGCTCGCCGACCCCACCACCCTCGCCGACGGCCTGCGCGCCCTGCACGAGGACCTCCCCGCCCCCGGCCTCCTGCACGGCACCGCCCCACACCCCGCCCGCCCGGTCTTCGTCTTCCCCGGCCAGGGCGCCCAATGGCCCGGCATGGCCACCGACCTGATCGCGCACTACCCCGTCTTCGCCGCCCGCTTCACCGCCTGCGCCCAGGCCCTGGCCCCCTACCTCGACCGCCCCCTGGCCGAGCTGGCCGCGGACGAAGAAGCACTGTCCAGAGTGGACGTCGTGCAGCCCGTGCTGTGGGCGGTGATGGTCTCGCTGGCCGAGTTGTGGCGTTCCTTCGGCGTCGAACCCGCCGCCGTGCTCGGCCACTCCCAGGGCGAGATCGCCGCCGCCTGCGTGGCCGGGATCCTCTCCCTGGACGACGCGGCCCGGCTGGTCGCGTTGCGCAGCCGGGAACTGCTGCCGCTGGCCGGACATGGCGGCATGCTCTCGGTCACGCTGCCCGAGGCGCGGGTGCGGGAGCTGCTGACCCGTTGGGGCGACCGGCTTTCGGTGGCCGCGATCAACGGGCCGGCCACCATCGTGGTCTCCGGCGAGGACAGCGCGCTCACCGAACTGGAACGCGAACTCTCCGCCCAACGGGTCCAGCGCTGGCGGATCCCCGGCGTCGACTTCACCGCGCACTCCACCCAGATCGAGCAGATCGCCGCTCCGGTCCGCGCCTGCGCCCAGGACATCCGGCCCGGCAAGGCGAGCGTGCCGTTCTACTCCACTGTGGACGGTCGCTGGGTGGACGGGGCCGAGCTGGACGGCGAGTACTGGTACCGCAACCTCCGCCAGACCGTCCGCTTCGCCGAGGCCACCACCGCGTTGCTGGCGCAGGGGCATCGGGTCTTCATCGAGGTGAGCGCGCACCCGGTGCTCACCCCCGGACTGACCGAGACCGCGCACGAGTCCGAGCGGGAGGCGGTGGTGGTCGGCACGCTGCGCCGCGAGGACGGCGGGGTGCGCCGGGTGCTGGGCGCGCTCGCCGAGGCGCACGTGCACGGCGTGCCGGTGGACTGGACCCAGGTGGTGCCCGGCACGCGGATCCCGCTGCCCACCTACGCCTTCCAGCACGAACGCTTCTGGCTCAGCTCGGGTGCGCCCGAACCCACCGGCGACGGCCTGAGCTACCGGATCGACTGGATCCCGTTCACTCCAGCGCCCGCCCCGCCCGGGACCTGGCTGCTGCTCACCGCCGACGCCCAGGACGCCACCACCACCGCCCTCGCCACGGCACTGGCCGGACAGGCCGAGGTGCTCGAACTGCCCGCGACCACCGCCGACCGCGCCAACTTCGCGGACCGGCTGCGCGCGGCGGGCACCGAGTACACCGGCGTCCTCTCCCTGCTCGGACTCGCCCCCGGCGAGCACCCCAGCGGACTCTCCGCCGCCCTGGCCGCCACCCTCACCGCCGTGCAGGCCCTCGGCGACGCCGGGATCGAGGCCCCGCTGTGGTGCCTGACCCGCGCCGCCACCGGCATCGCGGAACCCGCCGATCCGGCCCAGGCCCAGCTGTGCGGGCTGGGCCGGGTGGCCGCGGTGGAGCACACCCGCCGCTGGGGCGGCCTGCTCGACCTGCCTGCCGGGGAGTTCGACCCCGCGCTGGTGATCGCGGCCCTGAGCGGTGCGGGGGAGGAGGACCAGCTCGCGGTGCGCGGCAACGGATTGCTGGCCCGCCGCCTGGTCCGTGCGCCCCAGCGCAGGTCCGTGCGGGACTGGCGGGCCGAGGGCACCGTGCTGGCCACCGTCAGCGTGCCGGTGCTCGCCGGACACCTGGCCCGCTGGCTGGCCGCCGCGGGCGCGAGTCACGTGGTCCTCGCCGGGGCCGAACCCCCGGACGTCGAGCAGTTGCGCGCCGAACTGGCCGAGGTCCGGCTCACCGTCATCGAACCGGACACCATCGTCGCGGTGGGCAAGCAACTCGCCGCCGACGGCGAACCGGTCCGCGCGGTCATCCACGCCGCAGGCACCCGCCCGGCCACCCCGGACGAACTCACGCCACTGGCCGACCTGACACCCGCCGACCTCGCCCGCGTCCTGGCGTCCACAGTGGACAGTCTGGACGCGGTCACCGAACTGGCCGGGGACAGCGCGGAACTCGTGTTGTTCTCCTCCATCGCGGGCATCTGGGGCAGTGGCGAGCACACCGCGCTCTCCGCCGCCAACGCCCACCTGGACGCCACCGCCCAGCGCCGCCGCGCCACCGGCCACCCCGGCACCGCGGTCGCCTGGGGCCTGTGGGACTTCGGCTACCAGGTCGACGCCCCGGACTTCGGCCTGCGCCTGCTCGACCCGGCCGCCGCGCTCACCGCGTTGCGCGGCCTGCTCGACCGGGACGAACCCACCGGGGTGCTGGCCGACGTCGAGTGGACCCGGTTCGCGCCGCTGTTCACCGTGGCCAGGCCCAGCCCGCTGCTCACCGGCATCCCGGAAGCCGTGGAACACAACGCCGAGACCGGCGGCGAACCCGAACTGCTGGGCAGGCTCACCGCACTGGACCCGCCCGCCCGCCGGGCCGCCCTGCTCGACCTGGTGCGCGGGCACACCGCGGCCGTGCTCGGTCACGGCGACCCCGGCGCGATCGAGGCCGACCGGGCCTTCCAGGAACTCGGCTTCGACTCGATGATCGCGGTCGAGTTGCGCAACAACCTCACCAGGGCAACGGGATTGCGGCTGCCCACCACGGTGATCTTCGACTACCCGGCCCCCGGCGTGCTCGCCGAACACCTGCACGACGGGCTGTTCGGCGGCGATCACCGGCCACTCGTGCTGGCCGAACTGGACCGGCTGGAGAACGCGCTGGCCACCGGCGCCGACGGACTCGACCCCGGCGCGGACGCCGAGATCACCCGGCGGCTCAAGGACCTCCTGGACCGCTGGAACGCCAGGAGACCCGCGGACGGACCGGAGCAGGCCGATATCGGATCCGCCTCCGACGAAGAGCTGTTCGAGCTGATCGACAGCGACTTCGGCAGGCACTGACCAGCACACGACTTTCGCTCTGGGGGCGGTTTTAGATGTCGAACGAAGAGAAGCTCCGCGACTACCTCAAGCGGGTCACCACCGACCTGCGGGACACCAGCGCGCGGCTGCGTGAGCTGACCGACAAGGCCAGTGAGCCGATCGCGATCGTCGGCATGGCCTGCCGCTACCCCGGCGGGATCAGCTCGCCGGAGGACCTGTGGCGGCTGGTCGCCGAGGGCCGGGACGCCATCGCCGGGTTCCCGGCCGACCGCGGCTGGGACACCGAGGGGCTCTACCACCCGGACCCGGACCACTCCGGCACCAGCTACGTGCGTGAGGGCGGATTCCTCTCCGGCGTGGCCGATTTCGACCCGGCCTTCTTCGGCATCTCCCCGCGCGAGGCCCTGGCCATGGACCCGCAGCAACGCCTGCTGCTGGAGACCACCTGGGAGACCTTCGAACGCGCGGGCATCGACCCGGCGTCCTTGCGCGGCAGCGCCACCGGCGCGTTCATCGGGTGCAGCACCCAGGACTACATCCACGGCATGAAGCACATCCCGCCGGAGGTCGAGGGCCACCTGATGACCGGCAACGCGGCCGCCGTGGTCTCCGGCCGCCTCGCCTACACCTTCGGGCTGGAGGGCCCGGCGGTCACCGTGGACACCACCTGCTCCTCCTCCCTGGTCGCACTGCACCTGGCCGTGCAGGCCCTGCGCACCGGGGAATGCGATCTCGCACTGGCCGGTGGCGTGATGGTGATGTCCACCGCCTCGGTGTTCGTCGCCTTCTCCCGGCAGCGCGGCCTGGCCCCCGACGCGCGCTGCAAGACCTTCGCGGGCAGCGCCGACGGCACCAGCCTGGCCGAGGGCATCGGCGTGCTGCTGGTGGAACGCCTCTCCGACGCCGTCCGCAACGGCCACCCGGTGCTGGCCGTGGTGCGTGGCAGCGCGGTCAACCAGGACGGCGCGTCCAACGGTCTCACCGCCCCCAACGGTCCCTCGCAGCAGCGGGTGATCCGGGCCGCGCTGGCCAACGCCGGCCTGGCCGCGGCCGAGGTGGACGCGGTGGAGGCACACGGCACCGGAACCCCGCTGGGCGATCCAATCGAGGCCCAGGCACTGATCGCCGCCTACGGGCAGGGCCGGATGGACCCGCTGCGGCTGGGTTCGATCAAGTCCAACCTCGGGCACACCCAGGCCGCCGCGGGCGTCGCCGGTGTGATCAAGATGGTGATGGCGTTGCGGCACAACCGGTTGCCGCGCACCCTGCACGTGGACGAGCCCACCCCGCACGTGGACTGGACCGCCGGTGCGGTGGAGTTGCTGACCGAGCCGATGGACTGGCCGGACACCGGTCGCCCGCACCGGGCCGGGGTGTCCTCCTTCGGGATCAGCGGCACCAACGCGCACGTGATCATCGAACAGGCCCCCGCCGCCGACGAGCCGGAACGGACCGAGCTGCCCGTGGTGCCCTGGGTGCTCGCCGCCCGCACCGGCGAGGCGCTGCGCGCCCAGGCACACCGGCTGGCCGCGCACCTGGAGTCCGCCACCGGGTTCGGTCCGGCCGAGATCGGTCGCGCCCTGGCCACCGGGCGCGCCGGGTTCGAGCACCGCGCGGTGCTGACCGGCCGGTCCAGGGAGGAACTGCTCGCCGCGTTGCGGGCACTGGCCGCCAACACGCAGGCCCCCGGCCTGGTGCAGGGCACCACGACCCGCGGCGGCACCGCCTTCGCCTTCACCGGGCAGGGCGCGCAGCGGCTCGGCATGGGCCGGGAACTGCACGAGACCTTCCCGGTCTTCGCCGCCGCCTTCGCACAGGTGTGCACCGAACTGGACTTCGATCTCGTCCTGGAGATCTGGGGCGATGAGGAACGGCTCAACCGCACCGAATTCGCCCAGCCCGCGCTGTTCGCCATCGAGGTCGCGCTCTACCGGCTCCTGGAGAGCTGGGGCCTGCGGCCGGACGCGGTGGTCGGGCACTCGGTCGGCGAGATCGCGGCCGCACACGTGGCCGGGGTGTTCTCCCTAGAAGACGCCTGCCGCCTGGTCACCGCACGCGGCCGGTTGATGCAGGCGCTGCCCACCGGCGGCGTGATGGTGTCCGTGCGCGCGCCGCTGGCCGAGGTCGAGCCGCTGCTCACCGACCTGGTCAGCGTGGCCGCGGTGAACGGCCCGGAGTCGGTGGTGATCTCCGGGGCCGGGGCCGAAGTCTCGGCCATCGTGGAGATCCTGGTCGAGCGCGGGGTGAAGACCAAGCAGCTGCGGGTCTCGCACGCCTTCCACTCGCCGCTGATGGACCCGATGCTGGCCGAGTTCCGATCCGTGGTCGAGGGATTGTCCTTCGCCAGCCCGGAAATCCCGTTCGTGTCCACTGTGGAGGGTGATCCGGCCACGCCGGAGTACTGGGTGCGGCAGGTGCGGGAGACCGTGCGCTTCGCCGACGCGGTGACCACCCTGGCCGGACAGGGCGTGAGCCGGTTCCTGGAGGTCGGCCCGGACGCGGTGCTGGCCGGGATGATCCAGGACTGCCTGCCCGAGGCCGTGGTCGCGCCACTGGTGCGGGCCAACCGGTCTGAGCAGGTCACGCTGACCGCCGCCCTCGGCACCCTCACCGTGGCCGGGCACGCGCCGGACTGGCGGCTGTTCTTCCCGCCCGCGCGACCGGTGCCGCTGCCCACCTACCCGTTCCAGCGGGAGCGGTTCTGGGTGGACGGGGCCGAGGCGGTGGCCGAGGCCGTTGCCGGGCTGGAACTGGAATCCGACTTCTGGGACGCGGTGGAACGCGCCGACATGTCCGCGCTCTCCGCCGTGCTCGGCGCGGACGGGGCCGGGCAGGAATCCCTGGACGCGGTGCTGCCCATGCTGTCGGCCTGGCGGCGCAGGCGGCGTGACGAGTCCCAGGTGGACCGCTGGCGCTACCGGATCGACTGGCGGCCGATGCCGGTCGGCGACGGCCTGCTCACCGGGAACTGGCTGCTGGTCACCGCGGGCGAGCCGCACGGCCTGGACACCGCGCTGACCGCGGCCGGGGCCACCGTGCACTGCCTCGATGTGTCCGATGTGGACGATCGGGTCACGCTGACCGCCCGGCTGGCCGACCACCCCGACCTGACCGGAGTGCTGTCCACGCTGGCCCTGGACCACACCCCGCGGACCACCCTGGACACCCTCGCGCTGATCCAGGCCCTCGGCGACGCCGAGCTGGACGCCCCGCTCTGGCTGCTCACCCGCGCCGCCGCGGAAACCCCGGCGCAGGCCCAGCTCTGGGGCCTCGGCCGGGTGCTCGGCCTGGAACACCCGCAGCGCTGGGGCGGTCTGGTCGACCTGCCCGAGCAGCTCGACCAGGTCACCACGGACCGGCTGTGCGCGGTGCTGGCCGCACCCGGCCACGAGGACCAGCTGCGCCTGCGCGCCGAGGGCGTGTACGTGCGCCGACTGGTCTCGGCACCCACCGGCGGCGCCCCGGCCGGCCGCAACTGGCGGCCACGCGGCACCGTGCTGGTCACCGGCGGCACCGGCGGCCTCGGCGCGGAACTGACCCGTTGGCTGGCCGCCAACGGGGCCGCGCACCTCGTGCTCACCAGCCGCAGCGGCGTCAACGCACCGGGTGCCGCCGAACTCCTCGCCGAGGTCCAGGCCCTCGGCGTGCGGGCCACCGTGGCCGCCTGCGATGTCACCGACCGCACCGCACTCGCCGCCCTGGTCGAGGACCTGGCCGCCGCCGGTGACCCGGTCCGCGCGGTCCTGCACGCCGCCGGCGTGGTCGCCACCGGCACCCTGGCCGAGAGCACCCCGGCCGAGTTCGCGGACATCATCGCGGCCAAGGTCACCGGCACCGCCAACCTGGACGCCGTGCTCGGCGACACCGAGCTGGACGCGTTCGTGCTGTTCTCCTCCACCGCTGGCGTCTGGGGCGGCGGCGGGCACGCCGCCTACGCCGCGGCCAACGCGCACCTGGACGCCTTCGCCGCCCAGCGTCGGTCCCGTGGGCAGACCGCCACCGCGATCGCCTGGGGCGCCTGGGCGGAGAGCGGTAAGGCCGCCGACACCGAGGTCACCGGCTACCTGGCCCGGCGCGGCGTGCGCGGCATGCCGCCCGAACTGGCCCTGCGTGCCCTGCAACAGGCCCTGGACCACGATGACACCTTCGTGCTGGTCGCCGACATGGACTGGCCGCGCTTCGCCGCCGGGTTCACCTCGGCCCGCCCGCGCCCGCTGCTGGACGCCCTGCCCGAACTGGCCGCGGCCGAACCCGCCGCCCCGCTCACCGGCTCCGCCTTCGCCAGGGAACTGGCCGCACTGGAGGAAACCGCGCAGCGGCAACGGGTCCTGGCCCTGGTCCGGGAACACACCGCGGCCGTGCTCGGGTACGCCGAGGCCGCCCGGATCGAACCCGGCCGCAACTTCGCCGACCTCGGCTTCGACTCACTGGCCGCGGTGGACCTGCGCAACCGGCTGCGCGCCGCCACCGGCCACGAGGTGCCCACCACGGTCGTCTACGACCACCCCACCGCCGAGGAACTGGCCCGGCACCTGCACGAGCAACTGCTCGGCCAGTCCACCGACCTGCTCCCGGCCGCACTGTCCACTGTGGATGACGATCCGATCGTGATCGTCGGCATGGCCTGCCGCTACCCCGGCAACGTGCACTCCCCGGCCGAACTGTGGGAGCTGCTGCGCGCGGGCAGGCACGCCACCGGCCCGCTGCCCACCGACCGCGGCTGGGACACCCCCGGCCTCTACGACGCCGACCCCGGCGAGGGCGCCACCCGCATCACCGACGGCGCGTTCCTTTATGACGCCGCCGATTTCGACGCCGGATTCTTCGGCATCTCCCCGCGTGAGGCACTGGCCATGGACCCGCAGCAACGCCTGCTGCTGGAAACCTCCTGGGAGGCACTGGAGGACGCGGGCATCGACCCGGCCGCGATCCGGGGCAGTCAGGCCGGGGTTTTCGTCGGCACCAACGGCCAGGACTACACCTCGCTGTTCATGGCCGCCGGCTCCGGTGGCCTGGAGGGCTACCTCAGCACCGGCAACGCCGCCAGCATCCTCTCCGGCCGGATCGCCTACACCCTTGGCCTGTCCGGGCCCGCGGTCACCGTGGACACCGCCTGCTCCTCCTCGCTGGTCGCCCTGCACCTGGCCGCCGACGCCCTGCGCCGCGGCGAATGCGCGCTGGCACTGGCCGGTGGCGTCGCGGTGATGTCCACCCCGGTGGCCTTCACCGAGTTCAGCAAACAGGGCGCACTGGCCCCCGACGGCCGGTGCAAGGCCTTCGCCGCCGCGGCCAACGGCACCGGCTGGGGCGAGGGCGTCGGCCTGCTGCTCCTGGAACGGCTCTCCGACGCCCGGCGCAACGGACGTCAGATCCTGGCCATCGTCAAGGGCAGCGCGGTCAACCAGGACGGCGCCTCCAACGGCCTCACCGCACCCAGTGGAACTGCTCAGCAACGGGTGATCCGCCAGGCACTGGCCACCGCCGGACTGCGACCGTCCGAAGTGGACGCCGTCGAGGCGCACGGCACCGGCACCGCCCTCGGCGACCCGATCGAGGCGACCGCCCTGCTGGCCACCTACGGCCAGGACCGCGAACGGCCGCTCTGGCTCGGCTCGGTCAAGTCCAACCTGGGCCACACCCAGGCCGCCGCCGGGGTCGCCGGCGTGATCAAGATGATCATGGCGATGCGGCACGGTGTGCTGCCGCGCACCCTGCACGTGGACCAGCCCACCCCGCACGTGGACTGGACCGCGGGTGCGGTGGAACTGCTCACCGCCGACCAGGACTGGCCGCGCAACGGGCATCCGCGCCGGGCCGGGATCTCCTCCTTCGGCGTCAGCGGCACCAACGCGCACGTGGTCATCGAACAGCCCGAGGAGGTGGCCGCCGAGCCCGCGCCCGGACCCGAACTGTCCGCCTGGCCGCTCTCCGCCCGTAACCGCACCGCGCTGACCGCCCAGGCCAACCGCCTCGCCGCCTGGCTCACCGAGCACCCCGAGGCCACCCCGGCCGACGTGGCGCACTCCCTGGTCACCACCCGCAGCACGCACGAGCACCGCGCGGTGATCACCGGCGCGGACCGGGCCGAACTGCTCGCCGGACTCACCGCCCTAGGCCGCGGCGAGACCGCGCCCAACCTGGCCACCGGCGCCGCCACTCCGCACGCCGGACCGGTCTTCGTCTTCCCCGGCCAGGGCGCGCAGTGGGCAGGCATGGCCCTGGACCTCCTCGACACCGAACCGGCCTTCGCCGAACGCCTCACCGAGGCCGCCACCGCGCTGTCCGAGCACCTGGACTTCGCCGTGCTCGACGTGCTGCGCGGGCACCCGGACGCGCCGCTGCTGGAGCGGGTGGACGTGGTGCAGCCGGTGCTGTTCGCGGTCATGGTCGCGCTGGCCGAACTCTGGCGCGCCAAGGGCGTTGTGCCAGCCGCGGTGATCGGGCACTCCCAGGGCGAGATCGCCGCCGCCTGCGTCGCGGGCGCGCTGTCCCTGGCCGATGCCGCCAGGGTGGTCGGATTGCGCAGCCGCGAACTGCGCGCGCTGGCCGGACAGGGCGGCATGCTCTCGGTGATGCTGCCCGAGCAGCAGGTCCGCGAACTGCTGGACCGCTGGACCGATCAGCTCGCGGTGGCCGCGGTCAACGGACCGGCCACCGTGGTGGTCTCCGGCACGAACGAGGCACTGCTGGAGTTGGAGACCGAACTCTCCCGCCTCGGTGTGCCACGCTGGCGCATCCCCGGCGTCGACTTCATCGCCCACTCCGCACACGTGGAAGGACTCGCCGAGGCGATCAGGGCCGCCGTACGCCCGGTCCGCCCACAGGCCGCGAGCATCCCGTTCTACTCCACTGTGGACGGACGTTTCCTGGACGGCACCGAGCTGGACGGCGAGTACTGGTACCGCAACCTGCGGCACACCGTGCGCTTCGCCGAATCCGTCCGCGGCCTCCTCGATGCCGGTCACCGGATCTTCGTCGAGGTGAGCGCGCACCCGGTGCTCACCCCCGGCATCGAGGAGACCGCGCACGAGCACGGCGCCGAGGTGGTGGTGGCCGGTTCGCTGCGCCGCGAGGAGAGCGGCCCGCGCCGGATGGCGTTGTCCCTGGCGGAGGTGCACGTCAACGGGGTCGCCGTCGACTGGCGCACCAGCGGCGCCCGGCTGACCCTGCCCACCTATGCCTTCCAGCGCAACCGGTACTGGGTGGACATGAGCGGGGCCGCGATCCGCGCCGGCCAGCGCCAGCAACTGTCCACTGTGGACGCGATGCGGTACCGGGTCGGCTGGACCCGGCTGCCCGACCCGGCCCCGGCCCCGCTGACCGGCCGCTGGCTGCTGCTCACCACCGCCGCGGACACCCGCTACGCCACCGCCCTGCGGTCCCGCGGCGCGGAGGTCGTCGAACACCTCGTGGACCCGGTCAACCCGGACTTCACCGCTGTCCTGGCCCAAAACCCGGACTGCACCGGCATCCTGTCCCTGCTGGCCACCGCCGAGCAGCCGCACCCGGACCACCCCGCGGTCCCGGCCGGACTGGCCGCCACCCTGGCCCTGCTCCAGGCCATGGCCACTCAGCAGAGCAGCTCGAAGCTGTGGTGCGCCACCCACGGCGCGGTCGCGGTGAGCGCACCCAAGGAGGCACACAGCCCTGAGCAGGCCATGATCTGGGGCCTCGGCCGCACCGCCGCACTGGAGTACCCGGCCAGCTGGGGCGGTCTGATCGACCTGCCAGCCGACCCGGACGAACGCACCCTGGACCGGCTGTGCACCGTGCTCGCCGGTCAGTCCGAGGACCAGATCGCGTTGCGGCCCAGTGGTTTCCACGGCCGCCGGATGCGCCGCGCGCCACTGGGCGCGGCCGCCCCGATCCGGCACTGGCGACCGCGCGGCACCGTGCTGGTCACCGGCGCCACCGGCGCGCTGGGCCCGCTGCTGGCCCGCTGGCTGGTCGAGCAGGGCGCCCAGCACCTGGTCCTGGTCAGCCGTGGTGGCGAGGACACCCCCGGCGCGGCCGAACTGCGGGCCGAGCTGACCGAGTCCGGCGCGGACGTGCACATGGCCGCCTGCGACATCACCCAGCGCGAACAGGTCGCCGACCTGCTCACCGGCCTGCGCGCACAGGGCCACACCGTGCGCTCGGTGGTGCACGCCGCGGCCCTGATCGGCCTCGCCCCGATCGAGGGCACCGACCTGTCCGAGGTCGCCGAAGTCCTGGCCGCCAAGGTGCTCGGCGCCCGCCACCTGGACGAACTGCTCGACCCCGCCGAACTGGACGCGGTCGTCCTGTTCTCCTCGCTGGCCGGACTCTGGGGCAGCTCCGACCACGCCGCCTACGGCGCGGCGAATGCCTACCTGGACGCGCTCGCCCAGCGCCAGCGCGCCCGCGGCATCCCCTCGATGTCGGTCGCCTGGGGTGTCTGGCACGCCGCCAACCCACGCCGAGGCGCCACCGCGGAGACCGCGGTCCAGGCCGGGGAACGGTTGCGGCGGCAGGGTTTGCCGTCCTTCGACCCGCAGCTGGGCTTCCAGGGCCTGCGCGCGGCCCTCGACCACGACGACGCCGCACTGGCCATCTGCGAGATCGACTGGGACCGCTTCCTGCCGGTGTTCACCCTGAACCGGCCCAGTCACCTGTTCACCGAGGTCCCCGACGCCCAGCAGGTGGAGGGCGACACCGCGGGCGCCAGCGAACTGGCCACCCGGATCATCGCGCTGCCCGAGGCCGAGCAGGAATCCGAACTGCTCGACCTGGTGCGGGCCCGCGCCGCCGCCGTGCTCGGGCACGCCGGCGCGGACGCGGTAGAGGAGGACCGGGCCTTCCGGGACCTCGGCTTCGACTCACTCAGCGCGGTCGACCTGCGCAACGAGCTGAAGACGGTCACCGGCCTGCGGCTGCCCGCCACCCTCGCCTTCGACTACCCGACCCCACGCGAACTGGCCGCGTACCTGCGGGCCGAACTGCTCGGCGCGGCCGCCACGCCGGTGGCCGCGCTCACCGTCACCGCGGCCAACGACGAGCCGATCGCCATCCTCGGCATGAGCTGCCGCCTGCCCGGCGGGGTCGCCTCGCCCGAGGACCTGTGGGCCCTGCTCACCACCGACGGCGACGCGATCGCCCCGTTCCCCACCGACCGCGGCTGGGACCTGGACGCCCTCTACGACCCGGACCCGGACAACCTCGGCACCTGCTACGCCCGCGAAGGCGGCTTCGTCCGCGGCGTGGACGGCTTCGACCCCACCTTCTTCGGCATCTCCCCGCGCGAGGCGCTGGGCATGGACCCGCAGCAACGCCTGCTGCTGGAAACCAGCTGGGAAGCCTTCGAGCGGGCCGGGATCGACCCGGCCACCCTGCGCGGCAGTCACACCGGCGTGTTCATCGGCGCCGGATTCCAGGGCTACGGCGCACTCGGCGACGGCCTCACCGGCGGCGCGGCCAGCGTCGCCTCCGGTCGCCTGGCCTACACCTTCGGGCTGGAGGGCCCGACCCTCACCGTGGACACCGCGTGCTCCTCCTCGCTGGTCGCCCTGCACCTGGCCTGCCAGGCACTGCGGGCGGGGGAGTGCACCACCGCGCTGGCCGGTGGCGTCACCGTGCTGTCCACCCCGCTCGGCCTGATCGACTTCTCCCGGCAGCGCGGCCTGGCCCAGGACGGCCGGTGCAAGGCCTTCTCCGCCGCCGCGGACGGTATCGGCATGGCCGAGGGCGTGGGCATGCTCATGCTGGCCCGGCTCTCCGACGCCGAGCGCCTGGGTTACCCGGTGCTCGCGGTGGTGCGCGGCTCGGCGGTCAACCAGGACGGCGCGTCCAACGGCCTCACCGCGCCCAACGGCCCGTCCCAGCAACGGGTGATCCGCCAGGCCCTGGCCAACTCCGGCCTTCGACCGTCCGATGTGGACGTTGTCGAGGCGCACGGCACCGGCACCTCGCTGGGCGATCCCATTGAGGCGCAGGCATTGCTGGCCACCTACGGGCAGGACCGGGAGGTGCCGCTGCTGCTGGGTTCGGTCAAGTCCAACCTGGGGCACACCCAGGCCGCCTCCGGGGTCGCCGGGGTGATCAAGATGGTGCTGGCGTTGCGGCACAACCACCTGCCGCGCACGCTGCACGTGGACGAGCCCTCCCCGCACGTGGACTGGACCGCGGGCAAGGTCGACCTGCTCACCGAACCCACCGACTGGCCGGAAGCCGGTGCGCCGCGCCGGGCCGGGGTGTCCTCCTTCGGGATCAGCGGCACCAACGCACACGTGATCATCGAGGCCGCCCCGGCCCAGACCCCGGTCGCCGAGGAGCGGACCGAACCCGCGGTGCTGGTCTGGCCGCTGTCCGGCCGCACCGGGAACGCCCTGCGCGACCAGGCGAGCCAACTTCTGTCCACTGTGGACGTTGACCCGGCCGACCTGGCCTACTCGCTGGTGACCACCAGGACCACCCTGGAACACCGCGCCGTGCTCACCGGCGCAGGCACCGCGGACCTGCGGGCCGCACTGGCCGCACTCGCCGAGGGCCGCCCGGCCGCCGGACTCGCCACCGGTATCGCCGCCCGCGGCCGCCTGGCCATGCTGTTCTCCGGCCAGGGCGCCCAGCGACTGGGCATGGGCCGCGAGCTGCACGCGGCCTTCCCGGTCTTCACCGCGGCCTTCGACGAGGTGTGCGCCGGACTCGACCCGGCCCTGCCCGAGGTGCTGCGCGAAGACCCGGATCGCCTTGACCACACCGAATTCGCCCAGCCCGCGTTGTTCGCGATCGAGGTCGCGTTGTTCCGGCTGGCCGAGTCCTTCGGCCTGACCCCGGCCTACCTGCTCGGCCACTCCATCGGCGAACTGGCCGCCGCGCACGTGGCCGGGGTGTTCGACCTGGCCGACGCTTGCCGCCTGGTCACCGCCCGCGCCCGCCTCATGCAGGCCCTGCCTGCCGGTGGGGCGATGATCTCGGTGCGGGCCACCGAGGAGGAAGTCCGGCCGCTGCTCACCGACCAGGTCGGCCTGGCCGCGGTCAACGGCCCGGACTCGGTGGTGCTCTCCGGCGCGGCCGACGCCGTGTCGGAGATCGCCGCGGTCTTCGCCGGACAGGGCCGCAAGACCAGCAGACTGCGGGTCTCGCACGCCTTCCACTCGCACCTGCTGGACCCCATGCTGGCCGAGTTCCGCGCCGTGGCCGAATCCGTGCGCTACCAGGCCCCGCGCATCCCGGTGGTGTCCACTGTGTACGGACGCCCGGCCACCCCGGCGGAACTGGGCTCGGCCGAGCACTGGGTGCGCAACGTGCGCGACACCGTGCGCTTCGCCGACGGCATCGACTGGCTGGCCGGGGAGAAGGTCAACCGGCTCCTCGAACTGGGCCCGGACGGCGTGCTCACCGCGATGGCCCGCCAGTCCCTGCCCGCCGACACCCCCGCCTTCGCCGCCCTGCGCAAGGACCGGACCGAGCCGTCCGCCTTCGCCGAGGCACTGGCCGGACTGTCCGCGCACGGCCTCCCGGTGGACTGGCGGCCGCTGGTCACCGGCCTTGGCGCCCACCGGATCGACCTGCCCACCTACCCGTTCCAGCGCGAACGTTTCTGGCCGGACACCCCGGCGCAGCGGCCCGGCGATCTGGCCGCGGCCGGACAGCAGGCCACCGACCACCCGCTGCTGGCCGCCGCGGTCGAACTGCCCGCCGCCGGTGGCGTGGTGCTCACCGGCAGGCTGTCCACCCGCACCTGCCCGTGGCTGGCCGATCACGTGATCGGCGGCGCGATCCTGTTCCCCGGCACCGGTTTTGTCGAACTGGCCACCAGGGCCGGGGACCAGGCCGGGGTACCGGTGCTGGAAGAGCTGACCCTGCCCGTGCCGCTGGTGCTGCCCGCCGACGGCTCGGTGCAGATCCAGGTCGCGGTGGCCGCCCCCGACGCCACCGGCCTGCACCCGGTGACCGTGCACGCCCGCCCCGACGAGCAGACCCCGTGGACCCTGCACGCCACCGGCCTGCTCAGCGACCAGACCCGCCAGGGCGTCTTCGACCACCCGCAGTGGCCACCGGCGGACGCCGAACCGGTCGACCTCACCGAGTACTACCCGGTGTGCGAACGGGCGGGCCTGGCCTACGGCCCGATGTTCCAGGGCCTCAAGACCGCCTGGCGGCGCGGTGACGAGGTCTTCGCCGAGGTGAGCCTGCCCGAGCAGGCCGACGCCGAGGCCGCCCGCTACGGCCTGCACCCGGCCCTGCTCGACGCGGCCCTGCAAAGCGCTGGCGTGCTCGCCGAATCCCTGGACCAGGTCAGCCTGCCCTTCGCCTGGACCGGCTACCGGCTGCACGCCGGTGGCGCCGCCCTGCTCCGGGTGCACGCCCGCAGCACCGGCGAGGGCTCGGTGACACTGACCGTCGCCGACCACACCGGCGCACCCGTGGCGACCCTGGAATCACTGGTCTCCCGCCCGATGACCACCGCCGCCCCGCAGGCCGCCGCGCACCACGACTCGCTGTTCCGCCTGGACTGGACCGGCCTGCCCGACCTCGGCCAGACCGACCCGGGCTCGGTGGCCTGGCTGGACAGCGGCACCGCCGACCTGTCCGAACTGCGGGCCACCGGAGCGGCCCCCGACCTGGTCCTGTTGTCCTGCCCCATTCCCGACGGCGACGGGCCAACCCGGCTGCGCACCGCCACCCACCAGGTCCTGGCCACCCTGCAGAACTGGCTGGCCGACGAGCACTTCGCCAACACCCACCTGGCCGTGCTCACCCGGCACGCCGCCCCACCCGCCGCCGACCCGGCCGCCGCCGCGGTCGCCGGACTCGTCCGCTCCGCCCAGTCCGAGAACCCCGGCCGCATCACCCTGGTCGACCTCACCGCCGACCCCACCGACACCCTGCCCGCCGTCGTCACCGCGGCCATCGCCGCCGGTGAACCCGAGATCGCCGTGCACGACAACGAGATCCGCGCACCCCGGCTGGCCAGGATGCCCAGGGTCGAGGAACACGGCGGCTGGTCGGCCGAGGGCACCACGCTGATCACCGGCGGCACCGGCCAGCTCGGCGCGGCCGTGGCCAGGCACCTGGTCACCGTGCACGGGGTGCGGCGACTGCTGCTCACCAGCCGCCGCGGCCCGGACGCCCCTGGCGCCGCGGCACTCCAGGCCGAACTCGCCGAGTTCGGCGCGCACGCCTGGGTGGTCGCCTGCGACGCCGGGAACCGGCTCGCGCTGGCCGCCCTGCTGGACCGGATCCCGGCCGAACACCCGCTCACCGCCGTGGTGCACACCGCGGGCGTGCTCGACGACGGCGTGCTCGGCTCGCTCACCCCCGAGCGGCTGGACACCGTGCTGCACGCCAAGGCCGAAGCCGCCTGGCACTTGCACGAACTGACCAGCGATCTCGACCTGTCCGCGTTCGTGCTGTTCTCCTCCACCGCGGCCACCATCGGCGGCCCCGGCCAGGCCAACTACGCCGCCGCCAACGCCTACCTCGATGCCCTCGCCCGGCACCGGCACGGCCTCGGCCTGCCCGCCCAGTCCCTGGCCTGGGGCATGTGGGCCGGCGACGGCATGGCGGGCAGGCTCAGCGAGGCCGACCGCAACCGCATCGCCCGCGGTGGTGGCGCGGCACTGGCAGTCGAGGAGGGCCTGGCCCTGCTGGACACCGCCCGCGCCCTGCCCGACGCGGTGCTGCTGCCCATGCGGGTCGCCGCCCCGGCCAACCAGGTCGCGGTGCCCGCCCTGCTGCGCGGCCTGGTGCCGCGGAGCAGGCGCAGTGCCGCCGCCCGCAACCAGGCAGGAGCCGGAGAACTCCGCGACCGCCTGGCCGGACTGGAGGAGAGCGCGCGACTGGAGGCACTGCTCGCGCTGACCAGGGAACAGGTCGCGGCCGTGCTCGGCTACCGCGGCGCGGCCGAGGTCGACGCCGGGAAGTCCTTCGCCGACCTCGGTTTCGACTCGCTCACCGCGGTCGAACTGCGCAACAGCCTCACCGCCGCCAGCGGCCTGCGCCTGCCCGCCACCCTGGTCTTCGACTACCCGACCGCCACCGCACTCGCCGGCTACCTGCACGGCGAACTCTTCGGCGCCGACCACGTCGTCACCACCGCGCCCAGGGCCCGGGTCGGCGAGGACCCGATCGTCATCGTCGGCATGGCCTGCCGCTACCCCGGCGGGATCAGCACCCCCGAGGACCTGTGGCACCTGGTCGACCGGGACGGTGATGCCATCAGCGGCTTCCCGGACAACCGCGGCTGGGACCTGGAACTGCTCTACGACCCCGACTCCGACCGCAACGGCTCCTACGTGCGCGAGGGCGGATTCCTGCACCAGGCAGCCGATTTCGACCCGGCCTTCTTCGGCATCTCCCCGCGCGAGGCCATCGCGATGGACCCGCAGCAACGCCTGCTGCTGGAAACCGCCTGGGAGACCGTGGAACGCGCCGGCATCGACCCCGGCACCCTGCGCGGCAGCCGGACCGGGGTGTTCGCCGGGCTGATGTACCACGACTACGGCAGCCGGGTCATGCACGCCATCCCCGAGGACCTGCTCGGCTTCCTGGGCAACGGCAACTCCGGCTCCATCCTCTCCGGCCGCCTCGCCTACACCCTCGGTCTGGAAGGCCCCGCGGTCACCGTGGACACCGCCTGCTCCTCCTCGCTCGTCGCCCTGCACCTGGCCGTGCAGGCCCTGCGATCGGGGGAGTGCGACCTCGCGCTGGCCGGTGGCGTCACCGTGATGTCGCTGCCAGGACCGTTCGTGGAGTTCTCGTTGCAGGGCGGACTGGCCCGCAACGGGCGGTGCAAGTCCTTCGCCGCCGCCGCCGACGGCACCGGCTGGTCCGAAGGCGTCGGCCTGCTGCTGGTGGAACGCCTCTCCGACGCCCGCCGCAACGGACACCAGGTTTTGGCCGTCGTGCGGGGCAGCGCGGTCAACCAGGACGGCGCCTCCAACGGCCTGACCGCACCCAACGGCCCGTCCCAGCAACGCGTCATCCGCCAGGCACTGGCCACCGCGGGCCTGCGACCGTCCGATGTGGACGCGGTCGAGGCACACGGCACCGGCACCACCCTCGGCGACCCGATCGAGGCCCAGGCGCTCCTGGCCACCTACGGCCAGGACCGGGACATCCCGCTGTGGCTGGGTTCGATCAAGTCCAACATGGGCCACACCCAGGCCGCCGCCGGGGTCGCCGGGATCATCAAGATGGTGCAGGCCATGAGACACGGCACCCTGCCGCGCACCCTGCACGTGGACGAGCCGTCCCCGCACATCGACTGGTCCGCCGGTGACGTCCGGCTGCTCACCGAACCCATCGCCTGGCCGGAGACCGGACGGCCCCGCCGCAGCGCGGTGTCCTCCTTCGGGATCAGCGGCACCAACGCACACGTGATCCTGGAACTCCCCGACACCCCGGCCCCGCGACCCAGCGCACCCAGCACCCTCCCGGTGCCCTGGCTGCTCTCCGGCCGCACCGAAGCGGCCCTGCGCGACCAGGCCGCCCGGCTGCGCACCTTCGCCGATGGCGAGAGCAACCCGGCCGACATCGGCTTCTCCCTGGCCACCGGCCGCACCCGGTTCACCCACCGGGCCGCGGTCATCGGCGCCGACCGCACCGAACTGCTCACCAGGCTGGACGCGCTGGCCAGGGGCGAGTTCGCCGCCGACCTCCCGGTCGGCACCGCCCGCACCACCGGCAAGACCGTGTTCGTCTTCCCCGGCCAGGGCGCGCAGTGGACCGGCATGGCCACCGCGCTGCTCGCCGAGGAACCGGTTTTCGCCGCCAGGATGGCCGAATGCGCGGCCGCCCTTTCGTCCTTTGTGGACTGGAAACTGCTGGAGGTGCTCACCGACGAGCAGGCCCTCGCCCGGGTCGACGTGGTGCAACCCGCGCTGTGGGCGGTGATGGTCTCGCTGGCCGAACTCTGGCGGGCACACGGCGTCGAACCGGCCGCGGTGATCGGGCACTCCCAGGGCGAGATCGCCGCCGCCTGCGTGTCCGGCGCGCTGTCCCTTGTGGACGGTGCGCGGGTGGTCGCGCTGCGCAGCAAGGCGATCAGGGCACTGGCCGGACACGGCGGCATGGTCTCGGTGCACCTGCCGGTCGAACAGGTCACCGAGCGCATCGCCCGGTGGGGCGGCGCGCTCTCGGTCGCCGCGGTCAACGGACCGGCCACCGTGGTGGTCTCCGGCGAGGTCGGCGCACTGGACGAACTGCTCGCCGACTGCGCCAGGGACCAGGTGCGGGCCCGCCGGATCGCGGTGGACTACGCCTCGCACTCCGCCCAGGTCGAACGGATCGAGACCGAACTCCTGGAACTGCTCGCCCCGATCAGCCCGCGCACCGCGAGCATCCCGTTCCGGTCCACAGTGGACGGTGACTGGCTGGACGGCGTGGAACTGGACGCGGCCTACTGGTACCGCAACCTGCGCACCACCGTCGGATTCGCCGAGGCCACCCAGGCCCTGGCCGAAGCAGGGCACGAGGTCTTCGTCGAGATCAGCCCGCACCCGGTGCTCACCATGGCGGTGCAGGAGATCCTGGACGCCACCAGCGCCGAGGCGGTGGTCACCGGATCACTGCGCCGCGACGACGGCGGCCGGTCCCGATTCCTCACCGCACTGGCCGAACTGCACGTGCGCGGTGTCCAGGTGGACTGGCGGCCGGTCTTCCCCGGCGCCAACCGGGTGGACCTGCCCACCTACGCCTTCCAGCACCAGCGCTACTGGCTGGAGGCGGCCACCGGCTGGACCGGCGACCTCACCTCGGTCGGCCAGCAGAACACCGGCCACCCACTGCTGGGCGCCGCGGTCGCACTGCCCGGCTCCGGCGGCATAGTGTTCACCGGACGGCTGTCCCTGACCAGTCACCCCTGGCTGACCGACCACCGGGTCGGGGGCCTGGCGATCTTCCCCGGCACCGGATTCCTGGAACTGGCCCTGCACGCCGGTGGGCACGTCGGCTGCGACCGGATCGAGGAACTCACCCTGGCCGCCCCGCTGGTGCTGCCCGAACGCGGCGGCGTGCTCGTCCAGCTCGCCCTCGGCGCGGCCGAGGACAACGGGCGGCGCGTGCTCACCGTGCACTCCCGCCCGGACCAGCCCGAGGCCGAGGAGGACTGGACCAGCCACGCGCACGGCGCGCTCACCCCGGCGGGCAACGCGGGTGTCGCGCTCACCGAGTGGCCACCGGCCGAGGCCGAACCCGTTGACGTGGACGGGTTCTACGACAGCCTCAACGGCGGCATCGAGTACGGGCCCGCCTTCCAGGGCCTGCACACGGTGTGGCGGCACGACGGCGAGCTGTACGCCGAGGTCACCCTGCCCGGGGACGCCGAAGCCGACCGGTTCGCCCTGCACCCGGCCCTGTTCGACGCCGTGCTGCACACCGTCGGCCTGAGCGAACTCATCGAGTCGGGCGCGGCCCTGCCGTTCTCCTGGACCGGCGTCACCCTGCACGCGGTCGGGGCCGCGGCCCTGCGGGCCAGGGTGCGGATCACCGGCACGGACACCCTGTCCCTCACCCTGGCCGACCCCGAGGGCAACCCGGTGGCCACCGCCGACTCACTGCTGGTGCGCGCGATCCCGGCCGCCGACCGAACGGTCGGTAGGCACCACGACAACCTGTTCGGCCTGGCCTGGACCCCACTGCCCGCCGCGGCGCACCCGGCTCCGGCGCACGTGTGGCTGCCCGCGGACGCCGAACCCGACCTGAACGCGCTCGCCGAAGCAGCCCCCGCACTGGTGTTCCTGCCCTGCCCGCCGGTCACCGGCGACCTGCCCGCCGCCGCCCGCGCGGCCACCGGCCGGGTCCTCGCCGCCGTGCAGGCCTGGTGCGCCGACGAACGACTGACCGCCAGCCGACTGGTCGTGCTCACCGAGGGCGCGGTGTCGGTGGCCGGGGAAGAGGTCGCCGACCTCGCCGGCGCCGCGATCTGGGGCCTGGTCCGCTCCGCCCAGTCGGAGAACCCGGACCGGATCATCCTGCTGGACAGCCCCGAACCCGACCGCCGCACCCTGCCCGCCCTGCTCAACCCCGAGGAACCCCAGCAGGCGGTCCGCGCAGGGGTGCTGACCGTGCCCCGCCTCACCAGGGTCCCGAGGGCCGAGACCGAACCGGTCTGGCCGACCGAGGGCACGGTGCTGATCACCGGCGGCACCGGCGCACTCGGCGCCGAGGTCGCCAGGCACCTGACCGCCAACCACGGCGTCCGCGACCTGCTGCTGCTCAGCCGCCGCGGCCCGGACGCCCCCGGCGCGGCCGGACTGCGGGCCGAACTGACCGATCTCGGCGCCAGGGTGACCATCCGCGCCTGCGACACCGCCGACCGGACCGCACTGGCCGCCGCCCTGCACGGCGTCGAACTGACCGCGGTGGTGCACACCGCCGGGGTGCTCGACGACGGCGTGCTCGGCTCGCTCACCCCGGAACGCCTGGACCGGGTGTTCGCCCCGAAGGTCGACGCCGCCTGGCACCTGCACGAACTCACCCGCGAGGCGAACCTGTCCGCGTTCGTGCTGTTCTCCTCCGTCGCCGGACTGCTCGGCGCGGCCGGACAGGGCAACTACGCCGCCGCCAACACCTTCCTGGACGCCCTGGCCGGGCACCGCCGCGCCCTCGGCCTCCCGGCGGTCTCGCTGGCCTGGGGCCTGTGGGCCAAGGACACCGGCCTGACCGAGACCCTCAGCGACACCGACCGCTCCCGGATCCGCCGGGACGGCACCGTCGCACTGTCCACAGTGGAGGGAATGGCACTGCTGGACACCGGAACCGCCCTCGGGCACGCGCTGCTGGTGCCGATGCGGGTCGACCCGAGGGCGCAGGCCGCCCGCGGCCCGGTGCCGCCACTGCTGCGCGGGCTGGTCCCGGCCCGGCGGCGCACCGCGGCCACCGGCGGACCGGCCGAGATCGCCGGACTGCGGGAGAAACTGGCCGGACTGGAGGAGAAGGCCCAGCAGGAAATGCTGCTGACGCTGGTCCGCTCCCTGGCCGCCGGGGTGCTCGGCCACGCCTCCGGATCCGCGATCGAGGCCACCCAGAAGTTCCAGGAGGTCGGCTTCGACTCGCTGACCGCACTGGAACTGCGCAACGGCCTCACCGCCGGCACCGGCCTGCGGCTGCCCGCCACGCTCGTCTTCGACTACCCGACCCCGGTCGCGCTGGCCGGTTACCTGCGCGAGCAACTGGTCCCGGCCGCTCGCACCGCGAACGAGCTGCTGCTGGACGGACTCGACCAGCTCGACACCGCACTGGACGGCGCGGACGAGCAGCTGCTCGGCACCGTGCGGGCCCGGTTGCAGGCCCTGCTCGCCAGGACCACACCAGCCGCTGGCCGGGACCTGGCTGGGGAGATGGCCGCGGCCAGCGCCGAGGACGTGCTCAGTTTCATCGACCGGGAGTTCGGTCAGTCGACGGGGGAAAGCCGATGAGCGACAACGACACGCGCCTGCTGGACTACCTCAAGCGGGTCACCGTGGACCTGCACGAGACCAAGGCCAGGCTGACCGAGGTCGAGGGCCGCGGCCACGAACCGGTCGCGGTGATCGCCATGGCCTGCCGCTACCCCGGCGGGATCAGCTCGCCGGAAGACCTGTGGCGGCTGGTCGAGCAGGGCCGGGACGCCGTCTCGGAATTCCCGACCGACCGCGGCTGGGACGTGGACGGCCTCTACGATCCCGACCGCGGCCAGCTCGGCACCAGCTACGTCCGGCACGGCGGGTTCATGGCGGGCGCGGCCGAGTTCGACGCCGCCTTCTTCGGCATCTCCCCGCGCGAAGCCCTCGCCATGGACCCGCAGCAACGGCTGCTGCTGGAAACCTCCTGGGAGGTAGTCGAACGCGCGGGCATCAACCCGGAATCCCTGCGCGGCAGCCGGACCGGGGTCTTCGCCGGACTGATGAACCACGACTACACCGTCTGGGCGGCCACCCTGCCCGCCGAGGTCGGCGGCTTCGCCGGCAACGGCAACGCGGGCAGCGTGGCCACCGGCCGGATCGCCTACAGCCTGGGCCTGGAGGGCCCGGCGGTCACCATCGACACCGCGTGCTCCTCCTCCTTGGTCGCCCTGCACCTGGCGATCCGGGCCCTGCGCACCGGTGAATGCGAACTGGCACTGGCCGGTGGCGTCACCGTGATGGCCACCCCGACCGGGTTCGTCGAGTTCTCCCGGCAGGGCGGCCTGGCCCCGGACGGCCGCTGCAAATCCTTCGCCGGTGCCGCCGACGGCACCGGCTGGTCCGAGGGCGTCGGCATGCTCCTGGTCGCCCGGCTCGCTGACGCCCAACGACTCGGCTACCCGGTGCTGGCCGTGCTGCGCGGCAGCGCGATCAACCAGGACGGCGCCAGCAACGGCCTCACCGCCCCCAACGGCCCAGCCCAGCAACGCATGATCCGCCAGGCCCTGGCCGACGCCCGGCTGAAACCGTCCGAAGTGGACGTTGTCGAGGCACACGGCACCGGCACCACCCTCGGCGACCCGATCGAGGCCCAGGCCCTGCTCGCCGCCTACGGCCAGGGCCGCGAAACCCCACTGTGGCTGGGCTCGATCAAGTCCAACCTCGGCCACACCCAGGCCGCCGCCGGAGTCGCCGGCGTGATCAAGATGGTGCAGGCGTTGCGGCACCAGCACCTGCCGCCCACCCTGCACGTGGACGAGCCCACCCCGCACGTGGACTGGTCGGCAGGCGAGGTCCGGCTGCTCACCGAGGCCCAGGACTGGCCCGACCCCGGCCGCCCCCGCCGCGCCGGCGTGTCCTCCTTCGGCATCTCCGGCACCAACGCGCACATCATCCTGGAACAAGCCCCCGACCAGCTCAGTTCGCCCACCGCCGAGGCAGGAGTGCTGCCCTGGCTGCTCTCCGCCCGCTCCGCCACCGCCCTGCGCACCCAGGCCGCCCGCCTGGCCAACCGGATCGAGGCCGAACCCGAACTGTCCACAGTGGACATCGGCTTCTCGTTGGCCACCGGCCGCGCCGCCCTCGCGCATCGCGCCGCCGTGGTCGGCGCGGACCGGGAGGAGCTGCTGCGCGGCCTGCACACCCTCGCCGAGGGCGGCGGACTCACCGGCGTGACCGAACCCGGCGGACTCGCCTTCCTGTGCACCGGCCAGGGTTCGCAACGCCTCGGCATGGGCCGGGAACTGTACGACACCCACCCTGCCTTCACCGAGGCATTCGACGCCGTCAGTGCCGAGCTGGACCCGGAACTGCGCACGGTGCTGTGGTCGGCCCCGGAACGCCTGGACCACACCGAGTTCACCCAGCCCGCCCTCTTCGCCGTCGAGGTCGCCCTGTTCCGGCTCCTCGAATCCTGGGGCCTGCGCCCGGACTTCCTGCTCGGCCACTCCATCGGCGAACTCGCCGCCGCCCACCTCGCCGAGGTGCTGACCCTGCCCGATGCCTGCCGCCTGGTCACCGCACGGGCCCGGCTGATGCAGGCCCTGCCCACCGGCGGCGCGATGATCTCCGTGCAGGCAGGCGAGGACGCGGTCCGGCCACTGCTCACCGCAGGCGTCGACCTGGCCGCGGTCAACGGCCCCGCCTCCGTGGTGCTCTCCGGCGTCGAGGAAGAGGCCGAGGCCATCGCCGCGACCCTGGCCGAACGCGGGGTGAAGACCAAGCGGCTGCCGGTATCGCACGCCTTCCACTCCCCGCTGATCGAACCCATGCTGACCGAGTTCCGCGCGGTGGCCGAGAGCGTCACGTACCACAAACCCGCCATCCCAATCGTGTCCACTGTGGACGGAAAGCTGCTCGCCGAGCCCACCGACCCGGGCTACTGGGTGCGCCAGGTCCGCGCGCCGGTCCGCTTCGCCGACGCCTTCGACACCCTCCTCGCCAACGGCGTCACCCGCTGCCTGGAACTGGGCCCCGGCGGCTCACTCACCGCCCTCGGCCAGGAATGCCTGCCCGAAGGCGAGACCGCACTGCTGGTCCCCGCCCTGCGCAAGGACCGGGCCGAAGCCCGCTCACTGCTGGAGGCGGTGACCCGGCTCCAGGTCAGCGGCGTGCCGGTGGACTGGCAACCACTGTTCGGCCCGTACGCGCACACCGTCGACCTGCCCACCTACCCCTTCGAACGCCGCCGCTACTGGCCGGAGGGCGCACTGCCCACCGCCTCCTTCGGCGCCACCGGCCACCCCCTGCTCGGCGAACCCGTCGCGCTGCCCGACACCGGCGGCCTCGCCCTGACCGGCAGGCTGTCCCTGGCCGCCCAGCCCTGGCTGGCCGAGCACACCGTCAACGGCCTGCCGCTGTTCCCCGGCGCCGGGATGATCGAACTGATCACGCACGCCGGCGGCCTGCTCGGCTGCGGCCGGATCGACGAACTCGTGCTGCACGCCCCACTGGTGCTGCCCGACCGCGGCGGCATCCGGCTCCAGGTCACCGTGGACGGCCCGGCCGATGACGGCGGCCGCCCGGTCGCCGTGCACGCCCGCCCCGACGGCGCGGACCTGCCGTGGACCTGCCACGCCCGCGGCCGCCTGGTCCCCGCCACCGCCGAAGAGCCGTTCACCGAGACCTGGCCGCCCGCGGCCGAACCCGTTGACCTGACCGGGTTGTACGAGAAGTTCGCCGCGGTCGGCCTCGGCTACGGCCCGCTGTTCCAGGGCCTGCACCGGGCCTGGCGGCGGGAGGCGGACATCCTCGCCGAGATCGTGCTGCCCGCCGAACCCGGCCGCTTCGGCCTGCACCCCGCCCTGCTCGACGCCGCCCTGCAAGCCGCCGGACTCGCCCTGCCCGCCGACCCCGCCGACGGCCCCGGCCTGCCCTTCGCCTGGCGCGGCGTCACCCTGCACGCCACCGGCGCCGACCGGCTGCGGGTCAGGATCACCCCGGCCGAGGACGGCGTGACCCTGCACCTGGCCGACGGCGCGGGCAACCCGGTGGCCACCATCGAGTCCCTGCTGGTCCGCCAGCTCAACCCGGCCCAGCTGGCCGGGAACACCCGCCGCGACGCCCTGTTCCAGCTCGACTGGACGCCGCTGCCCGAGTCGACAGGCCCCGACCCCGAAGTCACGCTCATTCACCTGGACCCGGCCGGAACCACTGTCCCGGAACGGATCCACGCCGCCGCCCACACCGCGCTCAGCACCGTGCAGAACTGGCTGGCCACCGACCAACCAGGCCACCTCGTCCTGCACACCCAGCACGCCGTCGCGGTCGGCGCCGAAGAGATCGACCCGGCCGCCGCCGCGATCTGGGGCCTGGCCCGCTCCGCCCAGTCCGAACACCCGGACCGGATCATCCTGCTCGACGGCGACCCCACCCCCTCGGCCCTGCGCACCGCCATCGACCAGGGCGAACCCCAGCTCGCCGTCCGCGACGGCAAGCTCTACGCACCCCGCCTGGCCCGAGCCACCGAACCCGAGACCACCGCGCTCCCAACGGATCCGGACCACACGGTGCTGATCACCGGCGGCACCGGCGCCCTCGGCGCGGAACTCGCCCGCCACCTGGCAGGCGTCCACGGACACCGCCGCCTGCTGCTCACCAGCCGCCGCGGCCTCAACGCCCCCGGCGCCCAGGAGCTGCTCGCCGAACTCACCGAACTCGGCGCGGCAGCCACCATCGCCGCCTGCGACGTCGCCGACCGCGACCAGCTGGCCGCCCTGCTGCACGACATCCCGGCCGCGCACCCGCTCACCGGCGTGGTGCACACCGCGGGCGTGCTCGACGACGGCGTGCTCACCGCGCTCACCCCCGACCGCCTGGACACCGTGCTGCGCCCCAAGGCCGACGCCGCCTGGCACCTGCACGAACTCACCCGCGACCGCGACCTGTCCATGTTCGTGCTGTTCTCCTCCGCTGCCGGGGTGCTCGGCGCCGCCGGTCAGGGCAGCTACGCCACCGCCAACACCGTCCTGGACGCCATCGCCCAACACCGGCACACCCTCGGCCTGCCCGCGGTGTCCCTGGCCTGGGGACTGTGGGCCCAGCACGGCGGCATGACCGGCGACCTGGCCGAGTCCGACCGCACCCGGCTCACCCGCGGCGGCGTCCAGGCACTGTCCACTGTGGACGGAATGGCGTTGTTCGACGCCACCTGCCGGGCCACCCGCCCACTGCTGCTGCCCATGCGGGTCGGCTCGGCCACCGGCCTGGGCACCGTGCCCGCCCTGCTGCGCGGCCTGGTCCCCGCCGCCCGCCGCACCGCGGGCACCGGCGTCACCGAGGCCGCGGACACCCTGCGCGACCGGCTCGCCGGCCTGGACACCGAGGCCCGGCACACCGCACTGGTCGACCTGGTCCGCGCCAGGGCCGCCGCTGTGCTCGGCTACCCCGGCACCGCGGAGGTCGCCCCCGAACGGGACTTCCTGGAACTCGGCCTGGACTCGCTCACCGCGATCGAACTGCGCAACGGCCTCAACGAGGCCACCGGCCTGCGGCTGCCGATGACCGTGGCCTTCGAGGAAC
This sequence comes from Crossiella cryophila, assembly GCF_014204915.1. NCBI lineage: Bacteria > Bacillati > Actinomycetota > Actinomycetes > Pseudonocardiales > Pseudonocardiaceae > Crossiella > Crossiella cryophila. Next base: position 5,029,459 of record NZ_JACHMH010000001.1, read on the forward strand.
CCACCGCCCAGCGCCTGGCCCGGCACCTGGACACCGCGCTGCGCGCCACCGCCACCCCCGCCGCGGAGGACGGCGAGACCGTGCGCACCCTGTTCCGCACCGCGGTGCAGACCGGGCAGCACTTCGCCGCCTTCGACCTCGTCCAGGCCGTCGCCGCACTGCGCCCGGTCTTCCACACCGCCGCCGACCTGCACCCCGTGCCCAGCCCCGTGCACCTGGCCGAGGCCGACGGACTGCGGCTGATCTGCCTGCCCTCGCCGATGGGCATGGGCGGCGCCCGCCAGTACGCCCGCTTCGCCGCCGCCCTGCGCGGACAGCTCGCCGTCTCCGTGCTGCCCCTGCCCGGCTTCGCCGAGGACGAGCCACTGCCGGCCACCGCCGAGGCCGCGGTCGAGGTACTGGCCACCCTGGCCAGGCAGACCGCCGGTGCCGCGCCGTTCGCCTTGCTGGGCGCCTCCAGCGGCGGCCTGCTCGCCCAGGCCGTCGCACACCGCCTCGAACAGGACGGCCAGGCCCCGGTCGCGGTCGTGCTGCTGGACACCTTCCGGGACAACGGCGCCGGCCTGGACCAGGTCGTCGCGCTGATGCTGGACGGCCTGCTCACCAGGGAGGAGTGGATCGGCCCGTTCACCGGCGCCCGGCTGTCCGCGATGGCCCGCTACGCCCGGCTGCTGGAGGACTGGCTCGGCGCCGAACGGATCAACGCGCCGATCCTGTTCCTGCGCCCCGAATCCTCCTTCGCCACCGGAGCCGACGGCCAGGCGCTGGACCCGGCCCAGTGGCAGACCTCCTGGCCGGGCGCGCACACCACCAGCGAACTGCCCGGCGACCACTTCTCCCTGATGGAGGAACACGCGGCGAACACCGCCGCGCACATCCGGGACTGGCTCACCACCCTGGGACAGCCTGTCCCGGATCGGAGTTTCTGATGTCCTCCCCGCACATCGCGGTCATCGGCGGCGGCACCGGCGGACTCGGCCTGGCGCACGCCCTGCACAACGCAGGCATCAGCGTCAGCGTGCACGAACGGCACCGGGTGCGCACCGAACGCCTGCAGGGCTACCGGGTCAGCCTCAACCCCGACGGCTCCCGCGCGCTCAGCCGCTGCCTCTCCGCCCGGCGCTGGCAGGAGTTCCTGGACCACTGCGTGGAGGCCGACTACGGCGACCAGGTGCTCACCGACACCCAATTGCGGGAACGACTGCGGCTGCGCGCCGCACCCAGGAAGGTGGTCGCCGACCGGGCCGAGGCCACCAACGACATCCAGCGCAGCACCCTGCAAACCCTGCTCGCCAGTGGACTCGAGGACATCGTCCACTACGACCAGGACTTCACCCGCTACGAACACCTCCCGAACGGCCAGGTGCGCTGCCACTTCGCCGACGGCGGCAGCACCGTCGCGGACCTGGTGGTCGGCGCCGACGGCGGCCGCTCCCGGGTGCGCGCCCAGCTGCTGCCCACCGCGAAACGCCACGACACCGGCATGTTCATCGTGGCGGGCAAGTACCTGCTCACCGAGGAACGCGCGCAGAACCTGCCCGCCCAGCTGCGCACCGGCATCACCGGCGCGCTGGAGATGCGCGGCTGCAGCCTGATGTCCATGCCCATCAGGCAGAACAAGAACGGCGGTGTCAACGACGAGACCTACCAGCACAACCCGGTGCTCTTCGACAACACCGTCGACTACCTGCTCTGGTCCTACAACGCCAGCCCCAGCCACCACCCCGGACTGACCAGGGGCGCCGACCCGCACACCCTGCGCGAGCTGGTCGGCTCACTCATCGCCGACTGGCATCCCGGACTGCGCCGGATGGTCGCCGACACCGAGGCGGAGACCATCTCACTGCTGCCCGTGCACACCGCGGACCCGGTGCGGCCCTGGCCCACCACCAGGGTCACCCTGCTCGGCGACGCCATCCACAGCATGACCCCCTTCCTCGGCCTCGGCGCGGGCACCGCGCTGCGCGATGCCCGGCTGCTCGCCGACCGGATCATCGAGGTCGCCAACGGCGGCCGGGATCTCCTGGCAGCGGTGGGGGAGTACGAACGGGAGATGCTCGACTACGGCTTCGCCGCGGTCGCCGACTCCCGCCGCGCCTCCCGGATGTTCCTGGCCGACAACGCTTTCGCCCGCCTGGCCTTCGGCGCCGCGTCCCGGCTGCTGACCGCCTTCCCGTCCCTGCAACAGAAGTTCGTCAACCAGTGACCGCCGGCTCACCCCGGCAGATGAGAAGGAGCCCCACCATGTCCGAAGCATTCTCCGCGCTGGAGGAGGACTTCCTGAAGGTCACCAGCACCGTCGTGCTGGCCACCGTGACCACCGTGGACGGCAACGGAGCCCCGCGCTCCCGGGTGCTGCACCCGGTGTGGGAGGTGGTGGACGGCCGCCCGGTCGGCTGGATCTTCACCTCCCGATCCCCGGTCAAGACCAAACACCTGGCCGGGAACCCGAACGTCGCGGTGTCCTACCTCAGCGCGATCGGCGAGGTCGTGCTCGCCGAGTGCGTGGCCAGCTGGGTGGAGGACGGGGAGACCAAGAAGCACGTGTACGAGCTGATCAACGGCCGCGGCGACGGGTACGACCTGCGGCTGTTCGGCATCGACAGCCCGGAGAACCCGGCCTTCGAGGTGCTGCGGCTGGACCCGTCCCGGGTGCAGGTCAACACCGACTTCCCGAAGGACTTCACCTTCATCCCACGGATGGCCAAGCTCTGACCGCCCGGCCGGCGCCCACCCGGGCGCCGGCCGGACCCTGCTCACGCAGTGCCGGCCAGATGGCCGTCGATGTGCGCGGAGATCATTCGCAGGATCTCCGGCACCACGGCGTTGAGAAAGAAATGCCCGCCGGGAAATACTTTCAGCTCGAATGAACCGGTGGTGTGCTCATCCCAGGATTTCACCTCGTCCACGGTGGCCTTGGGATCGGCGTCCCCGGTCAACGCGATCACCGGACAGGACAACGGCGGACCCGGCGTGTAGCGGTAGGTCTCGGCGGCCTTGTAGTCGGTGCGGATCGCCGGCAGCACCATCCGCAGCACGTCCTCGTCCTCCAGCAGCGCGGAGTCGGTGCCTGCCAGCTTCCGGACGTCGACGATCAACCGGTCGTCATCGAGCAGGTGGGTGCGCTCGTCGCGGGGCCGGGACGGCGCGCGGCGACCGGAGGCGAACAACCCGGTCGGCCGGATCCCCTCCGCCTCCAGCCTGCGCGCCACCTCGAAGGCCAGCGACGCGCCCATGCTGTGCCCGAACAGGGTGACCGGGCGGTCCAGCCAGGGCCGCACGGCCTTGGTCACCTCATCGGCCAGCGCCTCGATGGAATCGATGCCCGGCTCCTGCCTGCGGTCCTGCCTGCCGGGGTACTGCACGGCGAGCACCTCAACGCCGGGGGTCAGCGCGCGGGAGACCGGGAAGAAGTAGCTGGCCGACCCACCGGCGTGCGGCAGGCACAGCAGTCGGGCGGGTGCCTGTGGCGCCGGGTGAAAACGACGCACCCAGAGATCGTCAGTCATGGTTGCCCCGAAGTCCTAACTTCAGCGGTCCGGAGTAATGGATTCGCAATGCGCATATGCGCGCGATGGACCCAATTCTAGCCGCTGTTCCGGCCTGGTGTCCGTGTTGTGCTCAAGTTGCTGTCACGAATCCGACATTTAGCTCACCAGAGTTCTCTATGTGCCCGGTTCTTGCCTGGTCGCAGCCCCCGCTGTCACACTCACCAGTGGTTCTGCCACGAGCAGGACCTGTGGACCGCTACCACAACCAATGGGGGTGCCGCCAGTTATTCAGCCATATGTGAAGCGCTCGCCGCTTCAGAAAATAATTCGATTATATCCACGTTTGGCTCATGTTGAAGAGCCAGTTCGCCGCTGGGGGGCGTTCTCGGAGTGGATCACTCAGGTTTATTCGGGGCCATGTTGCGAGAGTTTCGCCTGCGCGCCGGAATGACGCAGGAGGAACTGGCTGAGGGTTCGGGTGTGTCGGCCCGGACGATCAGCTTGCTGGAGACCGGGAGGCGTGAGGCGCCTCGGCTGGCCTCGGCGAGACTGCTCGCCGAGGCACTGTCCCTGCCGGTGGAGGAACGCGGTGCGCTGTTCGCGGCGACCCGCGGTGAGATGACCGGCCTGCTGCCGACCCAGCAGACCGGCGAACGCACCACCACGACCGAGACAGCGGTCCAGGTGGGGTCGCACGGGTTCCTGCCCTACGACGTGCCCGACTTCGTCGGTCGCGACGCGGAGCTGAACCGGTTGCGGCACTTGGCCAGTCTGTCGGCGAGCACGGTCATCGCGGTGCTCGACGGCATGGCCGGCATCGGAAAATCGGCACTGGCCGTGCACGCCGGGCACGCGCTGACCGCGCTGTACCCGGACGGCCAGTTCTATTGCGATCTCAGGGGTTTCAGCCAGGGCCACCAGCCACTGGATCCTGCCGAAGCCCTGGAGGCGTTGCTGCGGATGGTGAACGTGCCGTCCTGGCAGATACCGCCCACAGTGGACGAACGCGCCGCGCTGTGGCGGGCCAGTGTCGCCGGACAACGGGTTCTGGTGGTGCTGGACAACGTCTCGGACACCGATCAGGTCCGCCCGCTGCTGCCGGGCACCGCGGGCAGCCTGGTCGTGGTCACCTCCCGTCGCCGGCTACCCGCCCTGGCCGGTGCGATTCCGTTGTCGCTGGACGTTCTTCCGCCCGGGGACGCCCTGCGACTGTTCACCCGAGTGGCCGGCCGGGACCGCATGCGGGACGAGGAGGCCAGCGCGGCCGAGATCGTCAAGCTGTGCGGTTTCCTGCCGATGGCGGTGCGCATCGCCGCGGTCCGGCTGGCCAACCGGCCCAGCTGGACCACCGGTCACCTCGCGGAGCGGCTGCGGGATGACAACCGCAGGCTGGGTGAGCTTGCCGTGGCCGGGATGCCCGGTGTGGCAACGACATTCACCCTGTCCTATCGCCTGTTGGACCAGCACCAGCTCCGGCTGTTCCGCCTGTTGGGCAGACATGGCGGCGAGGTCTTCGACCCCGACGCGGCAGCCACACTGGCCGGCCTCACCCCGATGCGGGCCGAGGAACTGCTGGAAACCCTGGTGGACAACCACCTGCTGTTGCAACCGGCGCCGGGCCGCTACACCTTCCACGAGCTGCTGCGGGATCAGGCCCGCAGTCTCACGGAGGACTGAGTGGTGCCGGGCCCGCCGATTCCGGTCGGCGGGCCCGGACTCAGGCCGAGTCCCGGTGCACGAGCGTGGGTTCGAAGATCACCGCGGCCGGCGGCACGTCCGGGTCCTCGACCCTGGTGAGCACCTGGCGGGCCATTTCCGCGGCCATGTCCTCCACCGGCTGGCGGACCGTGGTCAGCGGGGGCTCACAGGCCAGCGCGGCGCTGCTGTCGTCGAAACCGATCACCGCGACGTCCTCGGGCACCCGGCGGCCGTGCTTGCGCAGCACCGGCAGCGCACCCTGGGCCATCAGGTCGGAGGCGACGAACACCGCGTCCAGGCCGGGGGTGTCGGCGAGCAGCCGTTCCATCGCGGCGGCGCCGCCCGCGCGGCTGAAATCGCCCTCGGCGATCAGCGGGGGCGGGTGGCCGAGGCCGATGAGGGTGTCCCGGAAGCCGGTGAGACGACCCTGGCCCGCGGGGGCCTCCAGCGGGCCGGTGATGGTGGCGAAGTCGTGGCGGACAAGGGCGTGCAGGTGCTGGGCGGCCAGCGCGCCGCCCGCGACCTGGTCCACATCCACGTAGGTGATGCGGGTGGGATTGGGCGACTTCCCGGCCAGCACGACCGGCAGGCGGGACTTCAGGAGCTGACCGGGCAGCGGGTCCTGGGCGTAGGTGTGGATCAGGATCACCCCGTCCAGGCGGCCCTGACGCAGGTCGGTGACCACCTGCTCGCGACTGTCCCGGCCGGTCATCAGCAGCACCAGGTGCAGGCCCAGCGGGTTGAGCACGCTGGTCACCCCGCTGACCACCCGGCCGAAGAACGGGTCGCCCAGGATCCGGCTCTCCTCCGGCAGCACCAGCGCGATCGCGTCGGCGCGCCGGGTGACCAGGGAACGGGCCGCCAGATTGGGCAGGTAACCGGTTTCGGAGATGGCCCGCTCGACCGCCTGGCGCAGACCCTCGTCCACGCTGGCCTTGCCGTTGACCACCCGGGATACCGTCGCCCGCGACACACCGGCGACCCGCGCGACGACCTCCAGGGTCACGCGTTCGGCGGTGGGGCGGCGGGAGACGGACACCTGATCTTTATACCGGCTCCCGCCGCCCGGTCAGCCGCCCGTGAGCTGGGCGAGCCGGGCCAGATCCACCTCGCGTTGCCCGGTCATCCGCCCGGCGACCTCCTTGGTGGCCGGATGGGTGATCGACTCGGCCGCCGAAGTGGCCACCGTGCTCGATTCGGTCAGGTGCGCGCGCAGCAGCCGGATGAACTCCGCGTCGAAGTCCGCCGCCCTGGCCAGCGCGCTCAGCTCGGGCTCGGTCGGCATGCCGGGCATGTCGTGGCCCTGGTGGTTGTCCACATAGGCCACCCCGGCCTGTTTGAGCAGCTCGTGCAGGGTTTCCCGTTCCGCGCGGCGGGCCGAGCCGAGTTCGGCCGCCAGCTCGCGCAGCGCCGGTCTCACCACCCGGGCCGCGCCCGCGTCGAGCAGTTTGACCGCCTGGTCGTCGGTGGCGATGACCAGTTCGGCGAAGGCGGTCTCGGTCGGCCCGAACACCCCCGCCGCCGTCGAGGGCGCTGACGGCGGCGGGGACGCGGCCTGCTGGGCACAGCCGGTCAGGCCGAGACCCAGCAGGGCGATGAGCATGGGCCGGGCCAAGCTCATCCGGGCACGCCCGCGGCGTTGCACTTGATCACCACGTTGAGGCAGTTGCGCACCCGGCGGTCCAGTTCGGCCGCGGGCCAGACGTTGAAGAAGTCGCCGTGCATGGTGTACCCGGGCCCGGAGGACAGCCGCAGGCCGCCGGTCGGACCGGTCACCGGATACCGCAGCACCATGCGCAGCTTGGGCACCGGCACCGGGTGCGCGGACGGGCAGCCGCCCGCCACCGGGTAGGCCAGGTGACCGGCGTGGTTGGGCGAGTCCAGGTCCCGGCCGTTCCAGCACTGCGGGAAGTCCAGGTAGGTCTCCAGCATCGTGTTCGGCGGGCACTCCACGAAGTCCTTGGAGGGGTTCACCTGCCCGGCGTGCAGGCAGGACCAGCGCGCGATGCTGTCGTGGTGGCCGGTGGCCTTGGCGTTGCCCGCCACCACCTTCAGCCCGAGCGGGTAGGACCGGATGTCCTGCGGCCGGTTCACGCCCTCGCCGAGGTAGTAGAAGGTCATGAACCGCGGCGGCACCGGCACGTTGTCCTTGAACAGCGTCGGCACCCAGTAGGAGGAGATGTCGATCAGCGGATCGCAGTTGCCGGTGGCCCCGGCCAACGATTGCAGGGTCGAGCGCGCGTTGGTCGAGTTGTTGCCGAAGAAGTCGTGCAGGTGTGAGGCCCCGGCCAGGTTGGGCAGCACGATCGGGTCATCGGGCAGCCGGTGGCTGAGCTGGCAGTCGGCCACGAACTCGGCCACCCGCACCGGCTCGGCCTGCGCCGCGCCCGCGCCGCCGGTGAGCAGGCCCGCGACCACGGCCATGATCGCGAACAGAGTGGTGGAACGTCTCTTCGTCGTTGAAGAAGCCATTCTGGAACTCCCTCTGCTTGGCATCGGGCCCGACGCAAACGTATGGAGAGAGAGCGCTCTCAAGCGGTCACTATGGCGCTGCCCGGACGGCACCGGCAACCGCCGTTCGTATGAGTCCGCAACAATCCGAGGGAGCGCTCTCTCGGACGTTCACGCAAGTAGGCGGACTGTGTCGCCGAGCCGGGTGACCCGTCACCTTTTCGGTGCGCATTGGCGGTAGAGCCTTGCCCCGCAATCTGGCCGTTACCTACGATGTTGATCAACAGCATCGCTTCGAGCCACGGCATCTGGCCTGGTCAGTGCTGCTTTCTCGCCGTCAGTGCGGACGGCGCACAGTCGGGGTGTGAGGGAAAGAGAGGACCACGCATGGACGTGGACCGGTGGGTCGAGGTGGAGGAGGCAGCCACCCGGCTGGTCCGCATCGCGGGCAGATCGGCCTTACCCGGTGGCGGCGGCGACGCGCGCCCTGGTTGAGGGTGCGCGTCGCCGCCGCCAGTTGTCCTGGCTGGTCCCTCAGCGTCGAGGGACCGCTCCACGTCTTGTCGGTAGGAACTTCCCCAACATGCCCCTGTCATTGATCGTCGTGCTCGTTGTCCTCATCGCCGGCGGTGCGCTGGTCCTGATCCTGGGACGGCTGCTGATCGCGGCCGATCAGGCCCTGGACCGAGCCCACCAGAAGATGCTCACCGGTGGACCCACCCGGTGGCACCGCCTGGCCCACCGGCCGCGCCGGTGGTGGACAAATCGCTGTCATCACTGCCTGACGGCGCTGATGGAAGAGCGGCGGATCAGCCGCGAGCAGCGGAAACCGGTGCTGGCGCCGGTTGACTGATCGCAGGACGGCCGGATTTCTGTCCTGCTTGTCCACTTGTTCCACGCCTTGAACCAAGGTCTGATGTCCGGCATGGCGAATGCGACTGGACCAGTCTCACGACGCGGTTTCCTTGCCACCACGGGCACCTTGCTCGCCAGTGTCGGTGTCGGCGTCGCCTTACCCGGCGCCGCGGCCGCGGCGCCCGATCCGGGACAGGCCGCTCCGCCGCGCACCGATCTGGCCAGGTTCCGGCCGGTCACCGCCTCCTCCACCGCCTATGCCGCCGCCCCGCCGGAGTTCGCGGTGGACGGCCTCGCGGTCACCGGGGTGCGGGGCAGTGGCTGGCGGGCCGAGGCGGCGGGACCGCAGTGGCTGATCGTGGATCTCCAGGCCCAGTGCCGGATCGAGGCGGTCCGCCTGGTCTTCGAGGCCAGGCTGACCGACCCGGCCTACGTGCCGGGCACCGGCTGGAACCCCTTCTCCGACACCGACGGCTCGGAGATCCTCTCCAGTGCCGCCACCGCCTTCCGGCTGGAGGTCTCGGACAACGGCACCGCCTGGCGGACCGTGTACGAGACCTCCTCCGGCCCCGGCGGCCAGGTCGACATCGCGCTGCCCACCCCCGCGACCGGTCGCTGGGTGCGGCTGTCCACCTCGCGCACGCACAACACGAACCCGGTGGGGCTCAACGGGTTCGAGGTCTACGGCAGCACCGAACGCCCGCGCCCGGCGGTCAAGGGCTGGACCGACTGGGGCCGCAACACCCGCCCCGCCCCGGCCCTGACCGTCGGCAAGGACGGCACCGTGCCGCTGGAGTCCGGCTGGTCGCTGACCATGGACGAGTGGGCCGGGACCAGCGACGGCGCGGCACTGTCCGGCCCCAGCATCGACACCACCACCTGGCTGCCCGCCTCGGTGCCCGGCACCGTGCTGGCCGACCTGGTGGACCAGGGCCACCTGCCCGATCCGGTGTCCGGGCAGAACAACCTGCACATCCCGGAGGCGCTGTCCCGGCACAGCTGGTGGTACCGGCGGGCCTTCACCGTGCCCCGCGAGCTGGACGTCAGCGCCGGACGGCAGGTGTGGCTGGAACTGGACGGGGTCAACCACCACGGCGAGGTCTGGCTCAACGGCCACAAGGTCGGCACCGTGACCAGCCCGTTCGCCCGCGCCCACCTCAACATCACCGAAGCCCTGAAAGCGGGCAACGGCAAGCACAACCTGGCCATCCGGGTCGACCCGATGCCGCACCCCGGCACCGCGGGCGACAAGGGCGCGGACGGCCTGGCCTTCCTGCACTCCGGCAAGCTCTACCTGGACTCGCCGACCTACCTGGCCACCTCCGGCTGGGACTGGATGCCCGCCGTACGCGACCGCGGCGCGGGCCTGTGGAACCACGTTCGCCTGCGCAGCACCGGTTCGGCCGTCCTCGGCGACCCGAGGGTGGAGACCACCCTGCCCAACCTGCCGGACACCAGCCTGGCCGAGGTCAAGATCAGCGTTCCGGTGCGCAACCCCGGGACCGCGCCGGTGTCCGTGGTGGTGCAGGCCAGCTTCGGCGCGATCAGCCTGCGCACCACGGTGACCGTCCCCGCCGGTGGCAGCGCCAACGCCGTGTTCGCCCCGGCCGAGCACCCCGCCCTGCGGCTGCGCGACCCGAAACTGTGGTGGCCCAACGGTTACGGCGACCCCAACCTGCACGAACTCACCCTGACCGCCACCGTCGGCGGCGTCCGCAGCGACCGGCGCAGCCTGCGCTTCGGCATCCGCCAGTTCGGCTACGGCTACGACATCCCGATCAAGATCGACCCGGCCACCAACTCGGCCAAGCAGACCGTCGAGTTCGCCCCCGTCCAGGCCAAGCACGTCCGGATCCACTGTCACACCAGGGCCACCGGCTGGGGCAACTCACTGTGGAGCCTGTCCGTTGTGGACAGTGCCAAACCCGATGTCGACCTGGCCCTTGGCAAGACGGCCAGTGCGTCCTCAGTGGACAATCCGGGCAACGCCGCTGGCAACGTGGTCGACGGCAACACCGGCACCCGCTGGTCCTCGGAGTACACCGACAACCAGTGGATCCAGGTGGACCTCGGCGCGGACACCGGGTTCGACCGGGTGGTGCTGCTGTGGGAAACCGCCTACGCCAAGGACTTCACCGTGCAGACCTCGGCCGACGGCCAGAGCTGGACGGACGTCAAGAAGGTCAGCAACGCGCCGATCCCGTTGCGGATCAGCGTGAACGGCGTGCAGGTGTACTGCCGCGGCGGCAACTGGGGCTGGGACGAACTGCTGCGCCGGATGGTCCCGGACCGGATGGACGCGGTGGTCAAGATGCACCGCGACATGAACTTCACCATGATCCGCAACTGGATCGGCAGCAGCTACCGGGAGGAGCTGTTCGCCCAGTGCGATGAGCAGGGCATCCTGGTGTGGAACGACTTCTGGGAGGCAGGCGCCTTCCTGGCCGACCCGCCCGGCTACGTCGACGTCGCCCGGGACACCATCCTGCGCTACCGCACCCACCCCTGCATCGTGGTCTGGTGCGCGGCCAACGAACAGCACCCGCCGCCGGCCATCCACAACGGCATCGCAAAGGCGATTGCCGAGGAACACAGCGAGATCCTGTACATGCCGGACTCCGCAGGCGGTTTCGTCTCCGGCCACGGCCCGTACTACTGGGTGGAACCCGCCAAGTACTTCGAGGCGAGCACCTACGACACCAACAACTTCGGCTTCCACACCGAGATCGGCATGCCCACCGTCCCGGTGGTGGAGAGCATGCGCAACCTGGTCGGCAAGGACCACGCCGGCTGGCCGATCGACATCACCTGGTTCCACCACGACTGGTCCACCAAGGGCAACCAGCGGCCGCAGACCTACCTGGAGGCGATCAACACCCGGCTCGGCGAGTCGACCAGCCTGGCCGAGTTCTGCCGCAAGGCCCAGTTCGTCAACTACGAGAACATGCGTGCCATGTTCGAGGCGTGGACGGCGAACCTGTGGCAGGACGCGAACGCGTTGCTGCTGTGGATGTCGCACCCGGCCTGGCACAGCACGGTGTGGCAGACCTACGACTACGACCTGGACGTCAACGGCAGCTACTACGGCGCCCGCAAGGGCTGCGAGGCCCTGCACGTACAGGCGAACCCGGACGGCCAGGTAGTCGCGGCCAACCACACCCCGGTGGCGATCACCGGCGCCACGGTCAAGGCCACCCGCTACGACCTCAACGGCAAGCAACTCGGCACCCCACAGTCCCAGCAGCTCGCCATCCCCGCCTCCAACATCACCCGCGCCTTCACCGTTCCGTTCGCGGCCGACCTGCCCGCCCTGCACCTGCTACGCCTGGTCCTCAGCGACGCCAAGGGCAAGGTCCTCTCGGAGAACACCTACTGGCGCTACCGCAAACCCGAGGACATGCGCCAGCTCAACACCCTCCCCCAGACCAGGGTCTCAGTCCGCCTCAACGACCAGCGCCCAGGCAGCCTGACCGCCACCCTGCGCAACGAAGGCCGCACAGTAGCCGCGCTGATCCGCCTCTCCGTCCGCGACCGCCGCTCCGGCGCCCGGCTGCTACCAGTGACCTACACCGACAACTACCTCTGGCTCCTCCCCGGCGAATCCCGCACCATCACCGCCACCTGGAACCCAACCAACCACCCCTCCACCACCCCAACCCTGACAGCAGAGGGCTACAACACCCGCTAACCCCCCACCCCCGTGTTGGCCGTTCTCGTACGGTGTGTTGGCCGAACTGGACGGTGTCTTGGCCGAACTGGACGGTGTCTTGGCCGTTATGGACGGTGTGTTGGCCGTTGGGCGTACCAGTTCGGCCAACACCGTGTACGACATCGGCCAACACGCCGGCTTCAGGTGCTGTTCACGGCCGGACCGTGAGCAGCTGGATCGGCCACTGGACCCGGGACTGACCGCCGTGGAACAGGGCCACCCGGTCCATCTGCGGCACCGGCAGCCAGATCCGGCCGTCCGGGGCGAGGAAGGGCGCGTCCGTCCAATGTAGACGCGAGTCCTGTACCACGGTGCTGATCCGGCCGTCCGGCGTGCGCCGCTTCAGCGCGTGCTCGACCAGGTCGGTGAAGTACAGGTTCCCGTGCCGGTCCATCGCGCTGCCACCTACCGCGGGCAGATCGGCCCAGGGCGTGACCCCGGCCGCGAGTTCCGCGGCGGACAGTGCCGGGTTGTCCAGGTCGCGGGTGGCGATCCGGGACCAGGGGCCGTGCAGCGAGCCGTAGTACAGCCACTGGCGGTCCGGGGACAGCTCCAGGGGATCGGCGTGCACCCGCAGTGGGCTGCCGTCCGGGGCCCGCACCACCGCGCCGTCCAGTACCAGCGGCCGGTCGGCCGGGGCGAGGGTGGAGGGATGGTTGTCCAGCACCCGCCGGGCCGTGCCGGTGATCAGGTCCAGCACGATCAGGCCGGGGCGGCCCGCGTCGGTCAGGTAGGCGTGGCGGCCGTTGAAGCGCACGTCGTCGACGTAGCTGCCGGGCAGCGCCACCGAGTCGGCGAAGTGGTGGATCCGGGTGACCTGGTTGGTGCGCAGGTTGATCCGGACCAGCTTGGCGGCGCGGGGGAGCGGGTTGCCACCGAAATCGGGTGACCCGGTGTCCACCGCCCACAGCGAGCCGTGGCCGTCGTGGTGGATGGCGTTGATGTTGACGAACTTGGTGGCCGGGTCCTGGCCGGGCTGCCAGGAGTTCCACTCGGCGTTCGGATAGGGCCTGGCCTGACCGTGGACCAGTCTGGCCAGCGCCGGGCCCCTGGAGCCGCTCCAGCGTGGGCCGGAGACGAAGACCCGGCCCCGGTCAACGGCCACCGCGTTCCAGATCATCTGCTGGCTCTGCGCCGCGACCCGCAGGTCGGCTCGGGCGGTGGCCTCGGCGGTCGTGGCGGTCAGCGGGACGGCCAGTGCGACCGCCAGCACTACGGCGGAAAACCTCATGTGCGGCAACCTAAACAACAGGTGGTGGTTTCATGCAAGGACGGCAGGGCACCTCGCGGTTACCAGGTCACCCCCGGGTGACGCACCTTTCGCACCCGGATCCCGCATAGTGGATCACCCGTCCGTGTCGCCCTCGATCGCACTACTCTCCGCCTCACGCCCGGCTTCCGGGCTGCTGGCCGAAGTCGAGGGAGTCGCTGATGCGACACACGCTCAGGGGCGTGGTGCTGTTCCTGCTGTTGATGATCGTGCTGCCGGGGCAGGCGAGCGCGCAGGCCGCCGAACAACCCGTGGTCCGGGTCGGCACCGAGGGGACCTACCCGCCGTTCTCCTTCCACGATCCGCGCAGCCAGGAACTCACCGGCTACGACATCGAAGTGATCAAGGCCATCGCCGGCAAGGCCGGGTGGCGGCTGGAGTTCGTCGAGACCCAGTGGGACGCGATCTTCCCGGCGCTGGACGCCAGGCGGATCGACCTGATCGCCAACCAGGTCTCGGTCAACGACGAACGCAAGGCCAAATACGGCCTGTCCAGCACCTACACCTACTCCCGCGGTGTGGTGGTCCGGCGCACGGGTGACACCGGCATCAAGTCGCTGGCCGACCTCAAGGGCAAGACCACCGCCCAGTCCAGCACCAGCAACTGGGCCAAGGTCGCCAAGGACGCCGGGGCCAAGGTCGAGGCCGTCGAGGGCTTCGCGCAGGCCGCGGCACTGCTCGCGCAGGGCCGGGTGGACGCGATCGTCAACGACAACATCGCCGTGCTGGACTACCTGGCCAGCACCGGTTCCACCGCGGTGGAGATCGCCGGGAACGCCGGGGACAAGATCAGCGAGCAGGCGCTGACCTTCCGCAAGGACGATGGATCCCTGCTCGCCCAGGCCAACCAGGCGATCACCGCGCTCAAGGCCGACGGCACGCTCAACGGCCTGTCGCAGAAGTACTTCAAGGCCAACGTCTCGGTGCCCGACGGCGGCAACGCCGACCTGTCCCAGGGCCGCGGCAGCCGCAGCACCTGGGAGGTACTGGCCAGCACGGCCTGGCCGATGTTCGTCGGCCTGGTCGAGGTGACCATCCCGCTGACCGCGCTGAGCTTCGCGATCGGCCTGGTGCTCGCGTTGTTCGTGGCACTGGCCCGGATCTCCGCTTACCGGGTGCTGGCCGGACTGGCCCGCGCGTTCATCTCGATCATCCGCGGCACCCCGCTGCTGCTGCAGCTGTTCATCGTCTTCTACGGGCTGCCCCAGCTCGGGCTGAAGTTCCCGCCCTTCGCCGCGGCGGTGATCGCCTTCAGCCTCAACGTGGCGGGCTACGCCGCCGAGGTGGTGCGCTCGGCGATCCTGTCCGTGCCCAAGGGCCAGTTCGAGGCCGCGGCCACCATCGGGCTGGACTACCGGAAGACGTTGCGCCGGATCATCCTGCCGCAGGCGGCCAGGACCGCGGTGCCGCCGCTGTCCAACACGTTGCTGTCCCTGGTCAAGGACACCTCACTGGGTTCGGTGGTGTTGCTGACCGAGTTGTTCCGGCAGTCCCAGCTCGCCGCGGCGGAGAGCAACGAGTTCCTCGCGCTGTACTCCTTCGCCGGGCTGTACTACTGGCTGATCTGCGTGGCTCTCTCCGCCGGGCAGAAACGACTGGAGATCCGACTGAACAGGTATGTGACCACATGACTGAGACCGCAGAACAGGACCTCCGCATCCAGGTGCGCGGGCTGGCCAAGTCCTTCGGCGACGCGCATGTGTTGCGCGGCATCGACTTCGACTCGCCGCGCGGGAGTTCGACCGTCCTGTTGGGACCGTCCGGCTCCGGCAAGACCACCCTGCTGCGCTCGCTCAACGCGCTGGAGACCCCCGAACGCGGGGTGGTCCGGATCGACGAGGTCGAGGTGGACTTCGCCGCGCTGCCCACGGGCAAGGCCGGTCGCCGGGAGAGCGGCAGGCTGCGCGCGCAGAGCGGCATGGTGTTCCAGACGCACAACCTGTTCCCGCACCGCACGGTCCTGGAGAACATCATCGAGGGCCCGGTCATCGCCCAGCAGCGGCCCAAGGAGGAGGCCGTCGCCGAGGCGAAGGTGCTGCTGGACCAGGTGGGGCTCGGCGACCGGGCGGACGCCTACCCGTACCAGCTCTCCGGCGGGCAGCAGCAACGCGTTGGCATCGCCCGCGCGCTGGCGCTCAAACCGAGGGTGGTGCTCTTCGACGAGCCGACCTCGGCGCTGGACCCGGAACTGGTCGGTGAGGTGCTCGCCGTGATCAAGGACCTGGCCGCCGATGGCTGGACGATGGTGATCGTCACGCACGAGATCCGGTTCGCCGGGCAGGTGGCCGACCAGGTGCTGTTCCTGGACGGCGGGGTCATCGTGGAACAGGGCCCGCCCAGCCAGGTGATCGAGCACCCCCAGGAGGAACGGACCCAGCGCTTCCTCAAGCGCATCCTGGACCCGGGCTGAGTAGCGCGGGCGCTGTCCCCATGGCGAGGACAGCGCCCGGCTCGCTCAGCGGCAGGTCCAGCTGAACGGGAAGGTGTTCTGGTAGGTCTCGCCGAAGATGGTGCCGTCGTCGGCGACCACGGTCGCCCTGGCCGTGCTGGCGCCCGCGGGCACCGGCAGCTCGGCGAGGAACTTCGTGCCGTGCCAGACCGCGGGCGCGCCACTCCAGGAGCCGATCGAACCGCTGACCAGCCCACGCTTGTTCATCGCGTGCGCGGGGCCGCTGCGGTCCAGGTGCACGAACCAGTTGGTCTTCGGCTCCCACAGGTAGGACACCGGGGTGGAGGTCCGCAGGTCCAGCACCAGCACCCGCCCGTTGGCGATGCCGCGGGCGGTGACGCCGCTCTCCGGCTTGGGCAGTTTGGTGACGGTTCCGTTGTGCCACAACGCGACCTGGTAGCCGCCGGTGAGCAGGACGGTGCCGTCCTCGTCGATGTCGGTGGCCGCCGGATAGTCGATCTCCGACGGATCGATCACCGTCGCCTGGGTGCTGCCCGCCCGCCACAGCAGGACCTGGCCGCGGCCGTCGCTGTCCCGGTTGGCCGAGGCGACCACGTCACCACGGTTGTTGATCGCGTTGGGCTGCAACGAGGTCAGGCCCGGCGGCACGGTCAGCTGGCGGTAGACCCCTTGCCGGGTCTGGGTGAGCACGTAGTACTTCTGCGTGCCGCCGCTGAAATCGGCTCCACGCAACAGGACCACGCCCGCGGCGTTCTCATCCACCGGCAGCGTCCAGCTCACCCCTGGCGCCGGGGCCTGCTTGACCGGAACGCCGCGCACCCAGCGGTAGAAGGTGACATCGGCGCTGGTCGGGCCGTAGTAGCCGGAGTAGTTCCCGCGCCCGTCCGCGCCGCTGACGTGGACGTAGGCCGGGTCGGCCCCCGCGGGCACCGGCACCGGCGTTGCCCGCCAGGTGCAGGCCGCCGCCGGGGCTTCCGGCGCGGCCGTGGCCACCGCGCTGACCCCGGCCGAGGCCAGCAGCACGGTGAGCACGACCGCGGTCGTGCGCATTGGTGCGAACATCTTTCCCCCTCAACTCCTCAGGAACAGTGCCAGCGCACCGGAATCGACGGCTGCGTGCTGGCCTTGCCGTGCACCACCCCGTCATCCCCCACGACGTTCACCCGCCCACCGGTCGCGCCAGGCGGCAACGGCAGCTCGGCCAGCAGCCGGGTACCGCGCCAGACCGCGGGCGGGCCGTCCAGGTTGTCCAGCTGCCCGCCGATCAGGTTCAGCCGGTTGATCCCGTTCGCCGCCCCGCCACGCAGTGGCTGGCTGACCACGCCGGTGCTCAGTTCCCACTGCCAGGCGGTGATCGGGTTCTGCCCGTTGAACCGGAGACCGACCACCCGGCCGTTGTTCAGCGAACGCGCCATCGCATCGGTCGAGCCCGGCATCGCGGTGAACACCCCGGCCCGCCACACGTGCACGTTGCTCCGCCCGCCGCTGAGCAGCACGGTCCCGTCCTCGTCGATGTCGACCAGGATCGGCACCCCGGTACCCGGCGGCGTGATCACCTCCGGCGTGCTCGCACCGGCCCGCCACAACAGCACGAAGTCCTTGCCGTTCTGCCAGATCGCGGCCACCACATCGCCGCCGTCGTTGACCGCGGCCGATTCCTGCAGTTTGGCCCCGGCGGGCAGTGGCAGCACGCGGTAGCCGTCGGCGGGGGAGTGGGTGAGCAGTACCCGCTCGCCCTGGGCGTCCTTGCCGCGCAACACCACGGTCCCGCCGTTGTTCTCATCCACCGGCTGGGCCCCGGTCACCCCCGGCGCGGCGGGCTGCCGCACGGCGAAACCGTTGACCCAGCGGAAGAACTCCGCGTCGTCGACGTTGGCCCGCCGGTACCCGGAGTACCCGCCCTGGGCGTTGGACCCGGTCACGGTGAACTCACTGGCCGGTATCCCGGGCGGACCCGCCACCGGGGTCACCTGCCAGGTGCACGGCGCGTCCGCCGGCGCGGCGACCGCGGTGCCGGTGAGCCCGGCGGTCAGCGCGACCGCCGCCAGCACCGTACCTACCGATCGGATGGTTTCCTTGCTGCGCATGGCTTTCTCCCCAGTTGTCAGCGGCACGACCACCGCACCGGCACACTGCCCGGCTCGAAGGTCTCGCCGAACACCGACCCGTCATCGGCCACCAGTTGCGGCCGGCCGGGCCGTCCGTCCAGTGCGGGCAGTTCGGCCAGGAAGGTCGAGCCCTGCCACACCGCGGCCGGACCGTCCACCCGCTCCCCGGCGATCAGCCCGTCGCGGTTGATGCCCTCGGCGGTGCGCCCGCGCTCGGGGTAGACCACCTTGCCGCCGCGGGAATCCCAGACGTAGGACTGGGCCGGGGCGGCGTAGCCCTGGCCGACCACCAGGCCGTCGCTGATCGCCCGGCCCACCACGGCCCCGGCCGGCTCCGGCAGCCGGGTGGTCACGCCATCGCGCCAGACGAAGACCTCGTAACCGCCGCTGACCAGCACGGACCCGTCCTCGTCCACGTCCTCCGCGGTCGGGTGGCTCGCCTCCGGCACATCGAGCACCCGCGGCCCGGCCCCGGTGGAGAGGGCCTCCCACAGCACCACCACGTTCCGGTTGTCCGAGCTGCGCCGGGCCGAGGCGACCACGTCACCGCGGTTGTTGATCGCGGCCCCGCTCGCATGGGTCAGCCCGGCCGGGATCGGCAGCGCGTGGTAGGCGCCGGCCCTGGAGAGCGTGAACACCTGCCGCGCCCCGGTCGCGGTGTTCATCCCGTCCACCAGGATCGTCCCGGCGCGGTTCTCGTCCCGGGGGAACACCCAGTTCACCCCGGCGGGCGGGGCCAGTCGCTCCGGGACCCCGCCGGTCCAGCGCAGCAGGGTGATGTCGCCGCTGTTGGGGGCGTAGTAGCCGGAGTAGCCGCCCAGCCCGTCCACCCCGGTGACGCTGGCGTACTGCGGATCAAGCCCGGCAGGCGCGGCCACCGCCTGCGCCTGCCAGGTGCAGGCCGGGCTCGGCTTTGCTGCCGCCGAAGCGGGTGCCGCGAGTCCGGTGCTGACAACAGTGCCGATGAGTGCCGCGACCGTGGCCGCGCGCGCCAAGGAAACGCCTGACATGCGTTGTTCCCCCTCAGAAACCCCAGGTTGAAACCCCATTCTGCAACGTTGTAAAGCCCCGGTGCCACCAAGTGACTGCATCTGGCCTAACGCCCACCAGATCCCAACACCCCCTCCCGCCGTGTTGGCCGATGTCGTACCCAGTGTTGGCCGAACTGGTACGCCATCCGGCCAACACACCGCCCACAACGGCCAAGACACCGTCCAGTTCGGCCAACACACCGTACGAGAACGGCCAACACGGTGGCGGGGGCTTAGTCGGTGTACTCCAGCAGCAGGCCCTGGGCGCGGACCTCGGCCAGGGTGGGGGCGGCCGCGTCCTTGGCCGAGATCAGCGGGAACTCGTCGAAGCCCCAGGGCAGGTTCAGTTCCGGGTCCAGCGGGTTGATGTCGATCTGGGTGCCGGGCACGTGCGCGGTGCCGAGCACGTAGCTGATGCAGGTGTCATCGGTCAGGCTGAGGAAGCCGTGGCCGAAGCCCTCCGGGATGTAGAGCGCGGTGCCCCCGGCCGCGGTCAGCTCGGTGACCACGTACTTGCCGTAGGCGGGCGAGCCCAGCCGCAGGTCGACCATGATGTCCCGCAGCGCGCCACGCACACAGGTGACGTACTTGGCCTGGCCAGGCGGGTTGCGCACCCCGTGCAGGCCACGCAGCGTGTTCCGGCGCGACACCGAGTAGTTGATCTGTGCCGGGCGGAACGGCCTGCCGATCTCCTCGGACAGCGCCTCGGTGCGCAGGTTCTCGAAGAAGCTGCCGCGCTCGTCCGCGATCGGCTCCGGGGTGATGACCAGTGCCCCGGGCAACTCGGTGTGGTGGAACTTCATTCGCCCTCCTCAGCGGCGTTCTCCGCGCTCAGCCGGAGCGCGTACCCGGTGCTCGGCACACCGGTGTAGACGATCATCACCCCGCCCGGACCGGGAAAAACGCCGACCCGGCGATAGGCTCTTCGGATGAATCTCACGGATCGAGTGACCGCCGCGGTGGCCAACCCACTGACCCACGACCACTTCGATCCGCACGCCGAGCTGACCGAGGTCCTTGAGGGCATCGGCATGACCCCGGCCGACACCGGCGGCCAGGTCACCTTCCTCGGCGCGGACCCGGTGGTGCCCAGCCCGCTGCGCCTGGGTGGCGCGGCCGCGATCGCGCTGGCCGCCAAGTCCGCCGCGGTAGCCAAGCTGTGGCGGCTGCGCGGTGGCGAGGGCCAGGACATCACCGTCGACCTGCGCACCGCCCCGCACCGGTTGTGCCCGTTCTACGACGGCAAGTGGGAGCTGCTCAACGGCTACCCCGGCACCGCGGCCAGCAACACCAGCCCCGCCTTCGGTTTCCAGTTCTACCGGACCGCCGACAACCGCTGGGTGATGCCGCTCAACCCGTACCCCAAGATCAAGGTCGCCGCCCAGCGACTGCTCGGCGTGCCCGACGACACCGAGGCCGTCACCAAGGCGATCAGCCAGTGGCGCGCCGCCGACCTGGAAGAAGCCGCGGTCGAGGCGGGCGTGGTGCTGCCCATGCTGCGCTCCACCACCGAATTCCTGGCCACCCAGCACTACCGCGAGGCCCTGGCCGACCTGCCGCTGATCGAGATCACCCGGATCGGCGACAGCGCCCCGGAACCCTTGCCGCCCACCGCGTCCGACCCCCTCGACGGCGTCCGCGCGCTGGGCATGGGCCACGTGATCGCCGGTGCGGGCGCGGGCCGCTCACTCGCCCTGCACGGCGCCGACGTGCTCAACATCTGGCGCCCAGGCGAACTCGAACACGACACCACCTACCTCACCGCGAACGTGGGCACCCGCTCCGCCACCATCAACCCCTATGCCGCCGAGGGCCACGACCGCCTCCGCGACCTGCTCGCGCAGTCCGACGTCTTCTACGCCAACCGCCGCCCCGGCTACCTCGACCAGATCGGCCTGTCCGCCGAACAGGCCGCCGCGATCCGGCCCGGCATCATCCACGTCACCGCCTCGCTCAACGGCCGGCGCGGCCCGTGGGCCGACCGGGTCGGCTTCGACCAGACCGCGGGCAGCCTGGTCGGCATGATGGACCTGGAAGGCGACGGCGAAACCCCCGCGCTGCCACCGATCCTGGTGGTCAACGACTACATCGTGTCCTGGCTGATGGCCGCGGGCGCCACCGAGGCCCTCGCCCGCCGCGCCCGCGACGGCGGCAGCTACCGGGTGCACGTCTCGCTCACCAGGGTCGCGCTGTGGATCCTCGGCATGGGCATCTTTGATCGGGAGTACGCGCATTCCGTTGCCGGACAAGGCGATCAGCACGCCTACCTGGACCCGGAGACCTTCACCGCGGACACCCCGCTCGGCCACTACCAGGGCGTCACCGACCAGGTCCTGATGTCGGCCACCCCCGGCCGCTACCGCACCGTGCTGGTGCCCCGCGGCTCCTCCCGCGCGGAATGGCTGCCCAGGGACCGATGAGTTCCGGCCGCGGTCCGAGTCAGACCCCATGACAACCGCAACACGAGCAGAGGAGCGGAACCATGGCCAAGGTGATCCTCGGCGCGAGCATGTCGCTGGACGGGTACGTCTCCGGACCGGAGGAGAGCGGCTTCGACAAGCTGTTCCAGTGGTACGAGAACGGTGACGTCACCATCGAGACCAGGCACCCCACGCTGACCTTCAAGCTGACCGAGACCAGTGCGGCGCACTTCCGGAGCATGCTGGACAACACCGGTGCGCTGCTGGTCGGCCGCCGCCTGTTCGACATCACCGACGGCTGGGGCGGCGAGCACCCGCTGGGCGTTCGCACGGTGGTGCTCACGCACAAGGTCCCGGACGGCTGGGAACAGGACGGCGAGCACTTCGTCTTTGTCACCGAGGGCATCGAGGCCGCGGTGGCCAAGGCCAGGGAGATCGCGGGGGAGAAGCTGGTCGGCGTGTCCGCAGGCATCACCGGCGGGCAGGCCCTGGACGCGGGTTTGGTGGACGAGGTGTGGATCGACCTGGTGCCGGTGGTGCTGGGCGCCGGGGTGCCGTTCTTCGCCTCGCTGGCCGGTGCGCCGGTGAGCCTGGAGGGGCCGATCTCCACCGAACAGGGCAACGCGGTCACGCACTTGAAGTACCGGGTGGTGCGCTGACGGGTAGTCTCTTCGCACCTCGGTGACGGGAGGCCCCATGGAACTCCAGGACGTCCACGTGCCAACCGTGCTCGGCCACCTGCGGGTGCGCCGGGCCGGTAGTGGGCCCGCACTGCTGTTCTGGCCCAGTCTGCTGATGGACAGTGCACTGTGGACGGCCCAGGCCGAGTACTTCGCCGGGTCGCGGCAGGTGCTGCTGGTCGACCCGCCGGGACACGGCGGCAGCGAGCCGCTGGGCCGGGAGTTCACCTTCGAGGAGTGCGCCACCTGCGTCCGCCAGATCCTGGACCACTTGGGCCTGGACCAGGTGGACTTCGTCGGCAACTCCTGGGGCGGCATGATCGGCGGCACCTTCGCCGCCCGCCACCCCGACCGGGTCGGCGCCGCGATCCTGATGAACTGCACCGCCTCACCCGCCGGCCGCCGCCAGCGCCTGGAGTACGGCCTGCTCACCCGGGTGGCCCGGCTGCTCGGCGGCGTCCGCGCACCCCTGGTCCCCTCGGTGCTGAAGGCCTTCCTCGGCCCGACCTCGATGCGCACCCGCCCACACGCCGTAGCCGCCATCCGCGCCGCCCTGACCAGGATCAACGTCCACTCGGTGACCTGGGCGGTGACCAGCGTGGTCCCCCGCCGACCGGACCAGCGCGGCCTGTTCGGCCTCATCCGCACCCCGGTACTGGTGGTCGCGGGCGTGGAGGACCAGACCTTCCCGGTAGCCGAGACCAGAGCCATGGCCGACGCCATCCCCAACGCCCGCTTCATGGTCCTGGACAACGCGGCTCACCTGGCCGCCCTGGAAGTCCCCGAAACAGTGAACACCCTCATCGACGGCTTCCTACGGGCCCAAACCTAACCCCAAGCCCACCCACCAACCCACTCCGCCAAACCTCACCCAACCGGTACACAGAACCACCCCCCAACCGGTACAGCGAACCGGCTGTACCGGGCCTAACGTTGCCGGTGTGACTCAGCGAATCCAACTCAGCCCCGGCATCCCCGTCGCCTACAAGGCCCTGATCGACATCAACAACCAGGTCGCCGAAGCGGGCCGCGCCGCCGGCCTTGACCCCAAACTGCTCGAACTGGTCAAGATCCGCGCCTCCCAGATCAACGGCTGCGCCTTCTGCATCGACATGCACACCAAGGACACCCTCAAGGCGGGCGAGAGCCAGCGCCGCATCTTCCTGCTCAACGCCTGGCGCGAAACCCAGCTCTACACCGACCAGGAACGCGTTGCGCTGGAACTGACCGAAGAGGTCACCCGCCTGTCCGAGACCCGCGACGTCCCCGACGAGCTGTACCAGCGCGCCACCGAACTGCTCACCCCCGACCAGTACAAGGCGGTGATGTGGATGATCGTGGTGATCAACGCCTTCAACCGCCTGGCCGTACCCAGTCACGCCAAACTCCCACATGCGTGACCCAGGCATAGACCTGCACCTGGGCGGCATCCGCCGAACCCCAGGCGGAGTAGGCCGTTCCCTGGAAGAAGCGCTGCGCGAGGCGGTCCGCACCGGCCGCCTCGCCCCCGGCGCCCGCCTCCCCGGCACCCGCCGCCTGGCCACGGACCTGGGGCTGGCCAGGGGAACCGTGGTCCAGGTCTACACCCAACTCATCGCCGAAGGCTGGCTGGTAGGCAACGCAGGCTCCAGCACCCGCGTAGCCCCCGCCACCACTCCCCAGCCTGCCACCACATCCCCCTCCCCACCCTCCACTTTGGACCTGAGCCCCGGCCGCCCCGACATCAGCACCTTCCCCCGCACAGCCTGGACAGCCAGCATCCGCCGAACCCTGTCCACAGCGGACCGAATCGACTTCGACTACGGCAACCCCGCAGGCCACCCCGCCCTACGAGCAGCCATAGCCGACTACGTAGCCCGAACCCGAGGCGTCCAAGCCACCCCCGACGCAGTAGTGATCACCTGCGGCTTCAGCCACGCCCTGGCCGCCCTCGCCCACGTCTTCCACGACCAGGCCATCACCACAATCGCCACCGAAAACCCCAACCTCCCCCTGCATCGAGACTGGCTAACCGCAGCAGGCCTGACCACCACGCCCCTCACCGTAGACACCTGCGGCGCCAACCCCGCAGACCTGTCAACCGAGGCCCGAGCCGCCCTGCTGACCCCAAACCACCAGTTCCCCCAGGGCTACGTGCTGTCCCCACCCCGCCGAAAGTCCTTTGTAGACTGGGCCACTCGCGTAGACGGCTACCTGATCGAAGACGACTACGACGGCGAATTCCGCTACGACCAACGCCCCGTAGGCGCCCTGCAGGCCCTGGCTCCCGACCGAGTGATTTTCGCAGGCAGCACCAGCAAAACCATGGCCCCCGGAGTCCGCATAGGCTGGCTGGTCCTACCCCCCGCCCTACGAAACCCCGTCCGCACCAAACTCTTCGCCCTTGGCGCCACAGTCCCGTCCCTGGACCAGTTGGCCCTGGCCGACCTCATCACCCACGGCGACTACGACCGCCACATCCGCCGAGCCCGCCTGTCATACCGCAGACGCCGCAACGAACTGGTCACCGCCATCGAGTCCACCACAAAACTGACAGTCCGCGGCATCCCAGCCGGACTACAAGCGTTGCTTCCCCTGGATTCGATCGAGCAGGAGACCCAACTCGTCGCGAAGGCCCGCGCCAAGGGGCTACTCCTGCAAGGGATGCACGCGTTCGGGTACTGGCACGACCAGACCCCAAACCCCGGCGCGGCCTTGGTCCTGGGCTTCGCAACGCCAGCCCCACACGCCTGGCGCCGCACCTTGCAGACACTCCTCGACACCTTGGACTGACCCCCAACGCCATAGGTGCCTGCAACCGCAGGGCGAAGCCCGCGTACAGGCAGCGGGGCCGGCTTTTCGAAAACCCAATCCGAGCGGTTCCCCCATCCCCGTCAACCTGGAGAGGACACACCACATCCCGGCAAGCGGCCGCTGCAACCTGCCGCCGCCAATACTGCCCAACGTGACGGCGGTCGCTTGCCGGGATGTGGTTTGGTATCGGAAGGTTGACGGGGATGGGGGAACCGCACGAGCACTGCTCTTGCTCTTCGTCTTTGACTTTCCCCCCCATCCTTTGATTCCTGCCCGTCCGGCGAGGACGCTCTTGATCGTCGCTCGTGTACCTCAGCAACAGAGGCCAACAGCGCAAAGATCAAGAGCGGAAAAGATGGCCTCGCCGGCCGGGCAGACCACCGGAGGGGGGAGGGCAGATCAAACCCCGGGATGAGCAGGTTACGGGGCGGGGTTTGGGCTGCCGGGGCCGGTTCCAGCGTGGCTCCGAGGGCTCGCGTGTTCTCCGCACGGCCTTCCGCAAGCCAACCACACCCCGAGGAGCGGCCCCCGTCACGTTGGGTGGGCCGGGCGGCGGTTTGTGTTGCAGGGGCCGCTCCTCGGGGCGCGGTCAGCAAGCTCCAGGCCGTACGGAGAACACACGAGAACCCTCGTCGTGGGGGTTTACCCCCAACCCCAACCCAACCCCCGGCCTGCGGCCGTACAACAACGGCCAACGACCCGTCCCGCAACGGCCAAC
Source organism: Crossiella cryophila (assembly GCF_014204915.1). Lineage (NCBI taxonomy): Bacteria > Bacillati > Actinomycetota > Actinomycetes > Pseudonocardiales > Pseudonocardiaceae > Crossiella > Crossiella cryophila. The sequence continues at coordinate 5,055,093 of NZ_JACHMH010000001.1, forward strand.
ACACCGTCCCAAAACGGCCAACACACGGTACGACAACGGCCAACACGCGCGGAGGGTTGAAACCCACACCCCCCACCCGGCGTGTTGGCCGTTCTTGTACGCCGTGTTGGCCGTTCCGGACAGCCTCCGGATCACGACCAACCCCCACCCGCCGTACAAGAACAGCCAACGACCCGTACAACAACGGCCAACACTCCGGGCGGGATTTGCCTGGTCTCAAGGCTCCGGCGTATCAATGATGGCGACCGCCCGAGTCCACCCCGCCGATCCCCGATGCACCTTGTGCGGAAAGCAGGAAACCTGGAACCCCGTAGCAGGCAACGCTTCCAAGTTGTGCAGCTTCTCGATGTGGCAGTACCCGATGTCCCGCCCCGCCTTGTGCCCCTCCCAGATCACCGACGGATCCCCCTCCGCCGCATACCGCTGCGCCGTATAGACAAACGGTGCATCCCAACTCCAGGCATCCGTCCCCGTCACCCGCACCCCCTGCTCCAGCAGATGCAACGTCGCCGCCCGCCCGACCCCGCACCCCTTCGACACGTAATCCGGCTCCCCATACCGAACCCCCGCGCTCGTGTTCACCACCACGATCTCCAACGGACTCAACGTATGCCCGATCCGAGCCAGCTCCGCGTCAATATCCCCAGGCGTCACCACATACCCATCCGGCAGATGCCGGAAGTCCAGCTTCACCCCCGGCTGCAGACACCACTCCAGCGGCACCTCGTCAATGGTGATCGCCCGCTGCCCACCGTCCATTGTGGACGCATAGTGATACGGCGCGTCCAGATGGGTGCCGCAGTGGGTGGTCATCCGCACCCACTCCAGCGCCCAGCCCTCGCCGTCGGGTAGGTCCTCCTTCTTCGCGCCGGGGAAGAAGGAGACGACATCGCCTGCGGTGTCCTGGTGGTCCAGGTAGGTGATCTCCGGGGTGAAGCCGGGTGGGTCGGAGGCGATGCCGCTCATCAGGGGAACGGAGATGTCGACGAAGGTGCGCATGGGGCCATCATGGCCCAGGCGTTGTCACCACCGGTTGAGGTGCAGCACCTCATCCAGGGGCTGGCGGGGAGCGGGCTTGAAGCCGTCGCCGGTGTGGTGTGCGGTCGGGATCAGGGCGGCCTGGTGCACCGTGGGTGGCAGGCCGAGTAGTTCCGCCACCTCGCGTTCGTACTTCAGGTGCAGGGTGGTCCAGGCCGCGGCCAGGCCCAGGTTGCGGGCGGCGAGCATGTAGCTCCACGCCGCGGGCAGGATCGAGCCCCACAGGCCGGACTGGTTGCCCGCCGGCAACTCCGTGACGTTCGGGGTTTCGATGGCGGGGATGACCAGGACCGGTACCCGGCCCATGTTCTGCGCCAGGTGTTCGGAGCTGTTGCGGACGCGCTGCTGGGTGCGCTGACGGTTGGGGTCCTCGTGCGGCTGGTTGCCCGCGGACTCGGCGGTCTGGAAGTACGCCTCGGCCGCGCGCCGGTAGTACTCGCCGATGGCCGCTCGCTGGTCGGCGTCGGTGATCACCAGGAAGTGCCAGCGCTGGGCGTTCGAGCCGCTGGGGGCCTGCAGCGCGGTGGACAGGGCCTGGCGGATGAGGTCCAGGTCTACCGGGCGGTCCAGGTCAAGGCGGCGGCGGACGGTGCGGGTGGTGGTGAGCACTTCGTGCGCGGACAACTCGGTCATACGGCCAATAGTGGCAGCCGGGTCGCCCCGGTGGCGTGATCTCGCACTGTGGAACGGCGGGAATAGATCCGCTGCCACTAGGCTCGGCACGGGAGTGGTTCCGGTCTTCGGGGAGGGGCATCGTGGCAACCTGGGACGAGCTGGTCAGCTACGTCCGGTCGGCCTACAAGGTGGTCGACCAGCAACCCGACGAACTGCGGCTGCTGGTGCGATTCGAGGACGATCGCAGCCAGACCGTGTTGCTGGGCCGGGAGGTGCTCGACGGCAAGCACGAGTGGGTGCAGATCGCCTCGCCGTGTGGCCGGGTCGGGCAGGTCGACCTGCGGGCGCTGCTGGTCGAGGTCGGGCACAACACGGTGGCCGGGGGTGTGGTGATCATGGGTGAGCACGTGGTGCTGCGGCACACGCTGCCGCTGGAGAACCTGGACCTCAACGAGTTCACCGAACCGCTGAGCCTGCTGGCGGCCACCGCGGACGAGCTGGAGGAGCAGTTCTCCGGCGAGGACGACGACTACTGAACCGACCTGCTCAGCGCGGCGCCAGCCGCAGCGCGTCGGACAACGCCACCAGCTCGCGCACGTCGGCCTCCAGGCCCTCGGCCCGCGGGATCGCCACCGGCACCGCGTGCACCGCGGCCGGGGTGCCCGCCGCGTGCGCGCGCAATGCCGCGCGCAACTGATCGGCCAGCGGCAGCCCGTCCCGGCGCGAGCAACCCAGGTACGGGCTGATCCGCACCAGCCCGTCCCGGCATTCGATCACCCGCCGGTAGTACCGCCGGTGCACCCCGCGCAACCCGTACAACTCACGCAGGGTGTTGGCGGGCAAGGACTCCAGCGTGTCCTGCGGGAACCGCTCGTGCAGGATCGTCCACAATGGATAGAGCCGCCGGTACAGCCGCAAATGCTGCCACCACACACCCAGCCCGGCCACCCGCATGCCCGCCGCCGGATAACACACCCCGGCCAGGAACAGCACGATCCCCAGCAGCACCAACGTGATGCCGATGTCGACGAACCAGCGCGGCGCGAACCCGCCGGACCAGCGGATCAGCACCGTCGGCAGGAACACCAGGTCCGCGGCCACGATCCCGGCCAGGCCGACCGCGGCCAGCCGCAGCCCCCGGGCCAGCCGGGGTTCGGCGCCGCGGGCGTGCCGCAGGGTCCAGAAGCAGGCCAGCGCGAAGCCGAACATCACGTACAGGTTGGAGGTCAGGAAGAACACCGCGATGCTGGACACCGACTGGTCGTTGGTGTCGGCGGTCGGCGGGGTCAGCGCCGCGGTCACCAGCAGCACCGTCACCGCCACGCCCAGCGGCACCGCGCACCAGCGGCCCCGCCGCCGCGCCGCCGCCTCCTCCAGTGCGGAGTGCAGGAAGAACACGATCAGGAAGTTGACCGCGACCAGGAACATCGCGTGCTGGACGAACCGGGAGGCCATTGGCGGGAAGCCGAGCACGGTGACGTGGTTACCGGCCAGTTCCATGAACGGGTAGGCCACCGCCCAGCAGGCGACCACCCCGACGATGGCGCGCAACCGGATGTCGTGCGGGCGGCGGGCGAGCAGGAACAGCACCCAGGTCAGGGTGAGGTAGGTGGCGATCGGGTAGACCGCGGTCACAACCAGCCCACCGCTTCACCGGCGAGGCTGCGGCTGATCCGCCGCGCGGGCAGCGTGCTGGAGCGCCCGGGATTGATCCGCCCGGCCACCGCCGACCACTCCAGGATGATCGTGGCCAGTGCCTCGGCTTCGTACTCGGCCGCGCTGGAGTAGTGCGTACGCCGGTAAAGCGCTTTCTCCGGCGGCGGCTCGTGCCCGGCCAGCAGGTGGCTCAGCTCGTGCAGGATGATGTGGTCCTGGTGCGCGGCGGAGGTCTCGGCCTGGAAGTGGATGTGGTCGGCCTCGGCGCCCGCGGTCCACGCGCCGAACGGGCCGGGCACCGGAAACCGGTGCGGCGTCAGGTGAATCGGCCGCCCGCGGCGCTCGCCGACCCGGCGGCACAGCTCCCGCACGTCCAGTGGCGGCCGCAGGTTCAGCTCCCTGAGCAACCGGCGGCACTCCTGGCGCAACCTGCGTTCGTTCACCAGCCGCGACACGGACGCCATGGTGCCAGCAACCTCGTCCGGAGTGGAGCCGTGGCCAGCATGTTCGATGTGATCCCAGGGACTTCCCGGCCGTCGCGCACCCGGCTCGCCCCGGCCGCACTCGGCCCTGACCTGCGCAAAGAGCCCGGCTACTCAGGGGTAATGACCATTTAGGACTGTCCGGCCCGTGCTGAATCTGGCGCGGACTGCCACCCGGTTGGCGGCGAACTCTCGGGCACATCGGTCGGTGGTAAGGGATCGCCAGGTGAACTTACGGTCACCGGCGCGCCGTAGTCATTGACCCACGAAGTATCGCGACCTAACGTCTCCCGCCACACGGGGGAACGGGAGCGCCCATGACCACCACCCAGCGCGACCACCCGTCGATCATCCAGGCCGACGGCGAGTACCTGGCCGCCATCGCCACCGGCCGGTTCTACCCTGGCGTGCTGCTGTTCCGCTCCCCGGACCTGACCCGCTGGGAACAACTCCCACACCCGCTGGAACAGGTCGAGATGCCGGAGTCCGGCATCGTCCTGGACCCTGACCTGTCCTATGTGGACGGTGTGTATCACCTGCTGTACGGCACGGCCCTCTCGGCGAGCGAGTCCGGGTTCGCCGACTCACCGATCTGCCACGTCCGCGCACCCTCCCCGCACGGCCCATGGTCGCCGCCGGTGTTGTTGCACGCCAAGGGTTTCCACCCCTCCCTCTACCACGAGTCGGGCCGCTCCTACCTGCTCTGGTCGGAATGGGACCACCGGCCGGGCCGGGACTCCTTCGGCGGGACCTGGGCGCAGGAGTTCTACCGCGGCACCCGACGGCTGACCGGCCGGGCGCACCTGGTGCGCGGCGGTGCGCGAGGCGCCCGGCTGCACCGGCGGGCCGGCTGGTACTACCTGGTGGCCGGGGGGATCGCGGTGGCCCGCTCGCCGCACCTGACCGGACCGTTCCACCCGGATCCGCATGGCGCGCTGGTGGCCGAGGGCGGACCGGGGTGTCTGGTCGAGGGGCGGGCGGGGGAGTGGTGGCTGACGGCGTGGCCGGAGGGTGGCTGCGCGCTGGGGTCGGAAACCGTTGTGCGGGCGGTGGATTGGGCGGGGGATGGGTGGCCGAGAGTCGGTGACGCGCGCCCGGCGACCGGGGCTGCTGCGCCAGTCCCGCCCGGCGGCGCGCGAGTGCCCGCCGAGCCTGGGTCGACTGCTCGCGCTGATGGGCGGCTGCCCGCCGAGCCCGAGTTGACTGCCCCCGCCGACGAGCGACCGCCCGCCGAACCCGAGCCGCTCACCCACACCGACGACTTCGACGCCACCGAACTCGCCTTCTGCTGGCAGTCCGTCCGCCGCCCGCCCGACCCCGGCTGGCTCTCCCTCGGCGAACGCCCCGGCTGGCTGCGCCTGCGCGCCGACGAGTCCCCGGCCAGCCGTCACCGGGTCAGCCTGCTTGCCCGCCACCAGCACCAGGACTGCGAGTTCACCGTCCTGCTCGATGCCCAGCCCACGCATTTCCAGCAGCTGGCCGGGCTGATCCACTACACCGACCACACCCGCTGGCACTGGCTGCACCTCACCCACCACGAACAGCTTGGCCGCTGCCTCGCCGTCCTGACCAGCGACAACGGTCAGCTCGCCGCCCCGGCCGACCCGTTGCCCTGGCCGAACGGGCCGGTCTGGCTGCGGGCCCTGCTCCAGCACGGTGAACTGCGGTTCACCGCTTCCGCCGACGGCGGGAGCTGGACCGGGATCGGGCCGCCGCTTCCCGTGTCGCGCGGCTTCCTCGGGGTGTGTGCGACCGATCTCACCGGGGCACGGCTGGTGTGCGATGTGGACCGGATGTCGTTGCGCCCGCTATCCAGCCCCAGGTGAGTGCGGAGCCGATGGTGGCGCCCGCGGACACCGTGCCTGGGCCGATCGGGGCGGCCATCGCGTTGCCCGCGGCGTAGAGGCCGTTGATCGGCGAGTCGTCCCAGCGCAGCACCCTGGCGTGTGCGTCCACCCTGGGGCCGCCCTTGGTGCCGACCAGGCCGGCCTGCACGGGCATAGCAGTGAACGGGGGTTCAGTGAGTGGGCCGAGGTTGGGGTGTGGTGCGTTCGGGTCGCCGCCGTGGCGGTCGTAGGCGAACGAGCCGCGGCCGAACGCCGGGTCGGTGCCCTGGGCCGCGTGTGTGTTGAACTCGGTGATGGTCGTGGTCAGGGTGGCGGCGGGGATGCCTAGCCGCTCGGCGAGTTCGGGCAGGGTGTCGGCCTGGTGGATGTGTTCGGGCAGGGGCTGGCCGGGGTAGGCGCCGGCGAAGGGGTAGCGGGTGCGGAAGTTGGCGTCGGCGATGGCCCAGGCGGGCAGGTTGGCGGGCTGGCCGGTGGCCGGGTCGGTCTCGGCGAAGGCCAGCGCCACGTTGTGGCTGGACTCGTTGACGAACCGCCGGCCGGCCTGGTTGACCCAGAGCACGTGCGGCAGCATCCGTTCGGCCAGCACCAGTTCCGGCCGCGGCGAGCCGTCCGGCCAGGTCGAGCCCTGCCGTACCGGCCAGCTCCACGCCTCGCCCAGGTGCCGGAACGACGCCCCGGCCTGGTGCGCCAGCCGGATCGCGGAGCCCCGGTTGACCGGCGGGGAGACCGGGTGTCGGAACGGGCCGTGCAACTTCGCCTCGGCCAGGTCGTGATCGTGCTCGAAACCACCGCAGGCCAGGATCACCGCGTCCGCGTGGATCGCCTCGTCCGGAGTGCACCACACCCCGTCCACGGACCCGCGCTCCATCACCAGCCCGGTGACCGGCTGCCCCTTCCGCAGTTGGACGCCCGCTGCCTGACACCCGTGCAGCAGTCCGGCGATCAGGCCCTGGCCCAGGGTGACCTGACCGGCAGCGGTCCGGTACTCGATCAGGCCCTGCGGCAACCGTCCGCCGGTCATCAGACCGAGCCCGGCGACCTCCTCGTTGGTCAGCACCATCGGGTAAGGCGCGGGCCAGAACAGCTCCTCCGCCCGGCCCAGCCCACCCAGTTCGACCGGCGCCACCTCGATGTTGCGACCCGCGGACCTGCCGCCGGGGGCTTCGGCGAAGGAGTCCGGGGTGCTCATCGGGGTGAACTCGATCGGGCTGTGTTCCTCGACGAACCGGGCCATCCGCGGCGCGGCGTCCACGAACGCGGTGGCCAGCTCGGGTTCCCGGCCCTCGGTGCGGCCCAGCAGGTAGGTCAGCGCCTCCGCCCGGTCGTCGGACACGCCCAGCGCGGCCATCCGGTGGTTGTCCGGCACCCACGCCTGACCACCGGAGACCGCGGTGGTGCCGCCCCAGTGGGGACTGCCCTCCAGCACGGTCACCCTGGCCCCGCCGACCGCCGCGGCCAGTGCCGCGGACAGGCCGGCCGCACCCGAGCCGATCACCACCACGTCCGTGTGCTCGCTCATGCCCTCGCCCCCGTCCACCGGGTAACGGATCGTGTGCGCCCGGCGTTGTAGTGCCCATGGAACTCGGTATCTACAGCTTCGGCGACCGCAGCCCCGATCCGGTGACGGGCGAGCAGGTCTCCGTGGCTCGGGCCCTGGCCAACCAGCTGGAGCGGATCAAGCTGGCGGACGAGCTGGGCCTGTCCTTCTACGGTCTGGGTGAGCACCACCTGGACCAGTACGCGATCTCCAACCCGGCCACCGTGCTGGCCGCCGCCGCGAGCATCACCGAGCACATCACGCTCAGCTCCGCGGTCACCGTGCTCAGCACCGAGGACCCGGTCCGGGTCTACCAGCAGTTCACCACGCTGGACCAGCTCAGCCACGGCCGCGCCGAACTGCTGGCCGGGCGTGGCTCCTTCACCGAGTCCTTCCCGCTCTTCGGCGCGGACCTCGGCGACTACGACGAGTTGTTCGAGGAGAAGCTGGCGCTGCTGCTGCGCATCGACCGCGAGGACCCGCTGACCTGGTCCGGCAAGCACCGCACCCCGCTGAAGAACGTGCGGGTGCTGCCCCGGCCGTACGGTAGGCGGCTGCGCATCTCGGTGGGCACCGGCGGCAACCCGGAGTCCTCGATCCGCGCGGGCGTGCTCGGCCTGCCAGTGGTGTACGCGGTGATCGGCGGCCAGCCGGAGCGGTTCGCGCCGCTGGTGGACCTGTACCGGCGGGCAGGCGCGGCCGCCGAGCACGCGCCGGAGGACCTGCACGTGACCATGGGCGCCATCGGGTTCATCGCGCCGCGCTCGCAGGACGCCAAGGACATCTTCTACCCGTACTGGCTGCAGACGATGAAGTACGGCGCGCGGGCACGCGGCTGGGCGGTGCCGACCAGGGCCGACTACGACGGCTACACCGAGAACGCGAACGCGTTGTTCACCGGCAGCCCTGAGCAGGTGGCGGAGCGGATCATCAGCGTGGGCAAGCTGGTCGGCGCGAACCGGTACGCGATGCAGATGGACTGGTCCGGGGTGCCGCACGAGCACGTGATGAAGGCGATCGAACTGCTCGGGACCGAGGTGCTGCCGCTGGTCCGGAAGGAGTTCACGGACTAGTGGGGCGCTGCCCTCCACTTTCAAGTTATAGCGGGGTGGGGGGCTTGCGGCAAGGCCGGGGTGGCGGTCCACAATTTCGCTCCGTGCGCCGGCTGGCGCGCGTTCGCGATTACCAAGGGGATTTGCCATGCGGGTTCTGCTGTCGACAATCGGATCGCGCGGCGATGTGCAACCGGTGGTCGCACTGGCGCTGAAACTGCGCGAACTCGGCCAGGAGGTGCGGATCTGCGCGCCGCCGGACTTCGGCGAGTGGATCGGCTCGCTCGGCATCCCGTTCACCCCGGTCGGGCCGGAGCTGCGGCAACTGGCCAGGCCCGACCGGGGGAAGTCGCAGGTCCCGCCAACTGCGGAGCAGCGCAGGCAGTTGATGGCGGGCACGGTTCGCGATCAGTTCGCCGCGGTCGGCGAGGCGGCGCGCGACTGCGACGTGATCGTGGCCTGGTCGGCGATGCAGATCGCGGCCGCCTCGGTGGCCGAGCACCTGGGAATCCGCTACGTCTACGTCACCTTCTGCCCGAACACCCTGCCCTCCCCGCACCACGGCCCCGCCCCATTGGGCAGCCTCGGGCAGAATCCGGCCGAGGACCCGGCGCAATTCGCCGAACTCTGGGCACAGAACGCGGAATTCCTGAACGCGGGCTGGGGCGAGCCGCTCAACGCGCACCGCGCGGAACTCGGCCTGGCCCCGGTCACCGACGTCCGGAGCCACATGTTCACCGACCGGCCCTGGCTGGCCGCCGACCCGACGCTGGCGCCATGGCAGCGGCCCGCCGAGCTGGACGTGGTGCAGACCGGCGCGTGGAGCATGCCGGACGAGCGCCCGCTGCCGCCGGAGCTGACCGAGTTCCTGGACGCGGGCGAGCCGCCGGTCTTCTTCGGCTTCGGCAGCATGCCCGCACCCGGTGACCTGGGGCAGGAGGTGCTCAAGGCGGCCCGCGCGGTGGGGCGGCGGGCGATCGTCTCCCGCGGCTGGGCCGATGTGGAGCTGATCGGGGACGCGCCGGACTGCCTCTCGGTCGGCGAGGTCAACTACGACGCGCTGTTCCCTCGGGTCGCGGCGGTGGTGCACCACGGCGGTTCGGGCACCACCACCGCGGTGACCCGGTCCGGCACGCCGCAGGTGATCGTGCCGCAGATGTACGACCAGCACTACCTGGCCGAGCGGGTAAAGGCCCTGGGCGTCGGCTTCGCACACGCGCCGGGGGCGCCAACGGCGGAATCACTGGTGACGGCGCTGGAGTTCGTGCTGCGGCCGGAGATCGCCGAGCGGGGCAGGGAGATCGCGAAGCGGGTGCGCACCGACGGCACGCTGGTCACGGCGCGGTTGTTGCTGGCCGGGGTCTAGCAGATCCGGCCGACCACCTGGCGCATGATCTGGCAGACGTCGACCAGCGGCTTCTGCTCGGGGGTGGTGGTCGGCGCGGGCTTGCCGGTGGGCTTCTTCTTCGCGGTGGTGGGCTTGGGATCGGGCCGCTGCGGGGGTGCGGGCGGCGGGCCGATCACCGTGGTCACCACGATGATCGTGGTCTCGGTGGACGGGGCGGCGGTGGCGATCGGCGCGAGCTGCGCGGCCGCCATCGCCGGTTCCTCCCGCTCACCGGGCGGCGCGAAGACCACGATGTAGACGAAGGCGGCCAGCACGGAACCCAGTCCGACCAGCACCGGCACGAACCGCCGGACGGCGGGCCGCGCCGCCGCGCGATGCCGCCCGAGCGGCACCGGCAACGGCGTGCGCGACTCGTCGGCCAGCCGGATCCGGTCCCGGCCTGCCTGTTTGGCCACCTGGAGCGCGGCGTCCGCGGCCACCACGAAGGAGGTCAGGTCGTCCTCGGGCCGGGGCACCTTGGCGCACACCCCGATCGAGGTGGTCACCCGGTCCAGCCGGATGATCCCGCCGTCGGTGCTGGGTGCGTCCACCGCGATCTCCCGCACCCCGGTCCGGATCCGGTGCGCCACCGACAACGCCTCGGCCGCGTCGGTCTGGCGCAACAACACCAGGAACTCGTCGCCGCCGTGCCCGCCGTACCGGCCGAGCACATCGGACTCCCTGGTGGAGCGGCGCACGGTGTCCGCGACGGCCTTGATCACCGCGTCCCCCGCGATGTGCCCGAACCGGTCGTTGAACCGCTTGAAGTGGTCGATGTCGATGACCAGCAACGCCAGTGAATCCCGCGCCGCGGCGGCCTGGGCGAGTTCGGCCGGGGCCCGCTCGTCCCAGCCCCAGCGGTCGAGTAGACCGGTGAGGCGGTCGGTCGCGGCATGGCCACAGGAGTGGCAGGCCGGGTCCACGGGATCGGCGCTCGAACCGGGCGCGGTCATGACTGTGCGGGCCCTCCGTTTTGGTGATCAGCACTCGGTGGGGTGTTTGTACCAGCTCCCGTAGTCGAGGGGTTCATGCGTGAACGGGTGAATCCTCGTTCCAGCGAGTGATCACCCAACCGAGTGATAGCCGATCAGCAGGCCCACTTGTCGCTCAGGTCCTTCACGTCGACGTACAGGTCGGTGGCGGCGTCCCGGCGGAAACACATCGAGGACCCCAGCCAATTCTTCGACCAGCCTTGCGAAGGCCAGTTGACGTGCTGCTGATAGTGGTCGAACTTGCCCTCGACCTTGTCTTCCAGCGAGCGGAGGCAGGTGTTCGGCCCCAACGTGATGACATGCGCCATGACTCCACTCGGCGCGGACCACCGATAGGCCCGGGTCAGGTCACCGGTGGTCGCCGCACAGGTCAGCGCGGGCTTCCGGTCGAGCAGCTTGTTGGGCTCGAAGTCCCACAGGCTCTTGACGTCGAACACGTAGGGGTCCACCCGACCGGGAATCTTGAGGTGGATGAAGACCTTGTCATGCGGTGCGCCGCCGCCATCCTTCTGCCACTTGACCACATCCCGGTCGTCCGGCGCTTCTTCCAGCTCCGTCTCATCGACGCTGCCCCACACCCCTTCGGTGAGCGGGAACGGCTCGCCGAAGAGGAGGCCCATCTTCTTCAGGCACAGGTCTTTGGGCAGGGTGATCACATTGTTGTCGCCATCCCGCACCGCCTCCAGGTAGGTAATCCGCTCGCCGTCCTCGGTCACCTTCTTCTCGGTGAACATGTGGGAGCCGGGCAGTGGCCTGGCGTCACATTTGTCGTCCGCGATCGCGGGTGCGGGCAACGCGATCGGCGCCATCACGGCGGCCATCGTGAACACGAATGCGGACATGCGTCTGAACACAGCTCTCTCCCAAGGAGTCGCGGAAAATGTGATCCGCACATGGTGGCAGCGAGGCTCTCGCGCGACGAACAGGCGCCGAATTTCTCACTCGATGGTGCCTTGGTCGCGCTTACCCAGGTAAAGCCGCCGGGGCGCCGCCCGCTCGCCGTACGACAACGGCCAACACGGCGTACGACAACGGCCAACACGGCGTACGACAAGGGCGAACACGGTGGGGTGGGGGGTGTGATAGACCTGGGGCGTGGTGGAGTTCAGCTTTCGTGGTCGGCGGGTGGGGCGCGAGGGCGCGATGATCATGGCGATCATCAATCGGACGCCGGACTCGTTCTACGACGGGGGCGCCAACTTCGCCGACGGCGCGGCCATGGCCTCGGTGGCCAAGGCGGTGGCCGAGGGGGCCGACATCATCGACATCGGTGGGGTCAAGGCCGGGCCGGGCACCGACGTCGGCGTGGCCGAGGAGATCGCGCGCACGGTGCCGTTCCTGGTCGCGGTGCGGGCGGCCTTCCCCGATGTGGTGATCAGCATCGACACCTGGCGGGCCGAGGTCGCCAGGGTGGCCTGTGCCGAGGGCGCGGATCTGGTCAACGACACCTGGGCCGCCGCGGATCCGGCACTGATCGAGGTGGCTGCGGAGTTCGGGGCCGGGTTCGTCTGCTCGCACACCGGCGGGCTCACGCCGCGGCACCGGCCGTTCCGGGTGCGGTTCACCGACATCGTCGGCGAGGTCATCGCGGAGACCACCTCGCGGGCGGAAATGCTGGTGCGGCAAGGGGTGCCGCGGGCCGGGATCCTGATCGACCCCACGCACGACTTCGGCAAGAACACCTGGCACGGGCTGGAGCTGTTGCGCCGGGCCGGGGAGCTGGTGGACACCGGGTGGCCGGTGCTGATGGCGTTGTCCAACAAGGACTTCATCGGGGAGACCCTGGGCGTGCCGCTGGCCGGGCGAGTGGACGGCACCCTGGCCGCCACCGCGATCGCGGCGCACGCCGGCGCGGCGGTGTTCCGCGCGCACCAGGTCGCGCGCACTCGGACGGTGCTCGATACCGTGGCCACGCTGTTGGCCAACCGGGCAGCGGCTTCCTGAGCTGAAGGCAGGTCGCGTGGCCACCCTGGACCTCACGCCCGACGAGTTGCTGACCACCACCCGCTCGGTGCGCAAGCGGCTCGACCTGGAGCGGCCGGTGCCGCGGGAGCTGATCGAGGAGTGCCTGGAGATCGCGTTGCAGGCGCCATCGGGCAGCAACCGGCAGAGCTGGCACTGGGTGGTGGTGACCGATCCGGAGCAGCGGGCCGCCATCGGCGAGTACTACCGCCGCGCGGTGGACAGCTACCTCGAATCGAGCGGCGCGGCGGGCAAGCTCTTCGCCGAGGACCCGGACCGGGCCAAGGTGCAGACCAAGGTGGGCAGCAGCGTGGCCTACCTCGGGGAGAAGATGGGGCAGGTGCCGGTGCTGGTCATCCCGTGCCTGCGCGCGCCCGCGCTGGCCGAGGGCAACCAGGCCGGGCTGTGGGGGTCGATCCTGCCGGCGGCGTGGAGTTACATGCTGGCCGCGCGGGCCCGTGGCCTGGGCAGCGCCTGGACCACGCTGCACCTGGAGTACGAGACGGAGATCGCCGGGCTGCTCGGCCTGCCGTCCGATATCCGCCAGGCAGCGCTGATCCCGACCGCCTACGCTGTCGGCACGGACTTCCGCAAGGCCGCCCGCCAGCCGTTGTCCGAGGTTCTGCACTACGACCGCTGGTGAAATTGTCAGTGGCCAGGGGCATGATGGAATCGCAGTTTCCGGGAACGGCTGAGCAGGTCAGGGGCAGACGTGGCAAGTGAGTTCACGGCGAACATCCTCCAGCGAGTGGCGCAGGCCGAGGCGGCCGTGCGGGCCGCTCGGGCAGAGGGCGATGAGCACCGCGCCGATCTGCACGAGGCCGATCTGGCCAACCTGAAACGGCTGGCCGGTGAGCACGGGGTCGACCTGAGCCGGGAGTCCTGACCGGCGCGGTGGCTGATTCGGGAGTAGTGCTCGGCGTCGACATCGGGACGTCGAGTTCCAAAGCCGTGCTGACCAGCCGGGATGGCCGGGTGCTGGCGCGGGCGAGCCGGGCGCACGCCCTGTCTTCACCCCGCCCCGGCTGGTTCGAGCACGACGCCGACGCGGTCTGGTGGGCTGATTTCCGCGCACTCACCAGGGAACTGCTCGGCCAGGTCGAGGAGCCGGTGGCCGCGGTCGCGGTCAGCGGCATCGGGCCGTGTTACCTGCCCGCCGACGGCGCCGGGCGCCCGCTGCGACCGGCGATCCTCTACGGCGTGGACACCAGGGCCACCGAGCAGATCGCCGCGCTCAACGCCGAGCTGGGTGAGCAGCGGATCCTGGCCCGTGGCGGCACCGCGCTGTCCAGCCAGGCGGTCGGGCCCAAGATCCGCTGGGTGGCCGAGCAGGAGCCGGAGATCCACCGGCGTACCGAACTGTGGTTCATGGCCAGCTCCTACCTGGTGCACCGGCTCACCGGCCGGTTCGTGCTGGACCACCACTCGGCCAGCCAGTGCGATCCGCTCTACGACCTGCACGCCGCGGACTGGGCCAGGGACTGGGCCGAGCTGGTCGCGCCAGGGCTGCCGCTGCCGGAGTTGTTGTGGCCCACCGAGATCGCCGGTTCGATCAGCGCCGCCGCGGCGCGGGAGACCGGGCTGCCGCAGGGGATCCCGGTCACCGCGGGCACGGTGGACGCCTGGGCCGAGGCCACCAGCGTCGGCGTCCGCGACCCCGGCGACACCATGATCATGTACGGCAGCACGCTGTTCCTCGTCCAGGTGCCCGAGCACCCCGCGCCCACGCCGGAACTGTGGACCACTCGGGGCGTGTTCCCCGGCACCTACAGCCTGGCGGCAGGGATGGCCACCTCCGGCACCATCACCGATTGGCTGCGCGGCCTTCTCGGCGGCGAGTTCACCACCCTGCTGGACGAGGCCGCCCAGGTGCCCGCGGGCAGCAACGGCCTGCTGGTGCTGCCCTACTTCGCCGGGGAACGCACCCCGATCTTCGACCCGGACGCGCGCGGCATCATCGCCGGACTCACCCTGCGGCACGGCCGCGCCGAGCTGTACCGGGCCGCCCTTGAGGGCGTCGCGCACGGCGTCCGGCACAACCTGGCCGCACTGGCCGCCGCCGGTGGCCGGGCCCGGCGGCTGGTCGCGGTGGGCGGCGGCGCGCAGGGCTCGCTGTGGACCCAGATCGTCACCGACGTCACCGGCCGCGCCCAGGAGGTGCCCCGGCACACCATGGGCGCCAGCCTGGGCAACGCGATGCTCGCGGCGGGCGCACTCGGCGAGGAGGTGGACCCTGCGCGGTGGAACCCGTTGGCGCACACCGTGTCCGTTGATCCGGCGCGAGCCGAGCTGTACGCGGAGTACCACGAGCACTACCTGCGGCTTTATCCGTCCACTGTGGACACCGCGCACTTCCTGGCCCGGCGGCAGCGGCAGTCCGGCGAGCGCTGAGCCGCCGTCAAAAATCACCTCATCGGCGGCGGAACACCCGGACGAGACTGTGCGCGCACTGTTGTCGCGCAAAGGGGCTCGCCATGGCCATGGACCCGAACATCTCCAAAGCACGTCTCGCCCTGGGCACACTTGTGCTGCTCGCCCTGGGTGGTTGCACCCTGGCGCTGATGATCTCCTTGGACGCGGGCGCGTTCCTGGCCCGCACCCTGCCCATCGTGGTGATGATCGGCGCCGCGGTGATGGCCAACTCGATGGGCTGGTTCAACAAGAAGGTCAAGGACTGACCGCTCGGGCCACCTCGACCCACCGTGGTTCCGGGCCACGGTGGACGGCAGTGCACTGCACCGCGAAGGCGGCCACCACCTGGCCAGAGGTCAGCACGAACTCCACCCCGCGCGAGCCCTCCCGCACCTCGGCCACCTCGGCGACCGCGAACTCCCGCGTACCCCAGGGGTTGACCACCCGCACCCGCCCGTCGGCCAGTTCCAGGCGCGCGCGGAAGGCGGACCAGGCCGCCAGCCCCAGGAGCAGGTAGAACACCCCGACCCAGACCCACTCCTCGGCCGGCATGCCGTGCTGCTGCCAGTCCGGATTGGGCATCAGCGAGGGCACCAGCAGGAACGGCGCCAGCGCCAGTGGCAGCAGCACCGTCAGCAGGCGGACCCACCAGCGCACCCGCCACACCCTGGCGGCTCCATGTTCCCCAGTCATATCGGCATTCTCGCAGGTCCCGCCTACGCTCCCGGCGGCGCGGGCGCGTGTGCGACGCCGAAGGCCCCCCACACCAGCGGGGTCAGCTCCGGCGCGCCGGTGGAGTCCCAGCCCTCGGCCTGGGTGCGTTGCCAGGCGTTGAGCGCGGCGACCGGATCCGGCTGCTCCTGGGCCTGGTGCACGGCCAGCACCGCCTCGCTCAGCACGCCGTGCTCCGGGGTCCGGAAACCGGGGAACAGCCTGGTCAGGCCCGCGTCGGTGGGCAGCACCCAGCGGGTGGCGGTGACGTACTCGGCGCCGCCGTGCACCAGCGCGGCGACCAGGCCGGAGGGTTCGGCGTAGCGGTGGTCGCCGCCGCTCTCGCAGGCGATCAGCGCGGTGCGGTTGGGGATCCGCCAGCCGAGCAGGTCGGCGGCGGTGAGCGGGCCCTGGCCCAGGTGCAGCCGGGCGTCCAGGGCGTGCGCGGTGGTGGTGACGTGGCCGACGTAGAGGAACCGGCCGGCCTCGGCCAGTGCCGGGCGCAGCGTGTCCCGGTCCAGGACCTCCAGTGCCGCAAGGGATTCCGGCACCTGGCCGAGTACCCGGCCGAGCGGGGTCGGCGGGTCCACCACCGCGGCCACCGGGCCGGTGCCGGGGGAGACCCGGCGGGCCACCGCGTTGCGCACGGTGGCCGGGGTGAGGATGGAGACCTTCGCGGCGTGCACGAAGCGTTCCTCCTCCTCCATCCGCAGCGACTCCCATGGCACCTGGGCGGTGGACGGGGACGGCTGGATGCGCACGTGCAGCGGACCCCGCTCGTGCGCCCGGTGCAGCTCCTGGCCCAGCTGGGACGGGAAGAGCACGCCGGTGAGCTGCCAGGACAGCTTGCGCTCGCGGTCCCGGTCGGTCAGCGCGCCGTGTGCCAGCGCCCTGGTCAGGGCCTGGTGCGCGGACTCGCCGGGCCGCGGGGTGGGCAGCGCCTCGGCCAGTTCGGCCAGCGGCGGGCCGACCCGGTCCCTGGGCAGGATCAGCGCCCTGGGGTGCTCCGGATCGTGTTCCCAGCGCCAGCTGATGTACAACTCGCCCGCGTCGACGTAGGTCACCTGGACGGTGGTCACCACGAGCGCACCACCTCCGCCGAGCGCACCTGGATGCCGTAGCGCTGCTCGGCCAGGTCCAGCCACGGATCCAGCCGCGAGGGCACCGCGGTGTTCGCCCGGACCCTGGGCGGCAGCAGCAGTTCCGGCACCGGCAGCGGCTCACCCTCGCCCGAGGCGACCAGGGCCAGATCCTCCGGCGTGGGCAGGGACAGCAGCGCGGAGTGGTCGATCTCCGCGGGTTCGGCGGACTGGCCGGGCAGCGACACCGCGGCCGCCAGATGGTCCAGGTAGGCCACCACCAGCTGCTCGTCCAGGGTGGCGCCGATGGCGACCAGGGCGGCCTTGGTGGCGGGGGCCGCGGCCTGGGCGATCCAGCGCTCCCGCATCGGACCGGCCCGGAAACGCCGGCGCGCGGCCTCGGCGGCCAGTGCGGCGGGCAGCGCCAGGTCCAGCGCGGGGGCGACCAGATCGGCTGGTGGCACGCCGTAGGCGGCCCGGCGGTGCAGGGCGCCCGAACGCCAGGAGTCCAGGGTCAGCGCCATATGCCACATGCCGTTGTCCACGCACAGCGCCCTGGCCTGGTCCAGGCATTCGTCGGCCTTGGCGAACTCGGCCATCGTCTCGTAGGCGTTGCCGCGCACCTGCAGTACCGCGGTCCGGAACCGGGGCGAGTCCGCGGGCATCTCGTCCAGCAGCCGCAATGCCTCTTCCGGCCGGGACTGGATGACCGCGATGGCCGCGCGGCCGAACTGGCTGACCACCTGGTGCCAGGGATCGGCGCCCAGCTTCGCCGCCGCGGTGTAGTGCGCCAGCGCCTCGTCGTCCCGGCTGTTGAGGTGGGCGAGCCTGCCGAGGCTGTTCAACGCGATCGCCTCGCCCTCGGCCTCGCCGATGGCGGCGAACAACTCCCGCGCCAGGTGCAGGTGCTCGCCGGAGGTGGCCTGGTCCCCGGTGCCGTCGGCGACCTCGGCCAGGGCCAGGTGGATGTTCGGGATGAGTTCCGGCGCGACCCGTTCGGCCAGCGCCATGGCGGCCTCGGCGTCGGTGGCGGACTCGGCGTAGTCACCGGCGGCGGCCAGCACCATGGCCCTGGTGCTGAGCAGCACGGCCATGCCCTGTTCCTGCGGGAGCGGGAACCAGGCGACGGCCTCCAGCCCGGCGTCCAGGATCTCCCTGGCCTTGGCGAACTCGGCGTAGTGGCGGCGCTCGGTGGCCAGCTGGTTGAGCCAGCTCAGCAGGTGGCCGAGCACGGGCTGGGCGACCTCGTTGGCCGGTTCCAGTTCCAGCGACCGCCGCAGGTCGGCCAGTGGTTCCCGCCACTCGCCGGTGTTCAGCACGGTCATCGCGCGCACGGCGAACAGGGTGGCGCGCAAGGACACCGTGCCGAACTCATCACCCACCAGCGCCTCGCACTCGTGGGTCAGCCCGATCGCGGTGTTGACCAGCTCGATCGCCTCCCGGCCCTCGGTGAGGTTGGCGAGGTTGATCAACGTCTGCGCCCGCCTGGCCAGCGCCTCCGGATCACCGGGGGCGGCCAGGGTCAGCTCATATGCCTTGCGCACCAGTCGATTGGCCGCCTTCAGGTTGCCCCGGCTGGCCTGCAACGCGCCCTTGTTGTGCAGCCGTTTCCAGCGCTGCCAGTGCGGTCCCGCGGGGGTGGTCACAGCAGCCGTCCCGCGCGTTCGGTGAGGCTGGCGGCCGGATCCTCCAGACGGGACAGGGCGAAGCCCACCAGGGCCGCGCGACGGGCCGGGGCGGCCGGGTCCGGGGGAGCGGGTGCGGCGAACTCCGGCGCGTACACGGTGAGCACCCGCTGGTCGGCAGGCAGCAGCAACGCGGTGGCCGGCAACGGGATCGAGCCGGTCAGCTCACCGGTCGGGGTGGGCTCCAGGTCCAGCTCGACCGGCCCGAACCGGGCGGCCAGCCGCGGCGGGAAGCCGCCGGGGCTGGGTGGGATGGAGGCTTCGAGCACGGAGATCCCGTTGCGGCGCAGGATGATCCAGCTCGCCTCGGCGACCGCGTCCGCCGCACCGGCGGGCACCAGCGACCAGTCCACCGGGGCCGAACCCCGTTGCACCACCAGGCCACCCGGCTGCCCGCCACCACCGGCGGCGAGCGCGTAGTCATCCCGCCGGGCCGCCGCCGCCGGGGCGGGGGCCTGGACGCCGAAGTCCTCGGCCAGCTCGGCCAGCCGCTCGGCCAGTGCGAGTGCCTCGGCGTGCAGGTTCTCGTTGGCGGACAAGGCTTCCAGCGGCAGCGGCAGCAGTGCGGCGAGCGCGCGTTCGGTGGCCTGCTCGTCGTCGAGCAGGTGGCTGACCGCGTGCGTGGCCAGCGCGTGCTCGGCGGCCAGCAACGCCGGGTGCAGCACCGGCACCCCGGCCAGGGCCGAGGCGGGCCACCAGAATCGGGCCCAGTTCAGCAGGGCCAGCCGGTGCACGGCGGTCAGCACCGCGGGCTCGGCCAGTTCCCACTGCCAGGCGGCGGCGCGGTCGGCCGCGTGCACCTCGACGACCGGCTCCGGCGCGCCCAGCAGGTCCCAGGACACCAGCGCGCCGGCGGCCTCCACCAGCGCGGTCTGTTCGGGATGGGTCATGCCGCACCAGCTTCCCGGCTCAGCGCCGAGCGGAGCTGGTCCCGTTGGTCCATGATCACCGAGCGCAGCACGCCGTCCAGCAGGTCCCACACCTGGTCGGCGGTGACCTCCTCGGCCCGCAGTTCCCTGCCGTGCAGCCGCACCCACAACCGGCGCAGATAGGCCTGGCGGACCCCGAAGACGTCCGCGCGGGAGCGTTCCGGCACCTCGGCCGCGGGCAGTCGCTGCACCCGGCGCACGAACGCCTCGCGCTGCCAGCGGGCGCGCAGCCGGGTGGCCGCGCCGGGGGCGGCCGGGCCGTCGGCGTCCAGGCCGTCGGTGGCGTCCCGGCCCAGTACCAGCACCAGCCTGCTGACCTCCTCGGCCAGCTGCCAGGGCTGCGCGCAGCGGTGGATCTCCTGCCGCACCAGCGCGGGCACCTCGGCCATCGCCTCCCGGTGGAAGGCGCTGGTGAAGGAGGCGAACAAGCGTTCCAGGATGGAGCGGTCCAGCGGTTTGGGCAGCTGTTTCTTGGACGCGGTGCTGCCCAGCGCGGGCGGGACCAGCCGCTGGTGGTCGGTGAGCCCGTAGCCCAGCGCCACCCCCGGCCGCTCCACCTCGGCTGATTCGTGCGTGCCCGCGCGGCCCTCGACCAGCGTGGCGAACAGCTCGGCGTCCGGGGCCTCGGCGCTGGTGGCCAGGAAGTCGGCCAGCCGGGCGGCGGGCGCGGTGCGCTGCCGGGGGGCGGGCCAGGTGCGGGTGAGCAGCGCGGTCAGCTCGGGGGCGTGCGTGCGCACGAACTCGCGCAGTTCGGTGACGGTGAGCCGCCCGCCGGGTTCGTGCAGCTCGGCGATGGTGTCGGTGGCGATCCGGTCGGCATCCGGCCGGATGCCGGGGTCGCCGTACTCGGTGGCCAGCTCGTAGCAGCGCTGGAAGTACAGGTCCTGCGGGTTGCCCTCGGTGACCTTGGCCCGCCGCCGCGCCTTCTTGAGCAGGGTGAACCAGCCGGCGGTGGCCGCCAGCGCCGGTCCGGCCGCGGCGAGCACCGCACGCAGTTCCCCGGCGTGTTCGGCCCGCACCGAGACCCCGGCGAAGCGCGGATTGTGCGTTGGCCGCAGCACCAGCGGGTCCAGGATCAGCTTCTCCGTGCGCACCAGCGGACGGCCGAGGCCGTTGCTCAGCGGCGCCACCGCCGGACCCAGCTCCGCCCAGGCCTGGGCCAGCACCTGCCCCCGTGACACCGTCGTCACCGTCCCCATCCCCATACCGGCCAGCCTAGGGGTTGACGGCGACAGGCCGGCCCATGGCCGCAAAGTTGTGATCGGTAGCCGCAGCCCTGGCTCGAAGCTTCTCCCATGACGAGGGGAGCAGCCCGATGAAGGACAGCAGCCAGGACGGGTACGTGTGGGCCTCACCAGGGCCTTATGAGGTGCAGCGCAGCTTCCGCAGGCGGAAGCGGAACGGCGGGATCTTCGTCCTGGTCCTGTTCTCGTTCATCGGATTCATGGTCTTCGGCATGTCCTACTTCGCCTCGCCGTACGTGAGCGCCGACGCGCAGAAGGGGGTCGGGTACGCCACGGTGGCGGAGAAGGAGATCGCGCTGGTGCCCTACCGGCGCAGCGGCAGCCGCGGCCTGTTCCAGATGATCACCCAGGACACCTTCCAGGTGCGGCTGTTCGCCGTCGAACTGGACACCGGGCGGCGGCTGTGGGACACACAGCTCTCCAGCATGCCGCCGGGCTGGCAGGCCAAGGTGATCACCGCGGGCGCCCGTAACGCCTATGTGGCCACCGATGGCGGCCTGGTGATCCTGGACCTGGCCACCGGTGACATCCTGGCCAGGGACGGCGACATCCAGGGCCTGCCGAACCCGGTGACCTCCAGCGCCGCCTACGGCTACGACGCCTCGTCCACCTCGATCGTGGCCATGAGCGCCGACGGCGGTCTGCGCACCATTCCACTGGACACCGTCGTCGCGGCCCCGGCGCCGCCGGAGCTGGCCAGGACCTGGCGGAGCAAGCTCAGCCCCCAGCGTCCCGGCACCGAAAGCACCAGCGGTGCCAGTTCCAGCCACGGTGTGCTCGCCGGGCGGGAGAAGGTGGAGCTGATCCCGCGGGAGGACGTGCCCGGCCTGCGCCTGGTCCGCCGCACCGGGAACAGCGGCGGCACGCCGATCGGCGAGACCGTCTTCCACGAGGGCAGGCTGCTGCTCACCCCGCCGCCTGGCGAGGTCGAGGGCAAGGGCTTCCCGGACAGCTCCAGCAGCGCGGCGGGCACACCCGCCGGACTGGTGGTGGTGCAGCACCTCCGCGACCTCAACTCCCGGAACTACGCGGTGAGCGTGGTGTCCGTGCAGACCGGCCAGGTCGTCGCGACCCACCCGATCGGCCCCGGCATGAACCGCGTCCTGACCAGCCCCGGCAAGCGCACGCTGCTCTTCGCCGATGGCGAGGACAGCATGCTCGGCGACGGCCTCGCCACGATCGGCCTGGACGGGCGGATCAACTGGTTCTACCTCGGCACCATCGATTTCTTCGGCAACCCCTCCTTCTGAAAGGACCAGACATGAAGATCCTCGCCTGGCTCATCGCCGCGGTCGGCCTGGTCGCCACCTTCCTCTACATCCAGGAGGGCCTCACCGGCACTGGCCCGATGCCCTGGCTCAGCGGCTTCATCGCCGGCCCGATCATCGCCCTGACCGTGGTCCCCATGCTGTTCCGGGTCAGCGCGGCGCTGGAGAACTCCGGCTTCGGCGGCAAGATCCCGGCCGCCTACCGGGGCGCGCCGATCGGCATGGGCACGGTGGTCGCGTTGTCCCGCACCGGGTTGTCCGTCAACGACCAGCCGCAGCTGCTGATCACCCTGGACGTGGACGCCCAGGACGGCCGGTCCTTCCGGGCCACGGCCAAGCAGATGGTGGACCTGACCGACATGCCCGCGGTGCAGCCCGGCAGCCTGCTGCCGGTGCGCTACCTGCCAGGCAACGACAAGGTCGTGCTGGCCACCGACGCGCCCCCGGCCGAACTGCAGTCGGTGCTCGACCAGATCCGCCTGGCCAAGGGCCTGGTGACGCCCCGGCAGCTGCAGATCTCCCACCAGGGCCTGGAAACCCAGGCGGTGGTGCTGTCCCTGGCCCCCACCGGCGAGATCCGCGGCAACCGCTCCGTGGTGTCCATGGGCATGCGGGTGACCCGGCCCGACGGCAGCAAGTTCGACCTGGTGCAGGAGAAGACGCTCTCGCCGGAGATGGTCGCGCAGGCCCAGCCGGGCGCGGTGGTCCGGGTGCGCTACCTGGCCCACGACGAGTCCGAGGTGATCGTCGTGGTAGCGGCCCAGCCATGACGGCGCGGCAGGTCCTGGTCCGGGTCGCGGCCGGGGTGGTGACCATCGGGATGATCGTGCTGATCTTCAAGGGATGCACGGCCTATCTCAGGTCCAGCGGCGACACCGTGTACGAGTTCTTCCGCGCCGTGGCGGTCAACTCGCCGAAGACCTGCCAGTTGCTCTCCGGCGCCGCCCTGACCAAGTTCCAGGCCAGGGCGAACGCGGAGAGCTGCGAGAAGGCAGTGGCCAAGGTGTCCCGCGGGCTCAGCACGCCCCAGTTCGAGCAGCTGCTCAAGGGCCAGGCCGACGTGCTGGAGTACCACTCGGCGATCCGCCCGGATTTCAGCAGCCGGGTTGAGATCCACTTCAGCCCGAACGCGCTGGGGATGGAACTGATCGTGCTGGCCGAGCACGAGGGCCGGGAAACGATCAGCGACTTCGGCTGGGACGTCCGGGAACTGTCCTGACCCCGACGCAAGCGACCGGCGCGATCTGAGCGCCGGTCGCTTTTGCATGTCTACCGACCGTTCGGTAGACGGAGCCGTCACTGGTGCGGGATGGACACGCCCGCGGCGCGCAGCCTGGCCTCGACGAGCCCGTTCAGCCGGGCCCATGCCGGTGCTGACTGATCCTCGCCGTGGTGGTTGACCAGCCCGTACCGGGTGGCGGCATCGGGCGGGAGCCGGACGCCCGCCGGTACCGCCAGGCGCTCGCGGTCGGCCAGCAGGTTGTCGGCCAGCGCGGTGGCCAGCTCCTCGATCCGCGGGTCCGCCGGCGCCCAGGACCGGGCGTCCCAGGCGCGTTTGGTCAGGAGGACGAACTCCGGGTTGGCGAGCCGGTGTTCGAGCTGGGTCAGGAAGATGTCGAACAACTCCGGCGCCACCGCCCTGGCCAGCACCAGCGCCTCCCGCTGACCGACCGCGTAGTCGGGATCGAAGCCAAGCTCGGTGAAGCGCGCCAGGATCGCCAGCGCCCGGTCCGGCAGCAGCAGCCGGTCGCCCTCGGCGAGCCGGCGCAGGGTGTCCCGCCGGGCGGTCAGGGCGGCGATCTGCTCGGTGAGACGCCGGTCGACGTCGCCGACCGCGGCGGTGAACTGCTCGGTCCCGGCCGCCAGCAGCGGCCCGGTCTCGGCCAGCGGCACCCCGGCGGTGGCCAGGATGCGGACCTGGACCAGCCGCAGCAGGTCGGCCGAGCCGTACCGCCGGTAGCCGGAGCTGTCCCTCGGTGGTTCGGCGAGCAGTCCGTGCCGGTGGTAGTGCCGCAACGTCTTCACCGTGACCCCGGCGAAGGCCGCGGCCTGGCCGATCGTGACGCCGGTCGGGGGAGCCATGTCCGGCAGTGTGCGGCCTGACCCGAGGTCAAGGTCAACCCGGCTGCCCGTCGCGGAACGCGTTGAGCAGCCGGTCCAACGCCTTCGGGAACTCCGTCGCCAGGTCGACCTCGGCGTCCCCGCCGGTCACCGAGGCGGTCAGGGTTTCGCTGCCGTCGGGCGTGCCGTACATCAGCGCGCCGTAACCGATGGTGCTGCCGTTGTGGAAGAACAGGGTGCCGCCGCAGTCCGGGCTCGCCTCCCGCACACGCAGGCCAAGGCCAAAACCGTTGCTGTCAGGCGCGGTCCGGCGCATCTCGGCCAGCAGCGGGGCTGGCAGGAGTCTGCCGCTCATCAGCGCGGCGAAGAAGGTGTGCAGGTCCTGGGTGGTCGAGATCAGGTCACCCGAGGCGAACAGCAGGGACGGATTCTGCCGGGTGACGTTGACCGTTCTTGACTGCCCGGCGTGCTGGTAGCGGTAGTAGCCGTGCGCGTGCGGCCCGGGGATTCCCGGCCAGGCGCCCGGCGTCATGGTGCTGTCCAGCCCGAGTGGACGCAGGATCCGTCGCTGCAACTCCTCGGCGTAGCAGCGCCCGGTGACCTGCTCGATCAGCAGCGCGGCCAGCGCGTAGTTCGTGTTCGAGTAGCCCCAACCGGTTCCCGGCGCGAACCTCGCCGGTCTGGCCAGCGCGAAACGCACCAGTTCGTCCGGCTGGTAGGTACGGAAGCGGTGGTCCACCCAGTCCTGGCCGATCGAGGGCAGGCCGGGCACGGTCGTCCCGTCCGGGTCGACCTCGCCGGTGTGGTTGAACACCCCGCTGGTGTGCGCCAGCAACATCCGCACGGTGATCCGCCGGTCCAGGGCGAACCGCGGCAGGTGGTCGGCGGCGGGGGAGTCCAGACCGATCCGGCCCTCGGCGACCAGTTGCAGCACCACGGTCGCGACGAAGGTCTTGGTGTTGCTGCCGATCCGGAACCTGCCGTCCGTCGGCGGCTTCGCCGTCCCGCCCAGTTCGCGTACCCCGGCGCTGCCCGTCCACTCGCCGCGCTGATCGTTTACGCGTACCTGTATCCCGGCGAATCCGATGTCCACGAACGCCTGGACGGCCTCGGTCAGCGCGATGTCTGTCATGCGGCCAGGCTGTGCCCTGACCTCGGGGCGGGGTCAACTCCTCCCGGCACGCTGGAGGAAGGCCGCTACCAACCGGTCGGTGAAGTGCTCGTCGATCCGATCGCCGGTGACCAGCAGGCGGTAGTAGATCGGCCCCACCAGCTGGTCGACCTCCGCAGGCACGTCCAGGTCGGCGGGCAACTGTCCACGGTGGACAGCCCGCTCGATCACCAGCCGGTCGCGGTCGTGCTGCTCGTCCAGGAACCGTGCCCGCAGCACCGCGGCGAAGGCGGGGTCGTGCTGGGCCTGGCCGAGCAGGGCGCGCAGCACGGCGCCCGCGTCCGACCGGGTCAGGAAGTGGGTCAGGCTCGACAGGTAGTCCCGCAGGTCGGCGCCGACCTCGCCGTGATCGGGCACCGCCAGGTCCTCGGCCGCGTCCTGCAGGAAGGCGTCGAGCAGGATGTCGGTCTTCGTGCTCCACCAGCGGTAGATGGTCTGCTTCGCCACTCCGGCACTGCTCGCGATGGCCTCGATGGTGACCCCGGCGAACCCCTTCTCCACCAGCAGGTCGTCGGCGGCCTCCAGCACCGCGCGCCGCGCGTGCTCGCTGCGGCCGTGCCGATTGCCGTGATGCCGCCGCGCCGCCGGGTCGGCCACGTCGTCCGATCTCATCCGCACCTCCTCGCAAGAGGGTACGACCGTTCGACCTAGACTAGACGCACCGTTGCGTCTACTCTAGGTCCCATGACAACCGCCAACACCCTCGAAGACCCCAGGGTCACCGCCGAGCTGACCCGCCTGTTCGCCTCGGCCGACCAGGACGAGACCCGCCTGCCGCCGTCCTGGCGCACCGACTTCGCCGCGATGGCGCCGCAGGAGCAGGCCGATGCCGCGGCGGAGATCGTCATGCCCATCTCGGCCCAGGGCGGCCGACTGCTCTACAACCTGATCCGCGCCATCCGGCCCGCCACCGTGGTCGAGTTCGGCACCTCGTTCGGGATCTCCACGCTGTACCTGGCCGCCGCGGTGCGCGACAACGGTTCCGGCCACGTCGTCACCACCGAACTCAGCGCGGCCAAGGCCGAGGCCGCCAGCCGCACCTTCGCCGAGACCGGCCTGGACGACCTGATCACGGTCCGGCTCGGCGACGCCCGCGAGACCCTCGCCGGGGACACCCCCGCCGACTTCGTCCTGCTCGACGGCTGGAAGAACCTCTGCCTGCCCGTGCTCCAGCTCCTGGAACCACGCCTGGCCCCAGGCACCCTGGTGGTCGCCGACGACGTCAACCTGGAAAGCCTGCAGCCCTACCTCGACTACGTCCGCGACCCGGAGAACGGCTACCAGAGCGTGACCTTCCCGGTCGAGGACGGCCTGGAGATCAGCTGCCGGTTGTGATCGCGGCGGTCGGGGCGGCTCAGCGTGCTGGTGCGAGCAACGCCTCGATGACCCGGCGGGCCTTGCGCACCGCGTCATCCTCGCCGAGTCGTAGCGCGATGTTCGTGGCGGTGAGCACCGCATCGATCTGAAAAGCCACGAGATCGGCGTCGAGGCCGGCGATGTGTTCCGCGTCAGCGGCATGTCGCGCCTCGGCGGCGATCAGGCCGCGCCAGGCCCGTTGCTGGTTGGCCAGTGCGTCGCGGACCGGACCCGGGCGGCTGTCGAAGACGGGCAGGTTCGCCGCCCAGAAGCAGCCGCCGGGAAAAAGCGGTCCCTCGGCGTAGGCGATCCACTGGTCGACCAGGACGCGTAGCCGTGCGGCGCCTTTGGTCTGGGACAGGGCGGGGCGGATCACGGCATCCCCGAACGCTTCGTGTGCGGCTTCGGCCGCGGCGACCTGAAGGTTCTCCTTCGTGCCGAACAGGGTCTGCACACCGCTCTTGCTGAGCCCGAGATCGATCGCGAGCCTGCCGAAGCTGAGCCCGTCGAGCCCGTCCAGCGATGCCACATCGACGGCGTGCCGGACGATCGCCCGCCGGGACTGCGCGCCGCGCAGCAGGCGCCGGTCACCCGCGATCTCGCTCATCGACTGGATCCTGCCACAACTCTTGCGGTAAACGTACGATCGACCGTACGTTTACTTTATGAACGATCACCGGATGTTCGAGTTGGCACAGGAGCTGGCGGTCGCCAAGAGCCGCCAGGATGTGCCCGCGGCCCTGCGGCTGCTGCACCGGGACATGCTGCTGGAGGCGCCGGCCTTCGGGACCAGGGCACGCGGGCCGGCGGCCAACGAGCAGGCGCTGACCCGCTTCTTCGCGTCTTTTCCCGACTATGAGGTCGAGTTGCACGGCCACGCCGCCAACGACGACACGCTGGTCTGCTGGGGTACGGTGCGGATGACCATGACCGGCGATCGGTTCGGCGTGACGCCCAACGGCCGACGCGCCGAGTTGCCGGCGTTCCTCCAGTTCACCTTCGCCGACGACCTGATCGCCGGCGAGCGGTTCTTCATCGACCTGTCGGCACTGTGCGCCCAGTCCGGCGTGTCCACGGACGCGGTCCGGCACACCCTGTTCGGAGACAACACATGACGCACGACCCCCGGGTGAAGACCATCGGCGAGATCACCACCTGCCACCTGTTCGACATCGTCATCGACCTGAACCCGCGGCTGGAGATCGGCACGGGCCCCTTCGGCAGGCGCACCGTCTTCGGTTCCGCAGGCGGCACCTTCCGCGGGCCGCGGCTGCGCGGCGAGGTGCTTCCCGGTGGCGGTGACTGGGCGTTGTTCGGCCCGGACGGGACGATGAACCTGGATGTCCGGCTGACCCTGCGCACCCACGACGACGCCCTGGTGCACATGACCTACGGCGGCCGCTGGGTCACCCCGCCCGAATTGCGGCCTGACCTGGCCGATCCCGCCACCAGGCACCACATCGACCCCAGCCGGTACTACTTCCGGACGAACCCGCTCTTCGAGACCGGAGCAGGGCACTACGCATGGCTCAACGACATCGTCTGCGTGGGCTCGGGATACCTGGTCGACGGCGGGATCGCCTACCGGGTCGACCAGATCACCTGAAGCCGTGATCGCCCGAGCCGACCTCCGCCTCAGCCCAGGCGGCGCATGGCGACCAGGTCGCCCCACATCACACCGGAGACCTTCACCGTGTCCCCGCCCTGCGGCGCGTGCACCATTTTCCCGTCGCCCACGTAGATCCCGATGTGACCGACCGGTTGGTAGAAGGCCACGAAATCACCCGGCCGCAACTGGTCCCTGGTCACCGCGGCGCCGACCCTGGCCTGGTCCCGGCTGGAGCGGGGCAGGGTGACGCCGAGCTGGCGGTAGGACCAGTACAGCAGGCCGGAGCAGTCGAAGGTGTCCGGTCCGGAGGCGCCCCAGACATAGGGTTTTCCCTGACGGCCCAACGCTTTCTGCATGGCCTGCTGGGCCAGGCCCTGCGGGATGTCGTTGACCGTGTAGTTGGTCTGGCCGCCGCCGGTGAGGGCGCCGCGGTCCCGGGCGGAGAGCCGGTCCAGCTGGGCCTTGGCGCTGGCCACCCGGCGATCCATCTCGGCCTTGCGCTGATCCAGCTCGCCGAGCAGCCGGCTCGCCTGCGCTTCGGCCTCGCCCGCGCGGCGACCGGCCTCCTCGGTCCGGCGCTGGGCGGTCTCGGCGAGCTGTAAGGCCCGGCGGTAGCCCTCCAGGGTGTCCTTGCGTTCGCTGGAAACGATGTCCAGCAACAACATCCGGTCCAGGAAATCCTGGGGGGAACCGCTGGTCAGCAGGGCGGCGACCGGGTTGAGGCCGACGTTGTCGAAGGAGGCGGCGGCCAGCTTGTCCACCTCGACCCGGTAGGAGCCGATGCTGTCCCTGGCCGCGCCCGCTTCCCGGTTCGCCTGGTCGAGCTGGGTCTTGGCGGTGTCCTGGTCCTTGCGCCGCCGGTCCAGGTCATCGCGGGTGTTGTGCCACTCCTCGGTGAGTTTCACCGCCTCCTTGTTCAGCTCGGTGAGCTTGGTCAGCGCCTCGGAGGCGTTGGCGGGCGGCGGTGGATCGGCCGCCGCCGCACCCGGCACGGCCACCGAGGTGGCGCCGAGCGCGGCGATCAGCAGAGTCATCCGAACGGGTCGACGGTTGGGTTTGACAGCCACGCCGCCACACTACTATCGAGCGTAGGAGTTCGAGCCAGGCGGTCCGGACATGCCAGAATGCGCAGGTGCACGGGCTTGGTGAACTGGAATCGGCGATCATGGACGTGGTGTGGGCCGCCGAGGGCGCGGTCGCCGTCCGTGACGTGCTGGAGTCGCTGCGGCCCGATCGGGCACTGGCTTACACCACGGTGCAGACCGTGCTGGACAAGCTGTGCCGCAAGGGCTGGCTCACCAGGGAGAAGCACGGCCGCGCGTTCCGGTACCTGGCCACCGCCACCCGCGCCCAGCGCACCGCCCGCCTGCTGCGCGAGGTGCTCGACGAGTCCCCGGACTCCGCCGCCGTGCTGCTGCACTTCGCCCAGTCGGTCTCGGCCGAGGAGTCCGCCGCCCTGCGTGACGTGCTGGGCGAGGACGGGCGGCGCCGGTGACCGCGGGCCTGCTGCTGATCACCACCGCCCTGGCCCTGGCCTGGTACGCCACCCCGGCCCTCCGCCTGGCCCGCCGCACCCTGCCCCCAGCCCTGACCCTGACCGCCTGGGTGCTCACCACCATCGGCGCGCTGCTCGCCCTGCCCACCGGAATCGCCCTGCTGCTGTTCCCCGAGGTCACCACCGCGGCCTGGTCGGCGACCGTCCACCGCTGCTGGACAGCCCTGCGCGAAGCGGGCCTGTTCGCCCCCGAAACCGCCCTGCACACCACCGCCGTGCTCCTGGTGACCCTGCTGCTCACCCGCCTGCTACTGACCGTGATCCCACACGCCCGCCGAGTCCGCCACAGCACCGGCACCCACCGCGACGCCCTGGCCCTGCTCGCCACCCCGATCCCCGGCCACCCCACCGTGGTCACCCTCCCGCACGACCAACCCCTGGCCTACAGCCTCGCCGGCACCACCGGCCCCACCGTCGTCAGCACCGCCCTGCTCGACCAGGCACCCGAGGCGGAGCTGGCCGCCGTACTCACCCACGAACAAGCCCACCGGACTCGTCGGCATCATCTGGTGGTGGCGGGGTTTGCCGCGCTGCGTAAGGCTTTTCCGTTCGTCCCGCTGTTCCGGGCGGCCCCGGGCGAGGTGGCGTTGCTGACCGAGCTGGACGCGGATGCCGTCGCCGCTCGCGCGCATGGGGTGCCCGCGGTGCTGGCGGCGTTGCGTGCCTTCCCGCATCATCCGGCGGCGCCGGGGGAGCAGCTCGCGACGCGGATCGCGCAGCTGTCCCGACCGGGCGGTAGGTGCTGGCGTTGGGTGGCGCCGGTGTTGGTGCTGGGGTGCGTGGTGGTCGGCGTGGGGTGGGTGGGGAACGCGGTGAGCGAACTGTGCGTGCTGTCGCTGGTGCTTGGCGCGCACTGAGCGGGCTGGTCCGGTGGTAGATCGCCTCAGCCCGCGATGGTCTCAATCGACGGCGCCGGAAGCTGGAAGTCCTCGGAATCGTTCTGGGGAAACAACATCTTGCCACCCAGCTTCGAAACGCTGTCCGCGGATCTACGGCCTGCCGGATCTGCCTTGCCGAGAGCAGGATTCGCTGGACATCTTCCCCAGTTACCGGCGGCGCGGAACCGCGTCTCGGTGAGGTGCTCCTGTCGATCGCGTTGCAGCGCAGGCAACTCAGCTCCAGCACCGAGCAGGTGGGGAACATCTGGGCTCGCGGATACGAGCACGACGAGCACCTGATTGGCCCGCGGTTGGTCGGCCCGCCCGCCGACCGTTGGACGCCAACAGCGACCAGCCCACCTCGGGTGTTCGCCGTGGCGGTGACGATGGTGGCCGGCTCGGCGGATTCGTGACCACATGACCGTGACCGGCCTGGCCGCACTGAGCCCGCTCAGGCCACGCGGTGGACCTCGCCCAAGAACTCCCGCACCGCCGCCCCCACCGCCCCCGCCAGATCCTCCGCACTACGCAAATCCTCCGACAACCCCACCCCCGCCAACCGACCGTTCGGTAGAACCCCCACCAACTCCCGCGCCACCGCAGCCGGATGCCGGTAGTCAGCCCCCGGGAAAACCAGCGTCGGCGCCACCACCCCCGCCAGCTCACCCACCCCACCGAACGCCCGATCCGCCCCAATAGCCGCGGCCGCCGCCACACTCGCCGCATCCGCCCGCGGTATCGCCTCCCGCACCAGCGCCCCGATCAACGGCGCCAGCTGCGGCAGGATCGGCGCCCACCCCGCCTCGAGCCCGGAAGTCCGCACCCGCTCGGCGAAAGCGGCCAGGAACTCCGCCTCGGCGGCCTTGGCCGAGTCGTCCTCGATGTCCTCGACGCTGATCAGCACGGTGGCCGCGACCCGGTCCGGATGCCGCAACGCCGTGCGCAGGCTGATGGTCGCGCCCAGTCCGGTGCCACCCAGTGCGGCCCGTTCGGCGCCCAGGTGATCCAGCAGGGCCAGGACGTCCTGGGTGTAGTGGGTCCAGGTGTGTTGGGTGGGGTCGGGGCAAAGCGAGCGGCCGTAGCCGCGGATGTCGGGTAGGGCGACGGTGTGCTGGTCGGACAGGTGGTGGGCCAGGGGGAGCAGGCTGTGGTGGTCGGGGCCGCCGCCGTGTAGGAGGACCACCAGGGGGCCCGTGCCCAGGGTGGTGACGGAGAGGGGGCGGGCGTCCGTGGCTGGGTAGGTGGACTCGATCAGCACGGGGGCAGGTTAGCGGTGCCCGAAGGGGCAACCTGGGGTAACGGAGTGGGTGCGTAGCGCGACATTGGGGGGAGTCCGAGGCGGGGAGGGTGCGGGTGGATCCGCTTGCGGCGTCGGTGGTCCGGTTGTTCCGCGGCGGTGAGCCACTGGGCATGGGCTGTCTTGTCGGGCCGCGGCAGGTGCTGACCTGCGCGCACGTGGTCGCCGACGCGCTGGGGGTGCCGTTGGCGGGGCCTGCGCCGCGGTTGCCGGTGCGAGTGGACTTCCCGCTGGTCGCGGCGGGGGAGTTCGTCGAGGCGACGGTGGCCTCCTGGGATCCCGAACGCGATGTCGCCGGGCTGGTGCTGGAGCGCACGCCGGCGGCAGCGGCGGCGGCCCGGGTGGTGTCGGTGGACGCGGTGTGGGGGCACGAGGTTCGGGCCTTCGGGGTGCCGGTCGGGCATGACCAGGGTGTGTGGGCCAGTGGGGTGCTGCGCGGGAGTTCGGCCTCGGGCATGGTGCAGATCGACGACGAGCGCACCGGTGGGTTCTCCCTCGCGCCCGGCTTCAGCGGTGCGCCGGTCTGGGACCACGCCGCCGACGGGGTGGTCGGTATCGTCGCGGCGGCTGAACGGCAGGCGCATCGGCGCACCGGTTACCTGATCCCGGCGGCGCTGCTCAACCAGGCGTGGCCGGAACTGCACCGGCTCGCGCTGGTCCGGCCGCCCTTCCGTGGGCTGGAACCCTTCACCGAGGAGGACGCGGACACCTTCCACGGCCGGGCCGCACGCACCGCCGAACTGGTGACCGTGTTGCGGGAGAACAGGTTCGCCGTGCTGGCCGGGCCCTCCGGCAGTGGCAAGTCCTCGCTCGCACTGGCCGGGGTGGCGCCCGCGCTGCGGCGGGACGGTTACCGGGTCGCGGTGCTGCGGGCCACGCCCTCGGCCACGATCTGGACCGGGCTGTGCACCGCGTTGCGCCCGCACCTGCCCGAGCACAACCCCACCGCCGAGGCCGCCCGCGCACTGCTCACCGGCCCGGCCCCTGACCTGCTGCCGCCGGGGGAGGGGCAGCGGAGACTGCTGGTCCTGGTCGACCAGTTCGAGGAGCTGCGGCACGGCGGGACCGAACCGCCCGAGGACGTGCTGCGGGCGCTGGCCAACCTCGCGGGGCCGCGGCCGGGCTGGATCGTCACCGTGCTGGTGACCGTGCGCAGTGATCTGATCGGTGTACTGACCGCTCGGTCGGGAATGGCGCAGCTGCTCAACGAGCGGATGACCCTGCTCGGCCCGCCGGATGAGCCCGAACTGCGCGAGATCATCGAGGCCCCGCTGCGCGCCCCGGCCATGCCCGCCTACGCGCCCGGCCTGGTCGAGCGGATCGTCGCGCACACCCCGGCCGGTTCGCTGGCGCTGTTGCAGTTCGCGCTGACCATGCTGTGGGAGCGGCAACGCGGCGGTGTCATCGAGCACGCCGCCTACGACGGCATCGGCGGCGTCACCGGCGCGATCGCCGACTACGCCGAGACGGTGTGGCAGGACCTGCCCGACCAGGACTCCGCCCGCAGGCTGCTCTGCCAGCTGCTGAGCCCGATCGGCGAGACCGGCTACGCCCGCCGACCACTGCACGCCGCCGACCTGGACCCGGCACTGGCCGCGGTCGTCGACAGCCTGGCCACCACCCGGCTGATCACCGTCAGCGAGAGCGAGCGTGGTGGGCGCAAGGTCGAACTCGCGCACGAGCAACTCGTGCACGGCTGGGACCGGCTGCGCGACTGGCTGGCCGCCGAACGGGAGTTCCGCACCTGGCAGGACACCGTGCACCAGCAGGCCGGGCAGTGGCGCGCCTCCGGCCGGGAGAAGGCACTGCTCCCACGTGGCAGCACGCTGAAAACCGCGCTGCGCAAGGAGAAGACCCACGCCGGCCAGGTGCTGCCCGGCGAGGCCGAGTACATCAGGGCCGGACAGCGCGCGCACCGCACCGCGCTGCTGGCCCGGATCGGGGTGGTCGCGCTGGTGCTCGTGCTGCTGGCTGGCAGCGTGCTGGTGTGGCGCAACCAGGTCGCCGGGCAACGCGCCCGCGAAGCCGAGGCCCGCGCCGCCGCCGCGCTGGACACGGTCAAGGCAGGCGCCGAGCGGGCTGGCACGCTCACCGAACGGTTGCTGATCAACCAGCGCGCCGCCGCGGTGGCCGACCCGCCTGCCGTGCGGCGCCGGGTGGACGAGGACCACCTGGGCCTGCGCCTGGCCGAGCGGCTGCTGGAGATGAGCAGCAGCAGCGCAGCCAACCGATCGGTCAGTGCGGACGCCACCGCCACCGCGGCCACCGACGGCGTCACCAACCGCTTCACCATCCACCAGTTCGACCGCGCGCGTACCGACCGCACCTACACGCTGCCGCCGGAGTTCTCCTTCGCCAACCGGATCGCCATCCTCGACCCCGGCCACGCGGTGATCTCGGCCAAACGCACCACCCCGCGGTCCCTGGCCAAGGGCGAGGACATCGTCTTCGTCTGGGACCTCGCCGCCGATCGCGAGGTGCGGCGGCTGATCCCGTTCCCCGGCAACCTCAACTCCCAGTTCCCGGCCGCCTTCGTGCTCGACCGCACCGGGAGGACCCTCGCCTTCGGGGAGTCCGGCGGCCGCACCCTGGCCCTGCTGGCCGTGGACGGTTCGGGCGCGCGCACCACCCTGGAACTGCCCAACCCGCTTCGCGACGAGAAGGGCGTCGGCGCGGGCGCGCTGGCCGTCCGGGGCGCCGACACCGCGCTGGTGCTCGACGTCAAGGCCGCCGACGGCACCTATCCGCTGCTGGAACTCAGCCCGCGCGGCAGGCGGAACCTGCCGTCCATGCCCGGTGGGACCGTGGTGGCCAACTCCGCCGACGACATCGTCATGAGCGGCTGCTTCAAGGACGAGGCGGTGGAACGCGGTGTCGTGATCGGCCTCGCCGAACGGAAGTTCCACCGCGACCTGCACGTGCACGGCAGCACCTGCCGACCGCACAACCAGCGCCTGGACACCTCCGACCGGCAACTCGTCGCCACCTTCCGCACCGGCTCGGACCGCCCGGACGTGCTCGCGATCTGGCGTGCGGACGGCAGCGCCCCGGATCGCCGCTTCGTCATCCCGGCCCTGGGCGGCAAGGACCAGCAGGACACCTGGACCGTCCGCGCCGCCGCCTTCCAGCCGGATGGTTCGGGCCGGGTGGTGCTGGCCGCGGACAACACCCTGATCGGTCTGCGCATCCCGCCGCTGGAGTCGGTCGACTCCGCGGTGGCCTCGGCGGAGAACCTGCGCTTCGCCGCCGACGGCTCCCGGCTGCACGTGCAGCTGCTGGACGGATCCGTGCAGACCTGGGACCTCAAGACCCAGCGCCGCACCGGAGCGGTGCCCGCCGAGCGGCGCAGGCACCCGATGGACGCGTTCGCGCCCAAGTCGATGGCGCTGTCCGGCGACGGGAAACACCTCGCCGTGGCCAGCCGCCGGGACACCGCCACCGAACACCAGTTCCTGGTCACCGTCTACGACCCGGTCACCCTCACCAAGATCACCGAACTGGGCCTCGGCAACGAGCCCTCCCTGATGCTGCCGGTCGACCTGACCTTCACCGGCGGTGCCGAACTGACCACCGTGCTGGACCGCGCCATCACCCGCTGGGACCTCGGCACCGGCCGGCGGCGGCACCCGCCGGTCGCCGTGCCGGTCCGGTACCGGGACAACATCCCGCTCGGCCAGCCGCGGATCTTCCCGCTCGGCGAGACCGCGCTGATCGCCGAGGCCGACGGCCAGGTCCGCCGCCTGCGCCTCTCCGACGGCGCCGAGGTCCCGGACACCGCCTTCACCCTGCCCTTCGAGCTGTCCAGGGACGTCTCCGCGCTCGCGGTGGACCCGGCGGGCCGGACCCTCGGGGTCGCCCTGCCGGACCGGGTCGAACTCTGGGACCTGACCACCCGCCGCCGCACCGACACCCTGGCCCTGCCCGAACCCGCCGCCGAACTCACCCTCTCCGCCGAGGACGACCAGGTCCGGGTGCGCACCGCCGCCGACCTCACCGTGCCGGAGAAGCTGCCGGCCGACAACGGCCTGCGGCCCGGCAGGCAACCCGGCCCGCTGACCGTGGTGTGGCGCGGCGGCTGGTTCGGCGTCGAGGAGGAACGCACCCAGACCACCGACGGCGGCCTGCTCGTCCAGCTGGTGCCCGCGCCCACGGTGGTGCCCGCGGACGACGGCGCGCGGCGGGCCGCGGTGTGCGCCGCGGTGGGTCCGGCCAAGCTGTCCGAGGAGCGGATCGCCCAGCTCCCCGAACCCGCCCGCCAGGTCACCGGCTGCCCCTGAGCCCCCGGCCAACCGGCCGCCTGATCGGGCAAATCGGTCTGCCCGGCCGGTAACAGGCCAGGTCAGCGGGTGTATCCCAGTCGCATCAGACAGCGGGATACGCCTTGACCTGGAATCTCGCCGATTCGCTGGGCAGTCTCCTCGCCGGGTGAGCACCCGCTGGGCCGTTCTGGCCGCTTCTCTCCAATCGCGAGGAACGTTGATGACTCTGACCGGATTCGCCCGGCGTCTGGTGACGCCTGTGGTGGCGATGGCGGTGCTGGCAGGCGGTGTCGCCGCGCCCAGCGCGGTCGCGGCCGAACCGGGGATCACCCCGGAACAGCTCGCGAGCGCGTTGTTCAGCGCGGCCGTGCAGCTCAAGGACAACGGCCGCACCCACGACCGCAACCTGCTGCTCAGCGCCGAACTGGTGGACTGGCGGGCCAAGAACCCGGCCGCGACCGCCGACGCGCTGGACCGGCACGCCGCCGACGTGCAGCGGGTGGTCGGCCTGGCCGTGGCCCCGGCCACCGAACGCGACCTGGTGCCGGACACCCTCGGCCGCGGCATGGAGGCCCTCTACGCCATCCCCGAGGTGGACAAGGGCGGCAAGCAGCTCAAGGTGCTGCTCACCGCGCTGACCAAACGCGACCTCAAGGCGACCGACTCGCCGGAGGAGATGCGCGGGGTGCTGCAGCAGTTCAGCGTCAGCTCCATCGACATCGCGCCGCAGATCTGGGGCGCGGTGCGGGATGTGGCGGGCCGGGACGCGACCCTCAAGGACCTCTGGAAGACCCGGCTGGGCAAGGCCACCGTGGCCGAGACCGCCGCGGTGGACCCGGCCGCGCCGCTGGACACCCTCAAGCAGCTGCCGCAGATCAAGAAGGTCATCGACGTCGACGCCGTCCAGACGGCCTTCCAGCAGGGCTTCCCGCAGGGCATGGCGGCGCTGACCAAGCAGCTCACCCCGCTGGTGAAGGTGCTCGGCGACCCGAACTCGCCGGACACCCCGCTGGGCAAGGCGCTGGCCTGGGTCAAGGAGCACGTCGACCCGGTCACCGGCGAGGTCAAGAAGCCCGCCGAGCAGGAGCTGAAGGAACTCGAGGAACAGGCCAAGAAGTTCGACGAGTACCTGGACTACGTCAAGGGCGGCCTGACCGCCTTCGCGACCGTGGCCAAGGTGCTCAGCCCGCGTTACGCCGCGGACCTGGTCAAGTTCGCCGACACCCTGTACAAGATCGGCAAGCACGTGCTGCCGATGATCAACGCGGTGGCCGCGCTGGGCACCGCCATCGCGGCCGGTGCGGCGATCGGCTCGATCGTGCCAGCCATCGGCACCGTGATCGGCGCCGCGGTCGGCCTGATCACCACCCTGGTCGGCCTGCTCGCCAGCGGTGGCGGCGGACCCAGCCCGGAACTGCAGGCCATCCAGAAGATGCACACCGAGATGCGGGAGAGCTTCAAGCAGCTCAAGGACTTCCTGATCGCCTTCCACCAGCACGTCAACGCCCGCTTCGACCGCATCGACGCCACGCTCAACCTGATGTTCGGCGAGATGCTGCTGAAGTTCGACCAGGTGCTGATCGCGATCAAGCAGTCGAACTTCCAGCTCACCGTCGACATCACCAGGATGCACAAGGAGCTGCTGGGCATCGCGGCCAAGATGGAGAGCAACCACACGCAGCTGCTGGCCGCACTGCGGGCCGCGGCGGCCCAGCCG
This sequence comes from Crossiella cryophila, assembly GCF_014204915.1. NCBI lineage: Bacteria > Bacillati > Actinomycetota > Actinomycetes > Pseudonocardiales > Pseudonocardiaceae > Crossiella > Crossiella cryophila. Next base: position 5,092,892 of record NZ_JACHMH010000001.1, read on the forward strand.
TTCAAGGAGAAGCTCCGCAAGTACCTCGACTACGCCGCGCGTGAGGGCCACCCGATCCCGTCCTTCGACGACCAGACCAAGGCCAACTACAAGGAGGGCGCGGAAGCCTTCTCGGTGGCCGGGGACATCCTGGCGCGCAGCGATGTGTTCATGGAATCCGCCACGAACGACCCGCCGGGGACGGTCCTGGCGCGCAACAGCGCGACCTCCGCGGTGAACTACCTGACCACCTGGGCCGAGCTGAACGCCGGACCCAAGTACGGCTTCGGCAAGCCTTCCACCGGTGTGCCGAACGCCGACCTGCTGGCCGCGGCGATGCGCTCCTACGCCGTGCTGATGGAGCAGAACCCGGCACTGGCCGCGCAGGAGAAGCTGGTCGACCCCGACGGTGACGGCAAGTTCGGCGTGGCCAGGGTGGACGATCTGCTCAAGGCGGGCCAGGACGTGATCGGCGCGACCCGGCGGCTCAACCAGCCGGAGTTCAAGCCGCCGACCGGTCCGTGGACGGCGACCAACAACCTGCTCGGCGACCGGCTCAAGGACAACGCCAGGCTGATCGCGGGCATGGCGAATGACTTCAAGTCCTTCGAGACCCACCTCGAGGTGCAGGACGCCGACCGCCGGTTCGACCTGTGGGGCGATCGCAACCAGCCGGTCACCGGGTTCATGAAGCACGACACCGGACCGGTGCAGCACTGCTACCGGCCCGCCGACTACCCCGGCATCGCGGGCATGCCCCAGCTGATCTGGAGCGACAAGCTGCCCGCGCCGCTGCGGATGCTCAAGCAGCTCAACCCCGCCATGGACCTGCGGACCTGCTGGGCGCACACCTTCGCCATCGACCACGGCTACGAGCGCTACGACCTCGACCAGCCGACGGTGATCGGGTGCGAGTGGTCGCCCGACCCGCCGGTGGGCTGCATCAAGACGGTGACCAAGGGCAGCCGGAAGATGGTCCGGATCAACGTCGAGTTCCAGGTCCGGGGGATCATCCCCGGGCAGACGAACGAGAGCGCGCTGGCCAGGATGAGCGGCGTGGGCACCGTGGAGCGGTGCCGGTTCCCCGGTGTCCAGCCACACCAGGACGAACCGCGCGACGGCAAGTGCACCATGAACCCGGCCGACTTCTACCCGAAGGTGCAAGAGGCGCCGAAGTACGACCCCACCGGCACGATGGCCGAGGACGACACCCAGCTCAGCTACCCGCAGATCGACAAGTCGCTGGCCGAGCGGAAGGCCCGGTACTACCGGCTGCTCGCGGCCGAACTGACCGGCGCCCAGCCGAAGCTGGAGTCGGCCAAGGCGGTGGACACCAACCTGCGGCTGCTGCGCGGCTACCTGGAGGTCGGCTTCCCGACCGCGTTGCAGAGCGATGAGCGCTTCCGGGAACTGTTGTACGGCACCAAGGCCATCCCGTCCTCGCTGAACGTGCGGCCTGCCAGGCAGGGCGAGGTGCACCCGCTCGCCGAGCTGTTCGCCAGGGCCTCGCTGAACCTGTCCCAGCAGAAGGACGGGCTCACCGACCAGACCGTGTTCAGCAAGGGCGAACTGCCCAACTGCACCGCGGCCCCGGCCGAGGTGACCACCGCGGACCCGGTGGCCCGCTGTGTGGCGACCATTTCCGGGCTGCGCCGCAACGCGCTGGCCGAGCGGATCGAGTACTACGCCACCGACCTGGTGGCCAACCCGGCCGCGCAGGACCCGCAGACCATCGGCGCGCTGATGCGGGCGCTGCGGATCCAGACCAAGGCCACCCACCCGGACTACCAGCTGGAACAGCCCGGCGAGCCCAACCCGGTGCCACCTGCGGAGATCGGCAAGACCTTCGGCGGACTCGGCGGCAGCTCGCGGGCCACCCTGGGCGGCAAGCACTTCATGGTGTGGCAGGGCAAACAGGACGAGGTGCTGGTGGCGACCAGTGCCGACGGCAAGGCGTGGTGGCCGCCGGTCACCGTGTCCGGCCCGCACACCGCGGGTGACGTCCCGGCCATCGCCACCTTCCAGGACAAGCTGATCGCGGTCTGGCGGAGCGGGCCGTTCTCCTGGAAGGACGGCAACAACGAGCGCACCATCGCGCTGTCCAGCAGCACCGACGGCAAGACCTGGACCGAACCCACCCGGCTGGCGCCCATGCCGCTGGCCACCGGCGGGATCGGCCTGAGCGTGCACAACGAGCGGTTGCAGCTGCTGTTCAAGGGCGCAGATCAGGGCAAGTACCTGACCTCCAGCCACGACGGCAAGAACTGGAAGCGGCCGCAGCAGGTGGTCAACAACGGCGCCACCGCCGAGGCGCCGGGCATCATCTCGCTGAACAACGGCGTGCTGGTCCAGCTCTGGCGTGGCTGGGCGGGCGATGAGGCGCTCTACACCGCGTTCAGCAACAGCGGGGTGGAGTGGACCAACCAGAAGGTGCTCAACACCAGCACCGCCCGGACCCCGGCCGCGCCGAGTGTGGCCCTGCACAACAACAAGGTGTTCGGGATCTGGCGCAACGCGGCCAACGACGGCCTGTCCGTCAGCGACACCGGTGACGGCGCCAACTGGGCCGCACCACGGGCGCTGCACGCCCAGGCGCACGCCGTTGGCACGCCCTCACTCGGCCTGGTCGGCGGCAAGCTCGCCGCGACCTGGCGGGATGCCACCGACCTCAACCGGGTCAGCGTGTCCACCAGTGCCGACGGCATCACCTGGTCCGCGCCCGAGGCGATCAGCAAGCTGAGCGCCGAGGCCCGGCACCAGCACAACGAGGCAATGCTCACCGAGGCCACCCGGATGTGGAACCGCGGTGAACGCGAGCAGGCCGTGGCCAAGGCCAAGGAAGCGCTCCAGCTCACCCGCGAACTCGTCCGGGAGAGCCCCGGCTACGCGGCCACGCTGGCACAGTGGATCCGCACCCCGGTCAGTGGCTACCTGGCTGACACCGGTAAGCACGATGAGGCGATCTCGTTGCTGGACGAGGCGGTCGCGCTCTACCGCAGGCTCAGCGTGTACGAACCGCAGAAGTTCGAGCACAAGCTGAGCGAGGCGGACACCCTGGTGGCCCAGGGCACCCGGATCTGGAACAAGGGTGAGAAGGACAAGGGCCGGGACCGCGCACTCGCGGGCATCGACCTGGCGCGTCCACTGGTGGCCAAGGGACCCGGCTTCGGCTCGGCGTTCGCGCAGTGGATCCGCACCCCGGTGAGCGGCTACCTGGCCGAGACCGGCAAGCACGACCAGGCGATCGCGCTGCTGGGCGAGGCGGTCACCGTGTACCGCAAGAACGCCCAGCTGGAACCGCAGAAGCTGGAGCACCGGTTCAACGAGGCGGATGCCCTGGTGTGGCAGGGAACCCGGATCTGGAACAAGGGCGAGAAGGACAAGGGCCGGGACAAGGCCCTGGAAGGCATCGCCGTGGCCAGGACCCTGGCGCCCAAGGCAGCGGGCTTCGCCGCCGGGTTCGCCCAGTGGATCCGCACGCCGGTCAGTGGCTACCTGGCCGAGACCGGCAAGCACGATGAGTCGATCGCGTTGCTGGGTGAGGCGATCGCGACCTACCGGCAGCTCGCGCAGCAGGAGCCGCAGAAGTTCGAGTACAAGCTCAACGAGGCGGATGCCCTGGTGTGGCAGGGGTATCGCATCTTCTACAAGGGCGAGAAGGACAAGGGCCGCGACAAGACCCTGGAGGGCATCAACCTCGCCCGCACCCTGGTGGCCAAGGGACCCGGCTACGCCACCGCGTTCGCGCAGTGGATCCGCACGCCCGCCAGTGGTTTCCTGGCCGACACCGGCAAGCACGACGAGGCGATCGCCTTGCTGGGTGAGGCGGTCACGACCTACCGGCAGCTGGCCCAGCAGGACCCGCAGCAGGCCGACCACCGGCTGCACGAGGCCGATGCCCTGGTGTGGCAGGGAATCCGCACCTGGAACAAGGGCGACAAGGCCGGTGGCCTGACCAAGGTCCAGGAGGGACACGGTGTGGTCCGCCAGATCTCGGCCAAGTCACCCGTCTACGCCGACCACCTGGCCACCTGGCTGCTCAACCCCGGAACCGACTACGCGGTCGGCAACGGCAAGAAGCCGGAGGCGGTGAACATGGCCAAGGAGGCGGTGGAGATCTACACCCGGCTCACCGCGGCCGATGCCAGGTACCAGGCCAAACTCGACGCGGCCAAGCAGAAGCTGACCGCACTCCAGGGCTGAGAGGCAAGGAAACCGTTATGAGAACACGTATTCTCGCGCTGGCCCTGGCCACCATCGGCCTGCTGGTCAGTACCGGAGTCACCCCGGCCAGCGCCGAGGAGGACTACCTCACCACCCCGACCTCGGGTGAGGGCTGCCTCGCCCCGCTGTGGGGCAGTCGCGATGCCGGCGCCTACATCGGCTTCGAGCCGTGTGACAAGACGAAGGTGCAGGCCTGGCGCCGGGCCAACAAGGGTGGCGGCTGGTACACCTACCAGTCGCTGACCTCCGACCTCTGCCTGACCGTGCTCAGCACCGGCCCGGCCGAGGGCGCGGACGTCGTGCAGCAACCCTGCGCGGACACCCCGGCCCAGCGCTGGAAGTTCGTCCAGCGGGACCCGGTCGCGGTGGCGGTGGAGGTCCGGTCCCAGCTCACGGACAAGTGCCTGAGCGCGGGCCGGGTGCAGCACACCGCGCCCTCGGACGTGGTGACGCTGGACTGCCTCAACGTCAGCTGGCAGAAGTGGGCCCCGTACCGCTGGGAGCCACCGACTTCCTGACGCTCTACCAACCGGTCGGTCGGCGGTCCAGCACCGCCGGCCGACCGGCGTCGTTCATCCGCTGTCGTTCATCCGGCGTGCGAACACCGCGGACCTACCTACCGTTCGGTTGGTGTGCGCGAGCGGTACCGGCCGACCGCACCGCTTGGCCAGCGCGCGCGAACACCGCCGACCGCCCCGCCGCCCTTCACCCGGCGCGCGCGAGCAGCACCGGCGCGCCGGGCCCGGTCAACTCCGCCGCCGGGACCCGGCGCCCGGCCATCGCCATCAGCAACGCCTCCCCGGCCCCGCGCACCTCGGCCCCCTCGCCAGCCGACCAGTCCACGTCCTCGGCCACCAGCCGCAGCCCCTTGGACCGCCGCCGCGCGTGCAGCGGCGGTGCCTTGCGCGCCAACCGCAAGGCCCGGAGCAGTCGATCGGCCGGGACGGCCCGGGGCAGGTCAAGCGCCCGCCGGATGTCCTGGTGGTGGATGAGCCCGTCCAGCAGGGCGACCATGCCGCCGCCGAAGCTCGCGGTCAGCCCGCGCGGCTGGACGTGCCGCTCGAAGGCGTCCAGCAGTTCGGCGGGGGAGAGCGAGCGGAAGTCGGTCAGGCCGATCGCGTTGGCCCGGTCCAGGCTGAACCGGCCGCGGGCGAACTGGGCCAGGACCTTGCCGAAGGTCAGGTCGTCGTAGCTGATCACGTGCGCGACGACCTCCCGCACCCGCCACTGTCCGCACAGCGTCGGCGCCTCCCACTGCTCGGCAGGCAGGGTGCGCAGGAAGGCCAGGAAGTCCACGCGCTCGGCGCGGGCCATGGCGAGGATGCTGGCCGGGTCGTTGGCGGGCAAGGGAAAACCTCCCGATAGCCGGATGGGCGCCCTGCATCCTGCCGTGCGGACCCGGTTGGCGCACCCTGTTCGACCACTTCGCCCCGGCCCGGTCGGCGCCAGGTCCTCCCAGCACACCCGGGATCGAAGTTGACGTCGTCAGGTTGACAGTGTCATTGTGGTCCGGTGTCGAGCCGGAGAGTGCGGGCCAACCCTGGCGAGGGCGGGCGGCTGCGGGAGGAAGTGCTGCTGGCGGCCGAGCGGATGCTGGTCGAGGCAGGCACCGAGGACGTGCTCACCCTGCGTGCGGTGGCCGAGCGGGTCGGCGTCACCACGCCTTCGGTCTACCGGCACTTCGCCAGCAAGGACGAGCTGGTCGAGGCGGTCTGCCTGCGTGCGTGGGACGGCCTTGGCAGCCGCATCCGGGAGGCATGCGCCCGGCTGACCGACCCGTTCATCGCGCTGGGCCAGTGCGGCCGCGCCTACATCCGGTTCGCCCTGGACCACCCGGTGCAGTACCGGGTGCTGATGCTGCGCCGCACCGAATCCTCGCCCGCGGCGGAGGCCTGCTTCGGCTACATGGTCGACGCCGTCACCGCCTGTGTGGCCACCGGTGTGCTGCACGGCGAGCCGCGCCGGCTCGCGCTGAGCCTGTGGTCGGCCATGCACGGCTGCGCCTCACTGCTGATCAACCAGCCCTCACTGCCCTGGCCCGCGGACCTGGACGAGTTCGTCAACGAGGTGGTCCGGATGGCCGGGTTCGGCGCCGCGGTGAGCACCCGGCTCGCCCGCGGGCGGGTGCCGCGCAGCGCGGACGTCACGGCGGGCGCGGACACGATGGTCAACCGGATGGAGGGGCGGAAATGAGTCTTGCCGGGCGGATCGCGCTGGTGACCGGGGGATCCCGGGGGATCGGCGCGGAGACGGCTCGATTGCTGGCGGCCCAGGGCGCCACGGTGTTCGTGAACTACCGGGACAAGGCCAAGCGTGCCGACCGAGTGGTCGGGGAGATCGAGCGCGCGGGCGGCATGGCCGCGGCGGTGCGCGCGGACCTCACCGATCCGGCCGCGGTGGAGGCGATGATCGGGGAGATCCGGGAGCGGGCCGGGTGGCTGGACCTGTTGGTGCTCAACGCTTCCGGCGGTCTGGAACGCGATCGCGCGCCCGGCTACGCGCTCCGGCTCAACCGCGACGCCCAGGTGTTCCTGGTCGAGGCCGCGCTGCCGCTGCTGCCGCCCTCGGGCCGGATCGTCTTCGTCACCAGCCACGAGGCGCACTTCCGGCAAAGCCGCCTCGGCTACGATGTGTACGAGCCGGTGGCCGCGAGCAAACGCGCGGGCGAGGACGCCCTGCGCGAGCGCATCCCCGCCCTGACCGCCCACCAGATCAGCCTGGTGGTCGTCTCCGGTGACATGATCGAGGGCACCATCACCCCTACTTTGCTGGAACGCGCCAACCCTGGCGCCATCCAGGCCCGGCGCGCCGAGGCCGGTTCGCTGCCCACGATCGCCGAGTTCGCCGGCGAGGTCGTGGCCGCGGCGTGGGCGGACGTGCCTAGCGGGCACACGGTGTACGTCGGCGGCGCGGACTACCTCACCGCGTAAACCCCTATTGACCTGGGACGACAACCCCTATTTCAGCTTTTCCAATTCGATTTTCTTCTCCGGCACTCGTGTTAGTCTCTGCGCCGAACGGCCAACTGGGGGCCGATCGCCTGTTCGCGTCGAGGGGTCGATAACTGTGTACAGTCCGGACTGATCATCAGCGCTTGATCCATTACATCGCTGACCGGAATCGGTCACCCTTTGGCAGTTTCCTGTCAATTAGCTGATGTAATCGATTTCGCTGAGAATACCGCGAAATTCACCAGAGCCTTTCCGTATTCGGGTTGAGGCTTATTTTCTGTGGCTAGCATCCGGACCACACCTTCCGGAGCCGACCACCCTGGGGGCAGTTGCAGTGCGTGAGCCGATCGCGATCGTGGGGATGGCCTGCAGGTATCCCGGCGGCGTGACCACGCCGGAGGGTTTGTGGCAGGCCGCGATCAGTGCTGCCGACCTGATCGGGGAAATGCCGGCGGACCGGGGCTGGGACCTGGATTCGCTTTACGATCCCGACCCCGACCGGCCCGGCCGGTCTTACACCCGGCACGGCGGATTCCTGGACCGCGCGGGCGACTTCGACGCCGCGTTCTTCGGCATGTCCCCGCGTGAGGCACTCACCACCGACCCGCAACAACGGCTGCTGCTCACCGCTGCCTGGGAAGCCCTGGAAGACGCCGGTATCGCCGCGACTTCGATCCGGGGCAGCCGGACCGCGGTGTTCACCGGCGTGATGATGCACGACTACGCGCCCAGGGTGCACACCGTGCCGGACGGCCTGGAAGGCCACCTGATCACCGGCAACACCGCCAGCGTCGCCTCCGGTCGGCTGGCCTATGTGCTCGGGCTGCACGGCCCCGCGCTCACCGTGGACACCGGGTGCTCCTCCTCGCTGGTCACCCTGCACCTGGCCGCGGAATCCCTGCACCGCGGCGAAAGCGATCTCGCGCTGGCCGGCGGGGTGACCGTGATGGCCACCCCGGAGATGTTCGTCGAGTTCTCCCGGCTGCGCGGGCTGGCCCCGGACGGCCGGTGCAAGCCGTTCTCCGCGGCCGCGGACGGCACCGCCTGGTCCGAGGGCTGCGGTTTGCTGGTGCTGGAACGGCTCTCCGACGCGGTGCGCAACGGGCACCGGGTGCACGCGATCGTGCGTGGCAGCGCGGTCAACTCCGACGGCGCCTCCAACGGACTGTCCGCGCCCAGCGGTCCGGCGCAGGAACTCGTGGTGCGACAGGCACTCGCGGTCGCCGGTCTGTCCACTTCGGACATCGACGCGGTGGAGGCACACGGCACCGGCACCACCCTGGGTGACCCGATCGAGGCCCAGGCGCTGCTCAACACCTACGGCCAGGACCGCGCGCACCCGCTGCTGCTCGGCTCGATCAAGTCCAACACCGGGCACACCCAGGCCGCCGCCGGGGTGGCCGGGGTGATCAAGATGGTGCACGCCATGCGGCACGGCACCCTGCCGAAGATCCTGCACTTCACCGAACCCAGCCCGCACGTGGACTGGGCCGGTGGCGCGGTCCGCCCGCTGGCCGAGCACACACCGTGGCCGGAGACCGGCCGTCCGCGCCGCGCCGGGATCTCCTCCTTCGGCATCAGCGGCACCAACGCGCACGTGCTCCTCGAACAAGCCCCCGACCGACCGGTTGGTAGGGACGCGGAAACCGGGGTGCTGCCGCTGCTGCTGTCCGCGACCTCGCTGACCGCGTTGCGCGCCCAGGCCGCCCGCCTCCGCGCACACCTGGACAACACCGAGGCCGCACTGGCCGATGTCGGCTTCACCCTGGCCACCGGCCGGGCCCGGTTCGAGCACCGCGCCGCCGTGGTCGCGGCCGACCCGGACACCCTGCGCGCCGGACTGGACGCGCTGGCCACCGGTCAGCCCGCGCCGGAGCTGGTCACCGGGACCGCGCAGCGGGACGTGCGCCCGGTGCTGGTCTTCCCCGGCCAGGGCACCCAGTGGACCGGCATGGCCCTGGACCTGCTGGCCGCCAGCCCGGTCTTCGTCGAACGGCTGGCCGCCTGCCAGCAGGCCCTGTCGCCGTTCGTGGACTGGCAGCTCACCGAGGTGCTCGCCGATGAGACCGCACTGTCCACAGTGGACATCGTGCAGCCCGCGACCTGGGCGGTGATGGTCTCCCTGGCCGCGCTCTGGCAGGCGCACGGCGTGGATCCGGTCGCGGTGGTCGGGCACTCCCAGGGCGAGATCGCCGCCGCCACCGTGGCCGGTGCGCTGTCCCTGGAGGACGGCGCCCGGGTGGTCGCCCTGCGTGCCAAGGCGATCCGCGCGCTCTCCGGACTGGGCGGGATGGCCTCGGTCGGGCTGTCCCGGGAGCTGACCGAGCAGCGGATCCAGCCCTGGGCCGGTGCGCTGTGCGTGGCGGCGGTGAATGGTCCCGAGGCCACCGTGGTCTCCGGCGATCCCCAAGCACTGAACGAGCTTTCAGTCGTGCTGGAGGCCGAGGGCGTGCGCTTCCGGCTGCTGCCGGTCGACTACGCCTCGCACTCACCCCAGGTCGACCTGCTGCGTGCCGAACTGCACACCCTGCTGGCCCCGATCCGCCCGCGCACCAGTGACATCCCGTTCCACTCCACGGTCACCGGCGAGCTGATCGACACCGCCGGACTCGACGCCGACTACTGGTTCACCAACCTGCGCCGGACCGTCGAGTTCGAGACCGCCGTCCGCGGCCTGATCACCAAGGGACAGCACGCTTTCCTGGAGTGCAGCACCCATCCGGTGCTCACCGTCGGCCTGCGCCAGCTGCTGGACGAGCACACCGAGGACGGCGTCACCCTCGGCACCCTGCGCCGCGAGGAGGGCGGCCTGCACCGCTTCCTGCTGGCCGCGGCCGAGGCGCAGGCCAACGGCATCGACCTCCGCCTGGACCGGGCCTTCCCCGGCGGACGGCTCACCGGCCTGCCGACCTACCCGTTCCAGCCGGAACGCTTCTGGCTGCTGCCCACCGCCGCCGCTAGTGCCACCGCCGAGCACCCGCTGCTGACCACCGCGGTCGTGCTGGCCGGTGGCGACGGCCTGGTCTGCACCGGCACGCTGTCCCAGCGTGCCCACCCGTGGCTGGCCGACCACGCGGTCAACGGCACGGTGCTGCTGCCCGGCGCGGCCTTCGCCGAACTCGCCCTGCACGCCGGTGAACTGATCGGTGCACCCAGACTGGACGACCTGGTGGTGCAACGCCCACTGCTGGTGCCCACCACCGCCACCATCGAGCTGCAGGTCACCGTGGACGCCGCGGGCGCGCTGGCGATCTACTCCCGCCCGGCCCGGGACGAGCCCTGGACCCAGCACGCCACCGGCGCCCTCGGTCACGGCACACCCGAACCGACCGACCGGTCGGCCTGGCCGCCACCCGGTGCGCAGGAGATCAACCTCGACGGCGCCTACCAGCGACTGGCCGACCGTGGCTACGAGTACGGCCCGGTCTTCCAGGGCCTCCAGCGGGCCTGGCAGGACGGCGAGACCCGGTACGCCGAGGTCACCCTGCCCACCGAACCCGGCCGCTACGGCCTGCACCCGGCCCTGCTCGACGCCGCCCTGCACCCGCTGCTGCTCGGCGCCGACCAGAACCTCCGCCTACCGTTCGGTTGGGACGGGGTGTCCCTGCACGCCACCGGCGCCTCGACGGTGCGGGTCACGCTGACCCCGTCCGGCCCCGACGCCTACCGGGTCACCATCACCGACCCCACCGGCGCACCCGTGGCCCAGCTCGACTCGGTGTCCCTGCGCCCGGTGCGCACCGACCTGCTCGGCGGCGACCGCACCCTGTTCCACCTCGACTGGATCCCGGTCCCGCACCGCACCGCCCGCACCGGCAACACCGAGGTCCTGCACGCCACCGGCGCGCACCAGGTCCTCGCCGCCCTGCGTGACTGGCTGGCCAAGGACCAGGACGGCGTGCTGCTCGTCGTCACCAACCGGGCCGTCGCCACCAGCCCGACCGAGGACGTCACCGACCTCGACGCGGCCCCGGTCTGGGGACTCGTGCGCACCGCCCAGTCCGAACACCCCGGCCGCTTCGCCCTGGCCGACCTGGACGACCCGGACCAGCTGGACGCCGCGATCGCCTGCGACGAACCACAAATCGCCGTCCGCGCGGGCCAATTGCTCACCCCACGCCTGTCCCGCGGCACCGAACCCGGCCAGCCGGTCCACCTCGACCCGGACGGCACGGTGCTGATCACCGGCGGCACCGGCACCCTCGGCCGCGCGCTGGCCCGGCACCTGGTGACCAACCACGGCGTCCGCCACCTGATCCTCACCGGCCGCCGCGCCGCCGAGGCCCCCGATCTGCCCGGCGCCAAGGTCCGGGTGATCCCGTGCGACGTCGCCAACACCGAAGCCCTGGCCGCCCTGCTCGCCGACATCCCCGCCGCACACCCGCTCACCGCGGTGATCCACGCGGCCGGTGTCCTGGACGACAGCACGGTCGACGCCCTCACCCCCGAGCAGCTGGACACCGTGTCCCGCCCCAAGATCGAGGGCGCCCGCAACCTGCACCGGCTCACCAGCCACCTCCCGCTCACCGCGTTCGTGCTGTTCTCCTCGGTGGCCGGGATCATCGGCACCCGCGGCCAGGCCAACTACGCCGCCGCCAACAGCTACCTGGACGCACTCGCCGCGCACCGCAGGGCACACGGCCTGCCCGCCACCTCGATGGCCTGGGGCCTGTGGGCCCAGGAATCCGGCATGACCGGCCACCTCAGCGACACCGACCACGCCCGGCTGAGCAGGTCCCGGCTGCGCCCCATCGCCCAGGAGCACGGCCTGGCCCTGTTCGACGCGGCCCTGGCCGGACCGGCGCTGTCCGTACCCGCCCGCTTCGACTTGACCGACCGCGAATCCGGCGACCGCCTGCCCATCCTCGCGGGACTGCTCGCCCCCCGCCGCCGAGCCGCCGCCCGCACCCAGCCGGTCACCTTCGTCCCCGGCGACGAACGAGCCGTGCTGGACCTGGTGCTCAGCACCGTGTCCACCGTGCTCGGCAACGACAGCAAGATCAACCCGGAGCGGGCCTTCCGCGACCTCGGCTTCGACTCGCTCAGCGGCCTGGAACTACGCAACCGCCTCAGCGCCGCCACCGGCCTGCGCCTGCCCGCCACCGCCGTCTTCGACCATCCCACCCCCGCCCAACTCGCCGCCCACCTACGCGGCACCGCCACCACCCCGGCCCCGATCGCTGCCCCGGTCGCACCCGAGGACGACCCGATCGTCCTGGTCGGCGCTGGCTGCCGCTTCCCCGGCGGAGTGTCCACAGTGGACGAACTCTGGACCCTGCTCGCCGAGGGCCGCGACGTCATCACCGACTTCCCCACCGACCGCGGCTGGGACGTCGAATCCCGCTACACCAACGATTCCGTGCGCCGTGGCGGTTTCCTGGCCGACGCCGCCGAGTTCGACCCCGCCTTCTTCGGCATCCCGCCCCGCGAAGCCCTGGTGATGGACCCGCAACAACGGATCCTGCTGGAAGTCGCCTGGCACGCCCTGGAATCCGCGGGCATCGACCCGGCCACCCTGCGCGGCAGCCGCACCGCCGTGTTCACCGGAACCATGGGCAGCGACTACGCCCACCGCGAGCACGAGATCCCGGCCGACCTCAGCGGCCAGGTCTCCATCGACAACGCGAGCAGCGTCGCCTCCGGCCGCCTGGCCTACTTCTTCGGCTTCGAGGGCCCCGCGATCACCCTGGACACCGCGTGTTCCTCCGCCCTGGTCGCCATGCACCTGGCCGCCAGAGCCCTGCGCGACGGCGAATGCACCCTGGCCCTGGCCGGCGGCGTCACCGTGATGACCACCCCCACCCTGTTCGTCGAATTCTCCAAGGTCTACGCCCTGGCCCCCGACGGCCACTGCAAACCCTTCGCCGCGGCCGCCAACGGCACCGCCTGGAGCGAAGGCGCCGGACTCGTTGTCCTGGAACGACTCTCCGACGCCCGCCGCAACGGCCACCAGATCCTGGCCATCCTGCGCGGCAGCGCCATCAACTCCGACGGCGCCTCCAACGGCCTCACCGCCCCCAACGGCGCCGCCCAGCGCCGGGTGATCCAGGCCGCCCTGTCCGCAGCGGGCCTGCGACCGTCCGAAGTGGACGCGGTGGAAGCCCACGGCACCGGCACCACCCTGGGCGACCCCATCGAAGCCCAGGCCCTGCTGGCCACCTATGGCCAGGACCGCGACCGCCCGGTGCTGATCGGCTCGGCCAAGTCGAACCTGGGGCACACCCAGGCCGCGGCGGGGGTGGCCGGGGTGCTGAAGATGATGATGGCGATGCGGCACGGGGTGTTGCCGGGGACGCTGCACCTGGAACGGCCGAGTCCGCACGTGGACTGGGCCGGCGGGTCGGTGGAACTCGCGGGGGAGTCGGTGAGCTGGCCGGAGACGGGGCGGCCGCGGCGGGCGGGGATCTCCTCGTTCGGGATCAGTGGCACCAACGCGCACGTGATCCTGGAAGAGCCCGCACCGGAACTCGCCCCGGCCCCCGCGCCCCGGCTCGGGTCGGACACCGCGGCACAGCCCGCGGCCACGCCCACGACCGTGCCGGAACTCGCGGCACTGCCCGTGTCTGGCTCCGGACCGGTGCCCGCGTCCCGGCCCGTGCCGGACCCCGCGCCTGCGCCCGACCCTGAGTCCCAGCCCCGACTCCTGCCCTGGCTCATCTCCGCGGCCACCCCCCAAGCCCTGCCCCGCCAGGCCCAAGCCCTCCTCACCCACCCCGCCACCCCCCTCGACATCGCCCACTCCCTCGCCACCACCCGCACCCACCTCCCCGCCCGAGCCGTCTACCTCGGCCGCACCAAACCCGAACTGCACCAGGCCATCAGCACCGCCACCGCCATCACCGGCGAGGTCCATGACGGCCCCACCGCCTTCCTCTTCCCCGGCCAGGGCGCCCAATTCCCCGCCATGGCCGCCGACCTCCACCGCGAGGAACCCCGCTTCGCCGCGGCCTTCGACGCCGTCGCCGCCGAACTGGACCAGCACCTCGACCGCCCCCTGGCCGACCTCACCTTCACCGGCGAACTCACCCGCACCGACCACACCCAGGCCGCGGTCTTCGCGGTGGAAGTGGCGCTGTACCGGCTGATCACCGCGTTCGGCGTGGTCCCGGACGCGCTCGCCGGGCACTCGGTCGGCGAGATCGCCGCCGCGCACGTCGCCGGAGTCCTGTCCCTCCCGGATGCCTGCACGCTGATCGCCGCCCGCGGTCGCCTGATGCACGAGCTGGACCGCGACGGTGCGATGGTCGCCATCCGCGCCACCGAGGCCGAGGCCCGGGAACTGTTGCGCGGACATGAAGACCAGGTCGCCATCGCCGCCATCAACGGCCCGAACTCGGTGGTCCTCTCCGGTACCGCCGACCTCGTCCTGGAACTGGCCGCGCGCACCCCGCACGCCCGCAGACTGGATGTGGCGCAAGCCTTCCACTCCCCGCACATGGAGCCGATGCTCGCGCCGTTCCGGGAAGTCCTTGCCAGGCTGGAATTCCACGAGCCTGCCATCCCGGTGATCTCCTCGGTCACCGGCCGCCCCGTCACCGGGACGGACCTGCGCACCCCGGAATACTGGGTCCGGCACGCGCGGCATCCGGTTCGGTTCCACGACTGCCTCGGCGCGCTGGCCGCCGGGACCTACTTGGAAATCGGGCCGGGCAACACGCTCAGCGCACTCGGCCAGGAAAGCCGGCCCGACGCGGAGTTCCTGCCGGTGCTGCCCAAGGGGCGTCCCGGCGTGGAGTCGGTGCTCCGGGCGCTCGCCGGTGCGCACACCCGTGGGGTCACCGTGGATTGGGCTGCCTGGTGTGTCGGCGGTCGGCGGGTGACGTTGCCGGGTTACCAGTTCAGCCGGGAGCGGTACTGGCTGCCGGTCCGCGCCGCGCAGCCGTCCCGGGATCCGCTGCTGCATGTGGTCGAGTGGTCGGCGGCGACGCCGAAGCACCTGCCGCTGACCGGTCCCTGGCTGGTCGTCGCGCCGCCGGGGGAGCAGTTCGACGAGATCATCGACGCGGTGGCACGCTCGCTTCAAACCACAGAGGTGTTGCGGTTCAACGGAACCGAGGCGCTCCCACCCAGTGCCGGGATCGTGTCCCTGCTCGCGCTGGACCCGGTGATCGGCGAGGCGAGCGTCCCGCGTGCGGTCACCGCCACCCTCGCCCTGCTCCAGTCCGCACCCGAGGGCACCCCGGTGTGGGCGCTTACCCAGGGCGCGATCCGGGCCCGCACGGGTGACACCGTGCCGCGGCCGGAACAGGCCGGGGTCTGGGGCTTGGGACGGGTGGCCGCGCTGGAGTCGCCCGGCCGCTGGGGTGGGCTGATTGACCTGCCCGAGCAGCCGACCGAGGCCGACTGGCTCGCCTTCCGCGCGGCACTCGGCGGCGAGGACCAGACCGCGATCCGCGACGGCCGCGGGTACGTGCGCCGACTCGCCACCGTGCCCGCCGGGCCCAGCGTGGTGCCGGAGACCACCGGAACCGTCCTGATCACCGGCGGACTCGGCGGACTTGGTGGGCACGTGGCCCGCCTGCTCGCCACCCGGGGCGCCCGCCGTCTGCTCCTGGTCGGACGGCAGGGACCGGATTCCCCTGGTGCGCAGGACCTGCACGCCGAACTCACCGCCACCGGCGCCGAGGTCACCATCGCCGCCTGCGACATCACCAACCGCGACGCCCTGGCCGACCTGCTCGCCGACCACAAGCTCTCCGGCGTCGTGCACACGGCCGGAGTCCTGGATGACGGCGTGCTGGAGTCCTTGTCGCCCAACCGGTTCGACACCGTGTTCACGGCCAAGGTGGGCGGCGCCCGGCACCTGCACGACCTCACCCGCGATCACCCACTGGACTTCTTCGTGCTGTGTTCCTCCCTCGCCAGCACGGTCGGCTCACCCGGCCAGGGCAACTACAGTGCCGCCAACGCGGTGCTGGAAGCCCTTGCCCACCAACGACGTTCACTCGGCCTGCCGGCCACCTGCCTGGCCTGGGGCCCGTGGGCGGACACCGGCATGGCCACCACCGAACTCGAAACCGCCTGGCGGACAAGGGGAATCACCCCGATGCCCGCGGCGGCCGCACTCGACGCCCTCGGTCGCGCACTGGCCGGTGGCGGTCCGGAATACGCGATCGCCGAGGTCGACTGGTCCCGGTTCGCCGCCACCCACAACGCGATCCGCCCGAGCCACCTGTGCGACAACCTGCCCGGCGTGCAACCGGACGACCACCCCGCACCCCCGGCCCCGGTACGCCTGGACGACGTGCCCGCCGAGGAACGCGAGAACTACCTGACCCAGGTGGTGATCTCGCACGTGGCCGCCGTGTCCGGCCACCCCGCGAACGAGATCCCGCCGGGCCGGTCCTTCCGCGAACTCGGCCTGGATTCGCTGGCCGGAGTGCAGTTGCGCAACCGGATCAGCACCGCGACCGGGGCCCCGCTGACCGCCACCGTGGTCTACGAGCACCCCACCCCGGTCGCGCTGGCCCGGCACCTGATCGAGGCGCTGGGTGGCGGGGTGCGGGATGCGGTCCAGACCACCATGAACCGGTTGCGGGAACTGGAAACGGCGCTGTCGGAACTGCGGCCGGGCGCGGTGGGCCGGGGTGAGGCGATCACCAGCACGCTGGAACGGATCCTGCGGTCCTGGCAGTCCAGGGAACGCGACGAGACAGCCAAGCCGGACCTGGACAGCGCCACCGATGACGAGATCTTCGACCTGATTGACGGCGTGCTCGCCGAAGACCGATGACCAAGGGAGCCAAGACGATGACCCTCGCCGGGGAACGGGTCGCGAGCCGCGACAACCCGCTGTACGCCCTGCTGGAGGCGGAAACCCTCGCCGATCCCTATCCGATGCTGGCCAAGTGGCGGGAGATGGGGCCGATCGAGACCGAGGACGGGTCGCTGATCATCAGCGATTACGCCACCTGCATGGCGATCCTGCGTGATCACGCCGCCATGGGCAACGACACCCTCGCCTCGCCCGCGATGCAGCGGGTCTTCCCGGAGGCCACCGAGGAGCCGGTGCTCAACTCGATCTTCTTCCTGGACGACCCGGCGCACGGCAGGCAGCGCAGGCTGGTCACCAAGGCGTTCACGCCGCGGATCACCGCCAGGTACGAGCCCTGGATCCGGGAGATCGTGGACTCGCTGTTCGCCAAGTTCATCGCCAATGGCGAGTTCGACGGCGTGGAGGACCTGGCCACCGGGCTTTCCCTTGGTGTGATCGCGAAACTGCTCGACATCCCGGCCGAGGACATCCCGCAGCTGCGCGAGTGGTCCAGTGACATGGCGCTGTCCACCGAACTCCCCACCCTGGTCGCCAGTTTCCACAACGCCGAGACCTTCACCAGGGACGAGCTGATCCGGCTCACCCAGACCACCACCACGGTGCACGCCTACTTCGCCGACCTCATCTTCAAGCGGCGCAAGAACCTCGGCGAGGACCTGATCTCCAGCCTGATCCGCACCGAGCACGACGGCCGCAAGCTCAGCCGCCGCGAGGTCACCAACACCGTGGCCACCGTGTTCATCGCCGCGCACGAGTCCACCACCAACCTGATCACCAACGGCCTGCTCGCGCTGTCCCGGTTCCCGGACCAGCTCGCCCAGCTGCGCCAGGACCCGTCGCTCGCGATGTCCACTGTGGACGAGGTGCTGCGTTATGACTGCCCGATCCTGCTGATCGGCCGGGTCGCGCTGGAAGGCAAGCAGGTCAACGGGATCGACATCGACAAGGACACCATCGTCACCCTGGTGATCGGCTCGGGCAACCGGGACGAGCGCGAGTTCCCGCAGGCCGATGAGTTCCGGATCCAGCGGCAGAGCAAGAGCATGGGCCTGGCCTTCGGCGTCGGCGCGCACTACTGCCTCGGCAACAGCCTGGCCAAGCTGGAGGCCGAGATCGTCTTCCGCACGGTCGCCGAACGCCTGCCGGACTTCCACGTGCACGAGGACTCGCTGAGCTACCGCAGGCACGTGGTGGTGCGCGGTCTCGACACCCAGCGCATCACCTTCAAAGCCTGACCCTGCCTGCCAAACCCGCCACGAGGTGATCCGATGTCCAGCGACGAAGCCAAGATCCGCCAGTACCTGAAGAAGGTCACCGCGGACCTGCTCGCCACCAGGGAACGACTGCGCGAGGCCGAGCAGCAGCACGACGAGCCGATCGCGGTGGTCGGCATGTCCTGCCGCCTGCCCGGCGGTGTGGCCTCCCCGGCC